>NZ_CP109473.1:6190404-7428485 GCF_036227405.1 Streptomyces sp. NBC_01460
TGCCGCCATGCCGGACGCCGCCATCTCCACCGACATCATCGTCGGCTTCCCCGGAGAGACGGAGGAGGACTTCGAGCAGACCATGCACGCCGTCCGCGAGGCCCGTTTCGCGAACGCCTTCACCTTCCAGTACTCCAAGCGCCCCGGGACCCCCGCCGCCGACATGGAGGGGCAGATTCCCAAGGAGGTCGTACAGGAGCGCTACATGCGCCTGTCGGCCCTCCAGGAGGAGATCTCCTGGGAGGAGAACAAGAAGCAGGTCGGCCGGACCATCGACGTCATGGTCGCGGAGGGCGAGGGCCGCAAGGACGGTGCCACGCACCGGCTGTCCGGCCGCGCTCCCGACAACCGCCTGGTCCACTTCACCAAGCCGGCCGAGGACGTACGCCCCGGGGACGTGGTGACCGTCGAGATCACCTACGCCGCCCCGCACCACCTGCTCGCCGAGGGCACACCTCTGGGCGTCCGCCGCACCCGGTCGGGCGACGCCTGGGAGAAGCGCACCGCCGCCCCCGCCGTACAGCCCGCGGGCGTCATGCTCGGCCTGCCCGGCATCGGCGCCCCGGCACCGCAGCCCGCGGCCGCCACCCCGGGGTGCGGCTGCGACTGAGTACGCTGACCGGCATGCTTGTCGCCGCAGCCGTCTGCCCCTGCCCGCCGCTCCTGGTTCCCGAGGTGGCCGCGGGCGCCGGGCCCGAGCTAGACGCCGCGAGGAACGCGTGCCTCGACGCGCTGGGCGTGCTCGCCGCCTCGCAACCGGATGTGCTGATCGTGGCCGGACCCGCCGGGCCGGACGACCGGGGCCCGTTCCTTCCGGGCTCGGCCGGCTCCTTCGCCGCGTTCGGCGTCGACCTGACCGTGCGGCTGGGGGAGTCGCCCGCCGGGGCCGCCGCCCCGGAGCGCCCGCTGCCGGCGTCCCTCGCCGTCGGCGCCTGGCTGCTGGAGCGGGCCCGGTGGAGCGGCCCCCCGGTCGAAGGTCTCGGCGTGGGGGAGACGCTCACCGCCGAACGCTGCCTCACGGCCGGGGCGGAGCTGGCGGCCAGGGCGGAGCGGGTGGCCCTGCTCGTCATGGGCGACGGCAGCGCCTGCCGTACGGTCAAGGCGCCCGGCTACCTGGACGAGCGGGCGGCCGGCTTCGACGCCGAGGCGGCCCGGGCCCTGGGCCGCGCGGACGTGGCCGCGCTGAGCGCCCTGGACGAGTCCCTCGCGTACGAACTCAAGGCGGCGGGCCGGGCACCCTGGCAGGTGCTCGCGGGCGCCGCCCGGGGCGCTGGCCTGGAAGGGCAGCTCCTGTACGAGGACGCCCCGTACGGCGTGGGCTACGCCGTCGCCGCCTGGTCGTGAACCACGGCCGGGCCGCGGAACCCGGCCACTCCGCCGCCGTCATGCGCGAGGGCCGTGGAGCGAGATCGCTCCACGGCCCTCGGTTCCGCTGACACCCGGGTCAGGAGGCGGGCGGCGGTGGCGGTGTACCGCCCTCGTTCTTGTTGCCCAGGCGGTCGACCGCGTCCTTGGCCTTCTGCGTGCCGGACACGATCTTGTCGCTGTACTTGCCCTTGGTCCTTTGGTCGACCGTGCGGGCGGCCTTGTCGAGGCCCTGGTCGATCTTGCCCCCGTGCTGCTGCGCGAGGTCGCCGACCTTCTCCTTGGCCGGGGCCAGCTTGGCCTTCAGGTTGTCCAGGAAACCCATGGGTCACCTTCCGTGCTGGGGGACTGTGGGTCACATTTTACCCTTCTGTGAGCAATCACGCGTCACTCGCCGTGTCCGTCCGTGCCCGGCGGGGACCGGCCGGAAACGGGCTCCGGAGAAGCGCGTGCCGCTCCTCCCGGTCGGGGGGCGTCCCGAAGTTTGGGAGACTGTCCCGGTGAGAAGAGCAGCTCCCGCCCCGCGCGTCATCACCGTCGTCGGTCCCACCGCCGCCGGGAAGTCCGATCTGGGTGTGTTCCTCGCCCAGGAGCTCGGTGGCGAGGTGGTCAACGCCGACTCCATGCAGCTCTACCGGGGCATGGACATCGGCACGGCGAAGCTGACCTCCCCCGAGCGGCTCGGCGTACCCCACCACCTGCTGGACATCTGGGACGTCACCGAGGCCGCGAGCGTCGCCGAGTACCAGCGGCTCGCCCGCGCCGAGATCGACCGGCTGCTGGCCGAAGGGCGGACCCCCGTCCTGGTGGGCGGCTCCGGTCTCTACGTGAAGGGCGCGATCGATGCCCTGGAGTTCCCGGGCACGGACCCCGAGGTGCGCACCAGGCTCGAACAGGAACTGACGGAGCTCGGCTCCGGCGCCCTGCACGCCCGGCTCGCCGCCGCCGACCCCGAGGCCGCCCGCGCCATCCTGGCGAGCAACGGGCGCCGCATCGTCCGGGCCCTGGAGGTCATCGAGATCACGGGCAAGCCCTTCACGGCCAACCTCCCGGGCGACGAAGCGGTCTACGACGCCGTCCAGATCGGCGTGGACGTCGAACGCCCCGAGCTCGACGAGCGGATCAGCACCCGGGTCGACCGGATGTGGGAAGCCGGCCTGGTGGACGAGGTGCGCGCACTGGAGGCCCGCGGCCTGCGGGAGGGGCGGACCGCTTCCCGGGCGCTCGGCTACCAGCAGGTCCTGGCGGCGCTCGCCGGGGAGTGCACCGAGGGGGAGGCGCGCACCGAGACCGTACGCGCCACCAAACGCTTCGCGCGCCGTCAGGACTCCTGGTTCCGGCGCGACCCGCGCGTCCGGTGGCTGAGTGGCTCCGAGGAACAGCGCGGAGAACTCCCGCACCGGGCGCTGGCGTTGGTCGAACGGGCGGTCACAGCCTGATCACGTGATGGCATCGGGACGCTCCGGCCGTCATTCCGGCGGTCCCCGCCGTGCCATCATCGAGCATCGATCGACCAGTGGAGTCCGAGTTGGGAGGGCGCGTGGCGATGGAGGCCGGCCCTCGCGACACAGACCGAGACGCACCGGGTACGCGGCACGAGCCAGGACGCCTGAGCCCTGACGGGCCGGACGAGCATCTGGTGACCCCCGAGGTCGAGGTCGAGCTCCGACCCGCCCGCCGGCTGCGGATCTGGCAGCTCGCGCCCATCGTGGGCCTGGCAGCGGTCGGTTCCCTGATGTTCGCCTTCCCGCTCGCCTTCGAGTTCGGCGGCGGCGGTGCCGTCGTGGCGATGCTGGGACTGCTGATCAGCTGCTGCGCCGCCGGCTGGGGCATGATGGCGGCGCGCCGTGTGGGTCACACCTGGCCCGGCCTGCCCGGCCGGGGATCGGACGAGCGTCCCGACTGGCGGATGGTCGCGCTGTACGTGGCCGTCTGCGCCGTACTGGTGGCCCTGGCCGTCTGGCGCGTGGCCCGGCTCCGCTGACCTGCCCGGACCCTCGCGGACCCGGATCGGCGGCCTGTCGGTGAAGCCTCGTACAGTTGGCTCGTGAGCACTTCGCAGATCTCCTTCCTCAAGGGCCACGGAACCGAGAACGACTTCGTGATCGTTCCCGACCCGGACAACGCCCTCGACCTGCCGGCCCCCGTCGTCGCGCGGCTCTGCGACCGCCGGGCGGGCATCGGCGGCGACGGGCTGCTGCACGTCGTGCGGTCCGCGGCACACCCCGAGGCCCGGGGCATGGCCGAGCAGGCCGAGTGGTTCATGGACTACCGCAACGCCGACGGCTCCGTCGCCGAGATGTGCGGCAACGGGGTGCGTGTCTTCGCCCACCACCTGCGGCGCGCCGGTCTCGTCGCCGAAGGCGATCTGGCCGTCGCGACCCGGGGCGGGGTCAAGCGGGTGCACATCGCCAAGGACGGTGACATCACGGTCTCCATGGGGCGTGCCGAGCTCCCCGAGGACGGTGTCACGGTCACGGTCGACGGCCGGAGCTGGGCGGCCCGCAACGTGAACATGGGCAATCCGCACGCCGTCGCGTTCGTCGATGACCTGGCACACGCCGGGGAGCTCCACGGCGTACCGCCGTTCAGCCCGCAGTCCGTCTACCCGGACGGGGTCAACATCGAGTTCGTCGCGGACCGCGGGCCGCGGCACGTCGCCATGCGGGTCCACGAGCGCGGCTCCGGCGAGACCCGCTCCTGCGGCACCGGCGCCTGCGCCGTGGCCGTGGCGGCCGCCCGCAGGGACGGCGTGGACCCGGCGCTGACCGGCGCCCCGGCCACGTACACCGTGGACCTGCCCGGCGGCACCCTGATGATCACCGAATTCCCGGACGGCGGGATCGACATGACGGGGCCTGCCGTGATCGTCGCCGAAGGCGTGATCGACCCCTCCTGGCTCGAAACGATGATCGGTTAGAGCTTCGCTCGAATGGGTGATCCGTTTCACGCTGAGCGAGAGCGGGACTGCGCCACGTGGTGGGGTCGATAGCATCAAGCACCGGCCCGGAGGTGCATCCGCACCTCTCCACCGCCGGTCGACGTTGCCGGAGGTGCCCCATGAGCGCAGAGGCCACCAATCCAGGTGCTCCCCTTCGCAAGCGCGGTCGTCCACGGATCGATCTGCGCAGGCTGGGCCGTGTCGCCCTGCTCGGGCCGGTCTCCCGTGACCGGCTGCCCGACGCCATCGGGCACGTCGCGGAGGCCCACCGCGCGCACCACCCCGACGCCGGCCTCTCCGTCCTGCGCAAGGCCTATGTCCTCGCCGAGTCCTCCCACCGCGGCCAGATGCGCAAGAGCGGCGAGCCGTACATCACCCATCCGCTGGCCGTCACCCTGATCCTCGCCGAACTGGGCGCGGAGACCACGACCTTGACGGCCTCACTCCTCCACGACACGGTCGAGGACACCGAGGTGACCCTCGATCAGGTGCGGGAGGAGTTCGGCGACGAGGTCTGTTATCTGGTCGACGGCGTCACCAAGCTCGAGAAGGTCGACTACGGCGCCGCCGCCGAGCCCGAGACCTTCCGCAAGATGCTCGTCGCCACCGGCAACGACGTCCGGGTCATGTCGATCAAACTGGCCGACCGGCTGCACAACATGCGGACCCTCGGCGTCATGCGTCCCGAGAAACAGGCCAGGATCGCCAAGGTCACCCGCGACGTCCTCATCCCGCTCGCCGAACGCCTCGGCGTGCAGGCGCTCAAGACGGAGCTCGAGGACCTCGTCTTCGCCATCCTCCACCCGGAGGAGTACGAGCGCACCCAGGCCCTCATCTCCGCCTGGGAGAGCGCGCAGGACCCGCTCACCGAGATCGCCGACAACGTCAGGACGACGCTCCGGGAAGCCGGTATCAGCGCCGAAGTGCTCATCAGGCCACGGCACTTCGTGTCCGTCCACCGGGTACGGATCAAACGCGGCGAGATGCGGGGCACCGACTTCGGGCGGCTGCTCGTCCTGGTGGGGGAGGACGCCGACTGCTACGCGGTCCTGGGCGAACTGCACACCTGTTTCACCCCGGTGATCTCCGAGTTCAAGGACTTCATCGCGGCCCCCAAGTTCAACCTCTACCAGTCGCTGCACACCGCGGTGGTCGGCCCCGAAGGCGCCGTCGCCGAGGTCCTCATCCGGACGCACCGGATGCACAAGGTGGCGGAGGCGGGCGTCGTCGCGCTCGGCAACCCGTACACCCAGGACGGCACCACCACGGCGCACCAGGCCGAACCCGTCGACGGCGAGCGCGCCGACCCCACCCGGCCCGGGTGGCTCTCCCGCCTCCTGGACTGGCAGGAGTCCGCCACCGACTCCGACACGTTCTGGGCCACGCTCCGCGCCGACCTCGCACAGGACCGGGAGATCACCGTCTTCCGCACAGACGGGGGCAGGAGGCTCGGGCTGCCCGCCGGCGCCAGCTGTATCGACGCCGCCTACGCCCAGTACGGCGACGAGGCGCACGGCTGTATCGGAGCCCGTGTCAACGGCCGCCTGGCCACGCTCAGCACCGTACTGAACGACGGCGACACCGTGCAGCTGCTGCTCGCCCAGGACGCCTCGTCCGGCCCCTCCCCGGAGTGGCTCGACCACGCCCGTACCCCCGCCGCCCGGATCGCGATCACCGCATGGCTGGACGCGCATCCCGACGGCGCGCAAGGCCCCCAGCGGAACCGGCCCGACGCACCGCGGCCGCACGCGCAGCCGGCCGACGAGGCGCCGGGCGGCCGGGGCCGGGCGGCCGGCAGGGCTCCGAGCGTGGCCGTCGACGCGCCGGGGGCGCCGGTCCGGCTCGCCGGCTGCTGCACCCCCGTGCCGCCCGACGGCATCGTCGGATTCACCGTGCGCGGCGGGGCCGTGACCGTCCACCGCGAGGAGTGCCCCGCGGTGACCCGGATGCGGACGACCGGCCGGGCGGCCGTGGAGGCCCGCTGGAGCGACCCGGGCGACTGGAGCGGCACCACCGACTACCGGGTCACCCTCGTCGCCGAGTCCTTCGGCCGGCCCCGCCTCCTCGCCGACCTCACCGAGGCCATCGCGACCGCGGAGGCGGCCATCGTCTCCGCGACCGTCGAGCCGCCCAGTGAGCAGCGCGTCCGGCACACCTACACGCTGCAGCTGCCCGACGCGGCAGGGCTGCCCGGCCTCATGCGGGCGATGCGCGACGTACCCGGCGTGTACGACGTGAGCCGGGCCCAGCAGCCTGCCGCGACGGGCTGACGGCCCCCTCCTCCACGAGCCTCTCCTTGCCGCGTCCCGTCGACCCCGTTCGGGTGGTGCGGCGCGCGCCACCCCCGCACGGGCGGTGCGCGCTGGTAGCCGTAGTCCATGCCGCTCACCTCGCGCCGACTGCGTGCCGCTCTGCTGGCCACCGCGTCGGTCACCCTCGTCGCCGCCACCCTGCCCGCACCCGAGCCGCTCGGCATCGGCGACCGTCTGTTCCCTCACCTCGGCAACCCGGGCTACGACGTCCTCGCGTACGACATCTCGCTCACCTACAAGGGCAGCAACACCAAGCCCCTCGACGCCGTCACCACCATCGACGCACGGACCACGGCGCCCCTGGACCGGATCAATCTCGACTTCGCCCGCGGCGCCGTACGCTCCGTCGAGGTCAACGGCCTGGCGGCGGAGTTCGCCACCGCCGGGGAGGACCTGGTCGTCGACGCGCCCGTCCCGCTCCCGGACGGGACGCCCGTGCGGATCACCGTCCGGCACACGAGCGACCCCACCGGCGACAAGGCCAACGGCGGCTGGGTCCCCACCGCCGACGGTCTCGCGATGGCGAACCAGGCCGACGCCGCGCACCGCGTGTTCCCCGGCAACGACCACCCCGCGGACAAGGCGTACTTCACCTTCCGGGTGACCGCGCCGAAGCAGTTCACGGTCGTGGCGGGCGGCCTTCCCGCCGGACAGCGGCACCACGCGGACACGACCACCTGGACCTACCGCACCGAGCACCCCATGGCGACCGAACTGGCCCAGGTGTCCATCGGCCGCTCCGCTGTCCTGCACCGCACCGGGCCGCGTGGCCTGCCGGTACGCGACGTGGTGCCCGCGGCCGACCGCGAGAAGCTGGAGCCCTGGCTGAAGAAGACCCCCGCGCAGCTGGCGTGGATGGAGAACCAGGTCGGGCCGTACCCGTTCGAGACGTACGGACTGCTGGTCGCCGACACCGAGACCGGCTTCGAGCTGGAGACCCAGACGCTCTCCCTCTTCGAGCGCTCCCTGTTCACCGGATCCGGATACCCCGAGTGGTACGTCGACTCGGTCATGGTCCACGAGCTCGCCCACCAGTGGTTCGGCGACAGCGTCTCCCCGAGGTCCTGGTCCGATCTCTGGCTCAACGAGGGGCACGCGACCTGGTACGAGGCCCGGTACGCCGAGGAGCACGCGAAGAAGCCGCTGGAGCGGCGGATGCGGGAGGCCTACGCTCGCTCCGACACGTGGCGCGCCGCGGGCGGGCCGCCCGCCCGCCCCGACGTCCCCACCCCCGACCACAAGATCAGCCTGTTCAGGCCGGTCGTGTACGACGGCAGCGCGCTCATCCTGTACGCCCTGCGTGAGGAGATCGGCGAGGCCGCGTTCGACCGCCTGGAGCGGACCTGGGTGCGTGCCCACCGCGACGGGTCGGCGACCACGCAGCAGTTCACCACCCTCGCGTCCACGATCGCGGGCCGGGACCTGACGGCGTTCTTCGACGGCTGGCTCTACGGGAAGAAGACCCCGCCGATGCCCGGCCACCCGGAATGGCGCACCGACGCCCCCCGGGACGCCGCAGCCGTGCGGAGCCCCGCCCGGGCACCGAAACCCGAGTGACGCGCCGGGCGGGTACATGCCACTATCGACGCGTCGGCACGGCGGCCGGCCGGTCGGTCTCCCCCAGGGGAATCTTCCGGCGGGGTCACGCGTTGTGACTGACGTATCGGACTTCTATCGACGTAAGGATCCAATGACCTCCTCTTCTTCCCTTCCCCAGGACGCGCAGGACGCGCAGAGCGCTCCGGAAGCCAACTCCGAGAGCCTCACCGAGAGCCTTCGGGCCGACGCCCTGATGGAAGAGGACGTCGCCTGGAGCCACGAGATCGACGGAGAGCGGGACGGCGAGCAGCTCGACCGTTCCGAGCGCGCGGCCCTGCGCCGTGTCGCCGGTCTCTCCACCGAGCTCGAGGACGTCACCGAGGTCGAGTACCGGCAGCTGCGCCTGGAGCGTGTGGTGCTCGTCGGTGTCTGGACATCGGGGACCGTCCACGACGCGGAGATCTCCCTCGCGGAGCTCGCGGCACTGGCCGAGACAGCCGGTGCCCAGGTGCTCGACGCCGTGTTCCAGCGGCGTGACAAGCCCGACCCGGCCACCTACATCGGTTCGGGCAAGGCGCTGGAGCTGCGTGACATCGTTCTCGAATCCGGGGCCGACACCGTCGTCTGCGACGGTGAGCTCAGCCCCGGCCAGCTGATCCACCTGGAAGACGTCGTCAAGGTCAAGGTGGTCGACAGGACCGCCCTGATCCTCGACATCTTCGCCCAGCACGCCAAGTCCCGCGAGGGCAAGGCGCAGGTGTCGCTGGCACAGATGCAGTACATGCTGCCGCGTCTGCGCGGCTGGGGTCAGTCCCTGTCCCGTCAGATGGGCGGCGGCGGTTCCAGCGGCGGTGGCGGCATGGCGACCCGTGGTCCCGGTGAGACCAAGATCGAGACCGACCGGCGACGGATCCGCGAGAAGATGGCGAAGATGCGCCGGGAGATCGCGGAGATGAAGACCGGCCGCGAGATCAAGCGCCAGGAACGCAAGCGCAACAAGGTGCCCTCGGTGGCGATCGCCGGATACACCAACGCAGGCAAGTCGTCGCTGCTCAACCGGCTCACCGGGGCGGGCGTCCTCGTGGAGAACGCCCTGTTCGCGACCCTCGACCCGACCGTGCGCCGGGCCGAGACACCGAGCGGCCGCATCTACACCCTGGCCGACACCGTCGGCTTCGTGCGGCACCTGCCCCACCACCTGGTCGAGGCCTTCCGCTCCACCATGGAGGAGGTCGGCGAGTCCGACCTGATCCTGCACGTGGTGGACGGCTCGCACCCGGTGCCCGAGGAGCAGCTCGCCGCCGTGCGTGAGGTGATCCGGGAGGTCGGCGCCGTCGACGTGCCCGAAGTCGTCGTGATCAACAAGGCGGACGCCGCGGACCCGCTGGTGCTGCAGCGCCTGCTGCGCACCGAGAAGCACGCGATCGCGGTGTCGGCACGGACCGGCGCGGGGATCGACGAGCTGCTCGCGCTCATCGACGCCGAGCTGCCGCGGCCGTCCGTGGAGATCGAGGCGCTCGTGCCGTACACCCAGGGCGGGCTGGTCTCCCGGGTGCACGCCGAGGGCGAGGTGATCTCCGAGGAGCACACCCCGGAGGGCACGCTGCTCAAGGCACGCGTCCACGAGGAGCTCGGAGCGGACCTCGCGGTCTTCGTCCCGGCTGCCCACTGACGCGGTAGACACGCAAGGGGCCGGACACCCCCGCTCGACGGGGGTGTCCGGCCTCCTGCGTGGGCGGGCCCGGCTCTCTCGTGACGGGCCCCGGCACGGCAACCACCATGCCGGGGCCCGCTGTTCTCCTGCCTACCGCCCCGCGTACTTCTTGCTGACCGCGTCGTAGACGCCCTTGGCCTCCTTGCCCAGCCGGGGGCCGGCCAGCCAGCCCGCCGTCACCGGGCCGATGGAGGTGTTGGAGACGAGGGCGGGCTTACCGTCCTGGCCCTTCGCGACCCAGCCGCCGCCCGAGGAACCACCGGTCATCGTGCACCCGATGCGGTACATCGTCGGCTGCGCCTCGAACACGGCGAGGCGTCCCGGCCCGTCGGTGCACTGGAGGGCCTTCTGGCCGTCGTAGGGCGGGGCGGCCGGGTAGCCCGTCGCCGTCATGCTGTCGATCTGCGGGACGGCCGGGGCGTCGAAGTCGACGGGGAGCGCCGAACCGACGGTCTCCTCCAGGGACTTGCCCGTCGACCCCTTCTCGGGAGCGACCTGAAGGACCGCGAAGTCGTACGGGGCGCCCTGACCTCCGGTCGCGGCACCCTGGTTGATCCACTGGTCGGAGGTCTGCGCCCACTGGCCCCACCACACGCCGTACGGAGCGATCTGCTCCTTCGAGGCGTTCTCCAGCTCCGCCGTCGACAGGCCGCTGTCGTTGTACGACGGGACGAAGGCGATGTTGCGGTACCAGCCGCCGTTCTTGCCCGCGTGCACGCAGTGCCCGGCGGTCCACACCATGTTGGACTTGCCCGGGTGGGCCGGGTCCTGCACCACGGTCGCCGAGCAGACCATCGACCCCTCGGGTCCGTCGAACAGCAGTTTGCCGGACGTCGGCGCGCTGGCGTGGTACGGCGCCCGCAGGTTCGCCGCCTCGACCGGGGCGGGGGTCGGGTCCGTCACGCCCTCGTCGCCGGAGATGTCGTTGTCGACGGGGTTCTCCGGGGGCTTGTCCGCCTCCCGCATCCGGTCCGGGTTCCAGAGGTCCTCGATGATCGGGTTGACGTAGTCCTTGGCCTCACGCAGCCACTTGTCCCTGTCCCAGTTCTTCCACTCGCCGTCCCTCCAGTTCTCGAGGTCGATCCCGTGCTCCTTGAGACGGTCCTTGAGGTCGTCCGGGATCACGACCTTCCCGTCGGAGGCCTGGCCGGTGGAGCTGCTCGGCTCGCCGGCCGCGCCGTCCTCCTCCGGCCCGCAGGCCGTGGCGGTGAGCGTCAGGACAGCGGCGAGGGCGGCTGCGGCGAAAACCCGGGGGGTGCGACGGACGCTCCCCCCACGGCGTGCGGTGTCGATCGGGCGCATGGGTCGCATCTGATGATCCCCCTGGGACTTCGTCACTGACTTCGGTACTGCACTGCGGACTCGGGAGTCGCGGGCACGGCCCGGCGCGGCGCACACTCCCGGAGCGGCGCTCCTTCCCGAGTGCGGCCCCTACTATGCCGGTGCCGATGGGGACGGCGCGCGGCAGGGCCACGGTTCCGCTGCGCAAGGATCTTCCGATTTACCCGTGATCTCCTGCCGTTCGCGTCGTTGGTACGTACGGGGGACACCCGGACCGCGTTCAGCGCTGCGGTCTGCCCTCGAAGAGGCCGTACCGAGGCGCAACGCAACTGTTACCGCAGGAGGACCGACAGCCGTGGCCGTGACCGAACCAGCTCCGGTGGCACTTCCCCCCGCGCACGAGGGGATCCTGCGGCGTCAGGCGCTGCGTGAATCGGCCGCCCGCACCTATGCGCGGTCCCTGCCGATCGTGCCCGTGCGCGCGCGGGGCATGACCATCGAGGGCGCCGACGGCCGACGCTATCTCGACTGTCTGTCAGGGGCGGGCACACTCGCGCTCGGTCACAACCACCCCGTGGTGCTCGAGGCCATCAGGAAGGTCATCGACTCGGGCGCGCCGCTGCACGTGCTCGACCTCGCCACACCCGTCAAGGACGCCTTCACGACCGAGCTGTTCTCCACACTGCCGCGGGAGCTGGCGGACGACGCCCGCGTCCAGTTCTGCGGTCCGGCGGGCACGGACGCCGTCGAGGCGGCACTCAAGCTCGTGCGGGTGGCGAGCGGGCGCAGTGGGCTCCTCGCCTTCACCGGCGCGTACCACGGCATGACCGCCGGTGCCCTGGCCGCCTCGGGAGGCGCCACGGACGTGGGGGTGACGAGGCTCCCCTTCCCGCATACGTACCGCTGCCCCTTCGGAGCCGGCGGGGAGCACGGCGCGGAGCTCGCCGCACGGTGGACGGAGTACCTCCTGGACGATCCCAAGGGCGGTGTGCCCGCGCCGGCCGGCATGATCCTGGAGCCGGTCCAGGGCGAAGGCGGGGTGAACCCCGCCCCGGACGGGTGGATGCGCCGGATGCGGGAGATCACCCAGGAGCGTTCGATCGCGCTGATCGCGGACGAGGTGCAGACCGGCGTCGGCAGGACCGGCACGTTCTGGGCGGTCGAGCACAGCGGGGTCGTGCCCGACGTCATGGTGCTCTCGAAGGCGATCGGCGGCTCGCTGCCCCTCGCGGTGATCGTCTACCGCTCCGCGCTCGACCTCTGGCGGCCGGGGGCACACGCCGGTACCTTCCGGGGCAACCAGCTGGCCATGGCGGCCGGTGCCGCGACTCTCGCGTACGTACGGGAGAACCAGCTCGCCGAACGCGCGGGGACGCTGGGCGCGCGGATGCTCGCCAGGCTCCAGGCGCTGAGCGCCGACCACCCGAGCATCGGTGACGTCCGGGGCCGTGGCCTGATGATCGGCATCGAGCTCGTGGACCCCGAGGCCGAGCCGCTCACCGTCACCGACGAGAAGCGCTCCGCTCCGCCGCCCGACCCCGCCCTCGCCGCGGCGGTGCAACAGGAGTGCCTGCACCGCGGTCTCATCGTCGAAGTCGGCGGACGGCACAGCGCCGTGGTCCGTCTGCTGCCTCCCCTCACTCTCACCGACGAGCAGGCGGTGGCGGTCGTCGACCGCCTCGCCGACGCGCTGAGAGCCGCCGAGCGTTCTCCGTACCGCCGGGCGGCTGCCGGGCAGACCCGCTGATCCCGGACCCCTCACAAGGAAGACCGCTGTGAACACCACCCCTGCGCCCGAGGCCGACGGCCCCCTCACCAGTCAGCAGCGAGGACATGACCTCCCGGACGGGCTGCTCGCCGTCGAGTCGACGACCGTGCCGCGCCAGAAGGCCGGACCCCACGGGCCCCCGCGTGCCGCAGCGGACTCCCCGGCCGGAGCCGCCTTCGCCGACCGCCCCTGCCCCATGGACCCGCTGGACCATCCGGACCCGCTCCGGGCCGCGGACTCGGCCGGCACGGAGAACCTGCTGCGCTGCTGGACCAGGGAGAACGACCTGCCCCGGCCGCACGGTGGCACTCTGCGCATCCCGCTCCCCGCGAGCGGCACGGCCCTGCTGGTCCCGGTCGCCCACTGGTCCGCCACGGGCTGGCACCGCTTCGGGACCCCCGTGCTCGAGAACGCGCCCCCCGGCGCCCCGGGCGCCGACGCCGTCACCGTGGCCGCGCTGCTGAGCCGTGAGAGCGAGCGGAGCGCCGGGGTCGACCTGGTGGCCAGGGTGGCCGACTCCGTACGGCACACCGCTTCCTTCATCGCGGACCGGCGCAGCGCACCCACCGCGTCGTCCGAGGCCGATCTCTTCCTCACCGGCGAGCAGTCCCTCGTCCTCGGCCACCCCCTGCACCCCACACCCAAGAGCCGCGAAGGGCTCTCCGAGTCCGAAACCCTGCTCTACTCACCCGAGTTGCGCGGCTCCTTCCCGCTCCACTGGCTGGCCGTGGACCGCTCCGTGCTGGCCACGGACTCGTCGTGGACGAAGGCCGGCCGGCCCGTACCCGCGGAGGCGCTCCTCGCGCCCCACGCCGAGGGGCTGAGCCTCCCCGAGGGCACCGCGGCCCTCCCGCTCCACCCGTGGCAGGCCACGGAGGTCCTGCGCCGCCCCGAGGTCGTGGCGCTGTGCGAGAAGGGACTCCTGCACGACCTCGGCCCGTACGGGGAGCGCTGGCACCCCACCTCTTCCGTCCGCACCGTGCACCGGCCCGGATCCGACCTCATGCTGAAGCTGTCCCTGGGCGTACGGATCACCAACTCCCGCCGGGAGAACCTCCGTAAGGAACTCCACCGCGGAGCCGAGGTCCACCGGCTGCTCCGCACCGGGCTGGCCGACCGATGGCGGGAGGCACACCCGGGCTTCGACATCGTCCGGGACCCGGCCTGGCTGGCCGTCGACCACCCGGACGGCAGCCCCGTCCCCGGCCTCGACGTGATGCTCCGCCACAACCCGTTCGGCCCGGCCGACGACGCGGTGTGCATCGCGGGACTCACCGCTCCCCGCCCGTGGCCCGGCCGTTCCGGCACGCACTCGCGGCTCGCCGACACCATCTCCTCGCTGGCCGCGCGCACGGGCAGGACGACCGGGGCCGTCTGCGCCGAGTGGTTCCTGCGCTACCTCGACCGGGTGGTCCTGCCCGTCCTCTGGCTCGACGCGCACGCGGGCGTCGCCCTGGAGGCGCACCAGCAGAACACGCTCGTGCTCCTCGACCACGACGGCTGGCCCGTGGGCGGCAGGTACCGCGACAACCAGGGGTACTACTTCCGCGAGTCCCACCGGAGCGCGCTCGAGCGCCGGCTCCCCGGCATCGGGACCGTCAGCGACACCTTCGTCTCCGACGCTGTCACCGACGAGCGACTCGCCTACTACCTCGGCATCAACAACGTGTTCGGTCTGATCGGGGCCTTCGGCGCCCAACGGCTCGCCGACGAAAGGCTCCTCCTCGCCGCGTTCCGCCGCTTCCTCGAAGGCGCCGTGGCGCTGGGATCCCCCCTTCCCGCCTACCTCCTGGAGACCGCGCACCTGCGGTGCAAGGCCAATCTGATGACCCGGATGCACGGCCTCGACGAACTGGTCGGGCCGGTCGACACCCAGTCCGTCTACGTCACGATCGCCAACCCCCTCCGAGGCTGAGGGTCAGGACCGCCCGAACCCACGAGAGGAGAGTGGCACGGTGCACCACGCCGATGCCCGCACCGGGACCGGTGCCGACCCGTCCGACGCCACCGGTACCGAGGACACCCTGGAGCTGCGGCTCACCGAGGAACTCCTCGCCCTGCTCGGTGACGGCCCCGCGGCCCCCGCTGCGGCCGACGCCTCCGCTCTCGTGGGCAGCCCCGGCACATGGAGCCCGGTGACCACCTCCGCCGGGGAGTTCCGGCTCGTCGCGGTGGAGGCGGAACGCGATCTCGCGACGATCAGCCGCTGGATGAACGATCCGGCGGTCGCCGCCTTCTGGGAGCTGGCCGGACCGGAGGCGGTCACCGCCGCGCACCTCCGGCAGCAGCTCGCCGGGGACGGTCGCAGCGTGCCCTGCCTCGGGGTCCTCGACGGCTCACCCATGAGCTACTGGGAGATCTACCGGGCGGATCTGGATCCGTTGGCCCGCCATTACCCCGCACGGCCCCACGACGTGGGCGTCCATCTCCTCATCGGCGCGGTGGGCAACCGCGGACGGGGCATCGGCTCCCTGCTGCTCAGGGCCGTCTCGGACCTCGTGCTGGACAACCGTCCGCTCTGCGGCCGGATCGTCGCCGAGCCGGACCTGCGCAACACCCCGTCCGTGTCCGCCTTCCTGAGCGCCGGATTCCGCTTCTGCGGGGAAGTGGACCTGCCCGACAAGCGCGCCGCCCTGATGGTGCGTGACCGAGCCCACCGTGACCAGCTGTGAACCACTCGCCGTACCGCCCAGCCCGCTCGAACCCCATCGGTCCCACCCGGAGGAGTCCCCGTGCCGACATATCCAGCGAGCCGTCATCCGGCGGCGCCCCACACCCCCTTCGACACCCCGGAGCTCAACCGGGCCGTCTGGGACCGGGTGGCGGCGAGGCTCCTCGCCAAGATGCTCGGAGAGTTCGCCTACGAGGAGGTCATCCGTCCCGTACCCGTGACGGACGAGGGCGCCGGGCGGTCCGGCGCGTACTCCCTGACTCTCGACGACGGGACCTCCCTGGGCTTCCACGCCCGGCGCGGTGTCTACGGAGGCTGGCGCGTCGACCCCACGACGATCCGCGAGGATGCTGAGGGCACCGGGGGCGGGACACCCTTCCACGACCCGCTGCGGTTCCTCGCCCGCGGCAGCCGGCTGCTCGGTCTCGACGGTGCCACACTCGGTCACCTCATCCGCGAACTCACCGCCACGCTCACGGCCGACGCCCGGCTCGACCACACCGCCCTCAGCGCCGCGCAGCTCGCCGGTCTCCCCTACGCCGAGCTCGAAGGCCACCAGACGGGGCACCCCTGGCTCGTCGCGAACAAGGGCCGCATCGGATTCTCCGCCGCCGACGCCGCCCGCTTCGCCCCGGAGGCCCGGTCCGCCACCGTGCTGCCCTGGATCGCCGTCAGCACGCGGATAGCGAGCTACCGGGGAGTGGGCCGTGTCGCCGACCCCCGGGACCTCTACGGCCAGGAACTGGACCCGGACGTCAGGGAATCCTTCACCACCGTCCTGCGCGACCGGCGGCTCGACCCCGCGGACTACCTGTTCCTCCCCGTGCACCCGTGGCAGTGGGACGAGTGGATCGTCCCCCTCTTCGCCCCCGCCATCGCGGACGGCGACATCGTGCCCCTGCACACCGACGACGACCTCCGGCTGCCGCAGCAGTCCATCCGCACCTTCACCAATGTGGGGCGGCCCGACCGGCACACGGTCAAACTGCCCCTCTCGATCCTGAACACCCTTGTCTGGCGGGGCCTGCCCACCGAACGCACGCTCGCCGCCCCCCAGGTCACGGCGTGGGTCCAGGGGCTGTGCGAGGCCGATCCGTTCCTCCGCGACACCTGTGGAGTCATTCTGCTCGGGGAGGTCGCCTCGGTGGCGGTCGAGCATCCCCTCTACGACCACCTCCCGGAGTCGCCGTACCAGTTCAAGGAGATCCTCGGGGCGATCTGGAGGGAGCCGCTCCAGCCGAGGCTCGCACCCGGTGAACGCGCTCGTACGCTGGCCTCACTGCTGCACACGGACCCCGGCGGCCGTTCCTTCACGGCCGAGCTCGTCGAGCGCTCGGGACTGGCCCCCGCCGCCTGGCTGACCCGGCTCTTCGCCGCCCTTCTGCCCCCGCTCCTGCACTTCCTGTACCGCTACGGCACGGTGTTCTCCCCCCACGGCGAGAACGCCATCGTCGTCTTCGACGAGAACGACGTACCGGTCCGCCTGGCGATCAAGGACTTCGTCGACGACGTGAACGTCAGTGCGCGGCCGCTGCCCGAACACGACACGATGCCGGAGGGTGTCCGCGAGATCTTGCTGACGGAGGACCCCTCCTTCCTGACCCAGTTCATCCACTCCGGGCTCTTCGTGGGCGTCTTCCGCTACCTCTCCCCGCTCTGCGAGGAGCAGCTGGACGTACCGGAGGGTGAATTCTGGTCACTCGTCCGTGCCGAGATCCTGCGCCATCACGCCCGCTTCCCCGAGCTCAAGGAGCGGTTCGAGATCTTCGACATGCTGACCCCGACGATCGAGCGCCTCTGTCTCAACCGCAACCGTCTGCATCTTGACGGCTACCGGGACCGGCCCGAGCGCCCGCACGCCGCCGTCCACGGGGTGGTCCCCAACCCGCTCCACCCCTCCGCGTGAGGCCGGGACCGCTCGATGGTGTCAGTGGGGAGCCTTAGGGTGGACGGGCTATGACGAAGCCATCTCTCCCCGAGCTCCTCCACGCCGCCGTCGCCGCCGTCGGCGGTACGGAAAGGCCCGGCCAGGTCTCCATGGCCGAGGCCGTCGCCGAGGCCGTCGACGACAACGCCCATCTCCTCGTCCAGGCCGGTACCGGCACGGGCAAGTCCCTCGGCTACCTGGTGCCGGCGCTGGCCCACGGCGAGCGGGTCGTGGTGGCCACGGCGACGCTGGCCCTCCAGCGCCAGCTCGTGGAGCGGGACCTCCCGCGCACGGTCGAGGCCCTGCATCCGCTGCTGCGCCGGCGGCCCCAGTTCGCGATGCTGAAGGGCCGGTCGAACTACCTCTGTCTGCACCGGCTCCACGAGGGGGCCCCGCAGGACGAGGAGGAGGGGCTCTTCGACCAGTTCGAGGCGGCGGCGCCGTCGAGCAAGCTGGGCCAGGACCTCCTGCGTCTGCGCGACTGGTCGGACGAGACGGAGACCGGCGACCGTGACGACCTGACACCGGGTGTCTCGGACCGCGCGTGGTCCCAGATCTCCGTCTCCTCGCGCGAGTGTCTCGGTGCCACCAAGTGCGCGTACGGCGCCGAGTGCTTCGCGGAGGCGGCCCGCGAGAGGGCCAAGCTCGCCGATGTCGTCGTGACCAACCACGCCCTGCTCGCCATCGACGCGATCGAGGGAGCCCCCGTGCTCCCCAAGCACGAGGTGCTCATCGTCGACGAGGCGCACGAGCTGGTCTCGCGGGTCACCGGGGTGGCGACCGGCGAGCTCAACCCGGGGCAGGTGAACCGGGCCGTGCGCCGCGCCGCGAAGCTGGTCAACGAGAAGGCGGCCGACGCCCTGCTGACCGCGTCGGAGGGGTTCGAGCGGGTCCTGGAGCTCGCACTCCCGGGACGCCTCGAAGAGGTGCCGGAAGACCTGGGCTACGCGCTGATGGCCCTGCGCGACGCCGCGCGCACGGTGATCTCCGCCCTCGGAGGCACCAGGGACAAGTCCGTCCAGGACGAGGACGCGGTGCGCAAGCAGGCCATGGCGTCGGTCGAGTCCATCCACAGCGTCGCGGAGCGCATCGCCCAGGGCTCCGAGTACGACGTCGTCTGGTACGAGCGCCACGACCGCTTCGGGGCGTCGGTCCGCGTCGCACCGCTGTCGGTGTCCGGGCTGCTGCGCGAGAAGCTGTTCGCCGACCGCTCGGTGGTGCTGACCTCGGCCACGCTCAAGCTCGGCGGTGACTTCAACGGGGTCGGGGCGTCGCTCGGGCTCGCGCCCGAGGGCACGGCCGGAAACGACATCCCGCAGTGGAAGGGGCTCGACGTCGGCTCGCCGTTCGACTATCCGAGGCAGGGCATCCTCTACGTCGCCCGGCACCTGGCCACGCCGGGCCGGGAGGGCTCCCGCACGGACATGCTGGACGAGCTCGCCGAGCTGGTGGACGCGGCCGGCGGCCGCACCCTGGGCCTGTTCTCGTCCATGCGCGCGGCCCAGGCGGCAGCCGAGGAGATGCGGAGCCGGCAGGACAAGCCGGTCCTGCTGCAGGGCGAGGAGACGCTCGGGGAGCTGATCAAGAACTTTGCCGCGGACCCCGAGACCTGCCTGTTCGGGACGCTGTCCCTCTGGCAGGGCGTCGACGTCCCCGGCCCGAGCTGCCAGCTCGTGGTCATGGACCGGATTCCGTTCCCCCGGCCGGACGACCCGCTGATGAGCGCGCGCCAGAAGGCGGTCGAGGAAGCCGGCGGCAACGGCTTCATGGCGGTGGCGGCGACCCACGCGGCGCTCCTGATGGCCCAGGGTGCCGGCCGCCTCGTCCGGGCCATGGGGGACAAGGGCGTCGTCGCGGTGCTCGACCCCCGGCTGGCGAACGCCCGGTACGGGAGCTACCTCCGCGCCTCGCTGCCGGACTTCTGGTACACGACGGACCGGAACCAGGCGCGCCGCTCGCTTGCTGCCATCGACGCGGCGGCCAAGACCGCGCAGTGAAGGGGGCCGCCCCCGTGCTCCGGGCCTCGGCCCGGCACCAGGGAGGGGCGGCAGACGTGTCAGGGCCCCGAGATCGGCGCAGGGATCCCGGGGCCCGGTCCGAACCGGCGGTGCTCACACC
Organism: Streptomyces sp. NBC_01460; assembly: GCF_036227405.1. NCBI lineage: Bacteria > Bacillati > Actinomycetota > Actinomycetes > Kitasatosporales > Streptomycetaceae > Streptomyces > Streptomyces sp. NBC_01460. The sequence goes on from NZ_CP109473.1 coordinate 6,210,041, forward strand.
CGCCGCAGCACCGCCACGACCTTGCCCAGGATCGTCGCCTCGTCACCGGGGATCGGCTGGTAGGCGGAGTTGTGCGGGAGGAGCCATACGTGGCCGTCCTCGCGCTTGAACCGCTTGACCGTGGCCTCGCCGTCCAGCATGGCCGCCACGATGTCGCCGTTCTCCGCGACCGGCTGGCGCCGGACGGTGACCCAGTCCCCGTCCATGATCGCTGCTTCGATCATCGAGTCGCCGACGACCTTCAGCACGAAGAGCTCGCCGTCACCGACGAGCTGGCGGGGGAGCGGGAAGACGTCCTCGACGGACTCCTCGGCGAGGATCGGGCCGCCGGCCGCGATCCGGCCGACCAGGGGCACGTACGAGGCGGCGGGCTTCCCGGTGGTGTCGGTCGGCTGCGTGCTGGGCTGGTCCGAGCCCCTGACCTCGTAGGCGCGGGGACGGTGAGGGTCGCGGCGCAGGAAGCCCTTACGCTCCAGAGCCATCAGCTGGTGGGCCACGGACGAGGTGCTGGAGAGTCCCACCGCCTGGCCGATCTCGCGCATCGACGGGGGATAGCCCCGCCGCTGCACGGAATCCCGGATCACCTCGATCACGCGCCGCTGCCGGTCCGTGAGCCCGGAGCTGTCCGCCCGGATTCCTGGGGGGCGGCCGGGCAAGGAGCGTGCGGGGCGCGTGGGCTCCGGCCCCTCCGCGTTCATGACTGCGTCATTCATGGCATGCACCGGCTCAAGTCGGCCCTGGGAGCGGTGGTCCTGGGCAGTGATGGTGGCACTGTCTGCGGTGGTGGTCACGTCGGCCCCTCTCGAATGGTCTCCCTGGTTAGGCAACGGTAGTAGCTTTCGAAAGGTTGCGCCAAACACACGTTCGAGTGAAAAACAAATAAAGGGCTGTTGTCGGCTTGCCGAGAGGTGTATGAGCCGATGCTGTGGACCCGGAACGACGCAAGGTCTGCCGGGGTTCACGCTAGCGTTCCGCCGACTCGATCCCCCCTCTGGGGGTGCCCTCCCGGCGCGCCGCGGCGAGCCCTCCCGGCTGCTGCCGCACGGCGCCCCCGCGGCCCGGGCGGGGGTGCGTTTCCCGTACCCTCGTGGCGGGCCGTAGGCTGCCCCCCGGCCTTCCGGGAAGCGCGACACGCGCGGGGGGTAGAGGGAGAGCAAAACCCTAGATGTAGTGGTTGCACTGCTATCGCCGCCCATAAGTAGTGGTCCCCGGTCCTTCGGGGTCGAGTTCATCGCCTATGCTTGGGGCTGTCTTCGAGGGTCCGTGACGGACCCGGAGGGCTATTCAGTCGTGCTGTGAAGGAGGGTTCGGAGACATGCACTGCCCCTTCTGCAGGCACCCCGACAGCCGGGTCGTGGACAGCCGCACGACGGACGACGGGACGTCGATCCGACGGCGCCGACAGTGCCCCGACTGCTCCCGTCGCTTCACGACGGTGGAGACCTGCTCGCTGATGGTGGTGAAGCGCAGCGGCGTGACCGAACCCTTCAGCCGCACCAAGGTCATCTCCGGCGTCCGTAAGGCGTGCCAGGGGCGTCCGGTCACCGAGGACGCCCTGGCGAAGCTCGGCCAGCGGGTCGAGGAGGCGGTGCGGGCCACCGGGAGCGCCGAGCTGACGACACACGACGTGGGTCTGGCCATACTCGGCCCCCTGCAGGAACTCGACCTGGTCGCGTACCTGCGTTTCGCGTCGGTGTACCGGGCGTTCGATTCGCTCGAAGACTTCGAGACCGCTATCGCGGAGCTCCGCGAACAGCGGCCCCGTGCGGAGCAATGCGGGAGCGGCGGGACCCCGGAGGTCCCCGCCCCCGCCGCAGTCGCCGCTGATTGATCACCGGGCCGGCCCGCAGGGGCTGCGGGACCGGCGGTGGGCGGTACCAGACCTGTTCCGAGGCGCTGTGCGCGGCGCCCGGAGCATCAGACACACACTGTGCCCTGGGAAGAACTGGGCACTTCAGGGCGTTTTTGCCCACATATGGGAGGCGGCATGACAGAGACGGCGAGCGGCCCGGCACGGGGTTCCCGCACCAAGGGAGCCAAGTCGACTGCGACCAAGCAGGGCCTGCGCATCGAGCGCATCCACACGACCCCCGGCGTGCACCCGTACGACGAGGTCGCGTGGGAGCGCCGTGACGTCGTCATGACCAACTGGCGCGACGGCTCGATCAACTTCGAGCAGCGTGGCGTCGAGTTCCCCGACTTCTGGTCGGTGAACGCGGTCAACATCGTCACCAGTAAGTACTTCCGGGGGGCCGTCGGCACCCCGCAGCGCGAGACCGGTCTGCGGCAGCTGATCGACCGGATCGTGAAGACCTACCGGAAGGCGGGCGAGGACTACAGCTACTTCGCCTCTCCCGCCGACGCCGAGATCTTCGAGCACGAGCTGGCCTACGCTCTCCTGCACCAGATCTTCAGCTTCAACTCGCCGGTGTGGTTCAACGTCGGAACCCCGCAGCCGCAGCAGGTCTCGGCCTGCTTCATCCTGGCCGTCGACGACTCCATGGAGTCGATCCTCGACTGGTACAAGGAAGAGGGCATGATCTTCAAGGGCGGTTCGGGCGCAGGCCTGAACCTGTCCCGCATCCGCTCCTCCAAGGAGCTGCTCTCCTCCGGCGGCAACGCCTCCGGCCCGGTCTCCTTCATGCGCGGTGCCGACGCCTCCGCAGGAACGATCAAGTCCGGTGGCGCGACGCGCCGCGCGGCCAAGATGGTCATCCTCGACGTCGACCACCCCGACATCGAGAACTTCATCGAGACCAAGGTGAAGGAGGAGGAGAAGATCCGCGCCCTGCGTGACGCGGGCTTCGACATGGACCTGGGCGGCGACGACATCACGTCCGTCCAGTACCAGAACGCCAACAACTCGGTCCGTGTGAACGACGAGTTCATGAAGGCCGTCGAGTCCGGCGGGAAGTTCGGTCTGCGTGCCCGGATGACCGGCGACATCATCGAAGAGGTCGAGGCCAAGTCCCTCTTCCGCAAGATGGCCGAGGCCGCCTGGGCCTGTGCCGACCCGGGCATCCAGTACGACGACACCATCAACCACTGGCACACCTGCCCGGAGTCCGGCCGCATCAACGGCTCGAACCCCTGCAGCGAGTACATGCACCTGGACAACACCTCGTGCAACCTGGCCTCGCTGAACCTCATGAAGTTCCTCAAGGACGACGGCGAGGGTCACCAGTCGTTCCAGGCCGAGCGCTTCGCCAAGGTCGTCGAGCTGGTCATCACCGCGATGGACATCTCGATCTGCTTCGCGGACTTCCCGACCCAGAAGATCGGCGAGAACACCCGCGCCTACCGCCAGCTGGGTATCGGCTACGCCAACCTGGGCGCCCTGCTGATGGCCACCGGCCACGCGTACGACAGTGAGGGCGGCCGCGCGCTCGCCGGTGCCATCACCTCGCTGATGACCGGTACGTCCTACCGGCGCTCCGCCGAGCTCGCCGCGGTCGTCGGCCCGTACGACGGCTACGCCCGCAACGCCGAGCCGCACCAGCGCGTCATGAAGCAGCACTCGGACGCCAACGCCGTGGCCGTCCACGTGGACGACCTGGACTCGCCGATCTGGGCCGCCGCCACGGAGGCCTGGCAGGACGTGATCCGCCTCGGCGCGAAGAACGGCTTCCGCAACGCCCAGGCCTCGGTCATCGCCCCGACCGGCACCATCGGTCTCGCGATGTCCTGCGACACCACCGGTCTCGAGCCCGACCTCGCCCTGGTCAAGTTCAAGAAGCTCGTCGGTGGCGGCTCGATGCAGATCGTCAACGGCACGGTCCCGCAGGCCCTGCGCCGTCTCGGCTACCAGCCGGAGCAGATCGAGGCGATCGTCGCCCACATCGCCGACCACGGCAATGTGATCGACGCCCCGGGCCTCAGGACCGAGCACTACGAGGTCTTCGACTGCGCCATGGGCGAGCGTTCCATCTCGGCCATGGGCCACGTCCGGATGATGGCGGCCATCCAGCCGTGGATCTCCGGCGCGCTGTCCAAGACGGTGAACCTGCCGGAGACGGCCACCGTCGAGGACGTCGAGGAGGTCTACTTCGAGGCGTGGAAGATGGGCGTCAAGGCGCTCGCGATCTACCGCGACAACTGCAAGGTCGGCCAGCCCCTCTCCACCAAGAAGTGGGAGGAGAAGAAGGACGAGGTCACGGCCAAGGCCGAGGACACCATCCGTGCCGCGGTCGAGAAGGTCGTCGAGTACCGCCCGGTCCGCAAGCGTCTGCCCAAGGGCCGTCCCGGTATCACCACCTCGTTCACGGTGGGCGGCGCCGAGGGCTACATGACCGCCAACTCCTACCCGGACGACGGTCTCGGCGAGGTCTTCCTCAAGATGTCCAAGCAGGGCTCCACCCTCGCGGGCATGATGGACGCCTTCTCGATCGCCGTCTCCGTCGGCCTGCAGTACGGCGTGCCGCTGGAGACCTACGTCTCCAAGTTCACCAACATGCGCTTCGAGCCGGCCGGTATGACGGACGACCCGGACGTGCGGATGGCGCAGTCGATCGTCGACTACATCTTCCGCCGCCTGGCGCTCGACTTCCTGCCGTTCGAGACGCGCTCCGCGCTCGGCATCCACTCGGCCGAGGAGCGTCAGCGTCACCTGGACACCGGTTCGTACGAGCCGGACTTCGGGGACGACGAGCTGGACGCCGAGAGCCTGGCCCAGTCCGCTCCCGTGCAGGCCCAGCCGCTCAAGGCGGTCGCCTCGCCCGAGGAGAGCGTTGCCGAGAAGCCGGCGCCCAAGACGGCGCACACCTCGGCCGAACTGGTCGAGATGCAGCTCGGCATCAGCGCGGACGCACCGCTGTGCTTCTCGTGCGGTACGAAGATGCAGCGCGCCGGGTCCTGCTACATCTGCGAGGGCTGCGGCTCGACCAGCGGGTGCAGCTGATCAAGGGCGGAGCGCCGCCGGACACCTCGTCCGGCGTACTCCGCGAGGGCGGCTGACCAGCGCCTGACGAAGGGGACCGGCCGACGGCCGGTCCCCTTCGCCGTGTCCGCGACGACGGCCGTTGAGCGAGCCCGGCCCGTGGCTTCCGCTTTCGCCGAGCGGAAACCCGGCTGACAAGGGGGGTCCGTTCCTGGACCATCGGGCGGTGACCACAGAACCTCGTCTGTTCCTCCGCGTCGTCGTGCCACCCCTCGGGACCCACGGGTCGGTGGAATGCAGGCCCGTCGTCGACGGGCGGGACATCCTGGCCGACGTCTTCGAGGACGGCCCGGCAGAGGATCCCCGGCACCTGCTGGGTCCGGAGACGCCGCTGCACGCGACCGGAGTGCCCCGGGAGGTCCGGCTCGCCGAGGCGGAGTGCACCGAGGGCTGCTGCGGCGCCGTCCACGTGACGATCCGGCGTGAGGGACGGCACGTGGTCTGGAACGGGTGGCGCAATCCGGATGACGACGAGCTCTGTCTCCCGGAGTTCAGGTTCGACGCGGACCAGTACGACGCGGAGCTCCGCCGAGCCGTTGCGGATCTCGTCTGGGAATGGCCGGCTCGAACGGTCGCCAGACTGCTGGAGGCACGGCTCCAGGCGCACTCCGACCGGCTCGCGGCCTGGAAGTGCGAGCTGTCCGGCGTCTCCGCATGGCCCGGGGAGCCCGAGCGGATCGTCGTCTTCCTGTTCCATCCCGGCCTCGCGGCGGTGGAGGACGACCGGCCCTGGCTCCAGTTCAGGATGACCTTCCCGGTCACCGGGGACGATCCCGCGGAACAGGCCGAGCGCCTCCGCGCCCGAATCACCGCCGAGGACCCCCGCCGGGTCGCGGAGGTCTGCGGCGGATCGAAGGCGTTCGCCGACCGGCTCGGCTACCCCTGGCCGCTGTCCTGAAGGAGACCGAGGACGCGAGGAGAGCCCGGGGCGGGCGGGGGCCGCACCTCACGCGTCAGGCCTGAGGCACGGTCTCAGGACGCCCCGTCCGGCCGGCTGTAGCGGAGCAGTACGACGCCGTTCCCGAACGTGTGGGTGCCGGTGTGCCGGAGGGTTCAGCGGCGTCCGCTCCGCCGGGTGTCAGCCGGAGCGGCTCCCCATCACGGAGGCGAACGAACCGGGGTCGCCGTCGAATCCGCGGACCGCCCCGTGGAAGCTCCATGAGCCGGAGGCGTCCCGGACGAACTCGGCGACTACCGCGGCGGTGGCGGTCGCCACCGCGGAGAAGTCGTCCTCCGCCAGATTCGTGTAGCCCTCGCGGACCTGCACGGCCGTGTGCTCTATCTGGCCGAAGGTCTTGTGGCCGTCGCGCTGCTGGATGGCGACGCCGACCACGACCCTGGCGTACGCGTCCGACAGCCGGTCCAGCTCGAGCGTCATGACCTCGTCGAAGCCGTATCCCTGTCCCGTCCGGCTGTCCCGGTTCAGCGTGATCGTCCCGTCCGGTGACCTGCTGTCGAAGTGCACGAGATAGACGGGGCTGCCGTAGGGCGCGTCCGGCCCGTAGGTGGCCGCGATGATGTCGAGATCGTTGGCGGGCTCACCGGCGCCGCTCGGGTCCCATTTCACCCTGATCTCGACCTTGTCGATGTCCTTGTTGGGAGTGCTCATCGGACGGGTCTCCTCGCTGCTGTACCGACAGTCCCACCTACCGTCCTCAGATCATGTCCGTAACTGTCCGTGAATCCAACCGTGTTGGATGGAGGCGTCGTATTCGGGCCATCGTGCGGCCGCGGCCGCACGGTGCCGGTGCCGGCCGGCACCGGTCCGCCCGGAGCGTGACCCACGCCACGCCCGGAGCCGTACGATGGCGCCGTGCTGGTCAAGTGGATTCGCTGCACCGTGGTGGACCGCCACGGTTTCGAGCGGGGGCAGCGGAAGTGGGCGGGGCTGCTCGGCGAGCCGGGATTCCGGGGACAGGGCGGCGGGTGGAGCCGGGGGCGGCCCGACGTAGCCCACGTGTTCGCGTTCTGGGAGAACCGCGTCTTCTACGACTCCTTCATGGCCCGCGAGCACGACCGGCTGGCCGCTTCCCAGTCCGGCATGTACAAGGACATGCAGGTGAGCCTCTTCGAGTACCGCTTCGACGTGAAGACCGGTTTCGAGCCGGATTTCACCGACGCCGACGTGGTCAGGGTCGCGCACAGCCGGGTGTACGAGGACCGCGTCGACCACTTCGCCCTCATGCAGCAGAGGGTGTGGAACCCGGCCATGGCCGGATCCCCGGGGATGCTGCGTGGCGTCTTCGGGGAGGCGCCCGGTCACGAGTTCCTGGTGCTGTCGATGTGGCAGTCGAGCGCGGAGCGCGGCAAGTACCGGCCCGAGGGCCTCGCCCGGCTCTCGGCGCGCGCGGAGACCGAGAGGGACGTCGAGACACTCACGGGGGACGTGGTGCGGCTCGAACCGTCATGGACGGTCTGATCCGTGCCTGGATCATCGTCTCCTTGGTCACATACGCCCGATGGAGCCCGCACACGTGCTCGATCGGGCCGGACGGCGTCTAGGGTCGGTACATGGCACGACCGCAACGCATCGTTCTCGTCCGCCACGGTGAGTCCGAGGGCAATGCCGACGACACGGTCTACGAACGTGAGCCCGACCACGCGCTCAGGCTCACGGAGAAGGGCCTCCGTCAGGCACGGGCGACGGGCTCCCGGCTGCGTGAGACGTTCGGTGGCGAGCGCGTCAGCGTCTACATCTCGCCCTACCGGCGCACCCACGAGACGTTCCGGGCCTTCGGCCTCGAACCCGGCAGTGTCCGGGTCAGGGAGGAGCCCCGGCTGCGCGAGCAGGACTGGGGCAACTGGCAGGACCGGGACGACGTCAGGCTCCAGAAGGCCTACCGGGACGCGTACGGGCATTTCTTCTACCGCTTCGCGCAGGGTGAGTCCGGGGCCGATGTGTACGACCGGGTCGACGCCTTCCTGGAGAGTCTCCACCGCAGCTTCGACGCCCCCGACCACCCGCCGAACGTCCTGCTGGTCACCCACGGGCTGACCATGCGGCTCTTCTGCATGCGCTGGTTCCACTGGTCGGTGGCGGAGTTCGAATCGCTGTCCAATCCTGGAAACGGCGAATCGAGAACGCTGCTGCTCGGCGAGGACGGCCGCTATACGCTCGACCGGCCCTTCGAGCAGTGGCGCACCCCCGAGCCGTACGGAATCTCCGGATAGAGTGGCAGGGCGATGACCGCTGACTCCGCTTCCGACCGCTTCGAACGCGCTCTGGCCAGCCTGCGTGGACTGTCCGTGGGAGACGCCCTCGGCTCCCAGTTCTTCGTCCCGGCCAACTACCCCCTGCTCAAGAGCCGGGACCTGCCTCCCGCCGACTGGCAGTGGACCGACGACACCGAGATGGCCTGTTCCGTGCTCGCCGTGCTGGCCACGCACGAGCGGATCGACCAGGACGTGCTCGCCCACTCCTTCGCCCGGCACCACGACTTCGACCGGGGCTACGGCCCCGCCGTGAACCGTCTGCTCAGGCTGGTGCGGGAAGGCGGTGACTGGCGGGAGCTGGCCTCCGCCCTCTTCCAGGGACAGGGCTCCTGGGGGAACGGCTCGGCGATGCGCATCGCGCCGCTGGGCGCCTGGTACGCGGACGACCCGGAGCAGGCCACCCACCAGGCGGAGATCTCGTCCTACACCACCCATCAGCACCGCGAGGCCGTCGTGGGGGCCATGGCCGTCGCGGCGGCAGCCGCCCTCGTCGCCGCGCCAGGAGAACCGCCGACACCGGAGGGCCTGCTCGACGGCGTCGTCGCACTCGTCCCGCGCAGTGCGGTCGGTGCAGGGCTCCGCAGGGCGCGCGACATGCTCGACTACCGGGACGCGGGGACGGTCGCGGCGGTGCTCGGCAACGGCCGCCGTACGAGTGCCCACGACACGGTGCCCTTCGCCCTCTGGTCGGCGGCGCGGAGCCTCGGGGACTTCGAGCAGGCCTTCTGGGTGACGGCGCAGGCGGGCGGTGACGTGGACACCACCTGCGCCATCGTCGGCGGAATCGTCGCCTCGGAGCCCGTAGGCGCCCCTCCCGCGGAATGGCTGGCACGGACCGAGGAACTGCCCGACTGGGTGCCCCTCGCGCCGGCGCGCCACTGACCCCCGACCGCTCGCGTCCCTCCGTGGGCCCGGTCCGTGAGTGGGGCGCTCCGACTGTCACGGTCCTGCCACAGCGGTGGCCCCGCGGCGTCGAAGGGCCCGGTCGGGCCTTACTCTTTCGGCCACGCCACCCCCATCGATCTTGGTGGGCGTGTGCCCAGAGACGCCGGGGCCTCGCGCCGCGATGTGCCGTGCGAGCGGACCTCGGTGGGGGGAGGGGTCCCATGTCCGAACAATCGTCCGACGCGCCCCGTCGGCCCGAGACAGCACCGGAGTCCGGGGACACCGCCGAAGCGGCGTCCGTCGGCGCTCCGACGCCGGCGAGCGAGGCCGCTCCCGCGGGCCCCGGCCGCGCGGACGCACCAGCAGGCCGGCCCGCGCGGGCATCCACCCCACCGGTGCCGCCGCAGGGCACCGGACCGGACGTGCCGAAGGTGCCCGCCTATCTCCGGCCGCAGCCCCGCCCGGATGTCTGGCCGGGCCGGGGCCCGCAGCCACCCGGGGTGCTGTCCCGGCTACGGACGCCGTCCCCGCCCGCCGTGGGACCGGCGACCCTGTGGTCGGTCCTCACCACGGCTCTGCTCAGTGGTCTGCTGCTCGGCGACGGACTGGGGCCCAACCTCCTCATCGTGGCCGTGCCCGCATCCCTGGGGGCCTTCTTCGCCGCACGCTCGGCGGGGCGTGTGCTGCGGCCCTGGACCGCCGTGTGGGCCGTGGGCGGCGTCGCCCTCCTGGCCGTTCCCGCGCTCCGGGAGGCGGGGTGGCCGGTCTTCCTCGCGGTCGTGTCGGCATTCGCCCTGGGATCGCTGGCCCTGCACGGGAGCCGCAGCTGGCCCGGTGTGCTGCTCGGCTCGCTGGGGCTGATCCCCTCGGTCGCGGGCGGCGTGCGCTGGGGGTGGCTCGGGGTGCGCGACCGGGCGGGCGACTCCCGGGGCCGGGTGCGCACCGCGGTGCGCAGTGCCGCGGTGGCGGTCGTGCTGCTCATCGTGTTCGGCGCGCTCTTCGCCTCCGCCGACGCGGCCTTCGCCGACCTGCTGGGCAGCCTCACCCCCGACGTGTCGGTCGGTGACAGCCCCTGGCGCCTCTTCCTCTTCGTCCTGGGGGCGGTCGGCGCTCTCGCCGCCGCATACAGCGCTGCGGCACCCGTGCGCTGGGACGGCATCACCGTCCGGCCGGGCAAGGCCAGGAACAGAGCGGAGTGGGCAGTTCCGCTGATCGTGCTCAACCTGCTCTTCGCGGCCTTCATCGCGCTTCAGCTCGTCGTGCTCCTGGGCGGGTACGACAAGGTGCGGGAGGAGACCGGCCTGCTGCCCGCCGAATACGCCCGGCAGGGGTTCTGGCAGCTGCTCTGGGCGACCGTCCTGACCCTGCTCGTCATCGCGCTCGCACTACGCTGGGCCCCGCGGGGCGGACCCGGTGACCGCACCCTGGTCCGCAGCGTCCTCGGAGCCTTGTGCGTCCTCACCCTCGTCGTCGTGGCCTCCGCCCTGCGGCGCATGGACCTCTACGTCGAAGCGTTCGGGCTGACCCGGCTGCGGATCTCCGTGGCCGCCGTGGAGCTCTGGCTCGGAGTGGTGCTGGTTCTCATCATCGCGGCCGGTGTCCTCGGAGCCAGGATGCTGCCGCGGGCGATCGCGGCGAGTGCCGCGGTGGGTGTGCTGGCCTTCGGGCTGCTCTCGCCGGACGGACTGATCGCCGAGCAGAACGTCCAGCGGTACGACAAGCACCGGACGATCGACCTCGAGTACCTCAAGGGACTGTCGGCCGATGCCGTACCGGCCCTGGACAAGCTTCCGGAGCCGCTGAGGTCCTGCGCGCTCGAGGCCTTCCAGCGGGACCTCGCCCTCCAGGACACTCCGTGGTACGCGTCCAGCTGGGGTGAAGTCCGGGCCCGGGACGTCCTGGAGAGCACATCCGTGAAGAATCAAGGAACCGAGTGCTACGGCCTCGGACAGGAGACCGACGACCGGGACGACTACGACGAGGACTCCTACGATCCGTACTGAGTCCGGATGCCCCGGGACCGCTCGACATGACGTCCGCCGGTCTCTCGCTCACGCGGTGGGGCACCTCGAACGCCCGGCTCGATGCCGGGTGTTCGAGGAACCTGTGCCGGTTCGCTTCGGGGCGGCGGCACGGTGGTGTCCTCCGAGCCAGTCAGCGGTGCGCCGGCCGCGGGGCCCGGAGTGCTGTCGGGTCCGGCAGTGTGCGCCGGGCTCGGAGTGCTGTCGGGTCCGGCAGTGTGTGTCGGCCACGGGCGCGTGACCTCGGCTTCCGTGCGGTCCGCGCGGGCTGGGGAGAGCCGGCGTCGGAGAATTCGCACCTGCGATGAGAATGCTTCCTGAGGGGTTCCGGGCGACGATCCGCCGAAGGGGCGGGCAGCTCCGGGGCCGTTACCTTGGGGCGGAACCCCTCCTTGCCAACCGGGCCCATGTGGCGTTCCTCGACCTCGTCGGCTGAGGTTTCCGGGTGGGGACGGAGCGGCGGAGATGCCTCCCCGAGCCGTGTGCGTAAGTGAACATCCATTCGGTGGTGAGGCGCGGATCACCGGCCGGGTCAGGGCGTCGCCCCACCGCCTGTCAGGACGTCGAACAGACGTGCCCGCACCCCCGGACGGTGTTCCGGACATGCCCGGAAAACGGGTGGAGCGGCTGGACGGTGCCCCGGGGTGTTCTTGCCGCACCCATCGGCGTACCCTGGCAGGCGCCATGCCGTACGAACCACCCACGCACACCGTCGAGCGCTCACTGCGCGCTACCTCCGGTGCCAGGACCGTCGCCGGTGTCGACGAGGTCGGACGCGGAGCGTGGGCCGGCCCCGTCACCGTGTGCGCGGCCGTCACCGGCCTCCGCAGACCGCCTGAGGGCCTCACCGACTCCAAGCTGATCAGTCCCAGGCGCCGGGCCGAACTCGCCCCGATGCTCGAGAAGTGGGTCACGGCCTACGGACTGGGTCATGCGTCACCCCTGGAGATCGATGACCTCGGCATGACCGCGGCACTCCGTCTCGCGGCTGTCAGGGCTCTCGATGCCCTGCCCGTCCGGCCGGACGCCGTGATCCTCGACGGCAAGCACGACTACCTCGGACCGCCCTGGAACGTCCGCACGGTGATCAAGGGCGACCAGTCCTGCATCGCCGTCGCCGCGGCCTCGGTGATCGCCAAGGTCCGCAGGGACGCGATGATGGCCGAACTGGGCGCGGGCACGGGGCAGTACGCAGACTTCGCCTTCGGCGCGAACGCCGGCTATCCGTCACCGGTGCACCGGGCCGCGCTGGAGGAGCAGGGGCCTACGCCTCACCATCGCCTCAGCTGGGCCTACCTCGACGCGCTGCCCAAGTGGCAGCACCTGAAGAAGGTCCGATTCTCCGCCGAGGCGGCGGCACTGGAAAGCGGGGGCCAACTCGGCTTCGACTTCTGATCGCGCAGGCGCACCTACGTGCCGACGCGTGCGCGTCGGCTGTGACAGACAACCATTCATGCCTCTCATCCCCGAGGAGCCTCAGATTCCCGAGAGCGCCCAGGGTCCCCGCGTTACTCCGGCCGCCGGCCGCACCGCGCCGACCCCCCGTCCCGTACCCGGCCCGCGTTCCGCGGCCACACCGCGTCCCGGAAACCCCGGCCGTGGACCCGCGCGGCCCGCGCCCCCGGCGCAGCGCCCGCATCCCACACCCGCACCTCCCGCCGCTCCGGCTCCCGCCGGACGGACGCTGCCGGAGGACCGTTCCGCCGCGCAGTTCCAGGTGATTCCCGCTCCGGCCGACGGCGCCGTCGACGCCGCCGACGAGGCCGTCGACCTGCTGCTCGACTCCGGACGGGCGCCCGGCGACATCCTGGTGCTCACCACCGGCGGACAGCACCCCTGGGCCTCACACGAACTCTCCTTCGGGGAGACCGCGTACTGGGCCCAGCAGGACGCCGGTGACGACGTCTTCTTCGCCGGCACGGCGAGCGCAGGCCGCTGTGCCCTGCGGCCCGTGGTCATCGTCGCCGTCAACGGCGAACTGGACGACACGGCTGCCCGTGCGCTCTCCGACGTCCGGGAGCGCGAGGGTGCGCTGCTGGTCGTCTGCGGAGACCCTCAGAAGATCAACTCCGCGCTCGGTGCCGGAGTCTGAGCCGTACGTCCGTGGGTCCCGGCCGTCCGTGAGGGCGGCCGGGACCCACGGGCCGTTCTATCGGGCCGCGCTCCGCCGGAGAGCCTCGGCGGCCCCGCCGCCGGTGCGCAGCGGAACGGGGTCGTGGTCCACGGAGGTGTCCGCCAGGGCGGACGGCCTGGACAGCAGCGACGGCACGCGGCCACCCCGGCCCTCGCCGAGGACCTGCCAGCCGCCGCGCGTCAGGGTGATGTAGGCCCCGCAGCGCAGGCCGTGCAGGGTGCAGGCGTCCCGCAGGCCCCACATCCACGCCCCGTCCTCCTCCGTCCAGCGCTCGTCGCCCTCGCGGCAGTAGAGCAGGACCGCGGTACGCACCGGGGTGCGGCGGCGCAGATCGTGCGGGATCACCCGGCGCAGATGAGCCAGCAGGGCGTTGCGGAACTCCCAGCCGTCCGTGGCCGCGGTGGACCGCCGGGCGAACGAGGCGCTGGCCGTGAGCCGTTCCTCATGATCGAGGACGGCGACGACCGCGGTGGCCGGAGCCGGCCGGTGCCGTGCGTGGAGGCCGCTGACGACCTCTCGTGGACTGCGTAGCAGGGGTATGCCGGCCGCCGCCCACTCGGCCGGTTCGAGCATCCTGGCGACGTGGTTGACGGAGCCGGCGGACGCCGACAGTGAAGTGGCTGCGGACGGAGCGAATCCGAAGGTCACGGTCCTCCCTTCGCTACGCGCCCACGGTGCGGGCAGGGTCGAATGAGGGCGCGCCGCGGCACAGCCCTTCCGGGCCCGCGAAAAGACCGTGCGGGGAGCGACTCCAATTCTTCCTGTCGTACCGGCAGGCGGCAACGAGCAATTGGCGCGGCTGACGGGTATCTGACGGAATGACACAGATATCCCTGCCCGTTCGGCGACGAACGAAGCCATGTCTCACGCCTGAACCGCGAGGACCAGCGGAAACACCCCCTGGGCTCCCGCGCGTCGGAGCAGCCGCGCCGCGACGGCGAGTGTCCATCCGGTGTCGGAGAGGTCGTCCACGAGCAGGACGGGTCCTCCCGCGGACGCGAGTGCCTCCGCCAGCGCGGGCTCGACGACGAGTGCCTCGTGCAGTGCCTTCACCCGCTGCGCGCTGTTGGTCTGTGAGATCCGCAGTTCCTCGCTGCCCGGCGCGTAGGTGACCGTACCCAGAAGGGGCATCCGGCCGACCTCGGCGATGCGGCTGCCGAGCGAGTGGACCAACTGAGGCCTCCGGCGAGAGGCGACCGTGACGACGCCGACCGGACGAGGGGCGGCGTCCGGCGCCCCGGAGGCCCAGCCGCCCGGGCCCTTGGCCCAGTCGGCGATGACCGTGACCACCGCGCCGGACACGTCGTCGGGGACCGGGACGTCCTGAGCCTGAGCCGCCAGCAGCGGACGCAGCCTGTTGCCCCACCCGATGTCCGAGAGCCGGCCGAGCGCCCGGCCGGGGAGTGCCAGCTCGCCCGCCGGGATTCGGCCCTTGAGGTCGATCCCCACCGCGGAGAGACCGGTGGGCCACATCTTGCGCGGCTCCACCTCCACTCCTGGCCGGCCGAGCTCACCGCGTGCCCCGTCGAGCGCCGCCGTGGAGACCTTGTCGTCGAACCGCGAACCGGCGCAGTTGTCGCAGCGCCCGCACGCGGTGGCCTCCTCGTCGTCCAACTGGCGCCGGAGGAACTCCATGCGGCACCCGGTCCCGGAGGCGTAGTCGCGCATGGCCTGCTGCTCGGCGGCCCGCTGGCGCGCGACCCAGGCGTAGCGCTCGGCGTCGTAGACCCAGGGCTCGCCGGTGGAGATCCAGCCGCCCTTCACCCGCTTCACCGCACCATCGACGTCCAGCACCTTGAGCATCGTCTCGAGACGGGTGCGCCGCAGGTCTACCAAGGGCTCCATGGCAGGCAGCGAGAGGGGGCGGCCGGCCTGGGCGAGGACGTCGAGAGTCCGGCGGACCTGCTCCTCCGGCGGGAAGGCGACCGACGCGAAGTACTGCCAGATGGCTTCGTCCTCCTTGCCCGGGAGCAGCAGTACCTCGGCGTGCTCCACCCCACGGCCCGCGCGCCCGACCTGCTGGTAGTAGGCGATGGGGGAGGACGGCGATCCCACGTGCACGACGAAGCCGAGGTCGGGCTTGTCGAACCCCATCCCGAGCGCGGACGTGGCCACCAGGGCCTTGACCCGGTTGGCCAGGAGGTCGTCCTCGGCCTGCTGCCGGTCGGCGTTCTCGGTCCGGCCGGTGTACGAGGTGACCGGGTGACCGCACTGGCGGAGGTAGGCCGTGATCTCCTCGGCGGCCGCCACCGTGAGCGTGTAGATGATGCCCGAGCCCGGCAGCTCCCCGAGGTGATCGCCCAACCAGGCCAGTCGGTGAGCGGCATCGGGAAGCCGGAGCACACCGAGACTGAGGCTCTCCCGGTCCAGTGGGCCCCGCAGCACCAGCGCGTCCGTGCCCGCCCCCGTGCCGAGCTGCTCCGCGACGTCAGCGGTCACACGGGCGTTGGCGGTGGCCGTGGTGGCGAGCACGGGAACACCCGCGGGCAGATCGGCGAGCATGGTCCGCAGCCTCCGGTAGTCCGGGCGGAAGTCGTGCCCCCAGTCGGAGATGCAGTGAGCCTCGTCGACCACGAGCAGGCCCGTAGCCGCGGCGAGACGGGGCAGCACCTGGTCCCGGAAGTCGGGGTTGTTGAGCCGCTCGGGACTGACCAGCAGCACGTCCACCTCGCCCGCCGCCACCTCGGCCTGGACGGTCTCCCACTCCTCGGTGTTGGAGGAGTTGATCGTGCGGGCACTGATGCCGGCCCTGGCCGCCGCCGCCACCTGGTTGCGCATCAGGGCGAGCAGGGGCGAGACGATCACGGTCGGCCCACTGCCCCGCGCGCGCAGCAGCGACGTCGCCACGAAGTAGACCGCGGACTTGCCCCATCCTGTCCGCTGGACGACCAGTGCCCTGCGCTTGTCGGCGACGAGGGCCTCGATGGCCCGCCACTGGTCCTCCCGCAGCCGGGCGGCGCCGGTCGCATCCCCGACCAGACGGGCGAGTACGGAATCGGCCGAGGCCCTGAGCTCTGCGCGGTCTGCGTTGGTCATGCCCCCATGCAACCCGATGCCTACGACAAAGCGCGAACGGTGGCCCCAGCACTGTGGACAAGTTATCCACAGGGGGTCGCGGAAATCGGCGCCCCGCGGGACGGTCGTGCCATGAACAAGCACGACGAAACCGCCGGACCCTCCGACGCGCAGCAGATCACCCTGCGCGGTCCCGCGGAACTTGCCGACGCCCTTCCCTACCTGATGGGCTTCCACCCGAACGACAGCGTGGTCATGGTGGCCCTGCACGGGGGCCGGGGCCGCTTCGGCGGCCGGCTCAGGCTGGGCATCCCGCAGCAGCGGGAGGAGTGGGCCCCGGTCGCCGACCAACTCGCGCGCAGCCTGATCGTGGGAAGCGAGCGGCGTGATTCCCGCCCCGACGCGATCGTGGTCTTCCTCTGCCAGGACCCGGCCGAGGGGGAGAGCGCTTCCCGGACCATGGAGCGTCTGAGGCCCCTCGCGCAGTGCCTGCGCATGGCCTGCGGGGCGCTGGACGTGCCGGTGCTCGAAGCGCTCTGCATCTCCGACGGCCGTTACTGGTCCTACTGCTGCCCCGACGACCGCTGCTGCCCGGCCGAGGGAAATCCGCTGGCGCTCCCGGGCACCACGGTGATGGCGGCCGCCGCCGCGTACGCGGGCATCCAGGTGCGTGGATCGCTGCGGGACATGGAAGCGCGGCTCGCGCCGTGGGATCCCGCGGCGGCCCAGGAGCAGGAGAGGGCTCTCGATTCGGCGGGTGCCGTGCTGGTCTCCCGGATCCTCGACGCCGACGGGCGCGGTGAGGTGGCGGGCGAGACGCTGGCGCTCGCGCGGGAGCTCACACGACGTCTCGAGAACGCGCCGGCCGGGGGCGTCGTGGTGACCGACGCCGGTGACGACGGTCTGATCACGTGCGAGGAGGCCGCAGCGGTGATTCTGGGCCTCCAGGACCGCGAGACCAGGGATCGTGCCGCTGAGTGGATGGAAGGGCGCGAGGCCGAAGCGGCGCTGCGGCTGTGGCGTGCGCTCGCCCGCAGGTGCGTCGGTCCCTACGTGGAGCACGCGGCGGCGCCGCTCACCCTCGCCGGCTGGGTCTCGTGGTCCACCGGGGACGAGGCGGGGGCCAGGGTGGCGCTGGGGCTCGCCCTGCGGGCCGACCCCGACTACACGTTCGCCCAACTGCTGCACCAGGCGTGCAATCAAGGCCTTGATCCGGAAACGCTGCGCCGCTGTCTCCGGGGTGAGCGCGTCCTGCGCGACCGTCGAGAAGGCGACGGCTCCGCCCACGGGCGCGCCGGGCGGCAGTCGGGGAGCCGACGCGGATCGCGGCCGGTGCGTGATCCGGCCGGGAAGGGGAGGCGGAAGGCGGCGCCCCGGCAGGCCCGCTCCACCGGTTCGCGCCCGGGCACGGCCGTGCGCCGCGGCCGGGTCCGTGACGCCCGGCGGCTGGATCACCGCGGAGCCGGGAGGCGCGAGTGAGGACCGGAGGGACCGGGACGAAGTCGGGCAGGGGCGACCGCGATCATGCGACAAGCCGCGAGCGTGGACGGAAGAGGCACGCAACGGGTGCGGCGAAGGGAGTGTTTATCGTCAGGAAGACGACTATGATTTCGGCATGCCGCCCTACGACCCGTCGACCTTTCCGCCCTTCGCTGTCACCGTCGATCTGGTCGTCCTCACGGTGCGACGTCACGCGCTCTGCGCGTTGGTGGTGCGCCGCGGTGAATCGCCCTTCCAGGGAAGGTGGGCGCTACCGGGAGGATTCGTCAGAGCCGATGAGGACCTCGGAGCGGCGGCAGCGCGTGAGCTCGTCGAGGAGACCGGGCTCTGCGCACACGATCCGGCCGGTCCCTCCGTCGGAAACGGTGCCCACCTCGAGCAGTTGGCCACGTACGGCGACCCGGGTCGCGATCCTCGGATGCGCGTCGTCAGCGTCGCGCACCTCGCGCTCGCTCCCGACCTCCCGGCCCCGCGTGCGGGCGGTGACGCGAACAGTGCCCGCTGGGCGCCCGTCGACGACCTGCTCGCTCCGGGGGGCGGCTTCGGCCGCGAGGGTGAGCAGTCCGCGCCACTCGCCTTCGATCACGCGAAGATTCTCGACGACGGGGTGGAGCGGGCCCGCTCGAAGATCGAGTACTCGTCGCTGGCCACGGCTTTCTGCCCGCCCGAGTTCACGGTCGGGGAGCTGCGCAGGGTGTACGAGGCGGTGTGGGGTGTGGTCCTGGACCCCCGGAACTTCCACCGCAAGGTCACGGGCACGCCCGGCTTCCTGGTTCCGTCCGGAGGGACGACCACACGGCAAGGAGGCCGCCCCGCGCAGCTGTTCCGGGCCGGTGCGGCGACCGTGCTGAACCCTCCGATGCTGAGGCCGGAAGTCTGAGCACGCACGGCTCCTCAGGTTCGCGCCGCGCGGACCTGCGGAACGCCCACAGAACCATCGGTGCACCAAAAGTCTGAAATGTCGCGTTATGTTGCGGGGGTACCCCTCCCTGCCGCTGAGCGGTCTCACCCTCCGCGAGAGAAGCGATGCTCCAGGCCATCGGACTCACCAGTGCCCCCCGCCGCGACCGCCCTCCCGTCGTGGACGACCTGACCTTCGAAGCCCCGCCGGGCAGTGTCACCGTGCTGCTCGGCGCTCCGGGCTCCGGCAAGACCACGGCCCTCCGCCTGATGCTCGAACTGGAGGCGGGGAGGGGGGTCACCTACTTCAAGGGCAGGCCGCTGCATCGCATCGGCCATCCCGCCCGTGAGGTCGGGGTGCTGCTCGGGGACGTGCCAGGACACCCCGGGCGCACCGCTCGCGGCCAGCTCCGGATGCTCTGCGCCGCTGCCGGTGTGCCGGCGTCGCGAGCCGACGAACTGCTCGAGGTCGTCGGTCTCGCGGGGCTGGGGGACCAGCGCATCGGGACACTGTCGGCAGGAATGGACCGGCGGCTCGGCCTCGCCTCGGTGCTGCTCGGAGATCCGCACACCCTCGTCCTCGACGAGCCCGCCGACGGCCTCTCGCCCCGCGAGAGGAGCTGGCTCCACGGGCTGCTCCGCGCACACGCGGCCGAAGGCGGCACGGTCCTGCACACGACCGGCGACCCCAAGGAGGCCGCCCGGGCGGCCGACCGTGTCGTCACCATCGACCGGGGGCGGCTCGTCGCGGACCAGGACGTCTCGGACTTCTCCCGCACGCGCCTGAGGCCGCGGGTCGCCGTGCGGACCCCGCACGCGGCCCGGCTCGCCGCAGTGATGAGCCGTGAGGCCCGCGCGGCCCATCGCTCCGTCGAAGTGGTCGCCGAGGACGGCAGCCGGCTGTCCGTGTACGGCAGTAGCTGCGCGGAGGTAGGGGACACGGCGTACCGGCACGGAGTCCCCCTCCATCAACTCGCGGACGAGACGGGCGACGCGGGCCCGGCCGTCGTTCCGGCCCCGGGTTCGGGCATGGTCCGGGCCCGGGGTCCGGTCGCTGTTCCGGCCCGGGCGCCGGGCTGCGGTCCGAGCGGCGTTCCGGTGAGGGCCGTGCTGCCGGGCCCCGCCTCGACCGTGGCGATCTCGCAGTTGCCGCCGCCGATCCCCGTACGACCGGCTCGTGGCCCTCTCCGCCCTCTGCGGTACGAACTGCGCCGTCTCTTCGGTGTCAGAACGGCCGCCCTGATCCTTGCGGCGGTCCTGGTCGTGTCCGCGGCTCTCTCCGTGGTCCTGGCCCGCTCCGGCAGGACACCCCTATCCGATCTTCTGGTCGCCTGGCCGGATCTGCTGCCGCTGCCTCCCGCGGCCTTCGCCGCGGGGCTGCTGGGGGCCCTCTCCTTCGGTGACGAGTTCCGCTACCCGGCGCTCGCCGCGGGGCGGGGAACCATCCCGCGCCGTATCGGTCTCCTGGTGGCCAAGCTGGTGGTCTCCGGAAGCGTCGCGCTGTTGCTCGCCGCGCTCTCGGTGCTCGTCGACGCCGAAGCTCTCCGCCTCGTGTACGGAGGGGACTTGGTGGCCGTTCCGGCACATGCTCCCCAGCTGGCCGTCAGTTGGGCGGGGTTGTCGGTCGGGTGCGCGTGGGCGGGGTTGCTGGGTGCCGGCGTGTTCCGGCTGACCGTCGCCGGAGTCGCGGCGGTGCTGGCTGTGCCGGTCCTCGTCGTACCGCTGGTCCAGAAGCTCCTCGCGGGTCCGGCGGTGCGTTCGGTCACCGGACTCCCGGGCCGGCTGCGTGAACTCGGCTGGCTGCAGTGGCCCTACGAGGTGGATCGCTGGGCCATGGCGGTCGTGCGCGTCGTCGCTCAGCCCGTGGGACTGGCCCTGTCCTTGTCGTTGTCCGTCCTGATCTGCGCCTATGTGTTCACCAGCCTTCGAGGGAGGGCCCGTTGGTGACCGGGTCGCGCGGAGCAGGTGATCAGCTGAGGGTAACTCGCCTGAAAGGATGCGATTTTTACCGATAACGCGTCAATTGAGAGGTGGGTGCCGATCACCCTTTCGTGTGCTTTTCAGCAAAGACCTCAAGGGCTGGGCGAGCCGCGCCGAAAAAGGATGCGTGAGTACCCTTGCGCACACCATGATGACCGCCGCCCGCTCCGCCGACTCCGGCCTCGCCGGCCCGGGCGAACTCGACCGCTACCCCTATACGGAGACGCCGGCCGGCGAGCGCGCCGCGCTCCGTTCCTGGGGAGGGGCCGACTCCGAGCTGGGGCGGGCGAGCCGGCGCGGCACGGCCAGCAGGGGCCGTGGGCTTCACGGCCAACTGGTCCAGCAGCTCGGCCAGATGATTGTTTCCGGTGACCTCGGAGCCGACCGGCCGCTCGTGCCGGAGGAGATCGGCCAGCGCTTCGAGGTCTCCCGCACCGTGGTGCGGGAGTCCCTGCGTGTTCTCGAGGCCAAGGGCCTGGTCAGCGCCCGCCCCAATGTGGGCACGCGGGTCCGGCCGGTGAGTGACTGGAATCTGCTGGACCCCGACATCATCGAGTGGCGCGCCTTCGGGCCGCAGCGTGATGACCAGCGCCGCGAGCTGGAGGACCTTCGGTGGACCATCGAGCCGCTGGCCGCCCGCCTGGCCGCCGGTCACGGGCGCGAGGACATTCAGCAGCGTCTCGGCGACATGATCGAGATCATGGGGCACGCGATGGGGCAGGGGGACGCCCTCACGTTCTCCCGGGCCGACGCGGAGTTCCACGCCCTGCTCATCCAGGCGGCGGGCAACCGCATGCTCGAGCACCTCTCCGGGATCGTGTCGGCGGCGCTTCACGTCTCCGGTGGGCCGGTCACCGGCTGCGACCGCCCCGCGGAGGCGTCCCTCGGTCACCACGCGCGGATCGCCGAGGCGCTCGCCTCGGGCGATTCGGCCGGTGCCGAAGCCGCCATGCGTCAGCTGCTGGTCGGGCACACCGACGGCGAGCGAGTGGTTCCCGCACCTCGGGAGCACTGAGCGCGGTCGGATCGGGGTATGCGGACCATGTGCCGCCGGGCTCGTGCGGTTCGGTGGCACATTTGTACGGACGCACACCCCTGGTTCAGGTTTGTCGCGAATGAGGTGTGACTGGGGCCACGCGAATTGGGCGTAACACTCCTCGAAACAGTGCGATGACTTAAGAGGTGACCGCCGCGGAAGGAATACAGCAGCCACACAGTGCGCTGTGCAGTTCTGAGGCCAAACCCGCGCCGTCGGCGACATCCCCAGTCGACGGTCGTCGGTTCCAGCCCTCTCCAGGGCCGGGCCGGAAGCCGTTTCCATCGTTCCGAGAGGTTGTTCGTGTCGGCCAGCACATCCCGTACGCTCCCGCCGGAGATCGCCGAGTCCGAGTCTGTGATGGCGCTCATCGAGCGGGGAAAGGCTGATGGGCAGATCGCCGGCGATGACGTGCGTCGGGCCTTCGAGGCTGACCAGATTCCGCCAACCCAGTGGAAGAACGTTCTGCGCAGCCTCAACCAGATCCTCGAGGAAGAGGGTGTGACGCTGATGGTCAGTGCCGCGGAGTCGCCTAAGCGCGCCCGCAAGAGCGTCGCAGCGAAGAGCCCGGTCAAGCGCACCGCCACCAAGACTGTCGCGGCCAAGACAACCGTGACGCGGACCGTCGCGGCATCTGCCGCCCCGGCGGCCGAGAGCGCGGATGCGGCGGCCGGCGACGCCGCTGCCGCTCCCGCGAAGAAGACGGCAGCCAAGAAGACGGTTGCCAAGAAGGCCGCGGCCAAGAAGACCGCGGTCAAGAAGACCGCCGCGAAGAAGGCCGGCAAGCAGGACGACGAACTGCTCGACGGCGACGAGGCGGCCGAGGAAGTCAAGGTCGGCAAGGGTGAGGAAGAGGAGGGCGAGGGCGAGAACAAGGGCTTCGTCCTCTCCGACGACGACGAGGACGACGCACCTGCGCAGCAGGTCGCCGTCGCCGGCGCCACGGCCGACCCGGTCAAGGACTACCTGAAGCAGATCGGCAAGGTTCCCCTCCTCAACGCCGAGCAGGAGGTCGAGCTCGCCAAGCGGATCGAGGCCGGCCTCTTCGCCGAGGACAAGCTCGCCAACTCCGACAAGCTCGCGCCGAAGCTCAAGCGCGAGCTGGAGATCATCGCCGAGGACGGCCGCCGGGCCAAGAACCACCTGCTGGAGGCCAACCTCCGTCTCGTGGTGTCGCTGGCCAAGCGGTACACGGGTCGCGGCATGCTCTTCCTGGACCTCATCCAGGAGGGCAACCTCGGTCTGATCCGAGCGGTCGAGAAGTTCGACTACACCAAGGGCTACAAGTTCTCCACGTACGCGACGTGGTGGATCCGTCAGGCCATCACCCGCGCCATGGCCGACCAGGCCCGCACCATCCGTATCCCGGTGCACATGGTCGAGGTCATCAACAAGCTCGCGCGGGTGCAGCGCCAGATGCTCCAGGACCTGGGCCGTGAGCCCACTCCGGAGGAGCTGGCCAAGGAGCTCGACATGACCCCCGAGAAGGTCATCGAGGTCCAGAAGTACGGCCGTGAGCCGATCTCCCTCCACACCCCGCTGGGTGAGGACGGGGACAGCGAGTTCGGAGACCTGATCGAGGACTCCGAGGCCGTCGTGCCCGCGGACGCGGTGAGCTTCACGCTGCTCCAGGAGCAGCTGCACTCCGTGCTCGACACGCTCTCCGAGCGTGAGGCGGGCGTGGTCTCGATGCGTTTCGGTCTCACCGACGGTCAGCCGAAGACGCTGGACGAGATCGGCAAGGTCTACGGGGTGACGCGCGAGCGCATCCGTCAGATCGAGTCCAAGACGATGTCGAAGCTGCGCCACCCGTCGCGCTCGCAGGTACTGCGCGACTACCTCGACTAGATCGGGGACGGACATGGGCCGGGCCCGGAACCGCGAGGTTCCGGGCCCGGCCCATGTCCGCATGCGGCGGGCACGGCGGCGGATGACGCTGAGTGGGCACTGTTCACCTCGGCGTCAGGAGTCCCCATGCCCCGCGTCCTCGTCCGTGTCCTTCCCGCCGCGCTCACCCTGGCGCTTGCCACGGCAGTGATACCCCTCGGTCCCCCGGCTCCCGCCGAAGCGGACAGCATCATCGTCGGCGGGCGGCCGGTGGCCGTCGCGGACAGTCCGTGGGCCGTGGCCCTGTCGAGCCGTGACCGGTTCGGAGGAACCCGCGCGGGACAGTTCTGCGGGGGAGTGGCGATCGCGCCCACCAAGGTGCTGACGGCGGCGCACTGCCTGCGGGAGGACGTCCTGGGGGCCGCCGTCACGGACGTCCGGGACCTGCGGGTCATCGCCGGACGGGACGAGCTGAGCGGACCGGGGGGCCAGGAGATCTCCGTACGGTCGACGTGGGTCAACCCCGGCTACGACCCGCACACCAACTCCGGCGACCTCGCGGTCCTCACCCTGGACCGGGCGCTGCCGGAGGGGGATGTCGTCCCGATGGCCGGGGCCGGGAGCGCGGCGTACGAGCCGGGCACTGCGGCGACGGTGTACGGCTGGGGTGACACGACCGGATACGGCGCCTACGCCTCCACCCTGCGCGCTGCCACCGTGCGGGTGCTGCCGGACAGCGAGTGCGTCCGGGCGTACCCCGGCGGCACACAGGGCTCGTACGACGCCTCATCGATGCTCTGCGCCGGTGAGACGGCTGGCGGGCGGGATGCGTGCCAGGGGGACAGCGGAGGGCCGCTGGTGGCCCGTGGGAGCCTCGTCGGGCTCGTCTCCTGGGGCAGCGGCTGCGGGAGCCCCGGCAGCCCCGGCGTCTACACCCGCGTGTCCGCGGCGATCGGGTGGATGGCCGATCGGAGCTGACCGCGGGAGGGCGCGGCACGGCATGAGAACGGGCGGCTTCCCTGCGGGGAGGCCGCCCGTCGGCCGGTCCTGGACCGTACCCGTGGCTCGTCGTGGATGCGAGGTGTCAGTGTTGTTCCTCGTCGGCGGCACTGGCCTGCACGGCAGTGAGCCGATCTGTCTCATCCTGTATTTCCGCGGCGATCTTCTTGAGTTCCGGCTCGAACTTGCGCCCGTGGTGGGCGCAGAAGAGCAGTTCACCGCCGCTGATCAGGACGACGCGCAGATAAGCCTGGGCGCCGCAACGGTCACAGCGGTCTGCTGCGGTCAGCGGGCTCGCGGGGGTCAGAACAGTAGTCACGTCGCCTCTTCTCTAGCTCGACGAGCTGTCGTACCAGGGTCAACATCCAACCAGGCCGAAAACGTTCCCGCTCGTGGCATTTCTTCGAAACTTCTTCTCAGGATGGCTGTCTGTTGCCGGTTGGCGGCGAATGTGCCGTATTGCGTAGCGCTACGGTTTCGCGTTGCTTGTGTGGGCCGGTCCGCCGGCTGGCTTGCCGGTTGTTCATGAGGACGTGCCCGGAGCCTAAATGGTTCATGCCTCGAAGGGAACGTGATGTGCACGTCACCCCAACGAGTGATCGAACGTGTATGCGAGGCTGGACTACCATAAGGATTCCCCCTGGGTGGCGTTACAACCGCTCTACCAGGCCTCGGTAGGCTCTCAGCGGCTACCGAGGCCGAGCCCGTTACCCACTGGGCCCCAAATGAAATTCAGCGAGGAGCGAACCGCGTGACCGCCGATTCCGTGCCGTCCACTGCGCTGCTGACCGGAGCAGGCGGCGCAGACAGGGACAGCTCCAACTACACCGCGCGGCACCTTCTCGTCCTCGAAGGGCTCGAAGCGGTTCGTAAGCGCCCCGGAATGTACATCGGGTCCACCGACAGCCGGGGACTCATGCACTGCCTCTGGGAGATCATCGACAACTCCGTCGACGAGGCTCTCGGCGGGTACTGCGACTCCATCGAGGTCATCCTCCACGACGACGCGTCCGTCGAGGTCCGTGACAACGGCCGGGGCATCCCGGTCGACGTGGAGCCCAAGACCGGCCTCTCGGGCGTCGAGGTCGTCATGACCAAGCTGCACGCGGGCGGAAAGTTCGGCGGCGGGTCCTACTCGGCGTCGGGCGGCCTGCACGGCGTCGGCGCCTCCGTCGTGAACGCGCTCTCCGCCCGGCTGGACATCGAGGTCGACCGCAACAGCGCGACCCACTCGATCAGTTTCCGTCGCGGTGTGCCGGGCATGTTCACCGAACAGGGGCCCGACAGTCCCTTCGACCCCGCCAACGGACTCCGCAAGGGCAAGCGCGTCCCGAAGACGCGTACGGGCACCCGTACGCGGTACTGGGCCGACCGGCAGATCTTCCTCAAGGACGCGAAGCTCAACCTGGAGACGCTGCACCAGCGGGCCCGCCAGACTGCGTTCCTCGTGCCCGGCCTGACGATCGTCGTGCGTGACGAGCGCGGCATCGACGGTGAGGGCAAGACGGAGGAGACCTTCCACTTCGACGGCGGAATCAGCGAGTTCTGCGAGTACCTGGCCCAGGACAAGGCCGTCTGCGACGTCCAGCGACTGACCGGGACGGGGACGTTCAAGGAGACGGTGCCCGTCCTGGACGACCGCGGACACATGACGGCGACCGAGGTCACCCGTGAGCTGGGCGTCGACATCGCCCTGCGCTGGGGCACGGGCTACGAGACCAACCTCAAGTCCTTCGTCAACATCATCGCCACCCCCAAGGGCGGCACCCACGTCTCCGGCTTCGAGCGCTCCCTCACGAAGACGGTGAACGAGGTCCTGCGGTCCGCGAAGCTGCTCCGCGTCGCCGAGGACGACATCGTCAAGGACGACGCGCTCGAGGGGCTGACCGCGGTCGTCACCGTGCGGCTCGCGGAGCCGCAGTTCGAAGGGCAGACGAAGGAGGTGCTCGGAACCTCGGCGGCCAACCGGATCGTGGCCAATGTGGTCGCCAAGGAGCTCAAGGCCTTCCTGACGTCGACCAAGCGTGACGCGAAGGCCCAGGCCAGGGCGGTGCTGGACAAGGCGGTGGCCGCGGCCCGTACCCGTATCGCGGCGCGCCAGCACAAGGACGCGCAGCGCCGTAAGACGGCGCTCGAGTCCTCCTCGCTGCCCGCGAAGCTCGCCGACTGCCGGAGCGACGACGTGGAGCGCAGCGAGCTCTTCATCGTGGAGGGCGACTCGGCCCTCGGCACGGCGAAGCTGGCCCGCAACAGTGAGTTCCAGGCCCTGCTGCCGATCCGCGGCAAGATCCTCAACGTCCAGAAGTCGTCCGTCTCGGACATGCTCAAGAACGCCGAGTGCGGCGCCATCATCCAGGTCATAGGAGCCGGCTCCGGACGCACCTTCGACATCGACGCGGCGCGGTACGGCAAGGTGATCATGATGACGGACGCCGACGTCGACGGTTCGCACATCCGCACCCTGCTGCTCACCCTCTTCCAGCGGTACATGCGGCCGATGGTCGAGGCGGGGCGGGTCTTCGCGGCTGTACCCCCGCTGCACCGGATCGAGCTCGTCCAGCCAAAGAAGGGCCAGGACAAGTACGTCTACACGTACTCGGACAACGAGCTCCGACAGACGCTGCTGGAGCTGCAGCGGAAGAACGTCCGGTTCAAGGACTCGATCCAGCGGTACAAGGGGCTCGGTGAGATGGACGCGGACCAGCTGGCGGAGACCACGATGGACCCGCGGCACCGCACCCTGCGCCGGATCAACATCGGTGACCTGGAGTCGTCCGAGCAGGTCTTCGACCTGCTGATGGGCAACGAGGTCGCTCCCCGCAAGGAGTTCATCACCAGCTCGGCGGCCACCTTGGACCGCTCGCGCATCGACGTCTGATCCTCTCCACCCGTGGGTGGAGGCTCTTTCTCCACCCACGGTCAGCCCCTGAGCCGATCCGGTGATCCCCGCGTCTCCGTAGCGTCGAAGACATCGAAACCTTCACGCCCTCGGAGGCTGCCATGTCAGAGCTCTTCAACGTCCTGGTGACGGCCGCGGTCGTCGCGCTCGTCGTCGTGCGCCAGTTCTCCGCCCAGCGGGTCGGTGACCGGGGGCGGTGGTGGGTGCTGCCCACCGTCCTGTTCCTCGCCGCTCTGCGCAGTGACGGGGCCCTCGATCCCCGTCACGAGACCCTGTCGGCTGTGGTGCTGGGCGCCGGCCTCGTCGTCGGACTGTTCACCGGGGCGGGATGGGGCTGGACCGCCCGACTGTGGCAGGGGCCGGACGAATCCGTCTGGAGCCGGGGCACCAGGGCAACGGCGTTCGTGTGGGCGGGAGGGATCGCGCTGCGCGTCTCGCTGGCGGTGGCCGCCCTGCTGCTCGGCATACACCAGGGGACGGCAGCCCTGCTCGTCTCGCTGGCGGCGATGCTGTTCGCACGCGGTGGCGTCCTGGCCGTACGGGCCAGGGGCCTGCGCGAGCAGTACGGTGTCACCGCAGGTTCTCCGGCCGACGACGCGCCCTCGGCGGTCGCGCGGGCCATGGCGAAGGGCGGGGCGTGAACCGCGACACGTGGACGAGCTGGCCCTCCAGGGAGGCCCTCACCCGAGCGCCCCGCTCCCGGTCCCGGACCGCGATCGCCCGGCTCGTGTGGAGTGCGGTGTTCGTCGGCCTCCTCTGGAACGCATTCGCGGGCGGGCGGTACGCCCTCTGGCAGGTCGCGCTGGGCCTGGTGGCGACCGCGGGCTGTGCGACAGCCGCCAGGACGTTCTTCCGCACCACCCGGGAGCACCGTCTGGGACCGTCCCTGGGGCTGCTGGTGCTGCTGACCCTGGTGGCGGCCGGAGCTCTGGAGGCGGGAGCCGGAGCGCTCGCGATCGCGTTGTGGTGCGGGTGCGCCGTCGTCGCCCTGGAACGGCTCCCGCTCTTCGCCGCGGTTCCCCTCACCGCGGTGACACTCCTCGCCTACGCCCTCGTCAAGGGCGACGGCTGGCTGACGACCGTGATCACCACAGGCAGTCTGTGTCTGGGCGGATACGTGCTGCGGCTCGACGCCGAGGCCCGAGGAACCTCCCAGCGGCTCCTCGCCCAGGAGCGGGCGGCGAGGGAGGCGGAAGCCGGTACGGCCGCGCTGGCGGAGAGGTCCAGGATCGCGCGTGAGATCCACGATGTTCTCGCCCACAGCCTCTCCGCCCAGCTCGTGCACCTGGAGGCGGCCCGGCTGCTGATCGAACGGGAGCCGTCCGCGGAATTCCGCGACCAGGTGCTGGAGAGGGTGGTGGCGGCGCGCTCCATGGCGCGTGAGGGCCTCGCGGAGACGCGCCAGGCGCTGTCCGCGCTACGGGGGGAGATGACCCCGGTGGAGGACTTCCTGCGGCAGCTGGTGGCCGATGAGCGGGCCGACGTCTCCGTGGTGGGGGAGCGGAGGGAGCTGACGGCGGAAGCGTCGCAGACGGTGCGGCGGGTGGCACAGGAGGCGCTGACCAATACCCGGAAGCACGCTCCAGGGGCAGCGGTCTCCGTCCGGCTGGAGTACCGGTCGGACCTGGTGGCCTTGCAGGTACGCGATTCCGGCGGCGGTCGTCCGGTGGACGAGCTCGCTGTCAGCGGCTCCGGTTACGGTCTTGTGGGGATGAGGGAGCGTGCCGAGCTGCTCGGCGGCACGCTGGAGGCAGGGCCGGACGAGGAGGGGTTCGTGGTGAGGCTGCGGGTGCCCGCGTGACTGCGCGGGTGGTGGTCGCCGACGACCAGTCGGTGGTGCGCGAGGGAATCGTCATGCTGCTGGGGCTTCTGCCGGGCATCGAGGTGGTCGGTGCCGCGCGCGACGGTGACGAGGCGGTCGCCCTCGTCGCCGAGACGGCGCCCGACGTGGTGCTGATGGATCTGCGGATGCCCCGTTGCGACGGTGTCGAGGCCACCCGCCGGATCCGTCGGGAGCATCCAGGGACCCAGGTGGTGGTCCTCACCACCTTCGCGGACGACGACTCGCTGTTAACCGCTCTGCAGGCGGGTGCGCGGGGCTACCTGACCAAGGACGCCCGCGGCGAGGAGATCGCCCAGGCCATCGAGGCCGTGCTGTCCGGTGAGGCGGGCCTCTCGCCGAAGGTGCAGAGCCGGCTGCTGGAGCGCGTCACGGCCCAGGCCGTCGGGACCGGGGCGCCGCTGCCCGCCGAACTGCCCGACGGGCTCACCCCGCGGGAGGCCGAAGTGCTGGTCCTCATCGCCGACGGACTGTCCAACACGGAGATCGCGCGCACCCTGCACATCTCCCGGGCCACGGTGAAGACGCACATCAACAACCTCTTCTCCAAGTCGGGGGCGCGCGACCGGACAGGGGCCGTGCGCTATGCGTACGGCCGGGGGCTCGCGCACCCACCCGGCACATCCGTCACCTGAAATGGTGAAGCACGGCGAATGAAGTGCCCGGGATCTTCCCGATCTGCCCATTCTTGGCTACGCGGCCGAAAAGGCTCGTGGACAAGGGAGTTGTTGGTGGAGAAGGAAGCAGGGCCGGGAGCCGCAGCGGTGCGGCTCGACGACCCGTGGTACGAGGCGCCGGCCACCGGGTGGGACGAGCCGGACGGCGCGAGGGCCCTCGGCGGCGACGGGCGGCCCCGGCCGGCGGAGCAGCAGGGCCGCAGTGCCGCCGAGATCTATCTGGAGGTGCAGAGCAGCCCGGCCTTCCGCGAAGTGCGCCGCCGTTACCGGAGGTTCGTGGTGCCGGCCGCGGTCGCCTTCCTGCTCTGGTACCTCGCCTACGTCATCGCGGCGACCACCGCGCACGACCTGATGGCGCGTCCCGTGGCCGGTGCGCTGAACGTGGCCATGGTCGCGGGGCTGGGACAGTTCCTCACCACGTTCCTGCTCACCTGGGCGTACGCGCGCCACGCGCGTCTGCACCGGGACCGTGCCGCCCTGGAACTGCGCTGGGAGACCCAGGAGATGACAAGAGGGGCCGACCGGTGAGGGGAGAACACCAGACGCTGGCGCTGCTGCTGTTCAGCGTGTTCATCGCCGTGACGCTCGGCATCACCACCTGGGTCAGCCGGAACAGGCAGGGTTCCGCGGAGGAGTTCTACGCCGGCGGGAGGCTGTTCTCCCCCATGGAGAACGGATTCGCCATCGCCGGCGACTACATGTCGGCCGCGTCCTTCCTCGGCATCTCGGGGCTGATCGCCCTCTTCGGCTACGACGGCATGCTCTACTCGGTGGGCTTCCTCGTGGCCTGGCTCGTCGTCCTTCTCCTCGTCGCCGAACTCGTGCGCAACTGCGGCCGGTTCACCCTGGCCGACGTGGTAGCCGCGCGCATGGCGGAGCGCCCGGTGCGTACGGCGGTGGGCGCGTCGTCCGTCACCGTCTCGGTGCTGTACCTCGTGGCCCAGATGGTGGGGGCGGGCAGCCTCGTCGCGCTCCTGCTCGGTGGCACCAGCGACACCGCCCGGTCCTGGACCGTGGTCGGGGTCGGAGCGCTCATGGTGGTCTACGTGTCGCTCGGCGGCATGCGGGCCACGACCTGGATCCAGATCGTCAAGGCGGTCCTGCTGATGGCCGGCGCAGTCGCGCTCACCGTCCTGGTCCTCGCCCGCTTCCACGGTGACGTCAACGCACTGCTCACCTCCGCAGCCGAACGCAGCGGCCACGGCGGGGACTTCCTCTCGCCCGGGCTCAGGTACGGCGGCAGCTGGACGGCGCGGTTCGACTTCATCAGCCTCGGCCTCGCCCTCGTCCTCGGTACGGCCGGCCTGCCGCACATCCTGTCGCGCTTCTACACGGTTCCCACCGCCCGCGCGGCACGGCGTTCCGTCGTCTGGTCCATCGGGCTGATCGGCAGCTTCTACCTGATGACCATCGTGCTCGGGTTCGGAGCGGCCGCACTCGTCGGCTCCGCGGAGGTCCGGGCGTCCAGTGCCTCCGGGAACACGGCTGTCCCGCTCCTGGCGCTCGTCCTCGGAGGTGGTGAGGGATCCACGGGGGGCACGGTGCTCTTCGCCGTCGTGGCCGCCATCGCCTTCGCCACGATCCTCGCCGTGGTCGCCGGGATCACGCTCGCCTCCTCCGCCTCCGTGGCCCACGACCTCTACGCCTCGTTCCGGCGGCCAGGTGCCGAGCAGCGGAGCGAGGTCGGCGTGGCGCGGGTGGCCGCGGCCGGTGTCGGGGTGGTCGCCATCGCCCTCGGACTCCTCGCCCAGGACCTGAACGTCGCGTTCCTGGTGGGGCTGGCCTTCGCGGTCGCCGCCTCCGCCAACCTCCCGGCGCTGCTCTACTCGCTGTTCTGGCGGAACTTCACCACCCGGGGAGCGGTCTGGGCCGTCTACGGCGGTCTGATCCCGGCGATCCTGCTGGTCCTGCTCTCACCGGTCGTCTCGGGGAGCCCCACCTCACTCTTTCCCGGAGTGGACCTCGCACTCTTCCCTCTGGAGAACCCGGGGCTCGTGTCGATCCCTGCCGGCTTCCTGGCCGGTTGGATCGGCACCGTCACCTCACCCGAGCCGCCCGACCCGGCCAAGCACGCCGAGACGGAGGTCCGGTCGCTCACCGGAGCGGGGGCGGCGTAGGAGAGCGGAGGCGGTGGCTACAGGAGCCGGCGGCTGGAGGAGCCGGCTGGGTCAGGGGCCGGTGGCCCAGGTGTAGCGGTGTTCCGGGCGGCCCGTCTCGCCGTACTTGAGGGACAGCCGCACCCTGCCCGTGCGTTCCAGCAGCTTCAGATAGCGCTGGGCCGTCTGCCGGCTCATGCCGGCGCTCTCCGCGAGCTCCTGCGCGGAGAGCGGCCCTTCGGCGGTGCGCAGGGCCTGGCGGACCAGGTCCGCCGTCGTCGTCGAATGCCCCTTGGGGAGGTCGGACCCACCGGTGGCCCACAGGGCCCCGAACAGCCGGTCCACCTCTGTCTGCTCGGCCTCGCCGCCGCCCTCGAAGGTGCGGCGCAGTGCCGCGTACGCCTCCAGTTTGGTGCGGAGCCCGGCAAAGGCGAACGGCTTCACCAGGTATTGCAGGGCTCCGTGGCGCATCGCGGCCTGCACGGTCGCGACGTCGCGCGCCGCGGTCACCATGATCACATCGGTGTGGTGACCGAGTGCGCGCAGTTCCCGCACCACCGCCAGGCCGTTGCGGTCCGGCAGATAGTGATCGAGCAGGACCAGGTCGACGGGCGTCTCGCCGATCCTGGCCAGGGCCTCGGTGGCCGAGTGGGCCATGGCGGCCACGCGGAATCCCGCCACCTTGGAGACGTAGGCCGCGTTGATCCGGGCGACCCGTACGTCGTCGTCCACGACCAGAACCTCGATCACGGGGTGTCTCCTGACATCGCGGGTCGTTCCCGGGCCGGACCGACAGCCGGGGCCGGACCCGGCCCCTGAGTCTGCCCGGGTGCGGCGGGGTGCGCCGGTTCGCTCAGTGCCTCCGGGAGGACGACGGTGAACACCGCCCCGCCTCCGGGGGACTCCGACACGGTCACACCGCCACCCTGCCGCTCGGCGAGCCGTCGCACCAGGGGCAGCCCCAGGCCGCGTTTGCCGTGGGCCGGCAGTTCCTTGGTCGACCAGCCCTCCAGGAAGATGGACTCGTGGTCGCCGGCCGGTACGCCGGGCCCGCTGTCGCGCACCCGCAGTTCCACCGTACGGCCGTCGGCCCGCAGTCCGACCTCGATGCGTGCGTCGGCCGACCCGGCGGCCGCGTCCAGTGCGTTGTCGACCAGATTGCCGAGGACGGTGACGAGGCCCCGCGGGTCCACCAGCCGGTCCGGAAGCAGCGTTTCCGGGGCCATGCGCAGGGCCACGCCGCGTTCCGCGGCCACCGTCGCCTTGCCGACCAGGAGCGAGGCGAGCAGAGGGTCGTGGACCTTCTCGGTGACCTGCTCGGCCGTGGCGCGGTGGACCCCGACGACCTCCGTGACGAACTCCACCGCTTCTTCGTGCATCTCCAGCTCCAGCAGGCCCAGGAGGGTGTGCAGCCGGTTGGCGTGCTCGTGGTCCTGGGCGCGGAGCGCGTCGATCAGCCCACGGGTGGAGTCGAGCTCGCGGCCGAGGTACTCCAGCTCCGTCCGGTCGCGCAGCGTGGCCACGGCCCCGCCGTCGTCGGTGGGCATCCGGTTGGCGAGCAGTACGCGGCTGCCCCGGACGGTGACCAGGTCGTCGCCGACCACCCGCCCGGCCAGCACGTCGGTGGTGCGGCCCGTGCCGAGGGCCTCGTCGAGCCGCTTGCCCGCCGCTCCGGGGCCGAGACCGAGCAGGCGCTGCGCCTCGTCGTTCAGGAGCCTGATGCGTCCCGTGCGGTCGAGTGCGACGACCCCCTCGCGGATGCTGTGCAACATGGCCTCGCGTTCGGTCAGCAGCGCCGAGATGTCGGAGAACGCCAGGTCGTGGGTCTGCCGCTGAAGGCGGCGGGAGATCAGGTACGCGGCCAGGGCCCCCACGGCCAGCGCCCCGCCCGCGTACGCGAGAAGGCCCGGGATCGCGGCGAGCAGCCGGGCGCGGACGCTGTCGTACGCGATGCCGACCGAGACGGCACCGACGACCCGGTCCGATCCGTCGAGCAGCGGTACCTTGCCGCGGGCCGAACGGCCGAGCGTGCCGCTGTCGATCTCCATCACGGACCTGCCGGCGAGCGCGGAGCTCGGGTCGGTGGAGACGACGTCGCCGATGCGGGAGGAGTCGGTGTGCGACCAGCGCACCCCCTGCTTGTCCATGATCACGACGTACTCGGCGCCGGTCGACCGCCTGATGCGCTCCGCCGCTGCCTGGACGGCGCCGTCCGTGCTCGGCTCGGTGGAGACCAGTGAGGCGGCTATCTGCGGCTGTGCGGCCGTGCTCTGTGCGATCGCCAGGGCACGCCGCATCGCCTGGTCGTCGAGCTGCGCGCTGAGCGGTGCCAGGAAGAGGCCCGTGACGAGGACCGTGACACCGGTGACGATGGCCAGCTGCATCAGCAGGACCTGGGAGAAGACCCGCTTCGGCCAGCCGAACCGGCGCGGTCCCCGTGGGGTGGTCGGTGGGGCGCTCATCGTACGAACGGTAGAGGGCAAAGCGTGCTGACCGAAATCTCCGAGGGCGGACGCCGGTGGACCGGGGCTCTTGCCTCTGCGCCGTCCATCTGTGAGCGTTCTATGGGTATTGACCTTGACGCAATCTTCTTGCTTTTCTTGCGCTAATCTTGCGTTCATGACGCGACGACTTGCTCAGGTTGCCCAGAAAGTTGGAGTCAGCGAGGCCACGGTCAGCCGCGTGCTGAACGGCAAGCCGGGCGTCTCCGACGCCACACGGCAAGCCGTCCTCTCCGCCTTGGACGTGCTCGGATACGAGCGTCCGACGCAGCTCAGGGGCGAGCGCGCCCGGCTGGTCGGACTCGTCCTGCCCGAGCTGCAGAACCCCATCTTCCCGGCCTTCGCCGAAGTGGTCGGGGGCGCGCTCGCCCAGCAGGGGCTGACCCCGGTGCTCTGCACGCAGACCAAGGGGGGCGTCTCCGAGGCCGACTACGTCGAGCTGCTGCTCCAGCAGCAGGTGTCCGGGGTCGTGTTCGCGGGCGGGCTCTACGCCCAGGCCGACGCCCCGCACGACCACTACAAGGTGCTCGCCGACCGCAAGATCCCGGTCGTCCTGATCAACGCGGCCATCGCACACCTGGGTTTCCCCACGGTCTCCTGCGACGACTCGGTGGCCATCGAGCAGGCCTGGCGCCATCTCGTCTCCCTGGGGCACGAGAAGATCGGATTCGTCCTCGGCCCGGCCGACCACATGCCCTCCCAGCGCAAGCTGGCCGCGGCCCGGGCCCTCGCCGGACAATCGGGGGCCACGGTGCCGGACGAGCACGTGGCGCGGGCGATGTTCTCGCTCGAAGGCGGTCAGGCCGCAGCCACCCGGTTGCTCGACGAGGGTGTCACCGGCATCATCTGTGCCAGCGACCCGCTGGCCCTGGGCGCGGTGCGCGCGGCGCGCCGCCGAGGGCTGTCGGTGCCCGAGGACGTCTCCGTCGTCGGCTACGACGACTCGGCGTTCATGAACTGCACCGAACCGCCGCTGACCACGGTGCGCCAGCCGATCGAAGCAATGGGCAGGGCCGCAGTCGAACTGCTCTCGGTGCAGATCGGGGGGCGTGCGGTGGCGTCCGACGAGCTCCTCTTCGAGCCGGAGCTCGTCGTACGCGGGTCCACGGCCCGCCCGCCCCGGTAGGGGTCCGTGAAATCTTGCGCGAGCTGTAGCTAATTTGCAGAACCCGGGTCGGTGCCCGTCCCGCGAACCGCCCCGTGCGGGGGTGACGTCTCCACGGCAGCTCCGCCCGGGGCCGGCAGCGGCTGCGGCGGGCGCGGGCCGATGTACTGCCCGCTGGGCCGCATGCGCAGCGGCGCTTCCGCGTACTCCTCCATCGCGTGGGCGATCCAGCCCGCGGCGCGGGAGACGGCGAAGACCGTCTCGCCCGCCTCGGCCGGCATGCCGCAGGTGACCGAGAGAACGGCCAGGGCGAGATCGACGTTGGCGTGCAGCGGGGTGTGGCGGGCGGTGGTCGCGACCACATCCCGTGCCGCCGCCATCGCCGGGGCCGCCCGAGGCACCTCGTCCAGCAGCGCGAACAGCACACTCGCCCGTGGGTCCTCGCCCGTGTAGAGGCGATGGCCGAGCCCGGGCACCCGACGGCCCGCCCGCAGGTGCTCCGCGACGACCGGAGCCGCGCCGCCCCGGCCGACGACCTCCGCGAGCATGCGGTGGGCCGACCCGCTCGCGGCGCCGTGCAGCGGTCCCTCCAGCGCGCCGAGCCCCGCGGAGACCACGGCGTACGGGTGTGCGTGGGTCGACG
Source organism: Streptomyces sp. NBC_01460 (assembly GCF_036227405.1). Lineage (NCBI taxonomy): Bacteria > Bacillati > Actinomycetota > Actinomycetes > Kitasatosporales > Streptomycetaceae > Streptomyces > Streptomyces sp. NBC_01460. The sequence goes on from NZ_CP109473.1 coordinate 6,246,248, forward strand.
CCGCGACGCGTGCGGCCAGGGTCGAGGCCGCGAGATCGTGGTCGGCCAGCAGCCCGAGCGCGGTGTCGAGCACGGCCAGTGACGCCGCGTCGGCGGGCCGGTCGGAGAGCTTCGGCCACAGCCGGCGGGCGAGTGAGGCACCGGCGCCCGTTTCCCCGTCGGCCTCTCCGGCCGTCGGCAGCGCGCCCACCAGGGTGGGCAGCAGGCCCCGCGCGCTGTTCAGCACCCCCTCCGGGGAGAGGTCGAACCGAAGGGGGTCGGCGGCAGCGGCGGCGGCGACCGCCGCTCGGAGCCGGTCCGTCGAGCTGCTGTGCCGTGGCAGGGCGGCTGCCGTGCGCCGGGCCGCGCCGAGGGACTCGGCAGGCGCGGTGAACCGGACACCCGGCCGGAGCTCACCCGTCCAGATCCACTCGGCGACCTCCTCGTAGCCGTACCGGCGGGCGAGCTCCGCGGCGTCGACGCCGCGGAAGAAGTAGCGGTCCGGCTCGATGAGCGTGATGCCGGTACGGAAGACCAGCTCGCCCGCGGCGGACGGCGAAGGGTCCCTGCGGCCGGTGCGGCGGGCCAGGGCGTCGACCTCTGCGGCGTCGAACAGGCTGCCGCGGCCACCGGGCGTGCGCCTGCTGGTGAGCTGGCCCCGGCTCACGTACGCGTACACGGTCTCGGGCTTCACCCCGAGACGTTCGGCCGCCTCCCGGGTGGTGAGTCCCGGGACGTCGGAGGCCGTCCGGGCATCCGCGTCCTGCGCTCCGGTCCCGTGCGTCGAGTCATGCGTCATGGCGCCCACCGTACCCATATCCATGGCTCGTCCATGTCAGATCACCCTCAGCCAGACTTCATATTGATTCAATCAATATTGACAGACATTCAGTCAAGCATGGACAGTCGAATCAATGTTCAACCCCCAGGTGGAAGAGGGACCTGCCATGACTGCCACGCACCCGCACCCGCACACCGCCCCGCTCGACGTGCCCCGGGGCCTCGCCGGCGTGATCGTCACCGATACCGCGCTCGGAGACGTACGCGGACGCGAGGGCTTCTACCACTACCGCCAGTACTCGGCGGTCGAACTGGCGCACAGCCGCAGCTTCGAGGACGTCTGGCATCTGATGTTCCACGGCGAGCTGCCCGACCGGGCGGCGAGCGCCGCGTTCGCCGCACGCACCGCCGGCCTGCGCCGACTGCCCGCCGAGGTGCGGGAGGCGCTCCCCGCCATCGCCCGTGCGGGGACGGTCTCCGGTCCGCTCGCCGGGCTGCGGACCGCGCTCTCCCTGCTCGGGGCCTCGGCAGGATTCCGCCCGGTGTACGACATCGGCGCCGACCGCCGTCGCGAGGACGCCCTCGCCGTGTGCGCCGCCGTTCCCACGGTGCTGACCGCGCTCCACCGCCTGGGCCGGGGCCTGGAGCCGGTCGAACCGCGGGACGACCTCCCGTTCGCCGCGAACTACCTGTACATGCTCACCGGCGAGGAGCCGGAAGAGGCACGCGCCGCGGCCGTGGAGCGGTACCTGGTCTCGACCGTCGACCACGGCTTCAACGCCTCCACCTTCACCGCGCGGGTGATCGCCTCCACCGGCGCGGACATCGCCGCATGCCTGGTGGGAGCGGTGGGCGCGCTCTCCGGCCCGCTGCACGGCGGCGCCCCCAGCCGTGCGCTGGACACCCTGGACGCCATCGGCACCCCCGACCGGATCGACGGCTGGATCCGCGAACGGGTCCTCGCGGGGGAGCGGATCATGGGATTCGGACACCCCGTCTACCGCACCGAGGACCCGCGCTCCCGCATGCTGCGCTCGGTCGCCCAGGGCTTCGGCGGGCCCCTCGTCGACTTCGCCGTCGAGGTCGAACGGCAGGTGGAGGCGATCCTCGCCGAGCTCAAACCGGGACGCGAGCTGCACACCAACGTGGAGTTCTACGCCGGGGTCGTCATGGAGCTCTGCGGACTGCCCCGCGAGATGTTCACCCCCACCTTCTGCGCCGCGCGCATGGTCGGCTGGAGCGCCAATATCCTGGAACAGGCGGAGGACTCGAAGATCATCCGCCCGGCGGCCCGCTACGTCGGCACCCCGCCGCCCCACCCCGTGCCGGCACCCTGACCCACCCGAGGAAGGCCACCTGTTGACCCCGCCCCGCGCCCCCCAGATCCCGGTCGTCGTCCTGGCGGGCTTCCTCGGATCCGGCAAGACGACCCTGCTCAACCATCTGCTCCGCAACAGGGCTGGCAACCGCATCGGCGTCGTCGTCAACGACTTCGGCGCCATCGAGATCGATGCCATGACCGTCGCGGGACAGGTCGGATCCACGGTCTCGCTGGGCAACGGCTGCCTGTGCTGCGCCGTCGACGCGAGCGAGCTCGACACCTACCTGGAGACGCTGACCGGCCCGGCCGCCCGCCTCGACGTGATCGTCATCGAGGCGAGCGGTCTGGCCGAGCCCCAGGAACTCGTGCGGATGCTGCTGGCCAGCGACAATCCGCACATCCGGTACGGGGGACTGGTCGAGGTCGTCGACGCCGCGGAGTTCCCCGCGACGCGGGAGCGCCACCCCGAGATCGACCGCCACCTCGCGGCCGCCGACCTCATCGTCCTGAACAAGACCGACCGGGTCGCCGAGGCGGAGCTCCGGGCGGTCCGGGAGGCCGTCGCCGCGGCGGGCGGCCGAGCGGGGGTCATTTCCGCCGCGTACGGGAGGATCGACCCGGAGCTGCTCATCGACCCCGTGGACCGGCCCGACGAGGACGACGCCGTCCGCCAGCTGACCTTCGAGGATCTGCTCCCCGAGGCGGACCGCATGCACGAGGAGCACCTGCACGGGGCGTACGAGAGCCTCTCCTTCGCCACCGACGTGCCGCTGAGTCCCCGGCGCTTCATGGCCTTCCTCGACTCCCGGCCCGCGGGTCTCTACCGGATCAAGGGCTTCGCCGACCTCGGCGCCGGAGACCCCGGCAACCGGTACGTCCTCCACGCCGTCGGCAGGTTCCTGCGCTTCGTGCCCCAGCCCTGGCCCCGCGACGAACCGCGGAGGACCCAGCTGGTGCTGATCGGATCCGGTATCGACGCCGAGGCCCTGCGCAAGGAGCTCGAGGGCTGTCAGGACCCCTGGCAGGACGCCACCGACGAGCTGGAGCGCAGCATGTGGGGCGTCCTGCGGTACGTGCGGCAGCCGGACGACGGTGAGGCCTGAGGCCTCCCGCCGCCCGGCGGTGTCCTACAGCGGCGCGGCGATCACCGCGACCGGGCTCGTCTGGGGCGTGCCCGAGCCGTCGCGGCGCGGATCCGGGGCCGGCAGGTCGGCCGGCGCACCGTTCTTCTGCGCCGCCCGTGCGGGGGATCCGCCCGCCCAGGCGAACACCAGGACGTCCTCCCCCTTGAGGAAGCGCTGGCAGCGCACGCCGCCGGTGGCCCTGCCCTTGCGTGGATACTGGTCGAACGGGGTGAGCTTCCACGTCCGCTCGGAGTCGTCCAGCGTGCCGTGCGACCCGGCGACGGTGAAGACCACGGCGTCCGCCGCGGGATCCACCGCGTTGAACGACAGGACGACGGTGCCCGGCGCGAGCTTGACGCCCGCCATACCGCCCGCCGCGCGTCCCTGCGGACGCACCGACGAGGCCGGATAGCGCAGCAACTGCGCGTCGGACGTGATGAAGACCAGGTCCTCGTCGCCCGTACGCAGCTGTGTGGCGCCGACGACGCGGTCACCGTCCTTCAGCGAGATGACCTCCAACTCGTCCTTGTTGGACGGGTAGTCGGGCACCACACGCTTGACCACACCCTGCAGCGTCCCGATGGCCAGGCCGGGCGCCTCCTCGTCGAGGGTGGTGAGGCAGATCAGCGCCTCGTCCGGCTCCAGTGTCAGGAACTCGGAGACCTGCGCCCCGCCCGAGAGATTCGGGGCCGCGTGGGTGTCCGGCAGCTGCGGCAGGTCGATCACCGAGAGGCGCAGCAGCCGCCCGGTGGACGTCACCGCCCCCACGTCCCCGCGTGCCGTGGCGGCGACGGCCGAGACGATCGCGTCGTGCTTCACGCGCTTGGCGTCCTCGGCCTGGACGACCGGCTCGGCGTTGGCCGTACGGGCCAGGAGGCCGGTCGAGGAGAGGAGGACCTGGCACGGGTCGTCGGCGACCTCCAGCGGCACCGAGGCGACCTGCGAACCCGCGGACTCCAGAAGCACCGTGCGGCGATCGGTTCCGAACTTCTTCGCCACCGCGGCCAGTTCGGCCGAGACGAGCTTGCGCAGCTCGGCGTCCGACTCCAGGATCGCCGTCAGTTCGGCGATCTCCTCGGACAGCTTGTCGCGCTCGGTCTCCAGCTCGATCCGGTCGAAGCGGGTGAGCCTGCGCAGCGGGGTGTCCAGGATGTACTGGGTCTGGATCTCGCTCAGCGAGAAGCGCTCCATCAGGCGCTCCTTCGCCTGCGCCGAGTTGTCGCTGTCCCGGATGAGACGGATGACCTCGTCGATGTCGAGCAGCGCCACGAGGAGGCCCTCGACCAGGTGCAGCCGGTTGCGGCGCTTGGTCCTGCGGAACTCGCTGCGCCGGCGCACCACGTCGAAGCGGTGGTCGAGGTAGACCTCCAGGAGCTCCTTGAGCCCCAGGGTGAGCGGCTGCCCGTCGACCAGCGCCACGTTGTTGATGCCGAAGGACTCCTCCATCGGCGTCAGCTTGTAGAGCTGCTCCAGCACGGCCTCGGGGACGAAGCCGTTCTTGACCTCGATCACCAGGCGCAGGCCGTGGGCCCGGTCCGTGAGGTCCTTGACGTCGGCGATGCCCTGGAGCTTCTTCGAACCGACGAGGTCCTTGATCTTGGCGATCACCTTCTCCGGCCCGACGCTGAAGGGCAGTTCGGTGACGACGAGACCCTTGCGACGGGCCGTGACGTTCTCTATGGCGACGGTGGCACGGATCTTGAACGTGCCGCGCCCGGACGCGTAGGCGTCCTTGATGCCGCCGAGGCCGACGATCCTGCCGCCGGTCGGCAGGTCGGGCCCCGGGACGAAGCGCATCAGCGTCTCGAGGTCGGCGCCCGGGTGCCGGATGAGGTGGCGGGCGGCGGCGATGACCTCGCCGAGGTTGTGCGGGGGCATGTTCGTCGCCATGCCGACCGCGATGCCGGAGGCACCGTTGACCAGGAGGTTCGGGTACGCCGCCGGGAGGACGACCGGCTCCTGCTCCTGGCCGTCGTAGTTGGACTGGTAGTCGACGGTGTCCTCGTCGATCGACTCCGTCATCAGGGATGTGGCGTCGGCCATCCGGCACTCGGTGTACCGCATGGCGGCCGGCGGGTCGTCGTTGCCCAGCGAGCCGAAGTTGCCGTGCCCGTCGACGAGGGGCAGGCGCATCGAGAACGGCTGTGCCATGCGCACCAGTGCGTCATAGATCGACGCGTCGCCGTGCGGGTGCAGTTTGCCCATCACCTCGCCGACGACCCGTGCGCACTTCACGTAGCCGCGGTCGGGGCGCAGCCCCATCTCGTTCATCTGGGACACGATGCGGCGGTGCACCGGCTTCATGCCGTCGCGGGCATCGGGCAGCGCCCTGGAGTAGATCACCGAGTAGGCGTACTCGAGGAAGGAGCCCTGCATTTCGTCGACGACGTCGATGTCGAGGATCTTCTCCTCGAAGTCGTCCGGCGGCGGGGTTTTCGTGCTGCGGCGGGCCATCGCGGCTGCGACTCCTTCACAGATTCTGTCGGGCAACCTCAGGTTCTGACGCCGACCATTGTGGACCGCCGTACCGACAACGCCGACCTCGACCCGTCCGAAGCGGTCCCGGGGGCCCCGCCGGGCCCCCGTTTACGGCAGCATCTACGACAACATTCACCCAACGGGAACTTCGCCAGGTGCCCGTGCGCTTGCTTAGAGTGGCAGGTCCGGCAGGAAATCCTGTACCGATCGAAGGGACGTACATGCCCATGGGTCACACGGCCACAGCCCAGGCCGGTTCCGGCGGCTTGACGGCGACCGAGCACCGCTTGGCCAACGGCCTGCGCGTGGTGCTCTCCGAGGACCATCTGACCCCCGTCGCCGCGGTCTGCCTCTGGTACGACGTCGGCTCCCGTCACGAGGTCAAGGGCCGCACGGGCCTGGCTCACCTCTTCGAGCACCTGATGTTCCAGGGCTCGGGCCAGGTCAAGGGGAACGGGCACTTCGAGCTGGTGCAGGGGGCCGGTGGTTCCCTGAACGGCACGACCAGCTTCGAACGCACCAACTACTTCGAGACCATGCCCACGCACCAGCTGGAGCTGGCCCTGTGGCTCGAGGCCGACCGGATGGGCTCGCTGCTCGCCGCGCTCGACGAGGAGTCCATGGAGAACCAGCGGGACGTCGTGAAGAACGAGCGCCGCCAGCGCTACGACAACGTTCCGTACGGCACCGCCTTCGAGAAGCTCACCGCCCTCGCGTACCCGGAGGGCCACCCGTACCACCACACGCCGATCGGCTCGATGGCCGACCTCGACGCGGCGACCCTGGACGACGCGCAGGCGTTCTTCCGCACGTACTACGCGCCGAACAACGCGGTGCTCTCCGTCGTCGGTGACATCGACCCGGAGCAGACGCTCGCCTGGATCGAGAAGTACTTCGGCTCGATCCCCTCGCACGACGGCAAGCAGCCCCCGCGCGACGGCACCCTGCCGGACGTCATCGGCGAGCAGCTGCGCGAGGTCGTCCACGAGGAGGTCCCCGCGCGTGCGCTGATGGCCGCCTACCGGCTGCCGCACGACGGCACGCGCGCGTGCGACGCCGCGGACCTCGCCCTGACCGTGCTCGGCGGAGGTGAGTCGTCCCGTCTGCACAACCGTCTGGTCCGCCGCGACCGTACGGCGGTGGCCGCCGGTTTCGGGCTGCTCAGGCTGGCCGGCGCGCCCTCCCTGGGGTGGCTGGACGTCAAGACGTCCGGCGGTGTCGAGGTGCCGCAGATCGAGGCGGCCGTCGACGAGGAGCTGGCCCGCTTCGCCGAGGAGGGCCCCACGCCCGAGGAGATGGAGCGCGCCCAGGCGCAGTTGGAGCGCGAGTGGCTGGACCGGCTCGGCACGGTCGCCGGCCGCGCCGACGAACTCTGCCGGTACGCCGTCCTGTTCGGTGACCCGCAGCTCGCCCTGACCGCGGTGGGCCGGGTGCTCGACGTGACGGCGGAGGAGGTCAGGGAGGCCGCCCGGGCCGCCCTGCGCCCCGACAACCGTGCCGTCCTGGTCTACGAGCCGGTCGAACCGGCCGACGAGGCCGACGAGACCGCCGGCACCGACGCGCACGAGGGGGCCGACAAGTGACCGACGCCGCCGTGACTGGAGTAGCGATGGAGTACCACCCGCAGCCGACCGCCGGCGAGGCCAGGCCCTGGGCCTTCCCCGCGCCCGAGCGCGGCGCCCTGCCCAACGGGCTGACCGTACTGCGCTGCCACCGCCCCGGGCAGCAGGTCGTCGCCGTGGAGATCTTCCTCGACGCGCCGCTCGACGCCGAGCCCGAGGGGCTGGACGGAGTGGCGACGATCATGTCGCGCGCCCTGTCCGAGGGCACGGACAAGCGCTCCGCCGAGGAGTTCGCCGCGGAGCTGGAGCGCTGCGGCGCCACGCTGGACGCCCACGCGGACCACCCGGGGATCCGGGTCTCCCTCGAGGTCCCGGTCTCCCGCCTGTCCAAGGCGCTCGGGCTGGTCGCCGAGGCCCTGCGGGCCCCGGCCTTCGCCGAGAGCGAGATCGAGCGCCTGGTCGGCAACCGCCTCGACGAGATCCCGCACGAGCAGGCCAACCCCGCGCGCCGGGCCGCCAAGCAGCTGTCCAAGGAGCTCTTCCCCGCCACGGCCCGGATGTCCCGTCCGCGCCAGGGCACCGAGGAGACCGTCCGGCGGATCGACGCCGCGGCCGTGCGCGCCTTCTACGACGCCCACGTCCGCCCGTCCACGGCGACGGCGGTCGTCGTCGGCGACCTCACCGAGGTGGACCTGGACGCGCTGCTCGCCGAGACCGTCGGGGACTGGTCGGGCAATGCGGGCCAGGCCCGCCCGGTGCCCCCGATCACCGCGGACGACACGGGCCGTGTGGTCGTCGTGGACCGTCCCGGAGCCGTCCAGACTCAGCTGCTGATCGGCCGGATCGGCGCGGACCGGCATGACAGCGTGTGGCCCGCCCAGGTCCTCGGCACGTACTGCCTGGGGGGCACGCTCACCTCGCGGCTGGACCGCGTGCTGCGCGAGGAGAAGGGCTACACGTACGGTGTCCGGGCCTTCGGGCAGGTGCTGCGCTCGACGGCGCCCGGCTCCTCCTCCGGGGCGACCGGGGCCGCCATGCTCGCCATCAGCGGTTCCGTCGACACGGAGTCCACCGGGCCCGCGCTCGACGACCTCTGGAAGGTCCTGCGCACCCTGGCGGCCGAAGGGCTCACCGACGCCGAGCGTGAGACGGCCGTCCAGAACCTCGTGGGCGTCGCCCCGCTGAAGTACGAGACCGCGGCCTCGGTCGCGGGCACCCTGGCCGACCAGGTGGAGCAGCACCTGCCGGACGACTACCAGGCCCAGCTGTACGCGCGCCTGGCGGCGACCGGCACGGTCGAGGCGACCGCCGCCGTCGTCAACGCGTTCCCGGTGGACCGGCTGGTCACCGTCCTGGTCGGGGACGCCGCACAGATCGCGGACCCCGTACGCGCGCTCGGCATCGGCGAGGTGTCGGTCGTCACCGGCTGACATGACGGGACATCAGGGACCCCGGCGGGGCACTCTCGCCGGGGTTCTGTCTTTTGTCTGTTTTAAGCGGAAAATACATGTTCATCCTGTGGGATGTGCGACAAAAGACCCGTTCCGTTTGGCGGGCGAAAGCGGCCCCCTCTAGCGTCGGCCCGGCTGTCCGTCAGACGAATGCCGCATCCGTGGCGCCGGGCAGTCATCGCCGAGTCCCCGTCCGGCGCGAGCCTGGGGAGCCGGGGACCCACGAAGTCCCTGGGGTGAATCGGATCCCTGCACCTCGCACGAGGCTCAGGGGCCCGTAGGAGACCTTCCTGCTCCGAACCCGTCAGCTAACCCGGTAGGCGAGAAGGAAGGAAAGGACCAGCCCCTCCATGGCGTTCATCCGTGCCACCGGGAAGCACCGTGCCCCGAGCCGCCTGACGCGCAAGAGCGCCGAGGTCGCCGGCATCGCGGCCCTGGCCACCGCCGGTGTCATCGGCGCCACCGCGTCCCCCGCCCTCGCCGCGGACTCCGAGGCCGTCGCCCCGTCCTCCACCGGTCTGACGCAGGCCGTCGCCCTCGACACCACGCTCGCCGCCCAGATCGACGCCCAGGCCGAGGCCCAGGCGCACCAGGCCGAGGTCGTGGCCAAGGCGAAGGCAGCTGCGAAGGCCAAGGCGAAGGCCGAGGCCGAGGCGAAGCGCAAGGCCGAAGCCCGTGCCAAGGAGGCCCGTGAGGAGAAGGCGCGGGCAGCCCGCGCCGCCGAGCGCGCCCGGCTGAACGCGTTCCACCTCCCGGTCGCCGGCTCGCACGTGACCACGGGGTACCAGTCCGGCGGCGCGCTCTGGTCCTCCGGCACCCACTCCGGCGTGGACTTCCAGGCCGCGTCCGGCACCTCCGTCGTCGCGGTCGGCGCCGGCACGGTCGTCGAGGCCGGCTGGGGCGGCGCGTACGGCAACAACATCGTGCTCAAGATGAAGGACGGCACGTACACCCAGTACGGCCACCTCTCCTCGATCGGTGTCTCCGTCGGCCAGAGCGTCGGCTCGGGCGAGCAGATCGGCATCTCCGGCTCGACCGGCAACTCCACCGGGCCGCACCTGCACTTCGAGGCCCGGACCACCCCCGAGTACGGCTCGGACATGGACCCCGTCGCCTACCTCCGCGCCCACGGCGTCCAGGTCTGATCCGACACCTCACCACACCGCTCCGACGAAGGCCCCGGCATCCGCCGGGGCCTTCGTCGTGCGTCCGGAAGTGTGTGCGCCGACGCCTCCGCGGAACAGCTCCCTGGCCAAAAGATATCCATGGATTCCGCCCCGCCATCGGAAATGCGCGCCGGTTGCAATAGAGTCGCAGGACAGGCGTCGATCAGCCGCGTTTCGCGGGGATTAAGGCGGAGGTTCGGACATGCGCATTCCCGCGCATTCGGTATGCACGGCAATCCGTGACGACATCGTCTCCGGTGTCTTCGAGCGCGGCAGCCGCCTCACCGAAGAGGTGCTCGCGCGTCGCTACGGCGTCTCCCGCGTCCCCGTACGCGAGGCGCTGCGCACCCTGGAGTCCGAAGGGTTCGTCGTCACCCGCAGGCACGCCGGCGCCTGTGTCGCCGAGCCCACGGAACAGGAGGCCGCGGACCTTCTGGAGATCCGGATGCTCCTGGAGCCCCTGGGAGCCGCACGTGCGGCCCAGCGCCGCACCGAGGCGCACCTCAAGGTGCTCCGAGGCCTGGTCAGGCTGGGGCAGGAGCGGGTCCGCAGGGGCGAGGGAGAGGATCTGCGCTCCCTGGGCGGCTGGTTCCACGAGACGCTGGCACAGGCCTCCGGCAGCCCGGCGCTCATCGCGCTGCTCACCCAGCTCCGGCACAAGATCGCCTGGATGTACGCCGTCGAGCAGCCGGTCCGCCCCGCGGACTCCTGGGCCGAGCACGGCGCTCTCGTCGACGCCGTGGCGCGCCGCGACGCCGAGCGGGCCAGGGCGCTCGCCACCCAGCACGCGGAGCGGGCCACGGCGGCGCACCGGCTGCGGCGCCCCGACCGGCCGGGGCACCCGGCGGCCTCCGCCCGGGTGAGGACTTCGCAACACCACGTAAACATCGCGGGAGTCCGCCATTAACAATTGCGCCGTATACAAAGAGGGGTAATTGCCGGAGGGCTTTCTTTTTGCTGCCCTGATTCAGGATTTCCGGAGCGGTGTCCGCACCTGATCCGGAAACAGAAAAGCCGCGGCTCCCGGTCGGGGGTGCCGCGGCTTTCCCGCAGAAAGAAATCCGGATCGGAATGGCCGGAATCAGACGGTCTCCGGAAGCTCCTCGAGCCCCTCGGCGACCAGCTTCGCCAGACGGTCCAGGGCGGCCTCGGCGTTGTCCGCCTCGGACGCGAGCACGATCTCCTCGCCGCCCTGGGCGCCCAGGCCGAGCACCGCGAGCATGGAGGCGGCGTTCACGGGGTTGCCGTCCGCCTTGGCGATCGTCACGGGGACGCCGGAGGCCGTGGCGGCACGGACGAAGATGGAAGCGGGGCGGGCGTGCAGGCCCTCGGCCCAACCGACGTTGACGCGGCGCTCAGCCATGGTTCTGCCCTTCACGTATCAATGGGTTGTCTAGACCAGTCTCTCATGTGGTGCGCACTGCTGTGCCCGGCGTCGCCGCCGGGCGCCCACCGCCCGTCGGCCCCCTCAGCGTGCCCCTGCCGCGAACCCTCCGCGACCGGTGCGCGGCGCCGTAGGCTTTGCCCATGGAGCCCACTCCGGAGCAGAGTCCGCACCACGCGTACCCCGACCACTGGGAGGCGGACGTGGTGCTCCGCGACGGTGGCACCGCGCGCATCAGGCCCATCACCACGGACGATGCCGAGCGGCTGGTCAGCTTCTACGAGCAGGTGTCCGACGAGTCGAAGTACTACCGCTTCTTCGCCCCGTATCCGCGCCTCTCCGCCCGGGACGTGCACCGCTTCACCCATCACGACTACGTCGACCGGGTGGGACTGGCCGTCACGATCGGCGGCGAGTTCATCGCCACCGTGCGCTTCGACCGCATCAACGACCAGGGCCGGCCGGCCTCCGCCCCGGCGGACGAGGCCGAGGTCGCCTTCCTCGTCCAGGACGCCCACCAGGGCCGCGGCGTGGCGTCCGCCCTGCTCGAACACATCGCGGCAGTGGCCAGGGAGCGAGGCATCCGGCGCTTCGCCGCCGAGGTGCTGCCCGCCAACAACAAGATGATCAAGGTCTTCCGGGACGCCGGGTTCACCCAGCAGCGCAGCTTCGAGGACGGCTCCGTCCACCTCACCCTCGACCTCGAACCCACGGCCGAGTCCCTCGCGGTCCAGCGCGCCCGTGAACAGCGTGCCGAAGCGCGCTCGGTGCAGCGCCTGCTGGCCCCCGGGTCGGTCGCGGTCGTCGGCGTCGGCCGGGCGCCAGGCGGCGTGGGCAGGACGGTGCTGCGCAATCTCCTCCGCTCGGGCTTCACCGGACGCGCCTACGCGGTGAACACGTCCTTCCCCGAGGAGACGGAAACGGTCGAGGGAGTCCCCGCGCACCGCTCGGTGGGCGGGATCGGCGAGCAGGTCGACCTCGCTGTCGTCGCCGTCCCCGCCGACCGGGTGCCCGAGGCCGTCGCCGACTGCGGCGAGCACGGGGTCCAGGGCCTCGTCGTCCTCTCCGCCGGATACGCCGAGCGCGGCGCCGAAGGCCGGGAGCGGCAGCGGGAGCTGGTCCGGCAGGCACGCTCGTACGGCATGCGGATCATCGGGCCGAACGCCTTCGGCATCATCAACACCTCCGACGCGGTCCGTCTCAACGCCTCCCTCGCCCCCGAGTCGCCCAAGGCCGGGCGCATCGGGCTCTTCACCCAGTCCGGCGCCATCGGGATCGCCGTCCTGTCCGGCCTCCACCGGAGGGGCGCCGGCCTGTCGGCGTTCATCTCCGCGGGCAACCGGGCCGACGTCTCCGGCAACGACTTCCTGCAGTACTGGTTCGAGGACCAGGGCACGGACGTCGCCCTGCTGTACCTCGAATCGCTCGGCAACCCCCGCAAGTTCACCCGGCTCGCGCGCCGGACGGCGGCCGTGAAGCCCGTCGTCGTGGTGAAGGGGGCCCGGCACAGCGGAGCCAACCCGCCCGGCCACGCCGTACCGGTCAGCCGCATCCCCGACGCGACGGTGTCCGCGCTGATGCGGCAGGCGGGCGTGATCCGCGTCGACACCGTGACGGAGATGGTCGACGTGGGGCTGCTCCTCGCCGGCCAGCCCCTGCCGGACGGCCCCCGGGTCGCGATCCTCGGCAACTCGGAGTCCCTCGGCCTCCTCACCTACGACGCCTGCCTGGCGGAGGGGCTACGCCCGCGCCCGCCCCGCGACCTCACCACGGCTGCGGGCCCCGGAGACTTCCGGGACGCGCTGGGGGAGGCCCTCGCCGACCGGAAGTGCGACGCCGTGATCGTGACCGCGATCCCCTGGGTGGGGGAGAACGGCGAGGCGGAGACCGGGGACGGCGAGGTCCTGGCGGCCGCGCTGCGCGAGGCGGCGGCCACCGGCCCCGCCAAGCCGGTGGCCGTGGTGCACGTGGAGATGGGTGGCCTGGCGCAGGCCCTGGCGGTCGCCGCGAGCACCGCCACTCCGCCCGGCACCCGGCCCGCCGCGAGCACCGCGACCCGGCCCGCCACGAGCACCGCCACTCCGCCCGGGACCCGGCCCGCCGCCCCCATCGCCACGGAGCCGGGTGCCCGAGCCGCCGACCCGGAGCCGCCCGCTCCGTCCCCCGCTCCTGCGGCGAGCGGGGGACGGAGCGAGGGCACGGCGCCGGCCGCGCCGCCCGAGGAGGTGGACGCCGCCGGGCCTCCCGCCGGGCGCATCCCCGCCTACCCGGCCGCCGAGCGAGCCGTCCGGGCGCTCGCCGAGGCGGTGAAGTACGCACAGTGGCGACGCCAGGCGGCCGCCCCCGGAAGGGTGCCCGAATTCCTGGACGACACCATCGACGAACACGGGACCGCCGGACTGATCGAGACGCTGCTCGGGCCGGACCCGGACCCGCGCGGCCGTCCCCTCACCCACGACGAGGCCCGCGAGCTGCTCGCCCGCTACGGCGTCGCCGTGCGGCCGGCGCTCCCCGCCCCCGATCCGGAGGCAGCGGTCGCCGCCGCCGGGACGCTCGGCTACCCGGTGGCCCTCAAGACCACCGCTCCCCATCTCCGCCATCGCGCCGACCTCGGTGGCGTCCGGCTCGATCTCGCCAACGAGAACGCCCTGCGCCGTGCGTACGCCGAACTGACCGACCTGCTCGGCTCGCCCGCGGAGCTCAGGCCCGTCGTGCAGGCCATGGCACCCCGAGGCGTCGACACCGTCGTCAGGGCCTCGATCGACGCGGCCGCCGGTGCCGTCCTCTCCTTCGGTCTGGCCGGGGCCCCCTCCGAACTGCTGGGCGACACGGCCCACCGTCTCGTCCCCGCCACCGACCGGGACGCCGCCGAGCTGATCCGCTCGATCCGGGCGGCTCCGGTGCTGTTCGGGTGGCGCGGAGCCGCGCCGGCGGACACCGCGGCGCTCGAGGAGCTCCTGCTGCGGGTGTCCCGGCTGGTCGACGACCACCCCGAGGTGGTGTCGGTCACCCTGGAACCGGTGGTCGTGGCGACACAGGGCCTCACGGTGCTCGGAGCGAGCGTCCGGCTCGCCCCGCCGCCCGCCCGCAGCGACCTCGGTCCGCGCCGGCTTCCCAGCTACTGACCGGCGGATCGGCGTACGGGCCCGCGCACGGCGTCCCCCGCAGCCACCGGTCCCCCGTAGGATGGTCCGCATGGCAAAGACCGGTACGACGACCCAGGGGCTGCGCGCGGCGATCGAGCGCAGCGGCTACTACCCGGCCCTCGTGGCCGAGGCGGTGGAGGCCGCCGTCGGCGGTGAGCCGGTCGCTTCGTACCTGGTGCACCAGGAGACCACCTTCGACTCCAACGAGGTCCGCCGCCATGTCACGGTCCTCGTCCTGACGGACACCCGCTTCATCGTCAGCCACACCGACGAGCAGGCCGCCGACACCAGCTCCCCGACGCCGTACGCCACGACGTCCACGGAGTCGGTGAAGCTCGACCGGATCTCGTCCGTCGTGGTCAGCCGCGTGGTCGCCAATCCTGAGAAGTACGTGCCCGGCACCCTGCCCCGCGAGGTCGTCCTGACCATCGGCTGGGGCGCGGTCTCCCGCATCGACCTCGAGCCCGCCGCCTGCGGCGACTCCAACTGCGAGGCCGACCACGGCTACACCGGCAGTTCCACCGCCGACGACCTCAGCCTGCGTGTCAGCGAGGCCGGCGACGGTCCCGACACCGTGCGCCAGACCCTCGCGTTCGCCCAGGCCCTCTCCGAGGCCACGGCCGCGACCGCGCCGCCCGCCCGCTGATGGTCCAGCCCGCCTGGCAGGACCCGGTCCTGCTCGCTCCCGAAAGCGCGCCCGCACCCGAGTACGGCACCGGCTCGCTCGCCGATCTGCTGCCCACGCTGGCCGCGGGCCAGGGCGTACCCGGTTTCGAGGCGTTGATCCCGGAGCTCACCCCGGCCGACCGGAACTGCGTCTTCCTGATCGACGGCCTCGGCTGGGAGCAGATCAAGGCCCACCCGGACGAGGCGCCCTTCCTGCACTCGCTGCTCCCCACCTCCCGCGGCGGCACCGGCCGGCCCCTCACCTCGGGCTTCCCGTCCACCACGGCGACGTCGCTCGCCTCGGTCGGTACGGGCCTGCCTCCCGGGGAGCACGGCCTTCCCGGTTACACGGTGCGCAACCCGGCGACGGGCGCGCTGATGAACCAGCTCCGCTGGCGTCCGTGGACCGACCTCAAGGCCTGGCAGCCGTACCCCACCGTCTTCAAGCTGGCCGACGCCGCGGGCGTGCGCACGGCCCAGGTCTCCGCCCCCGGCTTCGAGCAGACCCCGCTCACCAAGGTCGCGCTCAGCGGCGGTTCCTTCCTCGGCAGGCTCACCGGCGAGGAACGCATGGACCTCGCCGGTGAGCGGCTCGCCGCCGGCGACAGGTCACTCGTCTACACGTACTACAGCGAGGTCGACGGCCAGGGGCACCGCTTCGGTGTCGACTCCGACGCCTGGAGGGGGCAGCTCATGTACGTCGACGGGCTCGCCCGGCGTCTCGCGGAGCAACTGCCGCCCCGCTCCGCGCTCTACATCACCGCCGACCACGGCATGATCGACATCCCGTTCGACGAGCAGTCGCGGATCGACTTCGACGAGGACTGGGAGCTGAGCGCCGGAGTCGCCCTGCTGGGCGGCGAGGGCCGCGCGCGCCACGTGTACGCGGTCCCCGGGGCCGAGGCCGACGTGCTCACCGTCTGGCGCGAGGTGCTCGGCGAGCAGTTCTGGGTGGCGAGCCGGGACGAGGCCGTCGCGGCGGGCTGGTTCGGTCCCCGGATCGACGAGCGGGTGTACGGCAGGATCGGCGACGTCGTGGCCGCCGCCCACGACGACGTGGTCATCACCGCTTCGGCCAACGAGCCCCACGAGTCCGCCATGGTGGGGATGCACGGATCGCTCACCCCCGTGGAACAGCTCGTCCCGCTCCTCGAAGTACGCTCGTAGCCGGCATTTCCCCCACCCCCCCCACGCACACACGTACCGCACCCGAAAGGCGCTCGACTTCTCATGCCCGAGCTTGTGTTCTTCTCCGGAACGATGGACTGCGGAAAGAGCACGCTGGCCCTCCAGATCGGCCACAACCGGTCGGCGCGCGGGCTGCGGGGTGTGATCTTCACCCGGGACGACCGTGCGGGCGAAGGCAAGCTGTCGTCCCGTCTGGGCCTGGTGACCGAGGCGGTCGAGGCGTCGCCGGGCATGGATCTCTACGGCTATCTCGTGAGCCGGATGTCGAAGGGCGACAAGGTCGACCACGTGATCGTGGACGAGGCCCAGTTCCTCGCCCCCGAGCAGATCGACCAACTGGCCCGTGTCGTCGACGACCTCGGCCTCGACGTCTTCGCGTTCGGCATCACCACGGACTTCCGCACCAAGCTCTTCCCCGGTTCGCAGCGGCTGATCGAGCTGGCGGACCGGATAGAGACGCTCCAGGTCGAGGCCCTGTGCTGGTGCGGCGCCCGTGCCACGCACAACGCGCGGACGGTCGGCGGGGTGATGGTGGTCGAGGGTGAGCAGGTGGTCGTGGGCGATGTGGACCAGCAGGCCACGGACGTCGGCTACGAGGTCCTCTGCCGGCGTCACCACCGTCGTCACATGACGAGCGCCTCGGCCCACGCGGGGGCGCTGTCGCCGGACGTCCTGCCGGTCGCCTCCTCGTGACCGTACGTCTGTAGCCTCCGTGCGTCCGGCCGTCCGGCCGGCCTTCCGCCGTACTGTGAACTCCACGTGTACGGAAGCCGTTTCACCGCTCCGCCCGGGTACCTTCGTCCACGTGCCAGAGAAGACGCCGCACGGCTTACGCATGATCCACCCCTCGCCCACGGGCGCGGCCCGGTCGAGGTGATCACGCCGACGGACCCGTCCGCGCCTGCGGAGCGCGACGCGCCGCCGTCCGTCCGGGGCAGGCGGACGGCGTTCGGCGGTGCCCTGATCGCCGCCTTCGGCGGCTTCGCCGGTTTCAACCTGCTGCTCTCCGCGCTGCCGGCGTACGCCGTCCGCTCCGGTGCCGGACCGTCGGGTGCCGGGGCTCTCACCGCCACCCTGATGGCGACCACCCTGGCCGTGCAGCCCTTCACGCCGTGGCTCTTCGTCCGCCTCGGGCGGCGGACGTCCCTCGCGGTGAGCGGTGCGCTGCTCGGGCTGCCCTGCCTGGCCCTGCCGGCCGCCTCCACGCTGACCGCTCTGAACGGCCTCGCGGCGGTACGCGGGCTGGGCTTCGGCATCCTCGTCGTCGCCGGTGTCACCTTCACCACGGAACTGTTCCCCCCGGCTCACCGGGGGCGGGTCATCGGCTGGTACGGCGCCGTGGTCGGCGTCGCCGGAGTCCTGGGTGCGCCCCTGGGCATCGCGCTGGCCCGGCAGGAGGCGTACACGCTCACCTTCGCGCTCGCCGCCGGGGCGGCCGGCCTCGTGGTGCTCGGCTCGTTCGGCTTCCCCCGGGGAACTCCGGCCGGGCCTCGCCCCGCGAAACGGACCCGGGCCCCGCGCGGGACATGGAGGGCCTTGCGCCCCATGACCGGCCCCCTGCTGGTGGAGATCGCCTCCACCACGGCCTACGGAGTCGTCTTCACCTTTCTGCCGCTGACCGCCTCGGCCGCGCCAGGGGCACTGCTCACCGCGCAGGCCTCCTCCGTGCTGGCCCGGCTCGGCGGAGGGTGGCTCATCGACCGGTACGGCGGCCGGCGCGTGCTCGCACCCGCCGTGGTCCTCACCGCGCTCGGCACCGCGGCGGGAGCGGCCTCCCATGAACCGGGCCTGCTGCTGGCCGGTGCCGTGCTGTTCGGCGCGGGCTTCGGTGCCGTCCAGAGCGCCACCCTGGTGCTGGCCATGGAGGCGGCCGGCGACAGCGCCGCCGGGCTCGGGCTGGCCGGCGTCGCCTGGAACATCGCGTTCGACGCCGGCACCGGGATCGGGTCGCTCGCGGGCGGCCCCCTGCTCGCCGCCGGCGGCCCGCCCGCTCTCTTCGTGACGACCGGGGCCGTACTGGCCGCTCTGCTTCTCGTCCCGGCCGCGCGAAGCCCCAGCCGGCCGGAGGGACGGACATGAGGCCCTCGGCTTCACCCCGTACGCACCCGCAAAGTGGCCGGCCTCCGTCTGGCGTACAGAGAGCGCCGGGACCGCCCGCCGCTTCTCCCTCATTCCTGCCGGGCATTTCACTCGGCGGTAATTCCACTACAAGGCGCGGGAGTTGATATTCTCAGGCCATGCGGATAGGCGTAAATGTTCCCAACTTCGGCCCCGGCACCACCCCGGACAATCTTGCCCGCTGGGCCAAAACGGTGGAGGGTCTCGGCTTTGACCTGTTGATGGTCTCCGACCATGTGGCGATCACGGCGGATGTCGCCAAGCAGTATCCCGCCCCGTTCTACGAGCCGTTCACCACGCTCGCCTGGCTGGCCGGGATCACGACCAGGATCAAGCTGGGCACGACCGTTCTCATTCTTCCCTACCGGCACCCACTGTTGACCGCCCGAATGGCGGCCAACCTGCACCAGCTCTCCGGAGGCAGACTGATTCTCGGAGTCGGCGTCGGCTGGGCGCGTGAGGAATTCGCGGCGCTCGGTGTGCCTTTCGAAAAGCGTGGCGCACTGACCGACGCACACCTCGGCGCATTGCGCGCCGCATGGGACGACGAAGCCGACTACGAGAGCGGACAGATTCCGATCTGGATCGGCGGCAACAGCGACGCCGCACTGCGTCGGGCGACACGTCTCGGAATGCCCTGGCATCCCCTGCGATTCACCATGCCGTGGTTCCACGGCGCGCTGGACCGTCTGCGGGGCATCGCGGCGGAACTCGGACGACCCGTGCCCGATCTGGTGCCGCGTATCACCCTCCGGCTCACGGACACACCGGTCGACGATCCGGACCGTCGCGCCGGCGAAGGCACCATCGACCAGATCTTCGACGACATCGAGCAGCTGCGCCTCGCCGGTGCGGAAACCGTGCTGCTCGACCCCTACAACGGCGATCCGGACGAGACACTCCGGCCCGAGGCGGCGTGGCAGGCCCTGGCCACCGTGGCCGCGCACAGGGCCCACCGATATCCCACAGAGACGGAGTAGCAGTGGCTCCCAACGACCACGACCTTCCCGGGGGCGACGCCGACGGCGCCGCAGTCACCGACACCGACCTGACCTACCTGCGCCGCTGCCTCGAACTGGCGGCGGAAGCGGTGGACGCCGGCGACTGGCCGTTCGGGTCCGTGCTGGTCGACGCCGACGGCAAGATCCTCGCGGAGGACCGCAACCGCGAGTCCACCACCGGAGACCCCACCATGCACCCGGAGTTCGAGCTCGCGCGGTGGGCCGCGGGCCACCTGAGCCCCGAGGAACGGGCCACGGCGACCGTCTACACCTCGGGGGAGCACTGCCCGATGTGCGCCGCCGCACACGGCTGGGTCGGACTGGGCCGCATCGTGTACGCGAGCTCGGCCCAGCAGGCCAGGGACTGGAAGGCCGAGTGGGGTGTGCCCCTCACCTCGCCCCTGAGCCCGCTGTCCGTCGGGGACGTCGTCCCGGGACTGGTGACGGCCGGCCCCGTTCCCGAACTCGCCGCCCAGGTCAAGGCCTTGACTCTCCGCTCCCGTACGGGGGCCGACGAAGCGAGCTGACGACGGCCGAAGCCCGGGCCTGCGGCGGCTGTCGCCGCGAGGCCCGGGCTTCTGCGTGGTCAGCCGGTGTGTCCCGGATCAGACCATGAACTGGTCGTACTTGGCCATGTGCTCCTGCAGTTCCTCCAGGCTGGGGTTGCGCCCGTTGGCCGTGAGGCGGCCGAGGCCGCGGAAGTACTCCTCACGGTTGTAGATCGGATAGAACATGATCAGCAGGGTCGCGTCCTCATTGCCCCTGTTCGTGAAGCCGTGCGGCTCCCCCTTGGGCACGTAGGCGAACGCGCCCGGCTCACCCACCACCGTGCGGTCGCCTATCGTGAACTCGATCTCGCCACGCACGACGTAGAACATCTCCGTGGACTTCTTGTGCACGTGAGGACTGGCACCCTTGGCCTCCGGGGCCATGTGGTGCTCGAAGAAGCCGAATTCGCCGTCGGAATCGGGCGTCGTGAGCTTGAGGTACGTCCTCTTCGTGTCCCGGATGTTGACGAACTCGCCTTCGCCGGCAGGGACATACAGCGGAACAGACACTTCTCTCCTCGGTTGGTGTGTGACAACGAACGGCCTGCTCACCGGCGCGGCGGCAGGAAGTGGATCAGGTGGTCTCGGCAAGGCTCGGGTCCTGCTGCGGCCGTGCGGCCGCCTGCGTCTGTGCCCACCGGCCGATGGCCGGCGCGGCGAAGCCGGCGGCGGCGAACACCACGGCCAGTGCGACCCATCCCGAGGAGCCGACCGTGACGATCAGGCTGACCGCGATCGGTGCCGCGATCTGCTGCACGGCGACGCCGAGCCAGAAGACCGAGAGGTAGACGCCCTCCTGGCCGGCGGGCGCGAGCAGGTAGGACCCGCCCCATCCGCCGGCGGACTGCCACAGCTCCCCGCCCGTCAGGGCGATCATGGCCAGCAGCAGCACGACGACGGCAAGGACGACCGGCAGCCCCGGTGCGGCGCCGAGCAGCAGACAGCAGGCGGCGAGCGAGATCCCGGCCCGCACCAGTGCCCGCGACGCCCCGGGGATGTCCTCGGTGCCACGGCTCGCCCGTACCTGAAGGAGGACCGCCAGTACGGTGTTGACGGCCACCAGGGGGGAGATCAGCGCGGCCGAGACATCCGTGTGTCCCACGATCCACAAGGGGATGCCGATGCTGAGCAGGGTCATGTGCATGGTGAGGATCGCGTTGATCCCGGCGAAGGAGAGGAACGAGCCGTCCCGCAGCACACGGACCGAGAACCGCCGTCGGAGTTCCTTCGCCGGTGCGTTGAGCAACGGCAGCCGGGAGGCGAGGAACGCCAGCGCGGCGAACGACGCGGCGTTCAGCAGGAGGATCACGGCGTACCCGGGCCGGGTGTCGATCAGCAGCCCGACACCGCCGAGCAGGGCTCCGACGGTGAAGCCGACGTTGCGCGTCGACCGCAGGACGGCGACCACCCTGACCCGGTCCGAGGTCGACACCGCCTGCCCGACGAGGGCCTGTTCCATCGGCGCGGCCGCCTTGTCGACGAGGCCGAGCAGACACACCACGGTGAGGAACTGCCACAGGTTCTGGACGAACGGGTAGAGCACGAAGCAGGCGCAGCGCCACAGGCTCACCCCGATCAGGACCTTCTTCGGACCGATCCGGTCCGCCACGATCCCGATCGGGATCGCCGTGGCCAGGGCGATGGCGGCGGACAGGCCGAGGCCGAAACCGAGGTTGCGCTCCGACAGGTGGACCGATCTGGTGATGAACGGGACGGAGACGGCCAGGAAGGCGCCCGTTCCCACCGCGTCGATCGCCCCGATCACGGCCAGCCGTATGCCGACCGAACCTCCGGGTATGGACGTGCGCAGCCCACGTAGGCGCTGCCAGCGAACAGACATGTCGTTCCTCAATCAGTGGCGATGCGGATGGCGGCGTCCGCGTCCAGGACGCGCTGCCGCGTGGTGTCCGCGTCCGGTCCGGTCGCGATGACGTGCCCGGCGCGGTCCCAGGAGGAGGCCCATGCCCCGACCTCCTGGCCGGCCTCGACATCCACCTCCACGGCCCGGATGCCCGGCAGTTGCTTCGCCGTGTCCTCGCCGGCGACCTCGATGACGGTGCCCGGCCGGGCCGACAGGAACCGGATCGCAGACGTCCGCTGCGCTGTCCGGGGAAGCGTGACCGGGCGGTCGGCCAGGAGATCGATGAGGGTCAGCCTGATCCGGGTGTCGTAGGCCAGGTCGATCAGGTCGATCAGGTAGTCGCCGGGGCACCGGCCGGCGCATTCGACCAGCGTCGGGCCGGACTCGGTCAGGATCCACTCGGCGTGCAGGATGCCGGTCCGGAAGCCGATCGCGGAGACCAGCGACCGGATGGCCGTCTCGAACGCCGCCTTGGTGTCCTCGTCCAGCGGTGCGGGCAGCAGATGGCCGAGCTCCACCGGATAGGGCCCGGGGATCACCGTCTTGGCCGTGATGTTCTCGAAGACGATCTCGCCGTGCCGCACCAGTGCCTCGATGCTGTACTCGGGACCGCGCAGGCGTTCCTCGGCCAGGAAGCGCCAGTCGAGCGGCCGGTCGGGTACCTGTTCGTACTCGGTGGCCGACGAGGTCCGCTCCCACGCCAGCGCCGCGGTGGTGGCGTCGACCGAGTCCAGCAGCTGCACGCCGACGCTCGCCTGCCGGTTCGCCGGTTTGACCACCACCGGCCCGTCACCGGCGAAGTCGAGGATGTCCTCGGGCCCGTGCACCTCGCGCCAGCGGGGATTGCGGACTCCGCCCGCGCCGGCGACCTCGCGCAACCGGACCTTGTCCCGGAGCGCCTGTGCCGCGGCCTCCGTCGCGCCCGGCAGCCCCAGCTTCTCGGCCAGGGCGGCCGCCGCCGGGACCGCGTACTCCAGACCCGGCACGACGGCGGCCACCGGCCGCGCCGCCGAGAGCTCGACCGCGAGGTCGAGGGCTTCGGCCGACTGCTGGTACCGCGCCGGGACGATCCTGTCCAGGCAGTCGAACGCCGCCGGCGCGTCCTGCAGTTTCCGCTTGCGGATCATGTCGGGTTCCTCGATCACCACGACGGATCCGCTGGGCACCCTCCCGTCGATCGCGCGCAGATAGGCCGCGTTGTATCCGACGAACAGCACCTGGGTGTCCGTGTCGGGGACGGTCATGGCGACCTCCTGTCTGAGGGGACGGACCGCTGCATGGCACTGCCTTTCTTCATGGGTGGGAAGCCTGGTGCGCGAGGGTGTTCACGCGGGTGCTCCGAGCGCCTCGCTCCGGTCGCCCGCCCGTGCGGGCACTCCGTCGATGACGACCTCTATGGACGCGAGCACCTCGGCGCAACGGGTCCGCGCCTCCTCGGGAGAGGCGCCGGAGACGATGACGTGGCCGTGGCGGCTCTTGGAGTCGCGGACCTCCGGCACCGTGTCCCCGGGTCTCAGCCGGACGGTCAGCTCGTCGACGTGGCCGAGCGCGGCGGCTGCCTCGAGACCCCGGACCTCGTCGACGTGGCCGGGAGGGAAGGCGAAGAACCGCACGATCGCCGTAGCCGTAGCCGTAGCCGTAGCCGTAGCCGTGGGCTGTGACCGCTCGGTCTCGGTCCCGGTGCCGGCCAGGGCGGCGAAGATCGCCTGTTCCATGTCCAGGCCGGTCGCCAGCTGGACGAGCCTAGGTA
The DNA here is from genome assembly GCF_036227405.1 of Streptomyces sp. NBC_01460. Lineage (NCBI taxonomy): Bacteria > Bacillati > Actinomycetota > Actinomycetes > Kitasatosporales > Streptomycetaceae > Streptomyces > Streptomyces sp. NBC_01460. The sequence continues at coordinate 6,269,771 of NZ_CP109473.1, forward strand.
TGCGGTCGCCGCCGAGCCGTGCCTGCGACTCGACGATGCGCGGGCCCTCCTGCGTCCAGATCACCTCGGTGTGCGCGGGGCCGAAGCGGTAGCCACAGGCCGTGAGGAGCTCCGTCGTCAGTGCCTCCACGGCCTGTCTGCGGTCCTGGGGCAGCGGCGCCGGATGGACGTGCCCCACCTCCACGAACAGAGGTGGCGGGCCCAGCAGCTTCTCGGTGATCCCGACGACCTGGTGGCGGCCGTCCCTGCTCAAGGTCTCGACGCTGTACTCCGGACCGCGCAGGTACTCCTCGACGAGGAACGGGCCGTCGTAGGCGTACCGGTCGACCAGCTGGGTCCAGGGCGCCTGGTCGGCGGGTTCCTGCCACAGGAACACCCCGCGACTGCCGGCGAGCGCGGTCGGTTTGACGACGGCGGGCCACCCGATCCGGCGTACCGCGTCCGGCACCTCGTCCCGGGTCGCCGCCACGGCGAACGACACCGGGGACAGGCCGCGTTCGGCCAGCAGTTCCCGCATCGCGTGCTTGTCGGCGAGATACCGGATCGCCGACGCCGGGCTGAGCTCGGCGTGCAGCTCCTCGGCCACCTCGTAGGCGCTGACCATCGTCTCTTCCCGGCCGATGTGGTAGACCGCCGAGACGCCGTGCTCCTGCGCCACCTCACGGATGGTGCGGCGCAGCAGCTCCTCGTCCCCGAAGTCGGCCGTCACGAACAGGTCCGCCAGGGCGCGTACGTCTTCGAGGTACTCCGGGGACTCCAGGCGGGGGTCCCAGATCGCGCCGACCCAGAAGCCCTCCTCCTGCGCCTTCCTGACGAACTGGCGGTACGGCATCACCATCAGCAGGCGGGGCCGGCCGTCGCTGGGGGAGGACCGGGCGGGGGCGGTCACCGGGCACCTCCGCCGGCACCGGCGCCGACCGCGGCCGCCACCGGCTCGGCCGCGCGGCTCAGCAGGCTCAGGTACCGCTCGCCGGTGTCCGGCAGGAGGGTGACCACGCGCTTGCCCCGGTACTCCGGGCGGCCCGCCACGACACCGGACGCGTACACGACCGCGCCGGCCGAGACGCCGACCAGGAGGCCCGCGTGCGTGGCGAGCCGCCGGGTGGTGTCCAGCGCGTCGGTGTCGGAGACGGCGATCACCTCGTCGATGAGCTCCTGGTCCGTGGTCGGCGCGATGAAGCCGCCGTTGAACCCGGGGATGCAGTGCGTGCCGGGCTCGCCGCCGGACAGGAGCGGTGACCCCGCCGGCTCCACCGCCACGATGCGGACCGAGGGGAGCCGCTCACGGAGGTACCGGCCCGCGCCGCTGAGCGTGCCGCCGGTGCCGACCCCGCAGACGAAGACATCGATGCGCCCTTCGGTGTCGGACCAGATCTCCGGCCCGGTCGACTCGTAGTGCGCCCGCGCGTTGTCGGGGTTGTCGTGCTGTCGGCAGAACCACGACCCGGGGGTCGCGTGGTGGAGCTCCTCGGCCCTGTCGACCGCCGCCTGGTATCCGCCCGCGTGCGGTGTCGCCACCACCTCGGCACCGAGGGACTCGAGGATGGCCACCCGCTCCCGGGTCGCGTTGTCCGGCAGCACGATGACGCAGCGGTAGCCGCGGGCCGCCGCCAGCGCGGCCAGCGAGATCCCCGTGTTGCCCGAGGTCGCCTCGATCACGGTGCCGCCGACCGGGCCGAGCAGTCCCTGCTCCTCGGCACCGCGCAGCATCGAGAGCGCGGCCCGGTCCTTGCTGCTGGCCCAGGGGTTGAACAGCTCCAGCTTCGCCAGCACGCTGGTATCACCGGGTACGCCGTCCAGGATGCGGTCCACCGGGAGCCGCAGCAGCGGTGTGCCGCCGATCAGCTCGACGAGCGAGTCCGCGACCGGGCGCCGGGTGACCGGCTCGGTCCTGATGCTGATCTCCTTGGCGGCGGCCTCGGCGGTCCGCGCCGCGAGCTGCGCGGTCTCGGCCACCACGAGCACATGACCGGCCCGGTCGCCGTTGCGGCGGAGTTCGCGTATCTCGTCGCCCGGCTTCGGCTTGAGCACGACCTCCTCCACGCCGGGCAGCGCGGCGGCCCGCTCCTGGCCGCCTATGGAGACCACCCGGCCGGGCTGCGCCGTCAGATAGCGGATCGAGGTCCCGCCGACCGGCCGCTCGGGCAGGACCCGGGCCGGGAGCGGCTGGCCGAGGTACTGCCTGGCCACCAGCTCCAGGGAGCGGATGCCGAGAGCGCGGTCGACCAGGTAGGTGATCTTTCCGCCCGCGGGCCGCGGGTTGATCTCTATGAGCTTGGGCCCGGACGGGGTCACCTTGATCTCGACGTGGGCCATGCCCAGGTCGAACCCGACCGCACGCAGCGCGTCCACGGCCAGTTCGCCACAGGCGCTCACGATCGGCCCGGGAAGGCTGGACGGGAAGGTGTGGCCGAGCTCGACGAAGTACCCCAGGCCGCCGACCGACTTGTCGGTCACGCCGAACACCTCGTACCGGTCGCCCTCGGCCAGGACCTCCACGCTGACCTCGGGACCGCTGACGTACTCCTCGACCATCAGCTCGTGGTAGCGGCTCTGGCCCCGGGTGTTCTCCACCCGGGTCCGGATCAGCCGGACGTGCTCCGCGGCCTGGGCCGCGGTCTCCACCAGCCGGACGTCGGCGCTGCTGGTCTCGTCGGCCGGCTTCACCACGCAGGGGAGACCGATCTCGGCCGCGGCCGACTCCGCCTCCTCGGGGGTCCGCACCGTGCGGAACGCCGGCATCGGCACCCCGACCTCGGCGCAGCGCCGGCGCATCAACGCCTTGTTGCGTGCCACGGTGACCCCGTCGACGCTGACCGTGGGGAGCCCCAGCAGGACGGCCACCTCGGCGGCCACGACCACGTCGTACTCGGCCAGGGTCAGGAAGGCGTCGAACGGGTGCTCGGCTCCGGCCGCGTGCACGTGGGGCAGCAGCTTCTCGAGGATGTTGGTCTCGCAGTGGACGATCTCGTCCACGTAGTCGTCGAAGTAGGCCGGACCGCCCGGTACTTCGAGATACCGGTCCAGGTCGCGGGTGAAGAAGGTGACGCGGCAGTCGAGTTCCTTGATGATCTGCAGGCCCTCGAAGCCGGAACCGGAGAGGTTGCTCTCCAGGACACCGACATGAATCACGTATGCCTCCGTTGGCATGCCGACACACGGTCGGGTGGGGACGGGACGGACGGGGACGGGCGGGATGTCACCAGCACCCCGAGGTGGCCAGGGCGCGCAACAGCTGGGCGGCGTCCTCGCGGTCCTCGGCCGACGGCCGTCGCACGATCTCGGCCGCGGGAGCCATGACGCGTGCGCCGGGCGGCACATCGGTCAGCACGAGCGAACCCGCGCCGACCAGGGCGTCGTCGCCGACGGTGACCGGACCCAGCACGATCGCGTTGGCGCCGACCACCACCCGGTCGCCGAGGACCGGGTGACGACGTGCACCGGGCTCGCGCCGGCCGTCCCGCCACCAGCCGACCGCGCCGAGGGTGACCTGGTGGAAGATCGTGACGTCGTCACCGATCCTGGCGGTCTCCCCGATCACCACGGCGGCACCGTGATCGATGAACACGCGCCGGCCCAGGCACGCCGCCGGATGGATCTCGATGCCGCCGGTCGCGACGCGCGCCCCGTAGGCCAGGACCCGCGCGGTGTGACGGTGCCCGCGGGTGTGCAGGACATGGGCGAGACGGTGGGCCCACAGCGCGGGCAGCGCGGGATGCAGCAGTGCCTCCGCACGCGACCGCATCGACGGGTCCCGCGCGACGATCATGGCGAGGTCCTCCCTCGCCCTGGCGATCGTCCTGCGCATGTGGTCCTCCGTTGGTCATGGCCCGGTTCCCCCGCGGCCCGTCGGATGTGGGCGGCCGGGCTCAGTAGTTCGGGAGCTTGATGAGCGTGCCCGCGCCCCCGGTTATCTCCGGCACGTACACCCGCTCGTTCCAGGCGTCCTGAGCCACCGGTTCGAGGGCGATCGACACCGTGCCCCCGTCGACCGAGAACGCGGTCTGGACCGCCCTGGTGATCGCGTCGACCAAGGCCGACACCTGGTGTGCCTCGAGGTTGCCGGGGAAGTGTTTGATGTTGACGTGGGGCACTCCGATGACCTTTCTGGTGAGCCGTGCGGACTGGACGGCGGAGACGAGTTCGTCCACCCCGCCGGTGCGGAGCAGGGCGTAGTGGCCGGCCTCCAGCTCCTTGATCCTGGGAGGCGTGCTCGACAGGACGTGGCCGGAGTCGATGAAGGACCCCTGGTCGCCCCGGGCCCTGAACACGGTGACGGGCGCCGCGACGGTGCGCTCGGCCAGCTCGTGGGGGGCGTACTCGAACAGGAACGTCCGCCGCACCACCCCCACGATCCGTCGCACCAACTCCTGGTCCAGGTGCTCGAACCGGTCGCAGACGAAGGCGACGAACGAGTCCTCGTCATGGGTGGCGGCCAGGCACGCGTCGACCTCAGACCGCTCGAGGGTCCCGGCGAACACCGAGTACAGGATCGACACGAAGGTGGGGCTGGCGAAGCCGGCCGTGGTGTCGGCCGGGGACTCCTCGCGCACCTCCACCGGAGGCTTGCCCGGCGCGATGAGGGTCAGCTCCTCGACCCGCTGCCCCTGGCGCTCCAGCTGGTACGCCACTTCGAACGCGACCCGGGCCCCGAACGAGTAACCCCACAGCACGTACGGACCCTCGGGCTGGATTTTCCGTACGAGCGCGATGTCCTCGGCGACCGTCTCCTCGAACGTCGCGTACGCGGTCTCGCCCGCGTTGACGCCGTACGCCTGGACGCCGAAGAACGGTCGCTCCAGGTCGAGCCTGTTCGCGAGCAGCCGCAGACTCATCGGGTAGCCGCCCAGGCCCGGCCAGCAGAAGACCGGCCGGCGGCCGTCCCCGCCGCGCAACCGCACCGCTCTGGAGAGGGCGGTCGCGGGTTCCCGGTCGATGCGTCTGGCCAGCTCCGCGATCGTCGGCGCGTCGAACAGGACCTGGAGCGGGAGGGAGCTGCCCAGCTCCCTGTTGATCCGGCCGACCAGATTGACGGCGGTCAGCGAGTGGCCCCCGGCCGCGAAGAAGCTGTCGCGGATGGAGACCCGCTCCTGCCGGAGCACCTGCTGCCACAGCGCGGCCACGGTCTCCTCGGTCGGCGTGCGCGGCGGTACGACAGGAGCCTCGGCGTCGCGCACGGCGGCCTCGTCGAGGGCGCGCAGCGCCTGGTGGTCGATCTTGCCGTTGGCCGTGAGCGGGAAGGAGTCCAGCACGGTGACCCGGTTGGGCACCATGTACGGAGGCAGGGAGGCGGAGAGGTTGTCCCTGACGATCTCGGCCGGCCCACGGGTGTGGACGGAGTCCTCCTTCATGCCCTCGCTGAGCCGCTGCTCCGCGCTGACACGACCGCCGAGGGCGAAGTACGAGGCCCGGTCCGGTCCGAGGCCGGTGATGGCCGCGATGCGCCGGGCCGACGGCAGGTCGTTGCCGGTCTCCGAGCTGTAACCGGACGACATCAGCCCCACGCCGATGTCGTTCATCTGGAGGCGCTGCAGCTCCCGGCCGAGGTCGGTGTAGCGCTGCCAGGGGGCAGGGGACCGGCCGACCAGGGTGATCCCGAAGCTCGCGCGTTCGTAGACCTCCTGGTTGATGGCGATGACGTGCTGTCTCAGGACCAGTTCGTCGGACACCCGCTCCAGGCCGGTGCCGTCGTACCGGTACTGGCCGCCGTCCAGATCGGCGATCCGGCCCGGGTGGGCCTGCACGTAGACGTCCACCGCGGCGGGAACGGCGGGGGAGGAGGACGGCCTCACCTCGTAGGTGGCCAGGTGGTAGTCCTCGTCCGGGCACCGCAGGGCCGCCTTGACCTCGGGTGTTCCCTCACCTGCCTCGATCCGGAGGCCGAGTTCGGGAAGGAGCCCGTCGAACAGGCCGACCACGTGGCCGGCTTCGAACTGGAGCACTTCCTGGATGTTGTTGCGGTAGACCGGTTCGATCGCCGAACGGCGACCGATGAGGTGGACCCGCAGCCTCGGCCCGCCTGCCGGGGCGGGAGCGATCAGTGAGAGCTGATGGCTGACCGGGTTGTAGTAGTAGTGGCCGGCGTCGAGGTCCGCGACGCCGGACAGTTCGAGGTACAGCTGGGTGGCGTACAGCGCTCCGGGAGAGGCGTATCCGTACTTGGGCAGCAGCCTCTCGCCACTCGTGAACTGGCCGAAGGACCGCAGCAGGGTGCCGAGTTCGTCCCGGGTGAGGGTGCCCGGGTCACGGGGAGCGGCCGGGTGCTCCGTCCGCCCCGCGAGCAGGGCCAGGATGTCGTCCCTGGTGACCTCGCCGCCTTCGAAGAACCTGTAGGTCTTGCGGGCGAACACCGCGCGCCGCTGCCGGACCGTGGGCGACCGCCCGGGCAGATCGATGACGTGGTGTCCGGCGGTCTCCCGGCGGACTCCCAGGTCGGCGAGCTGAGCGCGTAGTTGCAGCTTGCTCTGCTTCGACTGGTGGTGGGCGCCGTGGTTGCCCTGGTCCATCAGCGCGGCCCGCTGGGGGTCGAGCTCGATGAACGAGATGAGGTTGGCACCGAGTCTGGGGTCCTCCCGCACCAGGACGGCGGCGCGCTTCACCCAGTCGTGCTTCTCGATCGCGACCTTGATCTCGTCCAGCTCCACCCGGAAGCCGCGCAGCTTGACCTGGGTGTCGGTGCGGCCGAGGAACTGGACGGTGCCGTCGTCGTTCCACCGGGCCAGATCACCGGTGCGGTAGAGCAGGGCGTACCGGGGATCGGTGGAGAACGGGTTGGGTATGAAGCGTTCGGCGGTCAGGTCGGGGCGCCTCAGATACCCGCGGGCGAGCTGGCGGCCCGCGATGTGGAGCTCCCCCGATTCTCCGTGCGCGACGGGCTGCCGGGCGGCGTCCAGGATGTGGAAGCTCACGTCCCGCACCGGCCGGCCTATGGAGACGTGGTCCGGGCCGTGCTGGACGGTGTCGCGGTCGACGCGGTGGGAGGACGCGTTGATCGTGCATTCGCTCGGGCCGTAGAGGTTGACCAGTTCGCTGTGGGGTAACGCGTCGAGCAGCTCGACCGCCAGGCTCTTGGGGAGTGCCTCGCCGCCGCTGAAGACATGGGTGAGCGAGGTGCACCGGGACAGCCGTCCGGTGTCGACGAGCGCCTGCAGCAGGGTGGGGACTCCCTGGAGGGTGGTCACCTCGTTCGCCACGATCAGGTCGATGAGCCCGCCGGGGTCGGCGTAGACCCCTCGTTCGCTCATCACCACACTGCTGCCGCAGGCCGGTGCGAGGATCTCCCACTGCGCCGCGTCGAAACTCAGCGGTGTCTTCTGCAGCACGGTCCTGCGCCGGTCGAGGCCGTGTTCGTCGGCCAGCCACCGCAACTGGGCCACGATGCTGTGGTGCTCGATGCCGATGCCCTTCGGGTTGCCCGTGCTCCCGGAGGTGTAGATGACATACGCGAGATCGTCGGCCTGTGCGTCCGAGGGCGCGTCCGAGTACCCGGACGGCCCGGCGGCAGCCCGTGCGGCCTGCCCGGTCCCGCGGGACGCTCCCGCGCCGGTGAGGGTGACGATCTCCGTGTCCGGTGGCGTCATCGCGGCCAGCCGGGGTGCCAGGGACTCGTCGGTCAGGATGACCTTGGCCTGCGAGTCGAGGATCATGTAGCGCACGCGCTCGTCCGGATACTCCGGCGACAGCGGCAGGTACGCGGCGCCTGCGTGCAGGACGCCCCAGACGCTCGCCATGAGATCGACGGAGGGCTCCATGAAGATGCCCACCAGCTCGTCGGTCGCCGCGCCGAACTGCCGTAGGCGGTCCGCCACGTCCTCGGCGCGCTCACCGAGCTGCTGAAAGGTCAGCCGCTCCGTGCCGCATATGACGGCGGTTCGGTCGGGCTGGAGACGTACTGACGTGCGCAGCATGTCTGACAGAGACAATTCCTCGGGCCCCGCTAGTTTCGCCATCATCCTTCGAACCTGGAATTCGTCTTCGTGGAGGGAATCGCCGGTGAGAGGCGTGCTGACATGACCGGTGTCAAAGGCAGCAACAATGATCGACCACCTGTTGTCGCGTAACAGACCCTGGGGACATGAATGAGGGGACCGTGGCCCGGGACGGTCTTCTTCCCGTGCCTCTCCCGCGGGGGAGCGGTCGCGTTCGCGCTGTGCGTGTATGAACGGCCTTGTCACTGAGGGAACTTCAGGCGGCCGTGCCGAGCTCTGACGGCGCTCAGGCCGTACCGGTACATCGGCGACATCGGTTCTGCGGTCGCGCAAAAAGCCCTGCGAGCACGCTTTTCACGCCTCCCCCCGAGTCGTTGATCCTCGCCCCTTGAATTCCGCCCCCCGTCAGGAGGATGCGGCGCAAGCCGAAACAGGACAACCTTTCTCGGCGAGCAGCCAGAACGTACACGATGGAAGTGGCCGGCGCCGGGTGGATCGGAAGGAGCGGCTGCCCCTTTTGTGGCACTTGCCGTCGCGTCGTTCACGGTGAGGGCCGCCCGGTCGCAGCGTTGCGTGATGCAAAGAGAGAGGCGGTGTTCCGGATGCTCGCCGTCGGTCGCGCGAGCGAGGTCCGAGCTCGTCACCAGCGGGAGTCGCTGTTGGAGGTGGCCGGGCGGCCCTGTTCGCACGGTCCGCCGACGGGCCGTCCGGCCGGGTGGCTCCTGGCGACGCGAACGTCTGTTGCCGTCTTCTGTAGTAAACATCGCGCGGCGGTGCGGCCCCTCGACGATCGGCCGAAAGGATCAGGACACTCGGAAACAGTTCACAGAGCTGCAATGGACAGGACAACCGATACGGCTCGGGACCGTTGTCCGGCCGCTTGCCCGGAGTGGCCCGGGCGGAGCGCGGTGTCCCGGGCGGAGGTCAGCTGCCGGGCGGCCGGACGATCGTGAACACGGCGCCCTCCGGGTCGGCCACCGTGGCCAGCCTGCCGCTGGACGCCTCCCGTGGCGGCTGCAGCACGTGCCCGCCGAGCTCCACCACGCGTGCCGCCGCCTCGTCGGTGTCGGCGACCTGGAAGTAGGTCATCCAGTGCGGGCCGCGGTCGCGCGGCAGGCCATGGCCCACACCGTGCAGCGCGGCCACCGGGCGGCCCTGGAGGTGCAGCGTCTGGTAGTCGAAGTCCGCCGAGACGACCGCCTCGGTCTCGAACCCGAACACGGCCTGGTAGAACTTGGCGACCGACGCGGTCTCCCGGGTCACCAGCTCGTTCCACACGGGAGTGCCCGGAGTGCCCGCGAGCGCGGTGCCGAGGTGCTCGGCGGCCTGCCACACGCCGAAGACCGCTCCGGCGGGGTCGGACGCGAGCAGGAGGCGGCCGGCGTCCCCCGCCTCGATGGGCCCGACGGCCACCGTCCCGCCGCACGACCGGATCGCCTCCGCCGTGGCGTCCGCGTCCTCCGTGGCGAGGTAGGTCGTCCAGGCGATCGGCAGGTGCCGGTCGGGCGGCAGCTGTCCGATGCCCGCGACCTCCTTGCCGCACAGCAGCGCACGGACGTAGGGCCCCAACTGCTCCGGTCCCGGCCGGAACTCCCAGCCGAACAGCCGGCTGTAGAACTCCTGGGTCGCGGTCAGGCCGTGCACGATCAGACTCACCCAGCACGGTGCTCCGGGCGTGCGCCGGGCGGCAGCCTCGGTCATCTTCTTCTCTCTCCTCGTACCATCGGGACGGCCGTACGGGAGGGCGGGGGCCTGCACGGCGTCCACCGGTACGGATACGGGTGCGTACGCTCCGTGCAGATGCTCGCACCACTCAGGCTCCGAAGCACCCGGCCGCGCCGCGTTTTCCGGCTTCCCCTCAACCGGGAGTCCGTTTTGGTGGGGTACATCCATTTCGGTACGAGGTCGCCCGGGGCGGCCCCTGCGCGAAGATGGCACCCATGAAGCCCATCATCACCGCATCCGAATACATGAGCGAGTCGGCCGGGCCGCGCCCGCCCGTGCTCCTGGACATCCGCTGGCAGCTCGGCGGGCCGAACGGCCGTGCCGACTACGAGGCCGGGCACCTTCCCGGGGCGGTCTTCGTCGATCTCGACTCCGAGCTCGCCGGCCCGGCGGGCACCGGCGGTCGCCACCCCCTGCCGGACCCGGAGGCCTTCGGCGCGGTCATGCGGCGCGCGGGGGTCGGCAAGGAGACCCCGGTGGTGGTCTACGACGGAGGCCAGGGATGGGCGGCGGCACGCGCCTGGTGGCTGCTGCGCTGGACCGGGCACCCCGATGTCCGCGTGCTCGACGGCGGTCTCGCCGCATGGACGGGTGAACTCACCACCGACGAGCCGAAGCCGGCCGAAGGGGATTTCCGGCCGGAGCCGGGTGCGCTGGGCCTCCTGGACGCGGACGCCGCCGCGGAGCTGGCCCGCTCCGGTCTGCTCCTCGACGCGCGGGCCGCGGAGCGCTACCGGGGCGACGTCGAGCCGATCGACCGCGTCGGCGGGCACATCCCGGGTGCGGTGTCCGCCCCCACCGCGCAGAACGTCGACGAGGGGGGCCGCTTCCTGCCCGCCGGCTCGCTGGCTTCCCGGTTCGCGGAGCTGGGCGCGGACAGCGGCACCCAGGTCGGCGTCTACTGCGGCTCGGGCGTCTCGGGTGCCCACGAGGTCCTGGCGCTGGAGCTCGCCGGGTACCGGGCCTCCCTGTACGCCGGGTCCTGGTCGGAGTGGTCCTCGGACGAGTCCCGCCCCGTCGCCACCGGGCCCGACCCCGTCTGACGCCGCCCCGCCCTCCGGACGCGGCGAGGGCCCGTACGCGGTGCGTACGGGCCCTCCTGGTGCCGCGGGCAGTCGGCCCGCTGTCAGTCCTGCTTCTTCCGGCGCGTGCCGAAGACGATCTCGTCCCAGCTCGGCACCGCCGCACGGCGTCCCGGACGGACACCGTCCGCCTCAGCCTGGCGGTCCGTCGTCCCGGTCAGCCGGTCGCGGTGGCCCGCCACCGCGCGGGGCATCAGGACGTCGGCGTACGCGGAACCCGCCCCGGCGGACGCCGCCGCGGCCGGAGGCTCGTCCGCCTCGGGCTCCTGGTGGACCGCGGGCTCGAGCGCGGGCGGTTCGGGCGGGGAGGGCCGCTCCGGGACGACCATGTCGCCACGGAAGCTCGGAACCGCCTCCAGGAGGCTGGTCAGCGAGTCGCGCTCACCGGCGGACACCCCGCCGACGCGCTCCTCCGGGTCTGGAGCCGAGGGGGCGGGGCGCTCGATCTGACGGTCCAGGGCACGGTCCAGCGGCCGGTCGCGCGGCAGCCGCGCGATCCGGGGCACGAACGGGAAGCTGGGCTCCGGTGCCGCGACGTCGTCGGTCTCGCCGATGAGCGAGCGTGCCTCTTCGTCCACGGCCTGGACCAGCCGGCGCGGCGGGTCGTACGTCCAGCTCGCCGAGTGCGGCTCACCGGCGACGCGGTAGACGAGGAGGACCTCCCAGGTGCCGTCGTCCCGGCGCCAGGAGTCCCACTGGACGGTCTCCCTGTCGGCGCCGCGCAGCAGCAGTCGCTCCTGCACCGCCTCGCCGAGCTGGGGACCGGTGTTCTCGCCGGGGCGCCGCACCGGTGTCTTCCGGGCGCGCTCGGCCATGAACGCGCGCTCCGCGAGCACGGGGCCCTCGAAGCGTCGCACCCGGTCCACCGGGATGCCGGCGAACTGGGCGACCTCCTCGGCGGAGGCGCCTGCGCGTATGCGCGCCTGGATGTCGCGCGGGCGGAGATGGCTCTCCACCTCGATCTCGATCTGGCCGAGCCGGGCGCGGTCATTGCGCACGGCGGCACGCAGCCGCTCATCGATCGGAAGCGTGTACTCCGTGCTGTCCGCAGCCTTGAGCACCAGTCGTGTGCCGTCGTTCGAGACGGCCACGACACGCAGTTCGGGCATGGGAACCTCCCGGGTGGTGCCTGCCGACGTCACGTGCGTCGCTGCTTCCGCTAGTCGAGTGTGACCTGCCCGGGTTCAGCCTGCCACAACCTTGCCAAGTTACCCGGCGTGTCGGGCCTTGGCCCTGGAACGCCACGATGGCACGATCACCTGTTTGCGACGCGGAGCGACCGGGTGGTCGCTCCATGCAGCAGGCGCCCGTGCGATGCCGCGGCGCCGCCGGTTCGGGTGCCGCCTTCGGCCCCCTCCCGCAGGTCCCGGATACCCGTGTGGGAGTCCGGCCCCAGGGCTCGCCACAGTACTCCATTCGGGCCACGTGGGTGGACCGGCGCGCCGCCGAAGTTCTCACCGGGCACGGGAGTTGGGTTACCCCGTTGTCCGCGCTATGCCCCCAATGAGTGTGCTGCTTCACAAAATCTCCAGAAACGGAACTATCTGATTCGCTCAAATGTCCTGTCCTGGTGCAAGGTGGGGTAGTTGTCGAGCAGGGGCTGATCATGGTTCAGAAGCCGCAGAGTGATGCGGAACATAAGGAAAGGCGCATAGATCTGAGCCTGCCGCAGGTCGCCGGCAGCGCCGTCGCGGCGGTGGCGGCGGCGGTGATGGCCTCGCAGCTCGGTGTGTACGGGACGATCGCCGGCGCCGGCGTGATGAGCGTGGTCGCCACCTGCGGGGGATCCGTCTTCCAGCACTTCTTCCGTCGTACGGGGGAGCAGATCCGCGAAGTCACCGTCCAGGTGAAGCATCCGGCGGGCCGTCAGGTGACGGTGCGCACCCGGGAGACATCGCCCGTGCCCCGGGGGCGTGAGGACGACGCGACCCGCGTGCTGCGCACCGCGGAGTCCGAGGCGGAACGCACCACGGTGCTCCGGCAGGTCGGATCCGGTGGCTCGGACCCGGAGCGCACCACGGTGCTGCGGCAGGTCGGACCCGGCGGTACGGACCCGGACCGCACCACGGTGCTCCGGAAGGCGAGGCCCGGAGGCGCGGGCGACGCGGAGCCGCGCCCGGGTGAGGCACTCCCGGACGACTCCTATTCCGACGCCCGCACGCACGGCACCCGCGTGCGGGGCTGGAAGCGGTCGGTCCTCGCGGCGACGGGGGTCTTCGTCCTGTCCATGGCCGGTATCACCGTGTACGAAATGGTGTCCGGCCATGACCTGGGGGGCAACGGAGGGACGACGATCGGCTCCGTCGTGAGCGGGGAGCGCCACGGTGGGCCGACCTCGCCGTCGCCCTCCTCCGGCACGGGCCGGGAGGAGGACGGGAGCGACGGGGGTGACGGCGGCGTGCCGGACGGCGGGAGCTCCACGACGCCCGGAACCGACCCCGGCGACGGCCGGAGCGCCCAGCCCGAGCCCTCCGGCGGCGGCGGGTCGGTCACCGGCCCCACCCCCACACCTTCCGCGTCCTCCGGGGCGAGCACCCCGGAACCCACCCCTACGACACCGGACGCCGGCGACACCCCTCCGGCGGCACCGGATCCGACGGTGACGGGTGAGGCCCCGGACCAGCAGGACGGTACCGGGACGGGGACGGACACCGACCGGTGACCCGAGCCGCCCGGCCCGCGGGGCTCAGTCCCCGAGCACGCGGCGCAGGTAGTCGTTGGCGAACAGCCGGTCCGGGTCGAGCCGGTCACGTACGGCGGTGAACTCCCCGAACCGGGGGTAGACCCCGGCGAGGTAGCCGGAGTCCCGGGTGTGGATCTTGCCCCAGTGCGGGCGGCCCTCGTACGCCGTCATGATCCGCTCGACCGCCGTGAAGTACGCCTGGTACGGAGTGCCCCGGTACAGGTGCACCGCGATGTAGGCGCTCTCCCGGCCCGAGGCCGTGGAGAGCGCGATGTCGTCCGCGGGCGCCGTGCGGACCTCCACCGGGAAGCTGATCCGCAGAGGTGAGCGCTCCACCATGGCCTTGAGCTCACGTAGCGCCTCGACGGCGACCTCGCGGGGCAGCGCGTACTCCATCTCAACGAAGCGCACCCGCCTGGGGCTGGTGAACACCTTGTACGGGATGTCCGTGTACGTACGGGCCGACAGCGCGCGGCTGGAGATCCTCGCGAGGGAGGGGATGGCCCCGGGGAGCACCCGGCCGACGGAACAGGCGACCTGGAAGATCCCGTTGGAGAGGAGCTCGTCCTCGATCCAGCCGCTGATCCGCCCGGGCGGATCAGCGGGACCCGCGCTGCGGTTGTTGCGCTTGGTGTTGCAGTTGCCGGTGTGCGGGAACCAGTAGAACTCGAAGTGTTCGTTCTCCGCGACGAGCTGACCGAAATCGGCGGTGACCCGGTCGAAGGTCATCGGTTCCTCACGGGCGGTGAGGAGGAAGACGGGTTCCACCGCGAAGGTGACGGCCGTGACCACGCCGAGCGCGCCGAGCCCGATCCGGGCGGCCGCGAAGACGTCCGGGTTCTCGTCGGCCGAGCAGCGCAGCACCGTGCCGTCCGCCGTGACCAGCTCCAGCGCGCGGATCTGGGCGGCGATCGACGCCGAGTCACGGCCGGTGCCGTGCGTACCCGTGGAGGTGGCTCCGGCGACCGTCTGCTCCATGATGTCGCCCATGTTGGTGAGGGAGAGCCCCTCACGGGCGAGCGCCGCGTTCAGGCGCTTCAACGGCGTGCCGGCCTCGACCGTCACGGTCATCGCCGTGCGGTCGACGTCCCGGATGCCGGTGAGCAGGTCCGGGCGTATGAGGACGCCGTCGGTGGCCGCGGTCGCGGTGAACGAATGACCGGTGCCGACGGGCTTGACCGTCAGACCGTCCTCGGACGCCCTGCGGAGCACCTCGGCGAGCTCGTCGACGGAAGCGGGGGACGCCACGCGTGCGGGCCGGGCGGTGACATTGCCCGCCCAGTTACGCCACGTGCTCGCCGTCCGTGCGTAGGTGTCGGTCATCTTCCCCGCGCCCTCCCGTAGGAACCGGCTCCGCGAGCCGGCGATACCCCAGGAGCGCCACCGCGGCCGCGAGCGCTCCCGCCACGGCGGGCACCGCGTACCCCGCCTCCGCCCCGGAGGCGTCGACCACCCAGCCTGCGGCGGAGGAGCCGAGCGCCACCCCGACCGCGAGTCCGGTGCTGGTCCAGGTCATGCCCTCGGTGAGCTGGGTGCGCGGTACGTGCTGTTCGACGAGAGCCATCGTGGTGACCATCGTCGGTGCGATGGCGAGGCCCGCGACAAAGAGCGCCACGGCCAGGAACGGCAGGCTCCCGGCCAGTTGGAGGGGGATCATACTCACGGCCATCGCACCCACTCCCACCAGCCACCGCGTGGAGGGCTTCCCCCGCAGGTGCAGCAGGCCGAAGACCGCCCCGGCGAGGCACGACCCCAGGGCGTAGACGGCCAGCACGAGACTGGCCGCGGCCTTGTGGCCGCGCTCCTCGGCGAACGCCACGGTCACCACGTCCACCGCGCCGAAGATCGCCCCCGTGGCGACGAACGTGACCACCAGCACCTGGAGACCGGTCGAACGCAGGGCCGACCCGCCGGTGTGGTGCTCCTTCGGGTGCGGTCTGGGCTCGGTCGCCCGCTGGGCCGTCAGCCAGAAGACGCCCACCACCAGGAACCCGCCGGCCAGCAGGGGGCCCGCCTCGGGGAACCAGGCGGTGGACAGGCCGATGGAGACGATGGGCCCGAAGATGAAGCACACCTCGTCGACGATCGACTCCCAGGAGTACGCGGTGTGCAGCTGCCGCCCGGACCCCCGGTAGATCTCGGCCCAGCGGGCCCGGACCATCGACCCCACGCTCGGGACGCAGCCGGCGCCCGCGGCGAAGACGAACAGGGTCCAGTCGGGCAGCCGCTGCTGGGCGCAGAGCAGCAGCCCGGCGACCGACGCGGCGGCGAACAGGGTGACGGGGCGCAGGACCCTGCGCTGTCCGTGGCGGTCGACGAGCCGGGAGACCTGCGGCCCCATGACGGCGGCCGCCATGGCGAGGGTCGCGGAGAGCGCGCCCGCCAGCCCGTACCGGCCGGTGAGCTGGGAGACCATCGTCACCACGCCGATCCCCATCATGGACAACGGCATCCGGCCGAGGAACCCGGCCGCCGAGAACTCCCGGGTTCCCGGGGCGGCGAAGATGGCGCGGTAGGGGCTGGGCAAAGGGAGCTCCGGGGAGGCCTGTCAGGTGTACGAGGGGCTGACACAGCTTACGGCGGCCGCGTGGCGCGCGGACCCGCCGACGGCGGTTGCCGCGCTGTCGGCGGCGGGTGGCAGGATCGGGTGCATGTCCGATCTGCGCGGTCCCGCTCCCTACGACGCCCTGCTGCTGCTCTCCTTCGGCGGTCCCGAAGGCCCTGACGACGTGGTCCCGTTCCTGGCGAACGTGACGCGTGGCCGGGGCATCCCCGAGGAGCGGCTCAAGGAGGTCGGCAAGCACTACTTCCTCTTCGGGGGCGTGAGCCCGATCAACGCGCAGAACAGGGCGCTGCTCGACGCCCTGCGCAAGGACTTCGCGGACCACGGCCTCGAACTGCCGGTGTACTGGGGCAACCGCAACTGGGCCCCCTACCTCACCGACACCCTGCGCGAGATGGTCACGGACGGACACCGCCGGATCGCCGTCCTCGCCACCAGCGCCTACGCCTCGTACTCCGGCTGCCGCCAGTACCGCGAGAACCTCGCGGAGTCGCTGTCCGCGCTGGAGGCCGAGGGGCTCCCGGTGCCGCGCGTCGACAAGCTGCGGCACTACTTCAACCACCCCGGCTTCGTCCGGCCGATGGTCGACGGTGTGCTCGCCTCGCTGGCCGGCCTCCCCGAGGACGTCAGGGCGGGGGCGCATCTCGCCTTCACCACCCACTCCATCCCCACCTCGGCGGCCGACACCTCCGGGCCGGCGGAGACCCACGGCGACGGCGGTTCCTACGTCGCCGAACACCTCGACGTCGCCCGGCTGATCACCGAGGCCGTGCGCGAGGAGACCGGAGTCGAGCACCCCTGGGAGCTGGTCTACCAGTCGCGCAGCGGCGCCCCGCACATCCCGTGGCTCGAGCCCGACATCTGCGACCACCTGGAGACGCTCCACGGCGACGGCGTCCCCGCGGTCGTCATGGCCCCCATCGGTTTCGTGTCCGACCACATGGAGGTGCTGTACGACCTCGACACCGAGGCCACCGCGAAGGCGGCCGAGCTCGGGCTCCCGGTGCGCCGCTCCGCGACGGTGGGGGCCGACCCCCGGTTCGCCGCCGCCGTGCGCGAGCTCGTCCTGGAGCGCGCCGCGGCGGAGCAGGACCGGCCCGTCGCGCCGTGCGCCCTGGGCGCGCTCGGCCCGTCCCACGACCTCTGTCCCGTCGGCTGCTGCCCGGCCAGGGCCCCCAAGCCCGCGGCCGCCGGGGCCGACAGCCCGTTCTGACCGGCCGCCTTCCCACCGCCCGGGCCCGGACGAGCCCGTCCCGCGACACGACCTCTGGAGCGCTGTGACCGACCCCCTCCTGTCCGAACTGCTCGACCTCGCCCTGGAGGCCGCCCGCAGGGCCGGCGCGCTGCTCCGCGACGGACGTCCCGCCGACCTCGGGGTGGCCGCGACGAAGTCCAGCCCCATCGACGTCGTCACCGAGATGGACATCCGGGCGGAGAAGCTGATCACCGGCTACCTCTCCGAGCACCGACCCGCCGACGGTTTCCTCGGCGAGGAGGGCGCGAGCGCCGAGGGCACCAGCGGCATCCGGTGGGTCATCGACCCGCTCGACGGCACGGTGAACTACCTCTACGGCCTCCCCACCTGGTCCGTCTCCATCGCCGCCGAGCGCGACGGGGAACGGGTCGTCGGCGTGGTCGAGGCACCGATGCGGCGCGAGACGTTCCACGCGGTGCTGGGAGGCGGTGCGTACGGGAACGGCGACCGGTTGCGGTGCCGCCCGACGGCACCCCTCGACCAGGCCCTGGTGTCGACCGGCTTCAACTACGTCACCGAGGTCCGCGCCCACCAGGCGGCCGTGGCCCAGCAGCTGATCCCGCGGCTGCGCGACATCCGCCGCGGGGGATCGGCAGCCATCGAGCTCTGCGACGTCGCGGCCGGCCGGCTCGACGGCTACTACGAGCGCGGACTCCACCCGTGGGACGTCGCGGCGGGCGACCTCATCGCCAGGGAGGCGGGCGCCCTCACCGGGGGCAGGCCCGGCCGGCCCGCGGACGGAGACCTGACGGTCGCGGCGACCCCCGGCGTCTTCGAGCCGCTGCAGGCGCTCCTCGAGGAACTGGGAGCCTGGCACGACTGACGCAGGACCTCCCCGAGCCCGTCGCGGCCCCCAGGGAGGACGCACGACACGAGAGGGCCCCGGAGAGCCATGACGGCTCCCGGGGCCCTCTCGTAGCGGCTCAAACGCTTGTGGCGCCGATTTCCACGCCGTGCTCGGCGGCGAGGCGGTGCAGGTCGTCAAGCTCTCCCTGCTCGACGTCCGCGAGGAAGTCGTCGCCCGTCTCGCGAGCCTTCGTGAGGTCGGACTCGGTGGTTCTGATGCGTTGCAGCAGACCTGCGGTGAAAGCGTCCATGAAGCGCCCCCTCGTCGTGGGTCGGTGGCACGGGGGTGTGCCCGGTGGTCCTCCGGTCCGCGAACCGGAGTGCGGGTGATCACGCAGTCCCTCTGGAAGCAGGACGGGCTGTGGTACGCCACATGCAGGGCGTGATCGCGGGTGTGAGGTCGTCCTCCCCCTGGCGGGCCCGGGAGAAACCTCAACTGGCATATGAATCCGATCATTTCCCCGGAGGCCCGGCCGGAGCGGCGTCGTCTTACCGCCGGTTTATGCGCGTTACGGGCAGGATGGACGCGCACAGTCGGTGCCGCTGACGTGCGGCGAGCGGCCGGATCCAGGGCCGCTCGCCGTTTTTTCGGGAATCTAGGGAAGGACTGCGCCGTGCGCGTACTCGTCGTCGAGGACGAGCAGCTGCTCGCCGATGCGGTGGCCACCGGTCTGCGCCGGGAGGCCATGGCCGTCGACGTCGTCTACGACGGAGCGGCGGCCCTCGAGCGCGTCGGGGTCAACGACTACGACGTCGTCGTGCTCGACCGGGACCTCCCGGTGGTGCACGGTGACGACGTCTGCCGCAAGATCGTCGAGCTCGGCATGCCCACCCGGGTGCTGATGCTCACCGCTTCCGGTGACGTCAGTGACCGCGTCGAGGGGCTGGAGCTCGGCGCGGACGACTACCTGCCCAAGCCCTTCGCCTTCAGTGAGCTGACGGCCCGGGTGCGCGCCCTGGGGCGCCGCACCACGGTCGCGCTGCCGCCCGTGCTGGAGCGCGCCGGCATCAAGCTGGACCCCAACCGCCGCGAGGTCTTCCGGGACGAGCAGGAGATCCAGCTCGCCCCGAAGGAGTTCGCCGTCCTGGAGGTCCTGATGCGCAGCGAGGGGGCCGTCGTCTCCGCCGAGCAGCTGCTGGAGAAGGCCTGGGACGAGAACACCGACCCCTTCACCAACGTGGTGCGGGTGACGGTCATGACCCTGCGGCGCAAGCTCGGCGAGCCTCCCGTCATCGTCACCGTCCCCGGCTCCGGATACCGGATCTGAGGGCGTGATGGCAGCCTCAC
Organism: Streptomyces sp. NBC_01460; assembly: GCF_036227405.1. Taxonomy (NCBI): domain Bacteria; kingdom Bacillati; phylum Actinomycetota; class Actinomycetes; order Kitasatosporales; family Streptomycetaceae; genus Streptomyces; species Streptomyces sp. NBC_01460. The sequence goes on from NZ_CP109473.1 coordinate 6,289,141, forward strand.
CCGCACCCATCAAGGCGCCTCCGAAGCCGACCTGGGAACCCAAGGCGCAGGAGTCGCCGTACCCCTGGCTGCGACCGACCATCCGGATACGTCTCACCCTGCTGTACGGCGGCATGTTCCTGATCGCGGGCATCCTGCTGCTCTCGATCATCTACATGTTGGCGGCGCAGGCGCTGCACGACGCGGGCGGCCTGGAGTTCCAGGTCAAGGGCACCAACGTGCAGATCTCCAGCGACATGTGCCCGCAGCTGAGCTCGGCGCTGAACAACACCCAGCTCAACGAGACGATCAAGGACTGCACCGCGGCACAGCGGCAGCACGCCCTCGACAGTCTGCTGAACAGGGCGCTCCTGGCCCTTGTGGGCCTCAGCATCATCGCCTTCGCCTTCGGCTACGCCATGGCCGGACGCGTGCTCTCGCCCCTGGGCCGGATCACCCGCACCGCCCGCAGGGTGGCCGGGACCGACCTGACCCGGCGGATCGAGCTGGACGGGCCGGACGACGAGCTGAAGGAGCTCGCGGACACCTTCGACGAGATGCTGGACCGGCTGGAGCGGGCCTTCACGGCCCAGCAGCGGTTCGTGGGCAACGCCTCGCACGAACTGCGCACCCCTCTGGCGATCAACCGCACCCTGCTCGAGGTGCATCTCTCCGATCCCGGGGCCCCGCCGGAGCTCCAGCAGCTGGGCAAGACGCTCCTGGCGACGAACGAGCGCAGTGAGCAGCTCGTGGAGGGCCTGCTCCTGCTCGCCCGCAGCGACAACCAGATCGTGGAGCGGAAGCCCGTCGATCTCGCCGAGGTCGCGGACCGCGCCATCGACCAGGCCAGGTCGGAGGCGGCGGACAAGGGCGTGCAGATCCTGGGGGAGCGCGGTTCCGCGACCGTCCAGGGCAACGGGGTCCTCCTGGAGCGCATCGCGCTCAACCTCGTGCAGAACGCCGTGCGCTACAACGTGGCGGAGGACGGCTGGGTGGAGGTCACCACCGAGCTCCAGCACGGGCAGGCGCTCCTGACCGTCTCCAACACGGGGCCGGTGGTGCCGGCCTACGAGATCGACAACCTCTTCGAGCCCTTCCGGCGGCTGCGCACGGAGCGCACGGGCAGTGACAAGGGGGTCGGGCTCGGCCTGTCGATCGCGCGATCCGTCGCGCGGGCGCACGGAGGCCGTATCATCGCGGAGCCCCGCGAGGGCGGTGGTCTCGTGATGCGCGTCACCCTCCCGGTCTGAGAGGCTTCACGGTGTGAAGCCGCATTGGATGGCTCTGTTCGCTTTGGGCGGAATTTTTGAACCGTGTTTCCGTTCTGTCCCTGTGTGATCGATCACAGAAGCGAATTTCGGTCTCTCCACTCTCCGTGATCACATCTCCTCCCGAAAGCCTGGAAACGTCCGGGTTTCCGGGGGGCGATATCACGGGAAGTACACGGGGTGGCGCCCGTGAACCGCAGCAACAGGACCGTGTACGGTCCCCATCGCCACCCAAGCTGATCGCTCATGAGGGATCCGGTTGGGTGTCGATTGAGTAACAGACCTTGATGTGAGGCAAAATCTCCGCCTCAGGTCGGGCACAAGTCCGGCCTCTCACGCGTTACGTGCGCTGAGACACCGCAGACACCCAAGAGGGGGAGAGCGAACATGGCAACGGATTACGACACCCCACGCAAGACCGACGACGACGTGGACCAGGACAGCCTCGAAGAGCTCAAGGCTCGTCGGAGCGACAAGACGGCATCCGCCGTCGACGTCGACGAGTTCGACGCGGCCGAGGGACTGGAGCTGCCCGGCGCAGACCTGTCCAACGAAGAACTGGCCGTGCGGGTCCTGCCCAAGCAGGCCGATGAGTTCACCTGCATGAGCTGCTTCCTCGTGCACCACCGCAGCCAGCTGGCGCGCGAGAAGAACGGCCAGCCCATCTGCCGCGACTGCGACTGAGGCCGGCCGGCCGTGGCAGGCGACACACCGTTCCGGAAGCGGCGCTTGCGGCGCACGAAGTCGTCGGAGGCACATCAGGGCGGCGCAGGCCCGGCAGAGGGCGAGAGCCCCACTGCCGAGCACCAGGCCGCCCTGCCTGCCTCTCCCGGCACACCTGACGACGAGCGGGGCCTTCCGGCCTCGCTCGAAGCGGTAGGGGCGGCCGACCCGCCTCCCGGACAGGACGGACCGGAGCGTTCCCCGAAGGGGACCGGCCGCCTGCACTCACTGAAACGAGGCGTACGCAAGAGCCGGGAGAGCGCCGTATCCGCAGTCGGCCTGGTGGCCGACCGCATCATCGACACGGCTCCCCGTGTCCCCGTGCGGGACCTCGCCACCCTGCGCAGGCAGTTCCCGGGGCTCGGCCCCGAAGAGCTCGCCGACAAGCTCGTCGCGGGTGCCTGCAAGGCCACCGCGGCCGTCGGCGCGGGCATCGGGGCGGCGGCGATGATGCCCGTACCCCCCGCGATGCTCGCCGAGCTGGCCGCCGAGATCACCGGAGTGGCAGCCGTCGAGATGAAGCTCGTCGCCGAGCTCCACGAGGTCTACGGCCGTCGCCCGCCGGGCAACCTCGGCCAGCGCAGCACCGCGTATCTGACGTCGTGGACGGAGGAGCGCGGCATCGACGTCTCCCGCCCCACCACGCTCAACGCGGCGCTGGGCGGACAGATGAAGCGCGAACTGCGCCAGCAGATCATGAAGCGCATGGTGCGCGACCTGCCGAACCTCATCCCGTTCATGGTCGGCGCCGCCGTCGGCGCGCTGATGAACCGGCGGGACACCAGGAAGCTCGCCGACCGGGTCAGGAACGACCTGCGGCGCCACCAGGTCCCCTGGGACCGCCTTCCGGCGCTTCCCCCGCTGGAACAGCCCGCGGAGCCCGCGAAGGAGCTCCCCGAGGGCCTGGACGACCCGGGCCGCTGACCTGGCAGGCGGGTACGGGACCTCAGGCGGGTACGGGCGCGAGCGCCGCGACCAGCGCCTGCGGTTCCCGGGTCGACAGGTAGACGTACGGCGTCGGGTCGGCCGGATCCGTGACCTTCACCCGGACCGCCGTCGGGATGTAGCTGCGCAGCAGCATGAACGCGCGGGTGTCCGCCTTGTACGAGCGCCAGGCGCGCGCCTCCTCCCCGTCCAGCACCTCGGCGTCGCCGAGCGCTTCCAGGGGGATCCGCGCATCGCCCGCGACGAGGGCGCCCGCCACGACCCGGATGCGCGCGGAGCCGTACGAACTCACGCCCGCGCACGCCGCGGCCGTGCCGCCGACCAGGCCGCCGAGCATGGGCAGGGCGCCGAGCGGCAGGAGCATCAGCGCACAGGCGACGCCGATGCCGAAAGCGATGAGCCACCACGAACGGGGTGCGGTGAGGCGTTCGTCGAAGGGGGGTGCGGAAGGCTGCATGAAAGCAAGCTTGGCACGGCGCGCCCCGCGGTCGGCCGCGCGGGTAAGGTCTGCGCCTGTGAGTGGAACATCTGCACGTCTGACACCCCCGGCCGACGCGGTGAAGCCCGTCCGGCACCCCGACGCCCCGGCGCCCGGCGAGATCCTCGGCTCCCACTACGAACACTGTTTCGGCTGTGGTGGCGGACAGCCGCACGGACTGCACCTGCGCGCGACGGCCGGCGAGGGCGTGAGCGTCACCGCCGAGTTCACCGTGAAGCCCGCCCACCAGGGCGCCCCGGGACTGGCGCACGGCGGGGTCCTGGCCACGGCCATGGACGAGACACTCGGCGCCCTGAGCTGGCTGCTGAGGGTCATCGCGGTGACCGGACGGCTGGAGACCGACTACGTCCTGCCGGTGCCGGTGGACACCGTCCTCTTCCTGGAGGCCGAAGTGACCGCCGTCCACGGCCGGAAGATCTACTGCCGCGCGACGGGACGGACCGGCGGCCCCGAGGGGCCCGTCGCGGTCCGTGCGGAGGCCCTCTTCATCGAGGTCAAGGTGGACCACTTCATCGACAACGGACGGCCGGAGGAGATCCGGGCGGCGATGTCCGACCCCGACCAGGTCCGGCGTGCCCGTGCCTTCGAGGTGAACCCCTGATGCGCCGGCCCGTCGACGTACTCATCCGCCGGGTCGACCCGGACGTGCCGATCCCCTCCTACGGTCACCCGGGCGACGCCGGTGCCGATCTGGTCACCACCGAGGCAGCCGAACTCGCCCCCGGCGAACGGGCTGTGCTCCCCACCGGGGTGTCGATCGCGCTGCCCGACGGCTACGCGGCCTTCGTGCACCCCCGCTCGGGCCTCGCAGCCCGCTGCGGAGTGGCCCTCGTGAACGCCCCAGGGACGGTCGATGCCGGGTACCGTGGGGAGATCAAGGTCATCGTGGTCAATCTCGACCCACGCGAGACCGTGAAGTTCGAACGGTTCGACCGGATTGCCCAACTGGTCGTCCAGCAGGTCGAGAAGGTGCGTTTCCACGAGGTGACGGAGCTCCCCGGCTCGGCGCGGGCCGAGGGGGGCTTCGGATCCACCGGCGGCCATGCCGCTGTGGACGGCGTCACGGGCGGTAACACCCAGGGTGGGAACAGCTACGCTTCGGTCGTATCCGACCGGGAAGGACATTGACGTGTTCGGACGTCGCAAGAACAGTGGTTCCGCCAAGGACTCGGCGGACGAAGCACGCGAGGCCGAGCAGGTCGCCGACGAGCTCGACGACACCGGGGCCGAGAGCGGCTCGCCGCGCCGCACGAACCTTCCGCCCGCCCCCCGCCCCGACGGGCCGTGGGACATCTCCGAGACCTCGCAGCCCGGCGAGGGCAGGGTGGACCTGGGCGGCATCTTCGTGCCCGGGGTCGAGGGCATGGAGCTCCGCGTGGAGGTCGCCGGTGACGCCATCGTCGCGGCCACCGTCGTCCTGCGTGACAGCGCGGTCCAGCTGCAGGCCTTCGCCGCTCCCAAGAAGGAGGGCATCTGGGGTGAGGTGCGCGAGGAGATCGCCTCAGGCATCACCCAGCAGGGCGGGATCATCGACGAGGTCGAGGGCCCGCTCGGCTGGGAGCTGCGCGCCCAGGTCCCCGTACAGCTCCCCGACGGGAAGAACGGCGTGCAGCTGGTGCGCTTCGTCGGGGTCGACGGGCCGCGCTGGTTCCTGCGCGGAGTGATCTCCGGCCAGGGCGCGGTGCAGCCGGAGGCCGCCGGGCTGCTGGAGACCATCTTCCGGGACACCGTCGTCGTCCGCGGCGAGGGCCCGATGGCCCCGCGCGACCCGATCGTCCTCAAGCTGCCCAACGACGCACAGATGGTGCCCGAGGGCGTGCAGCAGGAGGACCAGGAGAGCTCGAAGTTCTCCGGCGGGATGGGCCAGCTCCAGCGCGGGCCCGAGATCACCGAGGTGCGCTGACCGCACCCCGCTCGCTCCAGGTCCGGTGGGCCGCGTCCCGGGGAGGGGATGCGGCCCACCGGCCTTTCCATTGCCTCACCGGGTGCCTCATGCACATACTGGCCGCTGCCGAGGGAGCGGTACGCACGACGGCGTACGCACGGGGGAGAGCGATGACACGGAGCACCGACGGACGGGCCGGCACGGCCCTGGCCGACAGCCCCGCCGACGGTCCGATGGTGCGGATCGAGGACCTGCACCGGTCGTACGGGACCGGCGCCGCGGCCGTGCACGCCCTGCGTGGCGTCTCCTTCGAGATCCCGCGCGGAGAGCTCGTCGCGCTCAAGGGCCGCTCGGGATCGGGCAAGACCACCCTGCTCAACCTCGTCGGCGGCCTCGACGCCCCGGACGGCGGGCGCATCACCGTCGCCGGCACCGACCTCTCGGAGCTCGGAGAGGACGGGCTGCTGGAGCTGCGCAGGGACCGGATCGGCTTCATCTTCCAGTCGTTCGGGCTGATACCGATCCTGACCGCGGCGGAGAACGTCGGCGTACCCATGCGCCTGCGCAGGACCGACCCGCACGAGCGCGAGGAGCGGGTGGCCCTGCTGCTCTCCCTGGTGGGCCTCGGTGATCACGCCCAGCAGCGCCCGGGGGAGCTCTCGGGCGGCCAGCAGCAGCGTGTCGCCATCGCCAGGGCGCTCGCCAACCGGCCCGCCCTCCTGATCGCCGACGAGCCCACCGGGCAGCTCGACGCGGAGACCGGGCTCGCGGTCATGCAGCTCCTGCGGGCGGTCGTGCGCAGCGAGGGCGTCACCGTCCTCGTCGCCACCCACGACCCCCAGCTGCTCGGCTTCGCCGACCGGGTCCTGGAGCTCAGCGACGGGCACATCGTCGAGCAGGGGTAGCCGCGGGCGGACGCGGGCCCGCACGGACCGGCCCACCCGGCCCGCATCAGAATCCCGTCAAGACGATCTCCGCGTCCGGCCCTGACCCCATATGCCGGAAATTCTCGGGGTAGCTTCGACACCGGCAGCCGAATCGGCGGCGGCCGGTCGCAGAGAAGACAATGGGGCCATGGCACGCGGCAAGCTTCGGATCTACCTGGGTGCGGCACCCGGCGTCGGCAAGACGTACGCGATGCTGTCCGAGGCCCACCGCCGGGTGGAACGGGGCACGGACTGCGTCGTCGCGTTCGTCGAGCACCACGACCGGCCGCGCACCGAGGTGCTGCTGCACGGCCTGGAGCAGATCCGGCGGCGCGACATCGAGTACCGCTCGGCCGTCTTCGCCGAGATGGACGTCGACGCCGTCCTGGAGCGGGCCCCGGCCGTCGTGCTCGTGGACGAACTGGCCCACACCAACGTGCCCGGCTCCCGCAACGCCAAGCGCTGGCAGGACGTCGAGGAACTCCTCAAGGCCGGCATCGACGTGGTGTCCACCGTCAACATCCAGCACCTGGAGTCCCTCGGCGACGTCGTGGAGTCGATAACGGGGGTGCGCCAGCAGGAGACCATCCCCGACGAGGTCGCCCGCCGGGCCGACCAGATCGAGCTCGTCGACATGTCGCCCCAGGCGCTGCGCCGCCGCATGGCCCACGGCAACATCTACCAGTCCGACAAGGTCGACGCCGCCCTGTCCAACTACTTCCGCCCCGGCAACCTCACCGCCCTGCGGGAACTGGCCCTCCTCTGGGTCGCCGACCGGGTCGACGAGTACCTCCAGCAGTACCGCGGCGAGCACGACATCAGCGCCCCCTGGCAGGCCCGCGAGCGCATCGTCGTCGGGCTGACCGGCGGCCCCGAGGGCCGCACGCTCATCCGCCGGGCCTCCCGGATGGCGGCCAAGGGCTCCGGCAGCGAGATCCTCGCGGTCTACATCGCCCGCAGCGACGGGCTGACCAGCGCCTCGCCCAAGGAACTGGCGGTGCAGCGCACCCTCGTCGAGGACCTCGGGGGCACCTTCCATCACGTCATCGGCGACGACATACCCTCCGCGCTCCTCGCGTTCGCCCGGGGCGTCAACGCCACCCAGATCGTCCTCGGGTCCAGCCGCCGCAAGACCTGGCAGTACGTCTACGGCCCCGGGGTCGGCGCCACCGTCGCCCGCGAGTCCGGCCCCGACCTCGACGTGCACATCGTCACGCACGAGGAGGTCGCCAAGGGGCGCGGGCTGCCCATCGCGCGCGGCGCGCGGCTCAGCCGCACCCGGATCATCTCGGGCTGGCTGGTCGGCGTCGGCGGACCGGCCCTCCTGACCGTGCTCCTGCACGGCCTGGAGAACGGACCCGGACTCGCCAACGACGTCCTGCTCTTCCTCTTCATGACCGTCGCCGCCGCGCTGCTCGGCGGGCTGGCCCCCGCGCTCGCCTCGGCCGCCGCGGGCTCCCTGCTCCTGAACTACTGGTTCACCCCTCCCACCCACACCCTGACCGTGCAGGACCCGGAGAACTTCGTCGCCATCGTGATCTTCTTCGCGGTGGCGGTCGCGGTCGCCTCCGTCGTCGACCTGGCGGCCCGGCGCACCCACCAGGCGGCCCGGCTGCGTGCCGAGTCGGAGATCCTCTCCGCCCTCGCCGGGAGCGTCCTGCGGGGCGAGACCGCCCTGGACGCCCTGCTGGACCGGGTCCGCGAGACCTTCGGCATGGAATCCGTCGCCCTCCTGGAGCGGCAGAGCGACGTCGAGCCGTGGACCTGCGCCGGGTCGGTCGGCCCCGCGCCCGTGGCCCGGCCCGACGACGCGGACGTGGACATGCCCGTCGGCGACCACATGGCGCTGGCGCTCTCCGGTCGTGTGCTGCCCGCCGAGGACCGCAGGGTCCTGGGCGCCTTCGCCGCGCAGGCCGCCGTGGTGCTCGACCGGCAGCGCCTGGTCGGGGAGGCGGAGGCGGCCAGGCGGCTGGCCGAGGGCAACCGGATCAGGACCGCGCTGCTCGCCGCCGTCAGCCACGACCTGCGTACCCCGCTGGCCGCCATCAAGGCGGCGGTGAGCTCCCTGCGGTCCGACGACGTCTCCTGGTCCGACGCGGACGAGGCGGAGCTCCTCGCGGCCATCGAGGACGGCGCCGACCGCCTGGACCACCTGGTCGGCAACCTGCTCGACATGTCGCGCCTGCAGACCGGGACGGTCACCCCGCTGATCCGCGAGATCGACCTCGACGAGGTCGTCCCGATGGCGCTCGGCGGCGTACCGGAGGGCAGCGTCGACCTGGACATCCCCGAGACGCTGCCCATGGTCGCCGTCGACCCGGGGCTGCTGGAGCGGGCCGTGGCCAACATCGTCGAGAACGCCGTCAAGTACAGCCCCGGCCGCGCGCGGGTCGCCGTCGCCGCCAGCGCCCTGGGCGAGCGCGTCGAGCTGCGGGTGGCCGACCGGGGCCGCGGGGTCCCCGACGAGGCCAAGGAACGCATATTCGAGCCCTTCCAGCGGTACGGGGACGCCCCGCGCGGCGCCGGGGTCGGCCTCGGGCTCGCGGTCGCCCGCGGCTTCGTGGAGTCCATGGGCGGCACCCTCGACGCCGAGGACACCCCGGGCGGCGGGCTCACCATGGTCCTCACCCTCACGGCCGCCCCGGGACAGGTGCGGGCAGGCCCCGTCCCTCCCGCGCACGTCACCTCATGAGACCTCCGGGGCGCACCCCGGCCCCGTACACGTATTCCGGAAAGGCAGGTCCGCGATGACCCGGGTCCTCGTGGTCGACGACGAGCCGCAGATCGTACGCGCCCTCGTGATCAACCTGAAGGCGCGCAGGTACGAGGTGGACGCGGCGCCCGACGGGGCGACCGCCCTGCAGCTGGCTGCGGCGCGCCACCCCGACGTCGTCGTCCTCGACCTCGGACTGCCGGACATGGACGGCGTCGAGGTGATCAGGGGACTGCGCGGCTGGACCCGGGTGCCCATCCTCGTGCTCTCGGCCCGCCACACCTCCGACGAGAAGGTCGAGGCCCTCGACGCGGGGGCCGACGACTACGTCACCAAGCCGTTCGGCATGGACGAGCTGCTGGCCCGGCTCCGCGCCGCCGTGCGCCGGGCGGAACCGGTCGGCCAGGACGGCGCGGACGACCTGGTGGTCGTCGAGACCGAGGGGTTCACCGTCGACCTCGCCGCGAAGAAGGTCCACCGCGAGGGCCGTGACGTGCGGCTGACACCCACCGAGTGGCACCTGCTGGAGGTCCTCGTCCGCAACGCCGGGAGGCTCGTCAGCCAGAAACAGCTGCTCCAGGAGGTCTGGGGGCCCTCGTACGGCACCGAGACCAACTATCTGCGCGTGTACATGGCACAACTGCGCCGCAAGCTGGAGACGGATCCCTCGCACCCGAGGCACTTCGTCACCGAGCCCGGAATGGGCTACCGCTTCGAGCGGGGACGCCCCGTCCCGGAGTGAACGGGGTCACTCGTCCGGGTGGTACTCGTGCGGGCCCGCCCCTACCACAGGAGACCGGTACCCTTCGGGTATGAGCGCTGTTCCCCGATCCGAGAAGTCCGGCAGCAGGGCGGAGAAGCCGTCCGGCCGCTTCCGCCGCATGCTCGACCGGCTGTCCAGCTCCCAGGAGGACCTCGAGTCCGAGGAGCTGCGGGAGGACTCGCACGCTTCGGGGTGCACGCGCATCTCCGAATGCACGGACCGCCAGATCGTCAAGGTCACTGGTACCTTGCGGACCGTCACCCTGCGCCCGCGGGCCGGAGTGCCCGCCCTGGAGGCGGAGCTCTTCGACGGCACCGCGCCGCTCGACGTGGTCTGGCTGGGCCGGCGTTCCATCGTCGGCATCGAGCCGGGCCGCAAGCTCATCGCGTCGGGCCGCGTGGCCATGAGCCACGGGCGCCGGGTGCTGTTCAATCCCAAATACGAACTCCGACCGCTCGGCAAGGAGTAGCCGGTGACGTCTCTCGACAAGCCGACGTCCGACACGGACCAGCCCCACCGCACCGACCAGCAGGACGCCGACGCGAAGGCGGTCACGGAAGCCGCGCTCTTCGAGGCCTTCGGCGGCGTGCGGGGCATGGTGGAGACAGTCCTGCCCGGGCTGCTCTTCGTCACGATCTTCACCATCAACAAGAACCTGACGGCCTCGGCGATCGCCGCGCTCGCCGTCTCCCTGCTGCTCGTCGTCGTACGGCTGATCCGCAAGGACACCGTCAAGCACGCCTTCAGCGGTGTCTTCGGTGTGGCCTTCGGTGTGCTCTTCGCGAAGATGACGGGCAACGCCAAGGACTTCTACCTGCCGGGCATGATCTACACGCTCGGACTGGCCCTCGCCTACCTCGTCACGACGCTCGCGGGGGTGCCGCTGATCGGGCTGATCCTCGGCCCGGTCTTCAAGGAGAACCTCTCCTGGCGCACCAGGAACCCCGGCCGCAAGAAGGCGTACGCCAAGGCGAGCTACGCCTGGGGGCTGATCCTGCTCGCCAAGTGCGCGATCCTCTTCCCGCTGTACTGGTGGGCCGACACCGCCCAGCTCGGCTGGGTCCTGGTCGCGCTCAAGATCCCGCCGTTCCTGCTCGCGGTGTATCTGACCTGGGTCTTCCTCGCCAAGGCGCCGCCGCCCATCGACGTCTTCGCCGAGATGGAGGCGGAGGAGAAGGCCGAGAAGGAGCGGAAGGCCGCGCAGAGCGCGCGGGCCGCGGAGGCCCGCAACTCCGAGATCTGACGCGCGACGACGCACTCACGCGTGGGGCCCCGGACCGGGAACGGTCCGGGGCCCCACGCGTACGCGGACTCAGTCCTCGGCCGGCTCCCGGCGGACCGACAGCAGGTCCTCCAACTGCTCCTCGCGCGCCTGGGCGGCCACGAACAGCAGTTCGTCACCGGCCTCCAGGGTCTCCTCGGGGCTCGGCGTCAGCACCCGCGTGCCGCGGATGATCGTGACGAGCGAGGTGTCCTCGGGCCAGGCGACATCGCTCACCCGGATGCCGGCCATCGCCGATTCCGGGGGCAGTGTCAGCTCGACCAGGTTGGCGTCGCCGTGGCTGAACCGCAGCAGCCGGACGAGATCGCCGACGCTCACGGCCTCCTCGACCAGGGCGGACATCAGACGCGGCGTGGAGACCGCGACATCGACCCCCCAGGACTCGTTGAACAGCCACTCGTTCTTCGGGTTGTTCACCCGGGCCACGACCCTCGGCACGCCGTACTCGGTCTTCGCGAGCAGGGAGACGACCAGGTTGACCTTGTCGTCCCCCGTCGACGCGATGACGACGTTGCACCGCTGGAGCGCCGCCTCGTCGAGGGACGTGATCTCACAGGCGTCCGCGAGCAGCCATTCGGCCATCGGGACCCGCTCCACCGAGATGGCCGTCGGGGCCTTGTCGATCAGCAGGACCTCGTGCCCGTTCTCCAGGAGCTCGGCCGCGATGGAACGGCCCACCGCGCCGGCCCCGGCAATCGCCACGCGCATCAGTGACCGCCCTCCTCGGGACCTTCGGCAAAGGCCTCCTCGACCTTCGCGATCTCGTCCGTACGCATCATCACGTGGACCAGGTCGCCCTCCTGCAGAACCGTCTGCGACGTGGGCAGTATGGCCTCGCCCAACCGGGTGAGGAAGGCGACGCGGACGCCCGTCTCCTCCTGCAGCGTGCTGATCTTGTGCCCGATCCAGGACGGCGTGGTGTGCACCTCCGCGAGCTGCACACCGCCGCTCGGGTCGCGCCACAGCGGCTCCGCGCCCGACGGCAGCAGCCGCCGCAGCATCTGGTCCGCCGTCCAGCGGACCGTGGCGACCGTGGGGATGCCCAGACGCTGGTAGACCTCGGCGCGCCGCGGGTCGTAGATGCGCGCGGCGACGTTCTCGATGCCGAACATCTCGCGCGCCACCCGGGCGGCGATGATGTTGGAGTTGTCGCCGCTGCTGACCGCGGCGAACGCCCCGGCCTCCTCGATCCCCGCCTCGCGGAGGGTGTCCTGGTCGAAGCCGACCCCGCTGACCCGCCGGCCGCCGAATCCGGAACCGAGACGGCGGAACGCCGTGGGGTCCTGGTCGATCACGGCGACCGTGTGCCCCTGCTGCTCCAGGGTCTGTGCGAGAGCGGCTCCGACGCGCCCGCAGCCCATGATGACGATGTGCACCTTGCGCCTACCTCGCCGTCCTGGTCATCCGGATGACCTGCGAAAACACCCTGCTCACACTTCTCTCTCAGCTTGCGGGGCAAACAATGGGGCAACGACTTCCGGCGTTGCCCGGGGATGAGCTTATGCGGCCACCACCGCGCCGCCTCATCCGAGTGTGCGTACCCCGCGGGCCGATGAGCAAAAGGGGAGCCGGGCGTTGTCCGGGAGTGCCGCCGGGAGGGCGACCGGAACCACAGCGTCCTCCGGGTCCCGGCCGGTCCGTGACGCAAGGATTTCGTTAAGGATTCCATGGACTTTTCCGGTGAGGGCGGGTAATTATGAAGGTTTTCCGGGTGCCGAGGGGGTGGTGCCTCGTCGGCGTGTCCAGCCAACGCTTACGATCCTCACCGTGTCCAAACTGACCGACGTGCCCAAACGGATCCTGATCGGCCGGGCGCTGCGCAGCGACAAGCTGGGGGAAACGCTCCTCCCCAAGCGCATCGCGCTCCCCGTCTTCGCATCCGACCCGCTGTCCTCCGTTGCGTACGCACCCGGAGAAGTCCTCCTCGTGCTGTCCATCGCGGGCGTGTCGGCGTACCACTTCAGCCCGTGGATCGCGGTCGCGGTCGTGGTCCTGATGTTCACCGTCGTCGCCTCGTACCGGCAGAACGTCCGCGCCTACCCGAGCGGCGGCGGCGACTACGAGGTCGCCAACACCAACCTCGGGCCGAAGGCCGGTCTGACCGTCGCCAGCGCGCTCCTCGTCGACTACGTCCTCACCGTCGCCGTGTCCATCTCCTCCGGCGTGGAGAACCTCGGCTCCGCCGTCCCCTTCGTCGTCGAGCACAAGACGTTCTGCGCGATCGGGGCCATCGTGCTGCTGACGCTGATGAACCTGCGCGGCGTCAAGGAGTCCGGCAAGCTCTTCGCCATCCCGACGTACCTCTTCGTGGCCGGCGTCTTCCTGATGATCCTCTGGGGAGCGTTCCGGGGACTCGCCCTCGGCGAGACGATGCACGCGCCCACCTCGGACTACGAGATCAAGCCCGAGCACCAGGGGCTCGCCGGCTTCGCCCTCGTCTTCCTGCTGCTGCGCGCCTTCTCCTCGGGGTGTGCGGCGCTCACCGGAGTCGAGGCCATCAGCAACGGCGTCCCCGCGTTCCGCAAGCCCAAGAGCAAGAACGCCGCGACCACGCTCGCGGCGATGGGCCTGCTCGCCGTCACCATGTTCTGCGGCATCATCGGCCTCGCCATGGCCACCGACGTGAAGATGGCCGAGAACCCGGCGAAGGACCTGATCCACAACGGTGCGGCGGTCGGCGCGGGCTTCGTCCAGGACCCGGTGATCTCCCAGGTCGCCGCGGCCGTCTTCGGGGAGGGCACCTTCCTCTTCGTCTTCCTGGCGGCGGCCACCGCGCTCGTGCTGTTCCTCGCGGCCAACACCGCGTACAACGGCTTCCCGCTGCTCGGTTCGATCCTCGCCCAGGACCGCTACCTGCCCCGCCAGCTGCACACCCGCGGCGACCGGCTGGCCTTCTCCAACGGCATCGTGCTGCTGGCCGGAGCCGCGATCCTGCTCGTCTGGATCTACGGGGCCGACTCGACCCGGCTGATCCAGCTCTACATCGTCGGCGTGTTCGTCTCCTTCACGCTCAGCCAGACCGGCATGGTGCGGCACTGGAACCGTCACCTGCGTACGGAGAAGGACCCGGCGGTGCGGCGCCACATGTTCCGCTCCCGGGCGATCAACACCTTCGGCGCGTTCTTCACCGGCCTGGTCCTCGTCGTGGTCCTGGCCACCAAGTTCACGCACGGTGCCTGGGTCGCCCTGCTCGGCATGGTGATCTTCTTCGGCACGATGACCGCGATCCGTAAGCACTACGACCGGGTCGCGGAGGAGATCTCCGCGGACGAGGCCCCGTCGGACGACACCATCCGGCCCTCGCGGGTCCACTCGATCGTCCTGGTCTCCAAGCTCCACCGGCCCACGCTGCGCGCCCTCGCGTACGCCAAGCTCGTGCGCTCCGACCAGCTGGAGGCGCTCTCCATCAGCGTCGACCACGACGAGACGAAGGCGCTCAGGGACGACTGGGAACGCCGCGGCATCGACATCCCGCTGAAGATCCTCGACTCGCCCTACCGCGAGGTGACCCGCCCGGTCATCGAGTACGTCAAGGGCCTGCGCAAGGACCGCCCGCGCGATGTGATCAGCGTCTACATCCCGGAGTACGTGGTCGGCCACTGGTACGAGCACCTGCTGCACAACCAGAGCGCGCTGCGGCTCAAGGGCCGGCTCCTCTTCACCCCGGGGGTGATGGTGACCTCGGTGCCGTACCAGCTGGAGTCCTCCGAGGCCGCGAAGGTCCGGGCCAGGAAGCGCGCGGACTGGACCGCTCCGGGCTCGGTGCGCCGCGGCCCCGTGGAACGGCGCCAGCACAAGGAGTCCAGCCACAAGGGCTGACTCGGCGCTCCGCCTGTGGTAAGCGGCCGGCTTCCGCCCACGTAGACTGGTGGGCTGTTGTCCGGCCGCTTTTCCCGTTTCCTGATCTCTGGAGCCACCCCCTCATGCAGAACGAATCCACGTCGTCGCAGGCCGGGGAGTCCCTGATCGGTCGGGAGTACGAGGTCGAGGTCGGCCCTGTCGCCCACGGCGGCCACTGCATCGCCCGCACGTCCGAGGGGCAGGTGCTCTTCGTGCGCCACACCCTCCCCGGCGAGAAGGTCGTCGCCCGGGTCACCGAGGGCGAGAGCGACTCGCGCTTCCTGCGCGCCGACGCGGTCACGGTCATCGACGCGTCCAAGGACCGGGTCGAGGCCCCCTGCCCGTACGCCGGCCCCGGCAAGTGCGGCGGCTGCGACTGGCAGCACGCCAAGCCCGGCGCCCAGCGCCGTCTGAAGGGCGAGGTCATCGCCGAGCAGCTCCTGCGCCTCGCGGGCCTCACGCCCGAGGAGGCCGGCTGGGACGGCACGGTCATGCCGGCCGAGGGCGACAAGCTCCCGCCGGGCGAGGTCCCGGCCTGGCGCACCCGCGTCCAGTACGCCGTCGACGCGGACGGCCTGGTCGGGCTGCGCAAGCACCGCTCGCACGAGGTCCAGCCGATCGACCACTGCCTGATCGCGGCGCCCGGCGTCTCGGAGCTCGGCATCGAGAAGCAGGACTGGCCGCAGATGGCCACGGTGGAGGCGATCTCAGCCACCGGCTCCCACGACCGCCAAGTCATCCTGACCCCGCGCGAGGGCGGCCGGCTCCCGCTGGTCGAGCTGGACAAGCCCGTCTCCGTGCTCCGCGTCGAGGAGAAGGACGGCGGGGTCCACCGCGTCCACGGCCGCGCCTTCGTCCGCGAGCGCGCAGACGACCGTACGTACCGCGTCGGCTCGGGCGGCTTCTGGCAGGTCCACCCGCAGGCGGCGGACACGCTGGTCCGCGCGGTCATGCAGGGACTGCTGCCCCGCAAGAACGACACGGCGCTGGACCTCTACTGCGGTGTCGGCCTGTTCGCCGGCGCCATCGGCCAGCGGATCGGCGAGAAGGGCGCGGTGCTGGGCATCGAGTCCGGCAAGCGCGCGGTCGAGGACGCCCGGCACAACCTGAAGGACCTGGACCGGGTCCGCATCGAACACGGCAAGGTCGACCAGGTGCTGCCACGCACGGGCATCACCGAGTGCGACCTGATCGTCCTGGACCCCCCGCGCGCGGGCGCGGGCAAGGGCACGGTCAAGCAACTGGTCGCCCTGGGCGCCCGCCGCATCGCGTACGTCGCCTGCGACCCGGCGGCGCTGGCGCGGGACATCGCGTACTTCGCTGAGGGCGGGTACAAGGTGCGGACGCTGCGGGCGTTCGACCTGTTCCCGATGACCCATCATGTCGAGTGCGTCGCGATCCTTGAGCCCGTTGGAAAGGGCCTCTGACCTGCAGGTTAGTGCAGTGTGCGTTATGTGCGGTGTGGGCGTTACGGGCGATATCTTGACGCAGATTTGACGCTCGTGACGCACGTTTGACGCACGCCATCGGCGATCTCTGACGAGCCATCAGGCCCTGGAGGGTGCGTCCCGCAGCAGGTTTTGATCTTGCTGCGGGAAGCGCCCTTTCCGGCAGTCGGCGACCGAGTCGGTCGGCGTCAGACCTGCGATCCACCTTCCCCTCCCCGATTACGCTCTGTGATAATCCGAGGGGGCTCGCGACTAGTAGCCGGGACCGTAGGGGTTCCATCCGTGCAGGAACGGCTGCAGGTCGTTGGCGCGAGGTTCGGGGATGTCGGGCAGGCGGAGCGTCCCGTTGAGCGGGTTCAGGCGCTCCACGTGGTCGGCGGCCCAGGCGATCCATGCCTCGGCTCCGTCCCTCTCCGGTCCGGTCGCCAAGGTCTCTGCGTGGAGTCGGAGGGCGTCGACGTACTCGGCCAGGCCCGCTGCACGGCGCCATGCTTGTTCCTGCGCTTCAAGGTGCTGGACTCGGGCTGCCTCGGCGAAGTCGATCTTTGCCCGTTGTGTCGCGGCTTCCCATTGCAGCCGTTTCTCCCGTGCCGCCTCCAGGTCGGCCAGTCGTTTGCGTTCGGCGGCCTCGCCTCGAAGTCCTACTTCCTGCACGATTTCGGCGAGCTGATCCTCAAGGGGGCGTGAAGTCGTATCGGCCCACTCCCCGGCCCTGTGTGGCAGCCCGCCACTGATACAGATGCGCAGGCGTTCGGCGGGGGAGTGGTCGTACCGAGGAATCTTGGCCCAGGAGTGCTTCTCGGAGTCCGCGAGTTCCTTCTTCGTGGGGATGTGGTCGGTGCGGTCCTGTTCCTGCAGGATGAGGAAATCGCATCGCTGGCCTTGGGCGGTGATGGTGAAGTGGGGAGGGCCGTTTCGTCGGCGATGTGGTGCGGGTGCACTCTCGGCCGAGCCGAACGCGCTGGTAAATCCCAGCCTCTGACTTGCGGTGAGCAATGCGTGGATGAGGCGGAAGGCTCTGCTCTGCACGGCTTTGGTCAGTGCCATGGGCTGGGGGTGCGCCTGCAGAGCTCTGACCACGGGGTGTGGAGTGGGGAGCCGTGCCGGTATGGCAACGGGTGACAGCACGGCCAAGCGCCAGGCCGGGGCGTCGACCAGGCAGATTTCGTATCCGTCGCGGCACCAGCCTGCGTGCAGTTCCTTGGTCGCAGGGATCTTTCCCGACCGCCGTGCTGCGGCAACACGGATCGGCCATTTCTCGGTCTCCCGACCGCTGGCTTCGCGTTTCACGATTCGGCCGCCGGCTTCGGCGAGCTCCTCCACGAGCTGCTCGGTGACGGTCTTAGCCCTCTTCCGCGGCAGGGGGCTCGTTCCCGGCGATGACACAGGCGCGGCTGCCTTGACGCCGGCCTTTTCGCCCTCGGCTACTTCAGGCGGCAGGGTTCCAGCCCGTGGTGCGGGCACGGTGTCTCTGCTGCGAGGCTGATCGGGGGGGAGGGGATCTGTGGTCCAGGTATTGCTGGCCGGCCTTGGTGAGGGCGACGGACCACCGCCCCTGGCTCCTGGAGACTTTGACCAGTCCCCGGCTGTGAAGAGCTTGGCAGCTGA
Source organism: Streptomyces sp. NBC_01460 (assembly GCF_036227405.1). Taxonomy (NCBI): domain Bacteria; kingdom Bacillati; phylum Actinomycetota; class Actinomycetes; order Kitasatosporales; family Streptomycetaceae; genus Streptomyces; species Streptomyces sp. NBC_01460. The sequence continues at coordinate 6,307,020 of NZ_CP109473.1, forward strand.
GTTTGTGCGCGGTCCCTTCCCACACGCCGTCAGGGCAGCCTTGGCCGACCCATTGCAGCACCTGTTGCTGCCGTTCGTTGAGCTCTCGTGGCACCTGAACTCCCCACCGTACGAATGCCTGCACGGGAATGCTCGCAGCCCCACTCCGCCTGGCGCGGGCGGAAGGCGAAGGGAGGTGGCCGGCGGCGATGAAGATTCGGACAGATGTAGGCATGGCCGCCGGTGGTGGCTAGGCTCGCAGTCGTTCGTTGGTGGCCGCCGTGGCCGCCGTGGCCGCCGTGGACGCTTGCTGGTCGGCCTGTGACGGGTGCTGGCCATTTCGCGATCATCCGAGCAGGTGGCCGCCGTGCGTACGACTGTCCGTACTAGCCTGGCCGTCCGTGCTGAGGCTTTCCCGTGTCTCGGGCAGGGGAAGGCTGGTTAGGGGTGTCGGTCCCGCTCGACTGCGGCCAGGCGGTGGAGTGGATCGTGTGAACGTGAGCCGCTCGTGCTTCCGGTGATGGCTGCCTGGGGGTAAGCAGGGGCGTGCAGGCGCACCGCGGATGAGGGCGTCGGTTCGAGACGAGAGCGGGTTGGTTCATGTCGGTCGTGGCGCGAGAGCAGATGAATGTTGTCGCAGGTGCGCTGGCTCCCTGCGACCTCGTGCCCCGCGAGGCGAAGCTCGCGCTTGTCGAAGCATTCGGGACGGAAGCTGTTGTGGCCTATCGGCATGACGCGCTTGAGCGGGAGCGGCGGGCAGCTGAAGGAATGCCGCCGCTGACGCGACCTGACGTGCTGGATCTCCTCATGTCGCTGCCCCTGGGCGAGCCGGTTCCTGCCAGCTCCTTGAGCGAGAGGGAGCGGCGGGTGCTGAAGTCCCTTCCCAAGGGTGCGGTGGTCCGCAGGGACGGGTCGATCACCCGTCGCGCGGCGCAGCCTGTCCACATCGACATGGCGTTCGTGCCCGGCCGCAGCTGGGAGTCGGGGATGGAGAAGGCCGAGCGATTTACTCCGTTCTGTTCTCGCGCGGTGGTGGTGGACGGCGTATTGCGGCGCAAGGATGATGCCGTGCTGCGCGCGGACTTCTACGGCATCGGCCTGCTCACGCTTCAGGGGGACTCGGTGGAAGTGGTGGTGCCGCCGCGGCCCTTCGTGCGCAGACGCCATACCGTTGCCGGCTGGAAGTTTCTGGAAGACGTCCACCGCCAGCTCCCCTGAGCATCCGGCCCGCGGTTCGCTACGGGGTGACGGAGAGTGTCGCCCATGCTTTGAGCGGGGAGGGCGCCTGGAATCCGGAGCGGGGGCTGGCGCCCAGGCCGATGCGCTGGTTCTCCAGCGCGTAGCGGTCGATCGCGGCCGCACACTTGTCGCGCCACCACGATTTACGCGGGGTGCCTGGCCGGTAGCCGGCCATTTCGGTGACCCAGTCGCTCCACGTGAGGACGGTGTGATTGTCGGCCTCGCGCCGGGTTTCGCCGTCCGGCAGGAGGAAGCGGTCGAGTCCACGCCCGTCGCACTCCTCGCAGGCGCAGGTTGCGGGGTCCGCGTTCCCGTACAGCCTGGAGAGGGACTCGGCGCCCTTGAAGCACATGAGCTCCGGCATCAGCACGCTCGGGTAGGAGGGGCCGGCCTTGTTGGTCTGGGCCTTCTCGCCGGGCGGGATCGCGTGGCGGAGTGAACTCTGCACGCCGATACCGGCGCAGAGGGCGCCGTGCGCGATCGCATCAAGCGCAGCGAGGTCGGTCCGCAGCAGCGCCATGTGTTCGACCTCGGCCAGGAGGCGGCGCAAATTGGTGGGGATGTCCTTCGTCTGCTCCAGCGGATCGAACTGGCGGAAGAGGACGAGGGCCTTCGGGTGCCGGATCTTCGTGCAGACCGCGATGAGTTGACCAATGTTCTCGCGGTTCAGCCACGTGACGTCGATCGGGAGCGTCACGATGGTGTCGGCGCGTTCGATCTTGTTGGCCTCGCGTATCACTGCCTTGAGCGTCTTGGAGTCCGCGGGCGGAATGTAGCCGGTCGGGGTCAGTGCCGCGCTCGCTCCGCGTGCCTTCTGGAAGGCCAGCGAGGTGTCCACTGAGGCGAACAGCTCGTCGGTGGGCACCATGAACGGCTCGTCGGCGGTTGCGACGTAGGTGGTGTAGGGGGCGCTGTCGATCAGCAGGGTGCCTTCGTAGCCGGCCGTGCTGCGAAGGTGGAAGGCCCGCTCGTCGGCTTTGGCTCCCGTCATCACGACGCCGCTGAAGTCGTCATCGAGCGCGGGCCGCGGTCGCGGAAGGTTGATGGCGTTTTCGTGGAGCAGCACCCGCCCTTGGAGGAGCGGCACGGCGGCAACGGTGTGGTCGAGCGTCTTCAGGGCGGGCGGTCGCCGCCTCGGGGAGGGGGTGTTGCTCATGAATCACCTCGCAGAAGAGTCCGGCACGTCCTTGTGTCCGGACGGAGAAGAAGCGCACAAGTAGATCTCGTGGAACTCCTCGCGACCCAGGCCCGCTAGGTGGGCGGTCTCGGTCGGACTGAGGTGGAGCTGCTGCTCAAGCCGGGTGACGGCTTGAGCGAGGTGGCGCGGGGTTTCGCGCCGGATGGTGGTCGGCTCGTTGGTGCGGTAGCCGAGGGCGGACAACTCGACCATGAGCGTGCGGTAGTGCCATTCGCTGATGACTCCCAAGTCCATGGCGCGCCTGATGAGAGCTGCCATGGACACCCCCCACCGGGCCTTGAGGTCCAGCAGGCGGGACACGTCGATGCCTGGCTTCAGTTCGGGCAGGACCGCGTCGTGGGGCATGAGGAACTCGGCGGCGAACCGGTTGGCCTGGTCCTCCTGTACGCGTCCCTCACCTGGCTCGCCGTGCATCACCAGATGGCCCAGCTCGTGCGCCAGGCTGAAGCGAGAACGATCGCCTGGTGCATGCGAGTTGAGCAGGATCAACGGGTACCCGCCGGGGGGCCACTGGCTTACGGCATCGAGCTCGGTGGTGCAGAGATCCCGGACTACGACCAGAGCGCCGGCGTCTTCGAGGAGGGCGACCATGTCCTCGATCGGCCCTGCGGGGACGTTCCACGCCTCACGCATCGTCTCCGCCGCATCCGCGGGAGTGTCGAAGTCGTTGACCTCCACGCGCCGAAACCGGTCGTTGCGATGGACGTCCGCTGCCCGGGCCAAGCTGTCGACCTGGAGCCGGGTGAGCGCCAACGTCGCATGGATCCGACGCAGGGCGGGCGCCCCCAGGGAGGCGCGCTTGCGGTGGTGCACCAGTCCGACGCCTGTCCCGGCCGTGTCAGTGGCGCGGCACAGGGTGTCGGCGGTGTAGCGCAGGGCGTCGGCGAACAGCTGCACGCGCCCGTCCTTGACCGGGATGCGGCCAGCTTCGGCTCGGCTGACGTACCCCTGGGTGATGCGGCTGCCATCAAGACGCGTCATCTCGTCAGCAAGTTCGGACTGTGTCCAGCCGCGCGAGTCACGGGCCAAGGTGAGCATCCCTGGATCCGCAACCAAGCTCCTCTGGTCGCGCACGTGCCCACCTCCAGCCCTGGTGAGTTCAACTCCCCCGAGAGTACACGGTTCTATGCCTCAAAATATTCCGCACATGATTCGAGGCTCGCCACACGTCCAGGCATACCAGACCCCACTGACAGTCCAACTCCGCTGCTCGAGGGAGCCTTTCGGCACCGAGAGCGTGTTGTCGGCCGTTGATGGTCGACCGCACCCCGTGCCGGTGTCACCAAACGAGCTGCCGGCCCAGCGCGGCGTGTGGGTCGAAGTCGTCCACCGCGACATCGAGTTCCTCCGCGTCGAGAGTGACTCAGGCGGCTGGCCGGCTCGCGCGGTCATCAGCGTGACCGGGACCTGGACCCGCCCGTTCATCCCTGCTGTCCCCGGTCGCCGGGAGCTCTCCGGACGCCAGCTCCACACGGTGCAGTACAAGAGCCCGGCCGAGTTGGCCGGCCAGAGGGTGATGGTGATCGGCGGAGGCAATTCCGTTGCCCAGATCGCCGCAGGCCTCGCCTCTCCGGCTGACCTGACCTGGCTCACCCAGCGTCCGCCCCGCTAACTTGCCGATGACATCGACGTCCGGGCCCCCTTCGACGCCGCCACCGCCCGCCGCCGTGCCCTGGAAGCCGGCCGCAGCGACACCGGTGGCGTGTCCTCCCTCGGCGACATCGTCGCCATATCCCCGGTCCGCGAAGCCCGCGACGCCCCGGTCTCGCGCACTTCGCCTCGCTGCGCCTGCGCGGGACCCGCGGCCACATCGCCACGACCGGAACCCGCGCCTGCGTCAGTCCACGACGTACCCAGGTCAAGGACCCGATGGCCGAAGGGGCGCGGTTCCGTCGGCGGCTCAGGCGGCCTTGCCTATGCGGACGCCTTGTGGGACTTCACGTAGTCGATCGCCGACTCGACGGTGGTGATCTTTTCGCCCTCCTCGTCAGGGATCTCCGTCTCGAACTCCTCTTCGATGGCCATGTGGATCTCGGTCACGTCCTGTTCGCTCGCCCCGAGGTCGTCCACGAAGGACTTCATGTTCGTGACGTCGTCCACTGGGACGTTGAGCTGCTCGGAGACAAGCTTCTTTACGCGCTCTTCAATTGTGCTCATGCCGTGGCTCCTTGGTGGTTGGCTGCGTGCGGGTGCCCGAACGCTCGGGCAACCCGATCATGCTGTACCCAGGCCCGTGCCGTGCAGAAGCCGTACGGAGTAGCCCTGAAGGAGTGAGCACAGGGTGCGGATGGAAACGATCGCAGGCAGGCGCCCTTCCCCCTGTTCACGTAGTGATCCAGAAGGAACGGGCTTAAAGGCTGTCCCGTATTGGTCTTTGACTGCGGGTTGACGGGCTCCGGGCAGTCCGCCCGGAGCCACCAATAGGTCACCGGCCCGGCGGCCGGTGACCGCGTTCACTTCGACTCGGGCACGACGGGCAGGGGGCCCCTCGCATCCAGGTTCTCCGCCAGGGTCTTCAACTCCTTGGCACTTCCGATCGCCTGGACCAGGCGCTGGCGGATGTTCGCGCGGAGCTCTTGATCAACAACGCCCTGTCCCGACTCAGCGAGGGTTTCGAAGTTGCCCGACGTTGTGGCCCAGGCAGCGGTCAGGCCGTCCAGGGCCCCGTCGCGGGCGCGCTCAAGGGAGACGAAGGTGTCGGAAAGCCACTGGAGGACGGCGGGCTGCAGCTGAAGGCGGCCTGCCGCCTCGAACTGCCGGGTGTACGCGGCGTCGCTGTCGGCCTGGGCCTTGAGCGCCCGGTTCAGCTGGTCGTGCGTGCTGGAGGGCCTGACGGCCAGGCTGGCCTTGGTCAGCGACACCTTCGGGCTGGCCACGACCGTGCCGACCACGGCGAAGACCCCGATGTCGAGCGTGGCCGCCAGGGTCGCCACGTCATCCACCGCCTTTGACCTGGCCTCGGCGGCGGCCGCCATCTCCTGGACGAGCGAAGCGAGCTTGCCGTCCTGACCCCCGTACTTCGAGACGGCCTCCTCGCGGATCCGCTGGAAGTCGCCCAGGTCTGCGCCGAGGAGGGTGGCGAACTGCGCCAGAGTGCTGGCAGTCTCACTGACCTCGGCGAGCGAGCGGTCAGCCTCCTCCTTGAACGTCCGGATAGTTTCAGCGAACTCCTGCTTCCCCGCCTCGGTGCCGAGCTGGCCGGTCAGGTCTTCGACATCGCTCTCGGACAAGGACCCGACCATGTCAGCAAAGGACTTCGCCTTCGTGAACCCGCGTCGCAGTTCGGGCAGTAGCCTGTCCATGCATAGCGTGGCGTTCTCCCGCGCCACCTCCTGGCTGGGCTTAAGGCTCGCGATGTCGGTCAGATCGACGTCGGGCTGAGCGGCGATGACCTGAGCGGCCAACCCGGCCGACGTCGCCACACCGAACACATCCGACAGCGCCTCGGCGAACTGCCCGACCGGGATCAACAGATCTTCCATGGTGATTCCTTCAGCGGTATCCGTGGCGGCAGCCACGCGCCCGCAGGACCGCCCCGCCGGCGAGCAAGATCGTAACTGGATGCTGACGCCCAGTCACCGCAATCGCCAGGCACTTGACAACCGGGGCCTCGCGATCCCACGGCACTGCCCCACTCCGCGCCCGGGACCAAGCTCGCACGTGCGTAGTTCAATGCAGCGGCCCGCGCCCTTACAGGCGCACCCACAGCTTGCGGTACCTCGGTAGACGCCCTTCATGGCGGCTCTCTCGGAGGGGAAGTGGCCGCAGGCTGTGCCCCCCGGCGGATGCGGGCGGTCAAGGAATCGCACCCGAACCGACGGGACCTCGGCATCGAAGTGCAGGAACGGCGGCGTTCTCGGCCCACGCGTGCTCCCACAGACCACCGCGGTCACCCGGCCGCCCTGTTGTTGGGCGGGCGTGCTCCCAAAAGCCCCGGTGTGCGCTCCTCCAGGGGAGTGAACGCGGTGCGTGAGCGTGGGTCGGCCGTGGCCGAATTGGATCAAGAAACGCTTTTGCATGTCGCCACACAGATCGGATTCGCCCATGAGGGTCAGCACCACGCTGCCCGACCGCACCGCCATCGTCACGGTCCCGGCCGAGGGCCATGCCCGCCGGGTGGCCGCCCTGCGGGAGACGATCCACCAGATCACCGACGCGGTGATCGACACCGGGAAGTTCCACTACGGCCCGCAGACCGAGCGGCTCGAGGACACCCTGTCGCACGTCTGGGGCGGACATGCGGTGGCCACGACGTCCTGCACGCAGGCGCTCGTGCTCGCGCTTGAAGCGGCCGGGGTGCGGTCCGGGGGCGAGGTGATCGTGCCGGCCGCCACCTTCGCCGCGACTGCGTTCGCGGTGGCCGACCTCGGTGCCGTGCCGGTGATCGTGGACGTCGCCGAACCCACCCTCACTCTGTGCCCGAAAGCGATGGAAGCCGCGGTCACCGACCGCACCCGGGCGGTGATCCCGGTACACCTGCACGGGCACATGGCCGACATGCCCGCGATCAACCAGGTCGCCGCCCGGCACGGCCTGGCCGTCATCGAGGACTGCGCCCAGGCCCCCGGTGCCAGCCTGCAGGGCAGGGCCGCCGGGACGTGGGGGGACTACGGCTGCTTCTCGTTCTGGGTGGGCAAGAACATCGGCGGTCTCGACGACGCCGGAGCGATCCTCACCACCACCGCCGAGCGTGCCGGGCAGCTGCGCCGGCTGACCGACATGGGCCGCGACCGCGGCGAGCGCCACCTGCACCACGTACGCGGTCACCGGGCCCGGCTGGGCGAGGTCAACGCCGGGATCCTCACCGCGCAGCTGGGTCTGCTGCCCTCGTGGATCGAGCGCCGCAACACCATCGCCCGCCGGTACACGGCCGCCTTCGCCGAACTGCCCGTCGAGACGCCGGTGGTCCAGGACGGGCACGTCCACGCCTTCTACAAGTACGCGCTCGGCTGCGAAGACATCGCCGCCCTCACCGAACACCTCGCAAACGCGGGCATCGAAGCCGAGCAGGTCTACCCCTACCTCCTGCCCGACCAGCCCGCCTTCGAGGAGATCGCCCACCGGAGCCACGTCACCGAACGGTCGGACGCGGCCACCCGGCGGCTGTGCCTTCCGGCCTACCCGGAGCTCACCGACGCCGAGGTCGACCACGTCATCACCGCAGTGACCGCCTTCTACACCGGCAGCTGAACCGCACCCGGAGGACAGCGGCGGTATCGGGCCCGGTGTGCGGCCGGGGCGGGGCGGAGAGGGAACACCGCGCAACGGCTTGCCCCCTTGCACAGTGCCGCTGGACCGGCCCTGGAAGCCGTTACGGCATCACACCGTTCTCGGCGGCGGACTCGTCGCCGCTGGAGACGTTGTCCGCCAGGAGGAGCAGCAGGTCGTCGAATCGAATCGTCGGCGTGCGCCCGCCCGTTGCCCCTGGTGCATGCCGTGGCGGCGGGCCGGGTGGTGGGGATCCTGAGCGTGCCGTGCGCAAGGAGCCAGGCGGCTACCATGCGCCGCGCGAACACCGAGCTCGCCGGGGTGCCGTCCGTCGAGGCCGGTATGCCCGGCAGGCTCCTGCGGCAGGACGTGACGGACGCGTCGGTCACCCGGGCGCCCTCGGCCGAGTGCAGGGGGGATCCTCACGCACCCACAGCTGCGTTCGCCCGTTGCCGCGAGGCAGCGCATTCACACGTGTGGATGAAGATCACGCGCCCTGTCGCGTGCTTCTCCCTACTGCCCCTGTCCCTTCAGCACAGTTGGCGGTATGACCCGATCCAGCTTCCGTAGCACCGGGTCCCGGGAGCAGTGATTCCGTGGTCCCACGAGCTGCCGTGTCCTCCTTGTTCGTGGGCCTGTTCCCTTTTTGTCTTTTCCGTTGCCTCTGGTTGGGATCCGCCATGACCGAACCGTCCGTACTCACTGCCTCTGTGCGCCCGGGGGTGCCGGCGCATGTCGCTCTCGTTCTCGACGGCAATCGGCGCTGGGCTGCCCAGCGTGGTCTCAGCGTGCCCGAGGGGCACCGCTACGGCATCGGGAAGATCCCTGATGTCCTGCAGTGGTGCGAGGAGGAAGGGGTCGCCATGGTGACGCAGTGGATCCTGTCCATCAGGAACCTGCAGCGCAGCCCCCAGGAACTGGCCGGTCTCTACGAGTCGTTCATCAGCCTGTGCGAGCGTCTCGCCGAGGCGCAGCGCTGGCGGGTCCGGGTGATCGGAGCCCTGGAGTTGTTGCCCGCGCCGGTCGCGGCCGCGTTCGAGGACGTGCAGCGGCGCACCGAGCGGGTGGAGGGAGTGCAGGCCAATATCGCTGTGGCCTACGACGGCCGGCGGGAGATCGTCGCCGCGGCCCGGTCCCTGGCGGAAAAGTTCCGCGACCGGGGGCCACAGGAGCCGGCCGGGGACTTGTCCTGGTGGGAAGGGGAGTTCGCATCCCATCTGGGCACGGCGGGACTCGCGGACCCGGACCTGGTGATCCGCACCTCGGGCGAGCAGCGTCTGTCGGGGTATCTGACCTGGCAGACAACGCAATCGGAGCTGTACTTCTGCGAGCGGCTGTGGCCCGACTTCACCCGCGAAGACCTGCGCCACGCGCTGGACAGTTACGCCTCGCGACAGCGACGGCTGGGACTGTAGGCCCGACGACGATGCTGCAGAGGAAGAAGGACATGACCGCCACACCGTCTGACGGCCCCGTGCTTACGGGCACGCACGAACACCCACACCCACACCAGCCGGACGGGCAGCCCCGCCTTGAGGGGGACGGGCGTGCGGACCGCACGACGGTGGCCCGGACGGTCACGGACGTACTCCAGCCGCGCAACGTCCTGCTTGTCGGCATGCCGGGCATCGGGCTGGCCGCCGCTGGCAACTGGAGCGGCATTCCCTGGGGGCTGCTCGGAGCCCTGTGCGCCGGGATCATTCCCGCGGCCTACATCCAGTGGGAACGCAAGCGCGGCACCTGGGAAGACCGGAACATCGTCGACCGCACGAAGCGGCCCCCGATCTTCCTGGTCATCCTGGCCTCCATCGGCCTCGGCTCGATCATCATGATCCTCGGCCACGCCCCCACCGGGATCCTCCTCGCGATGCTCGCCCTGTGGGTGATGACCGTCGTCCTGCTGGCCGTGAACCACGTCTGGAAGATCAGCGTCGACAGCGCGGTTGCCTCCGCGATCCCCGCGATGCTCGCCGTGACCCACTCACCGTGGTGGCTCCTCGCCTACGGCCTGACCCTCGCCGTGTGCTGGTCCCGCGTCGCACTGACCTACCACAGCGTCGCCCAGACCGCGGCCGGCGCCGGCGTCGGCGCCACCACCGCAGCCGCATTCCTCCTGACCTAGCGCCGGCCCGGAGCCGTCCATGACCCCGGTCACCTCTGGTCGAGGCCCTCGCTACTTCTTCACGGAGGCCGTGAGTACCTTCAAGTTCTCCGCGCTGACGTCCCCAAAGTGGCTGAAGGCCACCACGCAGGTCGCCTTGCCCCTGGCAGCTTCAACGATCTCTGCCTTGATACCGAACGTCTGCCTCATGGGCATACGGAAGACGAGCTCCGTGCTCGACGTGTCGGGATGAATCTCTCCTTCTCCCCCGCGGCGGACCAGAACTTTTTGAACTTCCGAAACCTTCGCGCTGTCGACGGACACGATGACCTGGGCGAAGGGCTCCAGCACCTTCCAGTTCGCCTTCGCCGTCATCTTCTCGGCTACCTGCCTGGCTGCTTCGCGGTACATCTCAACGGTGGGCGACCCCGCCACGACCTCCACCTGCCTCAAAACAGCGGTCAAGCAGCCGAGTGGGAATCCGGCCACGGGCCCGGTCTGTGGCAGCCCCTCCCTCAGGCCGGCCCACACTGCGTGAGCCTGATCGGTGGACAGCCTCTTCTTAGGGAAGCCCTTGAACTCCACTCCATGTTCCGTCTCGTCCGCAGGCGTGTGCTGCGCCCCAGTCGAGTCCGACTCGGCCAGCGCCGTGCCGAGTTCCCCGTCGGGCGAACCTGTCTCCCCGAGTGTCAGGGACAGCCGCAGCACATGACGGGTACCGGACTTGTCCGTGACCTCGTGATCGCGGGCGGCGCTCAGGGCCTGACGGACCGTCTCCACACAGGTGATCTGCGGGTCCCCCTCGCTCGCCCTCAGTGCCATTTCCCCATCCCGCAACTCCAACGACAGCTCAAGATCCGACATTGGTATCTCCCTTGCCTTCCAAGCGATTCAGCGCACGGTTGATCGATTACCTGATGGCTGACAATGCCCAGCCATCCCCGCGTTCAGACGTCAGCGGACTCCTGGAAGATCCACCGCCGACCGGGACAGGTGCGGGGACAGTCCCACGGCCAACTGTGCCAAGGGGGACCGAGTCATGCAGGAAGGCCACGCAGCCCCGTGGATCTTCACTCACACGGGGCCGGGGCAACGAACACCCTCCCTTCGACGTTGACGGCCCGCCCGTGCGGGGCGAGCGAACTTGCGATCGCGGGGGCGCCTCCACTGAGACACACCCGCCTGCGCATACATCGGGATGAATCAGCTTCCCTTCTCCGCCGGCCTGTAGAACGGTTGCGTGGGACACATCGCCCCCGGAGCTTTCCAGGCCACGGCCCGCCGGTGGGGCGGCGCGGGGACGCCCCGATCACCTGTGGGCAGGCGGGGTCCAGATGGTCGAGGCCGGGTTTGTCCTCCGCGGGCCCGAGGGATCCATCGGCCGTGTTCTCACTACCTGCATCCCCACGCTGGGAATCCCTGCGCCGGCAGTTCGCCGCCGACGGCTACCTGCCCCTGCCCGAGCTCATCAGCCCCCTCGGGCTCTCCGAGCTCGGAAGCGAAGCCGGCCGTCTCGAGAGCGACGCCGTGCGGCGGGACTTCCGCATGCGGTGCATGGGCGACAGCCCCCGTCACATGACCACCCTCGGCGGAGACCACATCGCCCGCGCATCACCCCTCATAACGCAGACCTACGAAGACCGGGCCCTCATGCGGCTGCTCTCCTCGCTCCTGGACGAGATGGTCGTCGCCGTCCGCGACCCCGTCGAGCGCCACGTCCTCAATGTCCTGCACCGGCCCGGCGACACCCACGGCGCCCACACCGACGACTACCCCCTCGCCCTGGTCCTCTTCCTCGAAGCGCCACCACACCCCACCGACGGCGGACTCCTCGAGTTTCACCCCGGACGCCGAGATCTCGCCGCCCTCGTCGCACCGGGCACCCGGCGTGTGCACCACCGGCCGGCCGACGGATACCTCCTGCGCAGCGACCTCACCGACCACCGCGTCACCCCACTCGAACGCCCAGGGGTGCGGCGTACCGTCCTCAACTTCGCCTACACCACACCCGACCGCCAACAGGCGACCACCACCTCCGCATCCCTTCTCTACGACTGAGGTGCTGGGGCCGGTTGGGGCGTCTGGCACACAGGGTGTCGCTCGTTCGGGGGCGAGGGGACGTTTCCGCTGTTGGGGGCGGGACGCGGCGCGGGAGATGATCCCGGCGCCCCGCACGCTGGGGTCTTCTCACTTGCTCCCCCGGAGGTGTCCGTCCGTGGTCCTTGTCATCGTCGTCGCTGTACTCGCTCTGCTCGCCGGTCTCGCTGCCAACCGCTACCTGCGCCCGCGGCTCCTCAACGAGGACGACGACACCGGCATGGCCGTCAAGGACCTCGTCGGCCCGCTGCTCACCCTGACCGTCCTGCTTCTCGCCTTCGTCCTGGTCACCGCGAACGGCTCCTATGGCAAAGCCGAAACCGCCGCGCGCGGCGAAGCCCGCGCCGTCGACCAGCTCGTCGAGTCCGCCGAATACGCGCCCGCGGCCCAGCGGGCAGAGGTCCAGGCGGACGCCGTCTGCTACGCCCGCGCCGTACGGGCCCAGGAATGGCCCGCCATGGCTGACGGCCACGGCTCACCGGCACCCAGCGTGTGGTCCACCGACTTCCGCCGCGTCTTCCGCGAGGTGGAGGGCAAGCCGGTCTTCGGCATGCTGATCGCCGCCGACAACAAGCGCTCCGAGGAACGCGAGGAACGGCTTACCCAGGCGACGGCCAGCATCCCCGGCGTCATCCTGTGGTTCCTCCTCGCCACCCTCGCCATCACCGTCATCGCCCTCGGTATCTGCCTCCCTCGCCGCAACAATCGCGGCCAACTCATCACACTGATCGTGATCACCGCACTGTTGACGACAGCGCTGTGCATCATCCGGGACGTCGACCGGCCTTTCGGAGGCATCATCGACGTGCAGCCCACCGCCATTGCCGAGGTCGAACGCCAGGCCTTGCGCGACTACACCACCAACCACCCGGCTGCCGAAATTCCCTGCGACGACCACGGCAACCGCAAGACCGCCTGACCTCCGTCCCCCTCGACAGGCTCCGCTGCCGAAGTGGTATTTGCGCGGTGAGCTCAGCCGGACGAGCAGGCGCAGGTCACGGCCGAAGAGCGCGGAGCACTTACGGCGGGCCTCTGTGGAACTTGAGGAACAGTGAGGTCGGCGTTGCGAAGCGCTCCAGCAGGCCTGCCCACGGGCGCCAGTTGAAACCGCCGGGACCGCGGGCGGACTGGTCTCGGTCGGTCCCGGTCAGCGGCGTGCCGGGCCGTCATCAGGCGATCAGCGGTGCCGGCGCACGGCTTGGGCTCCTTTCGGACGCCGTGTCCCGGGACCGTGACCGTCCGTCCTCGGTGTCGTTGGCCCGTCGACACAGCCGCTCGGAAGGGAAGACGGAGCGATGACTGAACGGACGTTGGAGGGGTTCGGCCCGGACAGCCTTCGCAGCCTTGTGGAGGAGTTGTTCGGGTTCCCGGCCGACTCGCTCGCCCTCACGGCGACTCTCGACGATCTGGGCTTGGATTCCCTTGCCATGATGGAGTTGGGGACGGTCCTTGAGGAGCGCACCGGTGTCGAAATGGGCAGTCGGCTGGTCGACGTCTCCGGGTCCGAGTCGCTGGACCAGGTGGCTCGGACGATCGCGGGGTTCTTGGCTCGATGACCGTCGATGGCGATCGGGCGCCGCTCGCCGCCGACGGGGGGCGTAGCTCGGCGGTCCCGGTTCTCGGGCTCCTTGGGGTGAGCGATGGGTGAGCCGGTGGCCGTTACTGGTCTCGGTCTCCTTACTCCGGCGGGCTGTGACGCGGACACGAACTGGACGAATCTGTGCGCGGGGCGCTCGCTGGCCGCGAGGAACCCGCAGTTCGCGGGCCTCGCGGTCGACATCTCGTGCGACGTAAGGGACTTTGATCCTTTCGCGGAACTCGGTGGACGGCTCACGCGCCGTCTGGACCGGTTCGCCCACCTGGGGATCGCGGCCGCCCGCTGTGCTTTGGCGGACGCGGACCTGCGGGTCGCGGAGGGTCCGCCGGAGCGGGTCGGTGTGGTGCTCGGGGTGGGTTCGAACAGCCTGCGGACGTACGTCGCCGAGTTCACGCGCCTTGCCGAGGACCGGCCCGCCGCGGTTTCGCCGCTCGCTCTGCCCCGCAGCGTTCCGTCCATGGTTGCCGGGGAGATTGCCCTCGACATCGGGGCTCGGGGTCCGAACTTCACGCTCTCCAGTGCGTGCGCCTCGGGCAGCAACGCGCTCGGGGTTGCCCGCAGCCTGCTGCTCGGCGGCATGTGCGACGTGGTCCTTGCCGGCGGCAGCGAGTCGTGGTCGCGGATGACCGCCGCCTGCTTCTCCCAGATGCGGGCGTTGTCTTCGCGCACGGACCGGCCCGAACTGGCCTCGCGCCCCTTCGACCGGGACCGCGACGGCTTCGTCCTGGGCGAGGGGGCCGCCGTACTCGTTCTCGAACGCCTCGGGCACGCGCGGGCACGGGGGGCACGCAGCCGCGCACTGCTGTGCGGGTACGGGTCCTCCGCCGATGCCCACCACGTGACCGCCCCGCACCCTGAGGGCGCAGGTGCGGAGCAGGCCGTACGGCAGGCCCTGACCGACGCCGGATGCACGCCCGGCGACATCGGCCACGTCAACGCACACGGCACGTCGACCCGGTTGGGCGACGCGGCGGAGGCCGGCATGCTCCGGCGGGTCTTCCGCGACCGTATGCCGCCGGTGACGGCGACCAAGGGCGTCATCGGCCATGCGCTGGGCGCGGCGGGAGCCATCGAGGCCGCGGTCACCGTGCTCGCCCTGGAACGGCAGGAGGTGCCGCCAGTGGCCAACATCAGCCGCCAGGACCCTGGTGGTGAGCTGGACATCGTCACCGGCAGCCCGCGCAAGGTGGACTTCGGCCGAGCACTGTCGACGTCTTTCGCCTTCGGGGGCCAGAACGCCGCGCTGGTGTTCGGCGCCGCCTGAATCCGGCCTGCCCGGGCCACCCCCGCCCCGCCCGTCGCGCAACGAGGCCGGTCGGCGCGCGCGGTCGGCGTTCGGCCTTGAGGAGTCATTCGCCCCCGGCGCCGTGCCCTCGGTGACCGGTGATCGTTGCCCTTTAAGGCCCGATTTCACGTCGCCCGGGACCGTCCGGGCGCTCGCAGCGCAAGAGGAGAGGCCGCGTGCCGAACACCACGCAACGAACCCAGGACGGCACGGAGCACGAGCCGTGCCCGCCCTCGGCCCGGTGTGCTCCCGTGCCCGCGCCGTCCGTCGGCCGCGCAGATCGCGGGCAGCAGTCGGAGAGCGAGGTCCTGGTGTTCAGCCGGTACGCCGACGTGGCGGTGATCGCCCGCGATCCCGCGTTCGAGGCCAAGGACGCCGCCTGGTTCGACGCGTACCTTCCCGGCTGGCGGCGCAGTCCCGGGATGCGCTTGTTCGGCACCAGCATGGTGTTCCACAACGGGGCGAGCCACCAGCGGCTGCGGAAGGCCGCCTCGCCCGCCTTCAGCCCGGCGCGCCTTCGCTCCTTGCGTGAGACCGTGCACGCCGCCACCGAGGAATGTCTGGATCTGCTCGACGCGCGGCCGCACGGTGACGTCGTCGATCTGCACGCGCTGCTCACCCTTCCGGTCACCTGCCGCACCCAGTGCGCCCTCATCGGCCTCCCCGAGCAGGATGCGCCCTTCCTCCACGAGCTGGTGCAGCCGCTGCTGGCGCTGCTCGACCCCGTGGTCGGCCCGCGCGCACTACGGGAGGCGGACCGCGCCGCCGAGACCCTGCGGCCCTACCTCGACAGGCTGGTGGCCGAACGACGGGCGCGGCCGGGAGAGGACCTGGCGTCGTCGGTCGCCTGCTTGCTCGGCGACGACGAGGCGGCTTCCGCTCTCGCCCTCGCACTGACCGCCGGTTTCGACACCACGGTGACACTGCTCGACCACGCGATCACCGCGCTGATGACATCGCCGGCGCGAGCCGCAGTGGCTGCTGGCGAGCCATCCCACGTCGACGCCGCGATCAGCGAGTCCCTGCGTCTCGCCCCGCCGGTTCGGCTGATCACGCGGGTCGCCCGGCACGAGGTAACCGTCGGCGGTGTGCGGGTCCCGGCCGGCCGGGAAGTCATGGCGCTCATCGCCGAAGCGCACCGGGACCCCGAGCACTTCACCGATCCGGACGTGTTCGACCCCAACCGCCCGGCAAGCCGGCTGCTCTCCTTCGGCGGTGGCGCCCACTACTGCCTGGGCGCCCAACTGGCACGCCTGGAAGCCTCCCTCGTCCTGCCCGCTCTGCTACGGCGTTTCCCCCGCATGGCGCCCGCCGGCCCGCCGTGTCCCGACGACCGCGTCACCGTGAGCGGCTGGACAGCCCTTCCAGTCGTGCTCGACCCCTGAGCCTGCCCCGCACCCGGCACGACAGCACAGGACCTCCCGGCCGTGCCACCCCCACCCGGTCCCGACAACTCTCCGGACCGTTCGCACCACGTCATCCAACGAAAGGACACAACCATGCATCCCCTCTCCGGCGCAGCCCGGTACACCCGTCACCTGCAGGCCCTCGCCGTCTGCGCCGCGGCCCTGTCCGCGGGTACGGCGATCCTGGCACCGGCCGCCGCCGCGAAGCCTGCCGCGGCGGAGTCCGTTGTCTGCGAAAGCACCGCCCGCGGCACGCTCCAGGCCCCGCAGATCGGCAGTCCGACGCGCTTCACCGGCACGGGAACCATCACGTGCCGCAACGAACAGGGTGAGCCCTACCTGGAAGGCACGACCGAGTTCAGCGGCACGCTGCCCTCCCCGACGGCGGCTACGGAGCCCGAGTACCGGGGCAGGGTGGAGTGGTCGGACGGAAAGATCACCACCGGCACGTTCACCGACTTCGGCACCGAGGTCGGCGACGACGGCGTCCTGAAGTTCACCATCAAGGGCGTCAACGACGCCGCCAGCACCCGCTTCGGCGGCTACACCGCCTCCATCACTGGGCAGTCCGTCCGCGAGGTCCCCGACCCCACCGGGGAAATCCACACCACGGAGCAGGGCCAGGTCCTCTACACGCCGTGACCCACGCGCCCGGTGTGGTGGCGTCCCGGGACGCCACCACACCCGGCACTGCCGCAGATCCGCGTACGCGCCGCCGCTCCGTCGTGAAAGACCCAGCCGATGAACCCCTCGACGACCACCGGGCCGAAGACGGCGTTGCGACCGTTCTTCGACCCCTTCGATCCCGCCCTGCACACCGACCCGTACGCCCGTTACACCGCGGCGCGCGAGGCCGCCGCATTGTGCGAAGGGCCGCACGGTCTGGTGGTGGTGACCCGCCATGCGGACGTTTCACAGGCCCTGCGGGACAACCGGCTCGGCCACGGTCCGCTCACCGCACCGAACCGGATCTTCTCCTTCCTGGGCATGGACCCGCCCCACCACGGGCCGCTGCGCCGACTCGCCGCGCGCTTCTTCAGCCCCGCGGCCGTCAGCGCGTTGGCCCGACAGATCACCGCCGCCGTCGACGAACTGCTCGACCAGGCGCTGCGGAAACGACAGGTCGACCTGCTCGCCGACTTCGCCTACCCGCTATCACTTCGCGTGGTCTGCGGCCTGTTCGCGCTCCCCGAGCAGGACCAGGCGTGGATCCGGGAACAGACCCCGCCCATCGCCCGGCTCCTCGACCCGGCCTATGCCCTCACCGACCACGACGTGGCCACGGCCCACTCGGCGGCCGGCGGGTTCGTCGCCTACCTGCACCGCAAGATCAACGAACGGCGCCGGCACCCCGGCCCGGACGCCCTCAGTGCCCTGGCCGCCGAAGCCGACCTGGGCACCGGATTCACCCGCCGCGACCTGTTGCCCATGTGTGCCCTGCTGCTGCTCGCCGGCTACGAGACCACCGCCAACGTCATCGCCAACAGTGCTCTTGCCCTGCTGCGCCACCCGGACCAGCTCGCCACCGCGCGCAACCGCGTCGACGGCGGGCGGCTGGACAGCAGCGCCATGAACGAACTGCTGCGCTACGACTCCTCGATCCAGATCACCTTCCGCACGGTGCAGAGCCCGACCGTGATCGCAGGCACCCCACTGGCGCAAGGAACTCCGACGGCTCTGCTCATCGGATCGGCCAACCACGACCCCCGCGTGTTCACCGACCCCGGCCGACTGGACCTGGACCGCGCACACAATCCGCACCTGAGCTTCGGCGCGGGCATCCACTACTGCCTCGGAGCGCCCCTCGCCAGGCTGGAAGCGTCCCTGGCTCTGGGCCGGCTGCTCGCCCGGACCCGCGCCATCGAACTCTCCTCCGGCCCGGTCCGGCACAAGAACACCACCGCCACCGTCCGCGGGGTGAAAGCGCTCCCCGTCGTTCTCACTCCCGCCTGATCCACCGGCCCGCCACCTGTACCCCCGCCGACAGAAGAAGGGAACGACCCTCCTCATGGTGTCCCTCTGCCCGCAGGTACCGCCGAGCCTCGCCGCGGGGGCATGCCCGTACCCCTGGCTGGTGACCGGTGATCCCATGTCCTGGGACGCGGACATGACCTTTCGGGAACTGCGCGAGCGGGCACCCGCCCAGCAGGTCGTCCTGCCCGGCGGCCTTGTCACCTGGATGATCACCGGAGCAGCCCAGGCGCGACAGGCTCTGACCGACGGCCGCCTTGCCCACGACATGCGACGGCTTCCCGACCCCCGGCAGGGGTTCGGCGGCCTCCGCTACCCCGACGACCTCTTCTCCGCTGAGGGCCGCCACCTGCTCAACAGCGACGGCACGGCCCACCAACGGCTGCGGGCGGTCCTCGCCCCCCTGCTGACCCGCACGGCCGCACAGCGGTGGCAGCCGTTCATCACCCGCACCTGCGAGGAACTCCTCGACGCCCTGGCCGCGGCCGACCATCCCGACTTGGTCGCCGACTACGCCCGCCCCCTGGCCGTCCGGGTCACCACCGCCCTCCTGGGGATCCCGGTGGAACTGCAGCGCCGCCTGACCAACCTGACGCTGACGATGATCACCGCCGCTGACCCCGAGAACCCCACCGTTCGAAAGCGCCGTACCGAACTGTTCGGACTGTGGTCCCGCGTCCTCGGCGACAAACGGCGCAGGCCCGGCGACGACGTCCTCACTCGCCTCACTGTCGCTCACCGCCAGGGCCGCCTCTCGGCCGAGGAACTCCTCTCCGTGGCCTGGGGCCTGTTCTCCGGCGGCATCACCCCCACCACCGCCCTGATCGTCTCCGGAGCAGTCGAAATCATGCAGAGCCCAAAACTGCGCCGAGCACTGCACGCCGGCGCCGACGCGACCCGCCTCACCGAGGAACTGCTGCGCATCACCAGCCCTTTCCCGGTTGCCACCTGGCGATTCGCCCTTGAGGACCTCACCGTCGGCGACACGGTGATCCCGCAGGGCGCCGTGGTACTGATCGCCCTGGCCGCCGCCAACCGCGACCCGGACGCCTACCCCGAACCCGACACCGCGCACCCGCACCGCCCCGGCGCCCACCTGGCATTCGGACTGGGCCCGCACTACTGCCCCGGCGCCCCCCTCGCCCGCGTACAGGCCGCCAGCGCGCTCACCGCCCTGTTCAGCAGATTCCCCGACATCCGCCTCGCCACCGGGAGGACCGCGCTGCGCCGGCAGGGCGTGCTCGTCGACCGCTGCTACGAGCGCGTCCCGGTCCGCACCGACGACACCACCCCCCAGGACGCGACGTGATGCAGATCCCCGCCGAGGCGGCCGAGATCGAACCTGGCCACGCCTACACCTGGCGCATCTCCTTCCCGGACCTGCCCGCAGATCCGGGTTCCCGCCGGCCAGCGAGCTACAACCAGGCCGCCCATCTGGCCGCAGCCTGTTCCGCGCACCTGTCCGACCGGCCGCCGCCCTTCGCCCTCGCCATCGCCTGCAGCTTCGAACTGACCAGCTCTATCGACCTGTCGGCCCTCGAAGGCGCGCTGCTGCACCTGATCCGCCGGCACGAGGTGCTCCGCACCTGCTGCCGCCGCACAGCACGGAGCGTGTCCATCCATGTCCGCACACCAGAGGAGACGCACCTCGAACGTGTCGATGCGGGTCCACTCCTCTCACGCGTCGCCACCCGCGCCCACCTGCATGAACTCCTCCGGCTCGTCGACCCTGTCACAGGGCCCCTGATGGTCGCGGGCGCCATCGTCCGTGAGGGCTCGGCCACGGTCCACGTGGTCTACGACCACCTCGTGGCCGACGTGCTCTCCGCGCCGATCACCGTCGCCGATCTCGCCCGCGTCTACGAGGACCTGGTACACGGGCGCCGGCCGGACCCCGCGCCGGCCGGCAGCTACCTCGACTTCGCACGCGAGGAACGCACCCACAACCTCGCCCTGCGCGCACAGGACGAACAACTACAGCACTGGCGGGGCTTCCTCACCGACGGCGGGGAACACCCACCTGCCTTTCCCCTGGACCTCGGCGTTCGACCAGGCCATGTGCACCCGTCGGTCAACCGCACCCGTACCCTGTTGCCCGGACCTCTGACGGACCAGCTGGAAACAGCGTGCCGCACCTCCGGCGGCAGCCTGCTCACCGGCCTCCTCGCCGCGACGGCGGCGACCCTCCGGGAAGAAGGCGGCCCCGACATCTACCGGGCGCTCATGCCGATCAACCGGCGCGGACAACATCGGTACTCCCGCTCCATCGGCTGGTTCATCAACGCTGTCCCCCTCGCGATCCCCGCCCCCCGCAGTGCCTCCCTCGCCTCCCGACTCGCCCTGGCACGCGCGGGATACGAACCGGCACGCCAGCAGGCCGACGTCCACTCTGTCCGCGCACAGCAGCTACTCCGCTCCGCAGACGCCACCAGCGAAGTCCACCGCCCCGTCAGCTTCTTCTCCTACCTTGACTTCCGCACCGCACAGGGGGCCGAACACCCATCGACTCGCACAGCCACCGTGCACGCGTGGTCCTCGGCCTGTAACGGAAGCCTCCTGTGGTTCCACCGCAACCACAGCGGGCTGCACCTCAACAGCCTCCACGCCGACACCCCCCTCGCACGACAGACCACCGACTCCCTGGCCCACCGCCTCGTCCGCACCCTTCTCTCCTTCTCGGAGTGATTGAGCTGGTGCAGGCGAAATCCCCAACTACGGCGGTCCGTCCGGGCGATCTTGATGCGGGCGGAGATGCTCAGGCTCCTTCCAGAGCTGCGTGAACCCGAGCGCCCCCAGCGGTCACGGACGTCACGGACCACGCGCCGATTCTGGGCGCCCCGGGCGATGACACCGAGGTCCTTCAAGCAGTGCGGCTCTTGGTTCGCAGCGAAGATGAAGACCACCTGCGAGCCCTGCTCATCCATCGCCCGGACGAGAGGAAACAGCACGGCTTCCACGAAGGTGTGCGACCGCTGCCGCCGTGTCGACCTGCCGCTCGCCGACGGACACTGTCGCGGATGCCGATGGCACGTAGCCATCCACGGCCCAGGAGACATCACCCGGCACGGAACTCAGTTGTGGCTCGGTACACCGGTCCCCGCACCTACAAGCCTGCGTCACTCGGAAGTGTCCCCGCCTCCTTCGCGCCGCTCTGTCTCCGAGCACCTGATGGACCCTGGACAGGAGAGGCGGTTCGAGCTCTGGCGGGACTGGAAGTCGGTGGTCGAGTTGGAACGGCAGGATCTGCCGACGCCCACAGACTCGGCCCAACTGCTGCTCGCCGACCTCGACAGCGTGATGAAGCGGGAGATGTGGTCCAAGTTCCCCGCCACCAAGACTCGGCGCACCTTGACCGTCTTGGTGTCCTGGCTCGGAGCGGATCCCCCTCTGCTGGAGTCCGACATCCGGGCCCTGGTCGACAACCGTCCCATGCAGTTCAGCGGGCGGCGGGTCACACAGTTCCTGGAAACCCGCGGCCTGCTGATCCCGGATACCGAGTTTTCGCCGAGATGCACAGCAGAAGCGCTTGGAGGCCCAGCTCGCCGCACTGCCTGCGACGATCGCACAGGAACTTTCGGTCTGGATCAAGGTCGTGCGCGGAGAGGGCAAGTGGGAGCACACCGGCCGCAGCTACTGGAGCATCGCCCGCTACTGGAACGTCCTGGACCCGGTCCTCAAGGGGTGCTCGCGAACGGCATCGAGAGCATGCGCGAAATCACTCAGGACGACGTCAAGCGGGCCATCGCCCCCGCAAGGGACGCCGGCCCGCTCGATCCACATCGTCCTGCGGAACGTCTTGCGGGCCCTTCGGTAAGAAGGTGTGGACTTCCGCGATCCCACTTCGCGGGCGACGATCTCGACGTCGATGCCCAGGGGCGGCGCCGTGCGCGACGACTTGGTTCTTGAAGCCCTGGTCGACGAGAGCCTTACGGACGGTTCCGCCGGCCTGTTCGGCGACCTGGTCCAGCAGGACGATGCCCGCAGCATTGGCATGGGTGTTCGCGGCCAGGACGACGACCGCGATGACCAGTCCAAGGACATCCACAGCCAGTCCGCGCTTGCGGCCGGGCACGCGCTTGGCCGGGTCATGGCCGCTCGTGTCGGCGGGGACCCCGGCGGCCACATGGACACTCGCAACCACTCGACTGGCCCTTTCCGGCTTGCCCCGTGGTGCCGAACGTGATCAAACGACTCGGCATTGGGAAGTTGTCTGGACGGCCTGCGACAGGACCGGATCCTCAACGAGGCGTTCGAGACCGGCGACCATCTGAAGCTCATGCGCCTGTTCGGCATCACGGAGAAGACCGCCATGCACTACGTCAGCGTTGCCCACCCGGAAAAGACCTCCCAGCTTCCCCGGTGACGACCGGTAAGAACGACAGCGGCGGGGCCGCCCGGAGCTTGCCGGCGGCCCCGCCTGCCAAGGCGGCTCAAGCCGGGACAGCAGCGGTCTCCGCCCGGACGTAGCTGACTTCAGAACTTTTTCAGGCGGCCGGGCCGCCAGCGTCCTTAGGCCAGTCGCAGACCCCCAGGACCGGGTTGAAGTGCAGCGGGCCCTCACATTGCTTCATGTGAGCCACTCCCCACGCACAGTGGTAGTAGACGGTCGGGTCGTCCGGGTCCGCCACGAGGGCGCCATGCCCATACGCTTCGCAGGGCGCGCCGTCGAAGAGATCAGCCGCCGAGGCAGTTGGGAGGCTCTGTGCAGACGCGGCGTATGTGGGAAGGCACAGTGCGCCGAAAGCGAGGACGGCGGAAGCCGCCACCCGCGACATCTTGATCATTCTTGCATCCTTGATTCGTAGCCCAGCAGAACCCGCCCGGCACCCGTCGCCGTGTGGCAACCCGTGCCGAGCCACCCTCCCAACGCCCCCACGTCCCTTCTGGTAACGCCGATACCCTGCACGGTCACATAGGAGGCGGCGCTTTGCTCCTCCCCCAGTGGGCCGCGCGCGCCCTACGAAGTCACGAGTGGTGCGGCAATGCCAGGCTGCCGCTGTCCTTTCCGTGGAGATCCATAACGGCACCATCGCTCCTGACAAGCCGGAGATGCCTGCGCCTACCGGACCCGCTCGAGGAGGCCACCGTGTCAGCCGGGGAGCCGGATGTAGCGGGATCCCTTGGCGGCCGCCCGCCAGTCATCACCGAGGACATGCTCCACACCGTGCTCCGCTGCCGCGCTGCCGGAGAGTCCGTCGAGCAGATGCAGCCCGGCTTGATCATCCCCCGGCAACCACAAAGGGCACAGCCCCTCCGGCGGGAGCATCTACCGGGCACTCGCCGAACACGAGAAGGCCCAGGCGTAACCCGAGGCGATCGAGGTGGATCAGGCCGACTTCACGACCCCTGCATCAGGGCTTCGAGCTGGCTCTGCAGGACGGGTGGCCTGGAGAGGTCGGGCGGTGACATGGGGTCAGGCTTCCGTCCGATCGCGGCCGGCCCGGCGACGCGTGTCGCGCACGGCCCCTGATCATTGCCCGCGCCTCACGCGCTCGACCTCCGGGGCCCGCCGCCGGGGACCGTTCGGGTGATTGCGGCGATCATGATCATCCGCAGGGGTGAATGTGGCTGGGGGACGCCGCGGCGGCGGGAGTGAATGAGGCGTTCCCGGTTTTCGGCCGGGCCGTATCTCTGCCCAGAAAGGGCATCATTCACATGCGTATGCGTAACAAGCTGGTTCTGGCCGGTCTCGGCGTCGCCACGGTCGGGGCCACCCTCGGCGGGATCGCGATGGCCGCCGACCCCACCTCCGACACCGTGGCCCCCTACGCCCAGGCCGCGGCGACCGTCAACGCGAACGGCAGCACCTCCCAGAAGACCGCCACCATCGCCTCGGTCAGCCACCCCGAGACCGGGTCGTACTGCATCGTGCTGACAGATCTTGTTCGGGCGTACAAGTCCATCCCGATGGCCACTCTCGGTAACGGCGCCCCCCGGGGCAGCGACGTCCGCGTCTCGCGCAACGACCCCACCTGCCCGGACAACTCCATCCGCGTGACCACAGGCACCGACGGCGTGGCGGCGAACCGGCCGTTCTACTTCATGGTCCCGTAACAACCCGCTGCGACGGTGCCCCGCCCGGGTTCCCGGGCGGGGCACCGTCGCAGTGTCTGGCCCTCGCTGTTCCTGACCGCGCTGATCCTGGTCGACGGCCTCCGGCTCGCACAGGGGCCCGCAGGCCCCGGACCACTGCGCAACTGGGACGCGTACGGGCTGTGCACGCTGTCGTGGTGCCGTACGACTTCCCAATCTCGACGTCAAGCCGCTTCTGTGACCTGAGGGGATCGATTCGCGGTAGGCGGCATGTCTGCCAGGGGGTTGAACAGGCTGCCTTTACCTCACTGCGAATCATCCTCACGCTTGCTCGTTCGAGTGAATGCTCCCCGTTTCCGGCATGGTGTCGAGCGGTCGGTTGATCATGGCGATGGACTGCGACTGGGTGCGCTGACCGCCTTGCGAGGTGGCGTCGTTGCCCTTGTCTGAGCCCGGTTGCGGGCGATTTGCCGACCATCCATTCCAGTGGGAGACGCAGTGGCTGACACGATCAAGATCGCAATCGCCGGCCCGAAGACCGGCACGGAGACCCAGTACGCCGACATGCAGTTCATCGGCGTCAAGCAGGCCATCAAGGACATCAACGCCAGGGGCGGCGTCAACGGCAAGATGGTGGAGTCCAAGGAGTATGACGACGGCGGAGACCCCAAGAAGGCCGTCGCCGCGGCGAACAGGATCGTCAACGACGGCGTGAAGTTCGTCATCGGCCACATGGCCTCGGTCACCACCCAGCCGGCCTCGGACATTTACGAGGACGAGGGCGTCATCATGATCACGCCTGGTGTCACCGACCCCGAGATCACCGCCCGCGGCTACCAGCTCATCTTCCGCACGGTCCCCGTTGGCAGCGCGCAGGATCCGGCTGTCGGCAACTCCTTCGCCAAGGACCCCGAGAACAAGGCGATCGTCGACGCGATCAAGGCCGACGGCAAGGACCCCAACGGGCTCTACGTCTTCCCTGCCTACTCGGCAGTCCAGCTGATCGCCGAAGGCATCAAGGCGGCCAAGTCGGAGGACACCGACAAGGTCGCCAAGGAGCTCCACAGCGGCACGTTCAGGACCTCAATCGGCACCATTTCCTTTGACGAGAAGGGTGACCTGAAGGACTAGTTCGTTGCGGAGAGGTCTCGGTCGGGGCTCCCAGGAAATGGGGCATCCGGCGGCCGAGTTGCCTAAGCCATACCGACGGCAGCTTCCCATCTTGATGTCAAGCCCGCCCGCAGCGAGAGCCAGCCACTTTTAGAGCAATCGTGATCTTCCGGGAGCTCAGGTGACTAGGCTGAGACCGAACACGCTAAGTAGTCAGAGTGGAGCCCAGTGTGTTGACGCTCCTGCGTTGCTGAGGTTCTGCCTTGAGATGAAGGAGCCATCCGTGGCCGACACGATCGACACCGCTCTGGTTGATGCTGCGAAGAAGGAAGGAGCCGTCAGCAGCGCCGGCATGCCGGACAACTGGGCGAACTGGAAGGGCACCTGGGAAGATCTGGCCTCGCGCTATGGCCTCAAGCACACCGACAGGGACCTGAGCTCCGCCCAGCAGCTCGCCAAGTTCGAGGCCGAGAAGAACGGCGCCGACATCGGCGACATCGGCGCCGCATTCGGACCCATCGCGGTCACCAAGGGCCTGACCCAGGCGTTCAAGCCGAGCACCTGGGACCAGATTCCCGCCTGGGCGAAGGACTCCGACGGACACTGGATGCTGGCCTACACCGGCACCATCGCGTTCATCGTCAACAAGCAGCTGGTCAAGGAGGGTGAACGGCCCGAAACCTGGTACGACCTGGCGAGGGGCACCTACAAGGTGGCCATCGGCGACGTCGGCACTGCGGCCCAAGCCGCCTGCGGCGTTCTGGCAGCGGCCATCGCCTACAAGGGCGACGAGAGCAACATCGAGCCGGCCCTGCAGCTGTTCACCAGGCTCGCCCAGCAGCAGCGCCTGTCCCTGGCCAACCCGACGATCCAATCCCTGCAGAAGGGCGAGATCGCGGTCGGTATCCTCTGGGACTTCAACGCCCTGAGCTACCGCAACCACATCGACGCCGACCGCTTCGAGGTCCTGATCCCTTCCGACGGATCGATCACTTCCGGGTACTCCACCGTCATCAACAAGCACGCCAAGAACCCGAACGCCGCCAAGCTGGCCCGCGAGTTCATCCTCAGCGATGTCGGCCAGGCCCACCTCGCCCGCGGCCACGCCCGGCCGATTCGCGCCGAGCACCTGAAGCTGCCGGCAGACGCGCAGGCGAAGCTGTTGCCGAGCGAGCAGTACGCAGCCACGCAGCCGATCAAGAACGCCGACGCATGGGAATCCACTCTCAAGAAGCTCCCCCAGCTGTGGCAGGAGCAGGTCATCATCGAGATGGAGTAGACAGGCGCAGTCAAGCCGCTCTGACGATTTGAGGCTCTGCGCCGCAGGGGGTTTGCCGACGCGACAGGAGCCGCTTGCCATCCGCGTCGATCACCACCGCGTAGTGGTTCTTCTTCCCGATGTCGAGTCCGGCCCAGAGCTGGGGCACGGCCACCTCCGTCGCTTGTCGTCTCGTTCCGATCCCGCAGACGACCTCGCCGACGCTGTCTTACAAGAGCGATCAAGCCGCGATTCCCAATTGATGGTCGAGTTGTCGCGGGGCTCCGGGCGGCCAAGTTGCCGGAGCCAAACCGACCGCAACAGGCAACGAGCCATACCCAGAGCCCCCGGGCTCCGCCGAACCTATAAATGCGCGCGGTTCGAACCCACCAAGAAGGTAAGGCAGGCAACCGGCCGGGCCACGGCAGGGCGCGGCCCCTGAAGGGGCGGTCCGGTCGTGGCTCGTTCCGGGGCTGCGGGGCGTCAGCCGCCGACGGTGAAGCTGATGGTGTGGTCCCTCAGTTCGATGGTGGTGTTGTATTTGCTGGACCAGTAGCCGCCCGTCTTCACGGCGTTGGCGAGTGTGAGCGTGTAGGTGCCCAGTGGCAGGTCGGTGAGCGGGAACTCGCGCGTGAAGTCGATCGGGTAGGGCGGCTTGCCGCCCGTGACCGTGATCTCCTCGGTGCTGATCACGTTGCCGTCGGGGGCGGTCAGGGTCGGCGGGCCGGTCAGTGTCAGCGTCCCCGTGACCTTGGGAATGGAGTCGCCGGCCAGGCGGTACTTCTCCGACAGCCAGGTCACCGCCTCCCAGAAGGACAGCGTCGCGTGGAAGCGGGCGGTGGCCTTCTGGTAGGTGCCGTCCCAGCCGAGGTCCACGCTCAGGCGCGAGACCACGCGGCTCACCCGCACCTCGTCGGTCTGCTCGCCATGGGCCGGGCTGTGGAAGCTCTGGTAGACGTCCGGGTCGGGCGCCTTCTCCCCGGTGTTGATCCAGTCGGCACTGCCCATTACTCCCCGTCCCCAGCGGTGGACGTAATAGTCGTCGCCCAGCTTCAGCCGGCGAAGGGTACCCACCGCAGGCTGGGGCTCCGCCCTGCCGCCGCTGTCGAGGTGGCCCAAGGCGTCGATGAAGGAATCATCCGGGATCTCCACGTCCGTGGAGACGCCCAGCTCGGCCACACTCCCGTATCCCCAGGGGACAAACGTCAACCGGGCGGCGACCGGATCACCGGCCTTGAGCATGACGCCGGTCAGAGTGCATCCGTCACTGCTCTCGTCGGTCACCACGAACCGGGTGTGAACCGGGTAGAAACCGGCGGCGTCGCCCTCCTCCTCCCCGCAGGTATAGGTGAACGTGCCATCGAACGCCTCGGCGAACGCCCGCTCGTCCCGGGCGTTGAGGGAGTCAATGAATGCCCGGACGGCAGGATGCTGCAGGTCCTCGGTAGAGATCATGGACAGCAGCGTCTCCCAACGAACCGGCCGCGTGCACGCCCACACGTGACCCCTCACCCCTTCGGACGAACAGACGAACTGGCCGCCGGTCGGGGGCCGGTGAACCGCGCACCATGCCCGTCGTCGCCCGCGTGGCGTGACCTTCTTGCTCGTGGGGCTGTTCCTCTTTTGTCTTCTCCGTCCCCTCCGATTGGGAGCCGCCATGACCGAACCGTCCGCACTCGCCGCCCCGGTGCGCCCGGGAGTGCCGGCGCATGTCGCTCTCGTTCTCGACGGCAATCGGCGGTGGGCCGCCCAGCGTGGTCTCGGAACGGACGAGGGGCACCGTCGCGGCATCGGCAAGATCCCTGATGTCCTGCAGTGGTGCGAGGAGGAAGGGGTCGCCATGGTGACGCAGTGGATCCTCTCCGTCAGGAACCTGCAGCGCAGCCCCCAGGAACTCGCTGGTCTCTACGAGTCGTTCATCAGCCTGTGTGCACGTCTGGCCGAGGCGCAGCGCTGGCGGGTGAGGGTGATCGGAGCCCTGGACTTGCTGCCCCCACCGGTCGCGGAGGCGTTTCAGGACGTGCAGCGGCGCACCGAGCAGGTGGAGGGGGTGCAGGCCAACTTCGCCGTCGCCTACGACGGCCGCCGGGAGATCGCCGCCGCGGCACGGTCGCTGGCGCAGAAGTGCCGGGAGCGGTGGCCGCAGGAGCCGGGCGGGGACCTGTCCTGGTGGGAGGGGGAGTTCGCGTCCCATCTGGGCACGGCGGGGCTCGCGGACCCGGACCTGGTGATCCGCACCTCGGGCGAGCAGCGCCTGTCGGGGTATCTGACCTGGCAGACAGCGCAGTCGGAGCTGTACTTCTGCGAGCGGCTGTGGCCCGACTTCACCCGCGAAGACCTGCGTGAGGCACTGCACAGCTACGCCTCACGCCAGCGTCGGCTGGGACTGTAGGCCCGACGATGCAGCAGAGGGAGAAGGACATGAGCCTCACACCGTCCGACGGCCCCGTGCTCGCGGGCACACACAAACCCCCGCACCGGCCGCACGAACAGCCCGGCCGCCCGGACGGCAGTGAGCGTGCGGGCCGCACGACGGTGGCCCGGACCGTCACCGACGTACTCCAGCCGCGCAACGTCCTGCTCGCCGGCATGCCCGGCATCGGGCTGGCCGCCGCCGGCAACTGGAGCGGCATCCCCTGGGGGCTGCTCGGCGCCCTGTGCGCCGGGATCATTCCCGCCGCCTACATCCAGTGGGAACGCAAACGCGGCACCTGGGGAGACCGCAACATCGTCGACCGCACCAAACGGCCCCCGATCTTCCTGGTCATCCTGGCCTCCATCGGCCTCGGCTCCATCATCATGATCCTCGGCCACGCCCCCACCGGCATCCTCCTCGCGATGCTCGCCCTATGGGCAATGACCGTCGTCCTGCTCGCCGTCAATCACGTCTGGAAGATCAGCGTCGACAGCGCGGTCGCCTCCGCGATCCCCGCGATGCTCGCCGCCGTCCACTCCCCCTGGTGGCTCCTCGCCTACGGCCTGACCCTCGCCGTGTGCTGGTCCCGCGTCGCACTCACCTACCACACCGTCGCCCAGACCGCGGCCGGCGCCAGCGTCGGCGCCACCACCGCAGCCGCATTCCTCCTGACCTGAAGGCCAGCCCATCGTCCCTGGCCGCTACTTCTCACCCCGGTCAGACGACTCGCTGGGCAACCGGCGAGCGTCGGCAGGCCACTCGTGCTCGCGTACGGCACGGGCGAAGCACACGGCGCTCACCTGGATCTCAGCCCGCTGCATCTCGGGGGCGCTCGGCGGCCTCGACGAGTTGGTTGACGGCTCGCGCCTCACTGCGGGAGGCGACCTCTGACTTGCCGTAGGAACCCTTCCCGTCTCCGTACCACGCAGATCGTGAGCCGGGAAACCGTGACTTCGCAGAGTAGCCACAAAACTACGTCGGCGGCGTTCGCCAACAAGCCTGCTGATTTGCCCACTCTCCTGCGCCGTCACATCAGGCGTCCACCACGACGGCGCCTACCTGCGGGTCGAGGCCGATAGTGGGAGCTGGCGGACCCGCGCGCTAACTCCGCGACCGGAACGTGGTGGCGGCCGTACCTGCCCTCGCTCCCCGGCCGCACGGACTTCGCGGGCCGCCAGCTGCACACGGTCGACTACCGCAGCCCGGCCGACTTCACCGGACAGCGCGTTGTGGTGGTCAGGCGGCAACTCCGGCGCCCAGATCGCCGCCGACCACGGCTCTGTTGGTCTCCGCCGCCGTCACCGATCGCTGGGGCGTCACCCACTACGGCTCTCTCTCCGGCCTGCTGGCTGTACCTGCGACTGTCGCCGCAGCTATCGCGCCCTGGGCGGGTGCGAGCCTCGCCGAGATCTTGGGCGGCTACCCGCACTTGTTCACCGTGCTCTCCGTCGCATCCCTTGCGGCTGCGACCCTGGCTGCCGCCGCCTCCGCAAGCGCCTTGCGTTTGTCCCTGAGGAGCGGACGGTCACACCAGCGGCGTGCGTCAGATTCGCGCCCGTAGTGCCCGCAGCGCCCGTAACGCACAAAGGTAATTCGTCCGGGTTTTCCCATGCGGGCCGCTGACCTGCGGAAACTTCCACACGTTTTTGTTCCACGTGTTTCGTGATGACCCACCACGTGGAGTGCGTGGCGATCCTTGAGCCTGCCGTTAAGGGATCCTGAACTGCGGTTATGCGGCTCGGTTGGGTCGCTCGACCTGTTTCCCTCCCTGTAGTGGGTCGAGCGGACGGCTTGCCCGCGTCGATAAGGGTCGGCAAGGTGGTCCATCATCTGCCCGCGTCCGGAACGCGGCACGGTGCCGGTGCCGGACATCAGTGCTCGTACGGCCCGCTCACGGGACCTCGGGGGCGAAGGACAGCATGCGGGCTGTGGGACGCGCGTCGTCGCCGTTCACGAACGACGGCGTGATGACGATCCGGCCGTTCGCGTAGGCCAGGTTCCCGGCGAGCATCCCGTACTCCGGGGCCCGGGCCGATGCGGGATGCTGGAGCACCTGTTCGTCCGTGTCCGCGCCACCTGGGCCGAGCCGGATGATTGCGCCCGGCCGGCGCAGCGAGGCCGCCTCGTAGACGAGCGCGTACGTGCCGCCCTCCGCGTACAGGGGGTGGAGGGTGCTGTCATCGGACTTCACGCCCCAGACGAACTTCCCGGTGGTGAGGTCGTACGCGCCGACCTGGTCGGTGCCCCCCAGATGGACGGTGTCCTTGCCGACGGCGGTGCCGTCGCAGTTCTGGATGCCCTCGCCCGCGTCCCCCATGTCGGCGCAGTGCTTGAAGCCCTTCTCCCTCGCGTCGATGGTGGTGCGGACCTTTCCGCCGGGTCCCAGGGCGACGATCCGCCAGTTGTCGGTGCCTTCCCCGGCGTGGAGCGTCGTGAGGACGACAGGGGCGACGGAGAGCACCTTGCCGGCCTTCCAGCCCGGCTGGGTCCGGAAGCGCCAGAGAACCTTGCCGGTGCGCGGGTCGATTTCGCGGAGTTGGCTGTAGGTCCTGCTGCGGTCGAAACCGATCGCGCAGTCGGAGCTCACCAGGAGCCGGGAGCCGCCCGCCACGTCGTCGGGGTAGCACTTCCCAGGGTTTTCCATCGGGATGTCGTAGAGCTTGGCGCCGTCCCCGACCCCGTACGCGGCGGCACTCATGTCCTGCACGACCGCGAGGGTGCCCCCGCTGATGGCGGTGTGCACGATGATCGTGTCGTCCCCGGAGCCGGTCTCGGTGAGCTCCTTGTGCCACCCGGCCTTCCCGGTCCGCAGGTCGATCATCTGGAGCTGGTTGCACCGGTTCCCGTTCCGGGCCTGGCTGTTCTTGTACACCAGGACGACCTTGCCGTCAGGGGTCGGGTTGACCGGTGTCTCGCAGACGGGAGCGGGCAACGGCACGCTCCACAGCTCGGCACCGTCCGAGAGCCGGTGGGCGGTGACCTTCCTGTACACGGCCTGGACGACCGTGTCGCCGACGATCCACAGATCGTTGAGATGAATGTTCCGCCGGGGCAGATCGGTCGGGTCGTCGACGATCCACGCGGTGGCATCCCCCGGCTCGCGCGCGGCGTTGATCTCCTTCGACGTCGGGATCCGCTTCGGTTCGGGTGTACGGACCGCGGGGGTACGGGGAGCGGCCGGCGACCCGGAGGGACGGGCTGCCTTCTCCGCCTCGGGCGCGGTGGAGCCGCCCCACCGGCCGTCGGAGACGGCGTACACCGCTCCACCTGCCGCCAGGAGCAGAAGAACGACGGCCGCGGCGATCGCCGGCATCGTGCCGAAGCGCCTGCGGCGGCCCGGCGGCACCGGAGGGCCGTAGCCATCCGTGGCGTACGGGTTGCCCGGCACCGGTCGCTGCTCCGGGGGTGGCATGTCCCAGGGTTGTGGCGAGCGAGGCATCAGTCTTCGCCCCGCCGCACTCGGAACGTCACGATCTTTCTCTCCTCATGTCATAGTGGCATGTTCATGATTAGCGGACATGGGGCCGCCCCTAGCCTGCCGCGCGTTCACCGGACGCATCGGCGACCACGATCTCGATGTGCGGCGGGGCGTACGTACGCGCCTTGCGGACCATCTTCGCCAGATCGAACTTGGTACGCGGAACGGCGACATGGATCGGTGCGGGCATGGCCGGGTTACGCGACGGGCCGACGGCACCCGCCGGCAAGGTCGCGCCGGGACGCAGGCGTGCGCCGATCAGCGCGTGCTGGTCGTTCGGCGGAGTGGCCACGACGAACTGGGTGACGTCCGTCCACGGCAGCAGGACGTGGCCGAACCGGGCGCCGGCTGCGTCGAACTGGAACGCGGTGCGTCGCTTTTCGAACCAGGTGATGATGAAGGGGACCGCCGCGACGATGACCACACCGCCCTTCATGTCGAGCGCCCAGCCGAGCAGGACGGCGAGTGCTACGACGCCCAGGATCAAGCCCCACAGGCCCGCCTGGTCCCGGGCGGAGAACGGGTGGGCGACCCGGTAGCGTTCCCATCGCCCACCGCGGCGGGTGGGCTGTGTGCCGGGGGTGCGATTGATATGCGACATGGTGTTCTTTCTCTCTTGATGTCGTGTCGGCCGGGCGTTTGCCGTCCGCAACCTCGCCCACGAGAGGGTCTGTTGGCTGACCCTTCCGTCGATGCCCGACCGTTCGGTGACTCATGGGGCAGCTCGCCCTCCGTCCGGGCGTCGGCACCGAGGCAACCTGGCAAACTCTTGCGCGACGCGCTGAAATGCCGGTGAAATCCTGCTGATGCAGGGACGTGAGAGCTGCCCCGGCACGGGGCGCACGGGGACGTGGGGACTTCGAAGTGGGCGTGGACGCGGTGGATTCGGGCGCGAGCCCGGTCGATTCGAGGGGGCACCTGCGGATCGACCTGCTCGGCCCGGTCAGGGCCCGACGCGGCGATTCACCGCTCGCGCTCGGACCGGTACGACGGCAGGCGGTTCTCGCCGCCCTGGTCCTGCGGGCACCGGCCTTCGTGACATACCGGCAACTCCTCGACGACGTATGGGGAACCGAGCCCCCGGGGACGGGCCACCGGGTCCTGTCGAGCTATGTCTACGCGCTTCGCAAGACGCTGAACGGGGCGAGCGCCGGGCCGGCCCACTCGGTGATTCACGGTGGGAGCGGCGGCTACCGCTTCGCGCCCGGCGGAGCCCGGACCGACCTCGAAGACCTCGTCGAACTGGTCGCCCGTACCCAAGGCGCCAAATCCGACGGTGACTTCGACGCGGCGCTCGACCACGGCGGCCGGGCCCTGGACCTGCTCCGCAGCGAGCCGCTGCCGGGTCTGCCCGGGCCGCTCGCCGACGCGGAGCGGCAGCGGCTGGCACGGCAGCGACGCACGCTGCACCAGGACCGGGCGGAGTGTCTGGTGCTGCTCGGGCGCTACCCGGAGGCCCTGGACGCGCTCACGGCAGCGCCCCTGGCCCGTCCGCACGACGAGCCGCTCGCCGCCCTGCGGATGCGCGCGCTGTACGGCGTCGGCCGGCAGGCCGAGGCACTGGCCGTCTACCAGGAGATGCGGCGCCGGCTCCTCGACGAGCTGGGCATGGAGCCCGGAGAGGAACTGCGCGGCGTGCACCAGGCAGTCCTGCGCCGGGACCACCAGTTGCTGCCCAGCCGTACGGCGGGGTCGCCCGCGCCCGGCACCCCGACTTCCCATGACACGCAGCCCGAGGAATCCCCGGCCGAGCAGCGCCTCCCCGACGCATCCGATCACCCGGGCGGCCCCCGCCCCCGTCGAAACGACCTTCCCGGTGACACCGCCTGTCTGGTCGGCCGCGAACGGGAACTCGCCCTGCTCACCGCACCGGTGTCCGCAGAGGGTGTGTCCGTGGTGACGGTCGACGGCACGGCGGGTGTCGGCAAGACCGCCCTGGTGGTACGCGCCGCCTGGGCGCTCGACGACGCCTACCCCGACGGCTGCCTGTTCGTGGACCTGCACACGCACGGCGCCGCCCACGAGAGCGTCGGCCCGCAGCGGGCCCTGCGGCGGTTGCTGCGCGCGGTCCGCCCCGGCGGTGACGAGATCCCGGACGACCTGGATGACGTGGTGGACCTGGTCACGGCCTGGCGTGCGGCCACGAGTGCACTACGGCTGCTGCTGGTCGTCGACGATGCCCGCAGCGCCGAGCAGGTGCGTCCGCTCCTCCCCGCCGGGCCGGGGAGCCGGGTTCTGGTGGCAGGCCGGCACCACCTGGCCGGCCTCGACGCCGATCTGCGGCTCACCGTCGAGCCACTCGGCACGGACGAGGCCGTCGGCCTGCTCCGAGAGCTCATCGGGGAGTTGCGCGCGGACCACGAGCCCCAGGCAGCACTCGAGCTTGCCCGGCGTTGCGGCGGCCTGCCCCTGGCGCTGCGCATCGCGAGCGCACGGCTGCAGAACCGCCCGTCCTGGACTCTGGCCTTCCTGGCCGGCCGGATGTCCGACGACGCACGCAGCCTCGGCGAGCTGCGTGCCGAGGACCGCAGCGTGGAAGCCGCCTTCAGGATGTCGTACGACCAGCTCACCCCCGAACAGCGGCGGGGATTCCGCGCACTGGGCCTGGCTCCGACCGCACGCTTCGACGTGCTCACCCTCGCCGCCATGCTGAGCAGCTCCCGTGAGGAAGCCGAGAACATCCTGGAAGACCTGGTCGACGCGAGCTTGCTGCAGCAGCCGCATCCCGGCCGCTACAGGCTGCACGATCTCGTACGGGCACACGCGCGGCGACTCGCCATCGAAGCGCCCGAGGAGGCGGCCGCAGACCGCGCCGCTGTCCTGCACCTCTATACGGCCGCAGGCCGCATGGCCAGTGACTGGGGCCCCGAAGGCTTCTCAACCGGCCCCGACGGCACGGGTGGTTCCCCGTTCCCGACGTGGCGGGAAGCCTCGGCATGGCTGAAGGCGGCAGGCGGTGAACTGGTCGACGTGGTGGCCTACGCGGCCGCCGCCGGGCAGTCCGACCACGCCTGCCGGATCGCCGAAGCCCTGGTCGACCACCTGGTCCGCGGGGGCCGGTTCCACGAGTGCCGTGCAGCGCTGGAGCTTGCGCTGCCGTGCGCGGACATGGCCGCCGACCGGCGGATGTCCTCCTCGCTGCGTAACTGCATGGGAATGGTCGACATCTACCAGGGGCGGTTCCGGCAGGCGTACACCTGGTTCACCGAGGCGCGGCGCCACGGCTGCGGCCACGACGATCTGCGGAACCAGGCTCGGACCGTCGCCGGGATGGGTGCCGCGGAGTGGATGCTGGGCGGCATCGAGGACGCGGTTGCTCACCTGAGTGAGGCGGTGGAGCTGGCGGCCCGGCTCGGCGACGGCTGGCTGACCGGGATCGCGCTCTGCAATCTCGGCGCGATCCGATCCCAGCAAGGGCGGCACGAGCAGGCGCTCGAGCACTACGCCGTCGCCGTCGCCATCGCCCAGAGGAACGGCCGACCCAGAACGATCAGCAACGCCCTGTGCTTCGCCGCCGATGCCAACCTGGCTCTGGGCCGGCACACGGAGGCCACCGACCTGCTGCGGCGGGCTGTCGAACTGGCCCGCGAGGCCGAAGACCTGCCACTGCACGCGGCGAGCCTGTCCCGTCTCGCCACTGCGGAACATGTCCAGGGCAGTCTGCACTCTGCCGTCGACATCCACCACGAAGCCCTGTCCACCCTCACACAGAGCGCGAGCACATGGCTGGAGATGGAGGTTCGCGTCCGTCTCGGCAACACGTACGCGGCGGCAGGCCGTCGCGCAGAGGCGCGGCATGAATTCCGTACCGCCCTCTCTCTGCCCGGAGCCGGTGACCACCCCCGGCAGAACCGCATGGCACGCGACGGGCTGAGAGGCGACGACGTGCGCTGCCCGCCTGAGGAGAACATCGGATCCGGGTGGTGACGGGTAGCCGGCGGCGGGAGTCGAGGGGCAGGACGACCTCGTCCTGCGGACCGGGCTCACGCACATCAAGGCCTACCAGCGTGGTGTGGACGGCGCCGCGCTCCACCAGCTGGTGGTGACGGTTCGACCTGCCGGCCTGGATGCCGATGCTCGCCCTGACCGGCAGGGCCAGGCTCCGGGAGCCCGTCGACTACGGCTCCGCCTGTCCACCGAGGCCGGACAGCTCGTGACCACGGGCCGTCGGGGGAACCTGGGTCCGCACAGAGTCCTGGCGGGAGCAGGGCGAAGGCCGCGTTGATGTCGCCGTCTGCGGAGAAGCCCTCCACCGGCCGGTGGGCGATCTCCTTGTTCCGTTCGATGCCGATGAGGATCACACGAGCGTCGAACGATCACGGGGTCACGGCTCGACTGCACACCGGTGCCGTCCGAAGTCCCAGGCACAGCTGGGATGGACGGTCGTCACACGTGACGACGCTCTGCGGACACTTTGACCCGTCAGTTCAGAAGAGGTCGAGCTTTGCAGACTCGACTGCACCCAGTAGTCGGCATTCTCGAGACACTCGTCCTTGCAGCCATTCGGCGCACACGGTCGGGCGGATCAAGGCCGTCAGTTCTGGTGCGTTCTCTCGGCCGCCATGGGGAGTTCCAGGCGGGGCCCGTGGAAGCGTTCGCGCAGGAGCCGGTCGTGCGTCACCACGACCAGCGTGCCGGCGTAGTGGGCCAAGGCTGCCTCGATCTCTTCCACCAAGGCGGGGGCCAAGTGGTTCGTCGGCTCGTCGAGCAGGAGCAGATCGAGTGGCCCGGCCGTCACGAGCCGCGCCAGTTCGAGCTTGCGGCGCTGCCCGACGGACAGGTTCCGTACAGGAACAGCGAGGTCGTGAGCGTGGAACAAGCCGAGTGCAAGGAGCGCGTCGGCGTGCTCGTCGGGCTGTCCCACCCTGTCGGCTGCGAATGCCGCGAGCAGCGGTCGGGCATCGAGGGCGTCGTCGGGCGCGCTGTGCTGACGTAGGAATCCAACCCGGCGCGGTCGGCGCACTATGCCGGCGTCAGGCGCCAGATCCCCTGCGAGCAGTTGGAGAAGGGTGCTTTTGCCGGCGCCGTTGGGGCCGGTGACGAGCAGTCGGTCACCAGGGGCGAGTTTCAGGGACGGAACATACAACCGCCCTTTGACCAGGACGCCTTCCAGGTGCGCTGCTGTTGATGTTTCCTCGGCGGTCGGCGTGCCTTCGACGCGGCCGGTGAACCGCAGCGGCCGCGGAGGCGGCGGCACGGGGTGCTCCGTGAGTCGTTGCAACCGCTCGCGTGCGTTCCGGATCCGGCTTTGTGCGCCGTGTGACCGCGAGCGCGCTCGAAAGGTGCCGGCGCCGCTGAACGCCCACGGTCCCTTGCGGGGGATCGCTGCCAGCAGCCCGATACCGGAGTCGGCGAGGTGTTCCTGCCGGGCGACCTCATTGCGCCATTGCTCGTGATCCCACACCCACCGTGCCCGAGCTGCCGCCTTGGCGGCGAGGAAGCCGGTGTATCCATTGCCGTAGCGCCGTACCGTGCGCTGATCGTGGTCCACTTCCAGGATGGTGTCGGTGACGCGTTCCAGGAACGCCCGATCGTGCGTGGCCACGATGACCGTGCCCCGATGACGGTGCAGATGTCCTTCGAGCCAGGCCACGGCCTCGTCGTCCAGATCGTTGGTCGGTTCGTCGAGCAGCAGCAGTTCGGAGTCCAGGGCCAGGGTCGCGGCGAGCTCGAGCCGGGAGCGCTGCCCTCCGGAGAGGGTGCTCAGCGCACGCTTCCGGTCCAGTGGCTCATGCTCGCCGAGCCGGCGCAAGGTCACCTCGACCCGGCGATCGGCTGCGTGCCCGCCCCGCGCATCGAACTCGGCCACCAGCGAGGCGTAGCGCTCGAACCCAGCAGTGCCGACTGTGCCCAGTGTGGCCTCGGCGACACGAATCCGGTTCTCCAGGGCACGCAGTTCGCCCAGTACGTGATCCACGGCATCGCCCACGCGCGCCGAGCCGGGCAGGTCGAGCGTCTGACGAAGGTGGCCGATCCCGCCCGGTGCTATGACGGTCAGGCTGCCGTTGTTGACAGGCTCCTGCCCTGCGAGCAGTTGCAGGAGCGTGGACTTCCCGGAGCCGTTGTCCCCGACGACCCCGACCTTTTCGCCCGGCCGAATGGTGAGAGACACGCGGTCCAGCACCAATTGTTCGCCGTAGCGCTTGGTCACCTCGGCAAGAGCGATCTGAGACGTGGTGAGAGGTGCAGCAGTAACGGTGGTGCCGACGGAAGCACAGTGCAAGAGCAGTCCTTTGCTGGGCGAACAGGATGGTGTGGCAAGCAGAAGGAGCACCAGCTGCCGACCGACGGTCAGAAAGCTAGACGATACGGTCCGTCTCGTCAAGGGTCGACAACTCGCCACGGTGCGGATCAGCGACCATGCTGCAGGTTTGCGAGCTCACGCACCTGCTGGCCGAGCATGGCGATAGCGGGGCCGCGCGGATTCCCGTGGCGATCGAATGTGCGTGGACTGCTCGTCGCCTGCTCGCGGGCCGGCCGCGAGTCGGCCGGTCTTCGCGATCAACCTGCCGGCTGCTTTCCCCTTACCAGGACCGCCACGCGCAAGAAGCCGGACGCCGTCGACGCCGCGGCTCGGGCCAACATCCTGCGGACCGACAAGGCCTCCACCGGCCGTTGCGACGGGAGCGGGCATCAGCTGATCGCCGACGCCACCGACATCGCTCTCGCCGCTGCACCGACCCCCGGCAACCGCGACGACGTCACCCAAGCACCGCCGTAATCCCCACCACGGTCGACAGCGTATCGATCCGATGGAGATGACATCTCCGCCCGCGTTCAGTTGTGTCGCGTGTCGTCGCCGCCCGCCGTGAGGTCGGCAAACCCTTTGTGGGCAGGAGAGGTTGGAGCAACCTCGGGATTCGTGGAGGCGGGGATCGGCCGGCCGGCAGGGGGGCCGTAGCGGTGGTAGTAGTCCTGGAGCAGTCCGGATTCCTCCAGTACCTCATCAGCCCAGGCCGGGTCCAGGCCGGGTGTGGTCGCCGGGGCGGTGACGGCGCACGCGCCGGTGAGCATGCCGGCGTAGACCAGGTCGGAGTGCAGGTTGCTGATGCTGTCGGTCTCGTAGAAGTTGACGGGGCGGCCACCGGCCAGCACGGTGACGTCGACGCCCGAGGGCAGTCCGTAGGTGGACGAGGGGCGGTGGCCTGCCGTCCCGGGGGATGCGGGTCGCCGGCCGGAGAGGGCTTCGAGAGCGGCGAGGTCGAATTCGACGTCCCGGCTGCTGACGCTGGCCAGGTAGGCCGGACGGCGCAGGGCCGTGAACTCGGGGGAGGACATGCTCGTACGGCCCGTCGCGCCGAAGACGAGCAGGGGAGCGTGGTCACCGAGCAGGTCGGGCAGGCTGCGTGCGGTGGTGTAGCCCCTCTCGTGGGCTTCGATGAGATGGAGGATGTCGGCGTCGTGCACGGCGACGCGCATCCGGCGCCGGGCGAGGATGTCAGCGATCTGGGCGCCGACATTGCCGTAGCCGATGACCAGGGCGGGCTGTCCCTCGATCTTCGGCGCGGGCAGCAGGGACAAGGCGGTGGTGACGGCCTGGTCCGCGATCCAGTACGACTCGATCCGGCCCTTGAGGCGCGACTGGGCCACGGAGAACACCGGGAACGTCAGCTCCGGCTCGCGGCCCCGCAGCTTGTAGACGCCCGACATGGTCTGCTCGACCACCCCTGCCCAGTCGCCCGCCCAGGTCCCGGCGCGGGCGGCGTCCAACAGCTGCGGGGCGACGTAGCCGCCGTCGTCGAGGGCCAGAGGCCGCAGCCCGGCACGGTCGGCACGTACCGCGTGTTCGTGCACGGCCCGGGAGTCGGTGCAGTCGGCAACGGTGACTCCCCACTCCTGCAGGTGCCCGTGGACACGGTCGCGCCACTGGTACGCGTAGTCCTTGCGCAGAACCGTCACTGCCTCCAGCGGCGCACCGAGTTCACCGAGGCAGCCCACGAGGTGGACGAGGTCGGTCAGGAAGTGCCCGGTGACCAGCAGTGCGTAGCCGGCCAGCGGTTTGCCCGGGCGCAGTCGCTCCACGGTGGCGTTCATCAGCGGCAGTTCACCGGCCACCCGCTCCACTTCGAGGGCGGACAGAGGCTGGCGGTGCCAGATCTCGGCCCAGCGTGCCAGGACCGCGGCGGAAGGAGCCGACGAGCCCGAGAGCGTCAGGTTCAGACGCAGCAGCCGGTCAGCGGCTGCCCCCGGACGCATCTCGGTGGTGAGGAACATGCGGGCCTGCAGGCCCGGTTCGAGCCGGCAGGTGAGCTCGCCACGGGCCAGGGCCGGCTGGTCACCCAGCGGTGCTGCTGCGGTCAGGCGGGCGGCTGCACGCAGCAGAAGGCTGGGTCCGTCCTGCGGCGATGCGGTGACATCGACGGTGGTGGCCGCGAATGGAACCAGGCCCTCAACGGGTCGCGGCTCACCTTGCAGAAGAGGGCTGGTCACGGTTGACGGGTCCCGATCCAGTCGAAATGGAATGAAGACCTCGTTGTATATGATGACGCCTCAGTTCCCCAAAACCCTCTCCATTTCCCGATCATAGGATGAATATCATGCCCGCTGGGCAGGTCACCGTAGAGGACGACATCAGCCGTCCGCTCGCATCCGCCTGGGAGAAGGTCGAGGCATTCTGCGACATCGCCGACTGGCACCCCCTCATCGCGCACAGCAGCCGGGAAACCGAGCCCGGCCCCGAGGGCGGCATCGTCAGAACCCTCACCACCCGCGACGGGGGCGTCATCCGCGAGGAGCTCCTGGCCTGTGACACCACCACACGCAGTGTCCGCTACGCCATCATC
The DNA here is from genome assembly GCF_036227405.1 of Streptomyces sp. NBC_01460. Taxonomy (NCBI): domain Bacteria; kingdom Bacillati; phylum Actinomycetota; class Actinomycetes; order Kitasatosporales; family Streptomycetaceae; genus Streptomyces; species Streptomyces sp. NBC_01460. Next base: position 6,348,179 of record NZ_CP109473.1, read on the forward strand.
ACCAGCCCGTTTCCCGTCACCTTCTACCGCGCGAAGATCCAGGTAATCGAAAACCGAACGCCTGGATCCTGCAGAATCCACTGGACGGCAGAATTCGAACCCCAGGACCAGAAGGACGGCGACCGGCTCCGCGCGCTCTTCCGGGACGACGTCTTCAAGGCAGGAATTCGTGCACTGGACGAAGATTCCTGAGCAGAACCTGAACGGAACCGGCCGAATTGATCTGCCGAAGGACGCTCCCATGCTCACAGCGGACCACTGGATCGAGACACTCGGCCTGGAAGAGCACGCCGAGGGCGGATACTTCCGCCGGACCTTCCAGGCCGACCACCGCCCCCACGTCCCCACGCCCGCGGGAGACCGGTACACCCTGACGTCCATCCACTACCTGCTGACCCGCCGGTCACCGATCGGCCACTGGCACCTCAACCGTTCGGACATCCTCCACTTCCATCACCACGGCGAGCCGATCACCTACCACCTCCTGTTCCCCGACGGCCGCCACCGCACCGCCGTCCTGGGCCAGGACCCCGGACAGGGCCAGCTCCTCACCCTCGCGGTCGCTGGAGGAGTCTGGAAGGCATCTCACCTCACCGATGGGGACCACGGCCTGATCAGTGAAGCCGTCGCACCCGGGTTCGACTACGCCGACATGACGCTCGCCCGGGCCCAGGACCTGCTGCAGACCTTCCCCCAGCACGAGGAACTGATCCACGCCTACTGCCGCCCCGCCGGATCGGGGTGACCCGACCGCGACACCCCTCACCCGGACCGTGCACAGGGCTTTCCCGGAATCGTGGCCACGCGAGTGCCATGCGCCGCACGCCTGGCGCTCTCAAGCCTCAGGGACACCGTGACACGGGGCCGAGGCGAAGAGCTCGAACAGTTCGGAGCAGTCGGTCGGCTCCGGCAGGTCCGCGACGAGCGTCACGACGCGCTCGACCGCTGCCGTGCTCAGCACCTCAGCCGCCGCCTCGCGGAACCGCGCCCGCACGTCGTCGTCATCGAGCCGCGGGACCTCCGGCACCCGCTCCTGGGAGACGATGACGCGGCGTCCGAGAACGTCGGCGGCGGTTCGTTGCGGGCGCCGGCTGCAACGCCCGTTGCTGACCGGTGGGAACGGCCGCAGTCGTTCCCGCTCGGCATCACTCGACATCCCGATCCATGGCCGCGTCAGAGACCCGGGCCTGGAGCGGTCACATGATGCACCAGGCAGAGCCGGCTAGGCGGGCTGCGTGACGGGTGTTGCCGGAGCGGTCGCGATCTTGCGGGTCTCCCGCATGACCAGCAGGCCGTTGACCACCATCAGCGTCGCGGTCAGGCCGTGTACGCCGAGCGCTGTCGCCACGGAGCCGTGGTGGGCCAGCACGGTGGTCATGTCGCCGTACGCGGCGACGGCCTCCACCAGCAGCACCCAGCCCAGCGCCCGACGGTGGCCCGTCACCAGCAGGATGCCCAGGACCAGGGCCAGGACGACGTCGCGGATCCCCTTGACGATCAGGAAGCCGCCGCCGTCGCCGGACGGCCAGCTCGGCAGGCCGAAGTTCGGTGCCGTCGTCTCCGGGCTCAGGATGAACTCCGTCCCGAACCAGAGGATGAAGAGGATGAAGGCGGCGGTCAGGAAGGTGTTGATCTTCTTCAGTGACATGGTTCTTCTCCTTGTGGGTCTTCGTCCGCCTGGTGAGCTTCGGGGGTGCGTTCCCGGCTGCTGTGGGCCCTGGTGTCAGGCGAGGGCGGCGACCAGCAGGGCGAAGGCGGCGATGATGACGGCGACGCGGACGTAGTGGTAGCGGTCCCAGCGGGTCGTCTGCTGCTTCCAGTCGGCGGGCCGGTTCTCGGCGGTCCACGTCTTGCTCCGGTTGTTGATCGGGACGAGCAGCAGGATCGACATGATCACGCTGATGATCAGCAGCGCGCCGCCGATGACGACGAGGCCCGCGCCGTCTTGCTGCCATCCGGTGACGGCCCAGATCGCGACGAGGACGAGCGAGCCGATGTACCAGAACGGCATCACGGCGCCGAGCATCCGGCCTCCGTGGGCGCGGCCGGCTTGGCCGCTGTCCTCCGGGAGGGCGTTGAAGATCGGGTTCATGACAAAGGCGACGGAGAACTCCACCCCCACCATCACTCCGACGACCACGGTGGTGACGACCTCAAGTGTGTTGAGCATGATGACCCTTTCGGAATCTAGTGCTGCTAGCCGATGTGGCAACGCTAGTACTAGTGCCGTTCAGTTGTCTAGCGGTGCTAGGGTCGAATCATGTCGGTACAGGAACGCAAGGAGCGCGAGCGGGCGGAACGCGAGCGCCTCATCGTGGCCACGGCCCGCGAACTCGCGGAGCAGCAGGGCTGGGGCGCGGTCACCACCCGTCGGCTCGCCGAGCGCATCGAATACAGCCAGCCCGTCCTCTACAGCCACTTCCGCGGCAAACGGGAGATCATCGGCGCCGTCGCCCTGGAGGGCGCCGCCGAGCTGGCCGTGGTGGTGCGCGACGCGACCGCCGCCGCGGATGGCCCTCGTGCCCGGGTCGCCGCCCTGGCCCGCGCTTATCTGGACTTCGCCGAGCGCAACCCGGCGGTCTACGACGCCATCTTCCAGCTCGACGGCGGTCTGGCGTTCGCGCGCGAGGACACCCCGGCACCTCTCAAGGACGCCTTCGCCGCGCTGTTGGAGAGCCTCGGCGAAGTCGCCGGGGAGGGGGTCGACCCGGGGCTCTTCACCGAGACGTTCTGGGCGTCCCTGCACGGGCTGGCCACCCTGACCCGGGCCGGACGACTGCTGCCGGAGGGCACCGAGCAGTGGGTGGAGCTGCTGGTGGACCGGCTCGCCATCGTCTGACGCACCGTCCAGGCGGGCACGCGACCGGGGTTTCCGGGCCCGTCTGCCCGCGTGTGGCACCGGACGTGGTCACACGCGGGCAGACGGGCGCAGTGTGAGAACCTTCCGGAATCTCCCTTGATCGCGACGTGGATCCCGCCGGTAAAGTCGGCTAGGACGGTGTCTCTTGGGGGAGTGATGACGGCAGTGGATGCAGTGCCCATAGTCTTCGTTCACGGGACGCGTTTCAGCGCCGGACAGTGGAGCATGCAGCTTGCCGCGCTCCGGGACGAATTCCCGGTGATCGCCATCGACCTGCCCGGCCACGGGGACCGCTCCGCTCAGCCCTGGAGCCTGAGCGCGGCGACGGAGATCATCTCTTCTGCGGTGGACTCGCTCGACCATGGGCCGGCCCTGGTCGTGGGGCACTCGCTCGGCGGATACGCCTCACTGGAGTTCGCGCGGCGCTGTCCGGAACAACTGCGCGGAATGATCCTCGCGGGAGCCAGTGCCTCCACCCGCGGTCTCCGGGCAGTGCCCTATCGCCTGGTCGCCGGACTGGTCCCTCGTATGCCTGCAGATCGCCTGACCCGGTGGAACGACCGGTTGCTGCGGCGGCTTTACCCACGGGACGTGGTGGAGGCAACCCTCCGTGCCGGCTACGCCTTCCATACCCTGCCGGCGGCCTGGGGAGACGTACTCGGACGCTTCGACGCGGGGGCGATGCGTCACGTGAAGGCTCCGGTCCTGATCCTGAACGGCGAGAAGGACGCCGTCTTCCGCGCAGGGGAGGCGGACTTCGCCCGCGCACATCCCCACGCGCGCGTCGAACTGATCCCGCGGGCACGGCACCTCGCGAACTTCGACGATCCAGATGCCTTCACTGATGCCGTCCGCCGCTTCGCGCGCCAGCTCCCCTGAATCCGACAACGATGCGACGTGAGGCAGTGTCGGCTACGCCCCGCGCCGGACGGGTCCGGGGTGTGGGTGAGGGTCAGCCCTGGACGGCGTAGGTGACGAAGGCGCGCCATGCGGTCGGGGAGAGGGTGAGTTCAGGGCTCAGCTGGACCTTGGAGTCGCGGACGTGTATCACCTGTGTGCCCTCCGCCACCTCGATGCAGCTGTCTCCTTCGGAGCCGCTGTAACTGCTCTTGTGCCAGGCCAGTTGGGACGTGCTCATAGCGCTCCTCGCATTCGCTTCAGCAGGCTGCAAGAGTCGTCGGGCGTCAGGGCCTGCGAGCGCAGTTTCGCATACCGCTGTTGGAGGACGCTGATCTCCTTTGGGACGGTGATCAGGCGGCCGTTCTTCTGGCCCTCGGAGTATCCGAACCAGCGGTTGTCGGGTGTCTCGGCCAATTGCAGAGGCCCATCCATCCCTGCGTGCGACGGCTGTCGCAGCGGCATGACCTGAAACTCCACGTTCCAGTTCCGCTCGATCAACTCCAGCAGTCGGTCGAACTGTTCCCGCGTCACCGCTTCCCCGCCCGTCCACCTCTCCAGCACCGCCTGCTCCACGATGAAGCTGAACGCGGTCGGCGGCCTCCGCGTCATCGCCAGCAGTTCCTGCCTGGCCAGCCGCGCCGCGATCCGGTTCTCCAGCTCGTCCGGGTCGGGCAGCGGTGGTGCGTCCAGCGAGACGGCTCGCGCGTACGCCTCGGTCTGCAACAGGCCCGGGATCACCCGGCATTCGTACGTGTACAGGCTGATCGCCGTCGTCTCCACCCGCGCCCACTGCCGGAACCAACTCGCCAGCCCCGCCTGCCGGGACAGATGCGGAGCGGCCTTCCGCAGCGCTCCCGTATTTCCGAGCGCCGCCTCCGCGCGTTCCACGAAGTCGTGGTCCGGCATCCGGCGGCCCTGCTCGATCGAGGCGACCGTGTGCTTGGAGAAGCGCACCTGGTCGGCGAACTCCTCGCGCGTGAGGCCCGCGTGTTCTCGCAGGGCCTGGACGACCGCGCCGAACGTACGCAGGCTGTCCGACACTCCGGGCTCGGTTCCGGTTCCCGCGCCGGTGCCTCCCGCCGCCGCATCCGCAGCGCCGTCGTCCATGTTCTCGTAGGCCACCGCTGGCCACCTTTCGCGCGTACCCGCCCCCGCCGTGCCGCTTCTGACTCCGTCGCACCGGCACACCCGTGGATGCGAGACGCTGGCGACTGAGTGTGTGCGTGCGATCTCATAGCGTACGCGCGGCAAGGGTGGTGCGATGTGTGTTCGCTCCACGCGCGGGGCTGTCGCCCGCCTGCTCCGGAGCTCGTGTCCCGAGTCTCGGGGTTCGAGCGCCGTACGCCGCCCTGTCACTCGTTCGGGGGTGCGGGAGGGGTGTGCGGGCCGACGCTTGAGCTCCGAGTTCCGAGGGTCGGGCTGCGAGGTTCGAGATGCGAGCGGTGTTGTTCATCCGGGAGGTAGGTAGGGGGGTTGGGAGAAACCTCTCCCCCTCCCCGCCCCGTCACGGCCAGCAAGTATGACTCATTGTGGGCGAGTTGCGGCGGAGAGTCGCGGCTGCTTACGGTGCCCTCAACGCATCGACCCCGACGCGGTGTTAGGCGCACCGGCCGGGGTCTGACCCAAGATCGACCCCTTAGAAAGACGATCTCGTGGCTATCCAGCACCCTAGCTCCGCGTTGCCCGCCCCCGCAGCCTCACGTCCGTACCGCGCGGCTCCCTCCGGCTACGGCAAGCAGTCCGTTCCCGGCCAGGAGCAGGCCCGCCGAGACGACTTCGCCTTCCTCCCGGAACGTGAGCGGTATGTCGCCGGGTATATCGACCGCCTGCCCGACGGCGCCGCGATGGACATCAAGTCGCTGGCCAAGGACCTGCCCCTGTACGGCCAGATGGCCATCGGTACCGCCCTGCGCGCCCTCGCGGTGGCCGGGCACCTGCGGCGCGTGCGCTGCCGGGTGGCGGGGGAGGGGCAGTGCCGATGGGTGACGCTCACCTACTGGTCGCGTGCGGCCCGCGACAACGCATGGTGGGCCGCACAGCTCGCAGGCGGAACCACCGTGCCGGAGCAGGCGCCCGAGCCCTTCGCCGCGCCGGTTGTACCCCCTCAGCGCGGTGCGGAGGTGGACACCACGGCGTTGCCCTCCCTGAAACCGCCGCAGCCCCCGGTGCCGGAGAGCGGGCCTGACATGGGCGGCCCGCATCCCTCTGAGGCCCCTTCCCCCGCCTACCTCGTTCTCGCCGAACTGGGCCGCCACGAAAACCGCTTGGCGCTCTCCGCAGCCGACTGCGCCGTCCTGGAACCACTCGCCGCCGCCTGGTTCGCGCGCGGTGTCGGCGCCGACTACGTGACCTCGGCACTCACCGCCGGGCTCCCCGAGCGGATCGGGTCCCCCGTCGGCCTGGTGCGCCGCCGCCTCACCGACAAGATGCCGCCCCACCTGCCCGCCGCACCGGGACCGGCTTCGGGCCCGCCAGGTGTTCCCGTGCGCGGCCTCTTGGTCGAGTGCGCCGAGTGTGGTCGACCAGGCCCGGCCGGGGCACTCCCGGACGGCCTCTGCCGCCCTTGTCACGCCGTGCTCCAGAAGCCGGAATCGTCCGACCGGACGCCCCCGGAGCAGGTCGAACGCGATGTCCCGGCCCTCGTCGCCGGCCTCCGCAACCTGATGCGTACGCCCTGAGCCGTCGTACGTGCGCATCGCCACCGGAAGGGGGGCTTCCGCCCGGCCTCCTCATCGAGCCGTACGGTCGTCGTCACTCGGTGAAGACGAGACTGACGTTGTGTCCGCCGAACCCGAACGAGTTGGCCAGAGCGGCGGACCACTGTCCGGTTCGCCGCTCACCACGCACCACGTCCAGTTCCACGCGCGGGTCGAGCGCGTCGAGGTTGCGCGTGGCCGGAACCGTGCCTTCCCTGAGGGCGAACAGAGCGGCCATGGCGCCGACCGTTCCGGACGCGCCCATCATGTGACCCGTCATCGACTTCGTCGCCGTCACCACGGCATGGTTGCCGATGGCCCGGCCGATGGCCTCCGCCTCCGCGAGGTCACCGGACTCCGTGGAGGTGGCGTGCGCGTGCACGATCCCGATGTCCGCCGGGGTCAGGCCGGCGTCGCGCAACGCCAGCTCCATGGCGAAGGCCTGGCCTTCCGCGTCGGACGCCGTGATGTGCTTCGCGCTTGAACTCACGGCACTGCCGGCCAGCGTGCCGTAGGCACGTGCTCCACGGGCCCGGGCGAACTCGGCGCGTTCGAGCACCATCATCCCCGCGCCCTCGCCCATGACGAACCCGGACCGCTCGACGTCGAACGGGCGGGACACGCTCTCCGGGTCCACGGACCGTGTCGACAGGGCCTTCATCTGTGCGAACGCCGCGATGGTGAAGGGGTGGAGGCATGCCTCCACCCCTCCTGCGACGACCACGTCCGCCCGCCCGCTGCGAATCAGGTCCTGCCCCAGGGCGAGTGCCTCCGCTCCGGACGCGCAGGCACTCACCGGCGTTCTGGCGCCGCCCCTCGCGCCCAGGTCCATGCTCACCCGGGCAGCCGGTCCGTTGGGCATCAGCATGGGGACCGCGAACGGCGAGAGCCGTCGAATCCCGGCGCGCTCGAAGGCGTCGTCCTGGTCCAGCGTGGTGAGGACACCGCCGGTCCCCGTGCCGATGACGACGGCCAGTCGTTCCGGTTCGGCCTGTGGAGCACCGGCGTCCTGCCAGGCTTCGCGCGCGCTGAGGACGGCGACCTGCTCACCGCGGTCCAGCTTTCTGGCCTCGGTCCTCGGAAACAGGGAGGCGGGGTCGACCGTGAGGCCGGCCGCGACATGTACGGGTAGGTCCGCGGCCCAGTCCTCCTCCAGGAAGCGCACCCCCGACCTGCCGTCCAGCAGCCCCGACCACGACGACGGCGCATCGGCCCCCAACGGCGTCATCGCACCGACGCCCGTCACCAGCACACGACCGTTGCGGGTCACACGAGCCTCCCTGATTTGTGAAGTTGCTACATAGTGCCTGGCTTGCCTACAGGGGGATCATGGCAGCGTTCAGAAGGAAAATCAGGAGAGGAGTCGACCGATTTGCAGGAGAGAGGTTGTTCGGTCTGGACAATCACTCGGCTTGAGGTCATGACGCCGTGACGCCGGAGGTGGTCGGCCCGGCGCCACGCCCGGTGTCGCGTACCGGGCGCCCGGAAGGGGCGTACGCCGATGCGGCGTACGCGCGTCGCCGCTGGTGAAGGGGGGTGGGCGCCGTCATCGTGGGCGCATGAACGCACTGTCCGTCACCGTGACCGGTCGAGCACTGCCCCTCACGGGTGTGTTCGTCCAGCGCTTCAGCTCCACTCCACGTGGCGCCCGCCTCGCCCGCCGGCTCGTGCTGCACCAGCTCGACACATGGGGCGTGCCGCACGGCAGTGAGGCGTCCGACACCGCCGCCCTGCTCGTCGCTGAGCTCGCGGCCAACGCCGTCACCCACGGCTGCGTCCCTGGAAGGGACTTCGAGGTCACCGTCGCGATCCGTGGCCGGACCCTGTGTATCGCGGTGTCCGACGCCCGGGGGGAACGACGGCCTCCCGCCCCGGGCGAGCTCCACCCCTCGACGCCGCCGCTGGCGGAGGGCGGCCGGGGTCTGCTCCTGGTGGCGGCGCTCGCCGACCGGTGGGACGTCCTCGACCGCGCGCCCGTGGGCAAGACGATCGTGGCCGAGCTGGACCTGCCGCACTGACGCCGGCGACGGCGGCTGGGACCGTAGGCGTCGGTGCCGGCGACGGCAGCTGGGACCGTAGCCGTCGGTGCAGGCGACGGCAGCCGCGACCGTACCCGTCGGCACCGGCGGATCAGAGCGAGGCGATGTAGGCGCGCCAGCCGCCGTACCGGGTGATGTCCCGCGCGTCGGAGGTCGCTTCGGGCTCGCACAGGAAGCCGGGCACCGACGTCCCGTCGGCGAGGGAGACGCTGCCGATCGCCATCGGCCGGGGGAGAGCGGCCACGAGAGCACCCAGAGCGGCGGCGGGAAGCTCCCAGATCTCGGCCTCGACCGGAGCTCCCGTACCGTCCGGGACATGGACCAGTCCGGGCTTCGGCGGAACGGTGGCCAGGGCGTGGAGACGGTACTCGGCGGCGGTCGTGGTCGTGTCCACGTAGCGGCCTCCGAGGGCCAGGAGCTGCGGGTTCAGCGGCTGACCGGTCAGGTGGGCGCCCACGACGGCCAGGCGGGCGGGCGGTTCGGTGAGCAGGGTCGCGATGCGCGCCAGCCGGTCCTCGGTGTGGGCGGGGCCGATGAGCATCACTCCGAAGGGGAGACCGCTGACCGTGCCCGCGGGAACCGCGACGGCGGCGAGGCCGAACAGGTTGGTCGAGTTGGTGAAGCGGCCCAGCCGGGCGTTCGATCCGAGGGGATCGGCGGCGACCTCGGCGAGGGTGGGATGGCCGGGCGCGGTGGGCAGCAGGAGGGCGTCGGCGTCACCGAGGGAGTCGAGGGCCCGCGCCCGGAGCGCCGCCAGCCGGGTCCGGTCGGCGTAGAGGCGGTGGGCCGGGAGCTCGCGGGCCCCCGCGATGATCGCCGCGACCGTGGGGTCGAGGTCGGGGGCTCCCTTGTCCGCGAACTCGCCCACCGCGGTGTAGCGCTCCGCGACGAACGCACCCTCGTAGAGCATCCCGGCGGCCTCCAGGAAGGGGGAAGGATCGAGCGGGCGCAGAAGGGCGCCCGCAGCCTCCAGGCGGCCGGCCGCGGCCTCGTAGGCCTCCGCCCACCCAGGGTCGAGCTCGCCGAGACCCTCCGCGCCGGGAACGGCGACACGCCAGGGGCCGGGGGAGCGGGACGGAGGCCGGCCGGCGTCGGTCACCATGTGGGCGAGGGCCCGCTCGGCCTCCGGGAGGGTGCGGGCGAACACGGTCACGCAGTCCAGGCTCGCGCAGGCCGGGACGACGCCCTGCGTGGGCACCGCACCGTAGGTCGGCTTGAGGCCCACGATCCCGTTGAATGCGGCGGGTACGCGGCCCGACCCCGCGGTGTCCGTGCCCAGGGCGAAGTCGGCCATGCCCAGCGCGACGGCCACGGCCGACCCGGAGCTGGACCCGCCGCTGATCCGGTCGGGGGCGAGGGCGTTGCGGACCGCTCCGTACGGTGACCTGGTGCCCACCAGCCCGGTGGCGAACTGATCCAGGTTGGTGGTCCCGACGACGACCGCGCCCGCCGCGCGGAGGTGCGCCACCACGGGGGCGTCGCGGTCCGGCCGGTAGGCGTAGGACGGGCACCCCGCGGTGGTGGGCAACCCGGCCACGTCGATGTTGCCCTTGACCGCGAACAGGCGGCCGGCGAGGGGCAGCCCGGGATCCACGGCGGCCGCCTCCGCCTCCACCTCGGCCCGGGGCCGGAGGTGGATCCAGATCTCGGGGCGGTCGGCGGCGGCGATGCGGTCGTAGGCGGCACGGATGTGATGCATGGGGACATCCCTTGTGGGGTCGGTCGGGGGCGTCGCCCCCACGTCTGAGCTCACGGGGCGAGGACCAGCAACGGGGTGCCCGCCTCCACCTGGGCGCCGGGCCTGGTGAGGATGCGGGTCACCGTGCCCGAGGCCGGGGCGTGGACCGGGGACTCCATCTTCATCGCCTCCAGGGCGATCAGCAGCTGTCCTGCGGTGACCCTGTCGCCCTCCGCCACGGACAACTGCCAGACGGAGGCGGCGAATTCGGCCTCGACGAGACGGCTCCCCTCCGGCAGCTCGATCTCCTGTGCGACGGCGGGTTCGGCGACCGACGCCGCGCGGGCGAATTCGCCCGAGGCCTCCCACGCGTCCCGCTCGGCTCCGAAGGCGGTGGCCTGCCGCGCCCGGAAGGCGGCGATCGACTCCGCGTTGTCGGCCAGGAAGCGCTCGTGGTCGGCGAGCGCGAAGGTGCCCTCCTCGATACGGGGCGACCAGCGGCCCGCGGCCATGTCCGCCCTCAGTTCGAGCAGTTCGTCGGCCTCGACGGGATACCACGTGATGCGGTCGAAGAACCGCAGCAGCCACGGGGTCTCCTGCCAGCGCGCCCAGACCTGCGTGGTGCGCCCCACGAACTGGTATCCGCCGGGCCCCTCCATGCCGTAGACGCACAGGTAGGCGCCGCCGATTCCGACGGAGTTCTCCGCGGTCCAGGTACGGGCCGGGTTGTACTTCGTCGTGACCAGGCGGTGGCGCGGGTCGAGCGGGGTCGCGACGGGGGCCCCGAGATAGACGTCCCCGAGCCCCATCACCAGGTACTCGGCGTCGAAGACCGTCCGGTAGACGTCGTCAGGGGTGTCCAGGCCGTTCACCCGGCGGATGAACTCGATGTTCCACGGGCACCAGGGGGCGTCGTCCCTGACTCCCGCGATGTAGCGCGCGATGGCTTCGCGGGTCGCCGGATCGTCCCAGGAGAGCGGGAGATGGACGGTCCTGGACGGCACGGTCAGCTCGCCGGTGGGCGGGATCACGGCCTGCGACGCACGGACGACGGGCAGCAGTTCGGACAGCGGGAGGATGTCCGGCGCGACCTGGATCTGGAGCGAGCGGATGCCCGGGGTCAGGTCCGTGATCCCGTGCGGCCCTCCCTCGCCCAGTGCCTCGGCGAGCGCGTGCACCCGCATCCGCAGCGCGAGATCGAGCTGCATCGGCCCGAACTCGACGAGAAGGTTGTCGTCACCGCTGCGCCGGTACGTCACATCGCCGTCGCGGGCGAGGATGCCGCCGTCGACGATCGGGGCCCGGTCCGCGACGGGCGCGACGGCGGGTGCCGCACGGAGCAGGGCCGCCGCCTCGACGGTGACGGGGACGAAGCGGACGGTGTCCCCGGGGCGTACCTGGCCGAGCTTCCAGCGCTGGCCGCGGACGATCGTCGCCGGGCAGACGAACCCGCCGAGCGACGGCCCGTCGGGGCCGAGCAGGACCGGCATGTCCCCCGTGTAGTCGACCGCGCCCACCGAGTACGGCGTGTCGTGGATGTTGGACGGGTGCAGGCCCGCCTCGCCGCCGTCGGTCCTGGCCCAGCGGGGTTTGGGGCCGACCAGCCGTACGCCGGTGCGCGCCGAGTTGAAGTGGACCTTCCAGTCGGCCGCGTAGAAGTCGTGGATGTCCTCCTCGGTGAAGAACTCCGGTGCGGCGTGCGGCCCTTCGACCGCGGCGATCTCCCACGTCGCGCCGAGAACGGGCCGGTCCCCGTGCGGGACGGGGCGGGCGGACCCGCGTGCCTCGCCCCCGTGCAGCACGTCGCCGGTGCGCAGCGCCCGGCCGCCGTGTCCGCCGAACCTGCCGAGGGTGAAGGTCGAGGCGCTGCCCAGGAACGCCGGCACGTCGAGGCCGCCCGCGAACAGGACGTAGGTCCGCAGCCCGTACCCGGCCGGCTTGCCCACGGCGAGCGCCGCCCCGGCCGGGACGGTGACGGGCTCCCACTGTGACACCGCCGCCCCGTCCACGGTCACCGGCGCGGCCGCGCCGGTCACGCACACCGTGGTGGGGTGGGTGAACCGGAGCGTCGGGCCCCGCAGGGTGCATTCGAGTCCCGGCGCGCCCTCGTCGTTGCCCAGGGCGCGGTTGCCGAGCCGGAAGGACAGGTCGTCCATCGGACCGGACGGCGGCACACCGACCTGCCAGTGGCCCAGGCGTCCCGGCCAGTCCTGCACGGTGGTGAGCGTGCCGCCGGCCGTGACCTCGATGCGCGGGGTGGGGTCGGTGACGCCGGCGAGGGTGGCGGTGGTGTGGGTGGCCTCGCGGACGGCGGGGGTGCGCAGGGCGGCGCGCACCAGCCCGAGGTTCGTCTCGATGCCGTCCACGCGGGTCGCGGCGAGGGCCTCGTCGAGCCGGGCCAGCGCCTCGGCGCGGTCGGCGCCGTGGGCGATGATCTTCGCGAGCATGGGGTCGTACGAGGTGGTGACCTCGGTCCCGGTCTCCACCCAGGCGTCGACGCGGACCCCGGGGCCCTCGGGGAAGCGGACCCGGGTGAGGAGCCCGGCGCTCGGCCGGTGGTCGCGGGAGGGGTCCTCGGCGTAGACGCGCGCCTCGACGGCGTGCCCGGCGGCCGGGGCCGGGTCCTGGACGACCCCGGTCTCACCCCTGGCCAGGCGCAGCATCCACTCGACGAGGTCGACGCCGTAGACCTCCTCGGTGACGGGGTGCTCGACCTGGAGCCGGGTGTTGACCTCCAGGAAGTACGCCTCCTCACGAGCGGCGTCGTAGACGAACTCCACGGTCCCGGCGGAGCGGTAGCCGACGCTCGCGCACAGTTCGCGCGCGTCGGCGGCGAGCCTGGCGCGTACGGCGGCCGGCAGGCCCGGAGCGGGAGCCTCCTCCAGGACCTTCTGGTTACGGCGCTGGAGGGAGCAGTCGCGGTCGCCGAAGGTGACCACACGGCCGGCACCGTCACCGAAGACCTGTACCTCGACATGGCGGGCGCTCTCGACGAGGCGTTCCAGGAAGACGCCTGCGGAGGAGAAGGAGGCCGCCGCCACCCGCTGCACACGCTCCCAGGCGTCGGCGAGCGAGGCCGGATCGTGGCAGGCGCTCATGCCGATGCCGCCTCCGCCGCCGGTCGCCTTGAGCATGACGGGGTAGCCGATGCGGCCGGCGGCGGCGCGTGCCTCGTCGAGGTCCGCGAGCAGGCCGGTGCCGGGTGCGAGCGGGACCCCGGCCGCCTCGGCCGCCGCGCGGGCGGTGTGCTTCGCGCCGAAGAGCTCCAGCTGTCCGGCGGTCGGCCCGACGAACATGATCCCGGCGTCCGCGCAGCGGCGGGCGAAGTCCGCGTCCTCGGACAGGAAGCCGTAGCCGGGGTGGACGGCGCCGGCGCCGGTGTCCTTCGCGGCCCTGAGGACGAGATCGGCGTCGAGGTACGACTCCTTGGCGGGAGCGGGTCCGAGACGCACCGCCTCGTCCGCGAGCCGCACGTGCGGGGCCGAACGGTCCGGGTCGGAGAAGACGGCGACCGTACGCAGGCCCAGCCGCCTCGCCGTACGGATGATCCGGCAGGCGATCTCGCCCCGGTTGGCGACGAGCAGGGTGTCGAAGGCGGCGGGGGCGCCGGAGGCCGGGAGGTCGTAGGAGGCGGCGGGGGTGCCCGGGGCCGGGCGGTCGTCGAAGGTCATGCGGGCACTCCCACGGTCATCCGTACGGCGGTCGGTTCGAAGCCGTTGCAGGGGTTGTTGATCTGCGGGCAGTTGGACACCAGGACCAGCACGTCGGTCTCGGCCCGCAGCACGACCCGCAGGCCGGGGGCGGAGATGCCGTCCACGATGCCGAGTGTGCCGTCCTTCTCGACCGGCACGTTCATGTACCAGTTGATGTTGGAGACCAGATCGCGTGCGCCCAGGCCGTGCTTGGCACCCTCGGCGAGGAAGTTGTCCACGCAGGCGTGCTGGGCGTAGGTGTGGTGCCCGTAGCGCAGGGTGTTGGACTCCTTGGAGCAGGCTCCGCCGACCGTGTCGTGACGGCCGCAGGTGTCCTCCACGACGGTCATCAGCGGAGTGTGCTCGTTGGACAGGAGCACGCTGCCGGTGGTCAGGAAGAGCGAGCCCCGCGCGTGCACGGTGTCGGGCGCGCTGTACCTGACGGCGGTGTCGTGGGCGTCGTACACGAGGAAGTCGACGGCCTGGTTGCCGTGCAGGTCGGTGATCGTCAGGTGCTCGCCGGCACGGATCCCGGCCGACCAGGACCCGCGGGCGGGGACGGTGGCGGTCCTGTCGGACGCGGTTCGGGTGCGGCTCATGCGATCCCCCGGGAGGCAAGGAAGTCGGCGGTGTTGGCGTAGGCGCGGCGGCCCTCGGGAGTGGCGTCCCACAGCGGGTCGCCGGGCCGGGTGGGCGTGGCCCGCCAGGCGAGGACCTCCAGAGGGGTGGAGACGTACTCCGGGCGCGGGTCCAGCGGGTGCGGGACGTTCGCGATCAGGACGGTCAGGTCCTGCTCGGCACGCAGGGTGAGCGAGGTGCCGGGGCCGCCCGAGCCGGTGAAGTCCGCAGTGCCGTCCTCGCGGACCTCGACCCCCTGGAAGAAGGAGAGCGAGGGGGGCAGGTCGCGGGGCTCCAGGCCGTTCTTGAGTGCGGCGAGCTTGAACAGCTCGCGGCCCGCCGGGGAGGCGGACTCCGGCTCACCGGCTCCGTACCGCTCCCTGTTGCGGGCGAGGGCGGAGGTGCCGCACAGCGTGTCGTGGCGGCCCGAGCTGTCGGCGACCACGGTCGCGAGGACGCGTCCCTGGCCGGAGAGCAGCTGGGCGCCCTCGGTGAGGTAGGCGTTCCACCGGACCTTGACCGTGTCGGCGGTGTTGAGGCGTTCCCACGGGCGGCCGTCGACGTACAGGAGGAGGTGGGCGCAGGCGTCGCCGCGCAGATCGGTGAGGCGGAGTTCGGTGCCCCGCGCGAGGACGCGGTGGGTGTAGTTGCCGCCGGCCACCACCTCGGCCCAGACCACCGGGCCGGGTGCTTCGCCCGGCCACTCCTCGGCGGGGACCGTGGGCATCGCCTCGACGCGCGCGCCCTCCTGGGCGCGGGCGTGGTCCCTGGCTCCGTACGTCGTCGCTGTCGCCATGGCGGCGTCCCTCCGGCTCGGTGGGGCTGTGATGGGTCGGCGGGGATGCGCCCGGGTGACCCCGGGCGCCCCTTGTTTCTGTCGCTCGACAGAAATTAGGGAGTGGGCGATTCGGCGCCGTTGCCCCTCCGTTGCACGGGAGTTACGAATCGCTCACCCGCGCAGCGCCGCGGAGCCGTGTGCGACGATCGGGGACATGAGCACTCCAGGACGCCGGGTCGGCCGGCCGCGTGCCGAGCAGCGGCCGGACAGCGGCCTGTCCCCGCGCGAGGAACTCCTCGCGGCGGCAGCGGAGTTGTTCACCACCCGTGGATACGGCGCGACCACCACGCGGGCGCTCGCCGAGCGCGCGGGGATGCGGCAGGCGTCGATGTACCACTACGTCGGCGGCAAGGAGGACCTCCTGTGCGAGCTCCTCGAATCGACGGTCACCCCGTCCCTGGTGTTCGCCCGCGCGCTCCTGGCCCGCGAGGGAGTCCCGGCCGCCGAGCGGCTGTGGCAGCTGTGCCGCTCCGACGTCACGCTCCTGTGCGGCGGGCCCCACAACCTCGGTGCGCTGTACGTGCTGCCCGAGGTGCAGGGCGAACAGTTCGCGGGTTTCCACCGGGTGCGGGCCGACCTCAAGGACCTGTACGCCCAGCTCATCGCCGCGACCGAACCCGGCGCGGCGCTCGCGAAGGGCGACCTGGCGCTCCGCACCGACCTGGTCTTCGGGCTGATCGAGGGGGTCATCCTGATCCACCGGTCCGACCCGGACCGGCCCGCCGCAGCCTTCGCCGAGGCCACGGCGGACGCCGCGCTGCGGATCGCCGGCTGCGTGCGCTGAACGGCCCGGCCGGGGATCAGGAGGCTGTCGTACGGGCCGCCGACCGCCGGGAGGACCGGAAGCGGTAGACCGCGCCCAGTGCCACCGAGGCGCCCACGAACAGCACGGCGAACCACTGGAAATACCAGTGGCCGCCCGTGGGGTCGTACACCGCGGCGCGCGGCCAGGCGAGGTTGACGGTCATGAAGACGCCGTACACGAGGGCGCCGGTGTTCACCGCGGTCCCCCAGCGGCCGAGTGAGAACAGCGGGCGTCCCGTCTCGTCGACGCCGTCCCCGCGCGTGGTGAACTCCCCGCGCAGACGGCGGTACAGGAGTGGGCCGGTCACCATGGAGTAGGCCAGGTACAGCATCACGACGCAGGTCGACCCGATGGCGAGGAAGGCGTCGGGCGAGGCGAAGTTGAGCAGCAGCAGGCCGGCGGCGAGCACACCCACGACCAGCGTCGGAGCCACGGGGACCCCGGTCCGCGGACTGACCTCGGACAGGGCCCGGGCACACGGCAGCCGTCCGTCCCGGGCCATGGAGAACAGCATCCGGGACGCGGACGTCTGCACGGCCAGCGTGGCCACGGAGATGGCCACGACGACGTCCGCGAGCAGGAAACGGCCGACGCCGTCACCCAGGCTGCTGGTCAGGACGTAGCTCATGCCGTCGGTGGCGAGGTTCCCGTCGGTGAGGCTGGGCGCGGCGAGCAGCCCGCCCAGGACGAGGAGTCCGCCGAGGACACCCGCCGCCGTGAGGGCGGTGAGGATCGTGCGCGGCGCTGTCCGCCGCGGGTTGTGGGTCTCCTCGCTCAGCTCACCCGCGCTGTCGAAGCCGATCATGACGTACGCGGCGGTGAACGAGCCGACCAGCAGAGCCCCGAAGAGCCCGGTCCCCGAGCCGGCCGAGGTGTGGAAGGTGATGCCGGGGGTGCGCTCGGAGTGGCTGAGGAGGAGGACCACGATCAGGATCGCGCCGATGATCTCCGCGGTGACCCCGATCCGGTTGACGAGCGACAGGACCCGGTTGTCGACCGCGTTCACCAGGGTGGTGAGGGCGAGCAGGACGACGCCGAGCACCGCCGCGTTGGCCGCGCCGGTGGGGGAGAGGGGAGCCGGGTCGCCGCCGACCAGCTGGAACCCCGACCAGAGGGGAGGCATCACCATCTGGAGCGCGAGCGCCGCCGCGCAGACCACCACGATCTGGCCGAGCACCATGATCCAGCCGCTGTACCAGCCGAAGGACGGGGAGGAGAGGCGGCTGGACCACTGGTAGACGGCCCCGGATATCGGGTACCGGGCGGCGAGTTCCGCGAAGCAGGCGGCCACCAGCAGCTGGCCGGCGAGGACGAACGGCCAGGCCCAGAAGAACACCGGTCCGCCGAAGGCGTATCCGACCGCGAAGAACTGGAAGACCGTGGTCAGGACGGAGATGAAGGAGAAGCCGGCGGCGAAGGACGCGTAGCCGCCGAGGCTGCGGTGGAGCTCCTGGCGGTATCCGAAGGATTCGAGGGAGGCACCGTCCTCGGGGACCGGCGCGGCAGCGGGCCCGGGGAGGGGGCCGGTCTCCGTGGTCGTCACGTGCGACACCTGCTTTCTGCTGTCGTGCGGCGGGGGCGGTGTCGGTACGCCGTCCGCCGGGACGGCGGGGAGGAGGCGTTCCCGGAGCCGTGCGGGTGAGCGGGGGTCGGTCATGGGAGCCCCTTCGTCCGAGAGTTCCTGTCAAGCGACAGAAAATAGGGAGGGGCTGTTTCCGCGTGATGACGTCGTGGTGACCGGCGGGGACCCAAGTCCTCACGGGCGCGGGAGAGCGCGCGGCAGTCCGGCCGCCGGGAACGCACCGCGCTGCCCGGGGGAGGGGCGAGGGGCTCGGGTCCGGGGGAGCACGGGGAGCCCGAAGGGCCGGCGGGCGGCCACGGACGCAGGGGCGGCATGGGCGCCCGTCGGCCACATGCATGCCGAAGCCCTCCGGGCGAGTTTTCCGGAGGGCTTCGGCATGCGGTCAGGGCGGGATCGGGCGAGCGCGCGACGCGGGACGCGCGTCAGAGCTGTGGCGCCTGCTTGATGAACGTGTCCAGCACCCCGTCGGCCACCTTGATCGCGCCCTGTGGCCGGGTCGTGCCCGGGATGGTGGTGAGCGCGGCGGCCTGCTTCGCCAGGTCCGCCGCCTTGGTGAAGTCCGCCTGCCCGTCGCCCGGGCGGATCTGGGCCCGCAGGCCGTCCAGAGTGGCGTTCAGCGCGTCGCCCCACAGGTCGAGCGCGTCCAGCCACGGCTTCGTCTGCGCCAGGAAGGCCGGATCCCGTACACCGGTGCGGATCTGCTCGGGAGCTCCGGCCAGCACGTCCGCGTAGGCGTCGAGCTTGCGTAGTGCGGCTCGGCGTTCGGTGAGGGATCCGCCGTTCCAGGCCTGGGTGAAGTCCGCCAGCCGTGACGCCAGTTCGGGTGCCTGCGGCTGCCAGTTCGTGTCGCCGAAGGTCGGTGCGAGATGTTCGGTGTCGAAGAACGCCAGCAGGGCCCGGGTGGTGGCGGGGTCGCCGCCGGCCAGGTAGCCGGCTGCCGCGCGCCAGGTGCGGTCGGGATCGTAGTCCTCGTCGTTCCAGGCGAAGGACGCCCCGCCGAAGAGGGCGACCTTGCTCGGCGCGGCCTGGTTCATCGGGTTGAGCACGATGCCGCTCAGCGCCTTGTGCAGCCCGGCCTCCCGCTTGTCGTACGGGGCCATCAGCAGCCGGCCCGTCGTCTGCCCGTAGTCGTTGACCGGGTAGTTGTCCCAGAGGAACACCTTGCGTCCCCACACCGCCGAGGCCGCCTGGGCGTCCTCCATGCTGATCGAGGGGGGAACGACGTCCGTCCCCGTCCACTGCACGACGACCTTCGGGTCCAGGTGCTCGCGCAGCGCGGACTTGTAGGCGGAGTCGGCCGTGTCGGAGTACTCCGTGGGGACGAACTGGAGTGGCTCCGCGTCCTGACGGGCGTCGATGAAGTCGTGCTGCACGGCGTTCAGCAGGTCGGTCTGCGCCCGGCCCGCGCTGCCCCTCCCCGGGGCGCCGTACTTCTCCTGGTCGGCGTCGCAGTTCCACCTGGTGTAGCTGATGTCGTCCAGCGCCACGTAGAAACTGCGGGCGCCCTGGTCGTAGAGGGTGCCCAGCTTCGTCTTCAGGGCGCTCACGTCGTCCGGGTCGCTGTAGCAGATCGACAGCCCCGGGGAGACGGCGTAGGTGAAGTCGACGTGGTGGGCGGTGGCCTGCTGGATCAGTGCGTGCAGGTCGGCCAGCTTGTCGGCGGGGTAGGGCTCGCGCCACTCCTCCCGCAGGTACGCGTCGTCCTTCGGGGTGTAGATGTAGGTGTTGGCCTTGATGTCGCCGTAGAAGGCGAGTTGGTCCAGCCGGTCGGTGTGCGACCAGGGAGCACCGTAGAAGCCCTCGATGCTGCCTCGGAGGGGCATGGCCGGGTGGTCGGTGATCGACACGGCGGCCAGGGTGTGCTTTCCGGTCACCAGTTGCCGCAGCGTCTGGGCGGCGTAGTAGATGCCGTCGCCGTCGTTGCCGGCCAGCACGACGCTGTCACCCCGGGAGGCGAGGGAGTAGCCCTCCGCGACCAGGGTGCGGGGGACGGTGCCGCCGGTGGCGCGCAGGGCGTCGGCCACCGCGCCGTCCTTGAGGGAACCGGCGACGACGGTCAGCGTCGCTCCACGGCCGCGCGGCGCGGAGGCGGAGGCCCCGGCCGTGCTCGTGACGATGTGGCGGGCCCCGGCCGAGGCCAGCGCCTTCTTGATCACATCGGCGCTCGCGGCGTCGACGTCGTCACCGAGTACGAGGCGCACGCGGTCCGGGACGCGGAGGTCCCGGCCGGCCGACTTCATCTGCTGCGGCGTGGGAGTGACGACGGGCCGGCCTGCGGAGGGGGCGCCGCCGGACGAGGGTGGCGCCGTGGTGGCCGCCGGCTCTCCGGCCGCCTGGGCGGGAGCGGAGAGCGTACCGAGCGCCAGCAGGGCTGTGGCGCCGAGAAGGGGGAGACGGGGGACACGGGGGAGACGGTACGGATGACTTCGAGGCATACGGGTCACTGCACCTCCACGAAAGTGGACCACTACATTCAGGTGGTGGAGTGGTCTAAACCACCACTCGTGGGCGTCGGTGTCAAGATCAAGCTCCGAGAAAAACGCACCGGTCCCTGACGGGGTGTCGGTTTCTGTGGGTCCGCCCCGAACCGGTCCTGGGCGGTGCGAAGGGTGCCGAGCCTAGACTCGCTCCATGCTGAGACTCGGAGTCCCCGCCATCGGTGTCGCGGACATTCCCCGCGCGGTGGCCTTCTGGACCGCGGCCCTGGATCTCGTCGCCTCCCGCGAGGCGGAGAGCGAGACCTGGCGGTTCCTCGACCACGCCGACGGCTCCGGCCGTGCCCTCGGGCTGATGCGCAGTACGTCCCCGGCCGAGCCCCGACCCCGTATCCACCTGGACCTCTACGCGGAGACGCGGGAGGAGCAGCGGGCGGAGGTGGACCGGTTGATCGCTCTGGGCGCGCGGGCCGTCGACTGGGACTCCTATCCGCCGGATCCTGATTTCGTCGTCCTCGCCGACCCGGACGACAACATCTTCTGCGTGGTGGACCTGGGCCACGTCCCCAGCGGCGGCAGCGGGACGACGACCTGAGATCTGCGCCGGTCCGGACACGAGGGGCAGCTGCGGGCCCCGGCGGGCGGTGCCGGAAAGTCACTGGTCCAGCCGGAAGCCGTCCGGCGATACTCCCTCTCCATGACGAGTGACGATCTCGATCAGGACTTCCCCGCCAACCCGGCACTGCGACGCATCCTCGGGCGGCACGGTGGTCCGGAGCTTCTGGACCTGCTCACCGACGGTATGTCCGGCGGAGACCTGACCACGCTGCTGCTCGAAGTCTTCAGGCGCAGGGCCGACCGGCGCTCGCCCGCCGAGGTGATGCGGCGCTATCGCGACGACCGGTTCGTCGCGCCGGCGCCGGTCAGCTTCGTGGCACTCCGCCGCACCGAGGACGCGCTGCTGTCCGCGCTGCCCGACGGCTTCGAGACGCTCGTGCTCGCCCCCGTCCTGCCGCTGGCCGCGCACTCGGCCGTCGCGACCGTCGATCCGCGCAAGGTGATCGCCACCGTACGCGGCAGCGAGGTCGCGGCCGACCCGACCAACGCCCTGGCGTTGGAGGCGTCGCTGCGACGTTCCCGGGCCCTGGCCGCCGATCCCCGGTCGGATGCGCTGGTGCGGCTGGCGGCCTGCCAACGCGTGGTGCGGGCCCAGCACTTCGGACGGTCCGGGATGCTTGCCCACTTCCAGATCCTCGGCCTGGTGACCGCCGGACGGGACACGGGCAACCGGTCCTTCGAGCACCAGCAGCTGGCCGAGCACCTGCGGTTCGCGGCCCGGGCGACGGCGGCCGCCGGGGCGCGGTGGACACAGATCCGGCTCACCTGCCTGGAGGACGCGAGCCGCCCGGTCGCCGACCGGATACGGGAGGAGTGCGCGGGGTTCCCGGATGTCTCCGTCACCGAGGATCCCGACCGTACGACCGGACGCGGGTACTACGGAGGGCTCTGCTTCAAGATCTTCGCCGGAGTCGACGAGAGCGGCCCGGAAGTCGGCGACGGCGGTTTCGTCGACTGGAGTCAGTCTCTCACCGGCAACCGCAAGGAGCGCCTGCTGATCAGCGGTTTCGGCGTCGACCGGCTCGCGGAGACCCCGCCCCCGCGGGTGTGAGGGAACACCGTCGTGCGGTTGGCACGGTGCTGTGGGCGGCATGCCGCCCACAGCACCGTCAGGCCGCGCAGCAGAGCTCCTCGGTGCCGATCGTGGCCGAGGCGGGTGTCTCGGTCGTGTGCGCGGGAAGGGCGGCGGGTGCCGGGGTCTGCGCGCGGTTCCGTGCGAAGACGACCAGGCGCAGCACCGCGAACCGTACGACACCGGTGAGTGCGGAGGCGGACAGGTAGACGGCTTGGTCGAGCATGGCGTCGGGCTCCGCCACCAGCTGGTGCAGGGCGAGTACCGCCACGCAGGTCACCACGTACGCGGCCGCCGCGGATCCGGCCGACTGCGCATGCTGGCGCCACGTCGCCCGCCCGCCGGCGCCGAACGTGAAGCGGGCGTGCAGTTCGGTGGCGAGGAGCGTGGACACCACGGTGACCAGGGCGTTGGCGCAGACCCAGGGGATCCAGCCGGCGAGGGCCGACACGGCGAAGCTGGAGGCGAGTCCCACCCCGCCGCCGCAGAGCACGAAGCGGGCGAAGGCCGTGAAGGGGCCGGGTGACGCCTCTGTCCGGTCCTGTGCCGTCTCCATGATCCGACCCCCTTTTTCGACTCACACCGTGATGTGCGCCCGCTCGACGGTGACGCCGAGGAGCGCGTTCTTGTGGTGCCATTCTGGCACATGAATGGCACCACGTGGAGCCTCTTTGTGTGCCACGAGTGGCATCGAGTGGCGCTGCATCAGGATGAAGACGTAAATGTGCAGGTCAGCGCCTCGGGGAATGACTCCGTCGCGGTCCGGGGTGAGTCGAGGGGTGCGGGGTATCGGCGTAAGGGTGGAGGGCTCAGGGGGTCACGTGTGCTCGCCGGTGGCCGATCCCTCCGGGGTTCGCAGGGGTTCGCCGGTGCTCTCCGGTGTGGGCGGAATCCAGGGCTCCGGCGGTGGTGCTCGCGACCCCTCGCGCCCGGAGTGCGGCTGCTCATGCCGGTCTGACCTGAGGTGTTGCGCATTCGGTGCAGGTGCTGTGTCCGCCTCGAAGTCGGCCGCCCGTAACTCTTGACGCTGCCCTTTGGTGAAAACTACGTTTTGGTCTGCGGAAATCAACTTCCACTTTATGGAAACCTCTGAACCTCTCTCGGTCGCCAGGGGCTTATGGTGCGCAGCCTTCTCCGAAGTAGGCCGTCCACGGGCCTCGTTGCGCGACCCCTAGCGAATGATCGAGGGCCGATCGATGACTGCTGTGGAGGACCGGCCGCCCGAGGCGGCCACCGGGGACACCGGAACCGCCGGAGCCACCAGCTCCGTCCTGTACACCTACGACCTGGCCCCGACGAAGAAGCAGGGGCGCCGCTGGGGTGCCTACAACGTCTTCACCCTCTGGGCCAACGACGTGCACAGCCTGGGGAACTACGCCTTCGCCATCGGCCTGTTCGCGCTCGGGCTGAACGTATGGGGCATTCTGGCCGCCTTCGCGCTCGCGTCCGTCCTGCTCTTCCTGCTGCTGACCCTGTCCGGTTTCATGGGCCACAAGACAGGTGTCCCCTTCCCCGTCATGAGCCGCATCGCGTTCGGCATCAGGGGGGCGAAGATCCCGGCTGCTGTCCGCGGCATCGTGGCCATCGCCTGGTTCGGCATCCAGACCTACCTCGCCTCCGCCGTCCTGAGCGCCCTGCTCATCGCGATGTTCCCGGGGCTGCGGGACCTGGACTCCAACTCCCTGCTCGGGCAGTCCACCCTCGGGTGGATCTCCTTCCTCTCGCTCTGGGCCCTCCAACTCCTCATCGTGTCCTACGGGATGCAGATGATCCGGAGGTACATGGCCTTCGCGGCGCCCACCACCCTGATCACCATGTGCGCCCTCGCGGTCTGGATGTTCGTACGGGCGGACGCCTCGATCTCCCTGTCCGTCGACGCCCCGCTCACCGGTGGTGCCATGTGGCTGCAGATCCTCCAGGCCGCCGCGCTGTGGGTGGTGATCTACGGGACGTTCGTCCTGAACTTCTGCGACTTCACCCGGTCGGCGAAGAGCCGCGCCTCGATCGTCCGCGGCAACGTGATCGGCATCCCGCTCAACATGCTCTTCTTCGCCGTCATCGTGGTCGTCCTCAGCGGGGCGCAGTTCAAGCTCGACGGGCACGTCATCACCAGCCCCACGGACATCGTCCGGACCATCCCCAACATGTTCCTGCTGGCGACCGCTTCGCTCGCCCTCATCGCCCTGACCGTGGCGGTGAACCTGCTGGCCAACTTCGTGGCGCCGATCTACGCGCTCATCGACCTCTTCCCGCGCCGGCTGAACTTCCGCCGCGCGGGCGTGGTGAGCGCGGTCGCCGGGCTGGTGATCCTGCCGTGGAACCTCTACAACAGCCCGATCGTCGTGAACTACTTCCTCGGAGGGCTCGGGGCCCTGCTCGGACCCCTCTTCGGCGTGATCATGGCGGACTACTGGCTGCTGCGGAAGTCCCGGATCAACGTGCCCGACCTCTACAGCGAGGACCCGCAGGGCGAGTACCACTACAGCCGCGGCTTCAACCCCCGTGCCGTCGCCGCCTTCGTGCCCAGTGCCGCGCTCGCGGTGGTCGTCGCCCTCGTGCCCTTCTTCCACGCCGCGGCCGGCTTCTCGTGGTTCGTCGGCGCCTTCCTCGCCGCCGTCCTGTACGCGTTCCTCGCCGACCGCACCAGGCAGATCCAGGACGTGGACGGCGAGGCCATCGCCGTCGCCGCCGAATGAACCACCGAACCGAAGGCCGTATCGTGCGCATCCTCGTCGTCAACGTCAACACCACACAGTCGATCACCGACTCGATCGGCGAGCAGGCGGCCGGTGCGGCGTCACCCGGTACCGAGATCGTCCCGCTCACACCCGCCTTCGGGGCGGAGTCCGTCGAAGGCAACTACGAGAGTTACCTCGCCGCCGTCGCCGTGATGGAAGCCGTACGCGCCTACCCGGAGCCGTTCGACGCCGTGATCCAGGCCGGCTACGGCGAGCACGGCCGGGAGGGACTGCAGGAGCTGCTCGACGTCCCGGTCGTCGACATCACCGAGGCCGCCGCGAGCACCGCCCAGTTCCTCGGGCGCAGTTACTCCGTCGTCACCAGCCTCGACCGTACGGTGCCGCTGATCGAGGAGCGTCTCCACACCGCGGGTCTGAGCGCGCGCTGCGCCTCCGTGCGGGCCAGCGGACTCGCCGTGCTGGATCTGGAGCGGGACGAGAAGGCCGCCGTCGACGCCATCGTCGAGCAGGCCGCCCAGGCCGTGGAGATCGACCGCGCCGAGGTGATCTGCCTGGGCTGCGGGGGCATGTCCGGCCTCACCGAACGCGTCGTCGAACGGACCGGAGTCCCCGTCGTCGACGGCGTGAGCGCCGCGGTGACGATCGCCGAGTCCCTCGTCCGGCTGGGGCTGACCACCTCGAAGGTGCGCACCTACGCCCCGCCGCGTCCCAAGCAGATCCTCAACTGGCCGCCGCAGGCACGTTGAGACCGCCCGGGCTGAGGCCTCGGCCCCGTACGACGAACCACCGCAGAAGAGGAGGGGTCTCCGTGCCCGATGTACAGCTGGTGTTGCGCTCGACCCGTGTCATCACCCCCGAGGGGACGCGTCCCGCATCGATCGCCGTCTCCGGCGGGACCATCGCCGCAGTGCTGCCCCATGATGCCGAGGTGCCGGCCGGTGCCCGTGTGGAGGATTTCGGTGATGATGTCCTGTTGCCGGGTCTGGTCGATACGCATGTTCATGTGAATGATCCGGGGCGTGCGGAGTGGGAGGGTTTCTGGACGGCGACCCGTGCGGCGGCGGCCGGTGGTATCACGACGCTGCTGGACATGCCGTTGAACTCGTTGCCGCCGACGACGACGGTGGGGAACCTGCGGGTGAAGCAGGAGGTTGCCGCCCCCAAGGCGCATGTCGACACGGGTTTCTGGGGTGGTGCGCTGCCGTCGAACGTGAAGGATCTGCGGCCGCTGTTCGAGGCGGGGGTGTTCGGTTTCAAGTGTTTCCTGTCGCCGTCCGGGGTGGAGGAGTTCCCTGAGCTGGATCAGGAGCAGCTGGCCCGGTCGATGGCGGAGATCGCGGGTTTCGGCGGGCTGCTGATCGTGCACGCGGAGGATCCGCATCATCTGGCGGCGGCTCCGCAGCGGAGCGGGGAGAGGTACGCCGATTTCCTGGCCTCGCGTCCGCGGGACGCGGAGAACACGGCGATCGGGAATCTGATCGCTCATGCCAGGCGGTTGAACGCGCGTGTTCATGTGCTGCATCTGTCGTCGTCGGACGCGTTGCCGTTGATCGCGGCGGCGAAGGCGGAGGGGGTGCGGGTGTCGGTGGAGTCGTGTCCGCATTTCCTGACGCTGACGGCGGAGGAGGTTCCGGACGGGGCGACGGAGTTCAAGTGCTGTCCGCCGATCCGGGAGGCGGCGAACCAGGACGCGTTGTGGGCGGGGCTGGCGGACGGGACGATCGACTGCATCGTGTCGGACCACTCGCCGTGCACCACGGATCTGAAGACTGCGGACTTCGCGTCGGCGTGGGGTGGGATCTCCTCGCTGCAGCTGGGTCTGCCGGCGGTCTGGACCGAGGCGCGTCGGCGTGGGCACGGTCTGGAGGACGTGGTGCGGTGGATGTCGGCGGGGCCGGCGGCGCTGGCCGGGCTGAGTCGTAAGGGTGCGATCGAGGTGGGGCGGGACGCCGACTTCGCGGTCCTGGCTCCCGAGGAGACGTTCACCGTCGATCCGGCGGGGTTGTTCCACCGCAACCAGGTCACCGCCTACGCGGGCAAGACCCTCCACGGTGTCGTCAGGTCGACCTGGCTGCGCGGCACGCGGATCGCGGCCGACGGCGTCCTCACCGAGCCCACCGGCCGCCTCCTCGAAAGGAACCACTGAGAGACCGCTCGAAAAGGCACGGAGGTGCCCGCGTCACACGCCCCGGTCCCACGATCGCGTGAGGGCGCACCCGGTCCTGCCCGGGTGCGCCACGGGGTGTGCGTCACGGCGGATACGTGCACTGACCGCCGACGTACGGCAGCAGGAGCACACCGGGCGCCCCGTCGTACGATCGGTGGCTGCAGACGGCCACCGACCGCTTGAACCGATCAACTACGGTTCCCTCATGACGACTACGGAGCCTCGTCCCGATCTTCGGCCCCCCGGCTTGAACGCCGACGAGAAGACCACCTTGTCGGCCTTCCTGGACTATCTGCGCGAGTCCGTCCTCGCGAAGGCGGCCGGTGTCCCGGAGCCGTCGGTCCGCACGGCCGGCGTCCCTTCCGGGACCAGCCTGCTCCTGTTGCTCAAGCATCTGACGGCAGTCGAACTCAACTGGTTCGTCTGGGCCTACGCCGGCGCCGACCGCGAACTCATGGACGACGCGTGTGAGGTGCTCGCCGACGAGACCGCGTCGGACGTGGCGGACGCCTATCGCGAGGCGATCGCCCGAGCCGACGAGGTCGTCCACGCGTGCACCGACCTGGACCGCCCCGGCGCACGCTCGCTGCGCGAGACCCCGCCGCCGTCGATGCGCTGGGTGCTGGTCCACATGATCGAGGAGACCGCCCGCCACGCCGGTCATGCGGACATCCTGCGCGAGCAGATCGACGGCTCGGTCGGGCGGTGATGCCGGTCTCGTACCTCAGGAGTGATCGCGACGACCAACCGGTCGCCCCTTCGGGACGGATCGTCTAGGAGCGGGTTCGGCACAGTTCCCGGTCCACGAGTGTGGTCATGGCCTCCTGGGTGTCCCGTCCGCCGTCGCTGTTGACGTACACCACGGCGGTCCGGGCACCGCCCCGGGTGGCGCCGCCCCAGGTGCGATAGCCGAGCAGGTTGCCCGGATGGCCGAAGTAGCTGCCACCGCAGGACAAACTGATCTCGCCCAGGCCGAGTCCGTAACTCACGCCCCGATCGGGTGTGGGCACGGTGGTCGTCATCTCGTCGAGCTGTTCCCGGGGCAGCAGCCGGCCGCCGAGCAGATCGGCGTAGAAGCGGTTCAGGTCGTGCGTGGTGCTGATGAGGGAGCCGGAGCCGATCGCCATGCTTGGATCGAGCACCGTGACGTCGCTGCTGGTGCCGGTGCCGAACGCGGTGTAGGCCTGGGCGTGCGGGCCCGGGACCAGCGGGAAGGTGCCGGGCACGAGGGTGTTCCTCAGGCCCAGTGGGCGGATGATCCTGGACCGCACCTCATGGGCCCAACTCCGGTGGGTGACCTCGTGGATGATCATCGCGGCGAGCATGTAGTTGGTGTTGGAGTAGGACCAGCCGGTGCCCGGCACGGGAGGCTGCCGCATCGCCGTCGCCACCAGCTCCTCGGGGGTGTAGGTACGGAACCGTTCGGCCCGGTAGCCCTCCGCGCTGTTCAACGCGGGTACCTCCGGCAGCACCTCGGGGATGTGGCTGGTGTGCTGGAGCAGCTGCCGCACGGTGATCCGGCTGCCGTCGCTGCCGCCCCGGACCACTCCCGGCAGCCACGTCTCGACGGTGTCCTCCAGGGACAGCCGCCCCTCGCCGACGAGTTGCAGGATCACCGTGGCGGTGAAGGTCTTGGTGGCGCTGCCGATCCGAAATCTTCCGTTCCACGGCATCGGCCGTCCGGTGCCGATCCGGGCCGTCCCGGCGCGCGCGCTGTCACGGCCGCCCGGTGACGTCACCTCGGCGAACGCCCCGACAGCGCCGGTGCCGTGGACCGCGTCCACCTGCTGCTGGAGCGGATCGGTGCCTCGCGGCTCCGTCGCCGCCGCAGGTCCGGCCGTTGCGGCGAGGAGTACCGAGGCCAGACCGGTGACGAGCAGGCCGTGGCGGTGCCGTCCTGACGCATGCTTGATCATTTCCTCGTCCGTTCGGGTCGTCCGCGCGTACAGGGACCGCTCAGGCCGCAGCTGTTCCGCCCCGAGCGTGTGGCGACCATCCCACCAGCGGGGAGCGGATCCGCCCATCCGGCCGTCCCCATGGGCCGAGGGTGTGCTGCCCTCACGGGGGCGCCGGGGGTTCCCCTCATGAGGAGCCTGAGGGGAACCCCCGGCTCACCGTCCTGAACAGCGGGGGCGGCGGCCGGGGCCTAGCCGATGGTCACCACCCGCGCCCACGCGGGTGGTCCGCCGGGGCGGTACTCGGGATCGGACTCGTCGTAGGACGAGCGCCCGTGGTGCCGCCCGAAGAGCCCCACCACCGTCCGGCACGACGGACGCCGGGACGGCCAGGGGGTCTGGCCGTCGGTCAGGACCACCACGACGTCCGGGCGGGGGCGGGTCTCCAGGGCGCGGGTGAAGCCCGTACGCAGGTCCGTTCCGCCGCCGCCGAGCAGCTCCACCCCCTCCGCGCCCCCGCACAGGGGGCGGACCCGGCCCGCCGCCGCGTCGCACGGCAGGACGCCGACGAGGTCGCCACGTCCGCCGACCGCCCGTGAGATCGCCGCCACCTCCAGCAGGGCGCTACCCAGTTCGGCGTCACTGACCGATCCCGAGGTGTCGATCACCACCACGACCCGCGTCGGTCTGCGCCGCAGGCTGGGGAGGACGGCGCCGGGAACCGCCGCCGAGCGCCGGGCAGGCCTGCCGTAGACGTAGTCCTCTCCCGTCCCCGGCGCGGAGGCCGCCGCGCGCACGGCCGCGCCCAGCAACTGCCGCCACGGCTGCGGCGGGTGGAAGGCCTCCTCCGCCCACCGCCGCCACCCTGCGGGCGCGCTCCCCGGACGGCCGACGATGCCCTGCGCGACCCGGAACCGGACCGCGTCCCGCTCCTGCCGGCTGAGCCCGTACGCCCCGTCCGGGCCCAGGTCCCAGGGGCGCGGGAGGCCGTCCGCGCCGCTGCCGCACTCCAGCCACGCCAGATGGGCGGTGTGCGGGCCGAGCCGGAACTGGCGGAGGTAGTCCTCCATCAGTTCGCCGTCCCGGAGCCCCAGGCTCCCCGGCACGACGGCTCCCTCGGGCTTCACCAGGCCGTCACCGAAGATGTCGTCGTTGATCTCGCAGTCGGCCGCGATGTTCATCCGCAGCCGCTCCGCCGGGCCGCTCAGCTCGTGCAGGTGCGCGTAGCGGTCGCTGCGCCCGTGATGGTCGCGCAGCAGGTGGGACACCTCGTGCACCCATACGCCGGCCAGCTCCTCCACGGGGGTGCGGTCGACGAACGCGGGGGACACGTAGCACCGCCAGTGGGCGTCGACGGCCATCGTCGGTACACCACGGGACTCCACGACGTGCAGGGCGAAGAGCGCTGTCGCCAGATAGGGGCGGGCCCGCGCCGCCTGGAGGCGGGCGGCGAAGAGCTTGTCCGTGTCCAACGTGCCCGGAGTGTCCGGCACATCCGGAGTGTTCGGCGCGTCCGAGGTGCCCGTCGTGTTCCCGGGGACCTCGCGGGGCGCGGCCGGCCGGCCGCCGGGGGAGGGACTGTTCATCGGTCCGCCGGTGCGGAGGACAGGGCCCGGACGTTCGCCCGGTCGGCCCGCCGGGACACGGACACCGCCCCGGCGATCCCCTCGATCGACTCCGGGACGTCCCAGTCGTCGCGGCGCAGGGAGGCCAGCGTCGTCGCCGGGACGACCAGCAGATCCGGAGCGCCGGTCTCCGCCGCCCTCGCCAGCAGGGCCCACGCGGCGTCCCACCGGTCCTTCGCCGGACGCGCGCGGACGGCCGCGACCACCCCGTCCAGCGCCGCCTGCCGCAGGTCGCCGCGTTCCGGAAGCCGTGCGCCGCCGGGGTCGGCCAGCAGGTCCTCCGGGTCCGGCAGGTCCATCCGGTCCACGTAGGCCAGCAGTTCCAGCCCGGGCCCGTCCCCCACCGTCCCCCTGACGAGCATCGACAGGACGTCGCGGGAGGCGCCGGCGGCGGTGGCGAACGCGATCAGGGACAGCGTCATGTCCCAGCTGCGCGGTGACGGCCAGGCGCCGCCCCGCTGCGTCTCGCCCGAGGGCAGCCGGTGTACCAGGGCGGGCCGCGCGCCCAGCAGTCCGCAGACCGCGCGGCGTGCGAACGCCACGGCTTCGGTGAGCCGGCCGGGATCCAGCGTCGGCAGCGTGGCCCGCGGCCAGACGCCGCCCAGCCCCCGCACCACGACGTCCACGTCATGGACCCACTGCAGATGGACGAACCGGTTGGCGAGCGGCGGACTCAGCTCCCAGCCGTCGGCGGCGGAGGACCGGGGGTTGGCGGCGGCGACGATCCGGACGTCCGGCGGCAGCCGCAGGGATCCGACCCGGCGTTCCAGCACCAGCCGCAGCAGGGCCGCCTGCACGGCGGGAGGAGCCGTGGACAGCTCGTCGAGGAACAGCAGCCCGCGTCCCGCCCGTACGAGCCGCACCGCCCAGTCCGGCGGAGCCATGGGGATGCCGTTGCCCGCCGGGTCGTCACCGATGACGGGGAGGCCGGAGAAGTCCGACGGTTCGTGCACGCTCGCGATCACCGTGGTCAGCGGCAGGTCGAGCGTGTCGGCGAGCTGGGTGAGCGCGGCCGTCTTGCCGATGCCGGGCTCGCCCCACAGCAGCACGGGCAGGTCCGCCGCCACCGCCAGGGTCAGCGCCTCCAGCTGCGGATCCGGGCGGGGCGCGGTCGTCGTGTCACGCAGCAGCCCCAGCAGCGCGCCCGACACGTCGAGCCGGGAGGCCGGGACGTCGGAGGGGCACGGCTGGGGTGTCTCGAAGAGCGGGGTGGACGTGGGCATGAGGCATCACCTTTGGGGTCGTCCGAAGCCGTCGCGGCCGGGAGCCGCGGGCGCGGGAGGAGTAAGGAAGGAGGGCGGCGCCGCAGCGCGGATCCGCCGGTGGCGGAGGTCAGCGGGATGCTGCTTGCCGGGGTCGTGAGCGGTGGGTCTCGGGGCGGGACGGTGTCCGGGCCGGCTCGCCGTGCCGGAGGCCGGGACCGGCCAGTCCCGCCCTGAACAGGCCGTGTTTGACGCGCTGTAGGGCCGCGTCGTGGAGGGCGTCGCGCAGGTCGCCGTCGCGCAGGAGCGCCCCGGGGCCGAGCGTGCTCTCGATCCGGGTCAGCGCGCCCGCGGAGTCGCCGTGCGCCAGCCGGTCACGGACCTCGGTGAGGCAGTCCGGCCGGCGGTGCGCGGCGTCGATGACCTGGAGGCAGGGGAGCGGCGTGCCGGTGAGGGCGGCGAGCAGCTCCTCCCGCCGGATCTCGGCGGGGTCGTGGTCCAGCGGGACCAGCACCCCGTCCACCAGGCCGATCCGGTGCCGGGCGCCTCGGCAGTCCACGACGCGGGGCACCGTAGGGCCGTCCGCGGGCGATCCCGTGTCCGCGCCCGGCCCGGACGGCGGCGCGCCGGGCGCCAGGGCCGCGGCGACCAGCGGATGCAGCCCGCCGGCCGCGATCCAGCCGCCGCACAGCAGTTCCAGGTCGGGCAGGACCCACGTGGCGGCATCGGGCAGGACCGGGAGTCCCGCGCAGGCGCCCGCCCGTGCGAGCCGGGCCGACCGCACCTCCGGCGCACCCTCATCCGCCCCTGTGCGCGCAGGAGATGGGCGTACGTCGAGCAGGAGACGGCGCCGAGCGCCGAGGCGGACCGCGACGCGGCCCCCCTCCGTACGTCCCTCCGCGCTCAGCAGCAGAGCCGCCTCGGCGGCCCACCCGTCGAGTGCGAACCGCTCAGGGTCCGGTACCGACGGGGCCCACGCGGGCGCGGGCCGGTGCTGCGGCCCCGACGTCGCGGCAACAGCCCCGGCGCGGCCGCGCAGTTCACCGCTGCTGTCCGCGTCCCACAGGTGGCGGTGCAGGTCGAGACGGAACCGTCGGTCGGGGGCACGGTAGCCGCGTGGCCCGGACGCGCGCCCGGGCGGCACCGGTCCGTCCCACACGGCGAGGCTGATCCGCTGCCCGGCGTCCGCCCACGCGGGGGCGGTGCGCGCCACGAGGTGCACCGGACGTGAACGCCCCGGCTCCTCGTACCGGGCGAGGACGAGGGTCGTACCCGGCCGCAGGAAGCCGTCCGGTGCGGTGCGCGGCATGTGCCACCGCAGCAGATCGGGGGCCAGCCGGCGCAGGTCCGCCCGGAGGCGGGACGCGGTGTCGCCACCGTGGACACGTGCGACGGAACGCAGGTCGAGGTCGACGTCGAATCCGGCGGCGGCACACGCCCCTGCCCAGTCGCCGGCGGTGCGCCGGGCCGTCGCGGTCCGGATCATGAGGGGCGGCACGGCGACTTCGCGCACGCGCAGCCAGAGGGAAAGGCGGGAATCTCCGAACGCGGTCCCGGTGAGCATCAGCACTCACCTTGCGCGGACGGGACCCCCAATCTGAGAACCCATCGAGTAGTCATCGGCGGGAGCGTAGCCCGGACCGCCCGCGGGATCCACACCTTTTCCGGAGCGGCACGGGGTGCGCCGGTCAGCCCGCTTCGGCGGAGGCGGGCCGGAGAGGAGACCTCCACCTCGGTCCTGGAGTCGCGAGCGGCCTAGGGTTCCGTGCCATGAGTGAAGCCGAACACGTCATGGACTGGCTGCAGGGCTGGTACGCCGCGCAGTGCGACGGGGACTGGGAGCACGAGTGGGGCGTGAAGATCGACACGCTCGACAACCCTGGCTGGTCCGTCCGCATCGACCTGGAGGACACCTACCTCGAAGCTCATGACTTCCCGCGCCAGGACCTCAGGCGAGGCAAGGACGACTGGATCATCGCCCGGACCTCCGACCTGACCTTCCACGCGGCGTGCGGACCGGGCAACCTCACCGAGGCCCTGACCCTCTTCCGCCGCTGGGCGGGGGAGAACACCCCCGACCGGGGATGAGCCACCCCGGCCCGGCACCTCCGGCCCCGGACGGACCGTACCGAGGGCGCCGGGGGCACTCGCGGCTGAGTTGGTCGCTCAGGCGAGGAAGGCACGGACCGGGGCACCGGCCGTGTCCCGGCACTCCTCGAAGCAGGCGTGGCGGGCCGCGGGGAGGAGGTGGACCCGGGCGTCCGGGATGCGTTCCGCCAGCGGTGGGGCGTTCTCCGGCGGGGTGAGCCGGTCCTGGTCGCCGTGGAGCACCAGCGTGGGCGCGGCGACGGAGGGGAGCGCCTCCCACGCGTCGTGCCAGTTGTCGGTGACCAGGTGGCCGTGGCGGGCGTGCGGCGGCATGTGCGGGTCACCGAGGGTGCCGTACCGGCCGGGATGCCGCGCCCTGGCGTGCGCGGGGACCCTTGGCCTCACATGAATGCCCAGAATGGTACGCCCGCCCGGGTCACCGACACCTCCGGAGGACAACGCATGGCCGACAAAGCAGCGCCCGCCGATGACCTGCCGCTGTCCGGCATCACCGTCGTGAGCATCGAGCAGGCGGTGGCCGCCCCCTTCGCCACCCGCCAGCTCGCCGACCTCGGAGCACGGGTGATCAAGGTGGAGCGCCCGGACGGCGGCGACTTCGCCCGCCGGTACGACACCACGGTGCACGGCCAGTCCAGCTACTTCGTGTGGCTGAACCGGTCCAAGGAGTCGGTGACGCTCGACCTGAAGTCCGAGGAGGGGCGGGAGATCCTGGAGGAACTCCTGGGCCGGGCGGACGTGTTCGTGCAGAACCTCGCGCCCGGCGCCGCCGCGCGCATGGGCCTCGGGGCCGAGGCCCTGGCGGAGCGCTTCCCCTCACTCATCCCCTGTTCCGTCACGGGCTACGGATCGAGCGGACCCTGGGCGGACCGCAAGGCCTACGACCTGCTGGTGCAGTGCCAGACCGGCCTCGTCTCCCTGACGGGCAGCGCCCGGGAGGCCGCCCGGGTCGGGGTGTCGGTCGCCGACATCGCCGCGGGCATGTACGCCTACAGCGGCATCCTCACCGCCCTGTTCACGCGTGCGACCCGCGGGTCCGTACGCGCCGTGGAGGTGTCGCTGTTCGAAGCGCTGGCGGAATGGATGAGCCAGCCCGCCTATTACACGGCGTACAGCGGCACCCAGCCGCCCCGGATCGGCACCCGGCACGCCACCATCGCCCCGTACGGCACCTACACGGCCGCCGACGGCAAGGACGTCCTGCTGTCCGTGCAGAACGAGCGTGAATGGGCCGCCCTGTGCGAGCGGTTCCTCGGTGAGCCCGGCCTCACCGACGACCCCCGCTTCGCCACCGGGTCCGCCCGGGTCAGCCACCGCGACGAGGTCGACGCGCTCCTGGCGGAGCGGATCGCCGCGTCGGACAGCGCCCGGGTGAGGGAGCTGCTCGACGCCATCGGTATCGCCAACGCGCCGGTGAACGACGTGAAGCAGTTCCTGGAGCACCCCGTGCTGGCCGGCCGGGACCGCTGGCGGGACGTGCCCGTACCCGGCGGTGAGACGGTGGCGGCCCTGGTCCCGCCCGTCGACCTGGCCGGCACCACCCCGCGCATGGACGCCGTCCCCGCGCTCGGTGAGCACACCGAGCGGATCCTGGCCGAGCTCGGCCACGCACCCGCCCGGATCGACGCCCTGCGCGCCCGCGGCGCCGTCTGACCACCCCGACACGGGTACGCGGCCCGGGAGGCGGACGCCGGACGCCGCGTGGCCCCGGTCCGGGATCCTCGTCCCCATGAACACGCCACCGGACGGACTGCCCGCCTACCGAGCTCCGGCCGGGCCGGACGACGCCGCATTCTGCCGTCGTGTCAGTGAGGCGCTCGCCCTCGGCTACGAGCCGCACGAAGGCCCGGCCGTCACCTTCGACGGCAGGAGGGTCATCGTGGCCCAGGCGCTGGTCCGGCCGGCGCGGGGACAGGTGCGTCGCTCCGGCGCGGGCGTGGTCGTTGAGGTCGTCCGTCCGGTGCGGGGGCGGGCGCTTCGGCCGCCGGCTCCCGCGCAGACACGCCCCCTGGTGTCAGGGGTCCGCCGTGAAGCGGAATCGGCGCCGACGCACGCCTGCGCCGGCCCCGCGTGCTCTGAACTCGGCCCATGCGCTGAGGTGTTGCCGCCGAACGCCGCGCGGCGGAGCCCGATTCCGAACGTGTCATGAACCTTGTCAGCGTGGCCGCGGGCGCTCTATTGTCGCGGACAGAAAGCGCTTTCCCCTCCTGGGCGCCGTTCCGGTGGAAGCGTCCTTCGCGACGGCCGTCGCGAAGGACGTGGACGAGCCGCCACCGGTCCGGTACACGGCCCGCCCAGGATCCGGGACGGCCGAACAGCCGTCCCGACCGCTCCGAGAGGTATCTGCACAACAGGCCGACGGGGCCGCCCGGTGAGAAGCCGGCAGCCCTTGAGGTCCGCCGTTGCGACCGCGGCATGAAGCAGCTGATCACATCAGCATGCGCAGACGAATGGGGACACGAAAATGAGACGATCAGTCGCACGGCGACTGTATGCGGCAGTGGCCACGATGGCGGTCGCGGGCGCGACCGGCGTGGTGCTGACGATGCCTCAGGCATCGGCCGCGGTAGCCGGTGGTGCCACCGGCTACGCGACTCAGAACGGCGGAACCACCGGCGGCGCCGGCGGACAGACGGTGCGCGCCACCACGGGTACCGCGATCCACACGGCGCTGTGCAACCGTGCCAGCGCCAGCACCCCGATCGTCATCGAGGTCGAGGGGACGATCAACCACGGCAACACCGCGAAGGTGTCGGGCGACAGCTGCAACACCGCCGCCGGGGTGATCGAGCTCAAGCAGATCAGCAACGTCACGATCGTCGGCGTCGGCAGCGGTGCCGTCTTCGACCAGCTGGGCATCCACATCCGCCAGTCCAGCAACATCATCATCCAGAACGTGACGGTCAAGAACGTCAAGAAGTCCGGCTCGCCCACGTCCAACGGCGGCGACGCCATCGGCATGGAGAGCGACGTCCGCAACGTCTGGGTCGACCACACCACGCTCGAGGCGTCGGGCGGGGAGTCGGAGGGCTACGACGGGCTCTTCGACATGAAGGACAACACGCAGTACGTCACGCTGTCCTACAGCACCCTGCGCAACTCGGGCCGTGGCGGACTCGTCGGGTCCAGCGAGACCGAACTCTCCAACGGCTTCATCACGTACCACCACAACCTGTACGAGAACATCGACTCCCGCGCGCCCCTGCTGCGTGGCGGCATCGCCCACATCTACAACAACTACTACGTGAAGCTGAACGAGTCGGGCATCAACTCCCGGGCCGGGGCGAAGGCGAAGGTCGACAACAACTACTTCAAGGACTCCAAGGACGTCCTGGGGACCTTCTACACCGACGCGGCCGGGTACTGGCAGGTCAGCGGCAACACGTTCGACAACGTGACGTGGTCCGCGCGCGGCAGCGAGAACAACCCCGCCGGGCCCAACCCGACGTCCAACACCACCGTCAGCATTCCCTACGCGTTCACCCTCGACGCCGCGAGCTGCGTGCCGGGCATCGTGGCCCAGACGGCGGGTGCCAACAAGGGCCTGAAGGTGTCGGACGGCAGCTGCTCGCCGACCACGCCCACCCCGACCCCCACTCCGACGCCGGACCCGACGGACCCGACCCCGGACCCGACCGACCCCACGCCGGACCCGACGCAGCCCAGCGGGACCAACCTCAGCCTCGCGGCCGGGGCCGACGGCTCCAGCAAGGCCTCCGGGACGAGCTACGGCAACGTGCGGGACGGCAGCCTGAGCACCTTCTGGTCGCCGGCCGGATCCACCGGCTCGGTCTCCGTGAAGTGGGGCACCGCGACCTCCGTGTCCAAGGTCAACATCCGGGAGGCGTCGGGCTCCGTCCTCGGCTCCTGGAAGCTGATCAACGGTGACACCGGCGCCGTTCTCAAGACAGGCAGCGGTGCCGGTGCGGTCACCATCGCCCCGACCTCGCTGAAGAAGCTCACCTTCGAGATCACGAGCTCGACGGGGACTCCGAAGGTCGCCGAGTTCGAGACGTACGCCGGATAGCGGCGCGGTCCCGGCGTCCGTCCGGGACCGTGGCTGGTCCCCGGTGACCGTCCGGAACCGGCTGCCCCCTCGGAGCCGTCCGGGACCGGCCGGCCCCCGGCACCTTCCGGGGCGGCCGACACGCAGGAAAGCGGCGAGCCGTGACGACGGCTCGCCGCCGGATCTCCCGGAGCGGGGGCCGTCGCACGCGACGGCCCCCGCTCCCGCATGTCCGGGAGACGGACCCACGAGCCTCCGGCAGCAGGCCGTACCGGACGGCGACCGGCCCCGCGCCGAGCCCTGTGATGCAATCGGGGGACCGGGCCGTGCGAGCTCCCCGCCGGCCGGACCGATCCCGACTCGCGACAAGGAAGCGTCATGACCAGCACAGACTCCGCCCCCTCCGCGTCCGCGCCGATCTGGTCCGCGAAGATCTTCGACGGTTCCTGGCGTGAGGCGGGGGGCGGCACCATGGACGTCACCGCACCCGCCACCGGCACGGTCGTCGCGACCGTGGGAGCGGCCACCCCCGGGGACGTCGACGCCTCCGTGGCGTCGGCCAGGACGGCCCAGCGCGCCTGGGCGAAGCTCGCTCACGCCGAGCGGGCGCAGGTCTTCATCAAGGCGTCCGCCCTGCTCTCCGCGGACCCGGACCGCATCGTGCGGTGGCTCGTCCCCGAATCCGGTTCCGGACAGGGCAAGGCGCAGTTCGAGGTCGGTCTGCTCGTCGCGGAGCTCAACGAGGCAGCCGCGCTGACCTCGGAGCCCTACGGAGAGCTGCTGCGGAGCTCGAAGCCCCGGCTCTCCGCCGTCCGCCGGGTCCCGCTGGGGGTCGTGGGCGTCATCAGTCCGTTCAACTTCCCCGCCGTCCTCGCTCTGCGTTCGGTGGCCCCGGCCCTGGCCGCGGGCAACGCGGTGGTCCTCAAGCCCGATCCGCGTACCCCGGTCTCCGGCGGCCTGGCCCTCGCCGAGCTGCTGGCCGAGGCGGGCCTGCCCGAGGGGCTGCTGCACGTCCTGCCCGGCGGATCCGACATCGGTGAGGCCCTGGTCACGCACCCGGACGTCCCGTGCATCTCCTTCACCGGCTCCACCCCGGCCGGGCGTGCCATCGGTGCGGCCGCCGGGCCCCTGCTCAAGAAGGTCCACCTCGAACTGGGCGGGAACAACGCCCTCCTGGTCCTCCCGGACGCCGACCTGGAGGCCGCGGCCTCGGCCGGCGCCTGGGGTTCCTTCCTGCACCAGGGCCAGATCTGCATGACCACCGGCCGCCACCTGGTCCACGTGTCGCAGGCCGCCGAGTACGCCGCCAGGCTCGTCGAGAAGGCGAACGCCCTCCCCGTCGGCGACCCCACCGACCCGGCCAACGCCCTCGGCCCGGTCATCGACGAGCGGCAGCGCGACCGGATCCACTCGATCGTCACGCGCAGCGTCGAGCAGGGCGCGGTGCTCGCCGCGGGCGGTACCTACGACGGCCTCTTCTACCGGCCGACCGTGCTGACCGACGTCCCGCCGGACTCCCCGGCGTTCGCCGAGGAGGTGTTCGGCCCGGTCGCCCCCGTCGTCGCGTACGAGACGGTCGACGAGGCCATCGACCTCGTCAACGCCTCGGAGTACGGGCTCTCCGTCTCGATCCTCACGGCGAACGCCTTCGCCGCGTGGGAGCTCGCCGACCGGATCGAATCGGGCGCGGTGCACATCAACGACCAGACGGTGGACGACGAGGCCGTGGCCCCCTTCGGCGGCAGCAAGGCGTCCGGCACGGGAGGCCGGTTCGGCGGCAGGGCGAGCCTGGACACCTTCTCGGACCTGCAGTGGATCACCGCGCAGGCGCACATCGAGCGCTACCCCTTCTGACGACGCGGGGGCCGCGGTGCTCCCCGTCCCCAGCGAGCGCGTGGGCCGACCCGCGCCGCTCCGGCCACCCACCCTTCCCTTCCTGGAGTTCCTCTTGAGCAGCGAGACCGTCCCCACCCCCGACGCCCTCGACGTGCAGGCGATCCGTGCCTGCTTCCCGGCGCTGAAGGCGGGAACCGCCCGCTTCGACGCGCCCGGTGGCACCCAGACGCCCCAGCAGGTCATCGACGCGATCACCGAGGCGCTCACCCGGCCCCTGGCCAACCGCGGGGTGCTCACCGAGGGCGGACGCAACGCCGAGGCGATCGTGACCGGCGCGCGCCGGGCCCTGGCCGACCTGCTCGGATCGGAGGCGGAATCGGTGGTGTTCGGGCGCAGCGCCACGCAGCTCGTCTACGACCTGGCGCGCACCCTGGCCAAGGACTGGGGCCCGGGGGACGAGGTGGTGGTGTCCCGGCTGGACCACGACTCGAACATACGGCCCTGGATCCAGGCCGCCGAGGCGGTCGGGGCGACGGTCCGCCGGGCCGACTTCGACCCCGCGACGGGTGAGCTGGGCGCCGGGCACATCGAGGCCGTGCTGTCCCGCCGCACCCGGCTCGTCGCCGTCACCGCGGCCTCCAACCTCATCGGTACCCGCCCCGACATCCCGGCCCTCGCGGCGCTGGTGCACCGGGCCGGCGCCCTCTTCCACGTCGACGCGGTGCACTACGCCTCGCACGCGACGGTCGACCTGACCGCACTCGGGGCGGACACCCTGGTCTGCTCGCCGTACAAATTCCTGGGACCGCACCTCGGCGTCCTGACCGGGCGGCGCGAACTGCTGGAGAGCCTGCGCCCGGACAAGCTGCTGCCGTCCTCCGACGCCGTACCGGAGCGCTTCGAGCTCGGCACGCTGCCCTACGAACTGCTGGCCGGCGCGACGGCGGCCGTCGACTTCCTCGCGGGACTCGTCCCCGGCGCGGGCAGCCGCCGGGAGAGCCTGGGCCGCGCCTTCACGGCGCTCGCCTCGCACGAGGACCGGCTGCGCGGCCGCATCGAGGAGGGGCTGGCCACGCTGGACGGCGTCACGGTGCATTCACGCGCGGCCCGGCGTACCCCGACCACCCTGTTCACCGTGGCGGGCAGGGCCCCGGGGGACGTCTCCCGGCAGCTGGCCGAGCGCGGTGTGGACGCGCCGGCCGGATCGTTCTACGCGCTGGAGGCGTCCCGGTGGCTGGGGCTGGGTGACGAGGGCGGCATCCGGGTCGGTCTCGCGCCCTACACGTGCGACGAGGACGTCGACCGGCTCCTGAACGCGCTCGACGTGCCCCGCGGCTGACGCGGCTGACGCGAGGGGAGAGCGCGGCCGGACGGCCCGAGACGTGGCGGATCAGGACCGGCGGGCCTCCGCCCGCCGCGGGCCTCCCGGCCACGCAGGGCTGCAGGACCGGCGCGCCCTCCCTGCCGCGGACGGATCAGCGCCAGTCGGGAGCGCCCGACGCGGGGGACAGGACACTCTCGATCTTCGTCCGGATCTCCCGCATGACCGCCACGACCCGGGCCTCGTGCTCCTCGCCGAGCCTCGCCAGCGGGACCGAGCAGCTGATGGCGTCGACGGCCGGTGAGTCGTACCGCAGGGCGAAGCCGAAGCCCGCGATGCCCGTCACCGTCTCCTCGCGCTCGACGGAGTATCCGCGCGCGCGCACCCCGGCGAGGTCCGCGAGCAGGGTGGCGCGGTCGGTGTGCGTGTGCTCCGTACGGGGCGTCAGAGGCCCCTCGGGGAGGGGTAGTTCATCATCCGGGCGCTCGGCGAGCAGAGCCTTGCCGAGCGCTCCGGCATGGGCCGGGATCCTGCGGCCGACCCGGGTGAGGGTGCGCCGGTACTCGTGGGACTCCCGCGTCGCGAGATAGACGACGTTGGATCCGTCCAGCCGGGCCAGGTGGATCGTCTCGCCGAGCGCGTCCGACGCCTCGTCGAGATAGGGGCGGGCCGCGCGCACATGCGGGTCGCTGTCCAGGTAGCTCGTCCCCGTGTGCAGGGCGCGGATGCCGATGCCGTAGAGGGACCCCGTCGTGTCGGTGCGCACCCAGCCGCAGTCGATGAGGGTCCGGAGCAGCTGGTACATGCTGCTGCGCGGCACGCCCAGCTCCTCGGCGAGTTCGTCGAGGCGGGCCGGCCGGTCGCCCCGCGCGGCGAGGAGTTCGAGCAGCGCCACGGTACGGGACGCCGACTTCACCCCACGTACCCCGTTGTTCTCCGGCATCTCCCCATCCTAGATCCGGGCTGTCGCACCCATTGACCCCGTTGCGTTCACACGCCTAACCTCCGTTCCCATACATGTACGCCATCTGCATATAGGGATGTGAGTTGTGGGGCGGTTCAGCACGGACACCGAAGGCGTCAGACGGCGGCTGCGGGACGGCACGGCCGGCGGGGTGTGCTCCTTCCCCCGCGTCCCGGCCCCGCAGCTCGACACCGGTCCCGGCCTGGTCGGCGCCCCACGCCGCCGCACCGCCTGAGTCGCACCGCCCGAGCCACGCCCTCACAGCGCCGGCACCGTGCTCCCGCCGGGGAGTCCCCGGGGCCGGCGGCTCGACCACCCCCACAGTCCGACAGTTCGAAGGGGAACTGACATGCCGCTCCTCGTAGTCGGGATCAGCGTTCTCGTGCTGCTGCTCCTGATGACCCGTATGAAGCTCAACGGATTCGCCGCACTCC
This sequence comes from Streptomyces sp. NBC_01460, assembly GCF_036227405.1. Lineage (NCBI taxonomy): Bacteria > Bacillati > Actinomycetota > Actinomycetes > Kitasatosporales > Streptomycetaceae > Streptomyces > Streptomyces sp. NBC_01460. Next base: position 6,390,267 of record NZ_CP109473.1, read on the forward strand.
TGCTCGTGGCGGTCGGCGTCGCGCTGGTCCAGGGGATCCCGGCGGTCGAGATCCCGGACGTCCTCTCCGCGGGCATCGGGGACCAGATCGGCGACACCATGCTGACCATCGGCCTCGGCGCCATGGTCGGCCGGGTCATGGGCGATTCCGGAGCCGCCCAGCGGATCGCGGGCAGGCTGCTCGACGCCTTCGGGCCGCGCGGGGTCCAGCTGGCCATGGTGGTGACGTCCATGCTCATCGGCGTGACCATGTTCTACGAGGTCGCCTTCATCATCATCGTGCCCATCGCGTTCACCCTGGTCAGGGTCACCGGCGTGAACCTGCTGTGGGTGGGTCTCCCGATGTCGATCTCCCTGTCGACCATGCACAGCTTCCTGCCACCGCACCCCGGTCCCACCGCCGTGGCGGCGACCTTCCACGCCTCCGTCGGACACACCCTCTTCTACGGCCTGTTCATCGCCGTTCCCGCCGGCGCGCTCGTCGCGCTGGTGTGGCCGCGGCTGCCGTTCGTCAGGGCCATGAACCCCTCCATACCCAAGGGCCTCGTCAGTGAGCGCGAGTTCACCGACGAGGAGATGCCGGGCATGGGCTGGTCGCTGTTCGTGGCCCTCTTCCCGGTGGTGCTGATCGCCGGAGCGGCCGTGACCGACATGCTCACGACCGGCGACAGCCCCTTCCTCCACGGGGTCGCCTTCCTCGGCTCCGCACCCGTCGCGCTCCTGCTGGCCCTGCTCCTGGCCGCCTGGGCCTTCGGGCCGCGGATCGGTCGCAGCCTGGCCGACGTCAGCGCCTCCTGCGCCTCGGCTGCCCAGGCGATGGCCATGATCCTCCTGGTCATCGGCGCGGGCGGTGCCTTCAAGAACGTCCTCGTCGAAGGCGGGATATCCGACTACATCAAGGACGTCACCGAGCACTGGTCCGTCTCGCCGATCATCCTGGCCTGGCTCATCGCCGCCATCCTGCGCATCGCGCTCGGTTCGGCGACCGTCGCCGTGGTCACCGCCTCCGGCGTGGTGCTGCCGCTCCTGGCGGGCAGCGGCACCCACCCCGAGATGATGGTGCTCGCCGTCTCGTGCGGGTCGATCGCCTTCTCCCACGTCAACGACCCCGGCTTCTGGCTGTTCAAGGAGTACTTCAACCTCTCGGTCATCCAGGCGATCAAGGTCCGTACCGGCTACACGACGGTGCTCGCGGTCCTCGGCCTCGGCGGCGTCCTGGCGGCGGAGTGGGCCCTCGACACCCTCGGTCCCTGAACACCCGATCCCGGCCCGCCCCCACTCGTACCCAAGGAGTCCGACCCGCATGAACCAGCCGACCGTCACCCACTTCGCCGTCCACCCCGTCGCCGGCCGCGACTGCATGGAGCTCAACCTCTCCGGAGCGCACGGCCCCTTCTTCACCCGCAACATCGTCGTGCTCAAGGACTCCGAGGGCCGTACGGGGCTGGGGGAGGTGCCCGGAGGCGAGAAGATCACCCGGACCCTGCGGGACTCCGAGTCGCTGGTCGTCGGCGCGAAGGTGGGCGACTACAAGCGCGTCCTGCGCGAGATCGGAAGCCGGTTCGCGGACCGCGACTCGGGCGGACGCGGCGCCCAGACCTTCGACCTGCGGACCACCGTGCACGCCGTCACCGCCGTCGAGTCGGCGCTGCTCGACCTGCTCGGCCAGCACCTCGACGTCCCGGTCGCGGCGCTGCTCGGCGACGGTCAGCAGCGCGACTCCGTACGGGTGCTGGGCTACCTCTTCTACGTCGGCGACCCCGACCGCACCGGTCTCGACTACGTCCGTGAGCCCACGTCCGACGTCGACTGGTACCGCATCCGGCACGAGGAGGCCCTCACCCCCGAGGCGATCGTCCGCCAGGCCGAAGCCGCCTACGACCTCTACGGCTTCCGGGACTTCAAGCTCAAGGGCGGCGTCCTCGCGGGCGCGCAGGAGGTCGAGGCCGTACGCGCCCTCAAGGACCGCTTCCCCGCCGCGCGCATCACCCTGGACCCCAACGGAGCGTGGTCGCTTCGCGAGGCGGTCGAGCTGTGCTCCCCGCTGGTGGGCACGCTCGCCTACGCCGAGGACCCCTGCGGGGCGGAGGACGGCTACTCGGGGCGCGAGGTCCTCGCCGAGTTCCGCCGGGCGACGGGCCTCCCGACCGCGACCAACATGATCGCGACCGACTGGCGGCAGCTGACCCACGCCCTGGCCCTGCAGTCCGTGTCCATCCCGCTGGCCGACCCGCACTTCTGGACCATGCAGGGTTCGGTGCGGGTGGCGCAGCTCTGCAACGCGATGGGCCTGACCTGGGGCTGCCACTCCAACAACCACTTCGACATCTCCCTCGCCATGATCACGCACTGCGGTGCCGCGGCCCCGGGCGAGTACAACGCCCTGGACACGCACTGGATCTGGCAGGAGGGCCTGGAGCGGCTGACCGTGGACCCGCCCCGGATCACCGGCGGCGAGATCGCCGTCCCCCGGGCACCCGGCCTGGGCGTCGAGCTCGACATGGACCGCTTGCAGGCGGCCCACGAGCTCTATCTGAAGGAGGCGCTGGGGGCGCGGGACGACGCCGCCGCCATGCAGCACCTCGTCCCCGGCTGGACGTTCGACGCCAAGCGGCCCTGCCTGGTGCGGTAGCGCGTGCCAGGCCGGAGCGGTGGCGCGTCGGGCGGTCCGCCCGCGGTGCGGCCGGCCGCCGCTCCGGCCGCGCGTGCGGATCCATCGGGGGCCCGGAGCCGCTGCCACGACGCGCTGGAGCGGGCACTCCTCATGCTGCCGAAGCGGAGTGCGGCAGCGATCCGGTGCCGAGCTCCACGCCTTGGGCGTGGAGTCCGGTCCTGCGGGAAGGGATGCGGCGATGACCTTGTATTCCGATGTGGCCGAGTTGCTGGCGGAGGCAGGCATTCTCGACGTGGACGTCGACGATGCCGTCGCGGACGAACACGTGCGATCGTCCGCGTACCACCGCGTCGTCCTGGTGACCGCTTCCTCGCGGAGCCGCGACAGGGACCGCGCGATCGTGGCCACGATCCTGCGCGATCCCGTCGACCTGGTGTCCAAGACCGCGGTGGTCGCCCTAGTGGACGGGATCGCGACGAAGGCGACCGGTGCCGCCGAATTCCGGCAGTGGTCGGCCGGAATCCAGTCGGAGACCGCCCAGTTCGAGACGGAGGGGTACCGCGATTTCATCCGCCGCCGGATCCAGGACTGGCTGCTCCTTCTGTCCGTCGAGGACGGTCACGTTCCGACACGGGGCGAGCTGTCGAATGCCACGGACTGGATGCAGCGCGTCCTCGCCGAGAGGTCGACGTCACCGGCGGTACTCGCCCTGCTCGCGGAGTCGGGCAGCAGGAAGAAGATTCGGAACATCGCGAAGAACCGAGCCGGAGGGGCGCGCTGACAGGACGACGAGTCATGGGGGGCGGGGTGAGCGCGGAGTCGCGCACGAGAAGACCGTCATGGGCATGCGGCACCGGCAGGAACCCGGCGCCCAGCCCCGGGGCCGGCACCGGACTCCGCACACGGGCAGGTCCCGTGCCAGGGTGCGGAGTCCGGCGGGCCCGCCCGGCGACTCTCCGGGCTCCTGCTGTCCGTCAGGACGGCCGGCCCGCCGTCGCCATGAGCTTCGCCGTCCAGGTGCGTACGGACTCGGTGAGCTCGGGGGTGACGAAGGCCAGGAGCGTGTCGTCCACGGTTCCGGCGGGGCCGACGACCAGTCCGGTGCGACCCTCCAGGGCCGGATCGGTGGCGGCGGCCAGCGGACCCGTCGCGGCGGCCACGACGGGCGCCGAGACTCCCTGCTGGATCTGCTCCCAGTGGGGGCGCAGCGCCGGCGGCAGGATGTCGATGGTCATCTGCGCGGCGTTGTCGGTGGCGGCGGCGCCGGGATCGGCGGCGAGGACCGCGACGCCCCTGGGCTCCAGACGCCCGGCGAGTTCCAGGGTGTACGCGAGATGGGCCAGCTTGGCCCGTCCGGTGACGGCCAGGCCGTAGTGGGGGCCCGGCGGTTCGGCCTCCTCGAACACGGTCTGCGCCGCGGCGATCGCGCTCGACGTGACGTTCACGATGCGGCTCGGAGCCGCGGCGGCGAGCGCGTCGAGAAGCTCCTCGGTGAGGACGTAGGGAGAGAGGTGGTTCAGGGCGATGCTCGCCTCGATGCCCTCCGGGTTCTCCCGGCGGTCGGTCCACATGCCGCCGACGTTGTTCACCAGCAGGTCCAGGCCGCCTTCACCGGCGAGGCGCTCCCCGAGCCGCCGGGTCTCGGCGAGGGACGACAGATCCGCGCGGACGAAGCGTCCCGCGCGGCGTCCGGCGGCCTCGTCGACGCGGGCCACCGCCGCCTCCCCCCGCCCCTCGTCGCGTGCGACGAGGGTGACGTCCCACCCCTGACGCGCCAGTCCCAGTGCGGTCTCCAGGCCTATGCCGCCGGTGCCGGCCGTCACCACCGCCTTCTTCGAGGTGTGCCCGGTCTTCGAGACGTGCTCGGTCATGCTGTGCTCCCCATGCGATGCGTCGTCCGGGAGGCGGGCCGCCCTCCGTCCGTGCCTCCAGCAGACAACCCCGGCTCCTCTCATGGAAGTTCCGATCCGGCATGGCGCGATGCCGCACCGGCATGACCTCAGGTGGGAGGATCGGTGCATGGGTGACGTGGAGATCCGGCAGGTCCACTACTTCGTCGCTGTGGCGGAGGAGGGCAACTTCACCCGCGCCGCGCAACGGCTGGCGATGACACAGCCCGCGCTCTCCCGGGCGATCCTGGCCCTGGAGAAGACCGTCGGGACCACCCTGCTGCTGCGCACGCCGAAGGGCGTCACGCTCACCGCCGCCGGGCAGGCGATGCTCGACGAAGGAAGGTCGCTGCTGGCGCAGGCGGGGAACGTGACCTCACGTGTGCGCCGGGCCGCCGAGGAGCGGGCCTCGCTGACGGTGAGCGGCCCCGGCTGCGACGCGGAACTGCTCGACGGGATGGTCCGGTCGTACAACGGGACCGGCCCGGCGCACCCGGCCCGGACGGCGGTCGGCACCATCGACGACCAGCTCGACCGGCTCCGGTCGGGGCGGGCCGACATCGCCCTGTGGCGCGCGCCGCTGCGGGACCGCGGGCTGCACGGCGTGGTCCTGCGCCACGAAGGCGTCCACGTGCTGATGGGAACGCGGCACCCGATGGCCGACAGGGACTCACTGCGGATCGCCGACCTCGCCGGTGAACCCCTGCTCGGCTGGCTGGGCCCGGGTCCGCAGGTCGGCGACCCCGGCCTGTGGCCGGACGGGCTGCCCGGGACGCCGGGGCCCCAGGTGAGCGACGGCCTGCAGATGCTCGCGGTCGTCCGGCTCGGCCAGGCGGTCGCGCTCGCGGCCCAGCCGTCCGACGGCGCGGGTGCGCCCGAGGGGACCGTCAGCATCCGGCTGGAGGACGGACCGGCCGTGCCTCTGCGGCTGGTCTGGCCGAAGGGGCGTGCGACGCAGGCCGTCCGCCGTTTCGTCCGGCACACCGTCGCGTCGTTCCGGACGCCGGAGAAGGCGGCGCGGGCCTCGGAGCGGGGCGGGCCGGCCTCGGAACCGGGCAGCGGCCTCTCGGGCGGCAGGGCGGGCGGGGCGAGCGGGGCGGAGACGGTCCGGTCCGCGGCAGCGGCGGGATGATCCGCCGGCATCGCTCCTGAGAATTCTCTCCGAGCGTTCTCCCTTTTCTGGATCTCAGGTGTTCTCGCGAACGCCCTTCTCCGATTCCTGTGTGTCAGCAATGGGTTAGCCAATAAAGTCAGCAAGATTGTTGACACTTTTCCTCGAGGTCGCCTACGTTCGCAGCGCAGGTTCGGACAGGGCGCCGGCCGCCTCGGGGAAGGCCCGCCGCGTGCAACCAGGTCATGTCACCGGCCGCCGGGCGGCCGCGAAGGAGAGATCGTGAAGCACAGGGCAGTGAAGCGCAGGAGCGTCGTCATGGGTGCGGGCGCGGCCGTCGGGGCCATGGCGGCGGGCGGATTCGTCCTCGACGCGCAGGCGTCGGGGACGAAGGAATCCACGTCGTCCGGGGCCACCGGTTCGCTCGTCTTCGACAAGGACGACTTCACCGAGCTCACGACGACCATCACCACGGACGACGGCGACAAGGAAGTGACGTACCACTTCTACAAGGCCATCACCTATGTCGCGCATCCCGTGGACGAGAAGTACCAGAGCCTGAATGTCAGCGTCCCCGTCGAGATCGACGGCGTCGCGTCGCACGCCTCCGGCGCTCCCATCCTGTTCGCCAACTCGGTGGGCGGCTACATGCCCTCCTCCGTGGCGGACGCCACCGGAGTGGGCGCCGGCGGGATGGGCGGCGGCATGCCGCCCGGCGGGGGAGGCCCCGGCGCCTCTCCCACGGCCACGGCGCCCGGTGGCGCGACCGGTGAGGTGCCCTCCGGCGGCAACGGGCAGGCCGACGCCCTCGGCAAGATGGTCAGCAACGCCCAGCTCGCCCTGGCCGCGGGCTACGTCGTCGTGGAGCCCGGAGCGCGCGGCCGCACCCTCACCGACGAGGACGGCACCTACTACGGCACGGCCCCCGCCGCGATCGTGGACCTGAAGGCAGCGGTGCGCTATGTGCGCTTCAACAAGGGCCGCATACCGGGCGACACCGACCGGATCGTCACCTCCGGCACCAGCGCGGGCGGCGCCCTGTCCGCCCTCCTCGGGGCCTCCGGCGACAGCCCGCTGTACGCGGAGTACCTCGACGAGCTCGGCGCGGCCGACGCGAGCGACGCCGTCTTCGCCAGCGGCGACTGGTGCCCGATCGCCGACCTCGAGCACGCCGACATGGCGTACGAGTGGAACTGGGGCGCCAACGCGCTGAGCAGCGGCGCGCTCGTCGACCGGACCGTCTCCAAGGAGCTGTCCACGGCCTTCGCCGACTACCAGGCATCCCTCAAGCTGCGGGTGAAGGGCTTCGGGACACTCACGGCCCGCAACCTCGACGACCACCTCCTGGAGACCTACCTCCGGCCGGCGGCGACCACCTACCTCAAGGGCCTCTCGGACTCCGACCGTTCGGCCTACCTGGCCGCGAACCCCTTCCTCACCTGGTCGGGCGGCCGGGCCGCCTTCACCTGGGAAGGCTTCCTCGGACACGTGGGGGCGCGGAAGAAGGACGCACCGGCCTTCGACCCCTTCGACCTGTCCTCGGGCGAGAACAACCTGTTCGGTGAAGGGACCACCCGGGCGCGGCACTTCACGCTGTACAGCCTGCGCCACGAACAGGGCGCCGGCGCGCGGCTGGACGGGGACCTCGGAGAGAAGCTCCGGCTGATGAACCCGATGTACCACCTCGTCGAGAAGCGCAACCCCGGCCGCTCGAAGCACTGGTGGATCCGGGTCGGCGCCAAGGACAGCGACACCTCGCTGACGGTCGTCGCCAACCTCGCCGCGAGTCTCCGGCAGCTCGGCGACGACGTCGACGTCCTCTACTACTGGGACCAGGGGCACGGGGCCAACACCGACGCGGCCGACTTCATCACCTGGATCGGCGCGGTGACGGGCTACAGCAACAGGAAGGGGAACGCCCCGGGCCGCTGACGGGCGGCCGGGAACGGGAGGCCGCCGCCGGGGCGAAGCGCTCCTGAGGAGCGCCGGGCCCCGGCGGGGAGGACGGGATCCGGTCAGCGGCGCGCCGGGCGGTTCGTCCGCACGCTCCACCTGCCCTCGGAGCGGCTGAGGCGGACCGGGTGGTCGAAGCACTTGCTGACCTGATCGCTGGTCAGCACCTCGTCGACGGGGCCCGAGGCCAGGCACCGCCCGTCACGCAGCAGCATCGCATGCGTCGTGCCGGGAGGAAGCTCCTCGAGGTGGTGCGTGACCAGGACCGACGCGAGCTCGGGCGAGCTCTGCTGGAGGGAGTCGAGCCGTTCGATCAGCTGCTCCCGTCCCGCGACGTCCAGACCCGTCGCCGGTTCGTCCAGGAGCAGCAGCCGCGGTCGTGGCATCAGCGCCCGCGCGATCAGGGCGCGCCCCCGCTCCCCCTGGGACAGGGTCGGCCACCGGGCCTCGCGCCTTCCGGCGAGGCCGAGCAGGCCGAGGAGCTCCTCGGCCAGTTCGGCCTGCTCCGGTGTCGGCCTCCAGCGGGGGAGGGGCTCGATGCTGTTGGTCAGGCCCGTCAGCACGACGTCCCGGACCTTGAGCGGTGAGCGCAGCGCGTGGCGCGGATCGACGTGACCGACGTACGTGCGCAGCAGGCGCAGGTCGACCCGCCCCAGCTCGTGCCCCAGGACCTCGACCCTCCCGCGGGTGGGGTGGGTGAGCGCGCCCAGGAGACCGAGCAGGGTGCTCTTGCCGGCGCCGTTGGCACCGAGCAGGGCCCAGTGCTCGCCGGCCCGCACGGTCAGCGACACCTCGCCGAGGATCGGGTTGCCGTCGCGGACGAGGTCCACGTCGCTCACGCGGAGCACCGGTCGTGTGTCCGTCATCGGGACCGCGCCCCCGCCCGGTTGACGGCGGCCATGACCGCGTGGACGGAAGCGGCGAGGACCGAGGTGTCCCGGCCGGAGCCCCAACGGGTGACCCCGTCCACACGGCACTCGGTGTAGGCGACGGCAGGGCTGTCCGGACCGGTGGCGGTGGAGTGCTCGGTGTAGCCGAGGACGTCGACGGTGACACCTGCCGCACGCAGGGCGTCCGTGAGGGCGGAGAGCGGGCCGTTCCCGGTACCCCGGCAGGGCCGGACCACCGCGCCCGTGCGCAGCTCACCGGTGAACTCGTGCTCGCCCGGGCCGGTCTGCGAGGTGGACCAGGACTCCAGCGTGAGACGGCCGTCCTGGCCGGGGGTGATGTAGGTGGCGCGGAAGAGGTCCCACAGCTCCTTGGGGGAGAGCTCCCGCCCCGTGCCGTCCGTCACCTCCTGCACCACGCGTGAGAAGTCCGGGCGCATCGCCTGCGGCAGGTCCAGCCCGTGGTGGGTGCGGAGCAGGTGGGCGATTCCGCCTTTGCCGGACTGCGAGTTGATGCGGATGACCTCCTCGTACGTACGCCCGATGTCCGCCGGGTCGATGGGCAGGTAGGGCACGGCCCAGGGAGCCTCCCCGGCGCTCACGCCGGATTCCTCGGCCTGCCTCGTGTGGTGGGCCATGCCCTTGGCGATGGCGTCCTGGTGGGTGCCCGAGAACGCCGTGTGCACGAGTTCGCCGCCGTAGGGGTGCCGGGGGTGGACCGGGAGCCGGTTGCAGTCCTCCACCACGTCGCGGACGGCGTCGATGTCGGAGAAGTCGACCATCGGATCGACCCCCTGCGCGTACAGGTTGAGGGCCAGGGTGACCAGGTCGACGTTCCCGGTGCGCTCGCCGTTGCCGAACAGACAGCCCTCGACCCGCTGGGCGCCCGCCAGCACGGCGAGTTCGGCACAGGCGACGCCGGTGCCGCGGTCGTTGTGCGGGTGCACCGAGAGGATGACGGAGTCGCGCCGTGCCAGATGGCGGTGCATGTACTCGATCTGGTCGGCGTAGACGTTGGGGGTGGCGATCTCCACCGTGGCCGGCAGGTTGTGGATCACCGGCCTGTCCGGGCTCGCCTCCCACAGCTCGGTGAGCCCGTTGCAGATGTCCAGGACGAAGTCGGGCTCGGTCAGGTTGAAGACCTCCGGGGAGAACTCGAACCGGATGTCCGCGCCCGGCCGTTCCCCCGCACGCCGCATCAGGTGGGTGGCGGCCTCCCTGATCATCGCGTGGACCTCGGAGCGCGAGCGCCCCAGGACGACGTCACGCCACGCGGGCGCGGTGGCGGTGTAGAGGTGCACGACGGTGCGGGGGAGGCCTTCGACGGAGTCGACGGTCCGGTCGATCAGGTCCTGCCGCGCCGCGGTGAACACGGAGACCGTGACGTCGTCGGGCACCGCGCCGCTCTCGGCGAGGTGGCGTACGAAGTCGAAGTCGGTCCGGCTGGCGGACGGGTAACCGACCTCGATCTCCTTGAAGCCCATGGTGACGAGGAGATCGAAGAGGCGGCGCTTGCGCGCGGTGTCCATGGGCTCGGCCAGCGCCTGGTTGCCGTCCCGCAGATCGACGGGGACCCAGAGAGGGGCCCGCTCGAGCCGGTGCGAGGGCCAGGTGCGGTCCGTCAGGGGCAGCGCCACCCGGTCCTGGGCGGGGCGGTAGCGGTGGTGGGGCATCGCGCTCGGGCGCTGGAGGTTCCAGGCCGGTGCGTCCGGTGGGACATCACCGGACGGAGTGCGCAGGGTGGGGAACGCCGTGGTCCGGAAGGTCTCGGAGGGGGCCATCGCGGGAGGACTTCTTTCGGTCGGCCGTGGAGCGACCGGCACAGCCCGACACCCGCTGCGGGGGGCCGGTCGGTCGTGTGTCAGGCCCCGCAGCGGCGGACGAGGAGAAGGAGCTCGTTCAGCGGCATGCCGGGTACAGTAGCCCCGAATCAACTCCTCAGACAACCTGAGGTGTGAGCCCCGGAAAGTGACACCACATGCCGCTGGGACCCCTGAGGCCCTCGCCCCTGGTCGAACAGGCCACCGCGCACCTGCGGGAACAGATCACCGGTGGTGCCTGGCCCGTGGGGACGAAGCTCCCCGGCGAGACGACCCTGGCGGCCTCCCTGGGGGTGGGCCGCTCGACGGTCCGTGAGGCGCTGCGCGCACTCGCCGGGGCCGGACTCGTGCGGGCGCGGCAGGGGGCGGGGGTCTTCGTCGTCGCGGCGGAGCCCCAGGAGGACTGGGCCGCGAAGCTGCGCCGCGCCGCCGTCACCGACGTCTACGAGGTCCGCATCGGCATCGAGGTCGAAGCCGCCCGGCTGGCCGCACGGCGCCGTACGGACGACGACGTCACCGCCCTCACCGCCGCCCTGGCCGGACGGCGCGACGCCGCGGGCGCGGGCGACGCCGCGTTCGTCGACGCCGACATCGCCCTGCACGCGGCGGTGGTCGCGGCGGCCCACAACCCGGTGCTCTCGGCGCTGTTCACCGAATTCGTCCCCGCGCTGCGCCGGGGGCTGATCGACATGCTGCAGCTGCTCGCCCTGCGCTCCGACGACCCGAACCACGGCGACGACAGCCACGCACGGCTGGTGGACGCCGTCGTGCGGGGGGACGGCGACGCGGCGGGACGCACGCTGCGCGCGGAACTGGAGGAGACGCTCGCCCGGCTCACCCGGCCGTAGGGTCCGGTCCATGGCCGGGGAAGGAGCGAGGGTGACCGGACCGAGGATCCGCGTCGCCGCGTACGTGATCAGGGTGCGTACCGTCGTACCGTCGCGGAGCTCCTGATGTTCGACCACGTCGGCATGGCCGAGGCCGGAACCCAGGTCCCCGCCGGGGGAGTCGAGCCGGGCGAGGAGCTGACATCGGCGGTCCTGCGGGAGGCCGCGGAGGAGACGGGCCTGACGACCGTCACCGTGACCGGCCGGGTCGCCGTCGACGGCAGACCTCACCCGCACACGCCGCAACCGCGCCTGACCACCTTCTTCCTGCTCCGGGCGCCGGCGGACACCCACGACGCGTGGCGGCACCGGGTGCGGGGCGCGGGCGACGACGCCGGTCTCGTCTTCGACCGCCGTTTTCTCCCCCGCCGTCCGCCGTCCGCCGGCCGACGGCCAGGACGCGTGGCTGGGGCGGTGCGCGGCCCTTCTCGCGCGGTGACACCAGGCGCCTACGCCGGGGTCAGTGCCCGTGGCCACCGTCCGAAGGGCCGTCCTCGTGGCCGTCCGACGGGTCGTCCGGCCGTGTGCTCTCCGCCGCTGCTCCGGACAGGACGGTGAAGGCCGCCGTCCGGACCTTCCCCCCGTGCTTGAAGTCCAGGAACAGGCGGTAGGCGGCCGGGCCGGGCGATGTCGCCGTGAACGCGACGTCCGGCCCGGCCTCCGTGGAGCCGTCGCCGGGTTCGCCCTCCGGGTGGACGTGGAGATAGGCGAGGTCGCCGGTGCGCAGGGCAACGAGATGTCCGTACGAGCCCAGATAGGGCTGGAGGCCGGTGACGGGCCGGCCGTCCTTCCGCACGGTGAAGGTGAGGCGCTCCGGGGTGTCAGGGCGCAGGGTGCCGTTCAGCGCGACGGTGTATCCGTCGACGGCGGCCGTCCGGGCGGGCTCGGGGAGTTCCGCCGGCTTGTACGGCCCGGAGACGGCCAGATCCGTGCCCAGGGTCAGGCCGGTGGAGTTCCCCCCGGCCGGCGTGAAGTCGGCGAAGACCCGGTAGTCACCCGCTGCGGGCAGCTTCACCGGAGTGCTCCACGTGCCGTCGGCCGCACGGACGGGGTGCACGTGGCGGTAGGTGGCCAGGTCGCGCGAGGCGACGATGAGATGGAGCTCCTTTTCGTGCTCGCGCTGAAATTCCGTGACCTGCTGTCCGGTCCGGTCGCGGATGGCGAAGCGCAGATCGCTCCGCTGTCCCGCCTTCACGCGCGGGGTCCTGAGGTCGAGCGTGTATCCGCCCTCGGTGACCTGGAGGCCCCCGGCGGGAGGACCGGCCGGGTCCTCACCGGTGTGCGGCGTGCTGCTCTCCGCGTGTCCGGAGCGCTCGGAGGCGCCGGTGGTGCCGGTCTCCGGGCCGGCCGTGAGGCCGACGCCGTAGGCGGCCCCGAAGGAGGCTGCGAGCGCGGCGGCGAACGCGGTGATCTTCGCGGCGGGATTCATGACTGCTCCTGTGCTCTCTGCGTGGAGGGCCCGCGAGGGTCCGACACGGTCGAGCGTATACCCTTAGGGGGTATGTGCAAGCCCTCTCGTCGACGCTTGCGATACATACGGCTGGGGGGTATATCTGGAAGGGCGGACAGATACCCATGAGGGGTATGCTGGTTCCGTTCGGACGAGGAGCGGGAAATGGTTCCCACGACGCCCGGCGCCGCCCGGGTCGAGCTGGCCATCGGCGGCATGACCTGTGCCTCCTGCGCGGCGCGGATCGAGAAGAAGCTCAACCGCATGGAGGGGGTCGAGGCCACCGTCAACTACGCGACGGAGAAGGCCGGGATCGTCTTCGCCGACGACGTCTCGATCGACGACCTGGTCGCCACGGTCGAGGCCACCGGCTACACCGCCCGGCCTCCGGCCCCTCCCCGCCCCGGGCCCGGCGACGTCGCCGCGCCGGGCCGCGACGCCGGGGACGAGGGGCCCGGCCGCGAGCTGGAGTCGCTGCGGCAGAGGCTCGTCACCGCGACCCTGCTCGCCGCTCCGGTGATCGCGATGGCGATGATCCCGGCCCTCCAGTTCGCGTACTGGCAGTGGCTCTCCCTCACGCTCGCCGCCCCGGTGGTCACCTACGCGGCGTGGCCCTTCCACCGCGCCGCCTGGACCAACGCCAGGCACGGCGCGGCCACCATGGACACCTTGATCTCGCTCGGCACGTCGGCCGCGTTCCTGTGGTCGCTGTGGGCGCTGTTCCTCGGAACGGCCGGGACGCCGGGCATGATGCATCCCTTCGCCTTCACGATCGGCCGCAGCGACGGGGCGGGGAACATCTATCTGGAGGCCGCGGCCGGCGTCACGGCCTTCATCCTGGCCGGCCGGTACTTCGAGGCCCGCTCGAAGCGCAAGGCGGGAGCCGCGCTCAAGGCGCTGATGGAGCTGGGCGCCAAGGAGGTCACCGTGGTGCGTGAGGGCCGTGAGACCACTGTGCCCACAGCCGTCCTGCGGGTCGGGGACCGCTTCCTGGTCCGCCCCGGGGAGAAGATAGCCACGGACGGGACGGTGGTCGAAGGCTCCTCCGCCGTGGACGCCTCCATGCTCACCGGCGAGTCGGTTCCCGTCGAGGTGTCCGTGGGCGACCCCGTCACCGGAGCGACGCTCAACGCCGGCGGGCGCCTGGTAGTCGAGGCCACCAGGGTCGGAGCCGACACCCAACTGGCCAGGACGGCCGCACTCGTGGAAGAGGCGCAGAACGGCAAGGCGGCCGCCCAGCGCCTGGCCGACCGGATCTCCGCGGTGTTCGTCCCGGTCGTCATCGCGCTGGCGCTCGCCACCCTCGGCTTCTGGCTCGGCTCGGGCGCCGGACTCACCGCCGCCTTCACCGCCGCCGTCGCCGTGCTGATCATCGCCTGCCCCTGCGCCCTCGGGCTGGCCACGCCCACCGCGCTTCTGGTCGGCACCGGGCGAGGGGCCCAGCTCGGCATTTTGATCAAGGGCCCCGAGGTCCTGGAGACCACCCGCCGGGCCGACACGATCCTCCTCGACAAGACCGGCACCGTCACCACGGGCCGTATGACGCTGCTGAAGGTCCACGCCACCGGGGCGGCGGACGAGTCCGAAGTGCTGCGTCTCGCGGGCGCGTTGGAGCACGCCTCCGAGCACCCGGTCGCCCGGGCGGTCGCCGAGGGCGCGGCCGTGCGCGTGGGCGCGCTGCCCGCTCCCGAGGACTTCGCCAACATCCCCGGTCTCGGTGTGCAGGGTGTCGTGGACGGTCACGCGGTCCTGGTGGGCCGCGAGAAGCTGCTGGCCGAACGGGCCGTCGTGCTTCCCGAGGAACTCAGGAAGGCCAAGGACCTCGCCGAGAGGGGCGGCAGGACCGTGATCGCCGTGGCCTGGGACGGCGAGGCGCGTGCGGTCCTCGAGGTCGCCGACGCGGTCAAGGGGACCAGCGCCGAGGCGGTCCGGCGGCTACGGGCCCTGGGGCTCAGGCCCATCCTGCTGACCGGCGACAACAAGGCGGTCGCCGAGTCCGTCGCGGCCGAGGTCGGCATCGACGAGGTCATCGCCGAAGTCCTGCCGCAGGAGAAGGCCGGGGTCGTGAGAAGGCTCCAGGCGGAGGGCCGCAGCGTCGCCATGGTCGGCGACGGAGTCAACGACGCCGCCGCGCTCGCCCAGGCGGACCTCGGTCTGTCGATGGGGACGGGCACGGACGCCGCCATCGAGGCGGCAGACCTGACCCTCGTACGGGGGGACCTCCGGGTGGCCGCCGACGCGATCCGGCTCTCCCGCAGGACGCTGTCCACGATCCGCTCGAACCTCTTCTGGGCCTTCGCCTACAACGTGGCGGCCCTCCCGCTCGCCGCCGCCGGTCTGCTCAACCCCATGATCGCCGGAGCGGCCATGGCCTTCTCGTCGGTCTTCGTCGTCGGCAACAGCCTCCGCCTGCGCGGCTTCCGCGCGGCGGACCGGGACAGCCGGGACCCCGGCCGTGGCGACACGGCGTCCGGCGTTTGCGTCCGGAGGGCCTGACCGGCAGGGTTCGGAGGTGTGGCCACTCTGCTGATCGTGCATCACACCCCCTCGCCCAACTGCCAGGCGCTGTTCGAGGCGGTCGTCTCCGGCGCGACGACGGAGGACATCGAAGGCGTACGCGTCGTGCGGCGCGCCGCACTCGCCGCGACGGCGTCCGACGTGCTCGCCGCCGACGGCTACCTGCTCGGCACCCCGGCGAACCTCGGGTACATGTCCGGTGCCCTGAAGCACTTCTTCGACCAGGTCTACTACCCGTGCCTGGACGCGACGAAGGGCCGGCCCTTCGGCTACTACGTCCACGGGGGCAACGACGTGACCGGGGCCGTACGGGGCATCGAGGCGATCACGACCGGGCTCGGCTGGCGCCGCGCGGCCGACGCGGTGACCGTCACGGGCGAGCCGGGGAAGGTCGAGACCGAGGCGTGCTGGGAACTGGGGGCGACCGTCGCCGCCGGACTGATGGCCTGAGGCCTCCTGCGGGCAGGGCGCCCGCCCGGGCGGGTTCGCGCCAATTCCGCGCACCCCGCGTCCCGCTCCGCGGCGGGCACGTGCCGCGCCCGTCCCCGGTCCGCGGAGGGCACGTGCCGCGCCGGACGGCCGCGTACGTCGCCGCGACCACCGCCGCCCGCAGGCCGATCGTGGCAGGTGACGGGGTGTCGTGGACGGTCCGGGACCTTCCCGCGGCGGGTGTGTGACCATCTCGGCCATCTTTAAGTCAGTCGCTTGACCGACACGACGGCACCGGATTGCCTGGACGCCCCGAGACGCCCCCGACCGAGGAGACGGCAGATGGAGCGTACGGCGCGGACCGAGCAGGCCGACGGGACCAGGGAGCGGATCCTGCACGCCGCGGAGCGGCTCTTCGCCGAGCAAGGCGTCTACGCGGTGTCCAACCGCCGGGTCAGCGAGGCCGCGCAGCAGGGCAACAACGCCGCCGTCGGCTACCACTTCGGCACCAAGGCGGACCTGGTCCGTGCGATCACGCGGAAGCACAGCCGGCCCATCGAGGAGGCCCGCGCCCGTCTGCTGGCCGGCATCGAGGACCCCACGGACATAGGGGAGTGGGTGGCCTGCTTCGTCCGCCCCACCACGGAACACCTCGCCGCGCTGGGCAGCCCCACCTGGTTCGCCCGGTTCTGCGCCCAGGTCATGACGGACCCCGCACTGCAGGACATCATGGCCGAGGAGTCGCTGGCCTGCCCCCCGACGCTGCGCACCCTCGAAGGGCTGAACCGGTGCCTGCCGGACCTGCCGGCCGACGTCCACGTCGAGCGTGCCGCCATGGCGCGCAACCTGATCCTCCACACCTGCGCGGAGCGTGAACGCGCGCTCGCCGGGAACACCGCCACGCCCCGCGCGAACTGGCACGACACCGCCACCGGACTCGTCGACGCCATCGTCGGGCTCTGGACCGCGCCGGTCACCCCCTGCCGCTGACGGCAGCCCGTCTCCCCCACCTGCGCACCAGCGGTTCCACGCGGGCCGCCCGTGCCGAGAACAGAGGTCCCATGCTCCTCTCCCACGTGCTCGTGGTCGGCGCCTCCGCCGCCGGGCTGACCACCGCGGAGGCACTGCGCCGCAAGGGATACGAGGGCAGGCTGACGCTGCTCGGCGGCGAGCTCCACCCGCCCTACGACCGTCCTCCGTTGTCCAAACAGGTACTGGCCGGCGCCAGGTCTCCCGACACGGTCCGGCTGCGCACCTCCGACGTGCTGGACGCCGAGCTCCTCCTCGGCGATCCGGCGGTCGGCCTCGACCCGCGGACCCGTACCGTGCGCACCGCGTCGGGCCGCGAACTGAGCGCCGACGCCGTCGTCGTGGCCACCGGGCTCCGGCCGAGGACCCTGCCCGGCGCGCAGGACACCGCGGGCGTCCACGTGCTGAGGACCCTCGACGACGCGCTGGCGCTCCGGTCGGACCTGCTCGTGTCACGGCGGGCCGTCGTGGTCGGGGAGGGGGTGCTCGGCTCCGAGATCGCCGCCACCGCACGCTCCATGGGCCTGGACGTGACCCTCGCCGGCCCCCGGCCGGCACCCATGCTGGCCCAGCTCGGGCCGCTGGCCGCAGGACTGCTCGCCGAGCTGCACACGGGGAACGGCGTACGCCTCCGGCTGGGCGGGGCGGTCGCCGGGCTCGAGGCCGCCGGGGGCCGGGTGACCGGAGTGCGCCTGGGCACCGGGGAGGTGCTCCCCGCCGATGTCGTCGTGGTCGCCATCGGGGCCGAACCAGCCACCGGATGGCTGGCCGGCAGCGGGCTGCGCGTCGACGGCGGCCTGGTCTGCGACTCCCGCTGCCGGGCGGCGGAGGGGATCTACGCCGTCGGGGACGTGGCGGCCTGGCACCACGAACTCCTCGACACCACGATGCGCCTCGAGAACCGTACGAACGCCACCGAGCAGGCCCTCGTCGTCGCGGACAACATCCTGGGCGCCGACCGGCCGTACGTCCCTGTGCCCTACTTCTGGACCGACCAGTTCGATGCCCGCATCCAGGCCCACGGCCGGCCCGGGCCGGACGCCGAGGCCACCGTCGTGGACGGCGACCTCGCGGGCGGACGGTTCGTCCTGCGCTACGCGCGCGACGGAAGGGTGACCGGCGTCCTCGGCTGGAACATGCCCAGACAGGCCCGACTGCGCCGCCCGGAGATCGGCGGTCCCGTCCCGTCCCTCGAACCGTCCGCGCCGTGACAGCGGCCGACGGCGCGTCAGCCCCCGCACGACGAAGTGAGGAAGCGATGACCAGCACGGCACGCCCGGAAGAGGTACACCCGTCAGCGGCCCCGGAATTCCCGATGTCCCGGGCGGCGGCATGCCCCTTCGACCCGCCACCCGCCCTGAAGGCCGAGCAGGAACAGGGGCCGCTCCGGAAGGTCCGCCTGTGGGACGGGACCACGCCCTGGCTGGTGACCCGATACGCCGAACAGCGCACCCTCCTCGCCGACCCGAGGATCAGCGCCGACGTCACCCGGCCCGGATATCCCAGCCCGGCGCCGCTGAGGGGGACGAGCTTCAGCTTCATCCTGATGGACGACCCCGAACACGCCCGTCAGCGGCGGATGGTGACGGCCCCCTTCACGATCAGGCGGGTGGAGGCGCTACGGCCCGCCGTCCAGAAGATCGTGGACGGACTGATCGACGAGATGCTGTCCGGCCCCGCGCGGACCGACCTCGTCCAGGCCTTCGCCCTCCCGGTCCCCTCGCTCGTGATCTGCGAACTGCTCGGAGTGCCGTACGGCGACCACGACTTCTTCCAGGTCAACAGCAAGACCCTCATCAGCCGCAGCGCACCGCCCGAGGCGCGGGCCGCGGCCCACGCCGACCTGATCGGGTACCTGGACGAGCTGATGGGCGACAAGATCGCCGGTCCGGCGGACGACCTCCTGTCGGGACTCGGTACGCGCGTCGAGGCGGGGGAGCTGTCCCGCCGTGAGGCGGCCGAGATGGGCGTGCTCCTGCTGATCGCCGGACACGAGACCACCGCGAACATGATCGCCCTGGGCACCCTCGCCCTCCTGGAACACCCCGACCAGCTCGCCCTGCTGCGCGACACCGGGGACGCGAAGGTGGTTTCCGGCGCCGTGGAGGAGCTGCTGCGCTACCTCAACATCACCCACGGCGGCCGCCGCCGTGTCGCGCTGGAGGACATCGAGATCGCCGGTGAGGTCATCCGGGCGGGGGAGGGGATCATCGTGCCGAACGACATCGGCAACCGTGATCCCGAGGTCTTCCCCGACCCCGACCGGCTCGACCTCCGGCGTGACGCGCGCCGCCACGTCGCCTTCGGCTTCGGCGTGCACCAGTGCGTCGGCCAGCCGCTGGCCCGCATGGAGCTGCAGGTGGTCTACAGCACCCTCTACCGGCGCATCCCGACCCTGCGCCTGGACACCGCCCTGGAGCAGCTGTCGTTCAAGCACGACGGATCCGTCTACGGGGTCCACGAACTGCCCGTGGCCTGGTGACTCCTCCCCCCACCGTCCCCTCATCGACACCGACGACGAAGGAGTGCTCATGAAAGTGACCCTCGACCAGGACAAGTGTGTGGCGTCCGGACAGTGCGTGGTCGCCGCCGCTGACGTGTTCGACCAGGACGACGACGGCATCGCGGTGCTGCTCGACCCCGCACCGCCGTCGGACCGGGCCGACGACGTCGAGCAGGCCGCGGCGGTCTGCCCGGCCCTCGCCATCACGGTCCAGGACTGACGGTCCAGGACTGACGGGAAGGAGCCCGGGGGCGGCGGCGGTGGCCCGCGGCCGTCCCCCGGTCGACGTCTCCCCGTCGTCGTTGCGCAGGGGCTCCTTCCGCTACGGGAAGAGGAGGAGCTTGCCCGTGGTGGACCGGGACTCGATGTCGCGGTGCGCCCGCTCCGCGTCCCGCAGCGGGTAGCGCCCTCCGACAGCGGGAAGCAGTACCCCCTGGCGCACCAGGTCGAAGAGCGCGGCGCTGTGGCGCAGGAGCTCCTCGCGGCCGGGGATGTGGTCGCGGAAGACCGGATAGCAGACCTTGATGCTGCGGGGCAGCTCCCTCATGTTCAGTACGGGGACCGTGCCGTTGAACGCTCCGTAGTAGAGCAACGTCCCGTGGCGCCGTACGACGCCCATCGACGCCCGGAACGTGGTCCCGCCCCCGCCGTCGAACACGGTGTGGACACCGTGGCCGCCGGTCAGCTCCAGGACGGGTGCCACGAAAGCGTCCCCGCTGGACACGATCGCGTGGTCCGCCCCGTTGCGCCGGGCCGCCTCCGCCTTCTCCTCGGTGGAGGCGAGCCCGATGACGGTCGCACCACGCGCCTTGATCATCCGGGTCAGATTATGTCCCAGGCCGCCGGCCGCCCCGTGGACCAGCGTCGTCTGGCCAGGCTCCACCGGGGCTGCCTCGGTGGTGAAGTGATGGGCCGTGATGCCCTGCATCATGAGGCTCGTCGCCGTCTCGTCGGAGATGTCGTCCGGCACGGGCACGGCATCGGCGGCAGGCAGCACGATCTGTTCGGCGTAGGAGCCGGACGCGTACACCCAGGAGACTCGATCGCCGACGGCGAACCCGGTCACGCCCTCGCCCAGGGCGCCGATCCGCCCGGCACCCTCCACGCCGGGCGTGAAGGGGACTCCGCCCGCGGAGGGGCCCAGTCGGCGCACACCCGTGTCCATGAAGTTCACACCGGCCACCGTGACGTCGACCAGGATGTCGCCCGGGCCGGGCCTGGGGGCCGGACGGTCGACGAGCCGGAGTTCCTCCGGGCCGCCCAGTCGTTCGATGACGATCGCTCGCATGTTTCCGTCCTCTTGTCTGCTCTCGTTCCCTGTGGACGGGTGCCAGAGTCGTCCGGATAAAATGGACTGGCAAGTCCAGAAACGGAGGCAGGCATGCCGAGCGGGACCAGTGCCCCACCGCGACTCACGGCCAAGGGGGCGGCCACCCGGCGCCGCATCGTGGAGGGCGCGGCGGAGGAGATCCGGGCCAGGGGCGCCGGGGCCACCACGCTCGACGACGTGCGGGCGCGCACTTCCACGAGCAAGAGCCAGATCTTCCACTACTTCCCCGGAGGCAAGGAGGAGCTGCTCCTCGCTGTCGGGGCCCGCGAGGCCGAGCGTGTCCTGGAGGACCAGGAGCCGCACCTCAGCGACCTGGGTACGTGGCAGGCGTGGCAGGACTGGCGCGACGCGGTCGTCCGGCGATACGAGCAACAGGGCGTCAACTGCCCGCTCGGCGTGCTGATCACCGAGCTGGGCCGCACGACCCCCGCCGCCCAGGCGCTGACCGGACGACTGCTCGACCAGTGGCAGGCGGCCCTGCGTGCCGGGATCCGCCTCATGCAGGACAGTGGCGAGGTCGACCCCCGGCTGGACACCGACCGCGCGGCTGCCGCACTGGTCGCCGCGGTGCAGGGGGGAGTGGTCATCCTGATGTCCACCGGCCGGATCACCCACCTGGAAGCCGCGCTGGACACGTCGCTGGACCTGCTGCGCGCCACGGCCGCGCCGGCGCCCTCCCCCGAGGTCTGACCGCAAGGGCCTGACGCGCGCCGGGCCCGTCACCGGCCGGGCGCCTCGCGAACCCTCGGCAGTCCCTTCCGGCAGTCCCTTCCGGCCCCGCCCGGCCCTTCCGCTCAGTGTGGCCTCCAGTGCAGCTTGCCGCCGCCCACCCACCGGACGGAGGCCGGGTCGTCGAGGTCGTGGACCACGACCCCGGCCGTGGCGGCGGCGCTCAGGACGTCCGTCATGGCGGTCGCCGTCCCGATCACCTCGCCGTCGATCTCCACGACACGGAAGGGCGGGTCACCCGGCTGGACCGGCAGGACGGTGATCCGGGGGACAGGCGCGTACGGGCTCTCAGTCATAGGCAGATCGGTTCCACGCCGACGCTCCAGGTACGCCTGCGGGCATCGGGCGTGAGTCATATGCCCGATTTGGAGTGTTTTTTGAATTTAATCCCGTAATCCATAAAAGGCCATTTCGTGCGACCTGGGCCCCTGCGGGTAGGCGCAAAACGCCCGAATCGGACTCAGTGACCAGGGTCACCTCCGACGCCCCGGACGCGGGCGTGCGCCCGTCGGTTCCCTTCTGCGGCAAGAGAAATGAGTGACGCGATGTGGGGTGGATTACATGAATTCCCGTGAATTGATCTTGCGAATGAATTGTGATCACTCCGCCAGGCTTGTTCCTTTCCCTATTTCTCGCCTACGGTCACCATCACTCCGGGCGGAACGCCGAATCCTGCCGCCGTCCGGTTACCCGACCACTTCTCGTACGGCAGGAGCGGGGGACCCAAGTAAGCGCCGATCCGGTTTCCGGAGCGGCTCGGGGTGAAGTCGCATTCCCATGCGGCCGGGCATCTCCAGCTCGAACCCGACAGCTCACTTCGCAGGCGGCGGAGAGGAATTCAGCATGCCCGAAAGCGGTAAGCACCGTCGTTCCAGGACCACTTCGCTCACCCGCGGCATCATCGCCGTGAGCACGGGTGGAGCCGCCCTGGCCCTGCCCCTCATCGGTGCCACCGGCGCCTTCGCCGCCCCGGCCCAGCCCGCTGCGGTGGAAAAGGCTGCAACGTCGACTGCTGTGTCCGGCAAGGGAATTGCCGCGCAGAAGTCCACGTCCACCACCTATTCCGTCGTCTTCGGCGACACTCTCGCCAAGATCGCTCGCGAGCATTCCGTGAGCGGTGGCTGGAAGGCCCTGTACGAGGGCAACAAGAAGGTCATCGGCGGAAACCCGGACCTCATTCACCCCGGCCTGAAGATCACCATTGGCGCCAAGGGTGAGAACAAGGCGGCGGACAAGGCCGACAAGGCCGGGTCCAAGGCTTCCGACCGTGCCGAGAAGAGCGCCGACCGCGCCGACCGCTCGGAGCGCACGAGCACGTCGCTCGCCACCGAGGGCGCTCCGGCCGCCGAAGCCGCCCCCGCGGCCGCGCCGGTCTCGTACACGAACGACCTCGACGGCTGGATCAAGGAGTCGCTGGCCGTCATGGCCGAGCACGGCATCCCCGGCACCTACGAGGGCATCCACCGCAACATCATCCGCGAGTCCGCGGGTGACCCGAAGGCCATCAACAACTGGGACATCAACGCGATCAACGGCGTCCCGTCGAAGGGCCTGCTGCAGGTCATCGACCCGACCTTCCAGGCGTACCACGTGCCCGGTACGTCGACGGACAGCTACGACCCGGTCGCCAACATCACCGCCGCGTGCAACTACGCCGCGGACCGGTACGGCTCGATCGACAACGTCTTCGGTGCCTACTGAGGCTCCATGGACACGGGGCCTCTGACACACGGCGTGTGACAGAGGGCCGGCATTGAAGGGTGGTACGGGTTCGGCGGAACCCGCACCACCCTTCTGTCGTGTCCGAGGTCCCCCGGTGCTCCCCCACCGCGGCGGCCGGCACCCGCGCGACAGGCCGGTCGGGGCCGGGGTGACTGGCCTCGTACAGGTTCGTCGTCCATACTGCCCGCCGTGGAGCAGCGCATAGATTCGAACAACAAGCCCGAGTTCGCCGCGGGGACAGACCCGGCGTACATCCCCGGCCTGACGGCCCCTGCCCCCGCGCGGACGGAGGCGGAAGCGGAGAAGGCGGAGCCCGGCGAGGTCCCGGCGGGCGACGTCGCGGACGCTCCCGCCGAGGGTGCGGCCGAGGAGGCCGCGGAGGAGTCCACGGCCGCCGCCGACGCGATCCCGGACGACGAGGCCACCCCGGACGGCGAGGCGGTGAGCGAGGACGCCGGAGCCAAGGACGCCGACGGCGCCGAGGACAAGGACGCGCCCGTCTTCGAGGTCAGCGACCGGCGCGGATCGATCAGGGTGGACGCCGCGGGTGTCCGCTTCCGGCTCGACGACCAGGAGGCGGAGTTCGACTGGTCCGAGATCGGCGCGGTCGAGGTCAGGACCGGCCGCTTCGGGCGCCGGTTCACCGTGACGGTCCACCTGTCGAGCGTCCGGTGGTTCAACGCCGAGGTCGAGGCCGGGGCCCGAAGCGAGCTCAAGGGGTGGACGGCGGAACTCGACGAGGTGCTCGACGCCTACTTCGAAGAGGCCTGACCCCCGCGTCCGGGGCCGCACACCGGGCTGCTCGCCGGCCCGGTGCGCGGCATGCCCTGACGGGGGCCGGCCCTCGACCGCCGTGCCCGGCCCCGGCCGTCGTGCCCGGGCACCGCGGGCCGGAGGCTCAGGCCCCGGCCGCCGTGCCGAGCACCACGGACCGCGTCAGATGGCGCGGAAGGTCGGGATCGAGACCGCGGGCCGCCGCTCGGGCGATCGCCAGCCGCTGGACCCGGACCAGGTCGGCCAGCGGGTCCAGAGCGCTCTCGACCCAGCGGGCCCCGGTCGCCAGCACCTGCTCCCGGAGCCCCTCCGGGGCCGCGCCGAACATCCAGGTCGCGGTCCCGGCCGTGGCGATGCTGATGGGGCCGTGGCGGTATTCCATCGCCGGGTACGACTCCGTCCAGGAGAGCGACGCCTCCTTCATCTTCAGCGCCGCCTCGTTGGCGAGCCCGACCGTCCAGCCGCGCCCCAGGAAGCTGAACTGGGTGCACTCCAGCAGCCCTTCGGGAAGCGGCTCCGCCAGCGCCGTCTCCGCGTCGCGTACGACGTCCTCGGTGTGCAGTCCGAGGTGGGCGCGGAACAGGGTCAGCGCGGTCGTCGCGAAGCGCGTCTGGACCACGGACCGTTCGTCGGCGAAGTCGAGGACCACCACCTCGTCGGCCGCGTCCATCACCGGGGTCCGCGGGTCGGCGGTCACGGCGACGGTACGGGTGGTGCCCCGCAGCCGGTCCAGCAGACCGAGCACCTCGGTCGTGGTTCCCGACCGGGTGAGGGCCACCACCCGGTCGTAGGCGCGCCCGAAGGGGAACTCCGAGGCGGCGTACGCGTCCGACTCGCCCTGCCCGGAGGCCTCCCGGAGCGAGGCGTAGGCCTGCGCCATGTAGTACGACGTTCCGCAGCCGACGACGGCGATGCGCTCACCGGTGGCCGGCAGGGCCGCCTTCCGGCCGACGGCGACCTCCGCGGCGCGGCGCCAGCACTCCGGCTGGCCGGCTGTCTCGGTCTCGACATGGGACATGTCCGCACTCCGCTTCCGCTGCTGACTCGCGCCTGATGGGTGGGGCTGGGTGAATTCGTCGCCCTTTTGCTCAATGTTGCATGGTACCTGGGTGAATCGAGCAAGAACAAGCAAATGGCTCCTCTCTTCCTGATCCGATCGGCATCTGTTTTCGGCCATGCTCGGTGGGTAGTCGGCTCAATCCGGTTCCGTCGCCACCCCGTGGGTATCTGCTCGGCGGGCCGGAGTCGGCAGGCGATATCTCGTACATCGGGCGGAACATCCCCTGTGAGGTCGGTCTGCGGTGACCTCGGACGGTCACCGGCGGGAGGTGGGCGGTCCGGAGGAGGGGTGATTTCACGTCACCGGAACGGATCGTTGGCCGAGTTCGAACGCGCGGCCGGATCCTGGTCGGCATAATCGCCCCATGTCGATCACGGGTGGGGACGTCGTTGACCTCGGCAGGGGCCTGTACGCCTGGCTGCCGCCGAAGCGGGGCTGGGGCCTGGCCAACTGCGGCCTGCTCGTGTCGCCGCGCGGCGGGCTGTGGATCGACACCCCCTACGACCCGGTGCTGGCCGGCCAGTTCCTCGCGGAGAGCCGGAAGCGGCTGCCCGACGGGGCGAATATCGACCGTGTGGTCGTCACCCACGCCAACGGCGACCACTTCTGGGGCGCCGGGGTGCTCCCGGACGCGGAGATCATCGTGACCCGGGAGGCCCGGGAGCACATCCACTACGACCCCACCCCCCAGCAGCAGCACGCCCTGGTGGCCGGAAGTGATCCCTCCACACCCCTCGGCGCCTACCTTGGCCGTCACTTCGGGGGCTTCGACTGGTCGGAGACCGAGGCCGTGCGGCCGACGACCTACTTCACCGGGGAACTCGAACTGACCCTGGGGGAGTACACGGTCCAGGTGTCGTCCCTCCCGCCCGCGCACACGGGGGGTGACCTCATGGTGTATCTCCCCGCGCAGCGCACGGTGTTCAGCGGCGACGTCATCTTCTCCTCCACCCCGGAGCAGCCCGGTGACCACCCGGTGCACTGGGCGGGCCCCCTGAGCAACGTGATCGAGGCCTGCGAACGGGTCCTGGCCACCGGCGCCGAGGTGATCGTGCCCGGCCACGGACCCGTGCTCGACCCGGCCGGCGTCCGCGAGCACATGGGCTACCTCGCGTACGTACGCGAACGCGCCCACGCCCTCCACGCGGCGGGGGTGCCCGCCGTCGAGGCCGCCCGCCGGGTGATCGCCGAGGGCCGCCATCCGGCGCTCGGCCTGCCGGAACGGCTCGTGGTGACCATCGGGAGCGAATACCGCCACCTCGACGGGTCCGAACTCCCCGGCGTCCTGCAGGTGATGGCCGATGTCGCCGCCGTCGCCCACGAGACCGGCGCGGCGTGTACCGGCGAGCCGGCATGACGGCCGGCCGGAACGGCGACGGCGCGGGCCGCCGGCCGTCCCCGACGACAGAGACGCGGTGACGCCGTGGTGCCATGGATCCTGACCCTGATCGCCGTCGTGGTGGCGATATGGACGTCGACGCGCATGTACCAGGCCCGGCGGGAGGCCTACGGTGCCTCGGCGAGCGCAGAACTGGCCGAACGTCAGGCGAGGGCCGCGGAGGCCCGCACCCTCGCCCTCACCGAGGAGATCCGCCAGCTCGCCCGGAAGCGGATACCCGCCGCGGCCACCGCGCTCTCCCACCGGGCGGCACCCGTTCCCGGCCTGCGCGAGGCCGCGGACATCGAGGGCGACGCCGCCCGGCTGCTCACCGAGGCCGTTCAGGCCGCGCGCACGGCGGTGCTGGAGGAGCGCCGACGGGTCGACGCGGCGGCACGGTCGGCCATGCGCGGCACCTCCGCCAAGATCCAGTCGCTGCTCAACCAGTCGCAGCACCTCCTGCAGGAGCTCCAGCACGAGTACGACGACCCGAGGATCCTGCAGCTCGACTTCCGCAACGAACTGGCCCTGCGCCGCACCCAGGCCACGGCCGTGCTCTGCGACGCCTGGCCGGGACTCGCCCGGCAGAACTCCTCCCTCGTCGAAGTCGTGCTCGGCGCCCAGTCCCGGGTCGCCGGGTACGAGCGGATCAAGGTCGCCAACCATCTGCGCCAGGAGCGGCTCGCCCTCGTCGCCCGTGCCGCCGAACCCCTCGCCATCGCGCTCGCCGAGCTGCTGGCCAACGCGACGGCGTACTCCCACCCGGACACCGAGGTGCCGGTGACGGTCCAGCAGACTCCGGGCCGCGGGGCCCTGATCCTGGTCGACGACGCCGGGATCGGCATGGACGACGACGCGCTGAAGCGCGCCCGCACCCTCCTGTCGGGCCCGTCCGAGGTGCTCCTCACCGAGCTGGGGGACCCGCCGCAGACCGGCTTCGCCGTCGTGGGACGGCTCATCGCGCGCTACGGCTTCAGCTGCCACATCGAGTCGTCCCCGTACGGGGGGATGCGCGCGATGCTGCGCATCCCCGCCCATCTGCTGACCGTGATGGACGACGACCGCACGCTGTCCGTGCTCGCGCCGAAGCCGGTGCACGCGCGCGGGGCCGGCGCCGAGCCCCATGAGGCTTCCGCCCCGGCCGCCCCATCCGTCCAGCCGGCCCCCGCTGCCGCGCCGGTGCCGTCCACGGAGCCTGCCGGACCCTCCGAACCCGTCGCGGACCCCGCTGCGGCCGGTGGAGCCCCCTCCGAGCCCGTCGCGGACCCCGCTGCGGCCGGTGGAGCCCCTGCGGCGGCCGGCGGCGGGGCGCACGCGGCGGAGCTGCCCACCCGGCGGCGCAGATCCCGCAAGGCGGCCTCCCCGGACGCGCCGACGGCCCGCCCGCAGACGGCGGAGGAGCCCGTGCTCCGTACACCGGAGGGGGCGGGAGCGGCCTGGGCCGCACTCCAGGAGGGCACACTCAGCGGCAGGAAGGCGCCCGAGCCCCCGGCAGAGGCGCCCTCAGCATCCCCATCGGACGACCAAGGAGACGACGAGACGTGAGCACCACCCCCACCGCCGGTGATCTCGCCTGGGTGCTGACCCCCCTGCTGGAGCTGCCCGGAGTGCAACACGCCGTGGTCGCCACCGGCGACGGGCTCGTCGAGGGCGCGTCGCCCGGCCTGGACCGCGCGTCCGCCGAGCGCGTCGCCGCGATGACGGCCACCCTGCACGCGTCCGCCCGCGCCTTCACCACGGCGTTCACCGAGGCCGAGTCACCCCGCCTGGCCCAGACCGTCGTGGAGTCCGACCTGGGCTTCGCCATCGTCGTACCGGCGGGCAGGAACACCACGCTGGCCCTGTTCGCGGCCCCCGACGCACACCTCGGGAACATCGCCTACCAGATGCAGGTGCAAGTCACCGCGCTGACCAGGGCCATGCACGCCCCCACCCGCCAACCGGACGCTCCCACCCGGCCATGACCCCCGGCCCAGGGCGCCGCCTGATCCCCGCCTATCTGGTCACCGGTGGCCGCTCCGCGCCCACCGGTCCCGCGCTCGACCGGCTCGCCGTGCTCCTCCGTACGGATGCGGCACTGCCGCCGGAGACCGGTGCGGAGCAGCGCAGGCTGTGCGAGCTCCTGGAACCGGGAGCGCTCACCGTCGTCGAGTGCGCCGCCCACCTGGAACTGCCCGTCAGCGCGACGGTCTTCCTGGCCACGGACCTCGTGGCCGCCGGACATCTGCACGCTCGACCACCGATCCCCAGCGCCGGTGAGATCGACCGGTCGCTCGTCGAGAGGCTGCTCGTTGGACTCCGTTCCCTCCACTGACCGGGGCGGCATCGGCTATCTGCCGAGCGCCGCCGAGACCCTGATGAAGCTCGTCGTCACGGGGCCCTTCGGCGTGGGCAAGACGACCCTGATCCGTACGCTGTCGGAGATCCCGACCCTGCACACGGAAGAGGCGATGACGCAGTCCAGCACGGGACTCGACGACACCGCGGGGCTTCCGGACAAGACCACGACCACGGTGGCCGTCGACTTCGGCCGGCTGACCGTCCAGGACGACCTGGTGCTCTACATGTTCGGCACCCCCGGCCAGGAACGCTTCCTCCCCCTCTGGGAGGACATCGCGCGGGGTGCCCTCGGTGCCCTCGTCATGGTCGACACGCGCCGGCTCGAGGACTCCTTCGCCGTCATGGACATGGTGGAGGAGCAGGGACTGCCGTACGCCGTCGCCGTGAACCACTTCCCCGACGCGCCCGCCCATGCGGACGAGGTCCTGCGCAAACACCTCGACCTCGACGCCCGTACCCCGCTTGTGCAGTGCGATGCCCGTGAACGCCAGGGCGGCATCGAAGCCCTGATCGCCCTCGCCGAGCACGCGCTGACCTGCCTGCCCGTGTCCCAGGAACCGTCATGACCCCTGACCGGTACGGCACTTCCCCCGGTGCCACCCCCTCCGTCCTCGAGCCGCTCGCGCTGTACGGCGCCGGATTCGCCGCCGATCCGCACGGTCACTACCGCAGGCTGCGTGCCCAGGGGCCGGTGGCCAGGGTGCGCATCGCCCCGGACGTCGACGCACTGCTGGTCACCGACTACCACGCGGCCGTCGACCTGCTGCGTGACACCGAGACCTTCACCAAGGACCCGCGTACCTGGCAGGCGGGCATCCCCGCCGACTCGCCGGTCCTGCCCGTGCTCGGCCACCGGCCCACGGCCCTCTTCACCGACGGCGCCGTCCACGCGCGGTACCGCGACGCCATCAACGACACCCTCGCCCTGATCGAACCCCACCTGCTGCGCGCGGAGGTCGCCCGGGTCGCGCAGCGGCTCATCGCCGCGTTCTCGGCCACCGGCAGCGGCGACCTCATCGCCCAGTACGCCCGCCGGCTCCCCCTGCACGTCTTCACCGCCTCCTTCGGCGTGGCGGCCGAGGACATCGAGCGGGTGGTCCGCGGCACCGCCGGGATGATGGACTCCGCCGCGGACGCGACCGCCGCCTACGACGATCTCGTCGGCGTCGTCACCGCCCTCGTCGCCGAGCGGCGGCGCAGGCCCCGCCGCGACCTCACCTCGTACCTGCTGGAGCACCCGGCGGGCCTCGACGACAACGAGGCCGTGCGCCAGATCACGCTCATCATGAGCGCCGGCCACGACCCCACGACCAACCTGATCGGCAACGCGCTGCTGCGCATGCTCAGCGACACCGGGTACGGGGGATCCCTGCACGGCGGCGCCATGACCGCGCGCGAGGCGGTGGACGACGTGCTGTGGCGCGATCCGCCGCTGGCCAACATGGGCGCCCACTTCCCGCGCCACGACACCGAGTTCCACGGGGTACCGCTGCGCGCCGGGCAGTTGGTGCTGGTCTCGTTCGCCGCCGCCAACACGCAGTCGCTGCCCGCCGTCCAGGACCCGGCCGTGCGCTCCGGTGACGGCGCGCACCTGGCGTGGTCGACGGGACCGCACCGCTGCCCCGCCAGGCAGCCCGCCCTGCTGATGGCGATGACCGCGATCGAGCAGCTCACCAGCCAGCTCTGCGACCTGGAACTGGCTGTCGAACCCGGCGCGCTGGTCTGGCGGCCGGGCCCGTTCCACCGCGCCCCGGCGCACCTCCCGGTCCGTTTCACACCGCTCGACACGCTCCCCGAACCGGACGGCGCGGGAGCCCCGGACACCTCCGATCACGTTCCGACCCGTGTCGGTGGTACGCCGAACGGGTGAGGGGCGAGAGAATTGCCCGATGAACAGCGAGCGCAGCCGGCGCACAGCCAACCGGCACACGGACGGGGTGGTTCTGTGAGCAGGTACGACAGGTACGACAGGTACGACGCCACCGACGAGCAGTGGGAAGGTCTCGCCCAGGTCGTACCCCTGAGGGGCCGTAACGAATGGCCCTCCCGCGTCGACCACCGGACGGTCCCGGAGCAGCGCGAATCGGCCGAGCAGCGGCGCCTCGTCGTGCTGAGGGTCCAGGTGTTCGCCGACGCGCGCGAGGTGGCCGAGTACCTGGTGGCGCAGATCCCGGTCCTGCTGGACCTGACCGGGGCGGAGACCGACGTGGCCAAGCGGATCCTGGACTTCAGCAGCGGCGTGGTCTTCGGTCTCGGCAGTGGGATGCACCGGGTGGACCGCAACGTCTTCCTGCTCGCGCCGGTCGGCATGGAGGTCGAGGGGGTCACCGCGGCGGGCGTACCCCAATCGTAGGAAGGTCGTGCGGGCGGAACGGTTCGCCGCTCCGGGGCGTGCGTACGGTCCGCTCATGACTGTGATCTCCTCGGGGAGGACGGCCCCGTCGCCGTCCGCCGCGGCCCGCCCCGCCCGCCCCTTCGTCGGTGAACTCCGGCTCGGCGCCTTCGCCTCGCACCGCCGCACCGTCATCCCGCTCGGGCCGCTCACGCTGCTCGCCGGAGGAAGCGGCAGCGGGAAGACGACCGCCCTGCGCGGGTACGAGGCGCTCGCACGGCTGGCCGCCGGTGATCCGCTGGAGGACGTCTTCCCCGATCCGGCGGCCTGGGTGCCGGAGCGGGCGGGCGCCGACGCGCAGGGCCGGCGCGGATTCAGGCTCGGCTGCACGGTGGAGGGCCCGGCCGGCCCGGTGAGCCTGGATCTCGCCGTGCAGGCCGAGCCCGTGCTCCGCATCGTCGGCGAGCGGCTGGCTGACGACCGCGAGACCCTGCTCACCACGGCGCTGCTGGACCCCCGGCGCCCCTTCGTCCAGGCGGCCTGGCACACCGCGGGGGCCGTGCCGGTGACGCGCGCCCCCTTCCCCGACGACCGGCTCGGCACGGCCCTGCTGCCGCTGCGGGTCGCGGGGACGACCGACGGGCAGCTCAGGGTCCTGGCCGCCGCCGAGCAGGTGGTGGTCGCTCTGCGGTCGGCCTTCGTCTGCGATCCGCAGCCGCGGCGGATGCGCGCGGCGGTCCCGGTCGGGGAAGGGCGCCTGACCTCGTCCTGCGACAACCTCGCCGAGGTCCTGCACCGCACCCACAGCCAGTGCGCGCAACGGCACGCCCGCCTGGTCGCCACGGCCGACTCGGGGTGCGCGGGACCGGTGACCGGTCTGACCGTCGAGCGCCTTGAGGACGGGACCGTGCGCGCCGTGACCGGCCGCGGTCCGGGCCGGAGCACCCCCATCGGCCGGCTCGGGGACGGCGAGCTCAGGTATCTCGCCTTCGCACTGGTGCTGCTGACGGGACCCCATGTCCTGGTGGTGGACCCGGCGGCGGAGGTGCCGTCGGCCATGCAGGCGCTCACCGTCCTCGCCGACGGACTCGACCGGAGCCTCGACGCCCGGCAGGCCGGCGAGCTGCTGGCACTGGCGGCGTCGATCTGCGCGGACGGGCACATGCGTCTGCTGGGTACGGTCGGTGAGGCGACCGCGGCGGCTGTCCGCGGGGTGGCCGGCACGACAGTGGTAGACCTGGCACCGTGACCGAACTGGATGTAGCACAACTGCAGCGGCGGCTGGCCGACTTCGCGGCGTCCCGGGCCTGGGGGCCGTACCACACCCCCAAGAACCTGGCCGTCGCGCTCAGCGTGGAGGCGTCCGAACTCCTGGAGATCTTCCAGTGGCTGACGCCGGAGCAGTCGGAGAGGGTGATGGAGGACTCCGGGACGGCGTTCCGTGTCACGGACGAGGTCGCGGACGTCCTGGCCTATCTGCTGCAGTTCTGCGAGGTCCTGGGCATCGACGTGCTGGCGGCGCTGGCGGCCAAGATCGACCGGAATGAGACGCGCTTTCCGGTGCCGAGCGGGGACGAGTCGACGGACCGTCACTCTTCGGAGTGATCGACTTACCCACAATCCACTTCCTGTCCACAGATTTCCGATTTCCTCTGGCTTTCGTGTGCCACGCAGCTCACTGTGGGTAATGAAGAGGTGAGCGGGTTTCTGTTCGGGTGGTCTCGGCGACGGGGGAATCGCGTGGAAGCGGAGCGACTGATCGCGGCAGGGCGGGGCGCGCTGGCGGGGAGCCGGGGGGTGCCGGCCGTCATGGCGGAGGCGTGGCAGGCCCAGGCACTCGCCCGGGCGGTCGGCGGACAGCTGGCGAGGTGCGGACCGGCGGAATTACGGACGGAGGCGCGCGGGCTCAGCGAGACCTGCGCCCTGGGCAGTGCGGTGCTGGACCACCCGTTGGTCCCTGCCGGAGGGGTGCGGGCCGCTCAGCTCACCGAAGTGGTCCATGTGCCGCGGACGTTGGCCGCGCTCGCCCTGCTGCTCGGCGAGGCGGGCATCGCGCTGGTGGGCGTCGCCTGCGGTACGGAGGAGGAGGGGCTCTACTGGCAGTGCATCGAGGCGATAGACGCCGTCGACGAGTCCGTGGACCGGGTCCACGGCATGCTCAGACGGCTCGCGGAACAGGAGCGCGACCGGGAGCGGGATCAGGAGCCGGACCGGGAGCGTGACGGCCCGCACGGCGTGATCACGGGACCGGCCGGCTTCGTCGCCGGACAACCGTGAGCCCGCCGGTCCCGGTGCCGGCGCCGAGGAGGCAGGCGGGGAGGAGGGCAGGGGAGACGGAGCCCGGCGGTTTCGAAGGTGCAGGATGGAGACATGGATCTTCGAATCTTCACCGAGCCCCAGCAAGGGGCGAGCTACGACACCCTGCTCACCGTCGCCAAGGCCACCGAGGACCTCGGCTTCGACGCCTTCTACCGGTCGGACCACTACCTGCGCATGGGCTCGGGGGACGGCCTGCCCGGCCCGACCGACGCGTGGATCACCCTCGCCGGGCTGGCCCGGGAGACCAGGCGGATCCGCCTCGGCACGCTGATGACGGCGGGCACCTTCCGTTTGCCCGGCGTGCTGGCCATCCAGGTCGCCCAGGTCGACCAGATGTCCGGCGGCCGGGTCGAGCTCGGCCTGGGCGCGGGCTGGTTCGAGGAGGAGCACAAGGCGTACGGCATTCCGTTCCCCAAGGAGAAGTTCGGCCGGCTGGAGGAACAACTGGCCATCGTCACGGGCCTGTGGGCGACCGAGCCCCTTGAGACGTTCAGCTACGACGGGACCTACTACCAGCTCACCGACTCGCCGGCCCTGCCGAAGCCCGCCCAGGCGAAGGTGCCGGTCCTGATCGGCGGCCACGGAGCGGTCCGCACTCCTCGGCTGGCCGCGCGGTACGCGGACGAGTTCAACATCCCCTTCGCGTCGATCGAGGACAGCGAGAAGCAGTTCGGCCGGGTCCGGGACGCGGCCGTGGCGGCCGGCCGGGCCCCTGACGACCTGGTGTACTCCAACGCCCTGGTGGTGTGCGTCGGGAAGAACGACGCGGAGGTGGCGCGGCGCGCGTCCGCCATCGGGCGGGAGGTCGAGGAGATCAAGGCGAACGGCCTGGCGGGCTCACCCGCCGAGGTCGTCGACAAGATCGGACGCTACGCCGCCATCGGCTCCTCGCGGATCTACCTCCAGGTCCTGGACCTGGACGATCTGGAGCACCTGGAACTGATCTCGTCGCAGGTCCAGTCGCAGCTGGGCTGACCGGGCTGACCGGGCTGACCGCGGGGAAGCGGTCCGCCGGACGAACCCCCGTGGGACGGCCGTTGGACGGCCCCCGTGGGGCGGATTCCGCGGGGCCGCGGGGGGAGACACGACCGATCGGCGGACACGCGTCCGCGGACAGGGAACAGCCGTGCCGACGGGCCCGTCGTACGGGCCCGTCGGCACCGGCCGACAGAAAGGGAGCAGCTGTGCACACCGCCCGCACACCGGCGGCCCCGCCGGGCCGTAGCCTCGGCGAGGCGCTCGCCGAGGGGACCGTCCTGCTGGACGGGGGTCTCTCCAACCAGTTGGAGGCGCAGGGCTGCGATCTGTCCGACTCCCTGTGGTCGGCCCGTCTGCTGACCGACGCGCCCCAGCAGATCGAGGCCGCCCACGTGGCTTATGCGCGGGCGGGTGCGCAGGTGCTCATCACCGCCAGCTACCAGGCGACGTTCGAGGGCTTCGCACGGCACGGCGTCGGCAGGGCCCGGGCCGCTGAGCTGATGGCCGGCAGCGTGGAGTCGGCGCGCAGGGCGGGCGCGGTGACGGGGCGCGAGCTCTGGGTCGCCGCCTCCGTCGGCCCGTACGGGGCGATGCTCGCGGACGGCAGCGAGTACCGGGGCCGGTACGGCCTGACCGTCCGCGAACTGGTGCGCTTCCACCGGCCCCGGGCGGAGGCACTCGCCGCGGCGGGCCCCGACGTCCTGGCCCTGGAGACGGTGCCGGACATCGTCGAGGCCGAGGCCCTGCTGGAAGTGGTCCAGGAGCTCCCGGTGCCGGTCTGGCTCTCGTACAGCGTGGCGGGTGACCGTACCAGGGCCGGGCAGCCCCTGGCGGAGGCGTTCGGGCTCGTCGCGGGCATCGATCAGGTGGTCGCCGTCGGGGTCAACTGCTGCGATCCCGCCGACGCGGACCGGGCGGTGGAGGTGGCGGCCGCGGCCACCGGCAAGCCTGTCGTCGTCTATCCGAACAGCGGGGAGGAGTGGGACGCCGAGAGCCGTGACTGGACCGGGAGGGGAACCTTCGAGCCGGGCAGGGTGCGGGACTGGCAGAAGGCCGGCGCGCGGCTGGTCGGCGGCTGCTGCCGGATCGGTCCGTCCGCAATCGCGGCGCTGGCCGACCGTCTCGAGCCGCCGGCCGTGTGAAAAGGCCTGGTGGGAGACGGACCACCGCACCATACTCGGACGGGTGTTCCTGACTATCAGTACGACCGGCACCCCTGAGCGTCCCGCCACCGATCTCGGTTATCTCCTGCACAAGCATCCGGACAAGGCGCAGACGTTCTCCACCTCGCACGGCACCGCGCACGTCTTCTACCCCGAGGCGTCCGCGGAGCGCTGCACCGCCGCGCTGCTGCTGGAGGTGGATCCGGTGGCGCTGGTGAGGCGCGGCAAGGGCAAGGGCCGGGGCGGAGCACCTGACGCGGCGCTCGCGCAGTACGTCAACGACCGGCCGTACGCGGCGTCGTCGCTGCTCTCGGTCGCGATGACGACGGTGTTCAAGTCCGCGCTGAAGGGGGAGTGCCGGGCGCTGCCCGAGCGGGCCCGGGAATCGTTGCCCCTGCGCGTCGAGGTCCCCGCGCTGCCCGCACGCGGCGGGGCGGAGCTGGTGCGGAAGCTGTTCCTCCCGCTCGGCTGGACGCGGGTCGAGGCCGTGCCCGTACCTCTGGACGAGCGGTTCCCGGAGTGGGGCGACTCGCGCTACGTACATCTCGTGCTCGAAGGGGAGCTGCGGCTCGCGGACGCCCTGCGTCAGCTGTACGTGCTGCTGCCGGTGCTCGACGACGCCAAGCACTACTGGGTCGCGCCCGACGAGGTGGACAAGCTCCTGCGGGCCGGCGAGGGCTGGCTCGCGGGCCACCCTGAGCAGAGGCTGATCACCAGCCGCTATCTCTCCCGCCGCCTGGGTCTCACCCGGCAGGCGACGGAGCGGCTCGAGCTGGTCCGGCTCGCCGAGTCGGACGACCTCGAGGTGGAGAGCGTCGACAACGCGGTGGACGAGACCACCGACACGGAGGAGAAGCCGCTCCCGCTCGCCGAGCGGCGCCGCTCGGCGGTCCTGGAGGCGCTGCGCGCCGCCGGGGCGAGCCGTGTGCTCGACCTGGGCTGCGGCCAGGGCCAGTTGGTGCAGGCCCTGCTCAAGGACGTGCGCTTCACGGAGATCGTCGGGGTCGACGTGTCGGTGCGTGCGCTGACCGTCGCCGCACGCCGGCTGAAGCTGGACCGGATGGGCGAGCGGCAGGCCGGGCGGGTCACCCTCCGCCAGGGCGCGCTCACCTACACGGACAAGCAGTTGAAGGGGTACGACGCCGCCGTCCTGAGCGAGGTGATCGAGCACCTCGACCTGGACCGGCTCCCCGCCCTGGAGTACGCGGTGTTCGGCACCGCGCGACCGCGGACCGTGCTGGTGACGACGCCCAACGTCGAGTACAACGTCCGCTGGGAGACACTCCCCGCCGGGCACGTGCGCCACAGCGACCACCGCTTCGAATGGACCCGGGAGCAGTTCCAGGAGTGGGCCGGACAGGTCGCCGGACGCCACGGCTACACGGCGGAGTTCGTACCCGTGGGACCGGAGGACCCCGAGGTGGGGCCTCCCACACAGATGGCCGTGTTCACGATGACCACGGCCCACGAGACGACGACGAAGGAGGCGGAAGCCGCATGACCGGTACCTCTCGCACCCTGCCGGTGACCGACCTGTCCCTCGTCGTCCTCATCGGCGCCAGCGGATCGGGCAAGTCCACCTTCGCCCGCAAGAACTTCAAGCCCACCGAGGTCATCTCGTCGGACTTCTGCCGAGGTCTCGTCGCCGACGACGAGAACGACCAGAGCGCCAGCCGCGACGCCTTCGACGTGCTCCACTACATCGCGGGCAAACGCCTCGCGGCCGGCCGCCTCACCGTCGTGGACGCCACCAACGTGCAGCCCGAGAGCCGCAAGCAGCTCGTCCAGCTGGCCCGCGAGCACGACGTGCTGCCCATCGCCGTCGTGCTCGACCTGCCGGAAGAGGTCTGCCAGGCGCGCAACGCCGCCCGCCCCGACCGCTCCGGCATGCCCCGCCACGTCGTGCAGCGTCACCGCCGCGAGCTGCGCCGCTCCCTGCGCGGACTGGAGCGCGAAGGCTTCCGCAAGGTGCACGTCCTGCGCACCGAGGAGGAGGCCGACACCGCGGAGGTCGTCATCGAGCGCCGCTACAACGACCTCCGGCACCTCACCGGTCCGTTCGACATCATCGGCGACATCCACGGATGCAGTTCCGAGCTGGACACCCTGCTCGGTGAGCTGGGGTACAAGGACGGCGCGCACCCCGAGGGGCGTACCGCCGTGTTCGTCGGCGACCTCGTCGACCGCGGCCCCGACAGCCCCGGTGTGCTGCGCCGCGTCATGTCCATGGTGGCGTCGGGGAACGCACTGTGCGTCCCCGGCAACCACGAGAACAAGCTCGGCCGCCATCTCAAGGGACGCAAGGTCCAGCACAGCCACGGTCTCGCCGAGACCGTGGAGCAGCTGGAGCGGGAGGACGCCGAGCACCCCGAGTTCCGCAAGGAGGTCGCGGAGTTCATCGACGGACTGGTCAGCCACTACGTCCTCGACGAGGGCAAGCTGGTCGTCTGCCACGCGGGGCTGCCCGAGAAGTACCACGGGCGTACCTCGGGGCGGGTCCGCTCGCACGCCCTGTACGGGGAGACGACCGGCGAGACCGACGAGTTCGGCCTGCCCGTCCGCTACCCGTGGGCGGAGGACTACCGGGGCAGTGCCGCGGTGGTCTACGGGCACACCCCGGTGCCCGTGGCCTCCTGGGTGAACAACACGCTCTGCCTGGACACCGGCGCCGTCTTCGGCGGGAAGATGACGGCCCTGCGCTGGCCGGAGCGCGAGATCGTCGACGTGCCGGCCGAGCGCGTCTGGTACGAGCCCGTGAAGCCGCTGACCACCGAGGCCCCGGGAGGGCGTGAGGGCCGGCCGCTCGACCTCGCCGACGTGCAGGGCCGCCGCATCGTGGAGACCCGGCACATGGGCCGCGTCGCGGTGCGCGAGGAGAACGCGGCGGCGGCGCTGGAAGTCATGAGCCGCTTCGCCGTCGACCCCCGGCTGCTGGCCTATCTGCCCCCGACGATGGCGCCGACCGCCACCTCCCACGAGGACGGCTTCCTGGAGCATCCGGCCGAGGCCTTCGCGCAGTACCGTGCGGACGGCGTGGACAAGGTGGTCTGCGAGGAGAAGCACATGGGCTCGCGCGCCGTGGCTCTCGTCTGCCGCGACGCCGCGACGGCCCGCGAGCGCTTCGGCGTCGGGGGCGCCTCCCACGCCCCCGGCGGTGAGGGAGGTCCCACCGGCGCCCTGTACACCCGTACCGGGCGGCCGTTCCTGGACGACACGGCACTCACCGAGGTCGTCCTCGGCCGGTTGCGTACGGCGGTCACCGCCGCCGGACTCTGGGACGAGTGGGACACCGACTGGGTGCTGCTCGACGCCGAGCTGATGCCCTGGTCCCTCAAGGCCGCGGGCCTGCTCCGTTCGCAGTACGCGGCCGTGGGC
Source organism: Streptomyces sp. NBC_01460 (assembly GCF_036227405.1). NCBI lineage: Bacteria > Bacillati > Actinomycetota > Actinomycetes > Kitasatosporales > Streptomycetaceae > Streptomyces > Streptomyces sp. NBC_01460. The sequence goes on from NZ_CP109473.1 coordinate 6,428,855, forward strand.
GCCGCCGCGGGCGCGGTCCTGCCCGTGGCGGAGGGCGCCCTGGCGGCGGCGCTCGCCAGGGGCATCGACGTCGGCGACCTCGCCGGCCGTCAGCGGGAGCGCGCGACGGACGCCGCCGCCTTCACGGAGGCCTACCGCCGCTACTGCTGGAGCACCGAAGGGCTCGACGGTGTCCGGCTGGCGCCGTTCCAGATCCTTGCGGTGCAGGGCCGCTCCCTGGCCTCCGTGGCGCACGACGAGCAGCTGGCCTGGCTGGACCGCCTCGTCGAGCACGACCCGACCGGACTGCTCCAGGTCACGCGGCGTCTCGTCGTCGACACGGGTGACGAGGCCTCCGTGCGCTCCGGCGTCGACTGGTGGCTGGAGATGACCGGCCGCGGGGGCGAGGGCATGGTCGTCAAGCCGCTCGGCGCCGTGGTCCGGGACGCGAAGGGCAGGCTCGTCCAGCCGGGCATCAAGGTGCGCGGCCGGGAGTACCTGCGGATCATCTACGGCCCCGAGTACACGCGGCAGGAGAATCTGGAGCGTCTGCGCTCCCGGTTCCTCGGCCACAAGCGGTCGCTGGCCCTGCGGGAGTACGCCCTCGGCCTGGAGGCGCTCGACCGGCTGGCCGAGGGGGAGCCGCTCTGGCGGATCCACGAGGCGGTCTTCGCGGTGCTCGCCCTGGAGTCGGAGCCGGTCGACCCCCGGCTGTAGGAGCCGCCCCCGGCCGTAGGAGGGGCGCGGTCCCGGCCGCAGCAGGACCGTGCCCCGGACGGGCGGCTCGCCCGTCCGGGGCACGGCGGCCCTGGCGCGGTCAGCCGGTGATGCGCATCAGGCCGATGAGGCCCTCCCGCACGGTGAACGTGAAGTGGGACGGGCCGTTGAAGCCGTCCCCGCCGACCTGCGCCAGGACGGTGACGTCCTCGTCCCCGGGTCCCGCCGACACCTCGGTGACGTCGAGGGTGACGCGCGCGCCGATGAACTCCGCGTCGCTCCAGCCGTGCACCTCCTCGTACCCGGTGAACACGCGTCCCCAGTCGTCCACGGCGCCGTCCGGCGCGAAGGTCCGCAGCCAGGCGGCGGTGTCATGGGCGTTCGCGGCGTCCAGGAAGGCACTGACCACCGGGGGCAGGGGCGGGCTGGCCGGCATGGTGAGGCTCCTTCGAGGTGGGGGAGGGCCTCAGTCTCGGTGGCGGTGCCCCCGGGCGGCCCGGTCGGCACGCCGGTACCGGCGAACACCGCTCCCGTGGTGGACACCGCCGGACGCGGCCGTACGCCATGAGCCGGGAACGGCCCTCGCCGGTGCCCGTTCCCGGCCTGCCCCGGAACGGGGTGGCGGTTCGCAGGGTGAACGGCGTCTCGCGCGGTGAGGATGAGGGCATGGGATTCCATGTCGATTCCGAGGCCGGGCGGCTGCGCCGCGTCATCCTGCACCGCCCCGATCTGGAGCTGAAGCGGCTCACCCCCAGCAACAAGGACGCTCTTCTCTTCGACGACGTGCTCTGGGTGCGCCGCGCCAGGGAGGAACACGACGGTTTCGCCGATGTGCTGCGCGACCGGGGAGTGGAGGTCCATCTCTTCGGTGACCTGCTCCGGGAGTCCCTCGACATCCCGGTCGCGCGGCGACTCGTCCTGGACCGGGTCTTCGCGGAGAAGGAGTACGGGCCGCTCGCCACCGAGCATCTGCGTTCGGTGTTCGAGGAGCTGTCCGCCGCGGAGCTGACCGAAGCCCTCGTGGGCGGGATGACCAAGCGGGAGTTCCTGGAGCGGCACGCCGAGCCGACCTCCGTGCGCTTCCACGTCATGGATCTGGACGACTTCCTGCTCAGCCCCCTGCCCAACCACATCTTCACCCGCGACACCTCCGCCTGGATCTACGACGGCGTGTCCATCAACGCGATGCGCTGGCCGGCCAGACAGCGGGAGACCGTGCACTTCGAGGCGATCTACCGCCACCATCCCCTGTTCACCGGGCCCGAGGCCGGCGTCTTCCACCACTGGTCGGAGGGCCAGGACGACTATCCGTCCACCATCGAGGGCGGCGACGTCCTCGTCATCGGCCGGGGCGCCGTCCTGATCGGAATGAGTGAGCGCACCACCCCGCAGGCCGTGGAGATGCTGGCCAGAGGGCTCTTCGACGCGGGGTCGGCCCGGACGATCGTGGCCCTGGACATGCCGAAGCGCCGGGCGTTCATGCACCTCGACACGGTGATGACGATGATCGACGGTGACACGTTCACCAAGTACGCCGGACTCGGGATGCTCCGCTCCTACACGATCGAGCCGGGCACCGGCCCACGTGAGCTGAAGGTCACCGATCATCCGCCCGAGCACATGCACCGGGCGATCGCCGCCGCGCTCGGCCTGGACGCGATCCGGGTGCTCACCGCCACCCAGGACGTGCACGCGGCCGAGCGCGAGCAGTGGGACGACGGGTGCAACGTGCTGGCCGTGGAGCCCGGGGTCGTCGTCGCGTACGAGCGGAACGCCACCACCAACACGTATCTGCGCAACGAGGGCATCGAGGTCATCGAGATCTGTGGCAGCGAGCTGGGGCGGGGCCGGGGCGGCCCGCGCTGCATGAGCTGCCCCGTGGTGCGTGATCCCGTCTGACGGACGGGGCCGTGTCACGGGCGGGGGACCGGGTGACGGACAAAGCACGGTGCCACGGACGAGGCACGGTGCCACGGACGAGGGATCGGGTGACGACGAGGAGCCGGGTGACGGCGGGGGGAGCCGCGTACGGACGAGGCTGCTGACGGAAGTGCCTGTATAGCAATACGGTGGCTCGTATAGACTTCCAGGAAGCCGTCCGTACGCCTCAGCCCGACCCAGGAGCAGTCACCATGGCCATAGACCTCACAGGCCGCCATTTCCTCAAGGAGCTGGACTTCACGGCCGAGGAGTTCCGCGGCCTGATCGCTCTCTCCGCCGAGCTCAAGGCCGCCAAGAAGGCGGGCGGCGAGGTGCGGCGGCTGTGCGGCAAGAACATCGCGCTGATCTTCGAGAAGACCTCGACCCGTACCCGCTGCGCGTTCGAGGTGGCCGCCGCCGACCAGGGCGCCTCCACGACGTACCTCGACCCCTCCGGCTCGCAGATGGGGCACAAGGAGTCGGTGAAGGACACCGCGCGGGTGCTCGGCCGGATGTTCGACGGCATCGAGTACCGGGGCGACAGTCAGGAGGCGGTCGAGGAGCTGGCGGCCTACGGCGGTGTGCCCGTCTTCAACGGGCTGACCGACGACTGGCACCCCACCCAGATGCTCGCCGACGTCCTCACGATGACCGAGCACAGCCCCAAGCCCCTGGAGGAGATCACCTTCGCCTACCTGGGCGACGCCCGCTTCAACATGGGCAACTCCTACCTGATCACCGGGGCCCTGCTCGGCATGGACGTCCGGCTCGTCGCGCCCGCCGCCTACTGGCCGGCGCAGGAGGTCGTGGACCGGGCCCACAAGCTGGCCGAGTCCAGCGGGGCGCGCGTCACCCTCACCGAGGACGTGACCGAGGGCGTCCGGGGAGCCGACTTCGTCGTCACCGACGTCTGGGTCTCCATGGGGGAGCCCGTCGAGGTCTGGGACGAACGCATCGCCGCCCTCGCGCCGTATGCCGTGACCATGGACGTGCTGCGCGCCACGGGCAACGCCGACGTGAAGTTCATGCACTGCCTCCCGGCCTACCACGACCTCGGCACGAAGGTGGCCAGGGGTATCCACGAGCGGCACGGCATCTCGGAGCTGGAGGTCACCGACGAGGTCTTCGAGTCCTCGCACTCGGTCGTCTTCGACGAGGCCGAGAACCGGATGCACACGATCAAGGCCGTGCTCGTCGCGACGCTGGCGGGCGACGCGCAAGGCGCATGAACATACACCCGATTGGGTGAAGATGCGCGTAAGTGGCTACGATGGTGCTACTTGGTGGGGTTCGGGCTCGCACGCCCGAACCCCTTTTCCATGTGCCGGTCCGCCATGTGCCCGGTCCGGAGCGCATGGCCAGCTGGGAGCCTCCCCACAGGCTCGGTCCCCCGCACCACCAGAGAAGAGACCCGTCCCCCCATGAGTCCCGCCTCCTCCACCCCCCACATCCCTGCGCGCAGGCCCGGGGCCCGCGTCAAGAGCCCCGAGCTGCTGCTCGCCGAGTCCGGAGCCGACCTGGAAGGCCACGGTCTGCGGCGCAGCATGGGGCTGTTCCAGCTCGTCTGCTTCGGCGTCGGGGCGATCGTCGGCACCGGGATCTTCGTCGGACTCTCCGACAGCGTCGCCGAGGCGGGCCCCGCCGTGGTGGTCTCGTTCGCCCTCGCCGCCGTCACCTGCATCTTCACCGCCTTCTCCTTCGCCGAGCTCGGCGGGGCCATCCCGGTCTCCGGCAGCTCCTACTCCTTCGCCTACGCCACCCTCGGGGAACGCGTCGCGTTCCTGGTCGGCTGGTGCCTGCTGCTGGAGTACGGCGTCTCGGTCTCGGCGGTCGCGGTCGGCTGGAGCCAGTACGTCAACGAACTGCTCGACAGCCTGATCGGCTGGAGCCTGCCCGAGGCGCTCTCCTCCGGACCCGGCGACGGCGGGGTGATCAACCTGCCCGCGGTCGTCGTGGTCATGATGGCGGCCACCCTGCTGGTGCGCGGCATCAGGGAGAGCGCGGGTGCCACGGCGGCGATGGCGGTCCTGAAGATCGGCATCCTCGTCGCGTTCTGCGCGATCGCCTTCACCGCGTTCGAGGACGGTCACCTCTCGCCCTTCGCCCCCCAGGGCATGGCCGGGGTCACCGCAGGCGCGTCGGTGGCGTTCTTCTCGTACATCGGGTTCGACGCCATCACCACCGCCGGTGAAGAGGTCAGGAATCCCCGCCGGAACATCCCGATCGCGATCATGGTCTGCATCGGCGTGGTCACGCTGCTCTACTGCGCCGTCGCCCTCGGCGCCATCGGCGCGCTGGGCGCGGACGCGGTGGGTGACAAGCCGGCCGCGCTGTCGCTGGTCGTCGACCAGGTCACCGAGTCGAGCGTGGGCGGCGGGATCGTCGCCTTCGGTGCCGTGGTGGCCATCGCGTCCGTCGTCCTCGCCGTGATGTACGGCCAGACCCGGATCCTGATGTCGATGTCCCGTGACGGGCTGATCCCGCGGGTCTTCGAGCGGGTGTCGCCCAAGACCCGCACTCCGGTCGCCAACACGTGGATCGTGGCGGTCGTCTTCGCGGTGCCGGCCGCGTTCTCCTCCCTCGACGTCGTCGTGAACCTGACGACCATCGGCACGCTCGCGACCATGGCCGTGGTCAACATCGCCGTCATGACCCTGCGTCGCCGCAACCCGGAGCTGAAGCGTTCGTTCCGGGTGCCGCTCTATCCGCTGAGCCCGATCCTGGGCGTCGGCTTCTGCCTGTACCTGATGTACGGCACGGGCTGGACGACCTGGGTGCAGTTCGTCGTCTTCCTCGCCGTGGGCGCCCTCGTGTACGCGGGGTACAGCCGCAGCCGCTCCCGGCTCGTCAGCCCCGGGGAGCCGGGGGACCGGGCGGCGTCGGAGCCGACCGGAGGGTGAACCAGACCGCCTTGCCGTACTCGGTGGGGCGGTGGCCGCAGGCTGAGCTGAGGGCGCGGATCAGGAGCAGTCCGCGCCCGTGCTCCTGCCACGGGTCCGGTGCCACGCCGGGCAGCAGACGGGACAGATCCCCGGGCGGGCCCGGGTCGTGGTCGTGGACCTCCACCTGGCAGCCGGACGCCAGGAGCTCGACCACCAGCTCGATGGGCCCCGAGCCGTCCGTGTGCTCCACGGCGTTGGCGACCAGCTCCGCGGTCAGCAGCTCGGCGGTGTCACTGTCCGCGGGCGCGTCGAGGTCCGCCAGCGCGGTGCGGACGAGGGCGCGGGCGATCGGCACCGCTGCCGTGGAGTGCGGCAGGGCGATGCGCCAGGAGCGGGGCGGCGGTGAGGGGACGTCGGGGGGCACGGCGGGGAGTTTCCGTTCGGGAGGGAGACAATCCGGCAGGGACGTCCGCCCCGGGGCTCCGGGGCCGCGTCCTCCGTCGCCGGACGGTACGGGCTTCTGTACCAGGACTTCCTGCGCTCAACCATACGAAGCGCGACGCCTCAGACATAGAGGCTGCCGACCGGTGCAAAGGGGACCTTCGCCACAGTGACCCCATACGGCTCTATCGCGCACTCATGACGGAAGTCACAGATGAGTGATAGCTTCGAAACGCATCAGCAGCAGCCCGACGGCTGGAGGGGACCCTTCCATGAGCCCGTTCACCGGCTCCGCCCCGCGTACGGAGCGCTGGCAGCATCTGCGCCTGACGACCCAGGACGGTGTGGCGACCGTCACGCTCGCCCGCCCCGAGAAGCTCAACGCGCTCACCTTCGGCGCCTACGCCGATCTGCGGGACCTCCTGGCCGAGCTCTCCCGCGAACGTTCCGTGCGGGCCCTCGTGCTCGCCGGTGAGGGGCGCGGCTTCTGCTCCGGCGGTGACGTCGACGAGATCATCGGCGCCACGCTCGCCATGGACACCGCGCAGCTCCTGGACTTCAACCGGATGACCGGACAGGTCGTACGGGCGATCCGCGAGTGCCCCTTCCCCGTCGTCGCCGCCGTGCACGGCGTGGCCGCCGGAGCCGGAGCGGTCCTCGCCCTGGCAGCCGACTTCCGGGTCGCCGCCCCCTCCGCGCGCTTCGCCTTCCTCTTCACCGCCGTAGGGCTCTCCGGCGGTGACATGGGCGCCGCCTACCTCCTGCCCCGCGTCGTCGGCCTGGGGCATGCCACCCGGATCCTGATGCTCGGCGAAGCCGTCCGCGCCCCCGAGGCCGAGCGCATCGGGCTGATCAGCGAGATGACCGGCGAAGGGGAGGCCGACGCCCGGGCCGCCGCGCTGGCCAGGCGGCTGGCCGACGGCCCCGCCCTCGCGCTGGCCCAGACGAAGGCGCTCCTCACCGCCGAGCTCGACATGCCGCTCGCCGCTGCGGTCGAGATGGACGCCGCCACCCAGGCCCTGCTGATGAACGGCGAGGACTACGCCGAGTTCCACGCCGCCTTCACCGAGAAGCGGCCGCCGAAGTGGCGGGGCAGGTAGCGCGATGCCGTCCTCGGACACGGGGCGGATCGCGGTCATCGGCGGCGGACCCGGCGGGCTCTACGCCGCCGCCCTGCTCAAGCGGCTCCGCCCCGGCCGTGAGATCACCGTGTGGGAGCGCAACGCCCCCGACGACACCTTCGGCTTCGGGGTGGTCCTCTCCGACGAGACGCTCGGCGGCATCGAGCACGCCGACCCCGTCGTGTACCGGGCCCTGAGCGACGCGTTCGTCCGCTGGGACAGGATCGACGTCGTGCACCGGGGGGTGACGCGGACCTCCGGCGGCCACGGCTTCGCCGCGCTCGGCCGCCGTACGCTGCTGCGGATCCTGCACGAGCGCTGCGCCTCCCTCGGCGTGCGGCTCCGCTTCGGGACCGAGGCGCCGCCCGCCGCCGAGCTCGCCACCGGCCACGACCTGGTCATCGCCGCCGACGGCGTGCACAGCGCCACCCGCGAGGCCCAGGCCCACCACTTCCGCCCCACCGTCACCGGCCACCGCAACCGCTACATCTGGCTCGCCGCCGACTTCGCGTTCGACGCCTTCCGCTTCGAGATCGCCGAGACGGAGTACGGCGTGATGCAGCTGCACGCCTACCCCTTCTCGGCCGGCGCCTCCACCGTCATCGTCGAGATGCGCGAGGAGGTCTGGCGGGCCGCGGGCCTCGACACCTGCGACACGGCACAGTCGGCCGAACGCTGCGCCAAGATCTTCGCCGAAGCGCTCGGCGGCCGGCCGCTGCGGTCCAACAGATCCTCCTGGCTCGCCTTCGCCACCGTCTCCAACGCGCACTGGTCCCACGGCGGTACGGTCCTCATCGGGGACGCCGCCCACACCGCCCACTTCTCCATCGGCTCCGGCACCAAGCTCGCCGTCGAGGACGCCCTGGCCCTGGCCGCCTGCGTCGAGGAGGAGCCCGACCTGCCCACCGCGCTCGCCGCGTACGAGGCCGAGCGCCGGCCCGTCGTCCTGTCCACGCAGCGCGCCGCCGCCGCCAGCCTGCGCTGGTTCGAGGAGCTCCCGCAGTACGTCGACCAGCCCCTGGGGCGGTTCGCCTTCAATCTGCTCACCCGCAGCCGCCGCGTCACCCACGACAACCTGCGACTGCGCGACCCCGGCTTCACGGAGGAGGTCGAGGAGGAGTTCGGCTGCCCGCCGGGCACCCCGCCGATGTTCACCCCGCTGCGGCTGCGCGGCCTCGAACTCCGCAACCGGGTCGTCGTCTCGCCCATGGACATGTACTCCGCCGTCGACGGGATGCCCGGAGACTTCCACCTCGTCCACCTCGGCGCCCGTGCCCTCGGCGGCGCCGGACTCGTCATGACCGAGATGGTCTGCGTGAGCCCCGACGGACGCATCACCCCCGGCTGCACCGGCCTGTGGACCGATGAACAGGCCGACGCCTGGACCAGGATCACGCGCTTCGTCCACGACGCCGCTCCCGGCGCCGCGATCGGCCTCCAGCTGGGCCACTCCGGCCGCAAGGGCTCCACCCGGCTGATGTGGGAGGGCATCGACCAGCCGCTGGAGGAGGGCAACTGGCCGGTCGCCGCCGCCTCGCCCCTCCCGTACGCCGATGGGGTCAGCCAGGTCCCGCAGGCGCTGGACAGGGCCGGGATGGACGCGGTCCGCGACCGGTTCGCCGAGGCCACGCACCGGGCCGCCCGCTGCGGCTTCGACCTCCTCGAACTGCACTGCGCCCACGGCTACCTGCTCTCCGGCTTCCTCTCCCCGCTCACCAACCAGCGCGACGACGCCTACGGCGGGTCCGTGGAGAACCGGCTCCGCTTCCCCCTGGAGGTCTTCGACGCGGTCCGCGCCGCATGGCCCGGGGACCGCCCCATGACCGTGCGGATCTCCGCCACGGACTGGGCGCGGGGCGGTACGAGCGACGAGGACACCCTGACGGTCGCGCGCGCGTTCGCCGCCCACGGAGCGGACGCCATCGACGTGTCCACCGGGCAGGTCGTCGCGGAGGAACGCCCCGCGTACGGCCGCTCGTACCAGACCCCGTACGCCGACCGGATCCGCAACTCCCTGGGCGTACCCGTCATCGCTGTCGGCGCCGTCTCCTCCTGGGACGACGTCAACTCGCTGCTGCTCGCGGGTCGCGCCGATCTCTGCGCCCTGGCCCGCCCCCATCTGTACGACCCGCACTGGACGCTGCACGCGGCGGCCGAGCAGGGCTACGCCGGGCCGGGTGTCTCCTGGCCGCTCCCGTACCGCGCGGGCAGCCGCCCGCCGCCGACGGGCCGCACCGACGCCCCGAAGCCCCGGCTCACCCTGGGCTGAGCGTCAGGCACTCGTGGCACCGGCAGGGAACCGGGTGCGTGCTGTCCCAGTGGGTGGTGCGGTACTCGACGGCCAGCCCGGCCAGGCGGACGGCCAGTTCCTCGGCGTCCTCGCGGGTCGTCCAGCAGCCGCCAACGTCCGCCTCCTCGCACAGCCGCAGCACGGTCGGGCTGTGGACCGGCACAGCCCGGAAGGTGTGCAGGTTGCGCGTCGCCATGCCGAGGGTGATGTACGTGCCGGTGTGGCGTCCCCGTCCGATCGTGGTCAGCTGCTCGTGCCCCGAACCGGCGTGACTCCCGATCACGTACACCTTCGAGCCGCCCCGGTAGGACTTGGTGCCGGGCCGCAGCTCCTGGCCGCCGTCGCCGTAGCGCCGCCACCGCACCACGTTCGCGGCGATCAGCCAGCTCTGTTCCGCCGGAGCCGAAGCCGAAGCCGCCCCGGTGCTCACTCCGGCTCCGCGGTGATCAGCAGGCGGTCCGAGACGGCCTCGTAGCCGATGCGCCGGTAGACACCGTTGCTGGTCGGATTCGCGAGATCCGTGAAGAGCAGTACCTCCCGGGCCCCCTCCTCCCGCGCCACGCGGCTCGCCTCCGCCGTCACCGCTGCCGCGTACCCGCGGCCCCGGTGCTCCGGCGGCGTGTAGACGTTCGCCACCCGCACCATGCCCGCGATCCTGCGCGAGACGCCCGCCATCGACACGGGGGCGCCGTCGGTCTCCCAGACGGTCAGGCCACCGTGGGCCGTGCGCTCGTCCACGATCCGCTCCGCCCGGTCGCCCGACTGGCCGGTCTCCCGGCCGAACGCCTTCAGCCACTCGACGAGCACCGCCCGGTCCGCGGTGGTGGCGGTCCGGGGGCCACCGGCCGGTGCGGGGATGGGCGGCACCAACGAGCCCAGTCTGTACAGCCGGTGCTCCTCGTCGACGCGGTGGCGGGGCCAGCGGGCGGCGAGGGCGCGGGCGGTGTCACGGTCCGCGTTGACGCCCGGCAGCGGAAGCGCGTCGGCCAGCGCGCCGACCGCCTCGGCCGATGCCGTGCCCAGGAGCGGCAGGAACGGAGGTGTATGCACCAGTGCGCCCGCCACCGCGCCGTCGGCGCCTCGCCACCAGCCCAGCACCGGCGGCTCCGGGCCGTAGGCCCGCGGCCCGTTGTCCCGCAGGGTGGCGACGACGGTCAGCAGCAACGTGTTCTCGGCCGGCCGAGCGGCCAGGGACGCTCCGGCCGCGTCCAGGAAGTGGCCGACGTCGTCGGTGAAGGTCCAGGTCATGCCTCATCCTGGCGGGTCGCACGTCCTGGGGTCATCCCGATTTCCGGCGCCGGGTCAGAGGCCCTCCCGGACGAACAGGGCCCCCGCTTCCCGCAGTCGGGCGTGGAGCAGCCCGAAGACCTCCGCCGAGCGGTCTCCCGGCCAGTCCTTCGGCAGCAGCTCGCCGGGGAGCCCGGGGTCCGCGTACGGCAGCTGCCGCCAGGTGTCCAGCGCGCGGAGGTAGTCGCGGTAGGCCTCCTCGGGATCCGCCTCCGCGCCGCCCTCCCGCGCCTCCCAGGACCGCAGCACCGGCTCCTGCTGCTCCAGGAACTCGAGGTGCAGCGCGGCGATCGCGTCCAGGTCCCACCAGCGCGCCACGGACTCCCGCGTCGCGGCGAAGCCGAGGTGCTCCCCGCGGAACAGGTCGACGTACGGGGCGAGTTCGAGGCGCTCCAGCGTATGCCGCGTCTCCTCGTACAGCCGGGCGGGAGCGATCCACACCCCCGGCGCCGCCGTGCCGAAGCCGAGCCGCGCGAGACGGGAGCGCAGCAGGTGGCGCTTGTGGCGCTCGGCCTCCGGCACGGAGAAGACGGCGAGCACCCAGCCGTCCTCGCTCAGGGGCGCCGGACGCCGGTAGATCCGCCGGTCGCCGTCGTCCAGCAGCTGACGGGCGTCGGCCGACAGGGCGTATCCGGCCGCCCCGTCCGCCGTACGGGCGGGGAGGAGCAGCCCGCGGCGCTTGAGGCGGGAGACGGACGAGCGCACCGACGGGGCGTCGACCCCGACCGCGTGCAGAAGCCGGATCAGCTCGGACACCGCCAGCGGGGCGTTGCCGGGGCGACGGCCGTACGCGCCGTACAGGCTGACGATCAGGGAACGGGGAGTGTGCTCGGCCACGGGATCACTCTAGAGCGGCGCCGCCGCGCAGCAGGAAGCGCTGGAGCTTTCCGGTCGCGGTCCGGGGGAGCGCGGGCAGGAACTCGATGGCGCGCGGGCACTTGTACGGGGCGAGTTCGGACTTCATGTACGTGCGCAGCTCGTCGGCCGACAGCCGCACACCCTCGCGCGGTACGACGTACGCGGCCACGATCTGCCCGCGCAGCTCGTCCGCCCGGCCCACCACCGCCGCCTCCGCCACGCCGGGGTGGCGGAGGAGGGCCTCCTCGACCTCCGGGCCGGCGATGTTGTACCCGGCGGAGATGATCATGTCGTCGGCCCGGGCGACGTAGCGGAAGTAGCCGTCGGGCTCGCGGACGTAGGTGTCGCCGGTGATGTTCCAGCCGTGGCGTACGTACACCCGCTGGCGCTCGTCGGCGAGGTACCGGCAGCCGACCGGGCCGCGCACGGCGAGCAGGCCGGGTTCGCCGTCGGGCAGCTCCTCGCCGTTCTCGTCCACCACGCGCGCCTGCCAGCCCGGCACGGGCACGCCGGTGGTGCCCGGCCGGACGGCCTCGTCCGCGGCAGAGATGAAGATGTGCAGCAGCTCGGTCGCCCCGATGCCGTTGATGATGCGCAGCCCCGTCCGCTCGTACCAGGACCGCCAGGTGGCCGCGGGGAGGTTCTCCCCGGCCGAGACGCAGCGCCGCAGCGCGGAGAGGTCGTGGCCGTCGAGGGAGTCGAGCATCACCCGGTACGCGGTCGGCGCGGTGAACAGCACCGAGACCCGGTGGGCGGCGAGTGCGGGCAGGAGCTGCTCGGGGCCCGCCTGTTCCAGCAGCAGGGCCGAGGCACCGGCGCGCAGCGGGAAGACGACGAGCCCGCCGAGCCCGAAGGTGAAGGCGAGCGGCGGGCTGCCCGCGAACACGTCGTCGGGCCCCGGCCGCAGGACGTGGCGGGCGAAGGTGTCCGCGACGGCCAGCACGTCGCGGTGGGCGTGCATACAGCCCTTGGGCCGACCGGTGGTGCCCGAGGTGAACGCGATGAGCGCGATGTCGTCGGCGGCGGTGTCCACCGTCCGGAAGGGCCCCGGCCGGGCTGCCGTGAGCCGCGTCAGATCGCCGGGGGAGCCACCCCCGTACGTCGTGACGCGCAGTCCGGGCACGGCGGCCCGCGCCAGGTCGTCGACCGATCTGATGTCGCAGAGGGCGTGGCCGACGCGGGCGAGGGAGCAGATCGTGGCGAGCTCCGAGGCCCTCTGCCGGTCCAGGACCGTCACGGCGACCGCTCCCGCCTTCATCACGGCGAGCCAGCAGGCCGCGAGCCACGGCGACGTGGGGCCGCGCAGCAGCACGCGGTTGCCGGGCACGACGCCCAGGTCGTGGTGCAGGACCTGGGCGATCCGGTCCACGCGGTCCCGCAGCTCGCCGTAGCTCCAGACGTCGCCGTCGCCGCTCCGGAAGGCCGGACGGTCGGGACCGAACCGGCCGGCGGTGCGGTCGAGCAGCTCGTACCCGCAGTTGAGGCGGTCCGGATAGGCCAGTTCGGGGAGGTCGAAGACCAGCTCGGGCCGGTCCTCGGCGGGTGGGAGATGGTCGCGCGCGAAGGTGTCGGTGTGCGCGCTCGCGGTACCTGACGGCTTCATGAAGCATCGCCCCCCTTGTCGCCCATGGAGCGTATCGTTTGAGTGACGGTAGTCAACGGTCCGCGATAAGTCGTGACAAGAGAGGCGCCGGTATGACGGCATTCTCCCTCGAACCAGGTCAGACCGCCTGGTGCGACGAGCTGCACGCCCTCGCCCGGGACGAGCTGCGCCCCCTCGCGGAGAAGGGCGAGCCCGGTCGCGTCAACCGCCCGCTCGTCGCCGCGCTCGGCGGACTGGGGCTCCTGGACCGGCTCCTCGGCTCGGGCGCCCTCGACCTCTGCCTGCTGCGCGAGTCACTGGCCCGGGGCTGCACCGAGGCGGAGACCGCACTCGCACTCCAGGGGCTGGGCGCCGGGCCGGTCCGGCAGGCGGGCACCGAGGCCCAGCGCGCGCGCTGGCTCCCCGAGGTGCGCGCGGGCCGCGCCGTCGCCGCCTTCGCGCTCAGCGAGCCGGGCGCCGGATCCGACGCGGCGGCGCTCGCCCTCGCCGCGCGGCCGGCCCCCGGCGGCGGCTGGCGGCTCACCGGGGAGAAGTGCTGGATCTCCAACGCCCCCGAGGCCGACTTCTACACCGTCTTCGCCCGGACGGGCGAGGGGGAGGGCGCCCGCGGAGTGACCGCGTTCCTCGTCCCCGCCGACCGTCCCGGCCTCACCGGGACGGCCCTGGAGATGCTCTCCCCGCACCCCGTCGGCGCCCTGGACCTCGACGGCGTACCGGTGACGGCCGAGGACGTGCTCGGGGAGCCGGGCCGGGGGTTCCGGGTCGCCATGGACACCCTGAACCTCTTCCGGCCCAGTGTCGGGGCGTTCGCCGTCGGCATGGCGCGCGCCGCGCTCGACGCCACCCTGGAGCACACGGCGCGCCGCACCGCCTTCGGCGGCCCGCTCAAGGATCTGCAGGCCGTCTCGCACCAGGTCGCCGAGATGGCCACCCGCACCGAGGCGGCCCGGCTGCTCGTCTACGCGGCCGCCGCCGCCCACGACGCGGGCGAGCCCGGAGTGCCCCGGCGCGCCGCCATGGCCAAGCTGTACGCGACGGAGACCGCGCAGTACGTCGTCGACGCCGCTGTCCAGCTGCACGGCGCGCGGGCCCTGCGCCGGGGCCATCTCCTCGAACACCTCTACCGGGAGGTCCGCGCACCCCGGATCTACGAGGGCGCCACCGAGGTACAGCGCACCATCATCGCCAAGGAGCTGTACGCGACCCAGGAGACGTCCGCATGAACCCGATCACCCGGATCAACCCCGCCGAGCTCGCCCCGCCCACCGGTTTCTCGCACGCCGTCACGGCGACCGGCGGCACACTCGTCCTCCTGGCCGGCCAGACGGCTCTGGACGGCGACGGCAAGGTCGTCGGAGAGACCCTGCCGGAGCAGTTCGAGACGGCCCTGGGGAATCTGCTCACCGCCCTGCGCGCGGCGGGCGGCGCCCCGACCTCCCTCGCCAGGGTCACCGTCTACGCCACCGATGTCGCCGACTACCGTGCCCACGCCGCTGAGCTGGGGGCCGTCTGGCGGCGGCTGGCGGGCCGTGAGTACCCGGCCATGGCCGTCATCGGGACGACCAGGCTCTGGGACGAGCAGGCCCTCGTCGAGCTCGACGGCATCGCGGTGCTGGACTGAGCGGGAACGCGAGGGGGCGGGGCGGCCCGGCCGCCCCGCCCCCGACCGTGTGACGCGTCCTAGTACGGCTTGACCAGGACGTGGGCGGCGCCCGCCATTCCGACCTTCAGGAGCTCGTCCTCCTCGGGCGTCGTCGGGCTCCCCGTCTCCTCCTTGAGGAGGGCGCGCGAGAGGTTCTGCACGAACATCGCCCGGGGGCGGCGGCGCTGCTCCCACACGCCGAGCGCCGCCGTGACGTCGTCCTCCGCGTCCAGCGAGCGGGCCAGGACCAGCGCGTCCTCCACCGCCATCGCCGCACCCTGCGCGAGGTTCGGGGTGCTCGCGTGCGCGGCGTCACCGGCGATGACGACCCGGCCGACGTGCCAGGGCGCGTCGACCGTGACCTGCGAGATGCGTGAGTAGACGACGTCGTCCGCCGCGGTGACCGTGGCCAGCGCCTCGGCGACGGGCCCGCCGAACGCCGCGAGGCGCTCCGCGAGCTGCTCGTGGGCCCGCGCGGGGTCCGGCCGGAAGTCCGGCTCCTCGGCGGTCACGGCGGCCAGATACATCAGCTCGTCCGTGATCGGGGTGAGCAGTGCCTTGGTGGACGACCGGCCGGCACTCACCACGACACCCTGGACCCCGGGCAGACGGGGCACGGTGACCCGCCAGTTGGAGAAGCCCGTGTACTCGGGGGTGAAGCGGTCGCCGTACAGGCGGGACCGCAGCGGCGAGCCGATGCCGTCGAAGCCGACGACGAGGTCCCAGCGGGCGGAGGAACCGTCGGACAGGGCCACCTCGACACCGGAACCGTCGTCGGTCAGCCCGCTGATCGTCGTACCGAAGTGGATGGGGACCCCGGCGGCCGCGGTGGCGTCGCCCAGGATCCTCGCCAGCGCGGGGCGCGGTATGCCGTTGCCGGCCGGGGCTCCGTCCATCCGGGGCTGCGGGATCTTGGCGAGCGGGGCGCCGGCCGGGTCGCAGATGGTCAGCACCTCCCACTCGAAGCCCGCCGCCAGGCACGCGTCGAGGACACCGACCTCGCGCATGACGTGAAGGGCGTTGGACGGCTGGATGATGCCGACGCCGAGTGCGTCCAGCTCGTCACGGAGCTCGACGACCTCGACCGTGTGCCCGCTCCGGGCGAGCGCGACGGCGAGGGTGAGTCCGCCGATGCCGCCGCCATGTACCAGTACACGCAGGGGTGTTGCCATCTCAGATCTCTCCAGGCAAGAAAGAAGGAAGGGGAAGCGGGAAGGGTGCCCGGTCAGCCGACCGCCGCGGGCAGGCTCATCAGGTGGTCGACCAGGGCCAGCAGCACATCGCGGCCGAAGGGGCGCTCCCGGACGTCCCCGACCAGCAGGGGCACGTGCGGATCCAGGTCCAGGGCGGCCCGGATCTCGTCCGTGGAGCGGGTGTTGTGGCCGTGGAAGCAGTTGATCGCCACCACGAAGGGGATGTCCCGGCTCTCGAAGAAGTCGATCGAGGCGAAACTCGTCTCGAGCCGGCGGGTGTCGGCGATCACCACTCCGCCGAGCGCGCCGTTGACCAGGTCGTTCCACATGAACCAGAAGCGTTCCTGGCCCGGCGTGCCGAAGAGGTAGGCCACCAGCTCGGGGCTGACCGTGATGCGGCCGAAGTCCAGTGCCACGGTGGTGGTGTTCTTCCGGCTGACGCCGGCCAGGCTGTCGACGCCGACGCTCGCCTGGGTGAGGAACTCCTCGGTGCGCAGGGGTGCCACCTCGCTGACGGCGCCCACCAGCGTGGTCTTTCCGACGCCGAAGCCACCGGCTATCAGGATCTTGACGGCGGCGGGCGCCGTCTGACTGCTTGTCATATCGGTTCAGAGTCTCCGGAGTCCGTCACGTAGGGCGGCCAGCAGGCCCATGTCGGCCCCGCCGGACGCCCGGGCCACCGTCAGCGGGGCGCGCGCGAGCAGCAGGCCCTGGGCGACCAGGTCCGCCAGCAGGATCTTGGTCACCGAGACCGGCAGGTCGAGACCGGCGGATACCTCGGCGACCGCGGCGGGCCGGCGGCAGCGTTCCAGGATCATGCGGTGCTCCGGCTGGAGCCGGCCCGCCCGCAGGGGCGCACCGTGCTCGTCCACCGGTTGTTCGGCGGTGGTGAGCACGGTGATGAGGCTGAAGTCGTCCCGCTCGGGGGCGGTCCGGCCGCGGGTGATCGTGTACGGGCGCACCATCGTGCCCGCACCGTCCTCCTCGGTCTCCTCGTCGTCCCAGTAGGGGCTCACACCCGCTGCCCCTCCCCGGTCCCGAAGGCGTCGAAGTCGCCGCGCGCCGGAGCGGTGAGCTTCTGGCCCACCTGCTGGACCAGGTTGTGCATCGCCAGCGACATCACCTCGGCGTCGACCTCCTGGGAGGCGACGACGGCGAGGTGGGTGCCCTGGCCGGCGGCGATGATGAAGAGCCAGAGATCGGCCAGTTCGACGATCACCTGGTGCACCGAACCACCGTCGAACAGCTGGCCGACCCCGCGGGCGAGGCTCTGCTGGCCGGTGCATATCGCCGCGAGCCGTTCGGCGTCCGCGCGGTCGACGGTGCGCGAGTGGCTCACCACCAGTCCGTCGTCGGACAGCAGCACGGCGTTCAGGGTCTCGGCGACCGAGTCCACCAGACCGTCGAGCAGCCAGTCCAGATCCTGGAGGGTGGCCGTTGTGCGTGTCATGACCGTTCTTCTCTCGTAGGGGAGGGTGCGGCGGGGGCGGGGCCCGGCGGCTCCTCCGCCGCACGTGCCGCGCGCGAACGCCGCTGGAATGCCCCGATCGCCGCACCGGCCCGCCGGGGGACGGGGCGCAGCAGCGGGTTCTCGTCCCAGCTCGGGGGCTTGGGCGGGGACGTCCGGGCAGCCGGGTTCACCCGGAGCTCGTCCACCAGGCTGGCCTGGCGCACGCGGCGGGGGAGCGGGGGCTCCACGCCTGCCGGCATGAGGGCCTGCTGCTCCGCCGGGACGGCGGCGACGGCGTCCTGCGCGGGCGCGCCGTAGGCGTGCGGGGCCGTGGTGTCACCCGGGTAGGGCTGCGGAGGAGCCGGCTCGGGCACCGGGTACGCGTTCTCGGCCGGCTCCGCGTAGGAGTGACCGGGCACGGGGTACTGGCCCGCCGCCGTCATGTACGGCTGCTCGTGGCCGGCGTAGGGCTGTTCGGCGCCGGCGTACGGGCCGCCGGAGGCGGGATACGGGCCGCCGGGCTCCGCGTACGCCTGCTCGGGTCCCGGATACGCGCCGTCGGTGTACGGCTGCCCGGGTCCCGGGTACGCGGCGTCACCGGAGGTGTAGGTCTGCCCGGGCCCCTGGTACGCGGCGTCGCCGGAGGTGTACGGCTGGTCCGCGTCGGGGTACGGGGTGTCGTCGGGGTACGGGGTGTCCGCGTCGGGGTACGCGCCCTCGGCCCGGTAGGGCGGGCCGTCCGGCGGGAAAGGACGTCCGGGCACGGGGAACGGATCCTCGGCGCCGGTGTACGGCTGCTCGACGGCCTGCTGATCCCCCTCGGCGGGGCGTGACCTCGCGGCGTGGTCGGCCAGGGCCGTGACCCCGGCCATCGCCCGCCCCTGTACCCGGGTCGGCAGCGCGCCGGGGGCAGCGGGGGAGTGCTCCACCGTCGGTGCCGGGGCGGCCGACGGCACGGCGGCCGGGCGGGCACCGGGCTCGGGAACGGTCAGCTCGTCCGGGACCAGGACGACCACCCGGGTGCCACCGAAGGCGGAGGGCCGGAACTCGACCCGCAGCCCGTGCTGGTCCGCGAGGCGGGAGATCACGTAGAGGCCGAGTCGGATGTCCTCCGAGTGGGCCAGCACGTCCATCCGTGGCGGACGGCTCATCAGTTCGTTGGCGTCGGCCAGCTGTTGCTCGTCCATGCCCAGGCCGCGGTCCTCGACCTCGATGGCCAGACCCCGGCTCACCTTCGCCGCGCGGACCTCGACCGGGCTCGGCGGCCTGGAGAAGGTCAGCGCGTTCTCGATCAGCTCCGCCAGGACGTGGGAGACCGGGCCGACGGCCCGCTCGGCCAGCCAGGGGGCGCCGTCCAGGTCCAGCTGGACCCGGCGGTAGTCCTGCACCTCACCCTGCGCGGACCGCATGACGTCCAGCAGCGGTACGGGCTTGCGCCAGCGGCGGTGAGGCGAACCGCCGGCGAGGATCACCAGGTTCTCCTCGTAGCGGCGCAGACGTGCCGTCAGGTGGTCGAGGTCGAAGAGGCCGTCGAGCACCTCGGGGTCCTCGTGCTTGCGCTCCAGCTCGTCCAGCTTCTTGAGCTGCTGGCCGATCAGCTGCTGTGTACGGCGGGCGATGCGCTGCAGCAGCCGCTCGAAGCCGCGGTGCTGGTCTGCCTGTCTGACGGCGGCCTGCAGCGCGCTGGTGCGGGCCTGGTTGAGCGCGCCGCCGAGCCGGGTGAGCTCGTCGCCGTCCTCGCTCCGGGTGTCGATCGCCCGGACCTCGGCCTCGACATCGATCTTCTCTCCCCGCGCCAGCCGCTCGACGACGTCGGGCAGGGCCCTCTCGAGCTCCTCGGCCCGCTCCTGGAGGCCGGAGATGCGCCGGCGCAGGTTACGGGTGAGGCGCCAGGTGGTCCAGACGACCGCGACGACGGCGAGCAGGCCGATCACCGACGTGAGGACCATCTTGAGGAGCAGGGACATGACGGTGCCCTTGCCCGTCACCATGACCGCGTCGGTGCGCTTCTCCAGCAGCTCGACGAGCTGCGGGGTGACCCCGTCCATGGCCTTGCGCCAGGTCTTCTCCTCGGCGTCCAGCTCGACGAAGCCGGACCGGTCGGCGGACACCGGCCGCAGGATCTGCTCCTCGACCTTCGTCTTGGCCGCCCAGGCGGAACTCTCGGTCAGCTCCTGCCACTGGGCCCGTTCGTCCTCGGGGAGGTACGGGACCACCTTGGTCCCGGCCTGGAAGGACTGACCGGAGACCGCGTTCCGGACCTCCTGGAGGTCTTCCGTGCTGAGCTTGCCCGAGGGCCAGCCGCGGGCGAGGATCGCGTCCGAGCGGGAGATCATCTCCTTGGCCCAGAAGAGGTCCACGAGGGGCTGCCCCATCGTGGTCACCTCGCCGTTGTCCACGTGGCTGAGGGCCGAGAACAGTTCGAGGTCCACGGCGATCAGGTCGGTGTAGTAGCCGTAGACCACCGCCTGCTGGTCGCTGTCGCCCTCGTCGACCAGGGTGCGCTGGGCCGGCAGCCGGTTGATGGCCTCCCGCGCCCTGCCGACGGCGTTCCGCACCTCTTCGGGCGCGTCGTCCGCGCTCACGTCCGAGAGGGACTCGAAGGTCGTGATCGCCTCGTCGGTGAGCGTGCGCTGCTGCTTCAGCGCCTTACCGGAGTCTCCGGGCCGGGCCAGCGCCTGTGCGCTGAGCCGGCGCTCCTCCTGCAGGTTGTAGTACACGATGTTGGACGGTTGGCCCGCTTGTTCGGCCAAGAGTCCCTGGGCTGCCTGGCGTTGGAAGTCCAGGAAGGTCTGGCCACTGGTGACGGCCCACAGGGCGGCCAGTGCGACTCCGGGAACGACCGCCAGTACGAGTAGGGCTGTCCGCAACGACATGGGTGCCGAGTCGGTCCGCCGTGACGCGCGCGTGCGCAGGGGATGCTCCTTGACGATGATGCCAGCCGGTGACTGGTCAAATACGTTGAGAACTTGGACACATGGATATTAGTCACAGTGCAAAAAAGAAGAGAAAGTGGCCTCACATGTGCAACACGGCGCGCCCACATCATGCACACGCGTGTCCGCCGAAGTGTCGGTGATGTCTGCCGTGCCCAGGTAGCGGCCCGCACGCTCCGGAGTGAGGCTGAAGGTGACGTATACGTTCCGGGGGCCGAGGAGGCGACGACGGTGACGGATGCGACCCCTCCGCCGTGCGTGAATCCGTCCGGCGTGAATCCGTCCGGCGTGAACCCGCGCGGCGTGGGCAGGTCGTCCGAGGGCGACGGGATCACGGTGTCCGGCGACGCGCACTGCCGCCTGCGCGCCCCGGCGGCCGGCCGGGGCATGCCCGACGAGGTGCCCGACGCCCCGGCCCATCTGCCGCTGGACGCGGACCGGGTGCTCCGCCCGGAGGGTGCGCCGGGCGCGTCCGGGCGCGAGGAATCCCACGTCATGCCGTGTGACCGCGGGCGAACAGGGCAGGCGGCGTCCTGTGACCACAGCGGGACGAGAGCCGACCCCCACCGACCCGGACCGTAACCAGCGGACCGGTCGCCGCGCGGCGCGCCGGACGGGTGAACCGGGCCGGGGGATATATCTGTATTCGGTGGCCTTTGCTCCGGACCCCTCGTCGTGATCGCGCTCATCGTCAGCCATTTCGTCCTGGCGGCCTGCGCGAGCCCGCTGGTGCGGCGGCTCGGCAGGCTCGCCTTCGTCGTGCTCGCCCTGCCGCCCGCCGCCGCCACGGTGTGGGCCGCCACCCGATGGGCGGGCGCGGCCGACGGGAAGGCCGTCACCTGGTCCTGGGAGTGGATCGGCACGTACGACGTGTCGGTCGCCCTGCGCCTGGACGCGCTCGCCGAGCTGATGGTGCTGCTCGCGGCCGGGGTCGGCATGCTCGTGCTGCTCTACTGCGCGTCCTACTTCAGTGACGACACGCCTCAACTGGCCGCCTTCGCCGGGAACCTGCTGGCCTTCGCCGGCGCGATGCTGGCCCTCGTCCTCGCGGACGACCTGATCACCCTCTACGTGTTCTGGGAGCTGACCACGGTCTTCTCCTACCTGCTGATCGGCCACACCAGCACACGCAAGCAGAACCGGCGTTCCGCCCTCCAGGCCCTCACGGTCACCACGCTGGGCGGCCTGGCCATGCTGGTCGGCTTCCTGATCCTCGGTCAGGCGGCGGGCACCTACCGGATCTCCGCGATCGTCGCGGACCCGCCGGAGCCCACCCTCGCCGTGTCCGTGGCCGTGGTCCTCGTCCTGTGCGGGGCCCTGTCCAAGTCGGCGATCTGGCCCTTCAGCCTCTGGCTCCCGAACGCCATGGCCGCACCCACCCCCGTCAGCGCCTATCTGCACGCCGCGGCCATGGTCAAGGCCGGGGTCTACCTCGTGGCGCGGCTCGCCCCCGGCTTCGCCGACATCCCCGTCTGGCGGCCCGTCGTCCTGCTGCTGGGGGGAGCCACCATGCTCCTCGGGGGCTGGCGGGCCCTGCGCCTCAACGACCTGAAGCTCGTCCTCGCGTACGGCACCGTCAGCCAGCTCGGCTTCCTCACCGTGCTCGCCGGGGCGGGCAACCGTGACGCCGCGCTCGCCGCGGCCGCCATGATCCTGGCGCACGCCCTGTTCAAGGCCGCGCTGTTCCTCGTCGTCGGCATCGTGGACCACGCGGCCGGCACCCGTGATCTGCGCGCGCTCTCCGGTCTCGGCCGCACCATGCCGTTCCTCTGCGCGGTCGCGGTGCTCTCCGCCGCGTCCATGGCCGCCGTTCCGCCGCTCCTCGGATTCGCCGCGAAGGAGGCCGCCTTCGAGGCGATGCTGAGCGGCGGGACCGCGGACCGCTGGGCGCTGGCCGTTCTCGTGGCCGGCTCGGTGCTGACCGTCGCGTACACCCTCCGCTTCGTGTGGGGGGCGTTCGCCCGCAAGGCCGGCGTCACCGACACCCCCGTCCACCGCGCGGGCGTCGCCCTCGTGGCCCCGCCCGCCGTGCTGGCCCTCGCCGGGCTGGTGCTCGGCCCGGGCGTCGGGTGGACGGACCGCCTCTTCGCCGCGTACGCCGATGTCTTCCCGGCCCCGGCCCACGCCTACCACCTCGCGCTCTGGCACGGATTCGGGACGGTCCTGCTGCTCTCCGCACTGGCCTGGGCGGGCGGTGCCGTGCTCTTCGCGGGGCGCGGGACGGTCACCCGGGTCTCCCGGCGCATCGCCTGGCCCACCGCGGACGGTGTCTTCGGGCACCTCCTGCTCGGCCTGGAGCGCCTGGCCCTCCAGGTCACCGGATTCGTCCAGCGCGGCTCCCTCTCCGGCTATCTGGCCATCACCATGGTGGTGATGCTGACGGGCCAGCTGGCCGTCCTCTTCACCGACCGTCCCTGGGAGGGCGCGGTCGCCCCCCGAGTCTGGGACACACCGCTCCAGGGCGCGGTGGCCGTCCTCACCTGCGCGGCCGCCCTCTCCTGCATGACCGTCAGCCGCCGGATGAAGGCCGTCGTCCTGGCGGGACTGACCGGGTACGGGACGGCGCTGCTCTTCGTCGTGCAGGGGGCCCCCGACCTGGCGCTCACCCAGTTCTGCGTCGAGACCGTGTCGATGATCGTGTTCGTGCTGGTCCTGCGCCGGATGCCGGTGCGCTTCGAGGAGTCGATCGGCACCTGGCGGCGGCTGGTGCGGATCCCGGTGGCGCTGGGCGCCGCGGCGACGGTCGGCGTGGCCGTGTGGGCGGCCGGCGCGGCCCGCATCGCCGAACCCGCGGGCGCCGCGATGGTCGAAGAGGTCGCCCACCACGGTCTCAAGGACGTGGTGGCCACCATCCTGGTCGACCTGCGGGCCTGGGACACGATGGGGGAGTCCGCCGTCCTCGCGGCGGCCGCCATCGGGGTGACCAGCCTCATCTACCTGCACCGTCGCGGCGAGACGTCCGTCAACAGGGACGAACTGCGGGGGGACGAGACCGCGTGGTCGCTCTCGGGCCGACGGCTCAGCGGCCTGCCGCAGGGCGACGACACCGCGCCCGAACGCAGCTGGCTGGCCGCCGGATCCACCCTCGCGCCCGAACACCGGTCCGTCGTCTTCGAGGTGGTGGGCCGGCTGCTCTTCCATCCCATCCTCGTGCTCTCCCTGTACCTGCTGTTCTGCGCGGAGAACATGCCGGGCGGCGGCTTCGTGGCCGGGCTCGTGGCAGGACTCGCCCTCATCACCCGCTACCTGGCGGGCGGCAGGTTCGAGCTCGCCGAGGCCGCGCCGCTGCAGCCCGGACTCTTCACCGGTCTCGGCCTGTTCGTGTCCACCGGAGTCGCCCTGGGCGGCCTCCTGGAGGGGACGGTGCTGCACGCCTGGACCTACTACGGGCACCTGCCCGTGTTCGGCGACTACCACCTGAGCAGCTCGGTCCTCTTCGACTTCGGTGTCTACCTGCTGGTCCTGGGTGTGGTCCTGGACATCGTCCGGGCGCTGGGCGCCAAGATCGACCGGCAGATCGAACGGGCGGCGGGCGCGCTGGCCCCCGCGTCGGACACCGGGACCGGGGGGCCGAACCGATGATCATGAGCGTCTCGCTCCTCGTCACGGCGGTCGTCCTCTGCGCGGTCGGCGGCATCCTCATGCTCACCCGGCCTCTCACCCGCATCCTGCTCGGCGCGGTGATCGCGGGCAACGGCATCAACCTGCTCGTCCTCTCGTCGACCGGATCCGCGGGTGCGGCACCGCTGCTCTACGGCGCCCCGCTGCGCCGGATCACCGACCCGCTGCCCCAGGCCATCGCCCTCACCGCCATCGTCATCACGCTGGCCACCACCGCCTTCCTGCTCGCCATGGCCTACCGCAGCTACCAGCTGACCGGCACGGACGAGGTCCACGACGACCTGGAGGACCGCCGCATCTACCTGCGCGCGGAAGTGCTGGGGGAGCGGGCCGAACTCCGCGAGGAGTACCGGGCGGAGTCCGGCCGCTCGCGGAAGGACCGCGCACGCTACCGCCAGGAGCACCGCCGGCTGCGCGGCCGGCTGCGTGCCGACCGCGCCCTGCAGGCCCGGGGGCGCGATGCCAGTGGTGACCTGTGGCACGACGTGCTGGGAGCCGATCCGGAGGACTACGTGAACCACCGCCCCGACAGCACCGGACCGGAGCCTTCCGGCCGCACATCGGAGGGTCCCGCATCCGAGGGTCCCGCATCCGAGGGCCCCGCACCCGAGGGCCCCGCACCCGAGGGCCCCGCATCCGAGGGTCCCGCATCCGAGGGCCCCGCACCCGAGGGCCCCGCACCCGAGGGCCCCGCATCCGAGGGTCCCGCATCCGAGGGCCCCGCACCCGAGGGCCCCGCACCCGAGGACGGCCCCGGGACCTCCGACGGCCCCGACAGGGGAGCCGCCGGATGAACGCGCTCGTCCCGCTGCCGGTCCTGCTGCCGCTCTGCGCCACCGGGCTGAGCCTCGCCTTCGGTACCCGGCTCGCGCGCTTCCAGCGGTTCATCAGCGTCGCCGTCCTCACGGCCGTCCTCGGTCTCTCGGTGGCGCTGATGATCGCCGCCGACCGCCAGGGCCCCCTCTCCGTCCACCTCGGGGACTTCGCGCCGCCGCTCGGCATCACGCTGGTCGCCGACCGGCTCTCCGGGCTGATGCTGACCGTCTCCTCGGCCGTGACCCTCTGCGTGCTGGTCTACTCACTCGGCCAGGGCATGGCGGACCGGGACAAGGAGACGCCCGTCGCCGTCTTCCACCCCGCCTACCTCATCCTGGTCTCCGGGGTCTCCCTCACCTTCATCGCCGGCGACCTCGTCAACCTGTACGTCGGCTTCGAGATCATGCTGGTCGCCAGCTTCGTCCTGCTCACGCTCGGCGGGACCGGGCCCCGGATCCGGGCCGGATCCACGTACGTGATCATCTCGCTGTTCTCCTCGATGCTGTTCCTGACCGCGATCGCCATGACCTACGCCGCGGCGGGAACCGCCAACTTCGCCCAGCTCGCCCTCCGGCTGCCCGAACTCCCCCTCGGCGTACAGACGCTGATCCAGGCGCTGCTCCTCACCGTCTTCGCCGTCAAGGCCGCCGTCTTCCCCCTGGCGGCCTGGCTCCCCGACTCCTATCCGACGGCCCCCGCGCCCGTGACCGCCGTCTTCGCCGGCCTGCTGACCAAGGTCGGCATCTACTGCATGCTGCGGGTGGAGACCCTCCTCTTCCCCGGGAACCGGCTCGGCGACCTGCTCATGGCCGTCGCCCTCGTCTCGATGATCGTGGGCATCCTCGGAGCGGTCGCCCAGACGGACCTGAAGCGGCTGTTCTCGTTCACCCTCATCAGCCACATCGGTTACATGGTCTTCGGCATCGGTCTCGCCACGCGTGACGCGTACGGCGGTGCGATCTTCTACGTCGCCCACCACATCACCGTCCAGACCACCCTCTTCCTCGTCGCGGGACTCATCGAACGCCGGGGCGGCACCAACGAGCTCACCCGGCTCGGCGGCCTGGCCCGATCCGCTCCGCTGCTCGCGGTGCTGTTCTTCGTCCCCGCGATGAACTTCGCCGGGATCCCCCCGCTCTCCGGCTTCATCGGGAAGCTCGGACTCATGCGGGCCGGAGTCGCGGACGGCAGTGCCTGGGCCTGGGTCCTCGTCGCGGGGGCGACCGTGACGAGCCTGCTCACCCTCTACGTGATGGCCAAGATCTGGAACCTGGCCTTCTGGCGCGCCGAGCCACCGGGCCAGGCCGCCTACGGCACCGTCCTGGAGGCCGCCGACGACAGTGACGACGACGACGCCGACACCGGGCCCGACCGCATTCCGGGGACCGGTGACGAAGGGGTGGTGGTGACGGCCCGAGGCCCGGCCGGGCAGACCGTGGCCGCGACCCTCCAGGGAAGGACCGTCACCACCACGGTCCGCCCGCCCTTCGCCATGACCGCGGCCACGGCCGGCGCCGTCCTGCTCGGGCTCGCCTTCACCGTCCTGGCCGGTCCGCTGACGGCCTTCACCGACCGTTCGGCCGCCGAGCTCATCGCACGCCGCCCCTATGTGGAGGAGGTGCTCGGCCCGTGAGGCGCCTGATCACCCTGTCGCACCGCAATCCCGACCTTCCCCCGTACAGTGTCGAGTTCGCCGGCCGCCGGCGCCGGGTGCTCGATCTTCCGCTGATCGCCTGGCTCACCCTGATCTGGGTCCTGCTGTGGTCCACCCTGACCTGGGCGAACGTCGTCACCGGCGTGGTCGTCGCGGTCGTCGTCTGTCTGGCGTTCCCGCTGCCGCAGGTCGATCTGGGGCTGCGGCTGCACCCGTGGGGCATCCTCCGGCTCGCCGCCTACCTGCTCTACGACATGTACACCTCGGGGGTCGAGGTCACCCGGCAGATCTTCGCCGGCCGTCCCCACCGGCCCGCCGTCATCGGCGTCCCCCTGCGCTGCCGCGGTGACCTGATGCTCGCCGCGACCGCCGTCACCGTGTCGAACGTGCCGGGTGGCGCCGTCATCGAGGTGCGCAGGGCCACCGCCACGCTCTTCCTGCACGTCCTGGACGCGGACAGGCCGGAGGAACTGGAGGCGGCCCGGCGCTCGGTCTGGAAGCTGGAGGAGCTGACGGTACGGGCGTTCGGCACCCCTGACGAGATCGCGCGGGTGTCCGAGCCGCCGCCCGAGGGGCCCGGCGGCGGGGAGGAGACGTCATGAGCGGACCCGAGACCGTCGACCGGGTCCTGATGACCGCCGCCGTGGTGCTCATCGTCGTCGCCGGGGCGCTGCTGCTCGTCCGGATCAGCCGGGGGCCCTCGATGCTGGACCGGGCCATCGCGCTCGACGTCTGCGCCGCCGTCATCATCGCGGGCCTGGGCGCCAAGTCCGCCTTCGCGCGCGACTCGTTCTACTTCCCGATCATGCTGGTGCTCGCGTTCCTGGGCTTCACCGGATCGGTCGGCATCGCCCGCTTCATCGCCGTACGCGACAAGCCGCTCGCGCGCCGGAGGCCCACGAGCGAGGAGGGACAGCGGTGAACGTCTTCCTGCAGGTCACGGACACGGCCGGGGCCGTCCTCGTGTTCATCGGCGCGGCGATCTGCCTGCTCGGGGTGGTCGGCATGCTGAAACTGCCCGACGTCCTGTCGCGCAGCCACGCGGCGACCAAGCCGCAGACCCTCGGCCTGCTGCTGGTGCTGGCGGGAGTCGGTCTGAGGCTGCGCGGCGGCATGGACCTGGCGACGCTGGGCCTCATCGGCTTCTTCCAGCTGATGACGGGCCCGGTGGCCGCCCACCTGGTGGCGAGGTCGGCGTACCGGACGGGCCAGATCGAGCGCGGCGAGCTGCTCTTCGACGATCTGGACGCCCAGCTGACCGATCCGGAACCGGAGCGGGGGACGGGGCCGCGCCCGGACCCCGGCGGCCGGCAGGACTGACCCTCCCCCGCCCCGGGCGGTCCGTGAAGTGCCGCGTACCCGTCACGT
Organism: Streptomyces sp. NBC_01460; assembly: GCF_036227405.1. Classification (NCBI taxonomy): domain Bacteria; kingdom Bacillati; phylum Actinomycetota; class Actinomycetes; order Kitasatosporales; family Streptomycetaceae; genus Streptomyces; species Streptomyces sp. NBC_01460. Next base: position 6,456,633 of record NZ_CP109473.1, read on the forward strand.
GGACGCGCCGGGTCTGCGATGATGCGGCCGGGAACCACCGGGCGCTGGGGGGCGTATGTCGGGTACGGGAACGGTGCTGCGCGAATTGCGCGGCGCACAGAAATCGTCCAAGGGCGTGTCGCTCTACTCGCGGTACCTGAACCGGCCGGCCGGGCGCCTGCTGGCGGCGGGCGCGTACCGAGTCGGCCTGACGCCCAATCAAGTCACGCTGGTCAGCGCGGCGTTCACCTTCGCGTCGATCGCCGCCGTGGCGCTCATGGAGCCGTCCTGGTGGCTCGGGGTGCTCGTGTACGCGGGCCTGGTCGTCGGTTTCGCCTTCGACTCGGCGGACGGGCAGCTCGCGCGGCTGACCGGGCGGGGCGGGCCGGACGGGGAGTGGCTCGACCACGTCGTGGACTGCGCGAAGATGATCCTCGTCCACAGCGCGGTGCTGATCTCGTTCCACCGGTTCGGCGCACTGCCCGGCGAGGGCTGGCTCCTCCTGCCGCTCGGCTTCCTCTTCGTCGCCGTGCTCACCTTCTGCGCGGGGCTGCTGCGGGAGCAGCTCGGCAAGGCGGCCGTCCGTACCGCGCCGGTGGCCGCGGGGCCCGCGGCCCCGGTGTCCCGGGTCCGCGCCGTCGCGCTGCTGCCCGCGGACTACGGGGTGTTCTGCCTGGTCTTCCTGCTGCTCGGCGCACCCGGCGCCTTCCGGGCCGGGTACGCCGTGCTCGCGGCCGTGCACGCCCTGTTCCTCGTGGCGTTCCTCGCCAAGTGGTTCAGGGAGCTGAAAGCGCTCCGGGCCGGCTGACGAGCACGTCGAGTGCCCGGCGCAGCTGGGTGCTGGACGTGTGCACGGTGTACGGGAAGTAGACGACCTCCACGCCGACCTCGGCGAAGTCGCGCTCCAGGCATTCGCCCTTCTCCGTGCCCCGCCAGTCGTCGCCCTTGAAGATGACGTCGAAGCGGACCTGCTGCCAGGTCTCGACCTTGTCCGGGACGGTCTCCACGAACGCCGCGTCCACATAGCGCACGCTGCGCACGATCTCCAGCCGCTCGGGCAGCGGGATCACCGGCTTGTGGCCCTTGGCCAGCGCGGCCATCTCGTCGGAGACGACCCCGGCCACCAGGTAGTCGCACTGGCTGCGGGCATGCCGCAGGATGTTCAGGTGGCCGACGTGGAACAGGTCGTACACCCCCGGTGCGTAACCGACTCTGTGCTGCACCATCCGTTCTCTCCCCCCACGGTGGAACTGGTGCAACGACCTTACTGTGAAGAACACTTGCGCAACCCGTGAACGGATAAGCTCAAAGAAGAGGCTGTTCCGGGGGGAAGGCGATCATCCGTTGTCCGCTGCTGAGCATCAGAAGCCGTTCGAGAACCGCAGACTTCTCGTCGTCTCCACCAACTACGCCCCCGAGCTGACGGGCATCGGGCCGTACGCCACCCAGCTCGCCGAGCACTGGGCGGCGTCGGGCGCCAGGACCGAGGTCCTGACCGGCATGCCGCACTACCCCGCCTGGCGGGTGGACGAACGCTACCGGGGGGTGTGGCGGCGGGCGGAGAGCCGCGAAGGGGTGCGCGTGCACCGGCGGCGCCATTATGTGCCGCCCCGTCAGACCGCCCTGCGAAGAGGCGCGTTCGAGGCGTCCGTGCTCGTCCACGGGCTCCTCGCCCCGCCGCCGGGACGTCCCGACGCGGTGATATCCCAGATGCCGAGCCTCGCGGGCGGTGTGATCGCGGCGCGGCTGGCCCGCCGCCACCGCGTCCCCCACATACCCGTCGTCCAGGACCTGATGGGCGCCGCCGCCGCACAGAGCGGCATCCGCGGCGGAGGCAGGGCCGCGGCCGTCGCCTCGAAGGCCGAGCGGTACGCGCTGCGCGGCGCGGCCCTCGTCGGGGTCATCCACGAGAGCTTCGTCGAGGGCGTCACCGCCCTCGGCGTGGATCCCGGCCGCATCCGCGTGGTCCCCAACTGGACCCATGTGCGCAGCCCTTCGGCCGACCGCGCCGCCACCCGCGCGCGGCTCGGCTGGCCCGAGGGCACCCCCGTGCTGCTCCACTCGGGGAACATGGGCCTCAAGCAGGGGCTCGACGTCCTCGTGGACCTGGCGCGGCTGGCCCCGGACGTCAGGGTCGTGCTGATGGGCGACGGCAACCAGCGGGACGGACTGCGCGCGCGGGCCGCCGGGCTGTCCAACCTCGACTTCCTCCCGCCGGCGGGCGCGGACGACTTCACCGATGTGCTCGCCGCCGCCGACGTGCTCGCGGTGACCCAGCGGGCCTCCGTGCTCGACATGAGTGTGCCGTCCAAGCTCACCTCGTACTTCGTCTCCGGACGACCGGTCGTCGCCTCCGTGGCCGACGAGGGCGGCACCGCCGACGAGGTGCGCCGCTCGGGCGCGGGAGTCCTGGTGGCCCCCGAGGACCCGGCCGCGCTCCTCGCCGCCGTACGCACGCTGGCCGCCGATCCGGGGGCGGCCCGGGCGCTGGGGGACCACGGCCCCCGGTACGTCGCACAGCACCTGAGCAGGGAGGCGGGCCTCGCCCGCTTCGACGCCCTGCTCACCGAGGCGCTCGGGGACGCACGAGCCGGAACAGCACGAGCCGGAACAGCGCGAGGCGGAGACGCGCGAGCCGGGGACACACAAGGGGGAGCACGCCGATGACACATCCGATCCGGCCCGTGGACGACCACGACGAACCGGCGCTGCTGCGCGACCAGTTCCGCCAGCTCCTGCGCTACCGCGCCCTGCTCGCCGCGGGTGTCGTGGTGGGCCTGCTCGGCGGGGGTTTCCTCGCCCTGAGCGGCGACGACACCTACACCGCCAGCGGCGAGGTCCAGGTGCGCTCCGCGACCGCCGATCCCTTCGCGACCGGGGCCTCCGCCGACAAGGGCATCAACATCGGCTCGGAGCGGCAGACCGCGGTCAGCGACACCGTGGGCGACCTGGCCGCCGGCACCCTGCTGAAGAAGGGGGACGACGTCACCGCCAGGAAGCTGCTCACCGGCCTCCAGGTCACCAACCCGCCCAACACGCTCACCCTCCGCTTCTCCTACACCGGGGCCACACCCGAGCAGGCCCGCTCCCGCGCCGAAGCCCTGGCCAATGCCTACCTGGCGCACCGCAAGGCGCGCACCGAGGAGAGCATCGACAACATGGCGAACGGCTACCGCGCCCAGCTCGAACCACTGGAGGAGAAGCGCGACCTCCTGGAGGAGCGGGCCGGGGTCGACGGCGACGACGTCAGCAGCGCCCGAGCCAACATCATCGTCTCCATCTCCGAGCTGAGCCGGAAGATCTCCGAGCTCAAGGCGCTCGACACCACCCCCGGCTACCTCAACAAGAAGCCCGTCGCCCCCACCGAGCCGGCCGGAGCCGGTCTGCCGCTGCTGCTGGGGCTCGGCGCCGTCGTCGGTCTCGCCCTCGGGCTGCTGCTGTCCTGGGTGCGGCTCGTCTTCGACCCCGCCGTACGCTCCCCGCGCGAGCTCGTGCGCTCCCTCGGAGCCCCGCTGCTCGGCACCCTGCCCAGGGAGCGCGCCGCCGTGGGCACCCTGCTCGCCATCGGGCGCAGCGGCTCGCGGCTCGCCGAGGAGTACCGCGCGGTCGCCTTCCGGCTCGCCTACGACCCGTCCTTCGCGGAACGGCGGCGGCTGCTGGTCACCGCACCGCGCGGGGACAACGCGGCGGCGGCCGCCGCCGCGGTCAACCTGGCCGCCGCCTTCGCCGAGATGGGCCGTGACGTCCTGCTCGTCGAGGCCGATCTCCGCACCCCGTCCCTGGCCCGGGATCTGGGACCGGCCGCCCATGAGGTGCGGCCGCCGCGCTGGGCCGCCGAAGAGGGGGACCGCAGCTGGCCCGCGGGTGGCAGGTCCAACGTGGACGTCCCCGGCTCCGGTGCCTTCGCCCTGGTGGCCGGCGCCACCGCGGACAACGTGCCGCGCGCCCTGACCTCCGCGTCCGTCGGGCGCATCGTCGCCGAGGCGGACCGCCCCGGCGCCGTCGTCATCGTCCTGGCACCGCCGGTGCTGTCCTACGCCGACGCCGTCGCTCTCGTGGACCGGGTCGAGGGCGTCATGATCGTCTGCGACCCCCGCGAGGTGCACCGCAGCGACCTGGAGCGCATCCGGGAGATCATCGGGGCCTCCGGCGGCCAGGTGCTCGGGGCCCTGCTCCACCCCGGCCGCAGCCGGCTGCGGCGCGCGGACCGCCGGTCCACGTCGGCCCGGCGCCACAGCGGCGGGGGGCCCCAGGGCCCGGCCGTCGAGGACGACGCTCCGGAGGTCACAGGGGACCCCTCCGAGACGATGGGCCTGCGCTCCTTCACCCTGCCGGGGGCGCGCCGGTGAGAGCCCGTACCGCGATCCTCTGCTCGGTCGCGGACCAGGGCGTGGCCGCGCTCACCAACATCCTGGTGCTCGTGGCCGCCGCCCGGCTCTCCACCGTGGCCGACTTCGCGCGCTTCTCCGCGGTCTACCTCGTCTTCACGGTGCTGCTGGGCGTCTCCGGCGCGTACAGCGGACAGCCCCTGGTCCTGCGGCGCGGCGACGGCGAGGGGATCCGGGGGGCCTGCCGTTCGGCCGTCGTGTTCACCGTGGCCGTCTCGGCCGCGCTGGGGGCGCTGCTGGCCGCCGTCTGTCTGCTCGTCCCCGGGGACACCGCTCGTGCCCTGACGATGCTCGGCCTCGTCCTGCCGGCCGTGCTCGGCCAGGACGCCCTGCGCTACGCCTTCTCCGCCCTCCAGCAGCCCCATCTCGCCCTGAGTGCCGACGTGGTGAGGCTTGCCTGCGTCCTGGGCGCCCTCTCCGACCAGGAGTACGGGGCGAGCCCCGCCCGGCTGATCGCGGTCTGGGGGCTGTCCGCCCTGCCGGCCCTCCTGCTCTCCGCCGTGCTGCTGCACCGCAGGACCGCCGGGTCCTCGACGCGGTTGCGTCCGATGCTCGGGCGCGGCCACCTCGGGAAGCGCTTCGTCGTCGAGTTCGGCGTCGGCAACGCGACCAGCCAGCTCTCCGTCCTCGGCCTCGGCGCCGTGGGCAACCCGCTGCTGGTCGGCGCACTGCGCGGGGCGACGACCCTGTTCGGGCCGCTCAACGTGCTGTTCACCTCCGCCACGTCCTTCGGCCCCCCGCTGCTCGGCCGCATCGGCGACGAGAGGCGCCGGGTGCGGGCCGCCGCGGGACTCGCCGCCGTCCTCGCCGCCACCGCCGCCCTCTGGGCGACCACGCTGGCCCTGCTCCCCGAGAAGGCGGGACGTGAACTGCTCGGCGACACCTGGCCGACGGCCGCCGCCCTCCTCCCGGCGACCGGCAGCCAGTACGCGGCGATGGCCGTGGGCACGGCCGGACTTCTCGCCCTGCGCATGCTCGACCCGCGTACGACACTGAGCATCCAGGTGGTCTTCTCGCTCACCGCCGTGGCGCTCATGGCGGGGGGCTACGCCCTCGGAGGCGTCCCCGGGGCCGCCTGGGGGCTCTGTCTCGGATCGCTCTGCAAGGCCGCCGCCACCTGGACCAGGGTGGCCCGGATCCGGCGCGGGAAGACGGCGCCCGACGAGGTCGTCACCGCCGACGCGCTGCCCTCTGCTCCTTGAACGTGCTGATCAGCAGCAGACACAGCGCGGCGATGGCCAGCTTCCCCGCCGCCTGCAGGAGCGGGCCGCGCAGCAGGATGAAGGTGTATCCGGCGATCAGCGGCGCGGCGACGGCCAGCACGCTCCCGGGGCCGGGTCCCGCCCGGGTGACGGCCAGCGCGTACCGGCGGTCGGTGCGCGCCACCGCGTACCCGATCAGCGCGAGCCCGCCGATCACCCCGGACGCACCGAAGTCGACCCAGAACTCGGTCCACAGCGGGGCCGAGAGGTTGGTCATCCGCAGCCCCATCCACTGCCCGACCCGGACCCCGGTGTCCTCCGGCTTCCCGCTCCACACCGCACGCGGCACGAAGAACAGCGCGGAGCCCGTCAGCTGGCGGCCGTAGGTGTGGCCCCGGGTGTCGACCCACGAGATGCTGTTGGCGAACATCACCATCTGGTCGTAGTCCTTGGTCACCAGCGGCTCGAAGACCGAGGCCGACTGCGCGGGCCGCTGTCCCGCGTCGTCGTACCGGAACTTGTCGGCGTACGGGAACACCACCAGCGCCCCCACCACCCCCGTCGCCAGCACCACGCGGTAGATCGCCGCACTGCTCGGGAACGCGGTGAACACGAAGGCCAACAGCACCGTCAGGAACCAGTAACGGGCGTTGGATACAGGGTTGTTCACCACCAGGTTCAGCGCCACCAGCGCCACCCACACCAGCACCGTCGACGGGGAGCGCCGCGCCCGGTAGGAGGTTGCCAGCCGGCGGGTGTAGAAGAGCAGCGCCAGCAGCGCCGGGACCTGGCCGAAGCCCTTGACGAACGCCGAGCCGACGTTGGACCCCTCCGAGACCACCCCGCTCGCCGCGACGGTCTCGTTGATCTCCTGCCGGCTGGAGAAGAAGACCGCGGGCCCGCCCAGCTTCATCACGTAGAACGCGCTCGCCGCGAACGCCAGCAGCACCAGCAGCCGCAGTTTCACCGGATGGGCCACGGCCGGTCCACCGCCCGGGCTCCGCGTGGAGGACGTACGGCGCCGCAGCGGGCGCCGCGAGGCCAGCAGTGCCCCCAGGTCGAAGGCGGCACACCCCACCAGGACCATCGCGATGGCCGTGACCAGGTCCTGGCGCGGGCCCACCATCGGCGTCGGCGTCTGCCCGATCACCACCTGGGCGAACGGCGCCACGCCCATCGCGATGTACACGAACATCCAGAAGACGCCCTGGAGGAGCCGCCGCCGGGTGGAGAGGATCATCGTCGCCAGCCGGGCCCCCGCATAGCAGGTCAGCACCAACTGGAGCCAGTACGCGGTGTCCCGGACGCCGCTGCCGGGCTGGGCGGCGATCACCGCGGGCAGGAAGCACACCAGGCCGAGGATGAGCGGCACGGACAGGGCCCGCGACAGCATCGACCAGGCGATCTGCTGCTCGGGCGGCTCCGGGACGCCGCTCCGGCCCCGTGACCGCTCCGGAGGCGCGACCGGGCGGGTGGCCCGCTCCTGCGCCGATGTGTGCACCGACGTCATGCGCCCCCCCGGGATCAGTGAACCGCTGAACACTCTAACGAATCAGCCCACGTGAGGGGGCGCGATGACTAGTCTGTGAAGTATTGGCCGCAGTTGAGGGGAACTCTGGTGAAAATCCTGCATGTTGTCACGCTCCACACTCCGGACCATGCCTTCGGCGGACCGACCCGGGTGGCGTTCAACCTCTCCAAGGTGCAGCGGGCGAACGGCGACGACGCACGCGTCATGGCCCTCGGCGACGGCTTCCCCGACGGTGAACTGCCCAGCCACGTGGAGGGAGTTCCCGTCCACCTCTTCCAGGCGCGGCACGTGCTCCCGATGTTCGAGGTCAGTGGCATCACCTCCGCGGCGCTGCTGCGTACCGCGCGCCGCATGATGCGCGGCGCCGACCTCGTGCACGTCCATCTGATGCGGGACCTGGTGACCCTGCCGGCGGCGCTCCTCGCGCTCGCGACCCGCACACCCCTGGTGGTCCAGACCCACGGCATGATCGACCCCACCGAGAAGAAGGTCGCCCAGCTCACCGACGTCCTCGGGGTCCGCAAGGTGCTGCGTGAGGCCGACGCCGTCCTGCACCTCACCGAGATGGAGCGGGTCGACGTGAACGCCGTCGCGGCTCCCGTGCCGCTCACCCGTACCGTGCGGCTGGTCAACGGTGTCCGCCCGCAGGAGCGCAAGCCCGCCCGCGACCCCGGCCGGCCGCCGACCGTGCTGTACCTCGCCCGCGTCCAGGAGCGCAAGCGGCCCGAGGACTTCATCGCCGCGATGCCGCACGTCCTCGCCCACCACCCGGACGCCCGCTTCGTGCTGGCCGGTCCGGACACCGGCGCGCTGGCCGGAACCCTCGCCCTCGCCCGGAAGCTGGGCGTCACGGACTCCCTCGACCATGTGGGCCCGCTGGAGCACGACGAGGTCATCGCCGCCGGGCGCGAGGCCGATGTGTACGTGCTGCCGGCGATCGAGGAGCCGTTCCCGGTCTCGGTCCTGGAGGCGATGTCGGTCGGCACCCCGGTCGTCATCACCCGCACCTGCGGGCAGGGCCCCGACGTGTCGGGGGCCGGTGCGGGCCGGGTCATCGACAGCCGGGTCGGCGAGGACGCGGCCAACGCCCGTAAGGTCGCCGACGCGATCCTGGAGCTGCTGGAGCCGGAGGCCGCGGAGCAGGCGGGCAAGGCCGCCTGGCAGCTGGTCAACGACCAGTTCACCATCGAGGCCGTCACCGCCACCCTCCGGCGGACCTACGAGGACGTGGTCCGCCGGAGGTGAGGGTCGGGCCTGTCAGCCTCCGGGCCTCTCGCGGGACTTGAGAGCGATCTGCCAGCGGTAGAAGCTCATGGCCAGCGCGAAGTCCAGCCCCGCCCGTCCGTCCAGGAAGCCCCGCCGGTAGACGTACATGTAGGCGAAGGACACCAGCGGCTTGAACGGCGCCTTGTGGAAGAGCTGCCCCTGACGGGACTTCACCTTCCGTACCTGCTCCTTGACATCGGGGTGGTGCTCCAGCCACGCCTCCCAGTCCGAGTACCGGTTGTGGCGCTCGAACCAGGCGGTGACGGGGTCGAGGTCCTGGTGCTCGATGGGGTTGCTGAGCGCCTCGGCCGTCGCGGCGACCGGCTGGTAGTGCCCCTCGACCTCCCCGATGCCGGGCGCGGCGAGGTCGCCGACCTCCGGGTAGTGGCACCGGGTCCGGTCGGTCAGCGACCGCTTGCGGATGGTGTACCCGTGCCGCAGCCGCTTCCCCGAGAACCAGTAGCCCAGCGGTATGTCGTACGCCGCCGGCTTCGGGGCGGCCGGGTCGGCGAAGATCCGCCGCAGCTCCGCCAGCAGCCCGGGGCTGAGCCGCTCGTCGCCGTCGAGCAGCAGGATCCAGTCCAGGTCCGTGCGGACGTTCTCCAGGCACCACTGCTTCTTGCGCGGATGCCCGCCGTCCCAGGTGTACGTGACCACTTCGGCCCCGCACTCCTCGGCGATCTTCGCGGTGTCGTCGGTGCTGTGGGAGTCCACCACGACGACGGCCTCGAAGTGGCCCAGGACCGACTTCACCGCCTCGGCGATGTTCAGGCCCTCGTTCTTCGTGGGGATCGCCACGGCGATGGGCAGCTTGCTCATCCGTTGTCTCCTCGGGGCAGCCAGGCGTAGCAGCCTGTGGAGGTGAAGGTGCGCGCGGACTCCGGGAGGGTGATCTCCACCGTGCGCCCGGTGTCCGAGGACCCCGACGCCAGGGTCTTGCCGTTCGCCCCCGCCACCTGCCAGCTGCAGGCTTTCGTGGGCGAGGGGGCCCTGTACCGGCCCGGCCGGATCTTCGCGTCCTCGTACGTGCCGTCGGCGTACCCGAGCGCGGCCTCGTCGACGAGGTCCTGGTGCTGGGGGCAGAGATGGCTCACGGCCGGTTCCGCGTCGGTGACCTCGCCGGAGACGATCGCGCCGACGGCGATGTCCCGGTCCGCCTTGACCAGGTAGCGGAGCCTGTCGCAGGTCTCCTGTCCCGTCTGGAGCACCGCGGCCGGGTCCATGCCCTTGGGCACGCGGTCGGTGAGGTACTGCTTCTGCTTCTTCGTGAAGGAGCCCGTGGCCGGGGTGAGGTCCCCGGCGGGTGCCTTCGGCGTACGGCTGGACTCCTCGGGCCGCGGGGTGCCGGAAGCGGCCGCCGGGCCGGCGACGGAGGACGTGGGGGAGGCCGCCGCGGACGGCGTGCCGCCGGACGCGGCCTCCCTGTCTCCGTCGCCGGACCCGCCGGACGACCCGCAGCCGGCCAGCACCGCCGTCGCCAGGGCGACGGCGGCACCGGCCAGGAACGGATATCTCATTCAGCCGTCCTCAGGGCGTAGTGCGCGCTGACCGTGGAGGAGTTCAGCGCGGTCGGGTACACGGCGGTCTCGTCGATCTGACCGGCGAAGAAGTTGCTCGTCGGACGGTTCGGCCAGCTGGCGAGGTTGTCGCCGCCGACCCGCCAGTACCCGGGGTAGCTCTCGCTGGAGCTGTACAGGAAGTTCGACGCGCGCAGCTGCCCGTCGACGTACAGCGCCATGCCGCCGGTGCCCTGGGTGGCGACGACGTGGTGCCACTCGCCGTCGTTCCAGGCCCCGAGCGTGGTGACCGTGCGGTACCCGCCGCTGTAGACGCCGAAGACCAGCCGCCCGTTGTTGGCCATGTACACCTGCTTGTCGTAACGGGTGCTGTTCTGCATCGTCAGGTTGCCGAAGCCGATGATCTTGCCGCCCCTGGTGGTGGTGGTCTTGATCCAGGTCTCCACGGTGAAGCGGGTGGGCGGGCTCTGGAGCTTGTTGCTGTAGGCGTAGTCGCTGGAACCGTCGAAGCCGATGGCGGTCGAGGCGCCCGCGATCGCGGCCGGGGTCTGCCGGTAGGCGGGCCCGTTGCGCAGGAAGCCGTTGTTCATCCCGCCCGTGGTGTCCGCCGCGAAGGTGGAGGTGCCCTCGTCGTAGCGCCAGTACAGCGAGGCGCCGTCGGACAGCACCCGCGCCGGATAGGGCTGCGTCGACGCGGCCACGGTCGCGGACTGCGCGGGGGACTTGGCGCTGGTGTTGGTGCCGTCGCTCGCGGTGATGCGGTACGAGTGCGTCTCGCCCGCCGCCACGTCGGTGTCCGTCCACTTCAGCTGCGGCCGGTCCCAGAACAGCGAGTAGCCGGTGACGGTGTGGACGGGTGTGGTCGCGCCGTCCTTGTAGATCCGGTAGGTCAGCTCGCCGTCGTCGGTGTCGAAGCTGGTCTGCCAGTTGACGTCGATCTTCCCCGGGGAGACCGTCGAGAGGCTGACGTTGGGAACCCACGGGGCGCCGGTGTCCGGGCCGTCGGCGAACCGGGTCAGGCCCTGCTGGCCGCCGCCGTTGACGGTGGTGAACTCCCCGCCGACCCAGAGGTAGTGACGTCCGCCCTTGTCGGTCTGCGTCATCACCCGGGGCCCGACGGGCTCACCGATGCCGTCGTTCGTGTCCGGGAACCAGGGCAGGAGCTTCGGGTCGTCGACGGACTGGGCCAGCAGGTGCCTGCGCGGCTGGTCCGGGAAGCCGCCCATGCTGGCGCAGTCGTGGGCGTGGCTTCCGCTGTATAGCACGCCCGAGTGGACCAGGACGGCCTGGGTGGCGCCCAGGCAGGTGTCCCGCCAGCGCTGCTGGTAGTCGTCGAGGTCGATGGCGATCCGGCCGTCGAACACCCCGCCGCCGGTGCCCTCGTTGGCGGTGTAGAGCCCGGTCGCGTCCGACGTGAGGTCCTGCACCGTCGAGGTGTTCGGGATGAAGCCCGGATAGCTCCTGGTGAGCGCGCCCGTGGTGGCGTCCACCACGGCCAGGGCGTGCGAGGTGGTGCCGTTGACGGTGAAGAAGTCGCCGCCGAGCGCCACGTGCTGCCCGTCGGGGGTCACCTCGACCGCCCGCGCCACCTCGTCGGCGTTCGCGGTCCACGGCAGGAGGTCCGCACCCGTGGTGACGGCGGCGAAGCTGTTCCTCGTCTGGCCGCCCACACTGGTGAAGTCACCGCCCAGATAGACGGTGTCCGCGGTCGCGTCCAGCGCCCGCACCGTCGCCGACACGGCGATCTTGAAGTCCTGGCGCGGTGTGCAGGTCGCGGTGTCCACGGCCACGATGTTGCTGACACCGACCCCGTTCACCGCGCCGAACTGGCCGCCCGCGTACAGGGTGTCCCCGTCGGGGGAGAGTGCGAGCGCCCGTACGGTCGCCGTCCCGGAGGAGAGCGTGAACGACAGGCTGCACCCCGTCGGAGCGCCCGTCGCCGCGTCGAACGCCGCGAAGTTGACCGCGGGCTGTTCCGATGTCCCCGCCGGCGCGTCGGGCGGCCGGACGGTGGAGAAGGTGCCGCCGGCGTAGACGACCCCGTCCGTCGCGGCCATCGACCAGACGATGCCGTTGGTCTGCCAGGTGGTGAGGTCGTCGGCCGTGAGGGACACCGGAGGTGTCAGTGCGGCCGCCGGGGAGGCCCCGGCCGCTGTCGCGGTCAGGGCGCCGGCGAACAGGCAGAGTGCGGCGGAGGCGGCCCGTACGCGGCCGCTTCCCCCAGATCTCCGCCCCGTGCTTCCGTTCATCATTCATCTCCGAAGGTGAGGACGAGCTGCGGCCGGTAGGCCGCCGTTGCCTCGCTCGACCAGATGCGGAGACTGTCCGTCCCGCTGCCGGTCAGGGCGAGTGAGGTGGCGGAGCCGAGGGCCCCGCCCAGTGCGGACGCGTTCAGTTCCGCCGAATAGCCGGTGGAGACCGAGGTCGCGCCGCTGATGGTCCCCAGCACGGACGTGGAGAGCGTCGGCCGGGTGTTGTGGGTGACCGCCGATTCGGTCCACGTGCCGGTGACCGGCACGATGCTGTGGTTCTCGGCCGAACCCGCCGTCGAGTCCGACGAGGTACGGAAGGTGAGCCGCGCGCTCCTGAGCACCTGGCCGGCCGCAGCCGGCGGCAGGGTGAAGCGCAGGTAGCCGATGTAGGCCGTGGTGCCGCGCGAGGCGAGCTGGGAGTCGTTGTAGTTCGTGTTCGCCGCCACGCCGTTGACGTAGGCGTCCTCGTCCGGGGCGACGGTGACGGTGCTGTCGCCCGGCCCCGGCGGCGTGCCGGCCAGCTCGTGGTGCTCGGCCACCTGCGCGGCGGTCAGCGCCGACGGGTAGACCGCGGTCTCGTCGACCTGCCCGGCGAAGTAGTCGCTCGTGGGGCGGTTCGGCCAGGCGTTGTTCATGGCGTCGCCGCCCACCCGCCAGAACCCGTTGTACGAGCGGTTCCCGGTCGCCGCGTTCGTGCCGACCGCCTCCCCGTCGACGTACAGCACCATGCCGGACGGTCCCTGCGTGGCCACGGCGTGGTGCCAGTCGCCGTCGTTGTAGGAACCGGCCGAGGTGATGGTGGGCCGGGTGCTGCCGCTCTGGACCCCGAAGGCGAGCCGGCCGTCGTTCGTCAGGTACACCAGCTTGTCGGAGATGCTGCTCGTGTGGCCCCGCGCGGTGCCGATGTTGTTGCCGTAGCCGATGATCCGGCCACCGTTCGCCGACGTGGTGCGGAACCAGGTCTCGACCGAGTAGGGCGACGGCGAGGTGTAGTGATGAAGCCGGTCGCTGTGGACGTACTCGTCGGTGCCGTTGAGGGAGAGCGCGGCGGAACCCGCCACCGCGGACGGTGTGGCCCGGTAGGACGGCGCGTTCACGTACACCCCGCCGTTGCCGCTCTCCGAGGCGTCGGCCGCGAAGGCGCCGGAGGCCTCGTCGTAACGCCAGTACAGATCGGCCCCGTCCGCCAGGACCTCCTCCTGGTAGGGCGAGGCGGAGGACGCGGCGGTCACCGGGGCCGCGGGGGACAGCCCGCTGGTGTTCGTGCCGTCGCTCGCCGTGATCCGGTAGCTGTACGTCCGGCCCGCCACCACGTTCCGGTCGGTGAACGTCAGCTGCGGTCTGCTGAAGAACAGTGACGAGCCCGTCGTCGTGTACACCGGTGTCGAGCCGCCGTCGCGGTAGACCCGGTAGGTCAGCAGGCTGTCGTCCAGGTCCAGACCGCTGCGCCAGCTGACCCTGACCTCACCGGCCCGCGGCGCCGACGCGCTCACCACCGGTACGGTGGGCGCCCCGGTGTCCGGGGTGTTCGCGAACCGCGTCAGTGCCTGCTGGCCGGCCCCGTTGACGGTGGTGAACTCGCCGCCGACCCAGAGGAAGTCCCGGCCGCCCCGGGAGGACACGGTCAGCGCCCGCGGCCCGACCGGCTCGCCGATGCCGTCGTTGGTGTCCGGGAGCCAGCCCAGCAGACCGGGGTCGTCGACGGACTGGGCCGTCAGATGCTTGCGGACCTGGTTGGGGAAACCGCCCATGGACGAGCAGTCGTGCACATGGCTGCCCGCGTAGAGCACGCCCCGGTGGACCCGGAGTGCCTGTGTCGCGCCCTGGCAGGTGTCCCGCCAGCGCTGGTCGAAGCCGTCGAGCTCCATGGCGAGCCGGCCGTCGAAGGAGGCGCCGCCCGCACCCTCTCCCGCCGCGTACCAGCCGTCGGACGCCGCGTCGGTGACGATGTCCTTGATGACGGCGGACGGCGGGATGAAGGAGGCCCCGTAGGCGCGCGTGACGGCGCCCGTGGAGGCGCTGGTCACCGCGAGCGCGTGCGAGGCGGCGCCGCCGACGGTGAAGAAGCCGCCGCCGATCAGGACGCTGTCCCCGTCCGGCGTCACCTTCAGGGCGCGTCCGGGCTGGTCCGCGCCCGGATTCCAGCCGGTGAGCGCGCCGGAGGCGGTGACCGCGCCGAAGAAGCCCCTGGGCGTGCCGTTGACGGTCCGGAAGTCGCCGCCCGCGTAGACGGTGCCGTCCGCCGCGACGTCGAGCGCGCGCACCGTCGCCCCGAACTGGGGGGCGAAGCCGGTGCGCGGACGGCAGGAGGCGGTGTCGATCGCGGTCAGGCCGTTGACGGCCGTCCCGTTGACGGCGTTGAAGTACCCACCGGCGTAGAGCGTGGACCGGTCGGGCGAGACGGCGAGCGCCCGGACCGTGGCCGTGCCGCTGCTGCGGGTGAAGGAGAGCGAGCAGCCGGTGGGCGCACCGGTGGCCGCGTCGAACGCCGCGAAGTTCGCGGCGGCCGTCGTGTTGCTCCCCGCGGGGGAGCCGGCGGGCCTGATCCCGGAGAAGGTGCCGCCCGCGTAGACCACCCCGCCGGCCTCGGCCAGGGCCCAGACGATGCCGTTGGTCTGGTACGTGGACAGGGCGTCGGCGGTGAAGCCGACCGGTGGGGTGAGCGCGGCCGCCGGGGGAGCGGCGACGGACGCGCCGCCGAGCAGGCCCGCGGCGAGCGCCAGGGCCGAGGTGAGGGATCCGGCCCGGTTACGTCTGAGACGTCCGGGCCCTCTCATCGGTCCACCCGGACCGCGGAGCCCGTGAGCTGGTCGCTCAGCAGCCGGATGTCCGCGTCCACCATGATCCGGGCCAGCTCGCGCGACTTCACCTCCGGCTTCCAGCCGAGGAGTTCCTCCGCCTTGGACGCGTCACCGATCAGCGCGTCGACCTCGCTGGGGCGCTCGTACTTCGGGTCGTAGCGGACGTGCTCCGCCCAGTCGAGGCCCGCGTGCTCGAAGGCGTACTCCAGGAACTGGCGGACACTGACCCCCTCACCGGTGGCCACCACGAAGTCGTCGGGGCTGTCGCACTGGAGCATCCGCCACATCGCCTCCACGTACTCGGGGGCGTACCCCCAGTCGCGTACGGCGTCCAGGTTGCCCAGGTGAAGCCGGTCCTGCAGACCGGCCTTGATCCTCGCCACCCCGCGGGTGATCTTGCGGGTCACGAAGGTCTCGCCGCGGCGCGGGGACTCGTGGTTGAAGAGGATCCCGTTCGTGGCGAACATGCCGTACGCCTCGCGGTAGTTGACCGTCGCCCAGTACGCGTAGACCTTGGCCACGCTGTAGGGGCTGCGCGGGTGGAACGGGGTCTTCTCGTTCTGCGGGGGCGGGCTCGCGCCGAACATCTCGGACGACGACGCCTGGTAGACCCGGGTGTCGATGCCGCTGGCACGGACCGCCTCCAGCAGCCGCACCGTCCCGAGCCCCGTGACGTCGCCGGTGTACAGCGGGGCGTCGAAGGACACCCGGACATGGGACTGGGCCCCGAGGTTGTAGACCTCGTCGGGCTGTATGTCCCGCAGGAGGTTCACCAGGGCGACGCCGTCGGAGAGGTCGGCGTGATGGAGCACGAAGGAACGATTCGCTTCCTCGGGCCCCTGGTAGATGTGGTCGATCCGCTCCGTGTTGAAGCTCGACGAACGGCGTATCAGTCCGTGGACCGTGTACCCCTTCTCGAGCAGCAGCTCCGACAGGTACGAACCGTCCTGTCCGGTCACGCCGGTGATGAGTGCGGTTTTGGCCATGACTCCCCCCTTCTGTGGTCGCCCGTAGGGCGATTGGTTCACCGAAATAGCTTGATCTGAGCGGAATGCGACAAAGAGTCACCCGGGCGCCGTGCTGCTGGCAGAATCCGAGCCATGACGACTGATCTCCCCGGCCCACCCCAGGAATCCGTCCGCCCCCTGCTGCGCCCCGGCGCCCGCATATTCGTCGCGGGCCACCGCGGCCTCGTCGGCTCGGCGCTGGTGCGCCGCCTCACCGCCGACGGCCACGAGGTGATCACCCGCGGCCGCGACGAGCTCGACCTGCGCGAGGCCGCGCCGACCGAGGCGTTCCTGCGTGACGCCCGCCCGGACGCGGTCGTGCTGGCCGCCGCCAAGGTGGGCGGGATCATGGCCAACAGCACCAGCCCGGTGCAGTTCCTGGAGGACAACCTCCGAATCCAGCTCGCCGTGATCGCGGGCGCGCACGCCGCCGGAGTCCAGCGGCTGCTCTTCCTCGGCTCCTCGTGCATCTATCCCAAGCACGCCCCCCAGCCCATCCCCGAGGGCGCCCTGCTCACCGGCCCGCTCGAGCCGACCAACGAGGCCTACGCGCTCGCCAAGATCGCCGGCATCGTGCAGATCCAGTCCTACCGCCGGCAGTACGGCGCCTCGTACATCAGCGCCATGCCGACCAACCTCTACGGCCCCGGGGACAACTTCGACCTGGAGACCTCGCACGTGCTGCCCGCCCTGATCCGCCGCTTCCACGAGGCGAAGCGGGACGGCGCGGACGAGGTCACCCTCTGGGGGTCGGGCAGCCCCCGACGCGAGTTCCTCCACGTCGACGACCTCGCCGCCGCCTGTGCGCGGCTGCTGGAGACCTACGACGGCGACGAACCCGTCAACGTCGGCTGCGGCGAGGACCTCTCGATCCGCGAACTGGCCGAGACCGTTCGAAACGTGACGGAGTTTCAGGGCCGCATTGTCTGGGACACCTCGAAGCCCGACGGCACCCCGCGCAAGCTCCTGGACGTGTCCCGGCTCTCCTCCCTCGGCTTCAAGCCGCAGATTCCCCTGCGGGACGGCATCGCCCGCACCTACGCCTGGTGGCTCGGCCGCCAGGCCCCCCTGGGCTGACCTGTCGGCCGGGCGGCCGCGGTACGCCCTGAACCCGTGCACACGGCCCCCCTCGTGTCCCCCCACCACGTCTCAGTACGCTCCGCGGCCGTCGGTGACGGCGCGCACCGTCCGGGCCAGGAGCCCCATGTCCGTGGCCACCGACCAGTTGTCGACGTACCAGAGGTCCAGCGACACCGTCTCCTGCCAGGACAGGTCGGACCTGCCGCTGACCTGCCAGAGGCCGGTCAGGCCGGGCCGGACCGCCAGCCGGCGCAGCTCCCGTTCGTCGTAGCGCGACACCTCCTCCGGAAGCGGCGGACGTGGGCCGACCAGGGACATGTCACCCCGCAGCACGTTGAGGAGCTGCGGGAGCTCGTCCACGGACGTCCGGCGCAGGGCGTGGCCGATCCGGGTCACCCGCGGATCGCGACGCATCTTGAACATCGGGCCCTCGCTCTCGTTGGCCGTCGAGAGCTGTTCCCTGCGGGCCTCCGCGTCGGCCACCATCGTGCGGAACTTCCACATGGTGAAGGGCCTGTTGTGCCGCCCGTGCCGGGTCTGACGGTGGAACACGGGACCGGGCGACGAGAGCCGTACCGCCAGGGCCACCCCGAAGAACAGCGGGGCGAGCGCCAGCAGCCCGAGCGCGGCACCGGTCCGGTCCACCACGGTCTTGAGCACGGTCTGCGGACCGCGCCGCAGCGGAGGCGTCACGTGCAGCAGCGTCAGCCCGGCGGCGGACGCGGGCCGCACCCGGCCGGCGGCGACCCCCGAGAGGTCCGAGAGCACGCAGACGGCCAGCCCGCCGTCGTGCAGGCCCCACGACAGCCGGCGGAGCCGGTCGTCGTCGAGCTGCGGACCCGGCGCGACGAGCACGAGGTCCGCGTCATGGGCGAAGGCCCCGCCGAGCACCGTGGACACGTCGTCGTCGGCCGGTTCGGGTGCCAGCCGCCCCGGGACGGGCGTCCCGGAGGCCGGTGCCGCCGGACCCACCGGGACCACCGCCACCGCCGTGTACGGGTGGTCCGCACGGGAGTTGAGCAGCCTCACCGCCCGGTCCAGGCCGGCCGCCTCGCCGACCACCAGGACCCGGCGTCCCCCACGCGGTCCCGCCCCCGGACGCCGGCGGCGGACCGCGGCCCCCGCGAGCAGGGCCACAGCCAGTCCGGGCACCAGCGCCGCCACGGCGGTCGCCGGGTCGAGGCCACCGCCCGTCACGGCCAGGAGCAGGGCCAGTGCCCCGATGAGCGCCAGCCAGTCGCCGAAGGGCAGGTGGGCCGCCTCAGGGGCTTCCCCCGGCAGCCGGTGCCCGTACCGGCCGCGCACCGCGCGCACACCGGTCCACACCAGGGCCGCCGATGCCGCGGCGGTCAGCGGACCCGGCTGGTCGCCGGCCCGCAGCACGAGCCAGGCGGGAATCCCCAGGCCCAGCAGATCGGTCAGGACGAGGAAGGGCACACGCGGAACGGGCGAGGTCCTCGCCCGCGGTCTCTCCGCGTGGTCGCGCTCGACAGTCGTCGGGGCTCTCCACACCTGCGTGTGAGCCACCGTGCGGTTGTTGGACCCGGCGGTACGCGGTCGTGGTGTCCCCGCGAGCCCGACGGGCCCGGATATATCCGATTCAGGTGTTTCGACATGCCCCATGAACCCCCCAGCCACAGTTGCATCCCCACAAACGGGGCGCATCCGCCGATCCCATGGACTGACGGATGCGCCCTCGCTCGTGCACGATATCCACACACGTGCCATTTCGCTGGAGTTCTCGTGAAGTTCAGACACGGCGGACGATGTGATCCGTGTCGCTCCCTCCGGCGGACTTCCGGGGGCGCGCCTAAACTAGTGCTATGGAACCGCTTTCCGAGGAACAGACCGACCAGCTCGTCGTGATCGTGACGGATCTGGCCAGGCAGGGGCGTACGGAAGAGCTCCTGGAGTTCTTCGACCACGGTCTGCCGGTCGACGTCCAGGACGCCGGGGGCAACACGGCGCTGATGCTCGCCGCGTACCACGGGCACACGGCGACCGTGCGCGCGCTCATCGGGCGCGGCGCCGACGTCGATCTGCGCAACGGCCGGGACCAGTCCCCGGTGGCGGGCGCCCTGTTCAAGGGTGAGGACGCGATCGTGGGCGCGCTGGTCGAGGCGGGCGCCGACCTCGACGCGGGGACCCCCAGCGCGCGGGCCACGGCCGAGATGTTCGGGAGGACGGCCCTGCTGGCGTAGCGCCCACGGCACGAGGGGCCCCGGGCGACCTGCGTCGCCCGGGGCCCCTCGCGTACGGCGGCCTGCTCTACTTGGAGGCCTTCAGGGCCTCGATGGCCTTGCGCACACCCTCGCCGTAGGCCGGGTCGGCCTGCGTGCAGTGGCCGATGTGACGCTCGACGGTGGCGGGCGAGGCGCCGTCGATGGCCCGGGCGGTGTTCCCGAACAGGGCGTCCTGCTCGTCCGGGGTCATCGCCCGGAACAGGTTGCCCGGCTGCTCGAAGTAGTTGTCGTCGTCCTCGCGGTAGTCGAACCGGTCGGCGGCGGCACCGTCGAGCGCCAGACCGGGCTCGGCGAACTGCGGCTGCTCCGCCCAACGGCCGTAGCTGTTGGGGGTGTAGCCGGGGACCGCGCCCTGGTTGCCGTCCACGCGCAGCTGGCCGTCGCGGTGGTAGGTGTTGACGTTCTTCGCACCGCGGGGCTGGTTCACCGGGATCTGGTGGTGGTTGACACCGACGCGGTAGCGGGCGGCGTCACCGTACGAGAACAGCCGGCCCTGCAGCATGCGGTCGGGCGAGGCGCCCACGCCGGGGACGAGGTTCGCCGGGGTGAAGGCGGCCTGCTCCACGTCGGCGAAGTAGTTCTCCGGGTTGCGGTTGAGCTCGAACTCGCCGACCTCGATGAGCGGGTAGTCCTTCTTCGACCAGACCTTGGTCAGGTCGAAGGGGTGGTAGCGGTACGTCGCCGCGTCCGCCTCCGGCATGACCTGGATGAAGAAGGTCCACTTCGGGTGGTCGCCGCGCTCGATGGCGTCGAAGAGGTCCGCCTGCGAGGACTCGCGGTCGTCGGCGACGACCGCCGCGGCCTCGGCGTCGGTGAGGTTCTTGATGCCCTGCTGCGTACGGAAGTGGAACTTCACCCAGAAGCGCTCGTTGCTCTCGTTGATGAACGAGTAGGTGTGCGACCCGAACCCGTGCATGTGGCGGTAGCCGTCCGGGATGCCGCGGTCCGACATCACGATGGTGATCTGGTGCAGGGCCTCGGGGAGGCTCGTCCAGAAGTCCCAGTTGTTCTCGGCCGAGCGCAGGTTGGTGCGCGGGTCGCGCTTCACCGCGCGGTTCAGGTCGGGGAAGTGGTGGGGGTCGCGGTGGAAGAAGACCGGCGTGTTGTTGCCGACCACGTCCCAGTTGCCCTCCTCCGTGTAGAAGCGGAGGGCGAAGCCGCGGATGTCGCGCTCCGCGTCCGCCGCCCCGCGCTCACCGGCGACGGTCGAGAACCGGGCGAAGAGCTCGGTCTCCTTGCCGACCTCGGAGAAGAGCGCGGCCCGGGAGTAGCGGGTGATGTCCTGCGTCACCTTGAAGGTGCCGAAGGCGCCCGATCCCTTGGCGTGCATACGACGCTCCGGGATGACCTCGCGGCTGAAGTGCGCCAGCTTCTCCAGGAACCAGACGTCCTGGAGCAGCATCGGGCCGCGCGGACCGGCGGTGACGGCGTTCTCGTTGTTCGCGACCGGTGCGCCGGCGGCAGTGGTCAGCGGCTTCGTGTTGTCAGAAATTTTTCTGCTCCTCGGTGTGAAGACTTCCGTGCACCGGCTCCGGCCCCTGAGGGGTGCGCCCGGTGGCCGGGGGCTGCCCTTCGTCCGGGGACCGCACGTCGTGCCGTGCCGGTGAATTCGACAGGTCGATCCGCCGCGCCGGTCCGGCGTCGACGAGCGTCGTGAGCACGTCGTGGACGGCTCGGGCCGGGACCGCGCCGATGCGTGTGTGCACCCGGATGAGGCGGGTACGGACATCGGCGTGCGGGGCCACATGGACGGCCGGGAGCACGGTGACCCGGCGTCGGGTCACCCGCACCGACGCTCCGGGGAGGAGCGTCCTGGTCTCGGCTTCGATCATCCATGCAGTCAATCACTTTTCTGGAATGATTCCAATCATAGACACGTAAGAGAACTGAAGTGTGTCGCGCCACCGACCGCCATGTCCGATTCCCGCCAGCGCGGGGTGGCCGCGATGCCGCACCCTTGAGGCATGACCAGTGACGACAGCAGGTACGAGGCGGTGAGCAGCCGCGACGCCCGGTTCGACGGCGAGTTCTTCTTCGCCGTCTCCACGACCGGGATCTACTGCCGCCCCAGCTGTCCGGCCACCACGCCCAAGCGGCGGAACGTGACGTTCTTCCCCACCGCGGCCGCCGCCCAGGGAGGCGGATTCCGCGCCTGCCGACGGTGCCGCCCCGACGCCGTGCCCGGCTCCGCCGACTGGAACGTCCGCGCCGACCTGGTCGGCCGCGCGATGCGGCTGATCGGCGACGGAGTCGTCGACCGGGAAGGCGTCGCCGGGCTCGCCGCCCGCCTCGGATACAGCGCCCGCCAGGTGCAGCGCCAGCTGAACGCGGAGGTCGGCGCCGGACCCATCGCCCTCGCCCGCGCCCAGCGCGCCCACACCGCACGGGTCCTGCTGCAGACCACCGCCCTGCAGGCCGCCGAGATCGCCTTCGCCTCGGGCTTCGCCAGCGTGCGGCAGTTCAACGACACGGTCCGGGAGGTCTACGCCCTCACCCCCGGCGAGCTGCGCGCCGCCCCGCCCGGACGGTCCTCCCGCTTCGGCTCCACCGGCACCGCGGACGGAGCCGGTGGAGTGCCGCTGAGGCTCGCCCACCGGGGGCCGTACGCTGCGGACCGGATCTTCGACCACCTCGCGGCCCGCGCCCTCACCGGCATCGAGGAGATGACCGGCGAGCACGGCGACCGCACCTACCGGCGCACCCTGCGCCTGCCGCACGGCACCGGCATCGCCGAGGTCCGCGAGCGGACCGGCGACGGATGGCTGGAGTGCCGGCTGCACCTGGGCGATCTGCGCGACCTGACGACCGCCACCCAGCGGATGCGCCGCCTCTTCGACCTGGACGCCGACCCCCACGCCGTCGCCGAGCGCCTCGGCGCCGTACCCGCGCTGGCCCCGCTCGTCGCCCGTACGCCAGGACTGCGCGCCCCCGGAGCCGCCGACGTCCACGAGCTGGCCGTCCGGGCCGTCCTCGGCCAGCAGGTCTCCGTGGCCGCCGGGCGCCGGCTGGGCAGCGCGCTGGTGCACACCCACGGCGCGCCCCTCCAGGTGTCCAGCGGAACCCTCACCCGCACCTTCCCCGACCCCGCCGACCTGGCCGGGGCCGGCCTGGAGGAGCTGGGCGTCCCCGCCTCGCGGCGCGACACCCTGCGCTCCGTCGCGGCCGCCCTGGCCGACGGGCGGATCGGGCTCGACCCGGGTGCCGACCGGGACCAGGCCGAGAAGGAGCTCCTGAGCCTGCGGGGTGTCGGCCTCTGGACGGCCGGCTACATCCGTATGCGGGCCCTCGGCGACCCCGACGTGCTGCTGACCGGCGACGTGGCCGCCCTGGCCGGAATGCGGCACACAGGCGTGGACCCGGTGGACGCCGGGAACTGGCGCCCCTGGCGCACGTACGCCATGCACCACTTCTGGGGCGCGGCGGCGGACCGGCGCCGCGCGGCCGCAGCGTGACGTCCGAATCCCGCCGGTGCGAGCGGGACGGACGCCGCACAGTTGACGTACACGCAGGAAGACCGGAAGGACCGCGACCATGACGCTCTACACCACGATCGACAGCCCGCTCGGTGAGCTGCTGCTGGTGGGGGAGGAGTCGGCCACCGCCACGGGCGGCACGGCCCTCGCCTCCCTCTCGGTGCCGGGCCAGAAGGGCGGGGCGACCGTCCAGGACGGCTGGACGCGGGACCCGGAGGCGTTCACCGCGATCGCCGGCGCACTGCGGGCGTACTTCGAGGGGAGCCGGGACGCCTTCGGCATCGAGTACGCCGCCGGCCGGGGCACCGACTTCCAGCGGCGTGTGTGGAAGGCCCTGGAGGACATCCCGTACGGCACCACCCTGAGCTACGGGGAGATCGCCGCGCGGATCGGCGCGTCGCGCGTGGCGGTGCGCGCGGTCGGCACCGCGATCGGAGCCAACCCGCTGCTGGTCGTGCGGCCCTGCCACCGCGTGATCGGCGCGAGCGGCGCCCTGACCGGCTACGCGGGTGGCATCGACCGCAAGCGGCAGCTCCTGGACCTGGAGAACCACCACAGGACGGTCTGACGGCCGCCCCCCCCTGGAGGCGTGCGAACGCCCCGGGGCCTGCGAGGAAGACACACGATGCCCGACATGAAGTCCCCGCTGATCAGCGCCCGGGACATCGCCGCTCACGGCACACAGCCGAACCTCGCCCCGCACACGGAGGAAGAACTCGGCTCTCTGATCGCCCTGTTGATGCGGCAGCGAGGCCCCCGGACAGCCACCGTCGCCGTCGGCCACAGCCGGGACGCCGCGTCCCGGGCGGCGGCCGGCGCGTTCGCCGCCGCGTGGCGGGCGCGCGGCGGCACGGTCCTCACCACGGTCGACTGGCCGGA
Source organism: Streptomyces sp. NBC_01460 (assembly GCF_036227405.1). Classification (NCBI taxonomy): domain Bacteria; kingdom Bacillati; phylum Actinomycetota; class Actinomycetes; order Kitasatosporales; family Streptomycetaceae; genus Streptomyces; species Streptomyces sp. NBC_01460. The sequence continues at coordinate 6,480,251 of NZ_CP109473.1, forward strand.
GACGGCCGCCTCCTGGCTGCGCCCCGCGACCCGGCTGACGACGCGGCTCCCCGACGCCTGGATCATGGCGGCGGCCCTGCCGGGCTTCGCCCAGCTCGCCCGCAGGCTGCGGCACTCCACCGAGTGGGACCCGGCCCGCACCTACGCCTTCGCCTCTCTCCAGGACCCCCGGCTGCCGGCGCTCGCCGGGCCCGACACCGCGCACGGACTGCGCGGCGCGACCGCCGAGGGTGGCACCTGGCAGATACGCCGCAACGGGATCACCGCGTACGCGCCGGGGCAGGAGGCACCATGAGCGCCCTGATCCCACGCCCCGTCCTGGAGGTAGCCCCGACGTCTGGCACGTATCCGGCCGGTTCACCCTCGTCGCGCAGCGCGAACTGGACAGGCGATCCGGAACAGAGCAAGGGCAAGAGCGCTGACGGCGAAGACAGTGAGAACGACGATCGTGGGGTTCACCCATGCGGGCACGAGACTGATGTGCTCGTTGCATGCATTGGTCAACGGGAAGAAGGACGTGCCGTTCGCTCCCGTGCGGGTACGCCATGCCTGGTCGTAGGTGGTGTGATGGGTGAGCTCGCAGGATTCCCGGTCGTCCAGCCCGCCTGCGAAGACGCCGACCCCCCCACACCACGACCGTGAAGCCGCCGGCGGTCCCGGCGACACCGACGAGCGTCATAGGCTGCGCATGCCATGGAGCTGTCACGCCGCGACGCAGCATCAGCAGCCCTGCCAGGACGGCAAGGGCGAGGACTGCGAAGATGAGGTTGAACATGAGCCTCGTGCTTTCATGAAGCGGGCTGCGCGACGGGTGGTCAGGTAAGCGAAAATTGCCTCTGACCACCGGCAAGGATGAGGATTGTCGAGGTCCTTGTTCTTGCCGCCGTTCCTGCCGCCGTGGGAGGCGCTCCCCAGGTGCAGAATCGTATCGGGCCCTGTCCACGGATGAGCGATGACGTCCGTCCTGACAGGTGGGGCACGGCGGCAGAATCTGCCCATGCAGGCAGGGCCACGATTCGGGCAGTGTGGTGAGTGGCTCTGCGAACTGCGACGTAAAAATGCTGTCGACGTTCGCCACGTCTCTCCTGGACCATGCGAGGTATGAGACAGGAAGAGATCTGGGATGCCGATGCGGCCGATAGCTATGACACGCCCGGCACCGGCATGTTCGCCCCTGACGTCCTGGGGCCGACCGTGGAGACACTCGCCGAACTCGCAGGCGGTGGACCAGCGCTGGAGTTCGCCGTTGGCACGGGCCGGGTGGCCGTCCCGCTCGCCGCCAAGGGTGTTGCGGTCACTGGTATCGAGCTGAGTCGGCCCATGGTCGAGCAGTTGCGCACGAAGGCCGACGAAGAGACGATCCCCGTGGTGCTGGGCGACATGGCTGGCGCAACCGCTCCCGGCGCGGGTTCCTTCCAGCTCGTCTACCTGGTCTTCAACGCGATCTCCGTGCTGCAGACCCAGCCGGAGCAGGTCGAGTGCTTTCGCAACGCGGCCCGCCACCTCGCACCCGGTGGCCGGTTCGTGATCGAACTGTGGGTGCCCGAGGTGCACAAGCTCCCGCCGGACAAGAAAGCCGTGGTCTACCAGTCCGGGCCCGGCCACATCAGCTTGGACACCTACGACACGCTCGCCCAGCACGTTGTCTCCCACCACTTCGACTTCGACGAGGGCAAACGGACTGCCAAGTTGTTCCAGAGCCCGCACCGCTACATCTGGCCATCGGAACTCGATCTCATGGCGCAACTCGCCGGGTTCGAACTCGAATCGAGGCACGCAGACTGGCAGCGTGGTCGGTTCACAGCCGACTCGGGATCCCACGTCTCGGTCTACCGACTCCCGGTCGGCGAGTACCGAGCTCTGGCCGGCGCGGCGGCGAGCTGACGCCGCAAGCGCCGCCGGGTCCTCAGGCTCAGTAACACCGCGGTCGATCACGTCATCGCGGCCCGAATCGCCCTGGCCCAGGTGCCGAACCACCGGCGCGGACGCCGGACGCTGATCCGTACCGACGCCCGGCGGGGCGCTGCCCGGTCGGATAATCCACGTGCGGCCCCGTCGCCCCACGTGATACTCCTCCCTGCCATGGACGATCTTGTGACAGCGCGGCTCGTACTTCATCCGATGACCGTCACCGAGGCTGAGCGAGTGGTGGCGGGTGAGTCGGACAGCGGCGCCCGATGGGCGCCCGGATACCCCACCGATGGGGAAGTCGCCGCCGCCAGACGCTATCTGCATACCTGCGCGAGCACCGGTGATCCCCACCCGTTCGGCAACTACGAGATCCGTCGCCGCGAGGATGGTGTGACGATCGGCGGCCTGGGCTTCCACGGGCCTGCGGACACGGCCGGCAGCGTCACGATCGGCTACGGCCTCATCCCGGCAGCACGAGGCAAAGGATACGCCTCCGAAGCCCTCCGTGAACTGCTGCTGTTCGCGCGGGCATGCGGCGCCACCAGCGTGAAGGGCGACGCCGACCACGACAACATCGCGTCCCAACACGTCATGACGGCAGTCGGCATGCGGCCGGCCGGACAGGACGAACGCGTCAGGTACTTCGAGACCGCCTGGACTGATATGACGGCGCGTACCGACCCACTCTCCTGACCAAGCTTGCCCCCGCGGAATCGGACCCGCGGGGGCCTGGAGCGCTACTTCCTGCGGAGGAAGTCGAACGCCTTCAGCGCGTCGCCCACCGCGTCGACGACATTGGCACGGTCGCCGCTCCTGGTGTTCCGGACACTGATGTGAAGCGCCCAGATGAATGTGGCACAGCGGGCGAGGAAGCCAAGGAGCGCGACAAGCAGCGCCGCGGCAAACGCATACGGGGACATGGCAAGGATGTCAGCAAGAGGAATGGACAAAACAGTGGACCCTTCACCTTCGCGGCGGAGGCCCTGGAAAAGGGCGCACTCCGTTGCGGTCGAGATGACTGCAAGCTTGCCTTCTGTGAAGGCGTCCACGTGGGTCCATACCGTGGTGGCAATCGGATCAAAATCCGGTGCGATTGCATAATGACACACGACTGACGGAACGTCAAGGCCTGCGGCCAAAAGTCAAATTGGTGAAAGGGGGTCCCGTGATCGGTGGAGCTTGCGGCTCCGAGCCGCAAACTCATCAAGAGGTGGTCGGTGCTGCCACCATTGCCGCAGAGCAGCGCCGGGCCGCTGCGGAAGCGTAGAGCCGGCCGAGCAGGCGCCTGCCGGGCCGTACGGGTGACTCGGACGCGAGCTGAGGCGGCTCAGACCTGACCGTCCAACCCACCGGCGGGGCTGCTGACCGGAGCGAGGCAACCTTTTCGCACGGCGCAGGCTCAAGAGGAGCTGAATCCGTTGTTCGTCCCTGGCGGCCCCGCCCCGGCCCGCCGTGACGACCTCGTTGTCAGTGGGCGCCAGTAGGTTCAGTCGTGTTCCGCCGGTCAGGCGGGAACAACCCCTGAGCTGTGCATTGGAGATGGCGCGTTGTCGGATTGGGAGAGGTCGAGCACGGCCCGGGTGATACCACCCGCGAGGCCGCGCAAGCTCGCCAAGGTTCCGTTCGTCGAGCTGGCCGACGGACGCCTGCAGGGTGTGGTGTCCAGCGGCTCGGACATCGGGCGGGTCTACGTCTCGTCCGTCGCGGCCGGGACGTACGCATTCGCCTGCAGCACCAACAACAACCGGCCCTGCGGCGGTGCGCGCGGCTCGTTCTGCAACCACATCGGGGCCCTCGTCAACGAGGCGGTCCTCCAGTACGGCGCCCAGCGCGTCGTCCGGTACCTGAAGGTCGAGGTCCCGGAGGGGGACGTGGACGGATCGGTGCTCGCCTCCGCGATGCGGATCACCCGTCCGCAGGCGGACGAGACCAAGGCCGCCGCCTCCGTCTTCAGCCGGTTCCTGCGCCACCTGGCCTATCTCGAACACGCCCCGGCCACGGTGCCGTTGCCCGAGATGCAGTTCTTCCCGCCGACCAGGGCGGTGGCGTGATGCGCGCCGATCTTCTCACCGAGCCCGTCGACGGGCTGGACGAAGCCCTGGAGGCCGTGGACGCCTTCGACCGGGCTCTCGTCGCCGGTCTGCTCCGCCCCCAGCCGGCCGAGGCCGCCGGCCCGACGCGGCTCGCCGACGCCGTGACGGGCACGCCGCTGGCCGGAAGGGTCGCCGAGGCGGCGGCGAAGGCCGCCGCCGGTGCGGCGGGCGAGGACCACTTCGTGGCCCTGGCCGCCGCGCGGACCGCACTGCTCGGCTCCGTCCACGACGCGCTGCTGGACCGCGTCGAGGAGGCCGCGAGCCGGACGCGCGGCGAGCGGGCCGACCCGGAGGCCGGCGACCGGCCGGCGGCCAACCTGCTGACGGCCGCCCGTGCCTGGCTCTCCGACCTGGCACGCTGCGGATGGCAGGGGATCGACCACGAGGTGGTGTCCGGGGCGGCGGAGGTCGTCTCCGCGATGCTGCCCGACCCCGCCCTGCGCCGGCTCGCCTCCCTCCTCGACGGCTTCGCCGCCGAACTCGCCGCGTCCTGCCCCGGCTCGTCCATGGAACGCCTCCCGGTGCGCCGCTGGGCCGACCTCTGGTCCCGGGGGATGCTGCTGACGGTGCCCGGCGCCGCCGCGACGCCCGTCACCGGGACCGCCGACGGACGCCTGCTTCCCCTCGGCATCGACGTACAGGAGCACGCGACCGCCGCGCAGGCGCAGGTGCACGCGGTGTTCGAGCCCGCGGACGGATCCGCGCCGCGCCTCGTCCGCGCCAGCGTGTCGGTGCCGAAACCCGACACCGTCGTGGGGGCCGGGATCTGGCAGTTGATGCGCCCGCACATGTCGCTCCTCGCGGCCGCCGGCGAGGGCCGCTCGATGGACCTGACCGGTATGCCCGTCACCGCCGAGGGCGACCTGGTCTGGAGCGACGAGCACGCCCGCCCCGGACAGCCGGCCGAGGCGTTCGCCACGGCCCGCGTGGCCCTGCCCACCGCGACCGCCCCGGTGACGGCGCCGCTGGACCGGCACCCGGCGCGCATCGCCGTACCCGTCTTCCTCGAGGGCTACACCGCCCGCACGGACGACGAGGGCGTGCTGACCTTCACCGTCGCCGGGGTCGACCTGCGCGTCGACACCGACCGGATCCCGGCCGCCGGACCGCTCACCCCCGAGACCGTGGCCAGGTCCGGCGCCTGCGTCGCCCTGATCCGCTGGGACGCCGGGGAGTTCGCCGTACAGCCGCTCGCCGTCGAGACCACGGTGCGGAAGAAGGTCACCTCGGTGCACGCGGGCGCGTGGGCCGGGGGAACGACCGACAAGGCCGGGGTGAGGGCCGAGAAGGCCGCCACCGACGCCGCGAAGGTGCTGAGCGAGCGTGCGGGAAGGCTGCTGCGGAAATGACCGGACAGCCGGACCCCGAGGTGACCGGGGAGAACCCCGTGACCGGGGACAGCGCGCACGACAACCGCCGCCAGGTCGTGTACTGGCGCCTGCTCGCCCAGCTCTTCGACCCCGAGGAGCACGCGGCCCTGGAATCGGCGAGCCTCGCCGTGGTCAAGGACATCGGCCTGCCGGCCGCCCTGCTGGACCCTCGCGCCTCCGTCGACTCGGTGGTGCAGCGCCACCCCGGGCTGGCCACCGAGTTCGAGGGCCTGATGGTGCCGGCGGCGGAGACGGGCGCCGACTCCGACGGCGACGGCGACACGAGCGTGGACACGGACGGCGACACGACTGCCGACACGGACGGCGACCCGCAGGCGGACGACGGCGGCCGCGACCGGGCCGCCGAGGTGCGGCGTGCCGCGCTCGTGTCGAAGGTGCTGCTCAACGTCTTCCACTCCCCGCCCGGCGCCGTCTCCGCGGGCCAGCTGTCCCGGTGGCAGTCCGACGCGGGCTGGCTGGAGCGCGCCCTCGGCTGCAAGCCGGGCGACCTGCGCGGCGGCCGCGGCGGACGATCCGGAGGCATGGCCGCCGGCCCGACCGGTACGGGCGGCGGCGGCAGGACCCCCGACCTGAGCCGGCTGATCCCCGAGATCGGCCCGGAGCTCGGCTCCATCGAGGCCGGCCTCGTCAAGCGCATGCGGTTGCGGGAGGTCCTCGCCGACCCCCACCTCGCGGGGCAGCTGACGCCGAGCATGTCCCTGATCGAACAGCTGCTGCGCGACAAGGACAACCTCTCCGGTGTCGCCCTGGCTAACGCCAAGGCCCTGATCCGGCGCTTCGTCGACGAGGTCGCCGAGGTGCTGCGCACCCAGGTGGAGAAGTCGACCGTCGGCGCCCTGGACCGTTCGGTCCCGCCCAAGCGGGTGTTCCGCAACCTGGACCTGGACCGCACGATCTGGAAGAACCTCACCAACTGGAGCCCCGAGGAGGAACGGCTCTACGTCGACCGCCTCTTCTACCGCCACACGGCGCGCAGGACCACGCCCCAGAGGCTGATCGTGGTGGTCGACCAGTCGGGCTCGATGGTGGACTCGATGGTCAACTGCACCATCCTGGCCTCGATCTTCGCGGGACTGCCCAAGGTGGACGTCCACCTCATCGCGTACGACACCCAGGCGCTCGACCTCACCCCGTGGGTGCACGACCCGTTCGAGACCCTGCTGCGGACCAATCTCGGCGGCGGCACCGACGGTACGGTCGCCATGGCACTGGCCCAGCCCAAGATCGCCGAACCCCGCAACACCGTCGTGGTCTGGATCTCCGACTTCTACGAATGGCAGACCGAGCCGCTGTTCGAGAGCATGGCCGCCATCCACCGCTCCGGAGCCAAGTTCATCCCCGTCGGCTCGGTGACCAGCTCCGGCCGCGCCAGCGTGAACCCGTGGTTCCGCGAGCGCTTCAAGGACCAGGGGACGCCGGTGCTCTCCGGCCACATACGCAAGCTCGTCCACGAGCTCAAGACCTTCCTCACCTGAGACTCCTGAGGCCTCTCGGCCCGGTGCAGTCGAACCCGAAATCTTAGAAAGGCACACACATGTCCGACCTGTTGCGCGCCCCCGCCGAGATCAAGTACGCCGAGGAGCTCGACTGGCTGGAGTCGGTCGACGACGGCCCCAAGCCCTTCTCCTGGCGGCTCTCGCCCAAGATGGTCCGTTTGTTCATCCTGGGATCCGAGCGCTCCGACGGCCTCGACCGCGAGATCTCCCAGAAGTGGTACGGCGACCGCAGCTTCGTCGAGCGGTCCATCGTCACCCTGGCGTCCGACCGCGGTCTGCTGCTCATCGGCGACCCGGGCACGGGCAAGAGCTGGCTGGCCGAACTGCTGTCCGCAGCCATCTCCCGCAACTCCACCCTCGTGGTGCAGGGCACGGCCGGTACCACCGAGGACCACATCAAGTACTCCTGGAACGTGTCCATGGTGATCTCCAAGGGACAGTCGCGGGAGTCGATGATCCCCTCACCGATCATGACCGCGATGGAGACCGGGGCGATCGGCCGCTTCGAGGAACTCACCCGCTCCACCAGCGACGTCCAGGACGCGCTGATCTCGATCCTTTCGGAGAAGTACATCTCCGTCCCCGAGATGGACAGCGACAACATCGTCTTCGCCAAGCCCGGGTTCTCCGTCATCGCCACGGCCAACAGCCGCGACCGCGGGGTCAACGACCTGTCCTCCGCCCTCAAGCGCCGCTTCAACTTCGTCCGCATCCCGGTGGTGACGAACAAGAAGAGTGAGGCGGAGATCGTCCGCTTCCGCACCGAGGAACTGCTGCGCCGCCACCAGATCGAGCTGGACGTGCCGCCGACCCTGCTCGACGTGCTGCTGCAGAGCTTCGCCGACCTGCGGGCCTCCTCCGCCGCGGCCGGCAGCGACGACGAGAAGCTGGAGTCCGCGCTGTCGAGTGCCGAACAGATCGGCGTACTGGAGGACGCGATCCTGCACAGCAACTTCTTCGGCGAACGCGAGCTGACCGCCCGTACCCTCGCCTCCTCGCTCGTCGGATCGCTGGCGCGGCGTGAGCCCGAGGACCTGGCCATCCTCAACAAGTACCTGCACGGCATCGTCGAGCCGCGCAGCAAGGAGGAGGGCGGCTCCTGGCCGGAGTTCCTGGAGGGCGGCCGCGACGCGATCGCCACCCTGTCGTGAGCGCCCCGACCGAGGGGACGCCCTTCGAGGCGCTCCGAGGACAACTGCAGGAGGCGGCGACGGAGTTCGCCGACGGGCCGGACGCGCTGCAGGGCATCCTCCTGGGCATCGTCGACGACGTCGACCGTGCCGTACGGGAACCGCTGGAGATCTTCCCGGTCTGTCACCACTCGCCCGCCTCGGCGGTCGCGATGGCACGGCGGCTGCGGGAGAAGCAGCCGAAGGTCGTGTACCTGGAGCTGTGCGAGGACATGGCGCCGCTCCTGCCGGAGCTGAGGAACTGCCGGCTCCCGGTGGCCGTCCAGGCGTTCGCGAGCGAGGTGAAGGGCTTCCCCGAGGAGTGGGCACCGCTGTCGGTGGTCGCCCCGATCACCGAGGCCTCGGCCGAGTACCAGGCCATCGCCTACGCGCTGGACACCCCGGGCGTCGAGCTGGTCCTCGTCGACCGCTCCTCGGACCACGTGTTCCAGTGGCAGGCGGGTGCCTCCGAACCGGCCGGCGCGGACGCCCCGGACGCGCCGCCCGCCGAGGAGGAGGCGGCGCTGCACGGCGACGCCGTCGGGGTGGAGATCGGCGATCTCCGTCCCCGGTTCGCCGAGCTGGAGGAGCACCTCCTGCACCACGGCCGCGTGCGGCACTGGTCGGAGTGGTGGCACCAGTACGTCGAGCTGCCGCTCGGTGACAGCGACCACGACACCTACCGCCAGGTCATGCTCCTCATCGGCAGCCTCTTCCGTCGCCTCGCGCCCGGGGACACGGACCGCGTACGGGTGGACGAGGACCGGGAGCGCTACATGTGGACCCGGATGCGTGAGCACCTGGCCGCGACGGGCGCCGACCCCGAGGACTGCCTCTACGTCTGCGGCGCGTTCCACGCGTCCAGCCGTGTCGAGGAGTTCGGCGTGCACGGCAGCGACACCTTCGCGATCAGCCCGCCGAGTGAGAGCACCTGGCAGCACGGCCTGATCCCGTCGAGCCACACGGCGATCGAGGCGCAGTTCGGACTGGCCGCCGGATCCGTGTCGATCGCCGCCACCCAGTGGGCGAAGAACCTCAAGCGCACCCGTGTGCAGCCGTTCCGTCTCGCCGGTCAGGCAGGTGCCAAGAAGGCGGCGAAGCCCCGGAAGGCCGTCGCAGCCGCCACCCCTGTGGCACCGGAGGCACCGTCCGACAAGCTCTCCGGCTTCCTGCAGAGCCCACCCGCCCTCGACCGGCTGGACGAGGCGGAGCTGCTCGGCTGGTCGGTGGAGATCGTGCGCTCCGCCCGCCGCAACGGCTACCTCGCCTCCACCGCCGACGCCATCGCCGTGTTCGAGACATCGATCCTGCTGGCCGGCATGCGTGACCGGGCCAGGCCGACCCCGTACGACTTCCAGGACGCGGCGGTCACCTGCATCGAGAAGGAGACCGTGCCGGGCAGGCGCGACGTGCGCCGCCTCGTCGAGATCCTGATGGGCGGCGACCGTATCGGCCAGGTCGGTTACGAAGCCCTGCCGCCCCTCGCCCGCGACGTGCACGACCGCCTCGCCCCGCTGAACCTCAAGCTCCAGCAGCGCGGTGTGCAGCGGGCTCTGCTGGACATGAGCTCCCAGCCGGAACTGCGGCAGTGCTCCGACGTGCTCTGGATGCTGCGGCACCTCATGCCCCACGGCGCCGCGCGGCCGATCATGGGCGAGCGGGAGCTCGGCAAGCAGTCGGTCCAGGAGTCCTGGGACCTCGCGCTCGGCACCCATCAGCGGGCGCTGATCGAGCTCGGTTACGAGGGCGTCAGCATCGAACAGGTGCTGGAGCAGCGCCTGCGCCGCGCCGCGTACGCCCCGAACGCCACCACCGCGCAGGTCCTGGCCGCGGTCGAGGACGCGGTGCTGCACCTGCGCAGCGGCCGCCTCGCCGACGAACTCGGCACGCGCGCCCTGGAGGTGCTGGCCACCGAGCGCAGCGTCGACGGCGCTCCGGAGGTTCTGCGCAGGGTGCGCCGGCTCCTGGCGTACTACCGGATCACCCGGCCCGTGCTGCCGTCGTGGATCGAGTCCTTCGCCAAGACAGGATACGCGCACTACTGCACGCTGCTGCCGACGGCGTTCACCGACGACGACGCCACCGTCCGCCAGGTCGCCGCGATGCTGGGGTTCCTCTTCAGCATGGAGAGCCTGGCGCTGTCGCTCGGCTGCGACCGGACCCAGCTGGACCTGGCCTTCGCCCAGTCCCACCCGCGGGAGCCGTCCAGGACGGCGCTGCTCTGGGCGGCCCAGGTGCAGCTCGGGCGGCTCTCCCGCGCCGAGCTGCGGGAGCGGTGCGACGCGCTGCTGGCGAATCCCCTGGTGGTGCCGGCCTACCCGCGCTATCTCAGCGGGTTCCTGCACGCTCTGGAACCCGTGCCGCAGCTTGCCGACTTCGCCGTCGAAGCGGTGTCGAAGGCGTTCGCACGGCTGCCCGACACGGTACTGCTGCCCTGGCTGCCCACGCTGATCACCACCCTGCGGTCCGAGGGAGCCGATCTGACCCCGCTGCTGATCCGCGAGGCCGGCCGCGTCTTCCCCGGGCGCCTCGCGGCTCTGGACGCCTGGGTCCCGCCGTGGGAGGCCGTCCCGGAAACGCCGGCGACCGCCCCGGCGGCGACCGGAGGTGCCACGGCCCGCCGCGTCGTGCTGCTCGCCGCCCACCCGGAGACGTGCGACAGCCTGGCGGAACTGCTGGGCTGCGAGGGCGCCTGGGAGGCGGAGGCCGAGGAGCCCTCGGGTGCGGTGCTCGTCCGCCGTCACCCGGAGACGGCGGCGGCGCTGGAGGCGCTGCTGGCGGGGGTCTGACGACCGGGGAAGCGGCGGCGCGGCCCGGTCGGCACGCGCCGCCGCTTCCCGGGCGGGCGGTGGATGTCAGTGGCGTCCGGTTGGATGAACTTGTGACTGTCTACGACGTGGCCCGCAGGCTTCCCACCCTCACCGGCCTGCGCGACCTGTGCCGCTCGCTCGCGATGCTCGACGCGATCCTGAGTCCGGAGTGGGAGAGCCGGTACCACTCGTTCGACGCGGCCTGGGCCGAGGGCCAGGAGATGGCTTCGATGCGCAACGGATCGGGGGACGAGTACTCCATCGTGTTCTCTGTTCTCGGCGGCCGGAGCGTATGTCCGCGCCTTCGACCACGAGTCACCGATGAGCCCGTACGGCCGAGGGGACGACGACGGGCTCTGGCCGGGTGTGATCGACGACGTCCCCGACGTCTTCAGATCCTTCGTCGAGGAACCCGCCTTCGCCGACGAGGACGGTTCGCCCGTCGCGACGGCGTGCCTGTGGCGGGAGGCGACGGACGATCGGTGGCGCCACGGCTCGATCGACTTTCCCCCGGGCCATGACGACCCCGACGGGACGACGGGGCTGTTCGAGCTCCTGGTCGATCCCTCTCCCGAAGCCTTTCAGCGCTTCGCCGAGGACTACTACGAAGTCCCCGTGGACCTGGGGGCGGTGAGCGAGGTATACGCCCTGCGACCCCTGCGTCAGGAAAGCGTCTCGTCGCTGAACATCGAGGTCAGCCTGGCTGACCTGGCCCAGGACATCTCCGAGATCGGTTACCCGCAGACATGGCGCACGTGAGCCTGGCGGCTCGTCATGTTCCTGGTGCCGATGGATCCCGGAAGCGATGCTCCGTTCCGAGCCCGCTCCAGGCGCCTCCGAGCCCGCGTTCGACGTCTGTCGTGTCCCGGGACCGGGAGGGGGCGTTGAGCCTTCTGTGAGTGGCTCCGGAAGTGGATACCCGTCGGATCTGACGGATGAGCAGTGGGCCCTGGTCGAGCCCCTGCTGCCGGCGGCAAGGGTCGGCCCGAACGGCGGGCGTCGGGAGAAGCACCCACGCCGCCGGATCGTGAACGCCCTGCTCTACGTGGCGCGGACGGGGTGCGCCTGGCGTCGGCTGCCCAAGTCCTTCCCGCCCTGGCCCACCGTGTACTGGTACTTCACCTGGTGGCACGAGAACGGGACCGTCCAGCGGATCCACGCCACCATGCGCGGACAGGTCCGTACGGCGGACGACTCCTACGCCGGCCGGAAGGTGAGATGACCCCAGGTCCCAGGTCCGGCGCGTGTCCTGTCGGACGCCGCCCCGGGGTGGTTGCGGCAGGATGACCGCATGACGACACGACCGCACATCGTCCTCGTGCGCGGAGACATCACGGAGCAGCACGCCGACGCCCTGGTCAACGCCGCCAACTCCTCGCTCCTCGGCGGGGGCGGTGTGGACGGCGCCATCCATCGGCGGGGCGGGCCCGAGATCCTCGCTGCCTGCCGCACGCTGCGGGCCTCGCACTACGGCAAGGGGCTCGCCACCGGGCAGGCGGTGGCGACGACGGCCGGCCGGCTGCGCGCGGAGCACGTCATCCACACGGTGGGACCGGTCTGGTCGCGCGAGGAGGACCGTTCCGCGCTGCTGGCCTCCTGCTACCGGGAGTCCCTGCGGATCGCCTCGGAGCTGGGCGCCCGCACGCTCGCCTTCCCCGCGATCTCGACGGGCGTCTACGGCTGGCCGCTCGACGACGGGGCCCGGATCGCCGTCCGCACGGTGCGGGAAGCGACGCTTCCCCCGGTGGCCGAGGTGCGCTTCGTGCTTTTCGACCAGGAAGCCTACGCACGCTTCGAAGAGGCACTGACCGACTGAGCCGGCGCCACGACGAGTGGCGCGGATGTGTGCGGAGCTCCCGAGACGGAGCTTCCGCGGTTGAGCTTCCGAGCCGGACCGGGGTCCGGCAGGCCGCCGGGGTCAGGGCTGTGCCAGCCAGGTCCTGCACAGCCACCAGGCGTCCACGCCGCCGAAGGTCGTGTGCGGGTCGATCCCGGTGACCTGGGTGAACCGCTGGACACGGTTCCGGATGGTGTTGGGGTGGACGAAGAGGGCGGCCGCCGCCGCCGTGATGTCCCGGTCCGCCTCCAGCCAGGTCCCGACCGCCCGGGCGACGGCCCGCGCGTTGCCGCCGAGTGCCGCCAGGGCCGGGCGGTGGTGGTCGGCCAGCGCCGAGGACAGGTCGGCGCGGTCGAGGACCGCGGCCAGGGAGGCGACGTCGGCGATGTGGACCACCCCGGTGCGCCCCGCCGCCTCCGCCGCCGTCAGCGCCGCGAGCGCCAGCCGCCGTGCCGCTGCGAGCTCCTCCGGCCCGGCGGGGCCGGCCACGCCGGCGACGGATCCGCCCGGCACCGGGGCGGAGCCCGGCGCGCGGGTCAGCACACCGGTCAGCAGCCCGTCGACAAGGGCCAGCAACGCAGGTGCCCTGTCGCCGGGTGTCCGGTCGCTGGATGCCCGATCGCCCGGTGCCCGATCGCCCGGTGTCCGGTCACCGGTGGTGGCCGGGAGCGTGTCGCCGGGCCTCGCCAGCAGCACCCAGAGGCCGTCCGTGCCCGTGAGGCCCGCCTCCGTCGCGGCCAGCGCGGCGGCCGAGCCGCCCGCGAGGAGCCGGCGCAGGAGCGCGGCGTCCCGGTTCGCGGCGGGCAGGGCCCGCGCCACCTCCGTCATCCGGTGAGCGGTGATCAGCCTGGCGCGGACCGCCTCGGACCAGTCGTCGTAGAGCTCACGGGCGTCGAGCAGGAGTCCGGCGGACACCCCCTCCTCGGCAGCGGTCTCCCTGGCACGTGACCAGATCGCCCGCTCCGCGACGTGGATCGCGCTGAGCACCGCCTCGATGGGCACCCCCTGGAGGGCGCGCGCCGTGCCCAGCTCCGAGACGAACGACAGCTCCGCCTCCGTGGGGCCCCGGCGGGCCGCCACCGCGCGGGTCGCCGCGGCGAGCAGCGCACGGGTGTGGCCGGAGACGTCGGCCGCGGGCAGCACGGCGACCTCCCGCACCATCGTGCGCACGCCGTTCACCACGGAGGGCAGCAGATCGTCCTCGCCGACGACCCGTTCGATCAGGTGGACCATCGAGGCCCAGTCGTCAGGGGAGTGCATCCCCGGACTATCGCCAGGGTTGTGGGATTTCACAAGACCGGAGCGGAACCCCGTACCGCACCCCATGTCGGAGGCCGTGCGCACCGCCTAGGTTTGGGCCTCACCACAGGGTGGCGCCCGGGAGGACCGGTCACCGTGTGCCGCGGGCGCCGCCCGTGCCCCTGCGGAGGTGCGCCCGGTCCTGCGGACCGCCCCCGCCCGACCCACCGGAAGAGACCCCGCATGACCACCGACCGCCGCGCAGCCGTGATCGGTGCCGGAGCGGCGGGCCTCGCCGCCACCAAGGCCCTCCTCGATGCCGGAGTCGACGTCGTCACCTACGAGAAGGGCGACGTACCCGGTGGCCTGTGGGTCCGCGGCAACACCAGTGGCCTCTCTCCGGCGTACGCCTCCCTGCACCTCAACACCAGCAAGAAGCGGACCGAGTTCGCGGACTTCCCGATGCCCCGCGCCTGGACCGACTACCCCTCCGCCGACCGGGTCGCCCGCTATCTCGACGACTACGCCCGGACCTTCGGCCTCGACGGGCACATCCGCTTCGGTACGTCGGTGACCGGCGTCGAGCAGGCCCCGGAGGGCGGGGGATGGCTGGTCACCACCGAGGGCGGGGACACCGCACGGTACGACGCCGTGGTGGTGGCCAACGGGCACAACTGGGACCCCCGCCTCCCGGAGCCCGGCTACCCCGGCGCGTTCTCCGGGACGCAGATGCACGCCCACGACTACCGGACCGCCGACGTCTTCCGCGACCGCCGGGTCCTCGTCGTCGGCATGGGCAACTCGGCCATGGACATCGCTGTCGACGCCTCCCACACCGCGCGCGGCCCGGTCCTCCTGTCCGCCCGCCGCGGCGTGCACGTCGTACCGAAGTACCTGTTCGGGCGGCCCTCGGACGCGACCGGCGGCGCGCTGTCCGTGCTGCCCTGGCGGCTGCGCCAGCGACTGGCCGGGACGATGCTCCGGCTGGCCGTCGGCACGCCGGAGCGCTACGGGCTCCCCGCTCCGGCCGGGGGCCTCTTCCAGAACCACCCGACGATCAGCGACACGGTCCTGCACCGGCTCACCCACGGCGAGATCGTCGCGCGACCCGGCATCGACCGTCTCGAGGGCGGCGACGTCGTCTTCGCCGACGGCGGCCGGGACCCGGTCGACCTGGTCGTCTGGGCCACCGGATACCGGGTGACGATCCCCTTCCTCGCTCCCCGCTGGACGGGCGCCGATCCGGAGGAACTCCCGCTCTACCAGCGGGTGTTCCACCTGGACGACCCAAGCCTCGCCTTCGTCGGCCTCATGCAGTCCACCGGCGCGGCGTTCCCCGTCGTCGAGGCCCAGGCGAAGCTGGTCGCCGCGCATCTCGGGGGCGCGTACGCCCTGCCGGCGCCCGAGCGGCAACGGCAGGCCGTGGCCCGCGCCCTGAGCCGTGCCACGGCACGCTGGGGGGCCGGCGGCCGCCCCATGATGCGCGTCGACTTCGACGCGTACCTCGCCGCCCTGCCCCGTGAGATGCGGGCCGGACAGGCCCGGCTGCGGCGGGGCGCCGGACGTCCCGCCGCCCCCGCCACCCGACAGGAGACCCCCGCGTGAACCGCACCGCTTCCGGCCGCCTCACCGCTTCCGGCCGCCGTACCGCGCGACGGCTCCGCCCCGCCACCGGTCTGCGGGTCCTCGTCACGGGTGCGTCCGGCACCTTCGGGCGGGCCGTCTGCCGCCGCTTCGCCGACCTGGGGGCCGAGGTGGTCGGCCTGGACCTCGCCCCCGGCCCGGACGAGGACATCACCGTCCTGCCGTGCGACCTCACCGACGACGCCTCCGTCGCGGACGCGGTCGCGGCCGCCCTCGACCGGCTGGGCGGGCTGGACATCCTCGTCAACAACGCCGGCGCCGGTGGCCCCGCGCCCGCCGAACTACCGCCGGGCGCTGAGGCGTTGCGCCAGCTCGACCTGAACCTCCTCGGGACCTGGCGGACCACCGCCGCCTGTGTCGACGCCCTCGTCGCCTCCCGCGGCCGGGTCGTGATGCTCTCCTCCCGGATGGCGGTGATGCAGCTGCCCCTCGCCGCCGCGTACGGCGCGTCGAAGCGGGCGCTGGTCGCCTACGCCGACGCCCTCCGCCTGGAGCTGGGCACCCACGTCGGGGTCACCTGTGTGTACCCCTCGTCCGTCCGCAGTCCCATCCATGACTCCACCGCCGCCGCCGGTCTCTCCCTGGAGGGGATGAGCCGGTACGAGCCGCTGGAGGGCGTGGTGGACACGGTGCTGCGCGCCGCGCTCGGCCGCCGGGTGCGCAGGGACCTGCCCACCACCCGGAGGGGAGCCGTCGAGTTCTTCCTCGCCCGCCACCTGCCGGGGCTCACGGACCGGATCGTCGCCCGCACCCTCGCCGGCCGGGTACGGGCGGGCGCCTTCGCCGACGCCGAACTCGCCGCCGCCCTCGTCGTTCGCCACGGGGGCGGGTCATGAGCGGGACCGGCGCGCCCTCGCACGATGCCGCGTCACACGGTGCCGCGTCCACCGGCGCCGCGTCCACCGGCGCCGAGGAGGAAGCGCACCGGGCGAGGACCGGCGACCTCGTCCCCTACGCCACCGGGTCGGTCGGCATGGGCATCTGGAGCACCGTGCCGGGGCTGCTCCTGCTGTACTTCCTGACCCACACGCTCGGCGTACCGCCTTTCCTGGCGGGACTGGCCCTGCTGCTGCCCAAGATCGTCGACACCCTGGTCCACCCCCTGCTGGGCACCCTCTCCGACCGGTACGCACGCCGGAGCGGGAACCGCCTCGGGCTGCTGTGGACCGGTCTGTCCCTGGCGGTCGCCCTGGCTGCGATGTTCACCGTGCCGCCGGGCCTGTCCGGGGCGCCGGCCGCGCTGTGGGTCGGCGGCTGGTTCCTCGCGGGGAACCTGCTCTACGGCTGTTTCCAGGTGCCGTACCTCACCACCCCCTCCGACCTGCGGATCGGCTACCACGAGCGCACCCGGGTCTTCATGTTCCGGATGCTGTTCCTGACACTCGGCCTGCTGGGGGCCGGGGTCGCCGCACCGGCGCTCGTCGAGTCCGGCGCCCGCCGCGACTACACGGTGATGGCCGTCGCGCTCGGCGCGTGCATGCTCGTCACCTGCGCGGTGGGCATCACCGGGGTGCGCCGGCTGACCGCCCGCTGCGGCTTCCGCGTCCCCGAGGGGCGTGACGGGCACACGACCGGGCGCGCGGACATCGCGGCGGTGCTCCGGGACCGCGACTTCCGGGCGATGGTCCTGTCGTACCTCTTCACCGGGACCACCACGCACCTGTTCCTGGCGGCGCTGCCCTTCTACACGGAGTACGTCTTCGAGGACAGCGGGCTGACGGCGCTCTTCATGGGAGCCTTCCTGGGGCCCGCCGTGATCGCCGGGCCCGTCTGGCTGCGGGTGTCGCGGCGGATCGGGAAGCAGCGCGGACTGCTGCTGTCCCAGGCGGCGTTCACCCTCGGTTCGCTCGGCCTGCTGCTCGGCAGGGCACTCGGGGCCGGGCCGACCGTCGCCGTGGTCGCCGTCCTCGGGGCCGCCTTCGCGGGTCTTCAGCTGTTCGCGTTCTCGATGGTGCCGGACGCCGTGGCCGCCGCCGAGGCGCGCGGGGCGGCCACGGCGGGTGCCTACACCGGCGTCTGGACGGCCACGGAGGCCGCGGGCACCGCCGTGGGCCCGTACGTGTACTCCGCCGTCCTCGCCGTGGGCGGTTTCGTCTCCACGACCGAGGGCCACACCGTCGCCCAGTCGGACTCCGCCCTCACGGCGCTGCTGACCGGATTCACCGTGGTGCCCGCCCTGTTGATGACCGTCGCCCTCGCGTTCCAGCGCCGCTGCGCCCTGGACGGCCCGTCCGGCACGGGTATGGTGCGCGCCCGGACGTGACGGCGGGGGCACCCGCCGCCCGCACAGGCACGGCCGGAGCGGCCCGTTCACCTCCGTCTGACACCATCGGGCGGTGGACTACCCGAACGACCAGGCACCTGGCGCACCGATCCGCTCCGGCATCCCGGAGCACGGCCGCATCCCGAAGTACTACGCCGTCAAGGCGCATGTCTCGCTCCTCCTGGACGAGTTGGGTGAGGGCCGGACGCTGCCCACCGAGCGGGACCTGGCGCTGCGCTACGAGGTCTCGCGCGAGACCGTGCGGCAGGCGCTGCGTGAACTGCTGCTGGAGGGGCGGCTGCGCCGGCAGGGGCGGGGCACCGTGGTGGCCGGCCCCAAGCTCGAACAGCCTCTCTCGCTGGCCAGCTACACCGAAGGCGTCCGACGCCAGGGCCGCACGCCGGGCCGTCATCTCATCGGGCTCGAACAGTTCCCCTGCCCCGACGCCCTGGCCGTCGAGATCGAGGTACCGCGTGGTGAGCCCGTGTGGCACATGGAGCGCGTGCTGCTCGCCGACGAGGAGCGGGTCGGCCTGGAGAGCACGTACGTCACCGTGGCCCGAGTCCCGCGTCTCGACGTGGAGTTCGACCCCGATTCCTCCTTCTACACCTATCTGCGCGACCGGCTCGGAGTCTCCTTCGGGTCCGCCGACGAGCGCATCGAGACCGTCCTCGCGACCCCGCGCGAGGCCCTGCTGATCGGGACGCCGCCCGCGCTTCCGATGCTGCTGCTGCACCGCTCGTCCCGTGACTCCCAGGGGCGCTCACTGGAGCGTGTGCGGACCCTGTTCCGCGGCGACCGGTTCTCGTTCACGACCCGCCTGGGCCGCCAGGACTGAGGGCTCCGCCTCCGGCGAACGGCGGGACGGGCCGACCGATAAAGATAACGGAAACATAACGGGTCTAGTCCAAGCTTGATGCCCAGTTCACCGCTCCGTTGCCGCGTGGTCCCGTCCGCGCCATCCGCCCCGAGGAGCGTTGCCGTCGTGAGAGTCATCGTCGTAGGAGCCGGCGTGGTGGGAACCATGCACGCCTGGCACGCAGTGAACCGCGGCCACGAGGTCGTACAGATCGAGCGCGAGAGTGAGGCACGCGGGGCATCCCTCCGCAATTTCGGACAGATCTGGGTCAGTGGCCGGGCAGGCGGCGAGGAGCTGGAGACCGCGCTGCGGGCCCGCGAGCTGTGGGAGTCCATCGGCCGGCTGGTGCCGGACCTCGGCTTCCGGCCCTGCGGGTCGCTGACCCCGCTCCGCACCGAACTGGAGCTCGCCGTGGCGGAGGCGGCCGTGGCCCGTCCGGACGCGGGAGCCCGTGGCTACAAGCTGCTCACCGCAGGCGAGGCACGGGCGGTGAATCCCGCCCTGCGCGGGGCGTTCGAGGCCGCCCTGTGGTGCGAGAGGGACGCGGCCGTGGAGCCGCGCACCGCCCAGCTCGCGCTGAAGCAGGCCTTGCTGTCCTCGGGGAAGTACACCTACCTCGGCGGCCGCGAGGTCCGCGAGGTGACAGGCGCCGCCTCCGTGCGCGACGACCACGGCGACGTGCACCGCGGTGACGCCGTCGTCCTCGCCACGGGCGCCTCGCTCGGCGGCCTCGTCCGCGAGCTGGCGGGCCCGGACCTGCCGGTGCGCCGGGTCCGTCTGCAGATGATGCAGACGGACCCGCTCGGTGAGCCGCTCACCACCTCGGTGGCCGACTCCGACAGCTTCCGCTACTACCCGGCCTACGCCGGCGGCGCGCTCGACGCCCTCGACGCGGGGCAGCCGCAGGCGCCGACCGCCGCCGCCCACCGGATGCAGCTGCTCATGGTGCAGCGCCGCGACGGCGGACTGACCATCGGCGACACGCACGAGTACGAGCACCCCTTCGCCTTCGACACCGTGGAGGAGCCGTACGAGCACCTCACCGGTGTCGTCGAGTCCTTCCTCGGCCGCCCCCTGCCGCGCGTACGCCGCCGGTGGGCCGGGGTCTACGCCCAGTGCACCGATACCGGCCGCGTCGTCCACCGCCAGCAGGTGCGCGACGGTGTCTGGCTGGTCACCGGGCCCGGCGGACGCGGGATGACCTGCTCGCCCGCCATCGCCGAATCGACCGCACACGAACTGGGCTGGTGACACCCATGACATCGACGCACAACGACAGGTTCGACCTCGTCGTCCTGGACATGGCCGGCACGACGGTCGCCGACGGCGGGCTCGTCGAGGAGGCCTTCTCCGCCGCCGCCGAACACCTGGGCGTACGAGCGGGATCGGCGCGGCACACCGCCCAACTCGACTACGTACGGGCCACCATGGGCGAGTCGAAGATCTCCGTCTTCCGGCACCTGTTCGGCGACGAGGAGAAGGCCCGGCGCGCCAACAGGGCCTTCGAGGACGCGTACGGAGCGCTCGTCGACGACGGCCGCATCGCTCCGCTGCCCGGAGCACACGAGACCGTGGAGCGGCTCACGGCCGAGGGCCGTACGGTCGTCCTGACCACCGGCTTCGCCCGGACCACGCAGGACGCGATCCTGGGCGTCCTGGGATGGCAGGGCCTCGTCCCGCTGACGCTCTGCCCCGCCGACACGGGCGGACGCGGGCGCCCCTACCCGGACATGGTCCTCGCGGCCTTCCTGCGCACGGGCGCGGTGGACGACGTCCGGCGGATCGCCGTGGCGGGGGACACCTCGTACGACATGCTCAGCGGTGTGCGCTCCGGAGCCGGGATCGTCGCGGGCGTTCTCACCGGCGCCCACGACAAGGACCTGTTGGGCCGCAGCGGTGCCACACACGTCCTCGGCTCGGTGGCCGAACTGCCGGACCTGATCGCCCGGGCCGAGGCATGAGCAGCACGACGGCCTCCGGTATCCGCTTCGACCAGGTCACGGTCGCCTACGACCGTCACGTCGTCCTCGACCGGCTCGACCTCACCGTCGAACCGGGTGAGGTCATGGCTCTCCTGGGCCCTTCGGGCTCCGGGAAGACCACCGCCCTGCGCGCTGTCGCCGGATTCGTGCGGCCCGCGTCCGGACGGGTGTACCTCGGAGGCCGCGACGTGACCGCACTGCCCCCGCACCGCAGGGGTATCGGCATGGTGGTGCAGCAGTACGCGCTCTTCCCGCACATGCGGGTCCGCGAGAACGTCGCCTTCGGGCTCAGGGCCCGAAAGGTCGCGCGGGCCGAGACCACGGCCCGTGTCGCCGATGCCCTCGAGCTCGTCGGCATGGCCGCCTACGCCGACCGCCACCCCCGCGAACTCTCCGGAGGCCAGCAGCAGCGCGTCGCCATCGCCCGCGCGCTGGCCATCCGCCCCGGTGTGCTGCTGCTCGACGAGCCGCTCTCCGCGCTCGACGCCCAGCTGCGCTCGGGGATGCTCACCGAACTCGCGCGCCTGCACCGCGAGCTGCCGGACGTGTCGATCCTCTACGTCACCCACGACCAGGTCGAGGCGCTCACCCTGGCCGACCGGATCGCGGTCATGGACCGTGCGCGACTCCAGGACTGCGACACCCCGCAGGAGCTCTACCGCCGCCCGCGCACGGAGTTCACCGCCTCGTTCGTCGGCAGTGCCAACCTGCTGCCGGTCACCGTCGGGGCCTCGCCCGGCAGCGCGGACTTCGCAGGACAGCCGCTCACCGTCACCTCCGGCGAGGCCGTGGCGGGCGCCGCGGCGACCCTCTGCGTACGACCGCACCTGGTCGGCCTCGGCGCCGGACCCAACGCTCTCACCGGCACGCTCACCGAGATCCAGTGGCGCGGCTCCACCCACCGGCTGTACGTCGACACCGGCGGACACCGCCTCACGGCCGACGTGCGGGAACTGCGCGAGGCGCCGGCCATCGGGGACGAGGTCACCCTGCACTTCGCCCCGGAGGACGCGGTCCTGCTGCCGGCGGGGGCAGGCGGAGCGCCGCCATCCGCCCTCGCCGCGTCCGAAACCGCAACGGCACCAGCGCCCGCGCCCGAACCAGCAGGGGCCTCCGGAGGCTTCGATGCCTAGCGCCTCCGTGATCCGCCACAGGTCCGGCAGGACGACGGGACCGCCCTCACGGCAGGCCGATGGTGCTCCCGCGCCCGCCGGGACACCACCGGTGCAGGACAGTGCCGCGCCCGCCCGGCGCATCCCGGCGTCCCTCTGGGCCCTGCCGCCCGTCGTCGCCCTGGTGCTCGCCTTCGTCTACCCGCTGGCCCTCGTCGTGCGGCAGTCGTTCACCCCGGACGAGGGCGGCACCTCCCTCGCCCCCTACTCCGAGGTCTTCGCCTCCGAGTCCTTCCGGTCGGCACTCACCACGACGGTCTGGCTCGCCGCGGGATCCACCGCCGGCTGCCTGGTCCTGGGGTTCACCCTGGCCCTGGTCATCGCCTTCGTCCCGTTCCCCGGCGCACGGGCGGTGGCCAGGTTCATCGACGTCTTCCTCTCCTTCCCGTCCTTCCTGATCACGCTCGCCCTGCTGTTCGTCTACGGTACGGCCGGCATGGCCAACGGCATCTGGACGGGCGTCACCGGAGGGCCCGACGGCCCCTTCCACTTCCTGACCACGCCCTGGGGCGTGCTGCTCGCCGAGATCACCTACTTCACCCCGTTCGTGATGCGCCCACTGCTCGCCGCCTTCTCCCAACTCGACACCGCACAGCTGGAGGTGGCGTCCTCGCTCGGTGCCCGGCCCGCCCGGATCGTGCGCCGGGTGATCCTGCCCGAGGCGCTCCCGGCGCTCGCGGCCGGCGGCAGCCTGGTCCTGGTGATGTGCCTCAACGAGTTCGGGATCGTCCTGTTCACCGGCGCGAAGGACGTCACCACGCTGCCGATGCTCGTCTACAGCAAGGCGATCCTGGAGTCGGACTATCCCGCGGCCTGCGTCGTCGCCGTGGTCAACATCGTCCTCTCCGTCGGTCTCTACGGCCTCTACCGGGTGGTGAGCCGCCGTGCTGGTGCATAGCCGTGCCGGGAGGTGGGCCGCGTGTGCCCTCTTCCTCGTGCTCTTCGTCCCGCTGTTCGCCGTGCCCCTGGCCGTCGTGGTCGCCGCGTCCTTCGCCACGAACTGGTCCGGCGCCTTCCCCTCCGGCCTCACCGGCGCGCACTACGCGGCGGCCACCGGCACCGACTCCCTCCGTGCCCTGGGGACCAGCCTGATGACCGCGCTGGCGGCGAGCCTGCTCGCCCTCACCCTCGGGAGCTGGGCGGCCCTGGCCGCCGCCTCCCTGCGCAGCCGAGGGAAGCGGTACCTCGACGCGCTCTTCGTCCTGCCGGTCGCCGTGCCGTCGGTCGTCGTCGGACTGGCGGTGCTCGTCGCCTTCAGCCGCCCGCCGGTCCTGCTCAACGGGACGCGCTGGATCGTGATCCTCGCGCACACCGTTCTCGTCACCGCGTTTGCCTACCAGTCGGTCTCGGCGGCGATCGTACGTCTCGACCCGATGTACGAGCAGGCGGCGGCCGGACTCGGCGCCCGCCCCGCGTACGTCCTGTGGCGCGTCAGGCTGCCGCTCCTGCTGCCGTCGCTCACGGCGGCGGCGGGCCTCTGCTTCGCCCTGTCCATGGGCGAGCTGAGCGCCACGATGATGCTCTACCCGCCCGACTGGACGCCGCTGCCGGTGCGGATCTTCGCCGCCACCGACCGCGGTTCGCTCTTCACCGGTGCCGCGGTCGCCGTGGTCCTCATGGGGACGACGCTCCTCGTGCTGCTGGGTGTCTCCCGCATCCGGACGAGGGCCTCCTACCGCTGATCCGCCGGCATCCCCTGGGCCAGGGCTCCCTTGCCGCCGGCCCGCCGGCATCCCCGTAACCGAACGACTCCAGGAGATTCGACACCCATGCGAGCCAACCCCCTCAAGCCCCTGGCCGCCACGGCCGGCTGCCTCGCCCTCGCCGCCACCCTCTCCGCCTGCGGCGGCTCGTCCGCCGCCTCGGACGAGAAGGTCGTCACCGTCTACAGCGCCGACGGCCTCAAGGGCGAGAACGGCAACGGCTGGTACGACAAGGTCTTCGCGGACTTCGAGAAGAAGACCGGAATCGAGGTCGAGTACGTGGAGGGCGGCTCGGGAGAGCTGGTGCAGCGGACGCTGCGCGAGAAGTCCCACACGCAGGCGGACGTCCTCGTCACCCTCCCGCCCTTCATCCAGCAGGCGGACTCCAAGAAGCTGCTGGCCGCGTACGAACCCGCCGACTCCGACCAGGTCGACGCCGCGGACAAGGCGGCCGACGGCACCTGGACCTCGGTCGTCAACAACTACTTCGGCTTCGTCTACAACAAGAAGGAGCTGCCCGCCGCGCCGAAGAACTGGGAGGAGCTGCTCGACGGCTCGTACAAGGAGAGGGTCCAGTACTCCACCCCGGGTGTCGCGGGCGACGGGACAGCGGTGCTCATCAAGGCGATGCACGACTTCGGCGGCAAGGAGCCGGCGATGGAGTACCTCGAGAAGCTCCAGGCCAACAACGTGGGACCGTCCGCGTCCACGGGCAAACTCGCGCCCAAGGTGGACAAGGGTGAACTCCTCGTCGCGAACGGCGACGTCCAGATGAACTTCGCCCAGTCCAAGGACATGCCCAACCTCGGCATCTGGTTCCCCGCCAGGAACGGGGGAGCGCCGACGACCTTCGCCCTCCCGTACGCGGCCGGCCTGGTCGACCGGGCACCTCACTCCGAGAACGGCAAGAAGCTCCTGGACTTCATGCTCTCCGAGCAGGCCCAGCAGGACGTCAGCGCGGTCGGCGGCGGCTTCGCGGCCCGCAAGGACGTGAAGGCCACCGACGCCAACGCCACCGAACTGGCGACGCTGATGAAGGGCGTGGAGATCTTCGAGCCCGACTGGTCGGACATCGGTACCCACCTGGACAGCTACGTGGACGCGTGGAAGTCGGCCACCGGGAGCTGACCGTTGCCGGGCGGTTCGCCGGGGCGTCCTGGACCGGCGGTGTCGCAGCGAACGCACAACAGCTCTGAAGCACATCTCGACTCGCCTCACTCATCGGCGAGTCGAGTCACCCAGTTCGTCACGACGGAGGTCATTCATGTCCGCAGGTATGTCCCGCCGCTCGCTCCTCGCCGCGGCGGCGGCCCTCGCCACCGCCGCCGGACCGCTCTCCGCGGTCACCGCGCGCGCCGCCGCCCGCACCCCCAAGGTCCTCGTCATCGGGCTCGACGGCGCGCTGCTCGGCCGTATCAAGGACGCCGACGCGCCGAATCTCGATGCCCTCATGGCGAGCGGCCTGACCTCGCTCAGCCCGCTCTACGCCGACCCGCTGGCCCCCACGCTGTCCGGTCCCGGGTGGTCGACCGTCATCACCGGTGTGTGGCCCGACAAGCACCTGGTGAAGGACAACGCCTTCACGGGCCACGCCTTCGCCCGGTACCCCGACTTCCTCACCCGGATCGAGACCGCGAGGCCGGCCCTCTCCACGTACGCGGTCGCGTCCTGGGCGCCCGTCACCACCACGATCTTCTCCCCGAAGGTCGACACACGGGTCTCCACACCCTCCGCCGAGTACGACACCGGCACCACCGCCCGCGCGGTGGCCGAGCTGCGTGACGGCAACCGGGACGCCGTCTTCGTCCACCTGGACAACATCGACCACGCGGGCCACAGCCACGGCGCGGCCAGCGGCCAGTACCTCACCGCGATCCACGACGCCGACGCGCAGGTCGGCCTGATCGTCGCGGCCGTCAGGGCCCGGCCCGCGTACGCGTCGGAGGACTGGCTGATCATGATCACCACCGACCACGGCCACACCGCCGCGGGCGGCCACGGCGGCGCGAGCGCGGCGGAGCGTCAGACCTTCCTCGTCGCCGCCGGCGGTGGCATCACCCCGGGCTCCGTCCGCCACGACCTCAGGATGCCCGACGTCGCCGTCTCCGCCCTCGCTCACCTCGGCATCCCCGTCGAGCCTTCCTGGGGCCTCGACGGCCGTCCCCTCCAGCAGCCCTCACCGGACGCCTTCGACGCGCTGCGCCCGCAGCTCGGCACCCGTGTCGACGAGACCGGCACCGGGGCCTCGGTCATCGGCTTCACCCACACCCCACCCACGGGCTGGACCGTCGACAACAGTGCGATGGGCACGGGCGGGGTCACCGAATGGCGCGGCTGGACCTTCACCACCGACGAGTTCTGGACCGCGTCCGAACGGTCCCAGGGCCGCGAGAACAACATCCGCGCCCGCAACGTCTTCGCGGTCGCCGACGGGGACGAATGGGTCGACAAGAGCTACAGCGGCACCTTCGACTCCACCCTGGTCACCCCCGCCTGGAGGGTGGCGGGCGGTTCCACGGCCGTGCTGCGGTACACGACGTACTACCGTCAGGAGGCCCCGCAGAAGGGTGAGGTCCTCGTCTCGTACGACGGTGGAGCTCCCGTGGCCGTGAAGACGTACACCGGCGACGTCGCGTCCAGGGCCGAGAGCATCACGCTCCAGGTGCCGGCGGGTGCCACCACCGCGCAGATCCGCTTCCGCTACACCGGGGGGAACAACTGGTACTGGACCGTCGACGCGGTCTCCCTCACCGCCACCTGATTGTGAACGGCCGTACGGTGAAGGGCCTTTCGCGGTGAGACCCGTCCGGCCCGCGTTCCCTGCGGGCCGGACGGATCTCCCCGCACTCGTCAGGCGGTGTTGTTGGCCAGGGCCAGCAGCCGCGCCTCGGTGCCGCTGAAGCGGTCGCGGTCCACGGCGCCGCTGATACCGCTCACCGAACCGGTGGAGCTGTACTGCCAGAAGGTCCAGTACGGGAAGCCCGCCGGGATCGAGGGACTGGCCGCGGAGGTCCAGTGGGCCACGAAGAGGGGGCTCCTGGCGGACATGCCGCTCCAGCTGCCGGTGCAGGTGTTCCACCAGCTCGGGCTGGTGTAGATGACGACGTCACGGCTCGTCTTCGCCTTGTACGCGTTGTAGAAGTCGAGGATCCACGTCCTCATCGCCGACGTGGACATGCCGTAGCAGCCGGCTTCGAGGTCCAGCATCCCGGGAAGGGTCAGGTTGTCCCTGGACCAGGCCCCGCCGTGGGCCGCGAAGTAGTTGGCCTGGGCCGCACCACCGGAGAGGTTCGGGCGGGCGAAGTGGTAACCGCCCCGGATCACCTTCTGGCTGTGGGCGTTCCCGTAGTTGGCGCTGAACTGGGGGTCCGTGTAGGTGGTCGACTCGGTCGCCTTGATGTAGGCGAACTTGATGCCCGCGGCCTTGACCGACGACCAGTTGATCGTCCCCTGGTAGTGGGAGACGTCGATGCCCGGAAGCTGTGTGGCCAGCGGCCCTGCGGCCCCCTCGGCCTCGAGCCGGAGCGTTCTCGTGTCCGGCGCGAAGGCCGCGCCGTCCTGGGTGTAGCCGATGCCCATGTAGCCGGCGCCGAGGGGAACCGTGCTGTTCGGCGGCGCCGGCTGCGCGGCAGCCGGGCCTGCCGACACTGCCGGGGCGAGTACGGCGCTCAGGGCGAGCGCCGCTGCCGCCATGACGGTCCGGCGGGCGGAACGGGGGGTGCGGACTCGGAAGAACACGGATGCCTCCAGGCGCGTCGGGGAGTGCGGAAGACAGGTGCGGGGGTGCCCGTCGGTCCACGGGTCTACCCGCGTAGCCGGTGAGCGGTCGTGGTCGGTTTCACCGTTTCGGACAGCAGATCGAGCAGAGCGTGCAGGCCGAGCAGAGCGTGCAGGCCGAGCAGGGTGCGCGGGGCGGCGTGGTGAGGAGCCCCGGGCCGCCGGGGGTACAGGCTGGTCCATGCGCGCCACGGTCACGTGTGGTTGATGTGGACGCGTCATGAGTGACCCATGAACACACCTGCGAAGTAAAGAGTTTTCAGGTGACCTCTATGGTCTAGACCATAGAGGATGACGCCGAGCTGGAGTGATGGCTCGGCACCGGGCGAAAAATTCAGGCGCTGAAAACGTCTCGGCCCCCAGACCGCCTCGACCGGAGGGCCGGCGGAGTCCGACCGGTCAGAGCCTGGACACCACGCGGCCGACCGCGCGGCCGCAGGCGGGAAGCGCCCCCTCCGTCCGCCGGCGACGCAGGCCGGACGGCTGAGCTCGCGGTGCCCTCCGCGCGCACCGCATCCGGGCAGTGGGAAAGTGGACGGGCTCCGCCTCGCCGCCGACCGCGCACCGTCCACTGTGACGCGCGGGACCGGACGGTCCGCGCAGGAGCGTGAAGACACCGTCCTCGTCCCCGTGGGGCGAGGCTGACCGGAAGGCACGCCGTACATGACTGGACACCAGGACCGCTGGGCGGAACTGACCGGCGGGCAGGCGGGCGAGCAGTACGCTCAGCGCTTCGCGCGGCTCGCCGAGTCGGGCCAGGACATCCACGGCGAGGCCGCCTTCTGCGCCGCACTGCTGCAGCCCGCCGCCCGGGTGCTCGACGCCGGCTGCGGCACCGGCCGGATCGCGATCCGTCTCGCCGAGCTGGGCCATCGCTGCACCGGCGTCGACATCGACTCCTCCATGCTCGACGTCGCCCGCCGCGAAGCCCCCACGCAGGAGTGGCTCCTCGGCGACCTGGCCCGGCTGGACGCCCTCTCCCTGGAGCCGGGGTACGACCTGGTGCTCGCCGCCGGGAACGTCATCCCCCTCCTGGCCCCCGGAACCGAGCCCGGCGTCGTCCGGCAGCTCGCCACCGCGCTGCGCCCCGGCGGCCTGCTGGTCACGGGTATGGGGCTGGACGCGGCCCACCTGCCGCTGCCGGAGCCGACGGTGACCCTGACGGAGATGGACCACTGGTGCGACAGGGCCGGACTGACCCTGCTCCACCGTTACGCCACCTGGAGCGGCGACCCGTATCACGAGGGAGGCGGCTACGCCGTCAGCGTGCACTCCCGCACCGCCGTGTGAGTCCGGTGCGGCCAGGGATTTCCACCGGCGCGCACGCGGTCGATCGCGTAGGTGAGGTCACCGAAGAGCCTGGCCGACGGAGCCGGGCCCACCGACCGCAGGCCTGTCGGGCCCGGGATGTCCCGTCGTGGTGAGGCGGGGCCACGAGGAGTCCGGTGTGTGCCACACCTACTGGCGATTTCACCGATGGTGCCCGCGGCCCGACGCCACGAGTCTGGTCGCGTCAAGCACCCGCATCCCCGTCAGGAGTGCCCCCATGCGTCGTCGTTCCCCGCGCCGGCTTCTCGGCGTTCTCGCGGCCGTCACGGTCGCCTTCAGCCTGTTCTCCTCGGCATCGACGGCCGGCGCGGCCGACACCGCCACCAAGGCCGCCCCGGCCGCATCCGCCGCCCAGGCGCTGTCGACCAGCACCCCGGTCGTCTTCGTCCACGGGTACACCGGCAACGCGTCCAACTGGGTCACGGCCAAGAGCGTCTTCCAGCTCAACGGCTGGTCCAGCTCCAAGCTGTTCACGTACGACTACAACTCCTACGGGAACAACGTCACCAACGCCCAGGGGCTCGCGAGCTTCGTCAACAACGTGAAGTCGCAGACCGGCGCGAGCAAGGTCGCCCTCGTCAACCACTCGATGGGCGGCCTCGTCAGCCAGTACTACCTGAAGGTGCTGGGCGGCAACACCAGCGTCAGCCACCTTGCCTCGATCGCCGGTGCGAACCACGGGACGACCTTCGCCAGCGCCTGTCTGATCTACGTGACCTGCCAGCAGATGTACCCGGGCTCCTCCTACATCTCCCAGATCACCTCGGGTGACGAGACCCCCGGCGCCACCAAGTACGCCACCTGGTACTCGGCGTGCGACGGCGTCATCCTCCCGTACACCAGCACCAAGCTGGACGGCGCGACGAACAACAACGTGGCCTGCCAGACCCACATCGGGTACCTGACGGACACCATCACGCTGGGCGCGATCGCTCGCTTCGTCGCATCCTGACGCTCCGTCACCATCTTCCGCGCCACTTCGTACGCGCCGGCCCTCGTGGCGTCGTGACGAGCAGGGCCGACCGCCGGCAGGCCGCCGCGGTCGGCTCTGATGGTTCCGGCACCCGGGGGTCCCCCGCGGACGGGTCCGCCGGTCCCGCCATCTCAGGGCAGGGTGATCTCGTACGCCTTGCGCAGGGTCTCGTGGACGGTCCACGTGGTCCGGTCGCCCTCACGCAGGACGCAGAGGTCGCCGGCCTCCACGGTGAGGGTCGGTCCGCCCTCGACCTCGATGGAGGCGCGGCCGCTGACGACGACGAAGAGTTCGTCCGCCTCGGTGTCGGTCACCACTCCGGGAGTGATCTGCCAGATGCCGCGGATCCGCCGGCCGTCCTCCGACTCCCAGAGGACCTTGCCCGACACCTCCGGAGAACCTTCGAGGATCTGCGAGGGCTCGAGCGGCTCCGGCTCGAGGTCGGCGTCGGGGATATGCACGGCGAAGGCGGTGGACTGGGTCATGCGCATGACGTTATGCCACCGCTCGGAGGCGGCCCCACCACCAGACTGTCGCGCCGGGGGCCGCCTCGCGCGGCGATCCGTCGACCACGCGAGGGCGGGTGGGACCACGCTGTCGTGCCTCGCCGACGACGGTGTGCGGCGCGGGCGGTGAGCCCCGGCCGCTGAGGTTCCTGCCGGTCAGCGGCTCGCCGCGCGGGCCCACAGATACAGCGGGATCTGAAGAGGGAGCCGGCCGTAGGCGAGTGCCCGGGCGGGTGCGGGGCGGTCGCGCCAGTCGTACGCCATCTTGATGTTGGCGGGGAAGACGCCGACGAAGAAGAGCGCTGTGGCGCGGGCACTGAGGCTCCGGGTGCGCGGCAGGGCAAGGCCTGCCGCGAGCGCCAGCTCCACGGCGCCACTGGCCCGCGTCCAGGTCCTCGGGCTGCCGGGCAGGCTACGCGGCACGGTCCCGTCGAACGGCGCGGGGGCCGCGAAGTGCGCGATCCCGGCGGCGGCCATCAGTCCTGCGAGCAGCAGGGGCGAGCGCGGGACGAGCGGGACGCGTGCCATGGGGGCTCCTGGAACTCGGCCGGTGCGGTCGGGCTTGATGTTACTCCGAGGTAAGAACGGCCCTCGGTCCCCGGTGGGGGCGATGCTCGGTACGTCGGAGCCGTACGCGCCTCCGGGAAGCCCCCATACGCCTGTGTCCGGGACTCCCGGATGGAGTCCCGGACACAGGTGCC
This sequence comes from Streptomyces sp. NBC_01460, assembly GCF_036227405.1. NCBI lineage: Bacteria > Bacillati > Actinomycetota > Actinomycetes > Kitasatosporales > Streptomycetaceae > Streptomyces > Streptomyces sp. NBC_01460. The sequence continues at coordinate 6,511,106 of NZ_CP109473.1, forward strand.
GAGAGGGTGGGCCGGCTACGCGGGCGCTCAGGGTTCCACCGGATGTCCGCCGTCCCCCTCGACCACGACGCGGTCCTCGCCGGCCTCCGCCGCGCGCTCGACCATGGTGATGTCGACCTCACCGTCGCCGGTGGTGTCGAACTGGTAGACGTCCGCCTTGCCGTCGCCTGTGGTGTCCGTCATCCACACGTCGGCCTTGCCGTCCCCGTTGGTGTCCGCCGACAGCACTACGTGGTGTTCGTTACCGCGGGTCTCCACGACATCATCATTTCTGTCCATGACCGCCGCTTGCCCCTCGGCCGTTGCCCGAAACGTGCCGAGCGGACCGCCGTCACGACCAACCCGATCGGATACCGGGGAAGCGCGGACCGACTGCGAGATCCTCCCCCGGCCCACGTGCGCCGGGTGGTCCTGCGCACGCTGCAGCGGCGCTCCCCACGGGAGGGGGAGCAGTCCCAGGCGTACGGCCGGGTATTCGGCAACGACCTCGGGAACGCCAGGGAGGCGCTGCGCTGCTGTCCGACCGGATCGAGACCACACCTCGGGCACGGGGCGACAGCGCGGTGTCAACCCGTCGGCACACGGCGGTACATGTCGGCGAGGCGGAATGCCAGATCGATGGACTGCTCCCGGTTGAGTCTCGGATCGCATGCCGACTCGTATCGCCTTCCGAGGTCCTGCGGGCCGACCGGGCGGCTGCCACCGAGGCATTCCGTGACCTCGCTCCCGGTCAGTTCCACATGGATGCCTCCCGGATGGGTGCCCAGGCTCCGGTGGACCTCCATGAATCCGCTCAGCTCGTCCAGGAGCGTCTCCACATGACGGGTCTTGTAGCCGTCCGCCCGCGGGCGACGAGATGACGAACTCCCGGTTCCACGCGTGGATCTCGGTCAGGTCCGTGAAACCACCGGCGGTGAGCGCGCGGACGAGATTGAGGGTGGCCGCCGACGCCTCGTACGTACGGTTCAGCCGGGTCGCGTCCGGTGACCGGGAACCGGTGGAGAACTCCAGCCCGTTCACGGCGTCCCCCCGATAGGACGGGAGCCTGACACCGCCCCGCTCCTCGAAGGCGCTGGACCGGGGCTTGGCGAACTGGCCCGCCATGCGTCCGATCCTGACCACCGGAAGCGAGGAGGCTTGGGTCAGGATGACGGCCATCTGGAGCAGGGTCCGCAGGGTGGTGCGCACCGCGTCCGCGCCGACCCCGGAGAAGGTCTCCGCGCAGTCCCCGCCCTGAAGGACCAGGGCCTCGCCCCGCGCGACCGCTGCCAGACGGCCGGTCAGCAGATCGCACTCGGCCGGAAGGAAGAGCGGGGGTGAACCCGCCATTATTCCGCTTCCGGTCACGGTGACGCGCACCGAATTGGCACCGCACGACCCGCTCGATCTCTACTCGGCGCTGCGCCGGACTCTTCCGGCCGACGGGGTGTTTCTCCTCGAGAACATCGAGGGAGCCGACGAGGGCCGGCGTTCCGCCGTCGTCGGTTTCGGCCGTCTCGCGGAGATCAGGGTCTTCGGTGGCGACGGTCGTGCCGGGCGCATCGAGGCCGAAGGGCCGCCCGGGCTCGTGCGGGCGATCGAGGCGGAGGCGCGACGTGCGGGCCTCACCGTGGCCGGACCCGGGGCGGCTCTGCCCGGCCCTGCCCGAACCGCCATGCAATTCACCGGCGACGACGCCCTGTGGACCGTACTGGAATCGGTGCGGGGGGCGTTCGCGATCGAGACCGACGTGCCGCAGACCGCGTACGCCTTCGGATTCCTCTCCTCCTTCACCTACGAGTCGACCTGGAACATGGACACGCTGGGGGAGCGGACCAAGCCGTCCCCGGCACCCGACATCACGCTCACCCTCTTCCGGGACACCGTCTGGTACGACGTGGGAGCGGGCTCCGTCCGCCTGCACCACGCAGCGGGCCCGGCCCTCGCCGACCCGGCCGGCCCACCCGCTGACACGCTCCCCGACGTCCGGGGCCCTGGCGGAGCACGCCGCCAGGGCCGACGCCCCGGGCCGGGGGGTGCCGGCGGCGCCGCGACCGCACTCGGTGCGCGACAGCGTGGACCGGGACACGTTCCTGGAGTGGGCCGACCGTTGTCTGGAGCACATCAGGGCCGGGGACATCTACCAGATCCAGATCGGCCACCGGCTGGACGTACGGACCGAGCTGGCGCCCGAGGACGTCTACCGGCGGTTGCGCCACCGCAATCCCTCGCCCTACATGTACGTGATGCCGGGTGCGGGGAAGCTGCTGATCGGCGCGAGCCCCGAGCTGTTCATCCGGATCGAGGACGACACGATCGTCATGTGCCCCATCGCCGGAACGGCCCGTCGCAGCCCGGACGAGGAGGAGAACCAGCGGCGGATCAAGGAGATGCGCGAGAGCGCCAAGGAACAGGCCGAACACATCATGCTGGTGGACCTCTGCCGGAACGACATAGGCAGGGTCAGCCGCCCTTCCACCCGGCCGGTCGACGAGCTGATGGCGGTGGAGGCGTTCTCGCACGTGTTCCACCTGGTGTCGACGGTCAGCGGCCGGCTCGGAGAGGGGACCAGCCCACTGGAAGCCGTACGGGCCACCTTCCCCGCCGGGACGATGACGGGCGCCCCGAAGCTGCGGGCCATGCAGATCATCGACAGCCTGGAGCGTGAGCCCAGGGGCAGCTACGCAGGTGCCGTGGGGCTGATGGACGTCCGTGGCTGGACCGAGCTCGCCCTGTGCATACGGACGATCGTCCACGACGGGACTCGCATCAGAGATCGCGCGTACGTCCCCCGGCTCCGGGCTCGTCGCCCTGCGCGCTTTCGAAATGGTCTTCGTCCTGGCGCTCCGAACCGCCCTGGAACGCCTCACGGAGCTTTCCCCCGCTCTCCAGGCCCTGCGCCACCCCGGCATCAGTGCGTCCCTGGTGGCGATCTACCGCGACTACGCCCGCCCCTGGACGGTCGAGACCCTCGCCCGCGAGGCAGGTATGTCACGCTCCGTGTTCTCCGAGACCTTTCGGGCACTCGTCGGCGACACACCGGCCCATCACCTGACGGTACGCCGGCTCCAGCAGGCTCGTGCGCTGCTCTCGGACGGATCGGTGGCCTTGAGCGACATCCCGGCCAGGGTCGGTTACCACAGCAACGTCGGCTTCCACCTGGCCTTCCGCCGCGAGTTCGACACCACTCCGGGGGCCTACCGCCAGGCGCTCAGGCCGGCCCGTTCCCCCCGGCCCCGGACGAAGGGGAACGGGCTGTCACGCGTCCGTGCCGGAGCCCGGGCCCCCCTCCGCCGTGTGGCTGGGCCGACGCTCCGGACACCTGCAGGAGGGGCGATAGGCAGGTGAGCGGTCCCGGACCTGCCCGCTTCACCCCGATCAGCCGAAGGCATCGACGGTAGGTGTCCGCAGGCCTGTTGATCGAGTCGTGCGTGCCGATCGGCGAGTACGGCTCATATCCCGATCGGCTGCGGCAGCAGTTCGAGGGATTGATCCGGCTGTTGGAGACGGGCGGGCAGTTGCGGGAGATGAGATGTCGGCGGAGTTCGGCGCCTGGTCGAACGTCCACAACCGCTTCCGACAGTGAGCCTTTCCAACCTCAGTTTGAGCAATTCAAATGCAAGGTGAGGACGGCCTGAACAAGGCTGGTGATGCGGCAGGCGGTTCTCTTGGTCGAAAACCCGTATACCAGGGGCTTCACCACACTGCCAGCTCAACTGGGCATCATGGACGCCGGTCGGACGACTTCGGCGTACCGAGTCGCACGTGCCGCGCCGAGTCAGACATCGTTCATCGGAGCAGTCCGCTCCGCGTCAGTGGCCTCGGCCCTGAGCCGAACATCGAAGGTGAAGTCCTCGTCGCAGAAGATCAGATCGAGGTCCGCCGGAGCGAGCCTGCGGAAGGCGACTGACAACCACGCAGCGCCCTCGTGCCGGACGTCCAGGTACAGGCAGGTCCCGTCCTGATGCAGATACGCCTCGCCCGGACCGCTCTCCGTCCCGAAGTGCCAGCTGTTGCCTCGCGCCTCACTTCGGTGCGTCGAGTCAACCTCGACATCTGACCACCGAGCCCGGATCGCCGCGGTCAGCGCCTCGCGGTCGACCCGCCACCCGCCCGCCTCACCGTCAACCAGTACCAAGAACTGCGCCATCACAGGTGTCTATCACCCGGCTCAGGCACTTGGCCCGGCATCGTCGGACTGAGGTTGGAAAAGGTCACGGTGCAGACCCAGCCGTCGCCCTCCAAGTCCTTCCCCGCGATATGCAGTCCGTAGCTGTGCATGTTTTCCCGGGATTCACCCTGCTGGCCTTCCGGAAAGTCAATGGGATCCAGATCGGGGCGAAAGCGAGTTTGATGGCCGCAGTCCGCGCCGACCGCACGCTGACGCGGTACTGATCCGGGTACGGAGAAACCGGTCGGGACGTCGTGCGCGGCCATGTCCGGAGGGTCGGGGAACGAAGGGCGGCCCCTTGATTACCTGGCAGGTAATTGACCCCGTAGCGGACCGCCGACACGCTGTGCGGAGTATTCGACACACGCGTCCACCGGCCGCGGACGCCAGGTGAACACCCTTCGTCCAGCTATCGGGAGTGCGAACGATGACCACCGAGACCAACCGCGGTGCCTCGGCGCCCTCACCGCCCACGCAGGCAGCCGGCAGCCCGGCCGTGCCGCACAGGCTGATCCTGCCGATCGTGCTGGCCGGCGTCTTCATCACCACCCTTGACTTCTTCATCGTCAACGTCGCCATCCCCTCCCTCCGGTCCGACCTCGGGGCGAGCGCCGCCGCCATCGAGTGGGTGGTCGCCGGGTTCGGCCTGGCGTACGGCGTCGGCCTGATCACCGGGGGGCGGCTGGGCGACCTCTACGGGCGCCGCAGGATGTTCCTGCTGGGCCTGGCCCTGTTCACCGTCGCCTCGCTGCTGTGCGGCATCGCCCGAACCGGCGACTTCCTCGTCTTCTCCCGGGTGCTCCAGGGGCTGTCCGCGGCGCTGCTCGCGCCCCAGGTACTGGCGCTGCTGAGCACGGTGTTCACCGGGGCGGCCCGCCTGAAGGTGTTCGTCGGCTACGGCCTGGCCATGGGACTGGCGGCCGTTTTCGGGCAGTTGATCGGTGGCCTCCTGATCGAGGCCGACATCGCGGGCTTGGGCTGGCGATCCTGCTTCCTGGTGAACCTGCCGCTCTGCCTGCTCATCATCGGCCTGACCCTGAAGCTGGTCCCGGAGGCGCGGGCGGAGGGCCGGCCCGAGCTGGACTTCACGGGCGTCGCCCTCATCACCCTCGCCCTGGCCGCCCTGGTGCTGCCGCTCATCGAGGGCCGGGAGCACGGCTGGCCGGCGTGGACCTGGATCTCGTTCGGCGCGTTCGTGGTGCTGCTCGCCGTGTTCGTGGGCGTCGAGCGGTCGATCGCCGCTCGGGGCGGCTCGCCGCTGGTGAACATGTCCATGTTCGGCGACCGCGCCCTCGTCGTCGGACTGGCCTGCCAGCTCGTCTTCTGGATGGGCCAGGCGTCGTTCTTCCTGGTGCTCGCCCTATACATGCAGGCAGGCCGTGGCCTGACCGCGCTGCAGGCGGGTCTCCTCTTCTCCGCCATCGGGGCCGGCTACCTCTACACGTCGATGAACGCCTCGAAGTTCGCCGTAAAGTTCGGCCGCCAGGTGCTCGCCGTCGGCGCCCTGATCATGCTCGTCGGCCTGGTCGTCATCGGTGTCACCGCCGAGCGGCTGGGTACGGGCGGCAGCGCCGCGTGGCTCATCCCCGGTCTGATCATCGACGGCGCCGGCATGGGCCTCGCGGTCGCCCCACTGGCGTCCACAGTGCTCGCCCGGGTCAACCCGCAGTACGCCGGTGCGGCCTCCGGCGTGCTGACCACCGGCTTGCAGATCGGCAACTCGATCGGCGTGGCGGTGATCGGCGTCGTCTTCTACAACGCCCTCGGGGACAGTCCCGTGGCCTCGTCCTACCCGCACGCCTTCACCATGAGCATCATCCTCCTGGTCGCGGTCGCCGCCGTCCTGGCCCTGTTGGTCCAGGCGCTGCCCCGCACGCACGCCGGCACGTGATCCACCCGAACGATCACCCGGAGCGGCGCGGAGCCGCCGCTCCGGGGCGGACCGAGAGAGAGCTGCACGTGAGCGCGAACGAGCTGCTGGAACGCTACGTAGCCATGTGGAACGAGCCCGACGCCACGGTCCGGCGGGCCGCGGTGACGGACCTGTGGGCGCCGGACGGCCTCCACTTCACCCGGACCCGGCGCTTCCGGGGCACAGAGGAACTGGTGGGCCGCGTCACCGAGGCGCACGACCAGTTCGTCGGCGGCCAGGGACTGCTGTTCCGGACCGGTGGCGCCCCGGTGGACCACGACGGCGCGCTGGCGTTCAACTGGGTGATGACGCCGAAGGACCGCGGCGACACCGTGCTCGCCATCGGCTTCGACGTGGTGCTCCTGGACGACGGGGGCCGTATCGCCGCCGACTACCAGTTCAACGAGCCCCCGGCGTCCTCCGCCGACCTCGACGGCCAGGCCGGTCGGTACCTGGCGACCACCACCGCCGAACCGGCCCACCGGGAGAAGGACGTCGCCGAGCTCTACCTGCCCGGCGCCCGCCTCGTCGACGAGAGCGGCGTGCACGAGGGGCCGGACGCCGTCGCCGCGGCGCTCGCGGCCGGTGGCGCCCGGCACCTGGGGGGAAGCGCCTCGGCGCAGCACGACGCCCTCCGCTACCCGTGGCGCGACGCCGAGGGCGCGCGGGGCGTCGACTTCCTGCTCCGCGACGAGAAGGGCCTGGTCCGCGAGCACCACCGCTTCACCGGAGCGGGACAGCGCTCGGCGTGATCCCCGGCCCGCGGAGCCTTCGGGTACCGCAGGCCGGACGAGGGCGGGTCGCGGACGCTGTCACCCACGTCATCCTCCGCGACCCGGACCGTAGTTGTGCCAGGTGCCCAGATCGATGCAGGGTGACGAGATGACCGAGGTGCAGGAAAGCCGGCAGATGCCCCGCCCAGTGGGCGAACTGATGCGTTGGTGGCGCGAGCAGCGGGGTTACAGCCAGCTCGCGCTCGCCACCCGGGCTGACATCTCCGCTCGTCACCTCAGCTTCATGGAGACCGGCCGGTCCAAGCCCAGCCGCGGCATGGTGCTGCGCCTGGGTCTGCACCTGGACCTGGCACTGCGCGAGAAGAACCAGCTTCTGCTGGCGGCCGGGTACGCGCCCGCCTACACCGACTCCCCCTTGGACGTGGCCGAGATGCTGCCCGTACGAGGTGCGCTCCGCCAGATCCTGAAGGGGCACGAACCCTTCCCCGCGCTCGTCGTCGACCGCAACTGGAACATCGTGCTCAGCAACAGCGGCTTCGCGCTCTTCGCCGAGGACGCCGCACCCGAACTGCTGCGCCCTCCCGTCAACGCGCTGCGGTTGGCGATGCACCCCGACGGCATGCGACCGAGGATCCTGAACTTCCCAGGGTGGCACGACCAGTTGCTGCTGCGCCTGCAGCGGCGGGTGGAACTGACCGCCGAACCGGGCCTGACCGAGCTGCTGCGGGAACTGCGCACCTACCCGGCGGCCGACGAGCCGGGCCTGCCGTCCGGCACCGACGACGCTGATCTCACCCTGCCGCTGCGGCTGCGGTACCGGGACGCCGAACTTTCGCTGATCTGCACCATCGCCACCTTCGGCATGCCACTCGACGTGACCGTCGCAGAGCTGGCCGTCGAGGCGTTCCTGCCGGCGGACGCGGCCACCGGCGAGCTGCTCAACCGCCTGCACGCCGAAGCCCCCACCGGATCGGATCCGGCGGGGGCGGTGTAGGCGGAGCACGACCCGACGGGGCACATGAGGGAGAGACGGCCGGGCTCCCCGAAGCCTGGCCGCCTCTCCCCTCGATGTCAGGTCAGGATCAGCACCGCCCCGCCGGGCGTCGCCGTCTCTGCCTCGGGTCGGTTCCCGGTCAGCACCCGCCCGCCGGGCGGTCGCGCTTCACCAGGTTCGTGTAGCCGGTCGTGCCGTCCAGCCACAGGACGCGCCGGCCCTCGTCGGCTGCGCCGAACGTCTGCTCGCCGCGGTTGCAGGAGACGCGCTGCGCGCCGCCCTTGCCGTCGGGGGCGATCTGGTACAGCTTCATCATCGTGTCGTTGGCCCACCAGGTGGCCGGGGGAACGGTCGAGATGCTGACCGCGTCGTCCGAGGCCGTCAGCGAATAGGCGTAGAGGGAGCCTTCGCCTGCCTCCGGGGTGACGGTGACCGGGTTCGAGCCGTCGAGGTTCGCGCGGCGCACCGCGGCCTTGCCGGTGTCGGTGGCGTCGTCGTCCTCGATCCAGAAGACACCGTCGTCGGTGATCGCGGTCTGGCCGATGCCCATGGCGTCGTCGGACGCGGGCATCGTCGTCCTGGTGTGGGTCGCCGCGTCGAGGACCTCGACGCCGACCTTCATGTTGCCGTTCGCGTCAGGGGCCACCTTGGCGTAGGCGATCTTGCCGTCCTTGATGGAGGGCAGGCCCGAGATGTTGTACGGACGGCCGTCGTCGACCAGGCCGTACTCGCCGGTCTTCATGTTGACGTACCGGACGTTCGTGACGCCGTACTGCGGGTTGAGGGCGGTGTACGCGACCCAGTCGCCGTCCACGACAAGGCTGTTGACGTCGCTTCCGATGCCGTCGATCCTCTTGGCGAGGCCGCCGCCGACCGGGCGCGCCATGATGAAGATGCCCTGGCTGCTGTAGTCGGCCCACACCACCGTCTTGCCGTCGGTGTTGGCGTAGACGTTGTAGTCGCCGTTGTTGGCGCTCACCAGCTGCGGCTGGCCCTTGCCGGAGGTGTTGCCCAGCCACACCGAGTACGGCTCGCTGCCGTCCTCGTTGGAGCGGGAGACGGCGTACCTGCCGCCGGCCGCGCCCACGCCGGTGCCGCCGACGTTGACCTTGGTGATGAGCGTGTCGGTGTCGACGCCGAGGGCCTTCTCCCAGCCGGGGACGATGCCGTGCGCGTCGAAGGACCGCTTGACGATCGCCAGCTGGGCCTTGGTGGCGCCCAGCTCCTTCGCGGCCGCGATGACCGCGGCGCGGCCTTCGGTGAAGCCGTCGAGAGGGGTCATGTACGCGGACAGGGCGCGGTAGACGATCTGGTCGGCGAGCTCGGCTCCGAGGTCCTCGCGCAGGTCCCACAGCGCGCCGGAGAAGATCGTCGAGTTGAGGTGGACGCCGCCGTTGTCACCGCTGTAGGTGACGCCGATGAAGTTCTTCGACGTGGTGGCGCCGTCGTCCAGGTCGCGCAGGGCGCACTCGCGGGGGCCCGCGGTGGTGCACAGGTCCTCGCCGAGGAGACCGGCGTCCGGGTCGTCCATCGACTGACCGTTGGCCTCCAGGTCGATGGCGTTGCCGAAGTAGTCGGCGATCGCCTCGTTCATCGCGCCGGACTGGCCCGCGTAGACCAGGTTCGCGGTGTGCTCGACGACGCCGTGCGTCATCTCGTGGCCGACGACGTCGGTGTCGGCGGAGAAGGTGCGGTAGTCGCCGCCGCCCTGGCCGTACACCATCTTCTGGCCGTCCCAGAAGGCGTTGTTGTACGGCTGGCCCCGCTGGACGACACCGACCAGGGAGTAGATGTAGCCGTCCTTGCCGTCGAGGCCCTTCCGGCCGAAGTGGTTCCTGTAGTAGTCGTAGACCTTGCCGGCCGCCCAGTGGGCGTCCACGGCGCCGGAGTTGGTGTACTCCTCGCCGAGATCCGGGGTTGCGGGCTGGAAGTACGTGACGCCGGTGGGCCAGACACCGGAGGCGCTGCCCGCCTCACGGCCGCGGGCGTCGTACGTGGCGATCATGGGGCCCGCGTACGGGGAGTCGTCCGCGGCCCGCTTGCTGTAGTCGATCATCTGCAGGAGACCCTTGGTGTCCTTGTACAGATTGATGTCGACCTTCTGGCCGTTGTAGCGGACGCCGCTGCCCTTGACGACGAGCTGGTCGGCGGCCGCGGTGGAGGCGTCGGCGGGGGCCGCGACGCCTTCCGTCGCGCCGGTGGCCGTGCCCCTGGCGCCGAAGGTCTTGATGCCGCTGTACTGCATGACCGGGAAGCCGGAGTGCGCGTCGATGTACACCTCCTGCCGCACCGGCGAGCCGTCGGCCGGGTCGGTGCCCGTGACGGTGATGTGCCGGGTGAGCACGCCGGTGCCCTGCGGGAGGATCGTGACGTCGCCGGCCGTGCCGGTGAACTCCGCCACGGCCTGCTTCTCGCCCTTGGCCGGGGCGCGCAGGAGGCCGCCGCCGAACTGCGTGGTGACGGCGCCGACGGCGCGCTCGATCGCGGTCTTCTCGGTGACCTTCGGGGTGACCGAGTCGAGTCTCAGCTGGGTGAAGTAGTTGCCCGAGGTGCCGGTGACGGCGCGCTTACCGTCCTTCTTGGTCATCCGGACCATGTACTGGCCGCCGAGAACCTCGACGCCCTTGTACTTCTGCTGGAGGCGGACCGTCTCCTTGCCGCCCTTGTCGGTGGTGGTGCCGACGGAGGTCAGGTCCTTGGCCGAGGTGTCGGCGATGTGGTAGCGGCTCTTCTTCGCCTTGAGGTGTCCACGCGCGGCGTCGGCGGCGTTGCCGGTGGCGGCCACCGGCTCGTTCAGGTCGGTGACGAGCGACGGAGTCTCGGTCTCCGCGCCCGGCGTCACCTCGGACGTGGCGGACGCGGGGACGGTGTCCGCGTGGGCGGCCGGTATCGCCGTCACCAACAGGCCTGCGGCGGCCAGCAATGCGGCGATGCCCTGGCCGACGATCATGCTTCCGGCGCCCTGTCCTGATCTGGCTGATCTCTTGCGCGATGAACTCCGCACGGTGCCCCTCCGGTGCCACTACTGCATGAACGGATATCGGATACGGACATGCAAGGGCCGGAACAGGGGTGTGAACAATGCGTTCCGGGTGTGCACTTGTGGACGTCCACACTTGTGTGGCCTGCATTGACAGGTGAGAATTCCGCCAGTGGGGCCGACTGGGTGGGACACGCAATGGCAGGCGCTCGGGCTCGGAGCGGACGAACTCCGGGTGTACGAAGCGCTGCTTGACGCACCCGAACACGCCTCCCGTACCGCGCTGGCTCAGGCCCTCGGGCTGACCGTGCGCCGGGTCACGCACGCACTGGACCAGCTGGCCGAGCACCACTTCACGCACCCCGCCCGAGAATCGTCCGGGCTGCCCGCCGCCGTGGCTCCCGCCACCGCGCTGCGTAACCTGATTCATCTGAGGCAGGCCGAGCTACTCCACAGATCAGCAGAGTTGGAAGAGCTGACCGGATCCGTCGACCGGATCGCCGCCCAGCTGCTGAGCTCCGTGAACACCCCCCGCGCCACCGGTATCGAGACGGTCCGGGGCGGGGCCGCGATCGCCGCGCGGGTGGCCTCGCTGCTGGTGTCGGCGAGCCAGGAGGTGGCACTGCTGGACCGGCCGCCGTACGCGGCCAGTCAGCCGGACGGAATGCCCGCGCCCCTCGACGTGGCCGAACCCGTCCGGCGCGGAGTACGGGTGCGTGTCGCGGTGGACCGCGAAGGGCTGAGCTTCCAGGGGCGCGCCCGTGGCCTGGGCGGTCTGGCCCGTCAGGGCGTCCAGATACGGGTGGGAACGGATCTGCCGACGAAACTGATCACCGTGGACCGGCGGGTGACCCTGCTGCCGCCGACCGACGCGGCGGACCCGACGGCCTCGGCCCTGGTGGTGAGCGACTCGCTGCTGAGCCATGCGCTGGTGCCGCTGTTCGAGTCGGTCTGGGAACGGGCCGTCCCCATCGGGTCCGTCACGCATGACCGGATCACGGACGAGGACCGGGAACTGCTGACCATGCTCGCCTCCGGTCTGAAGGACGAGGCGATGGCCCGGCGCCTCGACATGCACGTGCACACGGTCCGCCGCCGCATCACCCGGCTGATGCAGGCCCTGAACGCGGAGACCCGGTTCCAGGCCGGGGTTCAAGCGGCGCTGCGGGGCTGGCTGACCGTGTGAGGGCGTCCGGCTCAGGGGCGCAACCTCCCGGGTGCGTCGATCGGCTCGCCGATCGGCCGACGAGGGAGGCCAGAGGTCGCCAGGCCGACGGTGCGTACGCCCGGGGCTGTGCGCGCTGGAGGTCGGCCTTTGTTCCTCCGCCGCGATGGGCAGCTCACCTCCGCTAGCGCGGAGAGCACGTCTGCTGGCCTACCTGGGCGCGTCGGTTCAGCTTCGCCGTTTCACATCCGAAGGCGCGCAGGTTCCAAGATTCCTGGACGCCACCCGCACGCAACCCGCACCCGGACAGCCGCATTCTGCCGCCTGAGGGTTGGGTTCGTCCCGGGTCGGCACAAGAGGTTGCTCTGGGGCCAGTGCCGACTCACCCGGCTCCGACCTGCTGAAACGGTGCACGAACCGCTCATGCGCCGCGTCCAGTTCACCCGCCCCAACCTGACATCAGCAAGGTCCCCACCCATAACCACACCAACGACCGACCTGGCCACCAGTCACCGCAAGCACCGTTGCAGTACTAGGCGGATCCCCCTGCTCGCCAACGCGGCGCCGAGGCGGATGGGACCGTCGGCGGTGACCGCTCAGGCAGCACCGCCGCTGGAAGCGTTGATCACCGTGCTCGGTGACGCGGTGCCGAGGACCGCGTCGACCTGATCGGCATCACGCAGGTCCGGCTGGTGCCAGGCACGGGCACCATCGACGGGACGGGAGTTGAACGTCGCGGCCGTTGCACGGGCCGCCTCGTGTGCCTGACTCAGAAGACTAGAGCCTGTCCCTTTGACCGACGAGTGCCTCGTGGGGCGGGCTGGTTAGTCTGCTGCGATGACGGATAGCGAGCTGGTCGTTGACCTGCGTGGTCGACTGGTCGATACCCTCAACGACTTCTGGGACGCGGTGAGTGAGCCGTGTGGGCTGCCGGAGTGGTTCGGCCGGAATCTGGACGCGTGGTCGGACACGATCGAGACCCGGGGCATCTCTGAGATGATCGACAGCCACGACATTCTGATCGTGCACGTCGACCGGCGGGGTCTCTTCGGCGGGAATCTGCGGGAGGCCGAAGTCCTGGCTGGCATCTTTGACGGAGAGCAGAACCGGCTCATCGTGCACGGGTTGGCCTGAAGAATCCTTCGGGCGCCTTGCTCAGCGCCGGGTCCAGATGAGAATGGCAGCAAGGTGGAGTGCGGCCTGGTAGGCGATGGCGAGCTTGTCCGTCCGCATTGCGAGGCCGCGCCACTGCTTGAGTCGGGCGATACATCGCTCGACGGTATTGCGTTCCTTGTATGCCTCGACGTTGAAGCCGGGGGGCCGGCCTCCGGCGCGGCCTCGCCGCAGGCGGTGGCCGACCTGGTCGGCGGGCTGCGGGATGACCGCACGGATGCCGCGTCGACGGAGGTGCCCACGGATCGCGCGGGAGGAGTAGGCGCGATCTGCAAGGACGACCGCAGGGCGGGTTCTTGGCCTGCCGAGTCCGCTTCGCAGGATTCGGATTCCGGCCATGACCGCCTCGAAGGCTGGCGCGTCGCCAGCTTGGCCTGCCGTGACGTGAATGGACAGAGGCCGTGCCCTACTGTCGCTGGCCAAGTGGACCTTCGTGCTCAAACCACCACGAGAGCGTCCAAGCGCGTGGTCCTCGGGCTGGTCGGAAGCCCTTTTTTCCTGGCTCCGGCCGAATGCTGGTGGGCGCGGCAGACGGTGGAGTCCACCGAGACCGTCCAGCCCACGTCGCCATCGGCATCCGCCATAGCGAGGATCGCTGCGAGGACTCGTTCCCATGTGCCGTCCACGGCCCACCTGATCAGGCGTTTGTGCGCGGTCTGAAAGGACCCGACTTCCTCCGGCAGGTCACGCCAAGGTGAGCAGGTGCGGTACTTCCACGCGATGCCTTCCAGGGTTCGGCGGTGGTCGGCCCACCTTCGTCCACGGACCGGATCGGCCGGCATCAGCGGCTCGATCCGGTCCCACATCGCATCGGTGATTACTAACCGGACAGGCATATCCGATCAACCGATCAACTCGCCAAAGGGACACGCTCTAGTCCGCCGGGCGCGCTCTTCTGTCCACAGCTGTCCACCGGCAAGGGCGCGCGCCCGATGCTCCTGACATGAACCTCGCCGAACATCTGGGAACGGGAGCCGTGGCGGTGGCTTCCGGGGTGACCATCGAGCTGGGCATGTGGTGCTTGCGCCGTTGGCGGACACCCACCAAGCCCCCAGAAGCCTCACCGCCCGCGCTCGCCACGACAGAGGAGGTCCCCCCGATGGGGCGCCCCGGACACATCACGAAGCCCGATCTGCCTCCCGGCGCACACAGAGAACTCGTCGACCTGCTCCACGACCTGCACGTCCGCAGCGGGCGGATGTCCATGCGCACCATCGGGGAGCTCACGCGCCGCCCCCACAGCACCGTGCACAAGGCACTGAGCAGTTCGGAGCTGCCGGACCTCCACGTCGTCATGGCCATCGGGCTTGTCCTGGCGAACGTCGTCCGCAGCAGCGACCAGGACGCTCTTCTCGACGACGTCCAGGAGCGCATCGAGACGCTGTGGAAGAAGGCTGCGCATGAGGGGCGCCCGCCTGCCGTAGGCACGATCCTGGAGGTCGTCACGGAGACGTGGGCCGAGTTCTCCCGGGGGGTAGGAATGGCCAGTTGGGGCATCAACCTGCCCGACTACTCCCAGCTCGCACGGTGCCCGTTCCTCTCCGTCACCCTGCGCAACGGTCTCGTGACCGTCGTGGTCTCCACCCCGGACTGGGCCGCCATCAACGCGGTCGAAGACCCGCAGCAGTGGCACCGGTTGTTCGAGTGCGCGGTGATCAAAAAGCTCGATTACTTCCTGCACGTCTGGGTCGAGCATGTGCCGGGCTTCGACACGATTGCGAATCCCTGCCCTCCGCCGTCCTACTTCGCCAACCTGCGCGCGGAGCGCGGCGTGCCCTAGGCATGGATCGGGGGGAGGCCGTAGCGACTGACGGCCAGGTAGGTTTCCGGGGTGGCCGCCTCGAGAAGACCTTCGTCACCCGTCAGGTCGAGCTCCGGTTCCTCGGGACGGCGCAGCAGGTCGCTCCAGTCGCTCGTCGCTCCACGCTCGTAGGCTTCCCGGAGCAGGGAGCGCAGCCGGGGGCGGGCTTCCTCCTGCTGTTCGTGGAAAATCCGCCGCTGGGTGAGCCGCTGCTCGTCCTGAGCGTCTTCGCTGCCCCGCTCGTCGACGGCCAGCTGGTTCTCGGCGCGCAGCCCCGGGGTACGCCAAGCGATCGCGAGATCTTCCTCATGGAGGCGCGCGCAGACGGCGAACAGCTTCCGGGACATACCGAGATGTACCTCGGTGCTGGGGATACGACAGGTGAGGAAGTCGTCGATCCCCCAGGAACGGATCTGGGCACGTGGGAGGTGCGACTTGCGGTGAAGTGCCGCTCCGCGGAGGTCGGCCCGCATGGCGAGGGTGGGGTCGTCCTTCTCCAGCGGTGTGGTCAGTCCGTGGCGTCGGTGGCGCGAAGTGCGGTCGGCCGGCACCGGCACAGTGCGCAACTGCGAGGCCGACGCGGAGCGCAGCGCCAGGTAGACGAGCATCTGGGCGCGGGCCGCGCCGATGAGCGCGTCGTCGTTCTCGCCGAGGTGGTCTTCGAGGTTGCCCTCGCCCACCGCTGCCTCGCCGTCGGGGTCGGATCCGGCCGGGGGAAGGGGCGGCTGGCCAGGGTACAGCGCGTGGTCGATAGTCAGGAAGAGGTCGTCCCCGGGCCGCACGGCGGCTCCGACCAGGACGCTGCGGTGCGCGTACGAGCCGAGGACCTTGCTCCCGGCCTCCAGCTGCGCCCACCCGTCGCGCAGGGTCTTGAAGTCGCAGATACCGCCCTTAGCCTCGATCAGCCAGTACGCCTTCTCCGCCTCGTGCCGCCCCCACAGGTCCGGCAGCTTCCTCGTGGGGTCCTTGAAGGTGGCGCTCAGGGCGGGGATGGGGCCGCCGAGTTCGAGGTGCTCGGTCTGCCCCAGACCCAGCAGCGAGCGGCAGACCCACTCGGTCATCGTCATGCCCAGCCGGTAGGCGGCAGCGCTCTTCGCGGTGCGCTCGGTGCCGTACGCGTAGACCGGGTTCAGCGTCAGGCGCTGGCCCGTGGCACCCGGCACGGGGGGCTGATGCCCGAAGGGGTGCGCACCTAGGTAGGCGTACAACGGGGCGACTCGGGCGACGAGCTCCCCGTGTGCGTACTGCGGCTGGTTCTGCAGGTGCGGGGTGATGTCGCGACCGACCTCAGTGGCCGCCTTGATGATCTCCCGCCACGTGGTGGTCGGGGCATACCAGCCGTCCGCCTTCGGGAACCCGTCCGTTGCGCTCCACGCCTTGTGCTCGGCCGTCCGCCACTGCTTCCTGGGCTTGGCCGCGGGCCCGTTACGAAACAGCACCGGTATGTCGAAGCTGTCGGCGTAGGTGAGTGGCGGCTCGTCGGGGACGTGTGCGGGGATCATCGGCGTCATGGGACAACCCTGGCACGAGCCTCGACGCCCCTGGGGCGGACGTTGCGAGGTTGCTTCGGTGACAACTCTGCGTGAAGGCTGACGGCTGCTCAGGTTGGCTTGACGCATCGTCGACTATTCAAGATCATCTTGCACATGTGTTGCACAAGGCGCTGAAGAACAACAGTGATCAGTGACGGGCCGTGAAGGTGAGTATTCGCAGCTCAGATGGCATGCTGCAGTGTTGTGCCCCTTGGGCCCAAGGGGGACAACACCCCGCCGGTCAGATGTCCCGGAAGGGACCCGTCGCTCAGCTGACCTGCAGGAACGATCGATATCAGCCTCTGACCTGGGGAAATGGCCTTTCGCTTGTTTCACACTTGTGCCCCTTGATGCGGCCGAAAGTCCCAGGAAAGTCCCAGAGGGCTCCCAAGGAGACCAGGCGTTCTTTCCAGGTCATGCGGGCTGTGCCGCGCGGCGTCTGTCGGCGTGGCGGCCGCGGGGTACTTCCTGGGGGCAGCCATGGCTGATGTTCCTCTCATGAGAACCATCTGACCCCCTGTCAACATCCTCCGCATCTCGGAGGAACCTCAGGTGCGCCGGGGCCGTCAGGGCAGCGTGCTCCGGCGGTCCTCGACCACCTCACGCGGTCAGTCGATGTCCGGATCGTGGGTCTCTTCGAGTAAACGGCCTGCCAGGTCGTCGGCCCATTCCAGGGCTCAGGTGCGAAGCGCGGTGATGGTGGAGTCATCGAGCCCGTAGGCGGCGAAGGCTTCGTCGTCGGTCCACTCCGCGCCGGTGAGATGTGCCTGCAGGTCCTCGCGCTCGAAGAGCACCAGGCGTGACGGAGCGCCTGACGCCCCGCCGTCATCCGAACCGCCCCGTCCTCCCGTCCGGCGAGGCCCCCGCCCCCGGCTTCTCGGAGCGGCCAGGCTACGTCACCCTGCTCTCCGCTTCCCCCGCCGCTCCCCGCATCACTGACGACGGCACCCGCGCCCGCAGCCGGTCCGGCGGGTAGAACTGCCGGGCCCAGTGGCGGAACGGGCCGATCGGGCCGTCGCCGCGGGCCAGCCGGGGCGGAGACACGTACCGCTTCGTCGCCCAGACCGGGAAGTCCTGGGACACGAAAGCGCAGTTGCCCCGGAACATCACACCCGCCAGCAGCCGGTGTGCCGAGCCGCTCACCCAGCGGGCCAGCGGGGCCGGGAGGGCGGCCGGCTCGGCCACCTCGAAGCGGCTCGTCTGGCGCAGCTGGAAAGCCGCGGGCGCGATCATCGTGGTCGTGTATACGGCACAGGTGCGCACCCCGAACCGAGGGAGCGCCGTGCACACGTGCACCCGGCTGATCCCGTTGCCCTCCAACATCACCTCCAGCGGACTCGCGCCCAGCAGCGGCACCCGCTCCTCGGAGCGCACCGAGATCCGGAAGGACCGCCCCTCGAAGACCGCCGGCTCGGCTACCTCCGACGCGCCCCAGCCGTGCAGCGGCGTGAAGTGCCCGATGTCCACCGTGTTCTCGACCACGTCCTGGCTGTGTCCCGCCATCTCCCACGCGGTCAACCGTGGCGCCCGCGTCCCGAGCGTGTGCCAGGGCGTGAGCTCCCAGTCCGGCGCCCGCCCGTCGTGGTGCCGCCACACGAAGACGGCGCCGTCGACCTCGCGCACCGGCAACAGGGTCAGATCCGAGGACGGCGGCGGGGGCGTGCCGTACCCCGTCCGCGTGCAGGCGCCGTCCGGGCCGAAGGCGAAGCGGTGGAAGGAGCACAGCAGTTCGTCGCCCTCCAGCGCGCCGAGCCCGAGGTGCGCCCCCAGGTGCGGGCAGTACGGGCGGACCGCCCGCACCTCGCCGTCGCGGAGCCGGTAGAGCACCACGTCCTCGCCCTGGAGCGGCCGGGTCAGCAGCGCCCCCCGCACCACCTCCGAGGAGAACGCCACCGAGAACCAGCCGTCGGGGTACGGCAGGACTGGCTCGTGCGCGTCGGCCGGGCTCGGGCCCTCCGTGAGCGCCCGGGTGTGGCCGCGCCTCACAGCTCGACCAGCACCTTGCCGAAGGACGCCGCGCGGTCGGTGTACAGGCTGCGGTAGGCGACGGGAATGGAGTCGAAGCCGTGGTGCACGGTCTGCTGGTAGCGGATCTCGCCGGCGCGCACCAGCGGCCCCAGCTCGGCGTGCAGCGCCGCCCACTTGTCCTCGGTGAACCACTCCAGCGCGAAGATCCCGCGGATCGTCGTGCGCGGGAACATGATGTACGGCAGCAGCCGGGGCCCGGTCCACTCGCCGCCGACCTGGCTCGCCCACTGCCAGCACACCGCGACCCGGCTGTCCACGGTGAGCATCGTGAAGACGGCGTCGGTCATGACCCCGCCGAGGTTGTCGAAGTACCGGTCGACGCCGCCAGGAGCCGCCTTCGACAGGTCCTCGCTGAGCTGCGCAGGGTCCCCGCCGTGCCGGAAGACGACGACGGCGTCGAAGCCGAGCGCCGTCAGCCGCGCCGCCTTCTCCGGCGAACCGGTCGTGCCCACCACCCGCGCGCCCGCCCGCTTCGCCAGCTGCCCGACCAGCGTGCCGATCGCGCCGGACGCGCCGCTGATCAGGACCGTGTCGCCGGTTCGTACGGCCAGGAAGGTGGTGAGGGCGCCCCACGCGGTCATCCCGGCGCCGCCGAGGATGCCGAGCGCGGTACTCAGCGGCAGCGCCTCGTCGTAGTGGGCCGGGTCCAGCTTCCGGTACGCGGGGAAGACCATCGGGAACGTGCCGGTCTGCCACAGCGCCCCCGCGCCGTTACTGACCAGGTGGGTGCGCCAGCCGCCGAAGCCCTGCACGAGGTCCCCGACGCCGAACATCGCCCGCGGTCCGGCCGCCAGCACCTCCATGATCGAGTCGGCGCCCATGTGGTCGCCCATCGGGGTGTCCAGGGCGATCCCGTGGAGGTACGGGTCGACGGAGACGTACCGCGTGCGCAGCAGCATCTCGTCCTCGGCCAGGTCGGTGTCGAGCTCCTCCACCACCTTCACGTACATCCGGTCCACGTCCGGCACGCCGTCGTTGTGCTCGCTGACGATCCACTTCTCGGTCTTCACGGGGTCGCTCCTGCGGGTTCGATGAGTTGTACGGGGAGAGGGGCGCTGCCGTCGACGGAGGCGGTGAACGGCCGCCCGTCGTCGCGGCAGACGAAGTGCATGACGTGCCGTCCCGAGGCCGCGGCCCGGATCAGGCCGCCGGTGGTGGCCCAGACGCCGGACAGATAGAAGTCCGCGAGCCCCGGCAGTCCCGGACCGTGTCGCTTGACCTCCTGCTCCACGGTCTCGCCGCTGTCCACGAACGGCTGCCAGCCGAGCACCGTGCCGTCGTAGTTGCCGGTGTAGCGGACCTGGGTGAGCGGGGTGGACACGTCCCGCACCACGATCGCGTCCCGCAGCCCGGGGTGCCGCTCGTCGAGGAAGTCCACGATCGTGTCCCGCACCTGCCGCTTGGCCCGCTGGTAGTCGCGCCCGCGCCCGACCGGCAGCGTGTGCAGCTCCTCGCCGCGGCGGATCCGGGTGAACTGCTCGGGACCGGTGCTCAGCTCCCTCCACGGCGCGATGTCGCAGAAGTACGTGGCGTACACCACGGAGGTGCCCGGCGGCGACAGCTCCGGGTAGTGGCGGCTGCGGAACTGCACGTTGACGCTGGGGTGCCGGATGCCGGTGAGCCGTTCCGCGACCGCGTCCTCCAGGAGGTACGTGGTGCAGGGCTCGCCGTCCGGGAAGGGCCGGCGCAGCCCCAGGAAGACCGTGAGGTAGCCGGGGAAGACCATGTCGGGTTCCGCGATGGTCCGGGTGTACAGCTCCCGGTACGTGTCGGTGAGGTAGCGGCCCTTCAGCAGGTCGAGGAGCGTGGTGCGCCCGTCGCAGGCGGAGACCACGATGTCCGCCCGCAGCTCCGTGCCGTCGCTCAGCCGGACCCCGGCCGCCCGGTCGTTCTCCACCAGGATCTCCACGACCCTGGCGTTGTAGATGACCTCGCCGCCGAGCCCCCGGTAGCGCTCCTCGACCGAGCGGGCCAGGCCCAGCGAGCCGCCCTCGGGGACACCGGCCGAGGCGTCGGCGTGCGCCGCGAGCTGGAAGTAGAACGGCAGCACGGGGAAGTTGGGATGCTTCTCGTACAGGATGAAGTTGAACGCCTCGCGCAGCAGCGGGTCCTGGAAGCGCTGCGAGTAGTCCCGCATCAGCGTGCCGATGGAGCGCCGGATCACGTTGAAGTAGGGGACCAGGGACGCCAGCATCCGCCAGCGCTCCAGGCGGCCCATGAGCCCGACCGGGGTGAGGAACGGGTAGCGGGCCAGTGCCTTGCGGAAGGTCCGCAGCCCGGCGCAGAAGTCGCGGATCACCCGGGCGTCGCCGGGGGAGAGTGCGAGCAGGTGCGCTTCGAGGCGGTCCGGATCGGAGTAGAAGTGGACCGCCCGCCCGTCCCGGCCGCGCACCGTGTTGAACACGTCGAAGTTGCGCATCCGCTTGCCCTGGAGCGCGCCGAGCTCCAGCCAGATCTGGTGCATCTCGTTGCCCGGCCCGCTGCCGAGCAGCCAGCTCACACAGGAGTCGAGGGTGAAGTCGCCCCGGTCCCAGGCCGTGCAGGAGCCGCCCGGGATCTCGTGCATCTCCAGCACCCTGCTGCGATAGCCGTTCATCTGGGCGTAGCAGCCGGTGGAGAGCCCGCCGAGCCCTCCGCCGACGATCAGCATGGTCCTTCTGGTCATTCGGCCACCGCCGCCTTCCCGGCGTCGCCCCGCTGTTCGAGTCGTGGCAGCCGGCCCAGCTTCCCGGGATGCCACGGCCCGGCACCCTCGCTCGGCCAGGCCCGGAACTCCCGGCCCAGCTCGTCGCAGAGGAACTGGACCGCGTACCGGCCGCTGGTCGCGGCCCGGATCAGGCCGCCCATCCCGGTCCACTGCCCGGCCATCGAGAAGCCGCTCAGCCCCGGCAGCCGCATCCGGTCCCGGTCCACCAGCGCGGTCGACACGTCGTCGGCCTCGGAGAACGCCTTCCAGGCCAGGATGCTGCCGTAGGTGTTGCCGGTGTACCGCTCCGTCGTGGCCGGCGTCGCCACGTCCACCAGCTCGATCCGCTCCTCGAGGCCCGGATGACGCTCGGCCAGGAAGCCCCGCAGGAAGTCGACGACCTCCTGCTTGCGCTCCCGGTACGCCCGCCGGTCCGCCTTCCGCAGATCCTGCCAGGACCGGTGGTCGGTGAAGTACGTGCAGTGCAGCACCGACTTCCCGGCCGGCGCGAAGCCGTCGGCGTAGTCGGACCGCCGCTGCACCACCAGACTGTGCTGGAGGCTCCCCGGCAGCGCCGCGCCCCGCTCCGGACCGAGGAGGTACGTGGTGCTGTGTGGCTCACCGGCGGGCAACGGGCCGTCGATCCCGACGAACGCGGAGACCACCGCCGGGTACAGGTTGTCCGGCCGGTCCAGCAGCTCCGTGTACAGCCGCTCGGTGCGCGGGCTGCTCCACCGCCCCTCCAGCAGCCGGTCCAGCACCGTCGGCCCGTCGCAGGCGGCGATCACATGGTCGGCGAAGTGCTCCTGCCCGTCCCGCAGCCGTACGCCGACCGCCCGCCCGTCCTCGACGAGGATCCGCTCCACCCGGGCGCGGTAGCCGATGTGCCCGCCGAGCCCCGTGTACCGCTCCTCCACCGACCGGGCCAGACCCAGCGAACCACCCTCCGGGAAGCCCGCGTTGCCGTTGAAGGCGCAGGACATCGTGAAGAGGAAGGGGAGCAGCGGGAAGCCGGTCAGCTCTTGGAGGAACATGTTCGGGAACGCCTGGCGCAGCAGCGGGTCCTCGAAGCGGTCCGCGAACCGGCGCATCGGCGTGGCTGCGGTGCGCCAGTACAGCCGGAACGCCGGCAGGATCGCGAGCAGCGTTCGCGCCTTCTCCGTCAGGGACTTCAGCGGCGGCGGCTTCAGCTCCCAGTGCGGGGCGAGCCCCGCGAAGCGCCTGAGGTCCCGGCAGAACGCCCGGATCAGGCGCTCGTCGCCGGGCGAGAGCTCCAGCAGGTGCTTCTGGAGCCGGTCCGGGTCGTTGTAGAACGTGACGGACCGGCCGTCCTCCGTCACCACCCGGTTGAACTGGTCGAAATGGGCGATCCGCTTCCCGTCCAGCGCCCCGAGCTCGCGCCACACGTCGTTCGCCCCGGTCCCGGGTGCCGTGCCGATCAGCCAGTCGATGCAGTAGTCGAAGAGGTAGCCCTGCCGAGCCCAGGCGGTGCAGCAGCCCCCTGGCAGCACGTGCTTCTCGAAGATCCGGCTCTCCAGCCCACTCATCTGCGCGTAGCAGCCGGCCGCCAGACCCGACATACCCGCGCCGATGATGATCACCCGGGGCCGTCCGCCGGGAGGCCGGGCCTCCCAACGGTGCCCGCCGTCACGCACGCCCATCCGCGGCACCTCCCGCCAGCAGCGCCCGGACCAGCTCCGCGTTCCCGTCGAGGAACGAGCCGTCGAGCATCTCGGCGTGCCGCCCGTGCCCCTCGCGTACGGTGCACCCGGCGGCGGTGACCCCGTGCCAGCCGCCGGGCTCGTCCGCCGCGAAGCGGAGCAGCTTCTCCTGGTCGGAGATCACCGCGATCGGCGCGCCGAGCACACCGAGCGACGGGTGAGCACCGCAGTGCGCCAGGTACTCGCGGGCCTGCTCCACGGTCTCCCGGGCGACGATCTCGGAACCGGTGTGCCGCCGCAGGTGCTCCGCGAGCTCCGCCTCGAACTCGGCCAGGTGCTCCTCGCCGAGGGCGACGGCCTCGGCGATCCGGTACGAGTCCATGATCAGCACGAGGTCCACCGCGCGGCCCCGCCGCTCCAGCTCCCCGGCGATCTCGAACGCGAGGTTGCCGCCGAGGGAGTAACCGAACAGCGTGTACGGCCCGCCCGGGTGCAGCTCCTCGGCCAGATCCGCGTACCGGGCCGCCTTGTCCGGACCCGACAGGTAGTTGAACGCGGCGAAGCGGTGCTCGGGCAGCCGCGCCGCGAGCTGCCGGTACACCAGCCCGTGCCCGCCCGCGGGCGGCAGGCAGAACACCGTCGCCGCCGGATCCGCGCCCGGGTTGAACCACAGGTACGGCTCGGCGCCGGGCAGCCGCCCGGTGACGACGTCCTCCAGGGTGCGGGCCATGCCGTGCAGGGTGCTGGTCTGGAACAGCCGCCCGACCGGCACGGACGCGTTGAACTCGGTCCGCAGGTGGTGGATCAGCTCGATCAGCTTGATCGAGCTGCCGCCCGCATCGAAGAAGTCGTCCCGCAGCCCCGGCCGCTCCAGCCCGAGCAGCGACCGCCAGTGCGCCGCCATCCGCGTCTCGTACAGCGTCACCGGCGGTTCGTACCTCTCCGGTCCCGCCTCCGCGCGCGGCTCCGGCAGCGCGCCGGGATCGACCTTGCCGTTCGCGGTCAGCGGCAGCGCGGACAGCTCCGTGAAGTGCGCCGGGATCAGATACGTCGGCAGCTGCTCCGCGAGGTGGCGGCGCAGCTCCCGGGCGTCGGCCACCGCGCCCGGCGCGGGCACGCAGTAGGCGCACAGCACGTTCTCGCCCGTCTCGTCCCGCCGTACCGCCACGCACACCTGCGCCAGCTCGGGCCGGGCAGCCAGCCGCGCCTCGATCTCCCCGGTCTCCACCCGGTGGCCGCGCACCTTCACCTGCCCGTCGGCCCGCCCGAGGAGGTGCAGCACCCCCTCCGCGTCCCAGTGCCCGAGGTCCCCCGTCCGGTACAGCCGTACGGGTTCGCCGCCCGGTTCGAGGGTCACGAACCGCTCGGCCGTCCGCTCCGGATCGCCCAGGTAGCGGTCGGCGACGCCGGCGCCGCCGATCCACAGCTCACCGGCCACCCCCGGCGGCACCGGCTCGCCGTGCCGGTCGAGGACGTACAGTTCGCTGTTGGGCAGCGGCCGGCCGACCGGCACCATCCGGCCCGGCTCCAGCCCCTCCGCCGGCCCCTCGTAGTAGGCGCTGTCGATGGTGGCCTCGGTCAGCCCGTACGAGTTGACCACCCGGGTCCCCGGCCCGCACAGCGCGACGAGCCTCCGGTGCTCGCTCGCCCGCCAGGCGTCCGAGCCGACGATCACCAGGCGCATGAACTCCAGGCCCAGCCCCTCCCGCTCGCAGTGCGCCAGCAGCCCGCGCGCCACCGACGGCACGAACTCGCCGCAGTCCACGCCCTCCGCGCGCATGGTCCGGTAGAGCCGCGCAGTGTCGAAGAGGAGGTCCCGGTCGACGAGGACCAGCGTCCCGCCCGAACACAGCGCCCGGACCAGGTCCCCGGTGAACACGTCGAAGGAGACGCCCGCCATCTGCAGGTGCACCCGGACGTCGGTGTCCAGCCGGTACTCCTGCTGCCAGGCGACGAACACCGAGGCCAGGTTGCGGTGGCTGACCCGCACCGCCTTGGGGCGGCCGGTGGAACCCGAGGTGTGGATCACGTATGCCGTCTGGTCGAGGCCCACGGCCGGCTCCGGCCGCTCCTCGGTCCCCGGCCGGTCCAGCTCGTCGAGGGTGACCGGCCGTCCCGGCAGCCGGGCCGCCTGGCCCCGCCGCCCGTCGGTCAGAACCAGCTTGGCCCCGGCGTTCTCCATCAGCTCGGCCAGCCGCTCCGCCGGGTGGTCCGGGTCCAGCGGCAGATACGCGCCCCCGGCCCGCCACACCGCGAGCAGCGCGATCACCAGCTCCGGCGACTTCGCAAGATGCACCGCCACCACCGTCCCGGCGCCGACGCCGCGTTCGCGCAGCGAGGCCGCCACGCGCCGCGAGCGCTGGTCCAGCTCCCGGTAGCCGAGCCGCCGCCCGCCCGGCACGGACACCGCGACCGCCTCCGGGAACTGCGCGGCGATCTTCCCGATCAGCTCGTGCACCGGCACGTCGTGGTCGAGCCGTCGGCCGACGCCGCCGAACCCGGTGACGATCCGCTCCCGCTCCCCGGCCCCCAGCATCGGCAGCCGTCCCGCCGGGCGCTCGCCCTCCGCGCGGGTCAGGCCGTCGAGGAGGTTCCGGTAGTGCGCGGCCATCCGACGCACCGTCGCCGCGTCGAACAGGTCGGTGTTGTACTTCAGCACGCAGTGGAAGCGCCCGTCGGACCGGTCCTCGTACGCGGACAGCGTGACATCGAACTGCCCCTCTTCCTCCGGGAGTTCGATGTACTCCAGCGTGTACCCGAAGCGCTCCACGGCCACCTTGTGGGTGAGCAGGATGAACATCGCCTGGAAGACCGCCGAGCGGCTCGGGTCGTGCTGGAGGCCCAACTGCTCCACGAGCAGCACGAACGGGTACTCCTGATTGTCGAGGCCCCCGAGGACCGTGTCCCGCACCCGGCCCAGTAGCTCGGCCACCGACGGCTCCCCGGCCAGGCTCACGTGCAGCGGCAGCGGATTGACGAAGTAGCCGTAGACGGAGGCGAACTCCTCCTCGGTGCGCCCGGTGACGGGGCTGCCGACCACGATCTCGTCCTGCCCCGACCAGCGGTGCAGCAGCAGGTAGTACGCGGTGAGCAGCACCGTGAACACGGTGACGTTGTGCTCCCGGGCCAGCGTCCGCACCCGGGCGCTGAGCTCGTCGTCGAGCTGGAAGAACTCGGAGGCGCCGTTGTCGGTCTGCACCGGCGGGCGCGGCCGGTCGGTGGGCAGTTCGAGCGCCGGGACCTCCCGCGGCAGGTGCTCCCGCCAGTACTCCAGCATCCGCCGCGCCTCGGGCCCGGCCAGGAAGCGGTTCCGCCGGTTGAGGAAGTCCAGGTAGCGGGCCCGGACCGGGGCCAGCTCCGCCGGCCGGCCGGTGCGCAGCCCGTGGCAGACCTCGAACAGCTCCTCGATGAAGGTGAAGGTGGAGATCGCGTCCGAGACGATGTGGTGGACCGCCTTCATCAGCACCCATCGGTCCGGGGCCCGCCGGAGCAGCCGCAGCCGCACCAGAGGATCCCGCTCCAGGTCGTACGGCCTGCGGTACTCCGCTACCAGCCGGGCGCGGACCTCGTCCCAGGGCAGCCCGGACACATCGAGAAGACCGGTGTCGGCGATGGCCTCGGGCCGCACCCGCTGCACCGGACGCCCGTCCTCGGTGGTGATGTTGACGCGCAGGCTCGGATGCCGGGCGATCAGCGTCCGGAAGGCATCGAACAGCAGCTCCGGGTCGAGCTCCGCGCGTACCTCCACCGCGCCGCCGATGTTGTACGCGAAGCCGTCCGGATTGAGCTGCCGGAGGAACCACAGGGCCTGCTGGTTGTGGGTGAGTGGGTAGCACGCCTCGTCGGTGAACAACTCCACCGCCGTCTCCGCCACCGGACCCCCGGCCGCCGCGAGCTCGGTCAGCCCCGCGTGCAGCCGCTCGGTCAGCTCGCTCACCGGCCCATTGCTGAGCAGCGCCACCACCGGCAGCGAGACCCCCAGCTCGGTGTGGGTCCGGGCCCGCAGCTCCATGGCGAGCAGCGAGTCCAGACCGAGCGAGCCGAGCCGGGCGTCCGCGTCGACCAGCTCCGGCCGCACCCGCAGCACACCCGCCGCGAGGGCCGCGAACCGCTCGGCCACCAACGCCGTACGCGCCGCCTCGTCGGCGGCGCGGAACGCGTCGAGCAGACTGCCGCCCTGCCCCGCCGGGACCTCCCGCGCCGCCGCGGCGGCGAGCGCCGACACCAGCGGCGGCGGGGTGGGATACCAGGACAGGAACACCGGCCAGTCCACCACCGCGGCCACCAGTAACTGGGCCCGGTCCTGCCCGATCACCCGCTCCAGGACCGCCATGCCCGCCTCCGGCGCCAGCGAGCTCATCCCGCGCGCGTCCCGGTAGTGGGCGACCAGCCCGAGCTCCTCGATCATGCCGGTGGCCCACGGCCCCCAGTCCAGGCTGAGCGCGGGCAGACCGAGCGCCCGGCGGTGATGGGCGAGCGCGTCCAGGAACGCGTTCCCGGCCGCGTAGTTGACCTGACCGGCCGTGGTCAGCAGCGAGGCGACCGACGCGAACAGTACGAAGTGCTCGACCGGCTCGTCGCGCATCAGCCGGTGCAGCAGGTACCCGCCGTGCACCTTCGGCCCGTAGCCCGCGTCGAACGCTTCGCGGTCCAACGACGGCAGCAGGACGTCCCGCACCTGTCCCGCAAGGTGGAACACGCCCCGCACCGGCGGCAGACCGGCGGCCCGCCGCCCGGCCAGCCAGCTCTCCATGGCCGCTGCGTCGGTCACGTCTACCGCGGCGACCAGCACCTCTGCGCCGAGCGCTTCGAGCTCGCGCAGGAACGCGACCCGCCGCCCCCTGGGGCCGCCCGGATCGAGCCCCCGCCACGCGCCGCGCTCCGGCACGCCGGTGCGGCCGAGCAGGACCAGGCGCCGGGCCCCGCGCCGTACCAGGGTGCGGCAGAGCAGCCGCCCCAGCGCCCCGAACGCGCCCGTGACCAGATAGGCGCCGTCCGCGCGCAGCCGCAGCGGCAGCGGACGGGTCAGCCCCGCGGGCGGACGCAGCCGGCTGAGGTGCCGCCGCCCGGACCGCAGCGCGATCTCGCCCTCGCCGTCGTCCGCCGTGAGCGCCCGCAGCAGCACCTCGGCCTCGCCGGGACCCCCGGCCGGGTCGAGATCGATCAGTTTGCCGCTGTGACCGGTGAGCTCCTGCTGCCACAGCACCCGGCCGATGCCCCAGGCGGGCGCGCCGAACGGCTCCACCGGCTCGCCCGGCACCACCGCCTGGGCGCCCCGGGTGACGATGTGCAGGCGCCCCTCCGGGCACGCCTCGGGCAGCACCTGGGCGAGCAGGACGAGCGAGTAGCCGCCGACTGTGCCGATCCCGCCGAGGTCCGCCGCGCCGACCGTGTCCAGCGGGGGCAGATCGAGGTTCCACAGATGCACCACGGCTCTGAACCCCGGCCCGAGTTCGTCGAACAGCCTGCGCAGATCGGCCGCCGAATCGGGTCGCACGGTCATGTGCCGGGCCCCGCTTCGGTATCGGCTGCCCGGGCGGACCAGCCGGCACCGCCCGCCGCGCGCCACGACCGCCTCGGCCATCCGCGCGCCGAGCCCGCCCTCGTCGGCGAAGACCACCAGGTCGGGCGTGGGGGAGCCGTCGGGACCGTCCCCGGTCCCCTCGGCGGTCCCGCCGTCCTCCGGCGCCTCGGTGGGCGTCTCCTCCCAGACCACCTCGGCCAGCCAGCCGTCGATGGTGCCGAGCTTCACCGAGGAGGCCACCCGGTCCACCGCCGCCGCGCGGAAGCCGCTGATCCGGCCGAGCGGCGTCCCGTCCTCGGCGTACAGGGCGAGGTCGCCGACCAGTTCCTCGTCGCTCTCCGTGGTCACCGTCGCGTGCGCCCACAGGGCCCGGTCGCCGACCGCGTCCAGCCGCAGCTCCGCGATGCCGACGGGCAGCCGGATCCCGGCGGACCGGCCGTCGTCGGGCGTCGTCGCGGTGAGCATGGTCTGGAAGCAGGCGTCCAGGAGCACGGGGTGCACATGGCAGTCCGCGGCCCCGTCGCCCATGCCCGGGGTGGGCCGGATCAGCGACAGCGCCTCGCCGGGCGCCGTCCACACCTCGTCGATCGCCCGGAACGCCGGGCCGTAGTGGTAGCCGAGCGCCGCCAGCTCGCCGTAGCACGCCTCCCGGTCGAGCCGACGCCGCGCCCGCGCCCGTACCGCGTCCGTGCCCAGCGGTTCCGCGAGCCGGCGTGGCTGCCCGGTGCGGACGACCCCGCTCGCGTGGACCGTACGGTCCGGAGCCCCGGTCCCGGAACGGGCGAGGGAGGCGATGGTGAACCCGGCCTCCTCCGGCGCGAAGGCGAGCTGAACGGTCGTCGCCTCGCCGTCGGGCAGGAACAGGGCCCGGGAGAACTCGACGTCGGCCAGGGTCGCCGTGTCGCCGCCGGTCAGCGCCCGGACCGCCTGCGCAGCCATCTCCAGGTACCCGGCTGCCGGGAAGACCGTGCTGTCCTCGATCCGGTGGTCGGCCAGGTATGGCAGCCGCTCGCTGTCCAGGCGGCTCTCCCAGGTCGGCTGCAGCGCGGAGGTCCGCCGGCCGAGCAGCGGGTGGTCCAGCCGGCCGAGCCGGATCTGCTCCACCGGCGCGGGCTCCACCCAGTACCGCTCCCGCTGCCACGGATAGCCCGGCAGCGGCACCGGCCTCCCCACGGGCTGGAGCACCGACCAGTCCACGTCGACGCCCAGCGTGTACAGCTCTGCGAGGGAGCGGGCGAACCGCTCGGGCTCGTCCTCCCGGCGCCGGATCGACGGCAGCGTCACCCCCTCGACGGCCCGGCCCTCCAGGCACTCCCGGATCGAGTGGCCGAGCACCGGGTGCGGACCGATCTCCAGGAACAGCGTGTACCCGTCGTTGACCAGCCGGTCGACCGCGGCACGGAACCGGACGGGCCGCCGGACGTTCTCCCACCAGTACGCGGCGTCCAGCTCCGGCCCCCGCGCACGCCCCTGGCGGGCGGTCAGATACAGCGGGAGACCGGCGGCGCGCGGCGCGATCCCGGCCAGCGCCTCGTGCAGCTCGGCCTTGATCGGGTCCATCCGCACGCTGTGGTACGGCACTTCGACGTCGAGGAACCGGGCGAAGACCTGCTCCCGCTCCAGCCGCCCGGCGAGCTCCCCGAGGGTGTCCCGGTCCCCGGACAGCGTCACTGACGCCGGGCTGTTCACGGCGGCGACCGACACGTGGTCCCGGTACGGGCGGACCAGCCGCTCGGCCTCCTCCTCGGACAGGTTCGCCGCCAGCATCACGCCGGTGCCCGCGAGCCGGTGCTGGAGGGCGCTGCGCGCCAGCGCGATCCGGACGGCGTCCTCCAGGCCGTACACCCCGGCCTGGTGGAAGGCCGCGATCTCGCCTGTGCTGTGCCCGACGACGGCGTCCGGCCGCACCCCGTGGTGTTCCCACAGCGCCGCGAGCCCCGCCTGGACGGCGAAGTTGGCGGGCTGGGCGAGCCAGGTCTCGGCCATCCGGGACTCAGCCTCGGGCCGGGTCAGCTCGTCGAGCAGCGACCAGCCCGCCTGGCGCCGGACCTCCCGGTCGCAGCGCTCGACCGCCTCCCGGAACACGGGCTCGGCGTCCAGGAGCTCGCGCCCCATGCCCCACCACTGCGGCCCCATGCCGGTGAACACCCACACCAGCCGCTGCGCCCCGGGCTCCCGGAGGCGGCCCCGCACGGCCCGGGGGTGCTGCTCCCCGCGCTCGCAGGCGGCCAGTACCTCGTCGAGGGAGCCGGGCGGGCCGAGGGGGGAGTGGACGACGGCGAGGCGCTCCTCGAAGTGCTGGCGGCGGTGGGCCAGGGTGTGCCCGAGGTCCGCGAGGGGCACTCCGGCGGCAAGTTCGCGGCGGACGCCCGCGGCCAGTTCGGCCGGGCCCGACGCGTGCCGGGCGCTCAGCGGGAGGACCGAGCGGGCGGGCGTCCGGGCCGTCGCGCGCGGCTCTTCCGGCGGGCGGGGCGGCGCCTCCTCCAGCAGGACGTGGGCGTTGGTGCCGCCGAAGCCGAAGGAGTTGACGCCTGCCCGCGCGGGTCCCTCGTGCTCCGGCCAGTCGACCGGTGCGGTCGGGATCTCGAAGGGCAGCGCGGCGAAGTCGATGGCGGGGTTGGGCTGTTCGAGGTTCAGGTGCGGTGGGATGCGGCGGTGCCGGAGGGCCAGCGCCGTCTTGATCAGGCCCGCGACGCCGGCGGCGGCCTCCGTGTGCCCGATGTTGGTCTTGACCGAGCCGACGTAGCACCGCGCCCCGGGCGCCCGGCCCTGCGCCAGCACCCGGCCCAGCGCCCGCGCTTCGATCGGGTCGCCGACGGGGGTGGAGGTGCCGTGCGCCTCGACGTACTGGAGGCTGCCCGGTGTCACTCCCGCCTTGGCGCAGACCCGCTCGATGAGCGTGGCCTGGGCGTCGGCGCTGGGCACGGTGATGCCGTTGGTGCGTCCGTCCTGGTTCACCCCGCTGCCGATCACCACGGCGTGCACCGGGTCGCCGTCGCGCAGCGCGTCCGAGAGGCGCTTGAGCGCCACGACGCCGACGCCCTCGGCCCGTACGTAGCCGTCGGCGGAGGCGTCGAAGGCGCGGGAGCGTCCGTCGGGGGAGAGGAAGCCGCCCTTGGTCTCGGCGATGGTGTACTGCGGCGCGAGGTGCAGCAGGGTACCTCCGGCCAGGGCGAGTTCGCTCTCGCCGCGCTGCAGGCTCTGGCAGGCCAGGTGGACCGCGACCAGGGAGGAGCTGCACGCCGTGTCGATCGAGATGCTGGGGCCGCGGAAGTCGAGGCAGTGCGAGATACGGTTCGAGACCATCGTCATCATCGTGCCGGTCGCGGTGTGCGCGGCCAGCGTCTCGAAGCCGAGGTCGGCGAACTGCAGGATCTTGTAGTCCAGGGTGAAGGCGCCGATGAAGACGCCGACGTCCCGCCCGGCCAGTTCGGCGGGCCGCTGTCCGCCGTCCTCCAGGGCCTCCCAGGACACCTCCAGGAGCTTGCGCTGCTGCGGGTCCATGTGCTCGGCCTCGCGCGGGCTGATCCCGAAGAAGTGGGGGTCGAACTCGTCGAAGCCGTCGATGTAGCCGCCCCGGCCGCCGGTCAGCCGGCCCGGCTTGGCCCGGTCGCGGCTGCCGAGGGTCGTGGTGTCGTACCGGTCCGCCGGGGTGGGGACGAGACAGTCCCGGCCTTCGATCAGATTGCGCCAGAAGGACCGGTGGTCACCCGCGTGTCCGGGGAGCCGGCAGCCGATGCCGATGATGGCGACCTTGTCGCGGTGGGCGGCGCTGAGTGAGTCCGTCATGGTCCAATCCGGTGGAGACGACGCCTCGGTACGGGCCGGGCGGGGGCGTATGGGGGCACGACGCCGGTACGGTGCGGGACTGCGCGGTACGGGGCGGCGAGGTCGCGGTACGGAGCGGGTGTGCGCGGTACGGGGGACTACGCGGTGTGGGGCGGGCGGCGCACGGGGTGGAGCAGGCTGGCGACGATCGAGCCGGTCTCCGGGAACGTGGCGGGGTCCTTGACACCGACGATCGCCGGGCGGCGGTCCGGTCGCCAGGTGAAACTGCCGAAGAGGCGGTCCCAGACCGAGAGGTCCACGCCGAAGTGACCGGCCTCGGCCAGGTCGGCGCTGTGGTGCAGCCGGTGTTGCTCGGGGCTGGCCAGGACGTGGTGAAGCGGACCGAGTCGGACGTCCACGTTCGCGTGCACGAAATAGCCTTGGACAAGGGTTAAGAGCGCCACCGCGAAAAGGCAGTCGGCGGAGAATCCGAGAAATCCCAGTGACAATTGGACCGTGCCCTGTTTGAAGGCGACATCCAGTAGGTGGTTGACGCCGTTATTGGCGACGTTCACTTTTCCCGGGACGTGATGAATTCCGTGTACCTTCCACAGCCACCGATTGGAATGCGCCCAGCGGTGGGCGAGGTAGCCGGTCAGTGAGGAGGCCAGCAGCGCGAGGGGCACCTCGGCCCCGAGTGCGAGCCCCGGTCCCGTGACGGGGGTCGCGGCCAGAACGGCCGCGACGACCGACTGGCCGAGCACGGCGCCGGCCATGGTGAACCCGAAATAGGCTGCGTACCAGCACAGTTCCCGGCCGCTCGGGTGCCAGTCGGTCCGGTGCGGGATCAGCCGCTCCAGCGCCGCGAGATAGACGATGGTGCCGATCAGGAAGAGCTGGACGGCCCGGCCCCGGTCCCAGTCGAAGCGTAGAACCGAGGTGAAGAGCCAGACTGCCGACAGGAGCAGAATCGGGTACGCGGCATAGCGGAGACACTCGCGGGCGGACGCGCCGGTGGTCCACGCATTCGCCGGCAGCGACCCCGTATCGGGTCGATCTTCCATGCGGAGAATCTCCATCACATCCGAATAGGGAGTTCGCAGAGTAGCAGCGGACGTGAGGGGTCGTGAATGAGTGAACGGCGTTTTTTGGCCAGCGCGGTAAGGGGGGCGTGCGAGGGTAATTTATAAGAAGAAGTTCTTTTCAATGTTCGGTGCCCGTGGGGCGGGGTGGAGGGCGCGGGGTGCCGGTGACCGGAAGCAACGATTCCGCACTCGCGTGGGCGGCGCCGGCCATGCCGGTCGCCACCCACGTAGAGAGCGGTTACCGCAGGGTCCGGGCACGGCGGATATGCCCGAAACCATCGCCCCGTGGGGGCGCGTGCGGGACCACGGGCAGAACACGAGCCGTACAACTCGGGCGGCCGGACCGCACAGGAGCCCGCAAGGAGAGAATTGCCCGGGTATGCAGGCCCACCCAACCTGGCGGCCCGTCAACGTTGCAGGCGATTGAACAAGGGACGGTACCGGCCGCCGGAGGCTCCCGTGTGGGAACCGTCCAGAGAGCACGGGTTTCACGTCCTGCGACACTTCTACGCCTCCGAGCAGCTGGAGGCCGGCGAATCGGTGCTCTCCCTGACGCGGTGGCTCGGCCACACCGACCCGGGGTTTACCGTGAGAAAGTACGCCCACTTCCTGCCCAGGGCCGGAAACCGCGGTAGCGGCGCCATCGACGCCAGTTGTCGCGCGCCCAAGCCGCCGGAGACACGACCGGCGAGCTCGAAGCACTGCAGAAACGTGTCCGGCAGCTCGAAGAGGATGCCACGTCCTGGGAGGACATGGCACAGAGCTGCAGGGAGGAACGCGACAAGGCGCGAGGCGATGCCGCCACCGCTGAGGCCCTGCGTCAGGACCGGGACTATGGGAAGAACGAGTACCTGGGCCTGTCGAAGGGTGGGAGCGGGCGGGCGGCCACATCCGATGCCTGGAGCGAGATCCCTCTTTTGGGATCGGATGCCGTGCTCACTTTCGAAGCTCTCGCCAAGGCGTCGGAGGAGCACATCGTGCTCACGGCGAGAGCGGCGCGCGGCTGGAAGGACTCCCGCTACCCGTACCCCCAGGAGATGGCCGACCGGCTGACCGCCCTCGCGCAGGCTGCGATGGACCTGTACTCAATTCCGGCAAGATGCCCAGGCTGGCCCAGTGGTTCTACGACAACCACGGACTGAAATTCGCGCCCAACGACGAGAAACTCAGCAAGGACAAGGACAAGCGTTACTTCACGTTCAACGGGAAGCGCTGGGACGGACTGCCGCACATCAAGGTACGGGACGCCGTCTCGCCCAACGAGGTCGGACGCATCTACTTCGCCCTCGACTCCGAGGAGAAGCGGTTCATCGTGAACCATGTGGGACTGCACCTGTAGTCGGCCCTGGCCGGCACTTTGGCGGCCTGTTCACCGACTGTCGGCTGTGACGCTCGTTTGACGCTCCAGGTACCCACACGCAGGATGGGAGCTGAGAAATGGTGTCTGACCTGGGCTTTTCCGTGACTCGCCCAGGCCAACGTCTTTTCGATACTCATCACGTGAAGAGCGCGGTGCACGGAAGCCGTTGCTCCTGGTTCAAAGTCCCAGAAAAGTCCCAGGGACTCCGTCACACCCCGCCTCAACTCGCATTTGTGCAGGTCAGAAGGGGTGTGGCGGTGCCATTCTTGCGGGCTTTCAGATGTCCCGGAAGAAACCAGCCAGCGAGGTGGCCTGCGACGATGAGAGGGATTCGGTCGCTGACCTGGGAGAATGGTCTTTCAGTTGTTTCATGCTCGTGCCAGTTGATGGAACCGAAAGTCCCAGAAAAGTCCCAGAGCGCTCCCACGGCTGACGGAGGCTCTTTCGGCTTCACTCGACGTGGGGCAGCGGGCCGGGGCTGTGGGCGGAGGTCGGCCTTTGTTCCTCCGCCGCGATGGGCAGCTCACCTCCGCCAGCGCGGAGAAGCACGTCTGCTGGCCTACCTGGGCGCGTCGGTTCAACTTCGCCGTCTCACATCCGAAGGCGCGCAGGTTCCAATCTGTTGTTCACATGCCCTTGCGATAGCCGCGTGCCACCGGCGCCGCCGCTCGGCTTAGAGGAGTTCCTGCTCCCGGTCCGGCCGGGACCCCGGTCTTGCCCTGTCGAGCGGACCGCCGGTGGGCTACTCGGAAGTCCGGATGTGCTCGACCGCCACGTGCCCCTTGTGGTGCTTCTGGACGGTCGCCGGTTTCTGTCCTCGGCGGGGGAAGGCTGGCTGGTCAGGGCTGGAGTGGGGTGTTTTAGCTGTAGTCAGAGTTGCGGCACTTGGGTGGGGTCGGGGCTGATGCGTTCGCCGCGTGCATTGAAGACGAGCAGGTTGCGTACGTCGATGAGGAGGGGGATGTGCTGGCCTCTTCGATGACGGGCGCCCGGTTCATCGCGGATGACGAGTTCTCCGATGCCCTTGCGGGGAGGGGACTGCGCCGGAGGCTCTGTGGCGCCGGGGAGCGCGGGGTGGCGGCCGAAGGCGCCGATGCGGCGGCGGAGTTGCCGCAGGACGTCGGCGGCGCTTGTGCGGGCCGGGTGGTGGGGTATGTGGTCGGAGAGCTGGGCCGGTACGTCGGCCTGCTGTCCGCCGAGTGAGAGGTGGAGCAGCGCTTCGTGGCCCTGGAACTCGGTGTGCTCGACGACCCCGGTCATGGCTCGTTCGAAGGCGGTGGCGTGTGTCTTGTCGGCTATGCGGATGGCTTCGGGACGCAGTCCGATGAGGAGCGGCTGTCCCTGGAAGACGCGGAGCATCTGGTGGTCATGCGTGAGCGGGTAGGAGAGGGTGATTTTTTGGGCCCCCACGTTGAGCGCCATGACGCCGTCGACGGGGGCGTACACCGTGCCGTGCAGCAGGTTGATCCTCGGTGTGCCGACGAACGAGGCGACGAAGGCGTTGGCGGGCAGTGCGTAGAGGGTGCGGGGGGTGTCGACCTGCTGAAGGACTCCGTCGCGCATGACTGCCACCCGGTCGCCGAGCGCCATGGCTTCGGCCTGGTCGTGGGTGACGTAGATGGTCGTCGCACCGGTGCTGCGGGTGACCGCGAGCATTTCGGTGCGCAGGCGGGCCCGCAGCCGGGCGTCGAGGCTGGAGAGCGGCTCGTCCATCAGGAAGACCGAGGGGCGCCGTACCACTGCGCGGCCCATGGCGACGCGCTGGCGCTCTCCGCCGGAGAGCCGGCCGGGGATCTGGTTCAGGAGGTGGTCGATGCCCAGGGTCTGGGCGACGGACTGCACGTGTGCCCTCACCTGGTCGGGGTCCTGTTTCTGGACCGCGAGGGGAAAGCCGATGTTCTGCGCTGTGGTCATGTTGGGGTAGAGCGCGAAGCTCTGGAAGATCATCGCGATGTCTCGTTCGCTCGGCTGGAGATCGTTGGCGATCCTTCCGCCGAGGTGCAGCTCGCCCCCGCTGATGGTTTCCAGGCCGGCGATCATGCGCAGCAGGGTGGACTTGCCGCATCCGGATGGGCCGAGCAGTACGAGGAACTCCCCGTCCTGGACGGTCAGAGAGAGCTGGTGCACGGCCCTCTGTCCGTTGGAGTAGGTCTTGGCGAGGTTGTGCAGGGTAATGGTGCTGCCCACGGGTGCTCCTGGTGCGAGTCGCGCTTGGCGGGAGAAGAGAGGGCCGGTCAGGGGGTGAGTTCGCCGGCGGCGATGTGGAGGCCGGCGGCGACCAGGACGATGTTCTTGATGACGTACTGGCCTTCGAGGGTGGGGACAGCCGCGGTGTGCCAGGCGGCGTCCGGCAGTACGAGCAGCGAGAGAAAGACTCCGGCCATGTGGAGGAAGAATGCTGCCAGGGCCCAGCGGAGCAGGAAACCGGTCAGGAACGCGAGCCCGATGCCCGTCTCCAGAACCGCGAGCAGGAGCAGGCAGAGCGGGTCGGGGATGAACCCCATGGTCAATTCGGTCATGGCGCTGATGGCGAAGTCCTCGGCCGCGCTCGCGCCGGGGAAGAACTTCAGGGCGCCGAACCAGCAGAAGACCAGTCCGATGCAGACGCGCAGCACGAGGGTGCTGATCCGCGTGTAGCGGTGGGCGTGGCCCGCTGCACGGCTTCCCAGGGTCTGCCGCAGGCCCAGCGCCGGGGCGGGTGCCCGGTCGTCGGGGGCAGGGCTTTCGGCGGGCTGGCGGTGGTGGGAAGTGCTGGTCATCGACAATCTCCTCCGCTGGAGACGATCACGGGTGCTGGCTGCTGGGCACCTGACTGCGGTGGTTGTCCGCCGGCCCGGGCCCCTGGTTCTTCGTACGGGGAAGGGCCCCGCGGAGGGCAGTGCCTCCTGCGGGGCCCCGGGTTAGCCGGTCCCGGTCAGCTGAAGTTGACGTCGCTGCACAGGAAGTACTTCTGGTCCATGTGCGATGCCTTCCAGACGGTCACCACGACGTGGCGTCCGCTGTAGCCGGAGGTGCTGACGTCCGTGACGTAGTGCGGCTGGTAGGGGTACCTGCCGGTCTTCTTCACCAGCTCGAGGTCGTCCCACCCGATCAGCTGGTACTCCGGGTTGAAGCCCTGCTTGGTGACGTAGACCTCGAGCCAGTCCGCGCCGTGTCGTGCCTCGTCGTAGAGGTCGATGGTGAAGTCGGAGCCGATGTTGGTCATCTTCCACGGTCCGGGGCGGTCGAGGGGACGGTAGTTCGTCTCGCCCTGGCCGCCGGCGCTGCAGATCTGACCGTTGGGGATGACCTGCTTGTAGTTGTCGCCGGTGTTGTTGGCGTAGACGGCCTTCCACGCGCCGATGGCGTTCGCGTTCTCGTGGTAGGTGCGATAGCACATGGGGTCCTGGGACTCGCTGGGCTCGGTGTAGCCCCAGCGCTGCAGGCAGCCGTAGTTGCGGGTCTCGGGGGTGATGACGGTGCCGTGTGCGGAGGCCGTCGGTGCCTGGATGACGCCCAGGAGGGCGGTGGCCAGTACGGTGGAGCTCAGCGCGACGGCGCGGGACAGCGTTGCGGGTATGCGGTTCATGGTGCTCTTCCTCCGTGTATGTGGAGATCACAGGCCGACCCCGACCAATGATTTAGGTGCACATGACAGCTTGTGATGCGGTCAGGCGTTACTCAGGTGGGTGCTCACCTCCTCTCGCCGACGCGCGAGCCGGTTCAGCAGGGCGGCCAGGGACCACTGGCCGGGGCCGAGGGCGGCGATGAGCAGGAAGGCCCAGCAGAACAGCGCGGCGCTCTCGCCACCGTTCTCGATGGGAAACAGCCCGTCGCCCTGGTGGTTGACGAAGTAGGCGTAGGCCATGGACCCGGAGCACAGAAGTGCTGCCGTGCGCGTGCTCAGTCCGATCAGCACGAGTGCTCCACCGATCAGCTGGATCACCGCGGCCCACCAGCCGGGCCACTCCCCGGTGCTGGGCATCTCGCCGTGCGGGCCGCCCAGGACGTTGAAGAGGGTGGCGACTCCGTGGCAGGCGAAGAGCAGGCCGGTCACGATGCGGAAGAGGCTCAGGATGGGCTGTTCGAACCTGGCTGCTGGCATGTGCGGCATGCCTTTCTGCGCGGGAGGAGGGATTGGGGTGCTGCTGGGCCTGGTCGCGGGCGGCCCGCTGGGGTGGTGGCCACCCGCGATCAAGTGGCTAGGCGGTGAGGCTGAACTTCTGGCTGGCCCAGGTGCTGCAGTCCCACAGGTGGAGGCGGGCACCGTTGGCAGTGCTCTGGCCCTCGACATCGAGGCAGCGGCCGGACTTGAGGTTCTTCAGCGTTCCGTTGGCCTGGAAGGCCCACTTCTGGCTGTCCCAGCCGCCGCAGTCCCACAGGTGCGCCTTGGTGCCGTTGGCGGTTGCGCCGCCTTCGACGTCCAGGCACTTGCCGCCGGACTTGAGCTGCTGGCCGTCCAGCGTCCACGTCATCGAGGCTGTGTTGGCGCAGGTCCACTGCTGGATCGCGGTGCCGTTGGCCGTGCCGGCCCCGGCGCGGTCGATGCACTTGGTGGTGCCGCCGTTGACGATCCGGCCAGAACCCGCGCTCGGTTCGGGGTCAGGGGTGGGGTTGCCGCCGGCACCCCAGGCGTTCCAGTTGTCCCAGGTCTCCGCGTCGAAGCCGAGGCGGCCGGGCTGGTCCGCTCCCCAGTTGGTGCCGGACTTGTTGATGACGGTGCCGCCGACGGTGTAGTTCTCGAGCTTGAGGCCCTTGCTCTGAGCCGTTTCGTTACCCAGGGTGACCTTCTGGCCGGCGGTGTTGGTGTAGCGCTTGAGGAGGCTGACCTGGCTGCCCGGGTCGAGGCCGTTCCAGCTGTCGATCTTCAGGTTCTTGACGAGGATGTTTTCGGTGCTGGAGAGCGCGAAGACGCGGATCGCGCAGTTGGTCTGGCCTTCGACGGTGATGTTCTCGAAGGTCATATTCTGGACCTTCGTGTTGGGGTCGCCCTTGGTGGTGGACCCCATGTCCTCCCAGTGGGAGGAGGAGTTGAGGATGCAGGTGTTGTACTTGACGTCCTTCCAGTACATCCGGTTGTGGATGACGTGGGTGTTGGTCACCCGGACGTTGTCGATGTTGCGGGGAGTCCAGCCCCACTGGATGACGGGGCCGTTCTCGTTCTTCCAGATGACGGTGTTATCGATGTTGACGTCGCTGTGGTACATCTTCAGGACGTCGTCGTTGGCGTTGAAGAACGTGTTCTTCATGGTGCTGCCGCGGTAGAGCTCGATGCCGTCGGTCTGCCAGTACCAGGAGCCGACCTGCTTGTAGTTGTCGACGCGCATCTGGAAGGTCTGCTCGTTGCCGTAGACGACGAACGAGTGGTAGGGCGGTTCGTTGATCGTCACGCCCTGCAGATCGAGGTACTGCTGGGCGTCGGCGGACTGGAACTGGAGCATCTTCACGCAGGAGGCGTGACAGTTCGACGCCCCGCTGAGGTGGTCGTAGTTGTTGTTGGTGTCCGCCTCGTAGACGTACTGCTCACCGGAGAGGACTCCGTACCCGGTCACCTTGTACAGGCCCTGGGTATCGTGGAAGAAGCGGAAGGCGCCCTTCACGTACGCGCCGGGTGCCAGGTAGACCCACTTGACGTTGGCCGGGAGCACCGCGTGGTACTTCGAGCCCATGGTGTAGGTACCCGGGCGGAAGTAGATGATGTCCTGGCTGATGTTGTTCAGGTTCGTGACCTGGCCGGGCTCGGGGTAGTGGATGCTCCCCGACGCGGCGGTGGGGATCAGCCGCTCCTTCTCCGCGCCGGTCGGCGTCGGCTCGGCAAAGATCATCATCGAGTTACGGGGCTCGGTGTGGATGGCCCGGTTGTTGCCGCCGCCGGTGGTGGTCAGCTTCCCGGCGTCATTGGCCGGGCCGGACATGTCGTTGTAGGCCGTGTACAGCTGCGGGTCGAACTCGACCGAGAACCGGTAGCCCTT
Organism: Streptomyces sp. NBC_01460; assembly: GCF_036227405.1. NCBI lineage: Bacteria > Bacillati > Actinomycetota > Actinomycetes > Kitasatosporales > Streptomycetaceae > Streptomyces > Streptomyces sp. NBC_01460. The sequence goes on from NZ_CP109473.1 coordinate 6,551,610, forward strand.
CGAGCTGTAGGGCACCTTGACCCGGACGGTCTTGCTGTTGACCAGCTCCTTGTCGAAGTTCAAGCTGCTCGGCTTGATCTTGACCTGGTCGGCCGAGGAGATGCTCTGGTCGGTGCGCAGTGACACGTCGACCCACACGTCGGCCGTGTACTGGAACGACGACCAGCTCATGGTGAGGTTCGCCGAGGCGGAGAACTCCGCGCCGTCCTCCTTGGTGTAGCCGATCTTTCCCTTGCCGCTGCGGGGGATGCTCATGTACGCGAACGAGTCGTACTTCGTAGTCGGAGCCGCGGCCGTGGCGACCTTCACGTCGTAGAAGGAGGACCGCCGCACCTTGTCACCGCCCACCGGGCTGCTCGTGTTGAACTCGTGGTTGTCGTGCCACCAGGTCTGCAGCTGCTCGCTGTTCGCGGTCTCTCCCGCCGCTCCTGCCGCGGGTGCCGAGGCCGCGGCGGCAAGAGCTGCCGCGGGGACGAGCCGGCCCGAAGGCAGGGGGGAGACCGAAGCCAGAGCGCTGGTCGGCATGACGGCTCCGGCGAGCGCCAAGGCCAGGCCGGCGGCGATGGCCGCCAGCGGGTTGAGCCGTCGCAGTCTTCCTGCGGGCATGTTGATGTCCTCTCCTTGATGAGTCGGGGCATGGCCCCCAGGGCGCCCGCCCGGGGCGGGCACGGACACCGCTGGAACAGCTGGAACAGCTGTGTGGCGGAGTCATCGGTGCATGCGGTCGCCCGTTGCCGGGGCTGACCGGGGTGCGGCACTCGTCCTGGTCGGCGGTTCGTCTCTCTTTGGGGGAGCCGGCTGACGGAGTCCACGCGGGGATCATTCGCAGGGCCAGGAGCACAGGACACCGGTCCTGCGAGCGGAGCGAACCGGTCCTGCCCGCCCCGAGGGGTGAGGGGCTGCAGATGTGGCGGCGACCTGTGACCCAACAGGCCCTGGCTCCGCCCCGGTTGCCGGTTAACTTCCCGTCATTTCTTCCTCGTGTCAATGAAATGAACAGGATTCTTCGACCTGCGGGGCCAGCGCGTGCATAACAAGATGCACAAAAGACGCAAAGCGACTACGAGTGCCCGGTTGGAGTGGGCCATCACGGTTGAGTAACGCGATGTTTTCTTCCTTGACGCACTTAAAGGCTGCGGGACACACTCCCGTCATAAGTAGCGACGCCGACTTCCACAGGTCGATGGCGTCCCAGCCGCAGGAGGCGCGATGACGATCTCTGCAACGCTTGGCAGTACCGGCCCCGCGCATACGGGAAGCCCTCGCTACCCGCATCGGGTTCGATGGCGCTGATCTTGATGCAACGGCCCTGACAGACCACTACCTGGAGGCACCGCGTGATGAGCCCGTCCAAGATCCGGTTCTCGGAGCTTGTCAGTGAGCAGACCAGGGCGGAGATCTTCGCGACCGTGCTCACCGCAGGACCCATCTCGCGCACCCAGCTCGCCCAGCGCCTGGGCCTCGTGCCCTCCTCTGTCACCCGCATGCTGCCGCCGCTGCTCGAGCATGACTACCTGCGTGAGAGCGACCCGGTTGCCCAGGGGCGGGGCAGGCCGCAGAAGATGCTGCACGTCAATCCCGACAAGCACGTGGTCGTCGGCATGAAGATCGCCCCCGGACGGGTCTTTGGCGTCGTCACCGACATGGCGGCCAACGTCCTGGCCCGGGACGAGGAGCCCCTGGCCGACTGCACCCCCCAGACCGCCCTGTCCGCCGCCGCCTCCCTGACCGGCAGGCTCCTCGCAGAGGCGCCCGAAGCGGCGGACAGGGTGCTCGGCCTCGGCGTCGGGGTCAGCGGCCACGTCGATTCGGCAGCCGGGATCTGCCGCTACTCGGCCCTGCTCGACTGGAACAAGGTCGACGTGGCCGGGCCCCTGCGGGAAGCGACCGGGCTGTCGGTGGTCGTCAACAACGACGTCAACACCCTGGTCGTCGCCGAACGCTGGTTCGGCGAAGGCCGCGACATCGATTCCTTCGCTGTGGTCACCGTCGGCCCCGGCATCGGCTGCGGCCTGCTCCTGGACGGCGCCCTGTTCTCCGGCGCCACCGGACTCGCGGGCGAACTCGGCCACCTTCCCCTGGACCCCTCCGGACCCATGTGCAGCTGCGGCCGACGCGGTTGCCTCGAAGCCCTGGCGGGCGACCGCGCCATCCTGCGCCACCTCGCAGACGGCGGATTTCCCTGCGACACGATCACCGACGCCATCGAGCTCGCGCGAGGCGAAGCCGGGGCGGCCCGCACCGTGGCCCGATCCGCCTTCGCCGAAGCCGGCACCGCCCTCGGCAGAGGCGTGGCCGGCATGTGCAACCTGCTCAACCTGCAGAAAATCATCATCGCCGGCGAAGGCGCGGTCGCCTACGACCTGTTCGGCCCGCACATGAGCGAGGCGATGCAAGCCCAGGCGTTCTCCACCGCGGCCACCGACTGCGACATCCACGTCGACCCCGCCCGCCACGACCTCTGGGCCCGGGGCGCCGCCTGCCTCGTCATCCGCGACACCGTGGGCGCGGCCATCTCCTGACCCACAGCGCCCGCCGATGCTGCGGCAACCCATCACCCGCAAAGTCACTAAAAGTAACCATGCGAACACTATGAGGTTTGACGTGCCCGAAATCGAAGCCAATCCCGCCGACGCCTGGTGGAGCGAAGCGGTGGTGTACCAGATCTACCCCCGCAGCTTCGCGGACTCGAACGCGGACGGCATCGGCGACCTGCAAGGCATCATCGAACGGCTCGACTACCTGGCCCAGCTGGGCGTCGACGTCCTGTGGCTGTCCCCTGTCTACCCGTCCCCGCACGACGACAACGGGTACGACATCAGCGACTACCAGGACATCGACCCGCTCTTCGGAACCCTCGCCGACTTCGACCGGCTCCTGGCAGCCGTCCACGAGCGCGGCATGAAGCTCGTCATGGACCTGGTCGTCAACCACACCTCCGACGAACACCCCTGGTTCACCGCCTCCCGCAACGAAGGCCCGCAGGGCGGCAAGCGGGACTGGTACTTCTGGCGCCCCGCCCGCGAGGGCATGGAGCCGGGCACCCCGGGTGCGGAACCCAACAACTGGGGCTCCTTCTTCTCCGGCCCCACCTGGACCTACGACGAGAAGAGCGGCGAGTACTACCTGCACTTGTTCTCCCGCAAGCAGCCCGACCTCAACTGGGAGAACCCCACCGTGCGCCAGGCGGTCTACGCCATGATGCGCTGGTGGCTCGACCGGGGCGTCGACGGCTTCCGCATGGACGTCATCAACCTCATCTCCAAGACCCCTGGCCTTCCCGACGGCATCGTGCACGAGGGTGCCTTGCACGGGGACGGCAGCCCCCACTACATCTGCGGCCCCCGCATCCACGAGTACCTGGCGGAGATGCACCGTGAGGTCTTCGAAGGCCACCCTCGCCGCCTGCTGACCGTCGGCGAAATGCCCGGAGTCACTGTCGGGGACGCCAAGCTGTTCACCGACCCCTCCCGCCGCGAGCTCGACATGGTGTTCCAGTTCGAGCACGTCGGCCTCGACCAGGGACCCAGCGGGAAGTTCGATGTCCGTCCGCTGAAGCTGACCGCCCTCAAGGCCAGCCTCGGCCGCTGGCAGACCGGCCTGGGCGAGACCGGCTGGAACAGCCTGTACTGGAACAACCACGACCAGCCCCGTGCCGTCTCCCGCTTCGGCGACGACAGTCCCGCCTCCCGCGACCGCTCCGCGAAGCTCCTCGCCACCGTGCTCCACCTGCACCGCGGGACCCCTTACGTGTACCAGGGCGAAGAGCTCGCCATGGCCAATAGCCGTTTCGCCTCCATCGATGACTTCCGCGACATCGAGTCCCTCAACTACCACCGCGAGCAGACCGCCCACGGTGTCGACGAGGAACAGGTCCTGGCCGGACTTCGGCACCGCAGCCGGGACAACGCCCGCACCCCCATGCAGTGGGACACCTCCCAGCACGCCGGCTTCACCGCTGGCACCCCGTGGATCGCGGTGAACCCCGATCACACCCATGTCAACGCCAAGGTCCAGCTCGCCGACCCCGACTCCGTCTTCCACTACTACCGCCGCCTGATCGCCCTGCGGCACACCGAGCCCGCCCTCACTCACGGTGACTTCCACATGCTGCACCCCGACCACGAGCAGCTCTATGCCTTCACCCGCCACGACGCGGCATCCGGCACCGAACTGCTGGTCCTCGCCAACTTCAGCGGAGCCGACCTCACCGTCGACCTGCCCGACGGCTGGGAACACAGCGAGACCCTCATCGCCAACGTCCCGGCCTCCACACCTCTCACGGCCCCGCACACCCTGCAGCCCTGGGAAGCCCGTGTCCACCGCCGCAATACCTGACCAGCCCCACCTGAACACCCGTACCGCCTCCCCCCGCACCGCCCTGACCCTGCACACCCAAGGAATCCTCATGACGAACATGCGCTTCCGTGCTCCGCGCCGCACCACCCGACGAGCTCTGCTCGCCGTGTCCGCTCTGGCACTCGTGGCACCGCTGACCGCTTGCGGCGGCGGATCGGACACCGCCGAGGGAGACGGCAAGACTCTGCGCCTGTGGCACTACGAGCAGGAGGACGGCGCCCTGAGCAACGCCTGGGACTCGGCCATCGCGGAGTTCAAGAAGACCCACCCCGACGTGAAGGTCGTCTTCGAACGCAAGACGTTCGAGCAGATACAGCAGAACGCCGGCATGATCCTGAACTCCGACAAGGCGCCCGACGTCATGGAGTACAACAAGGGCAATGCCACCACCGGACTGCTCGCCAAGCAGGGCCTGCTCACCGACCTTACCTCCGTCGCGAAGGAACGCGGCTGGGACAAGAAGATCAGCGAGAGCGCGTCCGTCACCGCCCGCTACGACGCCAACGGCGAAATGGGCGGCGACAAGTGGTACGGCGTCCCTAACTACGGCGAGTTCGTCCTCGCGTACTACAACGACGACCTATTCAAGAAGCACAACATCACCAAGCCCACCGACCTCCAGAGCTTCGAGGCCGCCCTGGCCGACTTCAAGGCCGCCGGGATCACCCCGCTCGCCAACGCCGGCAACGACCACCCCGCCGGCCACTGGCTCTACCTCCTGGCCCTGGCCAAGGCGAATGACGCCTGGGTCGACGACTACCAGCTCTACAAGGGCAAGGTCGACTTCCACGGCCCGGAGTGGACCTACGCGGTCGAAACGTACAAGGACTGGCTCGACAAGGGCTACTTCGAGAAGAAGGACGTCGGCCTCAAGGGCAGCGACATGACCGAGCAGTTCGTCTCGCAGAAGCGCCCGATCATGGTCGGCGGCAACTGGTGGTTCGGCGGCCTGACCACCGACATCACCGACTTCACCTGGTCCACCGCCCCCTACCCCGGCAGCAAGAAGACCCTCGGCTCCGGCGGCAACCACTGGGTCGTGCCCACCAAGGCGAAGAACAAGAAGCTCGCCGAGGACTTCATCGACATCACCATGTCGGACAAGATCCAGAAAATCCTCGGGGAAGAGGGCAACGTCCCGCTCGCTGTGAAGCCGGACTCCATCGAAAACCCCAAGTCCCGCGAGCTCATCACCGCGTTCAACACCTACCAGGACGGCAAGGGGCTCGCCTTCTACCCGGACTGGCCGGCACCCGGCTACTACGACACCTGGATGGGCGCCACCCAGAACCTCATGAACGGCGGCAAGCCCCACGCCGTCCTCGACGAGCTCAAGGCCCCCTACGAGAAGTACACCGCCACCCGGCGCTGAGACTGACCCGCCCGAACCCGCGCGTCAGTCCCTTCTTCCCGGGGACGGCGGCCCGCCCGCACCGGGCCGCCGTCCCGCCCCTCTTGGAGCAACAGTGAAAACCACACGTCACCCGCGGCCCACGGGATACGCCGTCTTCCTCGCCCCCGGCCTGCTACTGAGCCTGCTCTTCCTCGTCGTCCCGCTGGTGATGACCTTCTACTACAGCCTCACCCAATGGCAGGGCGTCGGAGAGCCCACCTGGATCGGCTTCGACAACTACACCCGACTCTTCAGCGACGCCGACTTCTGGGCCTCGTTCCGCAACATCGCCTTCGTCATCGTCGGCATCGCCGTCGTCCCCACCCTGCTCGGGCTCTTCCTCGCCGCCCTCCTGTTCGACTACATCGGCAAGAAGCACGGAGACGGCTTCGTCAGCCTCTTCCGCTCCGGCCTCTACCTCCCCCAGGTCATCCCCGTCGCCGTCACCGGGCTGATGTGGGGCTGGATCCTCGCCCCCGAAGGCGCCGTCAACAGCGTCCTCGAAAAGATCGGCCTGAACTCCCTCGCCCAGAACTGGCTCGGAGACCCCGACTTCGCCCTGTGGATGGTCCTCGCCGTCCTCGTCTGGATGCAGCTCGGCTACCCCCTGGTGCTGTTCCTCTCCGGGCTCCAGCGCATCGACCCCGAACTGTATGAAGCCGCTTCCCTCGACGGCGCCACCTGGTGGCAGCGCTTCACCCGCATCACCGTGCCCATCCTGCGGCCCGAGGTCTACGTCGTCCTTGTCACCACCACCATCGCCGGCCTGAAGGTCTTCGCCCAGATCTTCGTCCTCACCGGCGGCGGCCCCGGCAACTCGACCCTCGTCCCCGCGTACTTCGCCTACCAGAACTTCTTCGAGCGCGCCGACGTCGGATACGGCTCCGCGATCTCCAGCACGATCACCCTGCTTGTGCTGATCATCGCCGGAACGATGCTCACCCGCCAGGCCCGCGAGGACGGATGACCATGACCACGCACACCACTTCCACGGCACCCCCCGGCCACCGGCGCAAAGCGGTCAAGGCTGAAGCGGGTAAAGCCAAAGCGACGGGCAACCGCCGCAGCCCCGGCTCCTACGCCGTCCTGGCAGCCGTCGCCGTATTCGTCCTCGCGTTCCTGGCGCCCTTCATCGTCATCCTGCTCAACTCGTTCAAAACCAGCGCGGACTTCCGCACCAACGGGTCGCTGTCCCTGCCCGCCCAGTGGAACTGGAGCATCATCGCCGAAGTCTGGGACCGCGTCGGCTTCACCCAGAAACTCTTCAACAGCATCCAGATCAGCCTCGGCGTCGTTCTCATCGCCGTCCTGCTCGCCCTCTTCAACGCCTACGCCATAGGCATCGGCCGCATCCGCTGGCGCACCCCCTTCCTCATCTTCTTCCTCGGCGTCAACGTCCTGCCGCAAGAGGGCCTCGTATACCCCATCTACTACCTCTTCAAGGAGATGGGCCTCTACGACGGGAAACTCGGCTACACCATCCTCGTCGGCATCACCTACAGCGCCTTCGGTACCTACCTCCTCTCCTCCGTCTTTGCCAGCTTCCCCCGCGAACTCATCGAAGCCGCCTCCATGGACGGAGCCGGCCGATGGACCATCCTGTGGCGCATCGTCCTGCCCATGAGCTGGCCCACCCTCTCGGTGATGTGCGTCTTCTTCTTCGTCTGGAGCTGGAACGAGTTCCTCTACCCACTCGTCCTCCTCATCTCCAACGATAACCAGACCGTCCCTCTCGGCCTGTCCGTCATGCAAGGCCAATACACCAGCGACCCCACCTCCATGAGCGCCGCAGCCCTCCTCGGCATCGTCCCCATGGTCGTCTTCTTCCTCATATTCCAGCGCTCCCTCACCCGCGGTATGACCGCCGGAGCCGTCAAGTAGCCCATCCGCAACACCCCAAAGCCACCCCGGATCCGGCACGCACCGCCCCGCCGCCGGGTCCGGGGTACACCCACGCCTGCGGAGGGGCCCGCACCGCACGGCTCGAGCCGGTGACTCATGTCGAATCTCCCCTCCCGAAGAGGGGGGTGGCTGCTGGCCATGACGCTCGTTTGACGCCCGCAGACGGTAGAGCGGGCCGCTGAGTAGGCTCTGAACTGCGCTTTTCCGGGCCTGCTGGAACCGACATCTTTTCGATGACTCATCACGTGAAGAGCGCGGTGCACGGAAGCCGTCGCTCCTGGTTCGAAGTCCCAGAAAAGTCCCAGGGACTCCGTCACACCCCGCCTCGACTCGCATTTGTGCAGGTCAGAAGGGGTGTGACGGTGTTTCTTCTGCAGGCTTTCAGATGTCCCGGAAGATCTCGATCTGCGCCCCCACCGAGTTCAGCCGCTCCGCCAGTTCCTCGTAGCCGCGGTTGATGACGTAGACGTTGCGCAGCACGGACGTGCCCTCGGCGGCCATCATCGCGAGCAGAACGACCACCGCCGGGCGCAGTGCGGGCGGGCACATCATCTCGGCGGCGCGCCAGCGGGTCGGGCCCTCGACCAGGACGCGGTGCGGGTCCAGGAGCTGGAGCCGGCCGCCGAGGCGGTTGAGGTCGGTGAGGTAGATGGCTCGGTTGTCGTAGACCCAGTCGTGGATCAGGGTCTGCCCGTGCGCGGACGCGGCGATCGCGGCGAAGAACGGCACGTTGTCGATGTTCAGCCCGGGGAAGGGCATCGGGTGGATCTTGTCGATGGGCGCCTCCAGTTTGGAGGGGCGGACCGTCAGGTCCACCAGCCGCGTGCGGCCGTTGTCGGCGGCGTACTCCGCCGTGCGGTCGCAGTCGACGCCCATCTCCTCCAGGACCGCCAGCTCGATCTCCAGGAACTCGATCGGGACGCGACGGATCGTCAGCTCGGACTCCGTCACCACGGCGGCGGCCAGCAGGCTCATCGCCTCGACCGGGTCCTCGGAAGGGGAGTAGTCGACGTCCACGTCGATCTCGGGGACGCCGTGCACCGTGAGGGTCGTCGTTCCGACGCCCTCGACGCGTACGCCCAGTGCCTCCAGGAAGAAGCACAGGTCCTGGACCATGTAGTTGGAGGACGCGTTGCGGATGACCGTCGTGCCGTCGTGCCGGGCGGCGGCCAGCAGAGCGTTCTCGGTCACCGTGTCGCCGCGTTCCGTCAGGACGATCGGGCGGCCCGGCCGGACCTCGTGGTCGACCTGCGCGTGGTAGAGCCCGTCGGTCGCCGCGATCTCCAGGCCGAAGCGTCGCAGCGCGATCATGTGCGGCTCGATCGTGCGCGTGCCGAGGTCGCACCCGCCGGCGTACGGCAGGGTGAAGCGGTCCAGGCGGTGCAGCAGCGGGCCGAGGAACATGATGATGGAGCGGGTCCGGCGCGCCGCGTCCGCGTCGATCGACTCCAGCTCGAGCTGTGCGGGCGGCAGGATCTCGAGGTCGACGCCGTCGTTGATCCAGCGGGTGCGCACGCCGATGGAGTTGAGGACCTCCAGCAGGCGGAAGACCTCCTCGATGCGGGCCACCCGGCGCAGCACGGTGCGGCCCTTGTTGAGCAGTGAGCCGCAGAGCAGCGCGACGCACGCGTTCTTGCTCGTCTTGACGTCGATGGAGCCGGAGAGCCGGCGTCCGCCGACCACCCGCAGATGCATGGGTCCGGCGTAGCCGAGCGACACGATCTCGCTGTCGAGGGCCTCGCCGATGCGGGCGATCATCTCAAGGCTGATGTTCTGGTTGCCGCGCTCGATGCGGTTGACGGCGCTCTGGCTCGTGGCGAGCGCCTCGGCGAGCTGACTCTGTGTCCAGCCGCGGTGCTGGCGGGCGTCACGGATGAGCTTGCCGATGCGGGCGAGGTAGTCGTCTTCCATAGCCGCACGCTATCTCAGATATGAGATGAAGCTCGCAGCGGGGTGTGAGGTTCAGGTGACCGTCCTGTGCCGGACCGCAGGGCAGGCGCCCGATTCGAGCATCGGACGCGCCCGGCGGCCCGGCGTGCCGGGCTGCGCCGAACGGGTGAGGGTCAGCCCTTGCGGCGACGTGTCGTCTTCCGCCAGCCGAACGGACCCGGCAGGTCCATGGACGTGGTGCGCCGGCCTGTGCTGCTGTGGGTGCGCTTCGGGCCGTGCCGTCCACCGGTCGTGACGGACCACGAGCGACGGTTGATGTTCAGCCGGACGCCCGGAAGGATCTGGAAACTCTTGCGGAATGTGAGCGGCATCTGCGCCTCCTCTGTCAGGAGTACGGGTATCCCGAAGTCGCCTGCTCATGCGTGTCCGCCGAGCCCTGTCGTCGCAGTCCCGGCCGCGTCGTCTCCTCCAGCAGCTCCCGCACATGGTGGTAGGGGCAGCCAGCAGCTCGCGTCATGCCTGCTGTACGCGGATGCGTCGGCCCTCGTCCGCGCCTCCGTGCCTCCGTGCCTCCGTGCCTGCGGGTCAGGCCGGTCGGCTCACCTGATGCCGAGCGCCAGGCAGAAGTCCACCCGGTTGTGCAGGGTCGCCAGGCTGTGTCCCGTGAGCTGTTCGACGCGCCGGAGGCGGTAGCGCAGGGTGTTGACGTGGATGTGCAGTTGCTGCGCGCACCGCTGCCAGGACCCGGACGCGTCGAGGAACGCGCTGAGGGTGCCGACGAGGTCGCTGTGGTGCTCGGCGTCGTATCGCTCCAGTACGCCGATGAGGCGCTCCCTGTACAGCAGGCGCACCTCGTCCGGGACGGCGGCGAGCAGCATCAGGTGGGAGGAGAGCGCCTCGGGGCCGGCGGTCCGCACGGCGCCCGTGCCGAGCCGGGCCACACGCTGGGCCTGCCGGGCCTCCTCCAGCATCCGGCGCAGCCCCTCCTGTCCTGTCGCGGGACCTGAGACTCCGATCGCGGCCCAGCCGTGCGCGAGGAACGGGTCGAGCCTGCGGGCGGCCTCCGTGAGCCGTTCGCAGAGTGAGGGGTCGCCGTCGGCGGCCGGTACGAACATCAGGTGCCCGTCCGGCGCCGTGAAGGGGGCCGAGCAGCCCGGTATCTGCTCGTACACGTCTTCCAGGACGACGGCCGCGAGCTCCGCGCCGTACGGGCGGCCGGTGGTCGTGACGTACCCGACGGCCAGCGGCGCGTCCAGGTCCAGGCCGAGGCTGCGCAGTCGTCCCGCGGCCGGCTCGGTGCGGCCCTCGCGAAGGAGTTCCACGGACTCGCGCAACAGCCTTTCCTCGATGCGCCGGCGCTCCTGCCGACCGACCCCCTCCAGGGCGAGCAGCGCGCACACCTCCTCCGCGGCGTCCGCGATCCCGGGCGCCCAGTCCCGGTGGTCACCGGCCGCGGCCAGGTAACCGGCGGGCGGGCGGTGGGCGACGGGGGACTGCACGGGCAGAAACGTGAGGTGACCGCCGCCGGGCAGCGGCTGCACGGAGGGGAAGGCACCGGCGGCGAAAGCCGCCCGGAGGGAGCGCCGCAGATGGTGGCCGGACACCGTCGGGACCGCGCCCGCCGTGGGGCGGCCGGTGGCGGAGAGCACCGCGCAGTGCACCCCGGTGGACCTGGCCAGCACCTCGACCAGCCCCTCGGCGCCGGCCCCTGACGCCATGCTGGCAACCAGACCGCGGTGGAGTCCGGCGCCGGGGGAGCGGCCGACGGGACCGGCGAGCGCCGCGAGGACGGTCTCGGTGAGCGCGGCGTATGACACGTCGTCACCGACGGCGAGCAGCGGCAGGCCGTGCCGCTCGCAGGCGTCGGCGAGCGCGCCGGGCAGCACCCGGACGGCGGCCGACCCGGCCACCAGGGCGGCGGCACCCGCCGACGCGAGCGCGGCGACGAACACGTCGGCGTCCCGGGGCTCCCGGTACCAGGTGGTCGAGGTGAGGACGAGTTCCCCGCCGTCCAGGTAGCGGCCCGGATCGGGCAGATCGGTGGTGTAGACGCCGGTCACCCGGCGGTCCCTGGGCCCGGTGGGGAGCAGCGGGGTGAGCCCGAGGCCGGGCATCGCGAGGAGTTCGGTCAGCAGCACCAGGGTTCCTGCCTGACAGAGGGAGGCGCGGTGCCCGTGGCGGACGGCGGTCGGCCTCTCGCAGGGCGTGTTACGGGCGTGCACACCGGTGGGCACGGGATTTGGAGAATAGTACGGGGTCGCCCCCCTTCCCGGGCTTGCCGTCTGTAGGCCCGTCCCGGTCCGCCCGCCGTCCGCCGCAGGTTCACTGAGGGGCATCGCGGGACTCGGACGTATCCCTCCGCCGTCCGGACCGCGCGCCTTCGCGGGACACCGGAGTCCGCGCGCTCCGGCCACCCCGCCCGAACAACTCGCCTCACCCGCACCGAGCCGCATGCCCCCGCGCCTCGGACGCCCCGTTCGACCCCGGCGTCCGGTCGCACTCCCGTCGCCCCTTGAGGAGATCCCGTGCGCGCCGAACCTCTGCCCGCCGCACCTCCGTCCGCCGCCCCGCCGGACCACGTGTCCGAGGCGCCACCGCTCGGCATCGAGCGGGCCGGTGTCGAACCCGTACCGACGGACCGCCGGCACGGCCGGCCACGGTCGCTGTTCACCCTGTGGTTCGGCGCGAACGTGCAGTTCGCGACGCTCAGTGTGGGCGCCCTGTCGACCTCCGTGTTCGGTCTCGACCTGCTGCCGGCGGTCCTCGCGATCGCCGTGGGGACCGTGCTCAGCGCGGTGATGGTGGGCCTCTTCTCCACCCGGGGCCCGCTCACCGGCGTACTCCAGCTCATCCAGACGCGCGGCCCGTTCGGGCGGCTCGGCGCGCTTCCCTCGGCGGCCTTCACCGTCGTCAACGGTGTCGGCTGGTGCGTCGTCGACACACTCCTCGGCATGTTCATCCTGCGCGATCTGACCGGACTCGGGTTCGCCCCCGCGCTGCTGCTCATGGCGGCGGCCCAACTGACGGTGGCGGTACTCGGTTACCGGATGATCCACGCCGTCGAACGCGGTCTCGCCCTCGCGCTGGTCGTCGTCTTCGCGGTGGTGTCGGTCTACGGATTCGGTGAGGCCCACGCGGCCGCGCCCACCGACCCCTCGGGCGGTCCGGTCGCCACGTTCCTGCTGGTCGTCGCGGTCACCGCGGCCCGTGGCCTGGGCTGGTCGGCGTACGCCTCCGACTACAGCCGCTACCTGCCCACCACCGCGCGCCCTCGCCGGGTCTTCCTCGCGGCGGCCGGCGGCAGCACGCTCGCCGGGGTGTGGATCGGCTCGCTGGGCGCGGCGATCGGCACCGTGGCCGCCGTCGACGACCCGAGTGCCATGGTCAGCGGCCTGCTCCCGCACGTCCTCGGGGTGGTCGTCCTGAGCGCCCTGCTCCTCTCGACCCTGGCGTCCACGGTCATCGACCTGTACTCCGGCGCGATGGCGGCGCTCGCCGCCGGATTCGCCATCCCCCGCTGGGTGTCGGTCCTGGTGGTCGGCGGCCTGGGCACCGTCCTCTCCTGGTACGCCGGGCACGGCGACTTCGCGTCGCAGTTGCAGGACTTCCTGCTCATGACCGGCTACTGGCTGGCCCCCTGGGGCGCGGTCCTCGTCACGGCGTACTGGTGGCGGGAGCGGGGCCTGCACGACACGGCCCGGCTCTACGACGCCCGGCACCGCTTCGGCTGGGGGCTGCCGGCGGTGCTGATCGCCCTGGTCGCCGAGATCCCCTTCATGAACCAGTCCCTCTACACCGGCGCGGTGGCCGCCGCCCATCCGGCGGCGGGGCCGTTCGGACTGCTCGTGGGATTCGCCGTGTCGGCCGCGGCGTACGCCGCGTTGACCGCGTGGCGTCCCGTCCCGCCGGCCGGGCTCCCCGCACCCGGCGCGCCTCCCGCGCAGAAGGGCTGAGGTCCGCCGCGCACCCGCACCACCGTTCGCCCTCCATCCCCGTACGGCGCCACATGGGCCGTACTGCCGTACCGCTCACTCCCGCACCCGCACGAATCAAGGAGATCCCGTGACCGCCGCAGCACCCACCCCCCTCACCTCCGACGAGGAGACGTTCCTGACCGCCGCCATCGACCTGGCCGCCCGGTCCCGGAAGGACGGCAACCACCCCTTCGGCTCGCTGCTGGTCCTGGACGGGGCCGTCGTCCTGGAAGCCGGCAACACCGTGACCACCGGGCGGGACGCCACCGGTCACGCGGAGACCAACCTGGTCCGGCTGGCCACCGCCGCCTACGACCGTGCCGAACTGGCCCGCGCCACGCTGTACACCAGCACCGAGCCCTGCGCGATGTGCTCGGGGGCCGTCTACTGGAGCGGTATCGGACGGGTCGTCTACGCCCTCGGCGAGGACGAGCTCCTCGCCCTGACCGGCGCCGACGTCGAGAACCCGACCATGGCCCTGCCCTGCCGCACCGTCTTCGCGGCGGGCCAGCGGGTCGTGCAGGTCTCGGGCCCGCACCTCCACGACCGGGCCGCGGCCGTCCACGCCGGTTTCTGGACGGGGGCCGGCGCATGACCGCCCGTCACCCTCGTACCCTGATCCGCAACGGCATCGTCCTGCCCTGCGAGGGCGGGAAAGCGGTCCACGACCCCGGCTCCGTCCTGATCGAGAACGGCAGGATCACCGCCGTCGGTACGGTTGCGGAACTTGACGCGGCTGCCGCCCACTCCGTCGTCGTGGACGCCACCGGCCACGCGGTCATACCAGGGCTGCACAACACCCACCTGCACTCCGGGCTGCTGCGGGGCACCGCCGAGTCCAAGTCGCTGTGGGACTGGCTGCGCGACTACGTCGACCCCGCTCACAAGGCGCTCACCCCGGAGATCGCCGAGGCCGCGTCCCTGCTCTGCTACACCGAGTCGCTGCGCGCGGGGACGATCTCGGTCATGGACATGTGGCGCCACATGGAGGGCTCGGCGCACGCCGCCGAACAGGTCGGCATCCGCGCCACCCTCGTCCCGTACGTGGCCGACCTGCCCGGTTACGACTACTTCGAGACCCTCGACACCAACCGGCGGCTCCTGGAGGAGTACCGCACCCACGCGGCGGGCCGGGTCCGGTCCTGGGTGGGGCTGGAGCACCTCTTCTACTGCTCCGAGGAGGCATTCAAGGCGGCGGCGGCACTGGCGGACGAATTCGACACCGGCCTGCACACCCACTCGTCGGAGACGACCTGGGAGGTGGAGGAGTCGCTGCGCCTGACCGGCCGTCGGCCCATCGAGGAGTTCCACCACCGGGGCATCCTCGGCCCCCGCACGGTCGTGGCGCACTGCGTCTGGCTCGACGACCACGAACTCGACCTCCTGGCCGGCACCGGCACGGCCGTCGCACACTGCCCCTGCTCCAACATGAAGCTCTCCTCCGGGCCGGCGCGCATCGTCGACATGCGGAACAGAGGCATCACGGTCGGCCTCGGCAGCGACGGCGAGAAGGAGAACAACAACCTGGACCTGCTGGAGGAGATGAAGTTCGCATCCCTCCTGCAGAAGTTGACGACGCTGGACCCGACGACCGGCGACCCGTGGGACATCCTTGCCATGGCCACCCTGGACGGAGCCCGCGCCCTCGGCCTGGACGGGGAGACCGGTTCGCTGGAACCGGGGAAGAAGGCCGACGTCGTCACCGTCGACCTGCGCGGTCTGCACACCACCCCCCTGCTGCACGGAGCCGATTTCAACGCCGTCGCCCATCTGGTCTTCTCGGCCGGGGCCGCCGACGTCTCCGACGTCTGGGTGGACGGCCACCGGCTGGTGGAGGGCGGCCAGGTCCGCAGCGTCGACCTCGGGACGGTCCGCGAGCGGGCCCAGGGTGCTGCGGAGGACCTCTTCCGCAGGAGGGCCGCCCTCCCGCGGTGACGGCCCGGCCCATGGGCCGGGGCTCCGGTCAGGCCGAGACGTTGTGCCCGGCCCGGACTTCCCGGTCCAGGTCCGGCCCCCGCAGGGCGTTGGCCAGCGGAGCTGCCACGCGCCACCCCGTCGCCTCGTACAGGGCGCGGCCCGCCGCCGTCGAGGCCAGCAGGCCCGCCGTGGCGCCCCGGTCGGCGGCCGTGACCGTGAGGGCGCCCATGATCACCCGGCCGAGCCCGCGGCGCCGGTGGGCGGGGTGGGTCTCCACCTTGTCGACGACGGCGGTGCTGCCGTCGACCGAGATCTGGCCCCGCGCGGCTGTGGTGCCGTCGGGGGTGTGGACCCGGGCGTGGACCACGCCGGCGCGTGTCCAGGTGCGGAGCCGGTAGCCGCCGGGCAGCGGGGGTGGGGTGCGTGCGGAATCGCGGTGCAGCGCGATGGACATGAGGAAGCCGGGTGCGCCGGGGAGGTACCAGCCCGGCGCGATCCACGAGGCGAGCGACTCCGCCGGGACGAACGCCTTCAGCCAGACGCCGGGGCCGGTGGTGCTCCCGGTGAGCTCCCGTACGGTCGCCTCGTCGGCGGAGGGCAGGACGTGGCTCACGGGGTGGCCGGGGAGCCCGATCGTCACCGTGAAGCCCCAGGGCTCCGGGCTCGGTTCGCCGGCGCCGCGCGAGAGGGCCCAGCCGTGGACCCACGCCCGTACGGCCTCGGAGGTGGTGGTGAATAACATGCGCGCCTTCTCTGGGCGGGGGTGGTCGTCGGTGTGCGGCTGCCTCGCCGGGCGCCCGGGGGTGCTGCGCACGGTGATCGCTCGTCACGCTCGGGTGTGACCGGTCAGCCCGCACCGCCGAGGACGCGGCCCGTCGGATTCGGACGGAACCCGTCCGGCCCCTGGTCGTGGCCGCGCGTCATCGCGGAGTGGCGCCGGACACGGGCTCCCGGGCATGACCGCGCGGCGGCGATGTACTAGAGTTATCTCGACATCGAGATATCTGCCGAGGCGCACCGCAGCCGCCGCTCAGTAAGGGTTACCTAACTAACCCTTACCTTAGCGGATCGTGGGGGCCGCAGGCGGCGCCGGCCGCACATGAGGCGCGGCGCGGTTGAACGCGCACATTGAAGAAGGAGACTGTCGTGTCGGCGAACAGCTTCGACGCCCGCAGCACGCTGCAGGTGGGCGACGAGTCGTACGAGATCTTCAAGCTGGACAAGGTCGAGGGCTCCGCGCGCCTCCCTTACAGCCTGAAGGTGCTGCTGGAGAACCTGCTCCGCACCGAGGACGGCGCGAACATCACCGCCGACCACATCCGGGCGCTGGGCGGATGGGACTCCCAGGCCCAGCCCAGCCAGGAGATCCAGTTCACGCCGGCTCGCGTGATCATGCAGGACTTCACGGGCGTCCCCTGTGTCGTGGACCTCGCCACCATGCGTGAGGCCGTGAAGGAGCTCGGCGGCGACCCGGCGAAGATCAACCCGCTGGCCCCGGCCGAGCTGGTCATCGACCACTCCGTCATCGCCGACAAGTTCGGCACGAAGGACGCCTTCGGCCAGAACGTCGAGCTGGAGTACGGCCGCAACAAGGAGCGCTACCAGTTCCTGCGCTGGGGCCAGACCGCCTTCGACGAGTTCAAGGTCGTCCCCCCGGGCACCGGCATCGTCCACCAGGTCAACATCGAGCACCTGGCCCGCACCGTCATGGTCCGCAACGGCCAGGCGTACCCCGACACCCTCGTCGGCACCGACTCGCACACCACCATGGTCAACGGCCTCGGTGTGCTGGGCTGGGGCGTCGGCGGCATCGAGGCCGAGGCCGCGATGCTCGGCCAGCCGGTCTCCATGCTCATCCCGCGCGTCGTCGGCTTCAAGCTGACCGGCGAGCTCCCGGCCGGCACGACCGCCACCGACCTCGTGCTGACCATCACCGAGATGCTCCGCAAGCACGGCGTCGTCGGCAAGTTCGTCGAGTTCTACGGTGAGGGCGTCGCCGCCACCTCCCTCGCGAACCGCGCCACCATCGGCAACATGTCGCCCGAGTTCGGCTCCACCGCCGCGATCTTCCCGATCGACGACGAGACGCTGAAGTACCTGCGCCTGACCGGCCGCGACGCGCAGCAGGTCGCGCTCGTCGAGGCGTACGCCAAGGAGCAGGGCCTCTGGCTCGACCCGGCCGCCGAGCCCGACTTCTCCGAGAAGCTGGAGCTCGACCTCTCCACGGTCGTCCCCTCCATCGCCGGCCCGAAGCGCCCGCAGGACCGCATCGTCCTCGCGAACGCCAAGGCGCAGTTCGCCCAGGACGTACGCAACTACGTCGCGGACGACGAGGAGGCGGGCAAGGAGTCCTTCCCGGCCTCCGACTCCCCGGCCGCCGCCAACGGCGTCCCGTCGAACCCGGTCACCGTCACGGCCCCCGACGGCACGACGTACGAGCTGGACCACGGCGCCGTGACCGTCGCCGCGATCACCTCCTGCACCAACACCTCGAACCCGTACGTCATGGTCGCCGCGGCGCTCGTGGCGAAGAAGGCCGTGGAGAAGGGCCTGACCCGCAAGCCGTGGGTCAAGACCACCCTCGCCCCGGGCTCGAAGGTCGTCACCGACTACTTCGACAAGGCGGGCCTGACCCCCTACCTCGACAAGGTCGGCTTCAACCTCGTCGGCTACGGCTGCACCACCTGCATCGGCAACTCCGGCCCGCTGCCCGAAGAGGTCTCCAAGGCGGTCAACGACCACGACCTGGCCGTGACCTCGGTGCTCTCCGGCAACCGCAACTTCGAGGGCCGGATCAACCCCGACGTCAAGATGAACTACCTGGCGTCCCCGCCGCTGGTCGTCGCGTACGCCCTCGCCGGCTCGATGAAGGTCGACATCACCAAGGACGCCCTCGGCGTCGACCAGGACGGCAAGCCCGTCTTCCTCGAGGACATCTGGCCGACCGAGGCCGAGGTCAACGACGTCGTCGCCAACTCCATCGGCGAGGACATGTTCAACAAGTCCTACCAGGACGTCTTCGCGGGTGACGCCCAGTGGCAGGCGCTGTCGATCCCCACCGGCAACACCTTCGAGTGGGACTCCGAGTCCACCTACGTGCGCAAGCCCCCGTACTTCGAGGGCATGACGATGGAGACGACCCCGGTCGAGGACATCACCGGCGCCCGGGTGCTCGCCAAGCTCGGCGACTCGGTCACCACCGACCACATCTCCCCGGCCGGTGCCATCAAGGCCGACACCCCGGCCGGCAAGTACCTCACGGAGCACGGCATCGAGCGCCGTGACTTCAACTCCTACGGCTCGCGCCGTGGTAACCACGAGGTCATGATCCGCGGCACGTTCGCCAACATCCGCCTGCGCAACCAGATCGCGCCGGGCACCGAGGGCGGCTTCACCCGCGACTTCACCCAGGCCGACGGTCCGGTGTCCTTCATCTACGACGCCTCCCAGAACTACCAGGCCGCGGGCACCCCGCTCGTGATCCTGGCGGGCAAGGAGTACGGCTCCGGCTCGTCCCGCGACTGGGCCGCCAAGGGCACCGCGCTCCTGGGCGTCAAGGCCGTCATCGCCGAGTCCTACGAGCGCATCCACCGCTCGAACCTCATCGGCATGGGCGTCCTCCCGCTCCAGTTCCCGGAGGGCCACACCGCCGAGTCCCTCGGTCTGACCGGCGAGGAGACCTTCTCCTTCACCGGCGTGACCGAGCTGAACGACGGCACCACGCCGCGCACCGTCAAGGTCACCACCGACACCGGGGTGGAGTTCGACGGCGTCGTCCGCATCGACACCCCCGGCGAGGCGGACTACTACCGCAACGGCGGCATCCTGCAGTACGTGCTCCGCAGCCTGATCCGCAAGTAAGGGCACCGCGAAGTGAGCGAGGGCCGCACCCCTGGGGTGCGGCCCTTCGCCGTTAGGCTCGACGGTCTGATGAAGAACAACCTCGCCTCGCCGGCGGCCAAGGCCGGACACGAGTCCGTGCGGCGTCACAACCTCAGCCTGGTCCTGCGGACCGTCCGTGACGAGGGAGAGGTCACCCGGGCCCGGGTCGCGAGCCTCGTGGGGCTCACCAGGGCCGCCGTCTCCTCCCTCGTCGAGGAGCTGCTCGCGCTGGACTGCCTCAGCGAGTCGGGCAAGACCTCCAGTGGATCGGCCGGGCGCCCCGGCACCGTGCTGAAGCTGTCCCGGACGGGCCCGGCCGGGCTCGGGGTGGAGATCAACATCGATTACGTGTCGGTGTGCGCCGTCGACCTCACCGGCACCGACCGGGTCCGGGTCACCGAGCACACCGACCACCGGAACGTCCCGCCCGCCGAGGTGCTGGCCCACGCGGCACGCCTCACCAACCGCGTGATCTCCTCCACCCGGGAACAGGAACTGCGCGTGGTCGGCGTCGAGCTGGCGCTGCCCGGCCTCGTCTCGGGCGGCGTCGTCCGGCAGGCCCCCAACCTCGGCTGGAGCAGGGTCGCGGCCGAGGGCATCTTCGGGCAGGCGCTCAGCACGCTGCGCCCGGCCGGCCGGGCCCTGGCCGTCGGCTCCGACAACGAGGCCAACCTGGCGGCCCTGGCCGAGCTGTGGTTCGGCGGACTCGGCGGGGTGCGCACCTTCCTCTATCTCACGGGTGAGATCGGCGTCGGCGGCGCCCTCGTGGTGAACGGTGAGATGCTGCGCGGCGCCCACGGGTTCGCCGGCGAGATCGGCCACGTCGTCGTCGATCCGCAGGGCCCGCTCTGCCGGTGCGGCGCGCACGGCTGCCTGGAGCAGTACGCGGGGCGGGCGGCCCTGCTGCGGGCCGCCGGGATCGACCCCGAGACGGGCGTGCGGGGGATCGCCGAGCTGGAACAGCGGGCCGCGGCCGGCCAGGAGCGGGCCGTGTCGGCGCTGCGCGAGGCGGGGGACCGAATGGGTGTGGTGCTGGCCGGCGCGGTGAACCTCTTCGACCCGGAGGCGGTCGTCCTCGGCGGGATCTACCGCAACCTGATGCCCTGGCTGGAACAGTCCGCGGACGCCCAGCTCACCGCCCGGGTGGTCTCCGGCCGCTGGCACGAGAACGGGAGCCGGCTGCGGGCGTCCTCCGTCTCCGGCGACGCGGCGCGGGGCGCGGCGGCCCGGGTGGTGCACGAGGTGCTGGAGAACCCGGCGGCGTACGCGGTGCGGTGACGGTGGACGCCGTCGTGAGGCCCGCCCGTCGTGAGGCCCGCCCGGTGTTCTACCGCAGCCCCTGCCGGTCCGCCCAGGCGGAGATGGCCGCCGCGATCTCGGCGGGGCGGTCCTCCGGCGCGTGATGGCCGGCGGGCCCGCAGTGGACCGTTTCGAGCGAGGCCATGTGAGAGGCGCACCACTGTGCCGTCTCCGGGCCGATCAGGAGGGTCGCTGACCCGTCGAACGTCATGAGCAGCTTGGGGACGTCCTCGCTCTTCGCGAGCCAGGCGTCGTACGCGTCGATACGGGCGACCAGTTCCGCGGGGTCGCCGCCGAGCGGCATCTGGCGGGCCCACGCGAGCAGGGGCCGGCGGCTCTCGCGGGTCGGGTACGGGGCCAGGTAGGCGGCCAGGTCGGCCTCGCCCACCGGTGTGAGGACCCCGCCGGTGAAGGCCTGGCGGACGAGCAGGTCCTGGTCCAGGACCAGTTCCTCGCCCCTGCCCGGTGTGCGGAGGGTCTCGGAGCGCTTGCGCGCCTGCGGGGAGAGCTCCTCCCAGGCCATGGGCTTGACGATGCTCTCCAGGAAGGCGACGCCGAGCACCCTGTCCGGGTGCCGGGCCGCCCAGTCGAAGGCGAGGGCGCCGCCCCAGTCGTGCCCGACCAGCACCACCCGGTCGAGCCGGAGGGCGTCGAACCAGGCGTCGAGATAGCGGGCGTGGTCGTCGAAGCGGTAGGCGATGTCCGGCTTGCCGGAGCGGCCCATCCCGATGAGGTCCGGCGTCAGGAGACGGCCGGGGCCGATGCCGGGCAGCACGTTCCTCCACACGTGGGAGGAGCCCGGGTTCCCGTGGAGGAGGACGAAGGCCGTCCCGCTCCCCGTCTCCTCGTGGTGCAGGGTCGAGTCCAGTACGCGTAATGCGGGCATGCCGGGCGGTCCTTCCGTCAGGGCGAGGGTTCGAGGGGGGCGTTCAGGAGGGCTGTGAGGTCGCGGACCAGGTCGGCGGTGCGCTGATCGTCCATGCCGCCCAGCGGGGCGAGGAGCCGGCCGTGCAACGCCTCGACGCGGAGGATGGCCGGACGGACCGCCTCGCGTCCGTCGCCGGTGAGCTCCAGCCGCACGACGCGGGTGTCCTCGGCGTCGCGCGTCCGCCGGAGGAACCCGGCCGCCTCCAGCGAGCGGGCCAGCTTGGAGACGTACAGCGCCTCCAGGCCCGTGTGGTCGGCGAGTTCGCGCTGGCTCGGCCGCAGGCCGGAGCGCTCCATGCCGAAGAGGGAGGAGAGGGCGACGTACTGCGCGTGCGTCAGGTGCAGCGGCGCCAGGGCCTGGTCCACGGCGACACGCCACTTGTTCGACAGACGCCAGACCAGATAGCCGGGCGTCACCCACTGCGGAACGTCACTCATGAAAAATAATGTACATGGATACTGTGTCCATGGCTACTAAAACCGGAGACCGCTCCGGGGCGGACGGAACGCGTGCGGCCCGGGGGCGTACGCGCGCGGGACGGAACGCGTACGCCCCCGGGCCGGGGGAATCGGGTGGATCAGGCCCGGTGGGCGGCGATCAGCTGCTGATACCAGCGGTAGCTGTCCTTCGGGGTGCGCTCCAGGGTGTCGTAGTCGACGCGGATGATGCCGAACCGCTTCGCATAGCCCAGGGCCCACTCGAAGTTGTCCAGCAGCGACCAGACGTAGTAGCCGCGCACGTCGACACCGGCGTCCATGGCCGCGCGCAGCGCCGTCAGGTGGGTGCGCAGGTACTCCACCCGGTCCGCGTCGTGGATGGTGCCGTCCGCCTCGACGCTGTCGAACTCCGCCGAGCCGTTCTCCGTGATGTGCACCGGAGGCAGGGCGTCGCCGTACGTCTGCTTCAGCACGGTCAGCAGATCGGTGAACGACTCCGGGACGACCGGCCAGCCCATGGCGGTCCTGCGGACGTCCGGATACGTCCCCTCCGCGTACCGGTTGTCCGTGGCCACGCGCAGCGCCGGGTCCGCCTCGCGGTGCGGTGCGGCGGCGACGACGATCGGGCGGTAGTAGTTGATGCCCAGGAAGTCCATCGGCTGGGAGATCAGCTCCAGGTCGCCCTCGCGGCGGAAGTCCTGGCCGGTGATGAGCTCGCCCCAGGTCTCCTCCTCGGTGGCCGGGTAGCGGCCCGCGAGGAGCGGCTCCGTCCACACGAGGTTGTGCTGGGTGTCCGCACGGACGACGGCCGCGAGGTCGGCGTCCGACTCGGTGGCCGGGACGTTGCGGTCCAGGTTGAGCGTGATGCCCGCCTCCCGGACGCCCGCCGCGCGCAGCGCGTTCATGGCGTGCCCATGGCCGACCAGCAGGTGGTGCGCGGCGGCCAGGGCCCCGCGGCCCTCCTTGGCGCCCGGCGCGTGCCGGCCCACCGAGTAGCCGAGGAAGGCGCTGCACCAGGGCTCGTTCAGGGTGATCCAGCGCGGCACGCGGTCGCCCAGGTGCTCGGCGACGACCGCCGTGTACTCGCCGAAGCGCTCCGCCGTCTCCCGCACGCGCCAGCCGCCCTTGTCCTCCAGGGCCTGCGGCAGGTCCCAGTGGTAGAGCGTGGCGGCCGGCTCGATGCCCGCCTCCAGGAGCGAGTCCACGAGCCGGGAGTAGAAGTCGAGCCCCTTGGGGTTGACCGCCCCGCTGCCCGTCGCCTGGATACGGGACCAGGCGATCGAGAAGCGGTACGACTCGACACCCAGGTCGCGCAGCAGGGCCACGTCCTCCGGGTAGCGGTGGTAGTGGTCGCAGGCGACGTCACCCGTGTCGCCGCCGTCGGTCCTGCCGGGCGTGTGGCTGTAGGTGTCCCAGATGGACGGGCCGCGGCCGTCTTCCTCCACGGCGCCCTCGATCTGGTACGAGGCCGTGGCCGCGCCGAAGACGAATCCGGGCGGGAAGACCGGGAAGTCACTCATGGGAACCCTTACTTGACCGAGCCGCCGGTGATCCCGGCGGCGATGTACTTCTGGGACAGGACGAGGAGGACCGCGGCGGGCACCGCGGAGAGCACGGAGGCGGCCATCACGGAGCCCCAGTCGCCGACGTGCGCGCCGATGTACTGGTAGATGCCGAGCGTGATCGGCTTGACGTCGTCCGTCGTGTTCAGCGTGAGCGCGAACATGAAGTCGCTCCACGCGTAGAGGAACGAGAACAGCCCGGCGGTGATCAGCGAGTTCCGGCTCATCGGCAGGACGACCTGGACGAACGTACGGATCCGGCCCGCGCCGTCGACCTCGGCCGCCTCGATGACCTCGCGGGGGATCGACACCATGAACGACCGCATCAGCACGATCGCGAAGGGGATGCCCAGCGAGGCGTCCGCCAGCATGAGGCCGAAGTAGGAGTTGACGAGGCCGAGGTCCACGTAGGCGCTGTACAGCGCGTTCGCGATGACGATGCCCGGCACCATCTGGGTGATGAGCGTGCCGAAGACGATCGTCTTGCTGCCCCGCAGCTTGAACTGCGCCAGTCCGTACGCCGCCGGCGCGGAGATCGCCAGGCAGATGGCCACGGCGCCGAGCGCCACGGCCAGCGAGGTCAGCAGGTTGCCGCCCTGCGCGGTGAGGGCGGATGTGAAGCCGGAGAAGTCGATGCCCGTGGGGACCGGGCCCACGTCGACGAGACTCGCGTCCGGCTGCAGCGCGGTGTTGATCATCCAGTACAGCGGGAACAGCATGACCGCGAGCACGACGACGCCGAAGACGGTCGCACCCCAGCGGCGCTTGGGCCGGTGGACCGCGGGAGCCGGGGCGGCGGGGATCTGGGTGGTGGTCGCCATGCCGGTCACTTCCCCTCGTTGCGGTTGACCCGCAGGTAGAACACCGCGAAGACGGCGGAGATCAGGATCAGGATGTTGCCGACCACGGCACCGGCTCCGAAGTCCATCTGGACGAAGGAGTTCTGGTACGTGAGCGTGCCCAGCGTCTGGGTGGAGTCGGCGGGGCCGCCGTCGGTGAGGGCGAGGACCAGGTCGAGGATCTTGACCGTCGACATGAAGCCGAGCACCAGCACCACGGTGATGACGGGCTTGAGCATGGGCAGGGTGACCGAGCGGAACGTGCGCCAGGCGGAGGCGCCGTCGAGCGCGGCGGCCTCGTTCAGCTCCTTGGGGACCTCCTGGAGGCCGCCGTAGAGGATCACCATGTTGAACGGGATGCCGATCCAGATGTTCACCAGGATCACCGAGATCAGCGCCATGCTCGTGCTCGTCAGCCACGGTGTGTCACCGGGGAGGCCGACGGTGCCCAGGAAGGAGTTGAGGACGCCGGTGTCCTGGTCGAAGATGCGGCGCCAGACGATGCCGGAGACCACCATCGGGACCAGCCACGGCAGCAGGATCAGCGAGCGCAGGATGCCGTTCAGCGGGAAGCGGCGGGTGAAGAAGACGGCGAGCGCGAGACCGATGCAGAACTGGCCGACGAGCGATCCGACGGTGAAGAGGATCGTCTGCCAGAGGGCCTTGCCGAACAGCCCGTCGCTGAAGACGTTGTTCCAGTTGTCGAGGCCGTTGAACGGCGCCTCGCCGGTGAAGAAGGTGGACGGCGAGTAGTCCTGGAAGCTCATCACGATGTTGCGGACGAGCGGGTAGCCGAAGAACAGCGCCATGAAGATCACGGCGGGGGCGATGAACCCCCACTGGGCGAGCGTCCTGCGCCGCTGGGCGCTGCGCGGGTTCACGGGCTTCCCGGCCGCGGGGGCCTTCGGGCCGGCGGGCGGCGCGGCGGCCGAGGCAGTGGTGGATGACATGGTTCGTTACCTCAGTTCCCGCTCGTGACCTGCTGCTGGGCACGCTTCAGAGCGGCCTCGCTGGACTCGCCGGTGAGCGCGGACTGGAAGGCGCTCTGCAGGGCGAGCGACACCGACGACCACTGAGCGCCGACCTTCGCGGTACGGGAACGGGCCGTGGCGACCTGGTCGGCCAGCGCCGCCAGCTCGGGGGTCTTCTTCCGCCAGATGTCGGCCGCCTTGGTGTTGGCCGGGACCATCCAGCTGTTGATGGCGTAGGAGATCTCCTCCTGCTCGCCCGACATACAGCCGATGATCTTGGCGGACACCTTCTCGCGCTCGGTGTCACCGGTGTTGGGCACGGTGAGCACGCCGCCGCCCAGCGGGCCGACCGAGTCGTCGCCGGCCTCGGGGACGGGGATCTCGGCGATGCCCCAGTCGAGGCCCTTCTTGGAGTTCAGGGTCTCGACCTGCCACGGGCCGTTGATCATCATGGCCGCGTTGCCGGCCATGAACTGGTCGTTCACGTCGGCCTGCGTCCAGTTGACCGTGGACTTGGAGAGCGAGCCGTCCTTCAGGAGCGCCTTCCAGTAGTCCAGGGCTCCGGCGACCTCGGGGGTGTCGAGCTTCGACTCGTCACCGCCGTTGGACCACATGAACGGGGTGAACTGGAAGACGCCGTCCTCCGCGCCGCCCGCGCTGAGCGCCAGGCCGTACCGCTTGCCCTGGGTCAGCTTCTTGGCGGTCGACTGCATCTCGGCCCAGGTGGTGGGCACCTCCAGCCCCGCCTTGGCGAGGGTGTCCTTGTTGTAGAACAGCGCCAGGGTGTTCACCGTGCGCGCGGCCCCGTAGTACGTCCCGTCGAACGAACCGAAGTCGACGATCCCCTCGGGGATGTCCGTCGTGGTGAGCCCGAGGTCCTTGAGCGGTATCAGCCCGCCCGCCTCGGCGAACGTCGGCATCTCGGAGGCGTCCAGCTGGAGGACGTCCGGCAGGGACTTCGAGGACGCCATGCGCAGCGCCTTCGTCATCAGCTGCGCGGCCGGCACGCTCTGCTGCTCGATGGTGACGCCGAGCTCCTTGCTGCAGCGCTTGAGGGTGTCACCGTCCCAGCGGTGGTACGACTCGTCGGTCGAGGAGTTCATGACGGTGTAGACGTCCTCGTCCCGCTGCTGCCCGCAGCCCGACAGAACGGTGCCGGCGACGATCGCGGAGACGACGGTGAAGGGGACGACGATCCGCCTGGTGCGGCGGCCGGGGCGTCGGATCCGTCCGTCCGGGGAGGGTTCTGTCACGGTGGTGCCCTTGCGGTGAGAGGGGGGCCGGGGTCCATGGGAACGCTCCCACGGGCTGGTGGTCAAGACCCTGCGCGGATTCGGCGTGGTCACGGCAGGGAGGTCCGGGGCGCCCGGTGGTGGTGTGCCGGGTGCCCCGGGGGGGTGGGTCAGCGGACGCTGAGGAGGTGTTCCATGGCGAGCTGGTCGAGGGCTTCGAAGGCCATGGAGCGTTCGGCTGCGGCGGTGGCGTCGAAGGTCTCGTAGGCGGTGGTGTCGGCGAGGAGTGCCTTGAGGCCGTCGGCGGCGGTGGGCTGGGCGAGTTCGTGCAGGCGGGAGGCGGTGAGGGCTTCCTGGACGGCGGGGTCGGCGCGGAAGGCGAGGGCGCGTTCCTTGAGGATGAGGTAGTTGCGCATGCAGTTCTTCGCGGACTCCCACACGCCGTCGATGCCGTCGGTGCGTACGGGCTTGAAGTCGAAGTGGAGGGATCCGGTGTAGTCGGAGGTCTCCAGGAGGTCGACGAGCCAGAAGGCCTGGCGCAGGTCGCCGGCGCCGAAGCGGAAGTCCTGGTCGTACTTGATGCCGGACTGGCCGTTGAGGTCGATGTGGAAGAGCTTGCCGGCCCACAGGGCCTGGGCGATGCCGTGGGGGAAGTTGAGTCCGGCCATCTGCTCGTGGCCGGTCTCCGGGTTCACGCCGACCATCTCGGGGCGCTCGAGGCGCTCGATGAAGGCCAGGGCGTGGCCGATGGTGGGCAGGAGGATGTCGCCGCGGGGCTCGTTGGGCTTGGGCTCGATCGCGAAGCGCAGGTCGTAGCCCTGCTCTGTGACGTAGTCGCCCAGCAGGTCGAAGGCTTCCTTCATGCGGTCCAGGGCGATACGGACGTCCTTCGCGCCGCCGGACTCCGCTCCCTCGCGTCCGCCCCAGGCGACGTAGGTGGTGGCGCCGAGCTCGGCGGCCAGGTCGATGTTGCGCATGACCTTGCGCAGGGCGAAGCGGCGTACGTCGCGGTCGTTCGCGGTGAACCCGCCGTCCTTGAACACCGGGTGCGTGAAGAGGTTGGTCGTGGCCATCGGGACCTTCATCCCGGTGCGGTCCAGTGCGTCCTTGAACCGGCCGATCAGCCGGGCCCGCTCCGCCTCGTCGGACCCGAACGGGATCAGGTCGTCGTCGTGGAACGTCACCCCGTGCGCGCCGAGTTCCGCGAGCCGCTCCACGGACTCGACCGGGTCCAGCGCGGGACGCGTCGGCTCACCGAACGGGTCGTTGCCACGCCAGCCCACGGTCCACAGACCGAAGGTGAACCTGTCCGCAGGGGTGGGAGTGAAGCGGTCCGACATTGCACAGCCTCTTCGTCGACGTGGGGCCCGGACGACAGCTCCGCCGGACCGGCCAATTTGTTTGCTTGCAGTACTAATACGCCATCCCGGCGATGGTTTCTAGAGCATTTCCGTGACATTGCCGTCACGTGGCGTCAGAATGGCTGTTCCGGGGTGACTCTCCGCGCTCCAGTTACTCGGGCAAACCGGAAATTCTCGAAGCTCGACGCCCCTGTCGGTCATATTTGTTTTGTGTACGATCAAAAGTGAGAGGACCCGCAGCCGCGCTCGCCGCAGGCGTCCGGACGTCCCGCAGTCCAGCACCACCTGATCGGTTAAGGACCACCCCCATGAAGTTCACCGACGGCTTCTGGCAGTTGCGCAGCGGTGTGCACGCCTCGTACGCCACGGAAGTCCGCGATGTCCGCCTCGACGACGACCGTCTCGCCGCCTACGCCGCCGTCAAGCGCGTCGAGCGCCGAGGCGACACCCTGAACGCCCCGCTGATCACCGTGGAGGCGCACGCCCCGGCCGAAGGCGTCATCGCGGTGCGCCTCACCCACCACGCCGGCAAGCGCCGCAAGGGCCCCGACTTCGAGATGCCGGGCGCCGCGGCGCAGTCCGCGGCCGTCACCCGGACGCAGGGCGCCACCGCCGAGCTGACCAGCGGGCCGCTCACCCTCCGGCTGCCCACCGAAGGCACCTTCGGCCTGGAGTTCCTCGACGGCGACGGCCGGGTCCTCACCTCCGCCGGCCGCAAGGGCAGCGCCTTCGCCACCCTCGACGACGGCAGCCACCACATGCTCGCCCAACTCGCCCTGGGGGTCGGCGAGACCGTCCACGGCCTCGGTGAGCGCTTCACGCCCTACGTGAAGAACGGCCAGACCGTCGACATGTGGCAGGCCGACGGGGGCACCAGCAGCGAGCAGGCGTACAAGAACATCCCGTTCTACCTCTCCTCGCGCGGCTACGGCGTGTTCGTCAACCACCCCGGCAAGGTCTCCTTCGAGGTCGGCTCCGAGGCCGTCGGCCAGGTGCAGTTCAGCGTCGAGGACCAGACGCTGGAGTACTTCGTCATCGCGGGCCCCACACCGAAGGACGTCCTCGCGCGCTACACCGCCCTCTCCGGCCGCCCGGCCCTCCCGCCGGCCTGGTCGTTCGGCCTCTGGCTGACGACGTCCTTCACCACCTCGTACGACGAGGCCACCGTCACCTCCTTCGTCGACGGCATGGCCGAGCGCGGGATCCCGCTGAGCGTCTTCCACTTCGACTGCTTCTGGATGCGCGAGTACCAGTGGTGCGACTTCGAGTGGGACCCGGCGGTCTTCCCCGACCCGGAGGGCATGATCGCCCGGCTCAAGGACAAGGGCCTCAAGATCTGCGTCTGGATCAACCCGTACATCGGGCAGAAGAGCGCCCTGTACGAAGAGGGCGTCCGCGAGGGCTACTTCGTGCAGACGCCCGAAGGCGACATCTGGCAGTGGGACAAGTGGCAGGCCGGCATGGCGCTGGTCGACTTCACCAACCCCGCGGCCACCGCCTGGTTCCAGGGCAAGCTGAAGGTCCTCCTCGACCAGGGTGTCGACGGCTTCAAGACCGACTTCGGCGAGCGCATCCCCACGGACGTCGTCTGGCACGACGGCTCCGACCAGGAGCGCATGCACAACTACTACACGCACCTCTACAACAAGGCCGTCTTCGAGCTCCTGGAGGAGGAGCGCGGCCAGGGCGAGGCCGTCCTCTTCGCCCGTTCCGCCGCCGCCGGCGGCCAGCAGTACCCGGTGCACTGGGGCGGAGACTGCTGGTCCTCCTTCGAGGCCATGGCGGAGTCCCTGCGCGGCGGCCTCTCCCTGTCGCTGTCCGGCTTCGGCTTCTGGAGCCACGACATCGGCGGCTTCGAGGGCACCCCCGACCCGGCGGTCTTCAAGCGCTGGCTCGCCTTCGGGCTGCTCTCCTCGCACAGCCGCCTGCACGGCTCGTCGTCGTACCGCGTGCCGTGGGAGTTCGGTGACGAAGCGGTGGACGTGGCCCGGCAGTTCACCCGGCTCAAGCACCGCCTCATGCCGTACCTGTACGGCACCGCCGTCGAGACGCACCGTACGGGCGTCCCGACGATGCGCCCGCTGCTCCTGGAGTTCCCGGACGACCCGACGGCCCGGGTGGCGGACCGGCAGTACCTGCTGGGTCCGGACGTCCTGGTCGCGCCGGTCTTCTCCGAGGACGGCACCGTCGAGTACTACGTCCCCGAGGGCACCTGGACCCATCTGCTGACGGGTGACACGGTCACGGGCCCGGCCTGGCGCCAGGAGACGCACGGCTTCGACAGCCTGCCGCTGCTGGTCCGTCAGGGCGCGGTCCTGGCGCTCGGCGCCGACGAGTCCCGTCCGGACGGCGAGTGGCTCGACGACCTCGAACTCCGCGTGTTCGCCCCCGCCGGCACGGGCGACTTCACCCGCACGGTGACCGTCCCCGACCGCACGGGCGCGGTGGCGGCGACGTACGAGGTGGTCCGCGAGGGCGGCGAGGTCCGCGTCACGACGGACACGGACCGGCCGTACACGGTCACGATCGTGGGCTGACAGGAGACACCGGCCCCTTCCCCCCCGGGCCCGCCGGCCGGACCCGGGGGTGAAGGGGCCGAGCGGCGGGGTGTGCGAGGGGGGCCGCTCCACGGAGCCCGCCGCCGGGGCGCGGCGAAGGCCGCCATGGCGCGGCGAAGGCGTCGACAGCTGTGACCGCCGGCCGACAGCGCCCACAACCGGGCAGCCTCGTTGGGGCCGGTCGGGTGGGAGCGCACACCCCCTTCCGTGCCCTCGCCGGCCGGCTCGCCGATGTCACGAACGGCGCCGTGGCGGTCATGGGCCGTCCTGCCCGTACGCATCCCACCTGTCCTGGACGTGCTCCTACCGCACGCCGTCCCAGCGGGTGCTCTTTTCCGGGCGTCGACGCCCGATCGGATTCCGTCCTCCTCCCGGTCCTGATCCGGGTGACGAGGATCACCATGTGACAGAGCGTGTTCCGCATCGTTCTCAGCCCTCACCGGGTCACTCACCGAGCCGCCGTTCACATGGCCGAAACCGCAGTTCCGAGCAAGTCGCCGCAGGTGTCGCACCGGACCCGGACGGCATGTGCTCCGACGCCGGAACGGTTGCGGAGGGGCGGTTGCGGCGTCACGTTCCTCGGCAGCCGGGATCCAGGCCAGCTGGCCGAAAAGCACTCCTCGTCCTGTGTCTTCTTCCCAATTCGGAAAACGCATCATGTCCACGGCAAAGGTCGCGCATATGGTGACAGCCAGGATCACTGCTGGTCATCCGTCCTCGCGCGCGTCCGTGCGGCCACCCCTCTATCTCGTTGCGCCGGTGGATCCCTTCCCTTAGGTTGCAGCCGCCGCTTGTCGCGAGGTTCGGCGGCCGAACGTGTCACTCACATTCCGCGCGTCACACCTCGTCGATCGATGTCCAGTGGGGGATGACGTGATGGGGTTCGGTCCGGATGGCAGCGGCTCTGGATGTCGCGCCTGATGCACCAGGAGTGCGGCGAACGGCGATCGGCCCGTCCGGGCTGCCACCCCGTTCCCTTCCTTGACGCATCCGCCCGGTGTGCGACCGCGCGTGTGCACGGCGACGACGTGTCGCGTGACCCGGTCCGGGGTACCGGCAGCGGCCCGACCGGCGCACCGCCGCCCTGATGGCGCCTGCCGGCCGGGCAGGGGCAGCGCACACACGCCGTCCGCCCGGCCGCTGCGGTCACCTGGCACGTCCGAAGCCCAGGCAGCGGACCGGACGACGCACGTCCCTGCCGAACGGAATCCGGCGTGCGGCGAGCGCCTTCCGGACCACCCATGTGAACAGCCCTATGTGCCGCACCCGGTGCGGTGGAAAGAGAGATCCGAGGTGATGAATGTGCTCGGAGTGCGTAGATGGGGGCCGGCCGCGGCCGCCCTGACGCTACTGACCGGAGCCTTCCAGGGGATGCAGGCCTCGCCTGCCGCCGCAGTGGACTGCTTCCGTGCCACCTGTGCCGGCAAGGACCCCATCCAGATGGGGTGTGACAACGATGCCGAGATCCTCCAGCAGGTGACCGAGGCGGACGAGTCGGTCTCCGTCCGGCTGATGTGGTCCTACATGTGCCAGGGGGTCTGGATGAAGATCTCGCGCGATCTCGACACCTCCCCGGACTACGTGTACGGGACGCTCTGGACCACTCGTGCTCCGGACGGCGGAATCCAGCAGTCCGACACGACCGGTCTTCTCTCCGACGGTGTGGCGGGTGCCTACACCAAGATGCAGAACTGGAAGAAGACGAGCGCGAAGGCGTGCTGGAACGACGTCGACGCCCGGTACGACCCCTTCCCGGGGAAGTACACCATGCAAGATCCCAGCGCCAGCGGGGACAAACCTGTCGACGCGAGTCTGCCGCAGCTGCACGGCTCCTGCACGGACTGGCTGTGAGGAAGGCAATGCGCAAGAGACGTCTCCGGAAGTACTTCTCCTTCAATCCGCTGATAGCCATGAGCGTGGTGGCGGCGTCGGTGGCCCTGGTCCCGCAGGTCTCCGCGGACACCACGGAACGGACCGCCACCGCGGCCGCGGACAGCACGTCGCCCCGGCTCTTCTCGGCGCCCGGTGAGCAGTTGGGGTCGGGTTACACAGCGTCGCCGGACTCGATCGTCCAGGCCACGGGTGACGCGGAGGGCCTGCACATCCTGGCGGCGAAGGAGAGCGACGGGTTCTCCTTCTACGAGATCGCCCGCCTCAACCGCAAGGAACTGTCCGACACCGGCCCGTGGACGGGGTACGTCTGCACCACGGGATCCGGGAACTACGCGGCGGCGGTCTACGCACCGTCGGCCTGGTCCAACGAGCCCGGCGCGTACGGCGGCGGCGCGTTCGCCGCGGTGATCCGGCTCTCCGACGGCAAGGTCACCGACGTTCCCGACCGGGTCCAGCTGGCGTACTTCACCCCGGGCTGCGGAACGGGCGACGAGGTGGCCTTCACCTCCAGTTCGGCCACCGACACCTCCGCCGGGTCGACGACGGTGATATCGGTCGACGCGGCCACGGGCTCGGTCTCCTCCCGCCGCACGGTCGAGGGCCACCTGACGCACGTCACCCCCACCCAGAAGTCCACGGTCGGCGTACTCGACGGCAACCTCGTCGACCTGAAGGGCGACGGCAAGAAGCTGTCCGCGCGCAAGCTCGCGGCGATGCCCGGCCCGCTGTTCGCGCTGACCGCTTCGAATGACGGAAGCGTGGACGTCGGCACGGTCGAGGGCGACAAGAGCGTCATCTCCCGGTTCGACGGAAAGGCACTCACCGAACTGGGCCGTGCCCCCAAGGGCAAGGTGAAACTCCTTCGCGTGGCGGACGGTGCGGCCGTCGTCGGTGAGGTGAAGGGCATCGACACCGGCAAGGCCCCGGGTCTGTCGAAGCATGCGGTGGCGGGACAGGTGGCCGGGATCTCCCGCCAGGGCCACATGGTCACCAACTCGGTGTTCTCCGAGCAGATGAAGGGCATCACCGCCAGTGTCGGCTCGGCCTCCAAGGAGGGAGCGGGCACGCTGACGGTCAAGGCGACCGCGCTCAGGACGGGTGCCGAAGCCACCACCCTGGTGGACGCCGATCGCAAGCGGCCCCGCTCCAAGGCCTGGCCGTCGGTGGACCCGGTCGCGTACACCGTGGCCGGCCCCGACGACGTGGACCCCGCCACCTGCGGTGAGGGCATGCCCGAGACGCAGTGCATCTCCGGATCCGGTGCGCAGATCCGGGGCGAGGTGTGGGACATGGAGACCCCGTGCATCGTCAAGCGCAACGACCCCAAGCGCCAGGCTCTCCAGGCCAGCGCGAACATGGTGGAGTGGGCGGTCGACCAGGCGGTCCACGGTGAGCTGAACGTCTCCCGCCCGCAGAACTGGCACTCCACCGGCCTGGCCGCGTACACCCCGCAGGGCCTGTTCCCCAAGCCGAAGCTGACCGGCGGGGGTGAGATTCCCGCGCAGGTCATGCTGGGGATCCTCGCCCAGGAGTCCAACTTCAAGCAGGCGTCCTGGCACTCCATGAACGGGGACTCCGGCAACGTCACCAAGTCCGACTGGTACGGCAACGAGAACGGCACCCACAACTACCCCAACAAGAGCAGGGCCGACTGCGGCTACGGCATCGCCCAGGTGACGACCGGTATGTCGGAGTTGCACAACCCGACTTTCGACACCCTGCACGCAGGCGCCGTCACCACCGACTACGCGGCCAACATCGCCGCGGGCCTGGGTATCCTGGCCGAGAAGTGGAACCAGCTCAAGACGCTGGGCATGCAGACCAACAACGGCAGTCCGGCCTACATCGAGAACTGGTACACGGCGCTCTGGGGCTACAACTCCGGCGTCTACATGCCCGGTGTCGAGAACCCCTCCGGCGTCGTCGGCCTGGGCTACTTCAACAACCCGGCCAACCCGGACTACCCGGCCGACCGGCAGCCGTTCCTGCGCTACAGCTACAACGACGCCTCCCGGCCCGGTGAGTGGAGCTACCAGGAGAAGATCTTCGGCTGGGCGGAAGTCCCGCAGATGACCTGGGACGGAGAGGAGTCGTACTCCGAGCCGGAGATGCCCTTGGGAGTCATCAAGGTCGCCCCGCGCACCCTGTTCTGCAACCCGTCGATCAACGCGTGCGACCCGGGCGCAGCAGACCCGTGCCCCAGCTGGGACGAGCAGTGCCGCTGGGACGGCAGCGTGGACTGGATGGGCTCGCAGAGCACCGGGAACTCCAGCACCGAGCACCTCAGCTACTCGCTCGGATCAGGAGAGCCCGCGCTCCAGAGCAAGTACGATCACGGCCCCTGCATCGACCATCCGAGCGTGTACACCAACGCCATCATCGTCGATGACCTCGGTGAGCACGAGGACACCTACGGATGCGGGGACTTCGAGGCGGCGGACGACGGGAAGTTCACCCTTCAGGCCGGCGACAACATCACCATGGAGAGGGAGGACGGCAGCTTCCGGGCATCGCCCTACATCGCTCCCATCGACCTCCACCAGCTCGGCGCCGGCTACGACCACCACGTCTACTTCACGCACAGCTACGACTACACCGGTCAGCCCTTCCACCGGGTCACCGGCCGGTGGCAGGTCAACCCGCACAAGCTCCCCTCCGGCGACCAGCCCGGCCAGCGCTACAAGGTGTACCTCCACCTGCCCAGCCACGGCGCGGAAGCGGTCGTACGGTACGACTTCGTACCCGGCGACAACACGGCGGGGGCAAAGCCCGACTACTGCAACGTGAACCAGGGAACTCGCAGCGCGGGCAAGAACACCTGGTTCGAGATGGGGACCTTCAGCTTCTGGAAGGGCGGCTACATCGAGGCCGACAACATCCAGAAGGGCGGCACCGGGGACGACAACGTGGTGTTCGACGCGATCGCCTTCGTTCCGTACAACTACGCCGAGCCCGGCGCGTGCGCCCTCGTCGACGGCGGCCTGTGATGCGCGCCGCCTTCCGGATCCCCGCCGTGCTGATGACCCTCGTGATCGGCACCGCGGGAGTCACTTCCTGTGCTGCTGATGACGCCCCCGGTACGACGGCCTCCGAGCGTCCGAAGGCGGCGGCCACCCGGTCCGGTCAGGCAGGAGAAGGGACCGCGGGGGAACGGACCGCGGGGGAACGGACCGCGCCCCAGGTCGCCGATCTCCCGAAGCACGCGGTCACCAGCGACAAGAAACCCAGCTTCGGCGCGGCGGACACGATGGCCTCCGGATACACCGGGGAGGACTTTCTCGCCACGCTCTCGAAGAGGTGGAAGCTGGAGCTGGACAAGCCCGTCGAACAGGAGATGCCCGACGGGAAGAAGAGGACCTACGTACACGGGCGGGCGGAGGACGGAGCGTCGGTCTCGGCCGGTTACTCCGATCACCGGAACCTGTCCTCCCTGCTGTGCAGGACCGGCACGGAGCGGGACACCGCTCTCGACTTCCTCGATTCCTGCACCGGGCTCGATGTCCCGGGAGTCGACCACGCCGGCGCGCGTTCCTGGCTCAGGCAGGCGAAGAAGGAGACCGATTCCCTGTACGGGAAGAAAGTCGTCGAGACGGGGAACAAGAAGGAGTACGTCATCAGTGGCGTCTACTCCTCCGGTCCGGTGACGATGGTTCTGCACCGGGCGTACGACAAGTACTCGCTCAGGATTCTCGGCGGCGCGGTGGCGTGAACCGGCTGCCCTGATTTCCGGAAGTACGAAGGCCCCTGCCGGATTCGGCAGGGGCCTTCTGCCCGAGGAGCTCAGCAGACGAGTTCTGCGGACTTCCTTTTGTAGTCCTGCATCTCGCCCGCCTCGTAGCCGGCTTCCTTGAGGCTCTTCATCAGGGCCGCCGTGTCGCCGCACAGACGGGGGCGCTGCTGATCGAGATAGGACTTGACGCCGTCGGCCGGCAGTTGTTCCCACGTCCGCTTGACGTCCTCGTTCTTCTCGTGCGCGTAGGAGAACTCGACCCACTCCCTCTCCCGGTCCGTCAGGCGAGACGTGTCGGGGGATCCGCCACCGCTACTGCAGGAGGCAGCCATGAGAGTGCACGCCACCACCGCGAGACTTATGCGCACTTTTCTCACAAGGCCCTCTTCCCGTTGGATTTCCATAATTGTCCAGCCCCACGGAGTACGCCGACGAGCATCTGAGGACTGGCCCACACGAAATCGGCCCGGCGCCGGAACCGACGGCGCACAGTTTACGGCGTAGAATATGACGGCGCGTCAGGTGGGTGGCTCCAAGGCATCATGGCCTCTGCGGAACGGGGCGCGTCGTCTCCGGGTGGCGCCCGGAGGAATGCGATCGTGGCTCGGCGGGTTGACACCGGCGGTACCGCGGGTCGATAGCCGACGGCACCGCACGGACGAGCACGGCGTACAGAGCGGAAGTCTTCATGGGTGAGTTGATCCTGATCCGGCACGGCGAGACCGAGTGGTCACGGTCCGGGCAGCACACGAGCTGGACCGACCTGCCCCTGACCGAGCTGGGGGAGCGCCAGGCCCGCGCCCTCGTGCCGCTGCTCGCGGAGCGCGAGATCGGTCTCACCCTGGTCAGCCCCTATCTCCGGGCCCGTCGCACCGCCGAACTGGCGGGCCTCTCCGCGCCCCGCGAGACGCCGGATCTGCGGGAGTGGGACTACGGGGCGTACGAGGGCGTGACCACGGTCGACATCCGCCGCACCCGCCCGGACTGGAACCTCTGGACCGACGGCGTCGCGCCCGGCCCGACGGAGCACCCGGGGGAGAGTCCGCAGGAGGTGGGCGCCCGCGCGGACCGGATCCTGGCGGAGGTCAAGGCGGCGGCGTCCCGTCTCGGCGACGCGGACATCGCGCTGGTGGCCCACTCACACTTCCTGCGGGTGCTCACCGCGCGCTACCTGCGGCTGACGCCGGCGAGCGGCGAACTGTTCCAGCTCCACACCGGCTCGGTCTCCCGCCTCGGCACGGAGCATGACAAGCCGGTCGTCACCGCGCTGAACATGGCCCTCCCGGAGCGCTTGTTCAACGCCATCGGCTGATGCCGGCGGGGCGCCCGCGCGGGGTCGGAGAGCGCCGCTCCTGCTCGCTGGACCCCGGTGGATCCACGACCTTCGGGTGCGTCACCAATGGAGGCGCCCCGGATCCCTCGCCGCAACTCGGCTGCGGAGTGGGGTAGGAGCAGGAGAGCGGCGGCCGACCCCTCCTGACGAGGCGTCGGCCGCTCGCAGGTGCTGCCGTCCGCCGGCGCACCGTGGAGTCGCCAACTGTGTGTTTCGACAGCGGATATGACGTGTAGTCAATCAACCTTCGTAGTCACCCTGGAGCGCCTCCGGCATCGTGTGGAAGCCGTTGCGCGTCCCCTTGCCCCGGTAGCATGACGCGTCGAACAACCAGGCGAATCGTGTGGCACCTGACGGAGGGCCGGGAAGCATGGACGCGCAGACTCAGGGAGGTTCGGACGGGATCGACCCCGCGGACCAGTGGGTGCTCAACCCCGACACCGGTACGTACGAACTGCGCCCGGACGGTCCTCCCGCCCCACGTTCTCGCAGCGGGCTCCGCCCCGAAGCCCCCTTCGCTTCCGCTTCCGCGTCCGGTGACGGTGGCGGCGACCGCACCGCCGCCCCCGCCACCGCTCCGGCCCGCGTCCCCCGGCAGCGCGGCCGCCGCGACGCGCCCGCTCCGGGCGCCGCATCCGCGCCCAGCCGGCGCAAGCGAAGAAGAGGGGCCCGCAAGAAGGTGCTGCTGTGGACAGGGGGCACCCTCGCGACGGTCCTCGTGGGTACGTCGGCGTACGCGTACTACTGGTACGAGCGCCTCGACGGGAACATCAGCACCGTCGACGTCGGCGACGTGGGGAGTGACAGTGTCCTTACGGACGGGCCGGTCAACATCCTGATCATCGGTAACGACGTACGCGTCGGCAAGGGCAACGAGGCCTACGGGAACCGGACCAACGTCACCGGCCACGCCGACACCACCCTCCTGTTCCACATAGCCGAGGACCGCTCCAACGCCACCGTGGTGAGCATCCCCAGGGACCTCATGATCAGCATCCCGGACTGTGGGACCCGGCAGTCCGACGGCTCGACCAAGGTGATCGCGGGCTCGGAGATCCCCACCAGGTTCAACGAGTCCTTCGGGGTGAAGGGCCGGGATCCGGGCTGCACCATGCGGACGGTCGAGGGCATCACGGACCTCGAGGTCGACCACTTCATGATGTTCGACTTCAACGCGGTCAAGACGCTGTCCACCGCGGTCGGCGGCGTCAAGGTGTGTCTCAAGGCGCCCATCAAGGACCTCGACGGAGGGACCGATCTCGACCTGCCGGCCGGAGAGAGCAGGATCGCGGGCGAGGACGCGCTGTCGTTCCTCCGGA
Organism: Streptomyces sp. NBC_01460; assembly: GCF_036227405.1. Lineage (NCBI taxonomy): Bacteria > Bacillati > Actinomycetota > Actinomycetes > Kitasatosporales > Streptomycetaceae > Streptomyces > Streptomyces sp. NBC_01460. The sequence goes on from NZ_CP109473.1 coordinate 6,590,389, forward strand.
ACCGGCACGGTCTCAAGAACGAGAGCGACCTCGACCGGATCGAGATGCAGCAGCAGTTCGTCGCGTCGATGATGCGGCAGCTGAAGGAGGACACGCTGAGCAGTCCCGGCAAGATGCTCGATGTCGCCGAGGCCGCCACCAACGCCCTCACCGTGGACAAGGGGATAGGCAGCGCGGGAAAGCTCGTCACCCTCGCCAGGGAGCTCGGCAAGATCGACCTGAAGAACATCACCTTGATGACGGTGCCGGTGATCGACAACCCGGCCGAGCCCACGCCCGTCACCGTCGTCCTGAACCCGGTCGAGGCGCCGAAGCTCTTCAGCATGATGCAGGGCGACGTGTCCTTCACCGAGGTGAAGAAGAAGCAGAAGGCGGCCAAGGACAAGCAGGCCGCGCTGCTGGAAGGTCCCCGGGCGGAGGCCTCCGCCGTGCGCGTCGACCTCACCAACGGCGGCGCGCCGCGCGGATCGGCGAGTGCCGTCCTGGAGTGGCTGCAGAACGCGAAGGGCGTGTCGAAGTCCAGCAACACCGGCAACGCTCCGGAGAAGGCGGCCAGGACGACGCTCGAGTACGCGCCGAACCAGGCGGACCAGGCGCGGGAGCTCGCGGACCTCATGGGCCTGCCCGCCTCGGCGCTGAAGCCCGGTACGAAGGACGCCGCCGGGACGGAGCCGATGAGGCTCGTCCTCGGTGCGGACTTCAAGGAGGCCGGCACCCCTGTCGCCGCGCCCACGAAGGTGGACGTCAAGCAGTCCCGGGCCGACGAGGGCGAGTGCGCCCGGTGAACACCCCTGGAGTGCGGCCCCATGCGCCCCCGGGCAAGGCGAACGGCCGGTACCTCGCCCCCGAGGTACCGGCCGGTTCCGTGTGGCGTGCCCCGGATCAGGCCGCCTTCTTCAGTGAGGTGAGGTGGGCGAAGACGACGACGTTGGCGGAGTACCCGCCCTTCTTGTCGAAGCGTCCACCGCACGTCAGGAGTCTGAGCTCCGGTCGCCCGGTCGCCCCGTACACCTTCTCGTCGGGGAACTTGTCCTTCGTGTAGGTCTTCACCTCGTCGACGGTGAAGACCGCGGTCCGCCGGTCCGCCCGGGTGACCTTGACGGTGTCACCCCGGCGCAGGACGTTGAGATTGAGGAAGATCGCCGGGCCCGTCGCGGTGTCCCGGTGGCCGACGAGCAGGGACGTTCCCGCTTCCCCGGGGGACGGTCCCTTCGCGTACCACCCCACCAGCTTGGGCTTGCTCAGCGGTGGGGCGCCGAGCCGGCCCTTCTTGTCGAGGCCGAGGCCGGTGACGGGAGCCTCGATGAAGATGGCCGGGACGGCGACCTTCACCGGACGGGAATGCACCAGCGGGGCGTGCGAGGCAGGCACCTTCTTCTGAGGCCTGTGCGGTGCACGCCGGAAGGGCGGTGCCCCGCCGCCCGCGGCGTCGCTGCCGCGGGCGGCGGTGACCGGCGAGGCGTCCTCGGACGAATCCGAGCTCGCCCACACGATGCCGGTCACCAGCGAGAAGGTCACGCAGAGGGTCATCGTGAGCCGGCATGCCCGGCTCGGACCCCGTCGTCGCCGTCGGCCGCGCGTGTCAGGCCTCGTTGCGGGCACGACGACGTGCGGAACGACGCACCACGATCAGCCCGGCGATTCCGGCGGCACCCGCGACCACGGCGGCCGAGGTCCCGATGCCCGAACCGCTCTCGGAGCTGACGCCCTCCATCTCCGGGACTCCGCCGCCGCCCGCGGGGACCGCGCCGGACGGCTTGTCGTAGATCTCGGCGGTGGCCTTCTCGCTGCTCTTCTCGGCGCTCTTGTCCGCCTGGGTGCCCGCCTCGGACGACTCCCGGCCGCCGGCCTCCTCGCGGTTGCCGTTCTGGCCTCCGCCCTGGCCTCCGCCCTGGCCGGGACGCGAGCAGTCGACCTCGAAGCTCTTCTGCTTCGGGACGGGCCCGGCGGTCCAGGTCAGCTGGTACGTGCCCTCAGGGAGCAGGTACTCCTGGCTGCGGGCCTTGCCCTCGACGAGCGGGAGGGTGTTCGTCAGCGTGTTCCCCGGGGGGCGCTCGGTGATCGTCCACACGAGCTGGGGGAGCTCCCCGAAGTTGTTGGCCACGAGGACGAACTGGCAGACCTCCACGCCGTTGCGGTCACCGCGCGAGTGCCAGCTGACGGAACGGATGTCGATGTCGCCGCTCTCGCCGATGGCGAGCGCGGCCGGGGCTCCGGCCACCAGGGCGGCGCCCGCGACGGCGACCGCGGCAGCCACCTTGGTGCCCGTACGGACACTGCGGGAGCGGAGGGAAGCGGAAATGCGCATGGAGGGCTCCTTCAAGCCGGGATGATTGTCGTACTGATCACCTGATCGCCTAAGGGATGCCATGGATCTTCAGAAGAGTGTGTCGGGACACCGCAAAAACGCGCAAAAGTACCCTGACTAGCCGATAGCGGTCACCAGGGCGGCGGGGGCGGACGCCTCCCGAGGGCGGGAGAAAGCGCGACGGGCCATCCCCACGTGCGGGTGGGTGGCCCGTCAGTCGCCTGGGGGCCGGGTGGGCCGGGCTCTCAGCCGGCCCTTCCCCGCCGTTGCCGGAGTCGTCGCCGGCCCACGGTCACCAGCGCGACCGCGGCTCCGACCGCCACGGCGATCGCGGCCCAGGCCGTCGGGCGCGTGAGGGACCGGTAGGCCGGTGCGGGCGATGCCTCCAGCGGGATGACGGCCGTGTCGTTGCCGGGCGTGCGGTCGTACGGCTGGTACGTCCGGATGGTGCCCCGCGCGCCCGCGACCTGCCGGTCGATGCGGACGCGGAACACGATGTCCGCCGTCCCGTTCTGGGCGAAGGCCTCACCGCCGAGGTCGCAGACGAAGGCTCCGCCGGGGCTCTCCGGCCGCGCGCACCCCCATGTGTGGTCCGCCTCCTCGAAGGCGTACGGAATGGAGGTGACCGTGGTGCCCTCGGGCGGGACCACCTCGAAGCGGCCCTTCACCTCCTCGCCCTCCAGCTGTCCGGGGCCCAGGTCACGCGCCCCCAGCCGCACCTCCACCGTGTCGCCGACGCGTCCCCGGACGGTCCCGGTGACCGGCCTGTAGTCGGCCTGGACCGTGGTTTCCACCTCCACGGTGCCGTTGACGGCGTCGAAGCCACCATCCTTCGTGCGGACCAGGGCCACCGGGGCGCCCGTACCGCGCACCGTGTGGCCGGCGGGCCTCTCCGGCGAGGCCGACCAGCTGTAGGAGAGCGTGCCGGAGAGCTCCTCCCCGGCCGCGACGTACGCGAGGGGTGTGCCGGTCCGGTACGCGGTGCCCGGTGCGGCCTTCGTGGGGAACACGCACCACGCCGACGTGGGCGGGGCGCCCGCGTAGGAGCAGTTGCTGTGACGGGCCCGCAGCGTGAGGCCGCCGCTCGCGCCGAGGTGCAGGGCCACGCCCCGGCCGGCGGCGAACCGTGTGTGGTTGGCGAACTCCGGTGTCACCGGGGCGGGTCGGCCCGGCTCCACCCCGCTCACCTTCACGTCCTTGCCGGGGGCGCCCAGGGTCGGCCCGCCGACGACCATGCGGGTGGTGCCGGTGACGGGCGCCGCGTTGGCGGCGCGCGCCGTGTAGGTGACCGTGCCGCTGTCTCCCGGCTCGACACCGTCCACCCCGACGATGCGGAAGGGGGCGTTGCTCTCGCCGTCGTTCCGCAGGGTGCCGTAGTCGCAGGTGAACACCCAGCCCTTGCCCGAGCAGTTGCCGTAACCGCCCGGGACGACGCGGGCGACGCCCTTCAGCCCCGAGGCGTCGACGGTGACCGTGATGTCCCGGGCAGGTTCCGTGTTCCCCGGGACGACGGCGACGGGCACCTGGAAGTCCTCGTTCGTCCCCTCGGTGCCCTCGTCCGCGGCGTACATGACCATGGTGCGCGGGACGTCCTCAAGGGTCAGCGCGACCCTGCCCGAGGCGGTGGCCGGAGCCGGTGCGAGCAGCAGGGCGAGCACGGTCGCGAGGCTCGCGGTCACTGCCGCCGCGCGTCCGGGGATCCGTATCCGTGGGGGCATGCGGAGCACTATGCCACCGGGGGCGGCCACCCGTCCGTGCGGGTGGCCGCCCCCGGCCGTCTCAACTCCGGTCAGGTGTTCAGGAGATCAGCTCGATCTCCGCCAGCGTCGCCGCCGACGTGCTCACCAGCCGGTACTTCGCGTACGCCTTGGGCGCCTGCACCGAGAAGACCCGGGTCTGCTTGTCCCAGGCGAACGTCTGGCCGGACCGCTTGTCGAGGTCCTTCCAGGCCGTGCCGTCCGTCGATCCCTGCAGCACCCAGCCCGTGGGGGCCTTGTCCGCCGTGGCCGAGGTCAGCGTGTACTGGACCGCCTTCGTGCCCGCGGCTGCCGGCAGCTCCACCGACTCGACCGTGGCCGAGGTCGCCGAGGTGTTGTCGTACAGCGCGCCGTCACCCTTGAGCACGTCGCCCCTGGGCGCCGGCACCTTGTCGTCCTGGGTGAGGGAGACGGGGGCCGCGTCCTTGCCGGTGCCCCACGCCGAGGGCTCGGAGCCCATGTCGAACTCCAGCACGCCGCCCTTGGCCAGCAGGTCGTGCGGCAGCGACGTGGAGGTCCACTTCTTGCCGTTGACCTTCAGGCCCTGGACGTAGATGTTCGTGGAGCTGTTCTTCGGCGCCTTGACGACGAGGTCACGGCCGTTCTCCAGGTGCACCGTCGTCTTCGTGAAGAGCGGCGAGCCGATGGCGTACTCCCCGCTGCCCATGACCAGCGGGTAGAAGCCGAGCGAGGAGAAGAGGAACCAGGCCGACTGCTCGCCGTTGTCCTCGTCGCCGTGGTAGCCCTGGCCGATCTCGCTGCCCGTGTACAGGCGGCCGAGGACCTCGCGGACCTTCTCCTGCGTCTTCCAGGGCTGCGAGGCCGCGTCGTACATGTAGGTGGCGTGGTGCGCGACCTGGTTGCTGTGGCCGTACTGGCCCATCCGCACGTCGCGTGCCTCGGTCATCTCGTGGATCACTCCGCCGTACGAGCCGGTGAACTCCTTGCCGGCCGTCTCCGGCGTCGAGAAGTAGGTGTCCAGCTTCTTCGCCAGGCCGTCACGCCCGCCGTAGAGGTTGGCCAGGCCCCGGCTGTCCTGCGGGGCGGTGAAGGCGTAGCCCCAGCCGTTGGTCTCCGTGTAGTCGTAGCCCCAGACACGGGGGTCGAACTGGTCCGAGGGAAGGCGCCAGTCACCGTTCGGCTTCTTGCCCTGGAAGAAGCCGGCCTTGTCGTCGAAGAGCTTGACGTAGTTCTGCGCGCGGTTGAGGAAGTACGCGGCCTCCTCCTTGTAGCGCTGCTTCTTCGTCTTCTTGTAGAGGGCCTGGCCCATCTGCGCGATGCCGTAGTCGTTGAGGTAGCCCTCCAGCGACCAGGAGAGACCCTCGTGCGTCTCGGTGTTCGCGTAGCCGGTGAAGACCGAGGTCTCCATGCCCTTGCGTCCCACGCCCGAGGAGGGCGGGGTCACCGTGGCGTTCTTGACCGCCGCGTCGTAGGCCGCCTCGGCGTCGAAGTCGACGCCCTTGACGTAGGCGTCGGCGAAGGCGACGTCGGAGCTGGTGCCGGTCATCAGGTCGGAGTAGCCGGGGGAGGACCAGCGCGAGATCCAGCCACCGTCCTTGTACTGCTGGACGAAGCCGTCGACCATCTTCCCGGCCTGCTTCGGGCTGAGGAAGGAGTACGCCGGCCAGGTCGTCCGGTAGGTGTCCCAGAAGCCGTTGTTGACGTAGACCTCACCCTTGACGATCTTCGCGCCGGTGTGGGTCGGGGTGTCCGTACCCGTCTGCGGCGAGAAGGGGCTCGCGTAGGTGCTCTTCCCGTCGACCTGCTCGAAGCCGGAGTTCGGGTAGAGGTAGAGCCGGTAGAGGCTGGAGTAGAGCGTGGTCAGCTGGTCGGCGTTCGCGCCCTCGACCTCGACCTTGCCGAGGATCTTGTCCCAGGCCTTCTGCGCGTTCCTCTCCACCGTGTCGAAGGAGGTCTTCGCGGGCAGCTCCATGGCGAGGTTCTTCTTCGCCTGGTCGACGCTGATCAGCGAGGTGGCCAGGCGCAGGTTCACCGTCCGGTCCTTGCCCGCGTCGAAGCGGAAGAAGCCGGTCACGTCGTCACCGCCGCCGCCCTTCAGCTTGCCGCTGTCGGTGACCGGTGCGTCGAAGGAGCCGTATACGAAGAGCCGGGTGGCGCCGGTGGAGCCGCCGCTCTTCACGTCGGAGTAGCCGGTGAACGAGCCGGTCTTCGGGTCGAGGGTGAGACCGCCGTCGTTGGAGACGTTGTCGAAGACGAGGCTCGCGTCGTCACCGGGGTAGGTGAAGCGCATCCGTGCCGCGTGGTCGGTCGGCGCCATCTCGGCCTTGAGGCCGTTCTCGAACGTCACCCCGTAGTAGTGCGGCGTCGCCGTCTCGTTCTCGTGGCGGAACGGCAGCGCACGGGCCGTGCGGGAGGCGTCCGGGGTGCCGGAGGCCGCCGACGGCATCATCTGGAAGGTCTGGCGGTCCCCCATCCAGGGGCTCGGCTCGTGGCTCGCGCCGAAGGCCTGCAGGGTGGGCAGGTTGTCCTCGTTGTTGCCCCGGGAGTAGTCGTACAGCCAGCTCGTGGAGCCCGCGTTGGTGACCGGCGTCCAGAAGTTGAAGCCGTGCGGCACCGCGGTCGCGGGGAAGGTGTTGCCGCGCGAGAAGCCGCCGCTGGAGTTGGTGCCGCGGACGGTCGACGCGTAGTCCGAGAGGTGCGCCTTGCGCTTCTCGGGGGCCTTCGGGGCGATCGCGATGTCGTCGATCCACCCCTGGAACTTCGAGGGGCCCTTGGGGGAGTCGTACGCCACCAGGATGCGGTCGACGGTCTTGCCGGCGGCGACCGAGCCGATCCGCGAGGCGACCTTGTTCCACTGGTTCACGTACAGCCGCTTGGCGTCGGCCTGGCCCTGCGGGGTGAGCAGTCCGCCGTGGCTGTCGGTGGCCTTCAGCTCGCTCAGGTAGGTCCCGTCGGTGAAGGCCAGGTCCACCGCCACGTGGGTCGCGGGGTAGGCGAGGTCCGTCTCGCCCATCTGCGGGTAGACCAGGTAGGACAGCTGGGTGTCCTTCGTGATCGCCGTGTCGACGTCGAAGACCTTGTTGTACGAGTAGGCGTGGCCTTCGGACTTGTGCGTACCCGCGTAGCGCAGCGCCTTCTTCCCGGTGAACCCGGCGCCCTGCTTGGCCGTCGGGGACCCCGAAGGGCCCCGGTCGGGCTGGGTGCGCATGTCGTCGGGCGCGGGGGTGGAGGTGTCGCCGTTCGAGAACTGGACGTCGGCGAGCTGGATCGCGTCGGACGCGCCGTTGTTCTTCGTGATCTCCAGCCGGAAGTGCTGGTAGGCGGTGCCCGTGGTGAAGTCGAACGACTTGGTCTGGTGGCGCTCGGAGAAGGCCTGGCCCGTGCGGGTGTCGAGGTCCGTCCAGGTCTTGCCGTCGGCGGAGCCCTTCAGGGTCCAGTCCTTGGGGTCCCGCTCGTCGTGGTCGTTGGCCGACGTCAGGGCGTAGGTCACGACCTTGGTGGGCTCGGCGAGGTCGAACTCGACCCAGCCCGTGGCCTGGAAGGCCAGCCACTTGGAGCCGGGCTCCACGTCGACCAGGTTCTCCTTGCCCTCGCCGCCGCCGGAGTTCTCGCTGCTGGCGCGGACGTCCGTGACCTGGTCGGTGACGTTGCCGGGTATTCCGTCGGCGAAGCCACCGTCGATGCCCGACGCCCGCTTCTTCCCGTCGGCGTCCTCCTCGACGGTGCTGCGCCAGTCCGGCTGCTTCTGGTCGGCCTCGAAGGAGGAGCTGAACGAGGTGTCGCCGGACGGCTTCCGCGCCGCGCCGGACGGCTGGGCGAGGGCCGCGGTGGGGGCCGCCAGGGCCATGACGAGAGAGGCCGCGAGGACCGCGGCGGAGCGGTTGTGTCTGTGGCGCGAGCCGTGCTGGGGACCACGTAGGGGCTGCATACGGAGCCGTTCCTCCCGGGGACATGCTCTGGACAACGTTGTCATTGTGGGGCGCGGGTACCAGTAGGGAGCCAAGTGACTGGATGTGTCAAGGGTGTTGCACGGGGTCGACGCCGGTGATTCGACCGTATTGCGGAATACGCCGTTTCCGTGCGGAGGCACGCGGTGCCGAGGTGACCGGGAGGTCTCAACTCGGGAAAGACTGCCGCTCAACCCTGCATTCGATCTTGCTCAGTTGGCGGCAAGTGGACTATACCTGTCGGCGTCTGCACAGCCGCTTCACAACGGCGCGCGGGCACGGGGGAGGGGGAACGGCTGTGGGCGCGCGAGCGTCTGCCGCACGGCCCCGCAACTCCTCCACTGCATCTGGAAATCCGGCACATTGCACGACCCAAGCGCAACTGACCGCGGTGGCGGGGCCCTTCGCCTAGGCGAATTCCTTACGGGTGACCGGTACACCGCCTGAGTCCTGGAGAAGGCGAGGACTTGAGCATGGGATCCACCTCAGGCCGCACGAACGAAGGCCTTGGCCGTCGCGATCTGATCAAGCGTTCTGCCGCACTCGGCCTGATCGCTGTTCCGACGATGAGCTTCCTGTCCGCCTGCGCGAGCAGTGACAGCGGAACTGACGAGAAGGTCGAAAAGGGCACCAAGAGCGCGAAGAACCCGCTCGGTGTCAATGAGACCGCCGCCCTCGAGGTGGTCATCTTCAACGGCGGCTTCGGCGAGCAGTACGCCATCGACGCCGAGAAGAAGTACAACGCGGCCTTCCCCAAGGCGCCGAAGGTCAAGCACGCCGCGACCGAGAAGATCCAGTCGACGCTGCAGCCGCGCTTCAACGGTGGCACCCCGCCGGACCTGATCGACAACTCGGGCGCCGAGCAGATGGACATGGGTGTCCTGGTCGGCAAGAAGCAGCTGCTCGACCTCACGCCCCTGATGGACGCCCCGTCCTACGACGACCCGGCGAAGAAGGTCCGCGACACGCTGCGCCCGGGTGTCCTGGAGATGGGCCAGTTCGACGGCGACCCGGTCTGGATCATGTACTACGCGTACACGGTCTACGGCGTCTGGTACTCCCAGACCAACCTGGAGAAGCTCGACGCGGCGTACCCGGAGACCTGGGACGACATGCTCGCGCTCTGCGCGAAGGCGAAGAAGAAGGGCATCGCCGGCTGGACGTACCCCGGCAAGTACCCGTACTACCTGCCGTTCTCGCTGTACCCCTTCATCGGCAAGATCGGTGGCCGCGAGGTCCTCGACAAGATCGACAACCTGGAGCCGAACGCCTGGAAGGACCCGGCCGTCAAGGCCGCCTTCGAGGCGTACTACGAGCTCTTCCAGAAGGGCTACATCCTCAAGGGCACGCCCGGTCTGACCCACATCCAGTCGCAGACCGAGTGGACCAAGGGCAAGGCGCTCTTCATCCCGAACGGCTCATGGGTGGAGAACGAGGCCGCGCCCACCACGCCCGAGGACTTCAAGATGATGGTCGGCGCGCCGTCCAGCCTCGACTCGTCCGACAAGCTGCCCTACGGCACCATCTGGGCGTCCGGAGGCGAGCCGTTCGTCGTGCCCGCGAAGGCGAAGAACCCCGAGGGGGGCATGGAGCAGCTGCGCATCATGCTCAGCGAGGAGTCCTCCAAGAACTTCACCAAGTCGGTGAAGTCCCTCAGCGCCTTCAACGGCGGCACCGACGGCCTCACGCTGTCCACCGCCATGCAGTCCGGTGTCGACGTGCTGAAGAAGGCCGGCGACAACGTGGTGAACCCGCGGCTGCAGGACTGGTACGTCAAGCTCCAGAAGGAACAGATCGGTATCGCCGGAATCGGCGAGATGATGGCCGGCCGCGCGACCCCGGCGGAGACCATCAAGAAGATCCAGGCCTTCGCGGACGCGGCGGCCAAGGACCAGTCCATCAAGCACTACAAGCACCAGTGAGCCACCGTCACCAGCGGCGGCACCCGCTCAGAAATCGGGGTCGTTAAACGATGCAGCACGGCAAGTACCGGTTCATCGTGGGGTTTCTCGTAGCCCCACTGGCGTTGTACGCCATCTTCGTCATCTGGCCCTTCGTCCAGTCGATCTACTACTCGTTCACGGACTGGACCGGTCTGAGCCCCGACTTCCAGATGGTCGGCTTCGACAACTACAGCCGGATGCTCGGCGACAACATCTTCTGGAAGTCCCTGCAGCACAGTGTGCTGCTCGCCCTGCTGCTGCCGCTGGTGACGCTGGGCCTCGCACTCTTCTTCGCCTTCATGCTCAATGTCGGCGGCCGTCGGCGGAAGAACGCCGCGATTTCCGGAGTGCGGGGCTCCTCCTTCTACAAGGTCGCCTACTTCTTCCCTCAGGTGCTGTCGATCGTGATCGTGGCCCTGCTGTTCCAGTTCGCGTTCAACCCGTCGTCCGGAATGCTGAACGAGACGCTGAAGGCGGTCGGACTCAAGAGCCTCCAGCCGGACTGGCTCGGCGATCCCGACCTGGCGCTGTACTGCGTGATGGTCGTGCTGATCTGGTCGACGGTCGGATTCTTCGTCGTCCTCTTCTCCGCCGGGATGGCGTCCATCCCGAAGGACTTCTACGAGGCCGCCCTGCTCGACGGGGCCAGCCGCATCACGACGTTCTTCAAGATCACACTGCCGCTGCTCTGGGACACCGTGCAGTCCGGCTGGGTCTACATGGGCATCCTGGCGCTCGGCGTGGAGGCCTTCACCGCCGTACAGGTCATGACGGTCGGACCGGGTGGTCCCGACTACTCCACCACCGTCCTGCCGCTGTACGTCTACCAGACGGCCTTCCGCGACGCCCAGGCCGGCTACGCGACCACCATCGGAGTCGGGCTGCTCATCGTCACCATGCTCTTCGCGGGCATCGTGATGCGCCTCGGCCGGCGCGAGCGGCTGGAGTTCTGATGCCGCTCTCCCCGAGGTTCCGCGACCGGACGGCCGGATGCGCGCAGATCAGTTCGGTCCCGGTGGCCGGCCCGACAGTTGTACGAGGTGAGCACACGTGAAGGTCACTGAGACTCCGCCCGCCGTCCCGGCCCCGCGCTCGCCGGTGACGAAGACGGACGCCCCGGCTGTCGAGGCGGCGAAGAGCAGCGAGGGCAAGGTCCTCAACGTCTTCTCGCACGGGGTGCTCATCATCTGGGCCGTGCTCGTCGTCATGCCGCTGCTCTGGGCGGTGATGGCGTCGTTCAAGACCGACGACTCCATCCTCTCGACCCCCTGGGCGCTGCCGGACAAGCTGCACTTCGAGAACTGGTCACGGGCCTGGAACCAGGCCCACATGAGCGACTACTTCCTGAACACCATCCTGGTGGTCGGAGGTTCACTCATCGGCACGCTGCTGCTGGGCTCGATGGCGGCGTACGTCCTGGCACGGTTCGACTTCCCCGGGAACCGCTTCATCTACTTCCTCTTCATCGGAGGGATGAGCTTCCCGATCATCCTGGCGCTGGTCCCGCTGTTCTTCGTCATGAACAACATGGGCCTGCTGAACTCGGTGCACGGGCTGATCCTGGTCTACATCGCCTACTCGCTCCCGTTCACCGTCTTCTTCCTCACCTCGTTCTTCCGGACGCTGCCGACCTCGATCGCGGAAGCGGCCATGCTCGACGGCGCCTCGCACACCCGGACGTTCTTCCAGGTGATGCTGCCGATGGCCAAGCCGGGCCTGATCAGCGTCGGCATCTTCAACTTCCTCGGGCAGTGGAACCAGTACATGCTGCCGACGGTGCTGAACACCGACCCGGAGGGCAAGGTGCTGTCCCAGGGTCTGGTCGAACTGGCCACCAGCCAGGGGTACAAGGGGGACTGGTCGGGTCTCTTCGCCGGGCTGGTCATGGCGATGCTGCCGGTGCTCCTCGCCTACATCGTCTTCCAGCGGCAGGTCGTCGCCGGTCTGACGGCGGGGGCGCTCAAGTAGGGAAGCCCGGAGCGTCCGCGGGACGTGCCGAAGGGGCGCTTCCGTCCGGCCGGACGGAAGCGCCCCTTCGGCGTCTCACAGCGTGCGCCGCACCCCTGCCTGGCGTTCCAGGTCGCGCAGCTGCACCGCGAGATCGCCCTCGACCGCGGTGTGGGCGGGGCCGCTGCGCCCGATGGGCAGGACCTCCTCGCTCCGCATGTCCTCCAGCATCAGGGCGAAGGCCGCGTACATCGCGACGATCGCCACGAGGAACCCGAAGCCCCCGGCCGTGTACCTGAGCCATTCGGCCCCGGTCAGCCCGGCGAGGCCGGTGGCCGCCCAGCGGGGCAGCGAGACGACCAGGACGAGCCAGAGGGCGCGCTTGGGCCGGGTCACGGCGACCATGAGCGCCCCGAAGCACAGGAACGCCAGGTTGAAGACGCCGAGAACCCGGGCTTCCCCGGCCACGCCCGTACCCATGACGAGGGCGTACGCCAGCCAGCTGCCGGCGAACGTGCCCATGAGGGTCGCCGCGATCACGTCCCGGGCGCCGAAGGCCAGGTGGCTCACCAGGAGCTGGAGGACGAAGGCGGGCAGCACGCACAGGGCGACGGCGGTGCGGTCCGCGGTGTCGAAGACCCCGAGCTGGAGGCAGGCCGTCATCACGGAGGCGATCGCCACCGTGAAGAAGCCCAGCGGCATCGGCGAGGCGATGGGGCGGAGGTTGATGCGCGTCATCGACCGGAGGTCCGCTTCGAAACGGCGGCCCGGGGACGCGTCCGGGCTCTGGTCCGGCCCGGCGGCGGGTGCGGTACTCATCTGATGGTTCCCTCGGGTCAGTGTGCGAAGCAGGGGTCGACGAAGGGCGGGGGGACAGGGGGCGTGTCGCCACGGGTGGCGCGCCACAGGCGGTGGTCCTCCGACTCGGCCACGGCCCCGGCCATGAGCAGGGCCTGGCGCGCTCCGGTGGAGGCGTATCCGCCGAAGTGGGCCACCGGGCTCCACGCGGGGCTGACCGGCGGGACGGCTTCGTCGAGCCCCTCGTACTCCGCGCTCGCGTGGACGATCCGTCCGCCGACGACGGTGAGCACGGATTCGATGGAGGGGATGGCGGCCTCGGGCACGGTCAGGAAGTCGTGCGACAGGATCGCGAGGTCACCGTAGAAGCCCTCCCGCAGGATGCCCTTGACGTCCTGCTCGCCCGTCAGCCGGGCACCACCCCGGGTGTAGAGGCCCAGGGCGGTCTCCCGGTCGATCAGCTCCCCGGCGGGCCGCAGCGCCGTGCCGCCGACGGTGCGGCCGCTCACCAGCCAGTGGAGCGCGACCCACGGGTTGTACGAGGACACACGTGTGGCGTCGGTTCCGGCGGCTACGGTCAGTCCCCGGTCGAGCATGGCCCGCACCGGCGGGGCGTGGGAGGCGGCCTCGGGCCCGTAGCGGTCGAGGAACGCCGAGCCCTGGAAGGACATGCGGTTCTGTACGGACACGGCGCCGCCCAGCGCCGCGATCCGGTCCAGGCTGTGCGCCGAGACCGTCTCCGCGTGGTCGAAGAGCCAGCGGTTGCCGTCGGGGAAGAGTCCCTCGGCCGCGAGCTTCTCGAAGACGGCCAGGTCGCGGCCGATGGTCTCGTCGTAGGTGGCGTGGAGCCGGAAGCCCCAGCCGTTCTCCATCAGCAGCCGTACCGCCTGCTCGAACTCCGCCTCGTACCCCTCGGCGAGTTCCGGGCGGGGCTCGGAGAAGTTCTCGAAGTCGGCCGCGGCCCAGACCAGGTTCTCGCCCGCGCCGTTGAGGCGGAGCCACTCGTCCCCGTCCTCGGGACGGACCGTCGCGGTCCAGCGTCTCAGGTCGGCGATCTCCTGCCCGGCGGTCTGCGGGAACAGGTGGTAGGCGATCCGCAGCGACAGTTCCCCCGACCTGGCCAGGTCGATGACGGTGGCGTAGTGGTCGGGGAAGTTCTGGAAGCCGCCGGCGGCGTCCACGGCCGAGGTCAGACCGAAGCGGTTGAGCTCGCGCAGGAAGTGCAGGGTCGATGTCCGCTTGTCGGCGTCGTCCAGGGCCGGCGCCTTGGCCAGGGTGGAGTACAGGACGAGGGCGCTCGGCGCCGCCAGCAGCACCCCGTTGGGTTGGCCGTCCCGCCCCCGCACGATCTGCCCGCCGCGAGGGTCCGGGGTCTCACGGGTGAACCCCGCGGCCCGTACGGCGGCCCTGTTCATCAGCGCGGACTGGTAGAGGTGCAGGACGAAGACGGGTGTGTCGGGTGCGGCGGCGTTCAGCTCCGCCACGGTCGGCATCCGGCGTTCGGTGAACTGCTCGGCGGTCCAGCCGCCCACGACGCGGATCCACTGCCCCGTCGGTGTGCGGCCGGCCTGCTCCCGCAGCATGGCCAGGGCCTGGCGGAGACTGCGTACGCCGTCCCAGCGCAGTTCGAGGACGTAGTTCAGGCCACCCCTGATGACGTGCAGGTGCGAGTCGTTGAGCCCGGGGATCACACGTCGGCCGAGCGCGTCGACGACCTCGGTCGCAGGGCCCACGAGCGCGGCGAGGTCGTGGTCGTCGCCGACGCCCACCACCCTGCCGTCGCGCAGGGCGACGGCCCGGGCCTCGGGGCGCGCGGGGTCGCCGGTGAACACCTTCGCGTTACGGACCAGGAGGTCCGCCGGCGGGTGTTCCGCATGCTCGGCGGGGAGTACGCCGGCGACGGGCATGCTCGTCGTGCCGGTCATGCCAGGGCCTTGCACAGGGTGTCGGCGGCGAGACCGATGGCGAGCTCCGCCGCCCGGGTCCCGCGCAGCGCGTTCAGCATGACGAAGTCGTGGATGGTCCCCTCGACGCGCAGGGCGGTCACCGGGACTCCCGCCGCCCGGAGCTTCGCCGCGTAGGCCTCGCCCTCGTCGCGCAGGACGTCGGCCTCGGCGGTGATCACCAGGGCGGGCGGCAGGCCGGCCAGTTCGTCGAGGGAGGCGCGCAGCGGTGAGGCGGTGATCCGCGCCCGCTCGGTCCCGTCGGTCGTGTACTGGTCCCAGAACCAGCGCATGGCGTCGCGGCGCAGGAAGTAGCCCTCGGCGAACCGCTCGTACGACTCGGTGTCGAAGGAGGCGTCGGTGACCGGGTAGAAGAGGACCTGGTGGGCGAAGCTGACGTCGCCGCGCTCCTTGGCCATCAGGGTGAGGGCGGCAGTCATGTTCCCGCCGACCGAGTCGCCGGCTACGGCGATCCGGCCTCCGTCGAGGCCCTTGAGGTGCCCCTCCCGGGTGATCCACCGGGCCACGCCGTAGTTCTGCTCGATGGCGACGGGGTAGCGGGCCTCGGGCGAGAGGTCGTACTCGGGGAAGACCACGGCCGCTCCGGTGGCGACCGTGAGCTCGCGTACGAGCCGGTCGTGGGTGTGGGCGTTGCCGAACACCCAGCCCGCGCCGTGGAGGTAGAGGATGACGGGGAGGGGGCCCGTGACACCGCGGGGGCGGACCAGCCGGGCGCGGACGTCCCCGGCGGGGCCCCCGTCGACGGTGATCCACTCCTCGTCGACGGCGGGCAGGTCGACACCCTCGTCGCTCTGGACGTCGTCCACGGCCTTGCGGCCGTCCGCCACGGGGATCTGGAAGAGGTACGGCGGCCGGGCCGTGGCATCGGCGAAGGCCTGGGCGGCGGGCTCGAGTACCGGGTGGTCGGACATGGCGGGGCTCTCCTTCGGAGGGAACACGGGGAACAGGGGGAACAACGGGTGGGAAGGCGGCGAGGCCGGTCCACTCAGGCGACGCCGGTCCGCTCAGCTGAGGCCGGCGAGCGGCGCGGCGTCGACATCGGCGGCGTGGGTCAGGATCGGACCGTGCGGGCCGCATCGGCGCCGGGACGGGTGTCGCGTCCGTCAGACGCGCACCAGGGGTGTGTCGACGAGGTGTTCGGCCAGGAACCAGACCTGTGCCTCACCGGTGCGGACGATCTGGGAGACGAGCAGGTCGTTGCTGCCTTCGTCGCCCTCGGCCGACAGCCGGGCCGCGGCGTCCCGGGCGTCGATCAGGATCCGCTCGTGCGCGTCGAGGAGACGCGAGAGCATGACGGGCACCTTCTCGACGCCGTCGGGCGGCCGGGGTACGGAGGTCAGCTCCGCGACGTGGCGTGGATCTCCGACAGCGACCCCGCCGAGGCTCTGGACCCGCTCGGCGAGCGCGTCCACGAGGGCCAGCTGCTCGTCGGCGTGCTTGTCCAGCATCAGGTGGAGTGAGTAGAAGGTGGCTCCGCGCATGAGCCAGTGGTGCTTCTTATAGAGCGAGTACAGGATCTGTGTGTCGGCGAGCACGCGGTTCAGCCGCTGACAGGCGTACATCCGGGTGTCGTGGCCGAGCCCGACCGGAAGCTGCTTGAGGGTTCCGAAAGGCTGGGTCTCCGCGCCCGTCTGATGCAGCAGAGGCTGGCCGGTGTCGTGCGGGAGCGTGGGGGCGGGGGCGGTCTGCATCGAGTGCTCCTGATCATGGACCGGCCGGGCGGCCGGCCCGGGGGTGTGGCGGGCCCGGGTGTCCGCGTGGAAAGGGGTGTACGCGGACGGACCGGGCCCGCGGCGTGCGTCCGGCGCTCAGCGCCGGAAGGCGGGCTCCGTCGCTGGGGCGGCGGGCTCCGTCGCCGGGCCGCGGTGCAGGACCAGCCGGGCGAGCAGCCCGCTGCCGACGCCCACCGCGAGGACCGGCGCCGCCCACCAGAGCGGATACGTCGCCAGGCCGAGCGGGGCGTCGAGCGACCATGTCCCGGGGCCGGTCGCGGACAGGGCGGCGGCGGTGACGATCAGGACGAGGGGGTACTCGTACCCGTCGTTCTGCACCCACAGGCCGTTGTGCCGTTTCACGGTGAGGGCGACGGTCATGACCCCGATCGTCCCGGCGGCGGCGAGCGGGGTGAGGAGCCCGGAGGCCAGCAGGAGGCCCGATCCGATCTGGCCGCCTCCTGCCGCGAGGGCGGTCAGGACCCCGCCGCGGAATCCGTCGGCGCGGAACTCCTCGGCCCCTCCGTCGAGTCCGTTGCCGCCGAGGTGCGAGCTGATCTTCTGGACGCCGTGCGCGGCGACGAGCAGGCCCACCAGCAGACGCAGGACCAGGATGCCGGTGTCCAAGGACGTCAGCCGGCCGCGTGGGCGCCGATGACGGCCTGCGCGTACACGACGCCCAGCCCGTACGCTCCGGCGTGCTCCTTGACGATCTCCATCACGGCGCCGTAGGTCTCCTGGCGCGCCCAGTCGCGCTGGAGCTCCAGAAGCACCTGCACCCAGGTCACGGGCACGGCGCCGGCGGCCAGCATCCGCTGCAGGGCGTGCTCGTGCGCGGCCGGACTGACCCCGGCGGAGGCGTCGGAGACCACGTAGACCTCGTAGCCCTGCTCCAGCGCGGACAGCGCCGGCAGGACGAGGCAGACCTCGGTCCACAGGCCCGCCAGGATGATCTTCCTGCGTCCCGTCGCCCTGACCGCCGCCACGAGCGCCTCGTCCTCCCACGCGTTCATGGAGGTGCGGTCGATGACGTCCGCCTCGGGGAAGACCTCGGCGAGCTGCGGCAGCAGCGGCCCGGAGAAGGACTCGGCGGCGACCGTGGTCAGGACGGCCGGCACCTCGAACGCCCGGGCCGCCTTCGCGAGCCCGACCGTGCTGTTGATGACCGCCGCGCGGTCGCCGCTCCCGGCACCGAAGAACATCTGCGGCTGGTGGTCCACGAAGAGCATGACCGAGTTCTCGGGCGTGAGCAGGTCTCCGCTCGGAGCAGCCTGCACCTGGGTGATGTCGAACACGGGGGTGTCCTCTCGGAACAGTCAGGGGTGGGCGCCGGCCGCAGGGCGCGGCCGGTCAGGGACTGAAGCTACGGCCGGGGAGACAGGCCGTTTTGACTTCCCGCGCACAGCCGCTGCACGACAGCGCACTACCGGTGAACTCCTTCGTTCGCGACGCCGGCGCCGCACGCGGCGAGTGGTGCGGCCGACGGGTTCCCGGACGGACAGCTGCTCGTGGACCTGCGGGGCACCCACGACTCGACGGGGCGCGCGCACCTGCTCGCGCGGATCCGGGCCCACATCGACGACCACCTCGCCGACCCCGGTCTGTCACCGGGCACCGTGGCGCGGGCGCACCACATCTCCGTGTGCTACCTGCACCGGCTCTTCGGGGCCGAGGGCATCACGGTGGCCCGTTTCATCAGGCAGCGGAGGCTGGACCGGTGCGCACGGGAGCCGGCGCGCGGCAGCCCGTCGCCTCGACGGTGTCCTCCATCGCCGGGCGGCGAGGGTCCGTCGACGCGGCCCACCTCAGCCGTACGTTCCGTGCCGTCCACGGCCGTTCCCCGGTGCAGTGGCGCGTTCTTCGCACGGCGACGGAGCCGCGCGTTCTTCGCACGGCGACGGAGCGGCAGGCCGTACAGCTCACCGGACCGGCCGGGCGGGACCGAGGACGCCGCACACGGTCCGGACCCGGCCGCTGGGGGCCGTACGCCGCGTGAGTGGGGAAGCCCGGCGCGTCACCCCGTCACGATGCGGTCGACCGCCGCTTCGACCAGCCGGTCGCGCTCGGCCTCGGAGAACACGTCCGGCAGCGTGAGCTGCTCGACGATGAGCCAGTTGAACGTCAGGATGAGCAGGCGGACCGCGGTGGCGTCGCCCGGCAGTCCCGAGGCCTCGTGGTAGGCCACGTTGGCCTCGACGTCCGCGCGCACCTGCTCGGTCAGCACGGCCCGCAGCGCCGGGCGCCGGGTGGATTCGAGGCGCAGTTCGAGCAGGGCCAGGTAGCCGGTGCGGAAGGCGCTGATCCGGCCGATCAGTTCCCGCATGAGCACCGTGTAGGTCTCGCGGTCCCTCGGGGCGGACCGCTGGCGTTCGACCGTCGCCTCGTCGGGCTGGAGCCGTTCGTAGACCCGTGCGGCCGCCTGGGTGAGCAGGTCGTCACGGTTGGCGAAGTAGTTGGAAGCCGTGCCCGTGGGCACGGCGGCCTCGGCGTCCACCGCCCTGAAGGTCAGCCCGCGGGCCCCCTCCCTGGCCAGCACCTCGATCGAGGCGTCGACGAGGGAGGCCCGTCGCGCGTCGTTCCTGCGCACCATTGACACCACTCCATCTGTAGTACTACGGTCTAACCACTTCAACCACAGTACTATGAATGGATCGCCCTTGCGAAAGCTCGTGTACTACGTCGCGGTCACCATCGACGGCTACATCGCCGGCCCGGGGGGAGAGTTCGACTTCTATCCCCAGGGGGACGAGGCCCAGGCGGCTGCCTACATGAAGTCGATGAACACCCGCTATCCCGAGACCGTCCCCACCTTCGCCCGGGCGGGAGTGGGCCTCACGGACGCGCCCAACCTGCGGTTCGACACCGTGCTGATGGGACTCGGCTCGTACCGTCCCGGCCTGGACGCGGGTTTCACCAGCCCTTACGCCCACCTGCGCCAGTACGTCGTGTCGACGACGCTGGCGCCGGACACCGACCCGGCCGTCACCGTGGTCCCCGGGGACCCGCTCGCGCTGGTGCGCGAACTCAAGAAGGAGGAGGGTCAGGACATCTGGCTCTGCGGCGGCGGTCTTCTCGCCGGCGCGCTGCTGCCCGAGATCGACGAGCTGATCATCAAGAGCTATCCGGTCGTCGCGGGATCCGGGATCCCGGCGTTCAACGGAGCGTTCGACCCCACGCTCTTCGAGGTCACCGAGCGCACCTCGTTCGACAACGACGTGGCCGTCACCTGGTTCACCCGGCGCTGACGAGCAGGTGTGCCGCCCCGCCCTGGGGGCGGCACCGGGGCGTCCACGGGGCGGCGCTCGGCCCGGCCCCCGCTGCTCTTGCCTTCACCCGGACAACAACTGTCACCAGGAGTGAACAGGCCCCGCTGTGGCCTGAACCGCCTCCCGGCCCCGGTCGGTCGGCGGTTCGCGCCGTTTCCTGGGCTTTTGCCGCTGTCCGGATATGGAGGCCCGGTGCTCATCGGAGGCTCCGACTGCTCAAGGTCTTGACGGGGGGCACCCCAAAACGCTCAGCTTAGGGTTCACATGTTAGAGAAAACGGCAGGAGTGAGTGAGTCGATGGAGACTCCCGGGTCGCAGACATCTCTGCATAGGGCCAACCTCGAGCGGGTCGTACGTGCCGTAAGGATGGCGGGCTCCCTGACCCAGGCCGAGATCGCCAGAAGCACCGGGCTCTCCGCAGCCACCGTCTCCAACATCGTCCGTGAGCTCAAGGAGGGCGGCACGGTCGAGGTGACCCCCACCTCGGCGGGTGGGCGCCGTGCCAGGAGCGTCTCCCTGAGCGGGGACGCGGGCATCGTCATCGGTGTGGACTTCGGGCACACGCACCTCCGGGTGGCCGTCGGCAACCTGGCCCACCAGGTGCTGGCCGAGGAGTCCGAGCCACTCGATGTGGACGCCTCCTCCGCGCAGGGCTTCGGCCGGGCGGAACAGCTGGTCAACCGCCTGATCGAGACCACCGGGATCAGTCCCGAGAAGGTGATCGGCGTGGGCCTCGGTGTACCGGGCCCGATCGACGTCGAATCCGGCACGCTGGGCTCCACCTCGATCCTGCCGGGCTGGACGGGCATCAATCCCAGCCAGGAGCTCGCCGGGCGTCTCGGGGTGCCCGTCTACGTCGACAACGATGCCAACCTCGGGGCGCTCGGAGAGCTCGTCTGGGGCAGCGGGAGGGGCGTCAGGGACCTCGCGTACATCAAGGTCGCCAGCGGTGTCGGCGCAGGTCTGGTGATCGACGGGACCATCTACCGGGGGCCCGGCGGCACGGCCGGCGAGATCGGCCACATCACCCTCGACGAGTCCGGCCCCGTCTGCCGCTGCGGCAACCGCGGCTGCCTGGAGACCTTCACCGCGGCCCGGTACGTCCTGCCGCTGCTGAAGCCCAGCCACGGACCGGATCTCACCATGGAGCGGATGGTCCAGCTGGCCCGTGAGGGCGATCCAGGCTGCCGCAGAGTCATCGGGGACGTCGGCCGGCACATCGGCAGCGGTGTGGCGAACCTGTGCAACCTGCTCAACCCGAGCCGGGTCGTGCTCGGGGGATCCCTCGCGGAGGCGGGGGAGTTGGTGCTCGCGCCCATCCGCGACTCGGTCTCGCGCTACGCCATTCCCAGCGCCGCACGACAGCTCTCCGTGCTTCCCGGGGCGCTCGGCGGACGGGCCGAGGTGCTGGGCGCGCTGGCCCTCGTGCTCAGCGAGATGGGGGATTCAACCCTTTTGGAGAGCACCCTCCCTGCCGCGACGCCTGCCTTCACTTAGATAACGAATGGCACCGTTGTCATCTCGTTAAGGATTTACTCCTTGACGCTGACGAAGCGGCCGAGTTGACTTCGAGCCACCTCGGCCGCAACGTCGCGGCCTCGTCAGGGAGGTTCGAAATGAACACGCGTATGCGTCGTGCCGCCGTTGCCGTTGCCGCCACCACCATGGCCGTCTCGCTCGCAGCGTGCGGAAGCGCCAAGGAGTCCGGCGACAAGGCCAGCACCGACTCGGGCAAGAAGGGCGACGCCCTCAAGATCGGTCTGCTCCTTCCCGAGAACGTCACGGCTCGTTACGAGAAGTTCGACAAGCCGATCATCGAGAAGAAGGTCAGCGAGCTGACCGGCGGCAAGGCGGAGGTCGTCTACGCCAACGCCCGCCAGGATGCCACGCTGCAGGCGCAGCAGGTCGACTCGATGATCACGAACAAGGTCGACGCGCTCATCGTCGACGCCGTCGACGCCAAGGCCATCGAGAACAGCGTCAAGAAGGCCAAGGACCAGGGCATCCCGGTCGTCGCCTTCGACCGCCTCGCCGAGGGCCCGATCGACGCCTACACCTCCTTCGACAACGAAGAGGTCGGCCGCGTGCAGGGCAAGGCCCTGCTGGAGGCCCTGGGCGACGCCGCCAAGCCCACCATCGTGATGATGAACGGCTCGATCACCGACCCGAACGCCAAGCTCTTCAAGCAGGGCGCCAAGTCGGTCCTCGACGGCAAGGTCACGTACGGCAAGGAGTACGACACCAAGGAGTGGAAGCCGGAGAACGCCAACTCCAACATGGAGGGCGCGATCACGGCGCTCGGCAAGGACAAGATCGCCGGCGTCTACTCCGCCAACGACGGCATGGCGGGCGGCATCATCCAGGCCCTCAAGTCGGCCGGTCTCTCCAAGCTCCCGCCGGTCACCGGCCAGGACGCCGAACTCGCCGGTGTGCAGCGCATCCTCACCGGTGAGCAGTTCATGAGCGTCTACAAGTCGTACCCGCAGGAGGGCATCGTCGCCGCGGAGATGGCCGTCGCGCTCGCCAAGGGCGAGAAGCTCGACACCATCGCCACGTCCAAGGTCGACAACGCCGGCACGAAGGGCATCGCCACCGTCCTCGTCCCGGTCGTCTCGCTGACCAAGGACAACATCAAGGACACCGTCATCAAGGACGGGATCTACACGCTCGACGAGATCTGCACGGCCAAGTACAAGGCCGCCTGCACCTCCGCGGGCCTGCAGTAGGCCCCTCCGCCCGGCCGGCCCCACGGGGCGGCCGGGCGGGCCCCGAAGCCTGTCCGGCGCCCGGCCCACCAACTGTCCCGCTACCGGGCCGGGCGTCGGACGGAACGCTTCTGCTGTTTCTCACTTCTGCTCAACCACCGCACCTCCCCCCAGGTGCGGTATCCCCGCCGGGTCAGGCGGCGAAGGAGATGGTTCACGTGTCCGCTACGCCCGTGTTGGCGTTGCGAGGGGTCTCGAAGCGATTCGGTGCCGTCCAGGCGCTCACCGACGTAGAGCTCGAGGTCCACGCCGGTGAGGTGGTCGCCCTGGTGGGTGACAACGGCGCCGGTAAATCAACGCTGGTCAAGACGATCGCCGGGGTGCACCCCATCGATGACGGAGTCATCGAGTGGGACGGCCGCCCGGTCCAGATCAACAAGCCGCACGATGCCCAGAACCTGGGGATCGCGACCGTCTACCAGGACCTCGCGCTCTGCGACAACATCGACGTCGTCGGCAACCTCTACCTCGGCAGGGAGCTCCGCAAGTTCGGGATCCTCGACGAGGTCGAGATGGAGCGGCGCTCCCGCGAGCTCCTGAGCACGCTGTCGATCCGCATCCCCAGCGTCCGCATACCGATCGCGTCGCTCTCCGGCGGTCAGCGCCAGACCGTCGCCATCGCGCGTTCGATGCTGGGCGAGCCCAAGCTCGTCATCCTCGACGAGCCCACCGCCGCGCTCGGCGTCGAGCAGACCGCCCAGGTCCTCGACCTCGTCGAGCGGCTGCGCGAGCGGGGCCACGCGGTCATCCTCATCAGCCACAACATGGCCGATGTGAAGGCCGTCGCCGACAAGGTCGCGGTGCTCCGGCTGGGCCGGAACAACGGGGTCTTCGACGTGAAGACCACCTCGCAGGAACAGATCATCTCCGCCATCACGGGTGCCACGGAGAACGCCGTGACCCGTCGTGCGGCGCGCAACGCGGAGGCCCAGAAGTGACAACCGACAAGACGTCCACCGCAGTGGTCAACCCGGAGGCCGCCAAGGGCGCCGACACCGTGGTCGACCCCCGCCTCCTCGTGCGCGAGCAGGGCTTCGGCGGCTACATCACCGAGTTCAAGCGCAAGATGCGCGGCGGTGACCTGGGCTCGATCCCGGTGATCATCGGCCTGATCATCATCTGCGTGGTCTTCCAGAGCCTGAACTCCGAGTTCCTCTCCGCGAAGAACGTCAGCGACATCGCCGTGACGATGGTGGCCACCGGCATGATGGCCGTCGGCATCATCTTCGTGCTGCTGCTCGGCGAGATCGACCTCTCGGTCGGCTCGGTCAGCGGTGTCGCCGGTGCCGTCGTCGCCGTGCTCAGCGTCACGCACGGCATGAACGAGTGGCTCGCCGTCCTCGTCGCGATCGTCAGCGGCGCGGTCATCGGAGCCGTCCACGGCTTCTTCTTCGCACGGATCGGCGCCCCGGCGTTCGCCGTGACCCTCGCCGGCCTCCTGTTCTGGCTGGGCTTCATGCTCCAGCTGCTCGGCGACACGGGCACGATCAACCTGGACAGCGACGGCGTCGTCGGCAGCCTGACCACGTACTACTTCTCGGACGTCGCGGCCGCCTACGGCCTCGCGGCCGTCGCGGTGATCGGGTACTTCCTCTCCGCGTTCCTCGACACCCGCCGCCGTGAGGCCGCGGGCGTCCCGTCGCGGCCGATCGTCGACATCGTGGTGCGCACCGTGGTCCTCGCGGTGTTCGGCTTCGGCGCGGCGTTCATGTTCAACCAGTACCGCGGCCTCCCGCTGGCCCTGGTCCTCTTCCTCGTCGTCCTCGTCGGTACGGACTTCGTCCTGCGCCGCACCTCGTACGGCCGGAAGATCTTCGCGCTCGGCGGCAGCGTCGAGGCGTCCCGCCGTGCGGGCATCAACGTCACCGCCATCCGCATCTCGGTCTTCGCCATCGCCGGCACCTTCGCGGCGGTCGGCGGCCTCTTCTGGGCCTCCAAGATCGCGGCGGCCAACCAGGGCTCCGGCGGCGGCGACCTCCTGATGAACGTCATCGCCGCGGCCGTCATCGGCGGCACCAGCCTCTTCGGTGGCCGGGGCCGGACCTGGAACGCGCTGCTCGGTGTCATGGTGATCGTCTCGATCCAGTACGGCCTGGCCCTGGAGGGCATCGCCACACCGATCAACTACATGATCACCGGCGCTGTTCTTCTCATCACGGTCGTCATCGACTCCATCACCCGCAAGACGCAGAAGACCGCAGGCCGCGCCTGACCGTCGTACCTGCACAGAGGTGCCCGGCATCGTCCGCGATGCCGGGCACTCGCACGTCCGCCGCGCCCCGGCGCGGCGCGGCGGAATGCGCCGCCCGATGACCGGGGCCGCCGGCGGAACATTAGACTCATCGGATCGACACGCTCGACCAGCTCACAAGCAAGGAGGCACGGGTGGACCTGCTGACCCGCATCAAGGGACCGCGTGACCTGGACCGGCTCGGCCTCGAGCAGCTCGACCAGCTCGCCGGGGAGATCCGTACCTTCCTCGTCGAGGAGGTGTCCAAGACCGGCGGCCACCTCGGCCCGAACCTCGGCGTGGTCGAGCTGACCATCGCCCTGCACCGGGTCTTCGAGTCCCCGCAGGACAAGGTCCTCTTCGACACGGGCCACCAGAGCTACGTGCACAAGCTGCTCACCGGCCGGCAGGACTTCTCGAAGCTCAAGAGCAAGGGCGGCCTCTCCGGGTACCCGTCCCGCGCCGAGTCCGAGCACGACGTCATCGAGAACTCGCACGCCTCGACGGTGCTCGGCTGGGCCGACGGCCTCGCCAAGGCCAACGAGGTCCTGAAGAAGGACGACCACGTCGTCGCCGTGATCGGTGACGGCGCGCTCACGGGCGGTATGGCCTGGGAGGCGCTGAACAACATCGCCGCCGCCAAGGACCGCCCCCTCGTCATCGTCGTCAACGACAACGAGCGCTCCTACGCCCCGACCATCGGCGGCCTCGCGAACCACCTCGCCACCCTCCGCACCACCGACGGGTACGAGCGGTTCCTGGCCCGTGGCAAGGACCTCCTGGAGCGCACGCCCGTCGTCGGCAGGCCGCTGTACGAGACCCTGCACGGCGCCAAGAAGGGCCTCAAGGACTTCATCGCCCCGCAGGGCATGTTCGAGGACCTCGGTCTCAAGTACGTCGGCCCCATCGACGGCCACGACATCGAGGCCCTGGAGTCCGCGCTCCAGCGGGCCAAGCGCTTCGGCGGCCCGGTCATCGTGCACTGCCTCACCGAGAAGGGCCGCGGCTACACCCCCGCCCTCCAGGACGAGGCGGACCGCTTCCACGCGGTCGGCAAGATCCACCCGGACACCGGCCTGCCCATCTCCACCTCCGGCCTCGACTGGACCTCGGTCTTCGGCGAGGAGATGGTCAAGCTCGGCCACGAGCGCGAGGACATCGTCGCCATCACGGCGGCCATGCTCCAGCCCGTGGGCCTCGGGAAGTTCGAGGAGGCGTTCCCGGACCGGATCTACGACGTCGGGATCGCCGAGCAGCACGGCGCGGTCTCCGCGGCCGGTCTGGCCACCGGCGGGCTGCACCCCGTCTTCGCGGTCTACGCGACCTTCCTGAACCGCGCGTTCGACCAGGTCCTGATGGACGTCGCCCTGCACAGGTGCGGAGTGACCTTCGTCCTGGACCGGGCCGGCGTCACCGGCACGGACGGCGCCTCGCACAACGGCATGTGGGACATGTCGATCCTCCAGTGCGTGCCGACCCTGCGCATCGCCGCCCCGCGCGACGCCGACCAGGTCCGCGCCCAGCTGCGCGAGGCCGTCGCCGTGGACGACGCGCCCACCGTCGTGCGCTTCTCCAAGGGCGCGGTCGGCCCCGCGGTCAAGGCCGTCGGGACGGCCGGCGGCATGGACATCCTGCGTGCGGCGGGCACGGACGCCCCGGACGTCCTCCTGGTCTCCGTCGGCGCCCTGGCCCCGATGTGCCTGGAGATCGCCGCCCTGCTCGACGCCCAGGGCATCTCCACCACCGTGGTCGACCCGCGCTGGGTCAAGCCGGTCGACGAGGCGCTCGCCCCGCTCGCCGCGGAGCACCGGGTCGTCGTCACCGTCGAGGACAACAGCAGGGCCGGCGGTGTCGGCTCCGCCGTCGCCCAGGCGCTGCGCGACGCCGGCGTCGACGTACCGCTGCGCGACTTCGGCATCCCGCCGGTCTTCCTGGACCACGCCTCGCGCGGCGAGGTCCTGGCCGAGATCGGGCTGACCGCACCGGACATCGCCCGGCAGGTCACCGGCCTGGTCGCCAAGCTGGACGGCCGGTACGAGAGCCGCACCGCGGAGCCCGTCCGCGACTGATCCACGCGCGTGTCCCATGGGCCGGCCGGTCACCCCACTCGGGTGGTCCGACCGGCCCATTCGCGTGAAATCGGGCCGGGCGGGGCGTGCCGGGGCGGCCCGTTCCGAATCATGGCGTGCACGACGAGTGCGTGGAGGTACGCCGGTGAGCACGCAGCAGGACACGCCCCCCAGCGGAAAGGGACTGTTCCGGACCAAGACGGTCGAACAGTCCATCCGTGATACCGAAGAACCGGAGCACGCGCTCAAGAAATCGCTCTCCGCGCTGGACCTCACGGTGTTCGGCGTGGGTGTCATCATCGGCACCGGGATCTTCGTCCTCACGGGCAAGGTCGCCAAGGAGACGGCGGGCCCCGCCACGGCCCTCGCCTTCGTCGCGGCGGGCATCGTCTGTGCCCTGGCCGCACTCTGCTACGCCGAGTTCGCCTCCACCGTGCCGGTGGCCGGATCGGCGTACACCTTCTCGTACGCCTCGCTGGGCGAGCTGGTCGCCTGGATCATCGGCTGGGACCTGGTGCTGGAATTCGCGCTGGGCACCGCGGTGGTCGCCGTCGGCTGGTCCGGCTACGTGCGTTCACTCATGGACAACATCGGCTGGACGATGCCCGAGATCCTCTCCGGTCCCGATGTGGCGAGCGGATTCGGCTTCGACATCCTGGCGTTCGCCCTCGTGCTGATCCTGACGGTGATCCTCGTCCTCGGGATGAAGCTGTCCGCCCGGGTGACCACGGTCGTCGTCGCCATCAAGCTCGCGGTCGTGGCCATCGTGATCATCGCCGGCGCCTTCTTCATCAAGTCGGCCAACTACTCGCCCTTCATCCCCGAAGCGGAGAAGCAGGCCGGCGGATCCGGCCTGGACGCGCCGCTGGTCCAGCTGATCTTCGGCTACGAGCCGACGAACTTCGGCGTCATGGGCATCTTCACCGCGGCGTCCATCGTCTTCTTCGCCTTCATCGGCTTCGACGTCGTGGCCACCGCGGCCGAGGAGACCAAGCTCCCGCAGCGGGACATGCCGAGGGGGATCCTCGCCTCCCTCGTCATCTGCACCCTGCTCTACGTCGCCGTGTCGATCGTCGTCACCGGCATGCAGAACTACTCCGAACTCTCCGTCAGCGCCCCGCTCGCCGACGCCTTCAAGGCCGTCGGGCACCCCTTCTACGCGGGCGTCATCAGCTTCGGCGCGGCGGTCGGGCTCACCACGGTCTGCATGATCCTGCTGCTCGGCCAGACCCGGGTGTTCTTCGCGATGAGCCGTGACGGGCTGCTCCCGAGGTTCTTCTCGGTGACGCACCCGCGCTTCGGGACCCCGTACCGTCCGACGATCCTGCTCGGCGTGATCATCGCGATCGTGGCCGGCTTCACGAGCATCAACGAGCTGGCGACCCTGGTGAACATCGGCACGCTCTTCGCGTTCGTGGTCGTGGCCCTCGGCGTCATCGTCCTGCGCCGCACCCGGCCCGATCTCCACCGCGCCTTCCGCACCCCGTGGGTGCCGCTGCTCCCGATCGTGTCGGTGGCGGCCTCGGTCTGGCTGATGCTGAACCTGCCGGCCGAGACGTGGCTGCGGTTCGGGATCTGGATGGTGCTCGGCGTGATCATCTACTTCGTGTACGGGCGCCGCAACAGCCGTATGGCGAAGACCGGCTGAGCCCGGTCAGTCACGCCGCGGCGGCAGCGGTCGTACCGTGCGAGGGCCCGCGCACCGGGCCCCGTGCGCCTCGGCCCGCTGCCGCAGCTCGCGGTCGGCCGTGACCACGAGGCAGGACCGCGCTCCGCGTGCGGCGGCGGCCAGCGCGACGATCAGGTCGTCCCCGCTGCCCGGCGCCGCCTCCACCCGTACGCCCTGGACGGACGCGACCTCGCGCGCGGCGCCCTCCACGACCAGCACGATCTCG
The DNA here is from genome assembly GCF_036227405.1 of Streptomyces sp. NBC_01460. Classification (NCBI taxonomy): domain Bacteria; kingdom Bacillati; phylum Actinomycetota; class Actinomycetes; order Kitasatosporales; family Streptomycetaceae; genus Streptomyces; species Streptomyces sp. NBC_01460. The sequence continues at coordinate 6,618,951 of NZ_CP109473.1, forward strand.
ACGGGGCCGGCCTGCCCGGGCAGACCCTCCGCGGCGTACGGGACCAGTGAGTCCCGCAGCCGCTCGGCCGCCCCGCGCCGGTCCCGCCACCATCCATCAGGTACGGAGCCGACGACATTGGCGGCGTCGACGATCACGAGGGCCCTCTCACCGGTCATCCCCGAAGGATGACAGGTCAGCCGCCGGTCGCCGGCGACTTCTTGGCCGACTCGGGGATCGTGCCGTCCGTCCGGATGGCCTTCCAGAGGTCGCCGGCCTGGGGCTCGGAGGCCACCACGCGGTTGGGGTCCTGCTTGTCGTAGGCGACGGGCAGCATGATCGTCTCCATGGCGGAGGGATCGACGCCGTTCATCGAGCGCGCGAACTCCGCGAGCGAGGTCAGGGAGGCGAGCCCCTCGTCGGTCGTGAGCGACTTGGTCGCGGAGTTGGCGATCTTGTAGGTGCTCGTCGGACTGCCCAGCAGGTCCTGCGACTTGATCTCCGTCAGCAGGGCGAGCAGGAACTGCTGCTGGAGCCCGATGCGGCCGAGGTCGCTGCCGTCGCCGACGCCGTGGCGGGTGCGGACGTAGGCGAGCGACTCGATGCCGTTCAGCCTGTGCGTGCCGGCGGTCAGGTCGAGGCCCGAGGCCTCGTCCTTGATCGGCTCCTCGACCTTGACGGTGACCCCGCCTATCGCGTCGACGAGGTCCTTGAACCCGGCGAAGTTGATCTCCAGGTAGTGGTCGATCCGGACCCCGGACATCTTCTCCACGGTCTTGACCACACAGGCCGGACCGATCTGCGAGTAGACGGAGTTGAACATGACCCGGTTCGCGGACGCCGTCTTCGAACCGTCGGCCTTGACGCACTCGGGCCGGGTCACCAGGGTGTCGCGCGGGATGGACACCGCCGTGGCCTCGGTGCGGCCCTCGGGTATGTGCACCACCAGTGCGGTGTCGGAGCGCGCCCCGCTGACGGCGCCGCCCCCGCCCAGCTCCTTGTTCTCCGCCCCGGCGCGCGAGTCGGAGCCGAGGACGAGCAGGTTCTGACCGGTGGTGGGGAGCTTCTCGGGGCGGTCCTCGCCGAGGGCCTTGTTGATGTCGACGCCCTTGATGTTGCCGTCGAGGTCCTGGTACATCCAGTACGCCGTGCCGCCGCCCGCGAGCAGGAGCACGAGGAGGACCCCGAGTGTGATCCTGAGTCCGCGGCGGCGCTTGCGTTCCTTCTTCCGGCCCCGCTTCGGAGCTTCCGCCCGTCGGGAGGCGCGCCGTCCTGGAGGCATGACGTCGTTGCTCATCCTGTTCGAGTCCCTTGGTCTCGCGGCCCGGGAGGGCTGTGGGCGGGTTGGACTCGGGTGGGGGGAGGAGCCGGTCCGACTTCGGTGTGCGTAGCACTATAGACAGTCCGTCGAGCGTGCGTGCGAACACTGTGGGGCGTCATACGCGCCACAGCTCCCCCCGCGAAGCCGCCCACCAGCACCGGGCCGTCACCATTCGGGCACTCAAAATTCTCTCATGTGAGGGACTAGTATGTGCCAGATTCGAAATCATGCGCGATGCGCCGGACGCCTGGAAAGGTGACTGCGGAAATGCTCGGACAGGATGCCCGCGCGACCCCGAGGGTTGCTTCCGGGGCAGGCGCGTTGCAGGGCATCTGGCTCACCCGGGGCAAGGAGGGCCGTCTCACGGCGTACGCGTCGGCCGAGGGCGGACTCAGGCGCTGGACCGAGAGCCGGCCCGGGAGTCCGGACTGGGGGCGGTCCACGCTCGTCCCCATGCCAGGTCTCACCCATCTGTCCGTCACGCAGGACGACAGCGCCTACGTGCACTTCGTCGGACGCCGCGAGCGCAGAACCGCTGACCGTCGGACCGTCGTGGACATCGTGCACGCCCTTCAGTACCAGTCGGGGCGTCCGGTCACCGAGTGGCGTTCGCTGGGAAATCCGCACAAGGGTGCCGACGATGCCGCCAGGCTCGGCCCGCCGGCCGCGGTGGTGACGACCGCGGGAATGGTGCACATCTTCGTCCGGAACGCGGACGGTGGCCTGGCGCTCCGGCGGGAACAGAGCGACGGCAAGTGGCGTGGCTGGGAGGACCGCAAGGGCGTGGCCGGCATCGAGGGGGGCCTCGCCGCCATCGCCCTTTCCTCGGGCCGTATCGAGTTGTTCGCGACCACGGCCGACGGGACGCTGCACTGGTTCCAGAAGGAGGCCGGCGGAGGGCTGGGGGACGGGTACCCGTCACGTCTCGCGGTGTCCCAGGACACCTTGGCGGTCCTGGAGACCGGGCCCGACCGGCCCACTTTCTACTGGACCGATCCGGGTGGCCGTGGAGTTGTCGCCTACCGGGCGGGAGGGTGGCCCATGGCTCTGGGCGGCGCACCGGGCGAGGGCGCCCATGGGGCGGCCCGCGCCTTCCTGGACGGCTACGACTGCACGGTGCTGGCCCATCGCGGCGCGGAGGGGACCGCCGTGGTGGGGGTGGGTGTCACCGAGGGGGAGGACAACGGTGTGTGGTGGTCGGACACAGGGGTGCGATGTCTGGCCGCACCGGCGCTCGCACAGGACGCGTTCGGCAGGCTCGTGGTGGCGGTCATCGACGAGCAGGGAACCCCGAAGGTGGCCAGGCAGACAGACGGGCCGGGGCTGACGCTCTCGGAATGGTGCGCTCTCTGACATCCGCACGGGCGGAACGTCCGGCCTCACGTCCGCGTCGCGGCGCTTGAGGCCTTCTCCGTCAGATCGACCGGCGGCATCTATGGTTGTGCGCCGGGGAGTATGGCGTGTGTCACGCGCTTCTGTCGAGAGCAATGCATGATCTTGTGCTGAATCTGCACATTGACATCCTTTAATGTTCACTTAAGATTTGCGTTTGAAGCGACAGTTCGAGAGCTGAGCCGCGAGGCGCTCGACGGGGGTGCCCGATTGCGGGTCGAAGGCGACTCGACCGGGCGGTGCGCGGAAGCTGGGAATCGAAGGGGTGCAGGTGCTCTCCTGCCTCGAACTGGAGTGTGAATAATGGATGCTGGGCTGCCCCGCTTGAGTGTCATCGTCCCGTTCCAGGACGTGGAGATCTACCTCGCGGAGTGCCTGGAGTCCATTGCGCGGCAGACGTTCCGCGACTTCGAAGTGATCATGGTCGACGACGGATCGACGGACTCGTCCACGGCGATAGCGGAGGGGTTCTGCGCCGAGGACCCCCGCTTCCGGCTGATACGCCAGGAGGCGAACGGCCCCGGGCACGCGCGCAACACCGGGCTGCGCGCGATGCATCCGGCCGGCGAGTTCCTGGTGTTCGCCGACGGCGACGACGTCATTCCCGAGTACGCCTACGAACTGCTCATCCGCACACTCTCCGAGTCCGGATCGGATTTCGTCTCCGGAAACGTGCAGATGATGAATTCCACGACGAAGTGGCAATCCCCCCTCCACAAGGGGCCGATGCAGCGGGACCGCAAGGGCACCCACATCACGCGCTTCGAGGCGCTCATCTATGACCGCACCGTCTGGAACAAGGTGTTCCGGAGGAGCTTCTGGGACTACCACTTCATCCAGTTCCCCGAAGGGGTTCTCTACGAGGACTCCTGGGTCAACATGTTCGCTCACTTCAAGGCCGCCAAGGTCGATGTCATCACCGACATCGTCTACTTCTGGCGAAGACGGGACGGCGGAGCCGCCCCGTCGATCACCCAGAGACACACCGAGCTCAGCAACCTCCAGGACCGTGTCGCGGCGGTCCAGTCCGTGAGCCGCTTCCTCGGGCAGCACCGCTCACGCTCGTTCCGGGACCACAAGCGGAAGTACGACCTCGCCTGCCTGAAGTCGGACCTGATGCTGCACCTGAAGGTCCTTCCCGACGCCGACGAGGAGTACCGGGACGCCTTCATGTACGCGGCCCAGGACTTCCTCGGTGAGGCTGACGACGACATCATCGACGAACTCCCGGCGGATGCCCGGGTCAAGTGGCTCCTCGTCCACCAGGGCCGGCTCGGCGAGCTCCTGGACGTTCTCGAGTTCGAACGGAAAGGCGGCCCGCTGCCTGTCCGCAGGCGGTTCCGCCGTTACCTGAACTACCCTCATCTGGGCAACCGGGAGACGGGCCTCTACAAGCGCGACTACCGGCTCGACAAGGAGCTGTCGCCCTTCAGTTCGCTCACGGGCGCGCAGTGGAAGGGTGAGTGGCTCACCCTGACCGGATCCGCCTATGTGCGCTTCATCAACGTGCACAAGCGGCACATGTCCACGAAGATGCTGGCCCTGCGGAACAAGAAGACGGGCAACACGCTCGTCAACCTGGCACGGACCGTCTACTACCCGCAGGCCACCGAGTACTCGAACCAGAACCGTTACTGCTACGACTGGGCAGGCTTCGAAAGCCGCTTCGACACCACGCGTCTCAAGAAGAAGGGTGAGTGGGTCGAGGGCACCTGGGACGTCGCGGCAGGTGTCTTCAGCCGCGGGCTGTTCCGCTACAAGAGCATCGGACGCGGTGGGGCGGGCGTCGCCGCCAACCCGCCGATCCGCTATGTGGACAAGAACACGCGCATCGTGCCGCTCTTCGTCCAGGGCGGTCTCAAGATCCGCGTCGAGAGAGTGCGCTGCCGCATCACCAGGCACCGCGTGGCCGGCCAGTATCTCGAGCTGGGAGGCGTCTACCTCGGACCCAAGATCCCGGAGTGGGGAAAGCTCCGCGTCACCAGCATGAACGGTGCGGGGCGGCACGACGCCTGGATGTCCTTCCAGCCCGGCGGCGAGGGGTGGTGCACCTTCGTCGCCCGGATCCCCCTGAACAACCTGGTGCCCGGCTCGCGGGGATCGGGCGACGGATCCGTACCGCAGGCATGGACCATGGGAAGCAACGGCTGGAAGACGACCGTCCATCTGGAAGGGCGTAAATCACCGCTGTACCCCGTGATGGCCGAGGACACGGACGACGGGCACTATCGGATGCCCGAAGGGCTGCAGACCGACGACGGCGACCGCGAGATCGTCGCCCACCGCAACGGTTCGGGCTACGTGGTCCTCTTCGAGCGCTCCGCCCTGCCCCTGGTCACCGACTACTGCTGGCGCGAGGACGGTTCACTCGAGATCATCGGCCGGTACTCCTGTGCGGACCGGCTGACCCCGCACGAGAGGAGCGCCGCCCACCTGGTCGTACGGTCACGCGCCCATGGCGCCGAGCGCGCGGTGGCCGTCGAATGGGACGGTCCTCGCTTCCGCTGTGTGGTCACCCCCGCGGCGATGCGGACCCTCGCAGGGGCCATCCCGCTCGCCGCGGGCCGCTGGGACTTCTTCCTGCGTCGTCAGGACCCCTCCGAGGTGTCGCCGGACGAGCGCCTGCCGGACCTCATGCTCAAGATCGAGCAGAGCCTCATCAGTACCTTTCCGCAGGAGGTCGAGACGCACGGCAGGGGGTACGACCTCCAGGCCGAGGCCTACGACCGGCTGTCGCTGCTCGTCCGCTCCGCGATGGCCGAGGACGCCCGGGGGCCGTACCGCCAGAAGCTGCTGCGCACCAGGAGCTACCCCCAGGCCCGTCGGCAGCCGATCAGGCCCGCCGTGCTGTTCGACGCCTTCAAGGGCACCCAGTACTCGGACAGTCCACGAGCCGTCCACGAGGAACTGGTCCGGCGCGGAGTCCCGCTGGAGCACCTGTGGGTGGTCCGCGACGACCAGGTCCAGGTGCCTCCGACAGCGAGGGCCGTCCGCATGTGGTCGTCGGAGTGGTACGAGGCGCTGGCCACCTCCCGTTACGTCGTCGCGAACAACCATCTCCCCGACTGGTTCGAGAAGCGCGCGGAGCAGGTGGTCGTGCAGACCTGGCACGGCACCCCGCTCAAGAAGATCGGCCACGACATCGAGGCCGTCCACTTCGCCGACCAGCGCTATCTGGAACGGGTGGCGAAGGAGGTCCAGAACTGGGACATGCTGGTCTCCCCGAACAGCTTCTCCACGCCCATCCTCAAGCGGGCCTTCCAGTTCCCCGGGGAGATGGTCGAGTGCGGCTACCCCCGCAACGACATCCTGCGTCGCCCTGGCACGGAGCGGCGTGCGGAGGAGATCAGACAGCGCATCGGACTGCCGGCGGGGAAGCGCATCATCATGTACGCACCCACCTGGCGCGACGACCAGTTCTACGCACCCGGCAAGTACAAGTTCGACTTCCGGATCGACCTCGACGACGCCCGCAGACGCCTCGGTGACGATCACGTGCTGATGGTCCGCCGGCACCCCAACGTCGTGGACCCGGTCCCGGGCGCCGGGGACGGTTTCGTCTTCGACGTGTCCGACTACCCGGACATGGCGGATCTCTCCCTCATCACCGATGTGATGATCACGGACTACTCGTCCCTGATGTTCGACTTCGTCAACACCGGACGTCCCATCCTGTTCTTCACCTACGACCTGGACCACTACCGGGACACGCTCCGGGGCTTCTACTTCGACTTCGAGCAGAGCGCTCCCGGGCCGCTGCTGTTCGAATCGGCTGAACTCATCTCCGCGATCGAGGACATCGACCGCATCCAGGAGGGGTACGCCGACCGCTACCAGTGGTTCCAGGAGGAGTTCTGCGACCTGGACGACGGGTACGCCTCCGCCCGCCTGGCGGATCACATCCTCGTCGCCGGAGGCGATCTCGACCCGTCCCGGCCCCAGGCCCCGGCGACGGAAGCGCACGGGCCCGCCGGCGACCGCGGGTTCCTGTCGCGGGCCGGCAACGACGCGGTGAGGGCGGTCCTGCATGCGGAGAGCGACGTACGGCAAGCCCCGTACCCCCCGGCCGGATCGCAGTCCCAGGTGAGAATGGATTCCGCACATGTCTAACGCAGCTCCGGCCGGCCGCAGAATCTTCACCGGTGTGGAAGCGTCGGGGAAGTTCCCCATCGACTACAAGTTCACGCATGCGAGAAACGGCAACCGGCGCCTGATGGTCGTCTTCGCCAACCTCAACGCGCCCGACGAGTACGGGTGGGGCAACGGAGTGCTCGACAAGACGCGGTCCAACATCCTCTGGATACGCGACAAGTTCGACGGTGTGAACAGTTACTACCTCTGCAAGGAGATGGACTTCTCGCTGGAGGAGTCCGTCATCGGTCTCATCTCCCGCGTCATGCACGCACTCGAACTGACCCCGGACGACTGCATCATGTTCGGCAGCTCGAAGGGCGGCACGGCCGCCCTGTACTACGGCCTGAAGTACGGTTTCCGCGACATCGTCGCCAGCGTGCCCCAGTTCGCGATCGGCTCCTTCGTGAGGGAGCACATGAAGCCCACCGCCCGCTTCATGATGGGCGAGGGAGTGCCGGAGCACAACGTCGAGATCATCGACTCGCTGCTCCCCGACACGGTGTGGCGGAGCAGTAACCGCAATGCCAACATCTACCTGATCTCCTCTCCGCAGGACGAGCAGTACAAGCAGCATGTCGAGCCGTACATCGGGCACTTCCGCGATTACACCAACTTCAACTTCATCTACAACGACTCCCCCCTCATCGCCGGGCACGGCAAGGTGACCCTGCGGAACCTCCCCGTCATGCTGGGGCTGGCCAACCTCCTCGTCGACGGTGTCACCCCGCGCATCGGAACCATCCGCAACGGGTACGAGCAGCCGGACCGCAGCACCACGGGCATCGACGACTACCTCAAGTCGACGTCCCGGCTCAAGGACACGTTCACCGCGCCCACCGTCCACACGCCGGTATCGGGCGGGACGACACCCGGGCGGATGGTCGCGTTCACCGGATCGGCACCCGGCGCGGTGCGGGTGAGCCTCTGGGAGAACGGGAAGTTCCTGTCGTCCCCCCAGGTGGGGCCCGACGGTAACTGGAGCTGGGACCCGGACCGCGACTGGTCGGTGGGCAAGCATGTCATCCGCCTGTTCGCGGTGGACGCCGCCGGCTACCACTCCCCGCGGACCGAGGTCGTCTTCAGCGTCCCGGAGAGGAGTGCCGCTACGGTGCCGGCGGCTCCGACTCCGGCTCCGGGCCGCGCGGAGGACCTGATGGGCACGGGCCCGCTGTTCTCCGCCCAGGCGCCGATGACGCCTCCCCTCGCACCGGTGGTCGCGGCACCGGCACCTGGCCAGCAACTGCCGGGAACCGCCGTCGCCTTCAGTGGCTATGCTCCTGGCGCGGTCCGGGTCGAGTTCGGCGAAGCCGGTGCGGCTCTGGGCGCCAGCCACGTCACGCCGGAGGGCACCTGGGTCTGGGAATCCGGCTGGGCGTGGGCCGAGGGCCCGCACACGGTCGAGTGCTTCTCCGTGGACGCGTCCGGCAACCCGTCCCGCCCGGTCCCGATCGCCTTCACCGTGGTGAACGTCTACGCCGTGCCGGCGAACGGCGCGTACCTCGACGGGCGTTACTGACGCGGCTGCGCGGCCCCCCACCAGATCGGAGACTCCCGAACCATGTCCACACCAGCTTCCGCCGGCGCCCCGCTCAGCGGCATCGAGACGTCCGGGACGTACCCGGTCCAGTATCGCTTCTCCCACGCGAAGAAGGGCAACCAGCACCTGGTGGTGGTCTTCGCCAACTTCGCCGCTCCTGATGACTACGGCTGGTCGAACGGGGTCTTCGGCAGCCTCCGGTCCAACATCCTGTGGATCCGGGACCAGTTCGACGGCCACAACAGTTACTACCTCTGCAAGGGTATGGACTTCGACCTGGAGCGGTCCGTCGTCACCCTGATATCGAACGTGATGACGTCGCTGGGCCTCACACCGGACCAGTGCACCATGTGGGGCGGCTCCAAGGGCGGCAGCGCGGCCCTCTACTTCGGGCTGAAGTACGGGTTCCGCAACATCGTTTCGATCGTCCCGCAGTTCCGGATCGGCACCTACCTGGAAAAGCACCCGAAGGTCGCCGAGTACATGATGGGACAGGTCACGGAGACCAACGTCCGCATTCTCGACAACGTGATCGCCGACCTGGCACGTGCCGGGGCGAACCGCGGTGCCAACATCTATGTGCTGTCCTCACCGCAGGACGAGCAGTGGCCGGTGCAGGTGGAGCCCTATCTCGGGCTGTTCAACGGCTACGAGAACTTCAACGTCATCTTCAGCGACTCCCCCCACATTCCCGATCACACCCAGGTGACCCGGCGGAACGTGCCGGTGCTCATGGGGTTGATCAACTTCCTCATCGACGGCATGGCTCCGCGCCTCGGCTTCGCCGTGAACGGCAGAGAACAGCCGGATGCCGACAGGTCCGGCATCGACCGCTACCTCGACGAGACGTCGCAGGTGCGCTCGTCCTTCCCCGCGCCGGTGGTCTTCACGCCTTCGCCAGGCCAGGTCCACGCACAGACCGCGCAGTTCACCGGCTCCGCGCCCGGCGCGGTGCGTGTCAGTTTCTGGGAACACGGCAAGTTCCTGGGATCGCCCAAGGTCGCGCCCGACGGCACATGGTCCTGGGACCTGGGCAGGCCCTGGTCCCAGGGCGACCACGCCGTTCGTGTCTTCGGTGTGGACGCCACGGGTTTCGCCTCCCCGGCAGCCGACATCCCGTTCACCGTCCCGGCACCAGGATCCGCTCCGGTGGGCATGCTCCCTGAGCCCGGGCTCCCGGTACCGGCACAACCCGGGACCGGTGTGGCCGCCCCGGGGCCGGTGATCTCGGTGCCGGCCGCCGGCCAGCAGATGCCGGGCCCGGTCATCGGACTCATGGGGTACGCGGCGGGCGCGGCGCAGGTGGAGTTCGTCGAGGACGGTATGCGGCTGGGGGCCGCGCCGGTCGAGCCTGACAGCAGGTGGTCCTGGGAATCCGGTTGGTCCTGGGCCGAGGGCCGGCACACCGTGGAGTGCTACGCGGTGGACATGCACGGCAACCTGTCCCAGCCTTCCGTGGTCACGTTCGGCGTGGTGTACGCCTACGCCTCACCGGCGGCTGATTCGCACCTCATGCAGGGGCACCGACCTGGATGATCAGGGCCGAGTGGTCCGACGCCCCCGTGCCGCGGACGGAGCAGCCGGTCCTCGGCAACGCGGTGAACAGGTAATCGACCTTGTGGCCGGTGCTGTGCGTGGCCCTGCCCGCACGTGACGCGGGCGATCTCTGGTCGCATTCCCGGTAGGTCCGGTAGGCGGCGTACGGCCAGATCCAGCTGTCCCTGTCGGCGCTCCGCGGCGGTGCGCTGTTCAGGTCGCCGCCGAACACCGTGCGCTCATCCGCCGCACCCACCAGTGACTTCAGCTGGTCGTCGCGGAACTCCCGGTCGGCATGCGCCCGGTCACCGTTCGGCAGACTGAGATGTGCGTTGCACACCCGCACGGCGAGGGCGGCCGCCGTCGCGCAGACGATCCCCCGGTGCAGCCCGACCGCCGGCTGCCGGGTGGACACCACCGACACCTCGGTGAGCGGAGAGAGCGCGAGAAGCGCCAGGCCCGCCGTCCCTCGGCGCGCTTCCGCGCACCGGACGGCGGTGCGCCGGCCCTCGGCGTCCTGGACGGCATAGGGCAGAAAGGTGCTGTGCCAGTCCTCTCCCAGCTCATTCCGGGCGTCGGTGAGGTCGCCGGCACAGACTTCCTGCAGCATCACCACGTCCGTGCGGTCGCTGCCGGCCAGCCGTTTCAGCGCACGGATCTTCTCGGTACGGGTTCCGGTGCTCTCACAGTTCCACTGCAGGACCCCGCACATGTTCCAGGTCGCGATACGCAGGTGCCCCGGCGCGGCGTCCGGGGCCCACGCCCGGGTGGCGTGCAGCGGCTGCGACAGCCCGAGGAGGAGGGCGCACACCGTCAGCACCGGCCACCTGCGGTGGAGCGGCGCTGCGGGGCCCTTCGGTAGCTTTCCGGCGCGACGCCGCATGACCTGTTCTTCCCGCCTGCCCGAGCCCGAACGGGAACGGGCCGTACGGAAATGATCCCGTACGGCCCGTCCATGGAGAAATTCGCGGCTACGCCGGAACGCTCGCCACACCCTGCGCGAGGAACGGCTTGCCGTTCACCCGCTGCGAGACACCCTCGCGGTCCAGGTACGGCGTGATGCCGCCCAGGTGGAAGGGCCAGCCGGCGCCCGTGATCAGGCAGAGGTCGATGTCCTGGGGCTCGGCGACGACGCCCTCGGCGAGCATCAGGCCGATCTCCTGCGCCACCGCGTCCAGGACGCGGTCACGGACCTGCTCCTCCGTCAGGACGGTGTCGCCCTGCTTCAGGAGGGCGGCGACCTCGGGGTCCAGCTCCGGCTTGCCGGAATCGTAGACGTAGAAGCCGCGCTTGCCGGCCTTGACGACCGCCGCGAGGTTCTCGGAGACCGTGAAGCGGTCCGGGAACGCGCGGTTCAGGGTCTCGGAGACGTGCAGACCGATCGCAGGGCCGACCAGCTCCAGGAGCACCAGCGGGGACATCGGCAGGCCGAGGGGCTCGATGGCCTTCTCCGCCGTCTCGACCGGGGTGCCCTCGTCGATGATGTTCTGGATCTCGCCCATGAAGCGGGTGAGGATGCGGTTGACGACGAACGCCGGGGCGTCCTTCACCAGGACCGCGGTCTTCTTCAGCTTGCGGGCGACACCGAAGGCCGTGGCCAGCGAGGCGTCGTCCGTCTGCTCGCCGCGGACGATCTCCAGGAGCGGGAGGATCGCGACCGGGTTGAAGAAGTGGAAGCCGACGACCCGCTCGGGGTTCTTCAGCTTCGAGGCCATCTCGGTGACCGAGAGGGACGAGGTGTTCGTGGCGAGGATCGCGTGCGCCGGGGCGACCGCCTCGACCTCCGCGAACACCTGCTGCTTGACGCCGATCTCCTCGAAGACGGCCTCGATGATGAAGTCGGCGTCGGAGAAGCCCTCCGCCTTGTCCAGCACACCGGAGACCAGGGCCTTCAGGCGGTTGGCCTTGTCCTGGTTGATGCGGCCCTTGCCGAGCAGCTTGTCGATCTCGGCCTGGACGTAGCCCACACCCTTGTCGACACGCTCCTGGTCGATGTCCGTGAGGACGACCGGGACCTCCAGGCGGCGGAGGAAGAGCAGCGCGAGCTGGCTGGCCATCAGGCCCGCGCCCACGACGCCGACCTTGGTGACCGGACGGGCCAGGGCCTTGTCCGGTGCGCCGGCCGGGCGCTTGGCGCGCTTCTGGACCAGGTTGAAGGAGTAGATCCCGGAGCGCAGCTCGCCGCCCATGATCAGGTCCGCGAGGGCCTGGTCCTCGGCGTCGAAGCCGGCGCCCAGGTCACCGCTCTTGGCCGCGGCGATGATCTCCAGCGCGCGGTACGCGGCCGGGGCCGCCCCGTGCACCTTGGAGTCGGCGACGGCCTTACCGCGCGCGACGGCCTGGTCCCAGGCGTCACCGCGGTCGACCTCGGGCCGCTCGACCGCGATCTCGCCCTTGAGGACGGACGCGGTCCAGATCAGCGACTGCTCCAGGAAGTCCGCGCCCTCGAAGATCGCGTCGGCGATCCCGAGCTCGAAGACCTGCTTGCCCTTGAGCTGACGGTTCTGGTTGAGCGAGTTCTCGATGATCACCGAGACGGCGCGGTCGGCGCCGATCAGGTTCGGGAGCAGCGCGCAGCCGCCCCAGCCGGGGACCAGGCCGAGGAAGACCTCGGGCAGCGAGAACGCCGGCAGCGCGCTGGAGACGGTGCGGTAGGAGCAGTGCAGACCGATCTCCACACCGCCGCCCATGGCCGCGCCGTTGTAGTACGCGAAGGTCGGGACCGCGAGGCCGGACAGGCGGCGGAAGACGTCGTGGCCGCCCTTGCCGATGGCCAGCGCGTCCTTGTGGTCCTTGAGGAGCTCGACGCCCTTGAGGTCCGCGCCGACCGCGAAGATGAACGGCTTGCCGGTCACACCGACGCCGACGATCGTGCCCTCGGCCGCCTCCTTCTCGACCTGGTCGACGGCGGCGTCCAGGTTCGCCAGCGACTGCGGGCCGATGGTGGTCGGCTTGGTGTGGTCGAAGCCGTTGTCCAGCGTGATGAGCGCGAAGCGCCCCGCACCGCCGGGCAGGTCGAGGTGGCGTACGTGCGCCTGCGTGACGACCTCGCCGGGGAACAGCTCGGCCGCACCCTTCAGAAGCTCAGTGGTGGAGCTCACTTGTTGCCTCCGTTGAAGTTCGGGTTCTCCCAGACGACCGTCGCGCCCATGCCGAAGCCGACGCACATGGTCGTCAGGCCGTAGCGGACCTCCGGCTGCTCCTCGAACTGGCGGGCCAGCTGAGTCATCAGGCGGACGCCGGAGGAGGCGAGCGGGTGACCGTAGGCGATCGCGCCGCCGTACTGGTTGACGCGCTGGTCGTCGTCGGCGATGCCGTAGTGCTCCAGGAAGGCGAGCACCTGCACGGCGAAGGCCTCGTTGATCTCGAAGAGACCGATGTCCTCGATGGAGAGGCCGGCCTTGGCCAGGGCCTTCTCCGTCGCCGGGATCGGGCCGTAGCCCATGACCTCGGGCTCGACACCCGCGAAGGCGTACGACACGAGGCGCATCTTGACCGGGAGGCCCAGCTCGCGGGCGGTCTCCTCGGAGGCGAGCAGCGAGGCGGTGGCGCCGTCGTTGAGACCCGCGGCGTTACCGGCCGTCACGCGGCCGTGGGCGCGGAAGGGGGTCTTCAGACCGGCCAGGGACTCCAGTGTGGTGCCCGGGCGCATCGGCTCGTCGGCGGTGACCAGGCCCCAGCCCGTCTCGCCCGCCTCGGCGTTGGTGCGGCGTACGGAGACCGGCACGAGGTCCTGCTGGATCTTGCCGTTGGCGTAGGCCTTGGCGGCCTTCTCCTGCGAGCGGACCGCGTACTCGTCGGCGCGCTGCTTGGTGATCGAGGGGTACCGGTCGTGCAGGTTCTCCGCGGTCATGCCCATGAAGAGGGCGGACTCGTCGACCAGCTTCTCCGACACGAGGCGCGGGTTCGGGTCCACGCTCTCGCCCATCGGGTGGCGGCCCATGTGCTCGACACCGCCCGCGATGACGACGTCGTACGCGCCGAAGGCGATGGAACCGGCCGTCGCGGTGACGGCGGTGAGGGCGCCCGCACACATGCGGTCGATGGAGTAACCGGGCACCGACTGCGGCAGACCGGCCAGGATCCCGGCGGTGCGCCCGAGGGTGAGGCCCTGGTCGCCGATCTGGGTGGTCGCGGCGATGGCGACCTCGTCGATCTTCGCGGGGTCCAGGTCCGGGTTGCGGCGCAGCAGCTCCCGGATGGCCTTCACGACGAGATCGTCGGCGCGGGTCTCGTGGTAGATGCCCTTCGGGCCCGCTTTGCCGAACGGGGTGCGGACGCCGTCGACGAAGACGACGTCCCGGATGGTACGAGGCACGGTGGCTCTCCTCCAGGGTGCGGGATGGCACTGCTGCGGGCGCACGCATCGGCGCGCCACGACCCTCATGCTACTTGCGGGTAACCAGACTGCCCACCCCCCGTCGCCGGAGCGGCGAACGTCACACGGGGCGGGGGCCTCGCCGGCGCCCCGGGAGGTCCGGGTAACTGGCGTGAATTCGATCCTCCTGGACGGGGCGGTCCCCGGTGTGCTCCCGACACGCGTACGCCCCCCGCCGGATCCGGCGGGGGGCGTACGCGTGTCGGTCCGTCTCAGGCGCTGGTGTCCAGGGCCCGCAGCAGCAGCGGGCCGACCTGGGTGATCTGCCAGTGGCGCGCGCCGTGTCCGGCGAGGGCGTTCTCGACGGTGTCCGGGGTCAGGACCTTGGGCGGCTCCCAGCAGACCCGGCGCACGGTGTCGGGGGTGATCAGGTTCTCCTGCGGCAGGTGCAGCCGCTCGGCGAGCTCCGACACCGCGGTGCGGGCCGCCGACAGCCGGGCCGCGGCGGCCGGGTCCTTGTCGGCCCAGGAGCGGGGCGGCGGAGGGCCGGCGGGCTGCTGGCCGGGCTGCGGCAGCTCCGACTCGGGCAGCTCCTTGGCCCGGTCGACGGCCGCCTGCCACTGCTCCAGCTGACGGCGCCCCATGCGGTGCCCGAAGCCGGGCAGCGCGGTGAGCGCCTGCACGTTCACCGGGAGGGCCAGGGCCGCCTCGATGATTGCGGCGTCGCCGAGCACCTTGCCGGGCGAGATGTCACGCCGCTGCGCCACCTGGTCACGGGCGGTCCACAGCTCCCGTACGACCGCGATCTGGCGGCGGCGGCGCACCTTGTGCATGCCGGAGGTGCGGCGCCAGGGATCCTTGCGCGGGGGAGCCGGCGGGGCCGAGGCGATCGCGTCGAACTCCTCCAGCGCCCACTCCAGCTTGCCCTGCCGGTCCAGCTCCTCCTCCAGGGCGTCGCGCAGGTCCACCAGCAGCTCGACGTCGAGCGCGGCGTAGCGCAGCCAGGGGTCGGGCAGGGGTCGGGTGGACCAGTCGACCGCCGAGTGGCCCTTCTCCAGGGCGTAGCCGAGGACGTTCTCCACTATGGCGCCCAGTCCGACGCGCGGGAATCCCGCCAGCCGTCCGGCGAGCTCCGTGTCGAAGAGCGAGGTCGGGGTCATGCCTATGTCGCGGAGGCAGGGCAGGTCCTGGGTGGCGGCGTGCAGGATCCACTCGGTGCCGGTGAGCGCCTGGCCGAGACCGGAGAGGTCGGGGCAGCCGACCGGGTCGATCAGCGCGCTCCCGGCGCCCTCGCGGCGCAGCTGCACGAGGTAGGCGCGCTGTCCGTAGCGGTAGCCCGAGGCGCGCTCGGCGTCGACGGCGACGGGGCCGGTGCCCGCGGCGAAGGCCGCGACCACCCGGGCCAGCGCGTCGTCGTCCGCCACCACCGGCGGGATGCCCTCGCGCGGTTCGAGCAAGGGGATCGGCGCCGGGGCGACGTCGTCCGGGGGAGCGCCCCCGGTGGTTCGCAGTGAGGTGTCTGCTGCGGTCTCTTGGGCGTCGGTCACATGCCAAGGGTATCTGTGTATGTGCGTCGCCCGCCGACGGAACGTTCCGTCGGCGGGCGGGCATGCACGTAAACCGGCCGGATACGCATCCGCGCAGGTGCCGGCGGGGAGTGGGGGTCAGTGGATGATGCCCGTCCGCAGGGCCACGGCGACCATTCCGGCGCGGTCCCCGGTGCCGAGCTTGCGGGCGATGCGGGCGAGGTGGCTCTTCACGGTGAGTGCGGAGAGGCCCATCGAGACGCCGATGGCCTTGTTGGACTGGCCTTCGGCGACCAGGCGGAGCACCTCCACCTCACGGCCGGAGAGTTCGCGGTAGCCGCCCGGGTGGCTCGGGGAACCGGGGGGCCGACGGTGCATACGGGCGGCATTGGCGCCGATCGGGGCGACGCCGGGACGGGTGGGGTGGCCGATGTTGGTACGGGTGCCGGTGACGACGTAGCCCTTCACGCCGCCCGCGAGGGCGTTGCGCACGGCGCCGATGTCATCGGCGGCGGAGAGGGCGAGGCCGTTCGGCCAGCCGGCGGCTCGGGTCTCGGACAGCAGGGTCAGCCCGGAACCGTCGGGCAGGTGGACGTCGGCAACGCAGATGTCGCGCGGGTTGCCGACGCGGGGGCGGGCCTCCGCGATGGACGACGCCTCGATGACGTCACGAACTCCGAGGGCCCACAGATGGCGGGTGACGGTGGAACGGACGCGCGGGTCGGCCACGACGACCATGGCCGTCGGCTTGTTCGGGCGGTAGGCGACCAGGCTTGCGGGCTGCTCGAGGAGAACGGACACCAGGCCTCCTGGGGAGTGGAGTGGCGGGACGGGCCGGCTCGGGGATGAAGCCGGGGCGAACCGTGCTTGAAGGGTCATTGACCTCTTCGGCAGCAGGTGCGTCCTCCTTTAGAGGAAGATCACGATTTAGTGAGTAACAATTCGGGCAAATAGGACGCGCGATCGATTGTACGAAAGGAGAGCCGGTCCCTGTGCGACCGGCTCTCCTCAAATGTGACGCAGCGTCAGGAAACCTGCGGTCCGCGCCGCTGGGGCAGGGTCACCACCGCGGCGTCGCTCGTGCCGGACGGCGGCAGACCGGCGAGCTGGCAGAGCAGATCTCCCCAGGCGACCAGGTGCGCGCCCATGTCCGGCACCCCGCCGCGCCCCTCGCGCGGCGTCCACGAGGCCCGGATCTCGATCTGTGTCGCCGGGCGGCGCTCGGACAGTGCGCCGAAGTAGTGCGACCCGGCGCGCGTCACCGTCCCGCCGGCCTCCCCGTACGAGAGCCCCCGGGCGTCCAGTGCCCCGGTCAGCCAGGACCAGCACACCTCGGGCAGCAGCGGGTCGGCCGCCATCTCCGGTTCCAGCTCGGCCCGGACGAGCGTCACCAGGCGGAAGGTGCCCTGCCAGGCGTCGTGGCCGGCCGGGTCGTGCAGGAGGACCAGCCGGCCGTCGGCGAGATCGTCCTCGCCCTCCACGACGGCGGCCTCCACGGCGTACGCGTGCGGGGCGAGCCGCTTCGGCGGCCGCGTGGACTCGACCTCCAGTTCGGGCCGGAGGCGGGCGGAACGCAGCGCGTCGACCGCCGACCGGAACGCCTGCGGGACTGTTTCGCCCTCCGCACTCTCCTCGCTGTCAGTGCCATCGGAATGATCGGAAAATTGTCCCTGAGCCGGAGCCATGCGGGGAAGAGTAGGCGGAACCGGAGCCCCGTGCAGGGAGGGACACCCATGCGAGGTCCGGCTCGTTGCCGCTCCGTGCGAAGATTCTGTGCGTGAGTGCCAACGACCTTCCCCAAGAGCTCAGCTCCGTCCGATCAGGGGAGGGCCCGTCCTCGGGCCTGCGGACGAACCCCGCCACCCATGAATCGGCGTTCCTCAAGGCCTGCCGCCGTGAGCCGGTGCCGCACACCCCGGTCTGGTTCATGCGTCAGGCGGGCCGGTCGCTGCCCGAGTACCTGAAGGTCCGCGAGGGCATCGCGATGCTCGACTCCTGCATGATGCCGGAGCTGGTCACCGAGATCACGCTGCAGCCCGTACGCCGCCACAAGGTCGACGCCGCGATCTACTTCAGCGACATCGTCGTCCCCCTCAAGGCCATCGGGATCGACCTCGACATCAAGCCCGGCGTGGGCCCGGTGATCGCCGAGCCGATCCGCACCCGCGCCGACCTGGCCCGGCTGCGCGACCTCACGCCCGAGGACGTCATGTACGTCACCGAGGCCATCGGGATGCTCACCGCCGAGCTCGGCGCGACGCCGCTGATCGGATTCGCCGGTGCGCCGTTCACCCTCGCGAGCTACCTCGTGGAGGGCGGCCCGTCCCGCAACCACGAGCGCACCAAGGCCATGATGTACGGCGAACCGGAGCTCTGGGCCGACCTGCTCGACCGGCTGGCGGAGATCACCGGCGCGTTCCTGAAGGTCCAGATCGAGGCGGGCGCCTCGGCGGTCCAGCTCTTCGACTCCTGGGTCGGCGCGCTGGCCCCCGCCGACTACCGCAGCTCCGTGATGCCGGCCTCCGCGAAGGTCTTCGACGCCGTCGCGTCCTACGGCGTCCCGCGCATCCACTTCGGCGTCGGCACCGGCGAGCTCCTCGGCCTCATGGGCGAGGCCGGCGCGGACGTCGTCGGTGTGGACTGGCGCGTGCCGATGGACGAGGGCGCCCGCCGGGTCGGACCCGGCAAGGCGCTCCAGGGAAACCTCGACCCGGCGGTGCTGTTCGCGCCGACCGAGGCGGTCGAGGCGAAGACCCGCGAGGTGCTCGACGCCGCCGCCGGTCTCGAGGGCCACGTCTTCAACCTCGGGCACGGCGTCATGCCGACGACCGACCCGGACGCCCTCACCCGCCTCGTCGAGTACGTCCACCAGCAGACGGAGCACTGACCGCCCCGGTCAGCAGCCCGCCGCCCGCACCGCCGACACGGCCTTGCGGGCGGCGACCAGGACCGGGTCCCAGACCGGGGAGAACGGCGGGGCGTAGCCGAGGTCGAGGGCCGTCATGGCCTCCACCGTCATGCCGGCGGTGAGCGCCACCGCCGCGACGTCCACACGCTTCGCCGCCCCGTCCCGGCCGACGATCTGCACACCCAGGAGCCGTCCGGTCCGGTACTCCGCGAGCATCTTCACCGTCATGGGCTGCGCCCCCGGGTAGTAGCCGGCGCGGCCCGTCGACTCGATGGTCGCCGTGACGTAGCGCAGACCGACCGCGCGGGCGTCCTTCTCGCGCAGCCCGGTCCTGGCGATCTCCAGGTCGCAGACCTTGCTCACCGCCGTACCGACCACGCCGGGGAACGTGCCGTAGCCGCCGCCGACGTTGGACCCGATGATCTGCCCGTGCTTGTTGGCGTGGGTGCCGAGCGCGATGTGCCGGGTGCGGCCGACGACGAGGTCCAGGACCTCGACGCAGTCGCCGCCCGCCCAGATGTCCTCCTGCCCCACGACCCGCATCGAGAGGTCCGTGAGGAGGCCGCCGTGCGGTCCCAGCGGGAGGCCGGCCTCCCGGGCCAGGGCGGTCTCCGGCTCCACGCCGATGCCCAGCACGACGACGTCCGCCGGGTAGGTGTCCCGGTCCGTGGAGACGGCGGTGACCCGGCCGTCCGGACCGGCCTCGATCCCGGTGACCGCGGCGTCGTTGACCGTGGTGATGCCCAGTCCGTCCATCGCGTCGTGGACCAGGCGCCCCATGTCCGGATCGAGCGTCGCCATCGGCTGCGCACCCCGGTTGAGCACCGTCACCGCGAAGCCGCGCTTCAGCATCGCCTCGGCCATCTCGACACCGATGTAGCCCGCGCCGACGACGACGGCCCGGCGCCCCGTGGCCCGGTCAAGCGAGTCCAGGAGCGCCTGTCCGTCGCCCAGGGTCTGCACGCCGTGGACGCCCGGGGCGTCGATCCCGGGCAGATCGGGACGCACCGGCCGGGCACCCGTCGCGATGACCAGCTTGTCGAAGTCCGTCCAGTACGTCTCACCGCTGTCCCGGTCCAGAGCCCGTACCCGGTGCCCCGCGACGTCGATCTCCGTCACCTCGGTGCGCGTGCGCAGATCGATGGACCGGGCCCGGTGCTCCTCGGGCGTACGGGCGATGAGGTCGTCGGGCCCCTCGACGTCGCCGCTCACCCAGTACGGGATGCCGCACGCGGAGTACGACGTGAACGCCCCGCGCTCGAAGGCGACGATGCTCATCTCGTCGGGTCCCTTGAGCCTGCGGGCCTGGGACGCGGCGGACATGCCCGCCGCGTCGCCTCCGACGACCACCAGTCG
This sequence comes from Streptomyces sp. NBC_01460, assembly GCF_036227405.1. Lineage (NCBI taxonomy): Bacteria > Bacillati > Actinomycetota > Actinomycetes > Kitasatosporales > Streptomycetaceae > Streptomyces > Streptomyces sp. NBC_01460. The sequence goes on from NZ_CP109473.1 coordinate 6,638,958, forward strand.
CTCCGCCGCCATGCCGGGTCCCTTCGCCGCTCCGTGCCAGGTCGGGGCCCACGCTACGGCTCCTACGGGGCCGGTGGGGCCTCTGCGGGCTCCGTGGCCTTCCCGGGGGCCGTCGTGCGGCGGCGCGGCAGCCGGCCGCGCAGCAGACGCCACAGCAGCACCAGCACGGCCGCGGCGGCCAGGAAGGGGGCCGTGGCACCGATCGCCACGGTGATCCACCGCAGTACCGTCACGAAGGCGTCCCAGCCACCGCTCAGGGCGTCGAGGAAGCCGGTGTCCTCGTCCTGGGGGTCGTTCGCCTCCGCCTCCGGTTCGTTGAGTTCGAGTGTGACGGTCGCCAGCGTGGTGCGGTCCTTCAGCGACTTCTGCTGGGCGAGCAGCGACTCCAGGTCGGCCTGACGGCTGCTGAGTTCGCCCTCCAGGGTCACCACGTCGGTGAGCTTCTCGGCCTTGTCCATCAGGTCGCGGACCCGGGTGACGCTCGCCCGCTGGGTGGCGATCCGGCTCTCGACGTCGACGACCTGGCCCGTGACATCCTTCGCGTTCGACGTACGGGACAGCAGTTTCCCGGTCCCCGCGAGGTCGCGCAGCACCTCGGCGTACGCGTCCTGCGGCACCCGCAGGACGAGGTGGGAGACCTCGTGGGTGTCGTCGACCCGCTCCGTGTTCTCCTCGGCGACGAGCCCGCCCGCGCCCTCCGTGGTGGCGCGGGCGGCTGCCACCGCCTTCGGCACGCTCTTCACCTCGATGCCGAGCGTGGCCGTGCGGATGACGTGGACCGCGACCGCGGAGCCCGGCTTCGGCGTCGAGGAGGTCCCGGCACCGGACTTCTCCGCGTCCTTCGCGCCGGCCCCGACGCCGGCGGGGGCGGCCGCCTTCTGGTCCGCCGCCGAATTCAGCCCCTGGTCGTCGCCGCCGGAAGAGGCGCCGCAGGCACCGGTGGCAAGAAGTGTGACGAGCAGTCCGGCGGCCGCCAGTGCGCGCGTGCGCCGGCGGGTGGGCGGATGACTGTCCGTGTGGCGTCCGTATGGCATAACGCGTCCCCCCAGGGCCGTTGTCGATGGTGCTGGTTCGACGTACGGGACCCTTCGCGGGTTGCCGGGCAGCGGTTTCGAACCGGTCACGTTCGGGACTCGGACGGGGTTCGTCCGGGACTCGGACGCGGTTTGAGAGAGTGGACCCATGCAGCGTCCTCTTCAGCGCGACACCACACGTACGGGCCACGCCGTCGTCATCGGCGGTGGCATCGCCGGACTCGCCGCCGCCCGCCGGCTGCTGGACTCGGGCGTCCGGGTCACCGTCCTGGAGGCGACCGGGCGGCTCGGCGGGAAGCTGATGACCGGCGAGATCGCGGGCACCCAGGTCGACCTCGGCGCGGAGTCGATGCTCGCGCGACGGCCCGAAGCGGTCGAGCTGGCCACCGGGGCCGGGCTCGGCGGCCGGCTCCGGCCGCCGGCCACCGCCACCGCGTCGGTCTGGACGCGCGACGCCCTGCGTCCCATGCCCAAGGGCCATGTGATGGGCGTGCCCGGAGATCCGTCGGCGCTCAGCGGGCTCCTCTCGCCCGAGGGCCTGGCCAGGATCGCAGAGGAGCGCGACCTCACCCCGACCGCCGTCGGCGACGACGTCGCGGTCGGCTCGTACGTCGCGGACCGGCTCGGCCGCGAGGTCGTCGACCGGCTCGTGGAGCCGCTGCTCGGCGGGGTGTACGCGGGCGACGCCTACCGGATCTCGATGCGTGCGGCCGTGCCCCAGCTCTTCGAAGCGGTGAAGGAGGGCGGGCCCCTCCTCGACGGGGTGCTCCGGATCCAGGAGAGGGCCGCAGCCCGGCAGCAGAGCGGGCCGGTCTTCCAGGGCATCGAGGGCGGGATCGGCACCCTGCCGGGCGCCGTCGCCGACGCCGTGCGGGAGGAGGGCGGCGAGATCCTCCTGGAGACGCCGGTGCTCGGCCTGACCCGGACCACGGACGGCTGGGACGTGCGCACCGACAGCCGGGTGATCGCCGCCGAGGCCGTCGTCCTGGCCACCCCCGCCTGGTCGGCGTCCACCCTGCTCGCCGCCGAGTGCCCGGCCGCGTCGGTCGAGCTCGCCGCCGTCGAGTACGCCTCGATGGCCCTGGTCACCATGGCCTTCCGGCGCTCCGACACCGAGGGGACCGAGGCGCTCCGGGGGCGGTCCGGATTCCTCGTGCCGCCCGTCGACGGGCGCACGATCAAGGCCGCCACCTTCTCCAGCAACAAGTGGCAGTGGGTCGCCGACGCCGCCCCCGACCTCTTCGTGCTGCGCACCTCCGTCGGCCGCTACGGCGAGGAGGAGCACCTGCACCGTGAGGACTCCGAGCTGGTCGCCGCCTCCCTGGCGGACCTCGCGTCCGCGACCGGGCTGGCGGCCAGGCCCGTGGACACCGAGGTCACCCGTTGGATCGGCGGACTGCCCCAGTACCCGGTGGGCCACCTCACCCGGGTCGCCCGGATCCGCGACGAGGTCGCCAAGCTGCCCGGGCTGCGGGTGTGCGGAGCGGTGTACGACGGGGTCGGGATCCCCGCCTGCGTGGCGAGCGCGCACCGGGCCGCGGACGAGATCGTCCGCGACCTCACGGCCGCGGGCACGGGGGAGATCGACAACACGCCGACCCGGGTTCGGGGCACCGGGAGCGAGGCGGGACAATAGCCGTATGAGTGCGCCAGAAAAGCTTCCGAACGCAGGCAAGAAGGCCAAGGACCTCAACGAGGTCATCCGCTACACCCTGTGGTCCGTCTTCAGGCTGAAGGACGTCCTGCCCGTCGACCGCGCCGGTTACGCCGACGAGGTCCAGGAGCTGTTCGACCAGCTCGCGGCGAAGGACATCACGGTCCGCGGCACCTACGACGTGTCCGGTCTGCGGGCCGACGCCGATCTGATGATCTGGTGGCACGCGGAGACCTCCGACGAGCTCCAGGAGGCGTACAACCTCTTCCGGCGCACGAAGCTGGGCCGCGCACTCGAGCCGGTCTGGTCGAACATGGCGCTGCACCGCCCGGCCGAGTTCAACAAGTCGCACGTGCCGGCCTTCCTGGCCGACGAGACGCCGCGCGACTACATCAGCGTGTACCCCTTCGTGCGCAGCTACGACTGGTACCTGCTGCCCGACGAGGACCGCCGCCGCATGCTCGCGGACCACGGCAAGATGGCCCGTGGCTACCCGGACGTGCGCGCCAACACGGTCGCCTCCTTCTCGCTGGGCGACTACGAGTGGCTCCTCGCCTTCGAGGCCGACGAGCTCTACCGCATCGTCGACCTCATGCGTCACCTGCGGGCGTCCGAGGCGCGGCTGCACGTGCGGGAAGAGGTCCCGTTCTACACGGGGCGCAGGAAGGCTGTCGCAGACTTGGTGGCCGGACTCGCATAGCCAGCGTTTCCGGTCATCCCGACCCGGAAGATCAGTTGGCGGGCAACGGCGCGTGTGACGCCGCCCGTCGTTCCAGCGACACCGGGTCCGGTGCCGGGTACACATCGGCCGGCGGCCGGCGAACTGTCGTGGCCCGCGGGGGAGTCAGCCATTCCTCTCCGCGGACCGCCGCCTCTCGCCGGCTCCGGCCGATGTGTCCCGGGCCGAACAACCGCACAGAACACCACGAGGGCCGCCTCCGGCGACGGGGGCGGCCCTCGTGGTGTGCGACGCCGTGACGGTGCGGCCGGTCGCCGCTGACCGATCGGACCGTGATCAGACCCCGGTCCGGGCCCGGATCGGCAGGGCCGCTCTCAGGTCCGGGTCCTCCAGGGCTCCCACGCCCCGTACCGCCACCGCCGCCAGGAGATCGCGGTCCGCGCCGCGCACCGGGGCCGGCAGCGAGTCCAGCCAGTGCTGCCCGCTCGGCGAGGCCCACGGGCTGTACGGGTGGTTCTCCACCCGCGCGATGGCCAGGCAGCCCAGCGTCAGTACGAGCGGCAGACCGAACCAGGCGGCCACCGGGCCCGCGTAGCCCATGTCCTGACCGGGGACCAGCATCGCGGTGGCCGCCAGGGCCACCACCAGCACCGCCGCGCCCCGGACGCCGCGCACCGCCGACTCCAGACCCGTCCGGGTCCCGTGCGGCACGGCCAGCCCCGCCGCGACCAGGCGGTCGGCGAGGGAGCGTACGGTGTCGGCCGTCGCCGCGGCGGCCCGTATCGGTGCTATCCGGGACTGGCCCGCCGGGCCGATCACGCGGATCACGGTGCGCTCGACCTCGTCCCGCCCCTCAGGATCGACGACCGTCGCCCAGCCCGTGTGGGCGAGCAGCAGCCGACGCCGCAGGTGCATGGAGACCAGCGCGAGATCGGCGACGCGCTGTGGTCCGCCGGCCAGGAACGCCGTCTCGTACAGGTTGAGTTCGGGGGAGACGGCCGGCCGGGCGGCGGCGGGCGGCCGCTGTGCCGCACCCGCGGTGACGAGGCACAGCCGGATGCAGGAGACGGCGGCCGCGCACCACGCGACCAGAAGAAGCAGGACCCAGAGCATGGCGGAGTTCTATGCGAGAACGGCAGAGGAGCGCTATGCCGTGTTCACGATATGGACGCATCTCGGTCACACACGGTCATGCGTGGCTGGATTGCGCCCCTCTCAGGCTCCGTACGCTCACGAACTGCTGCCGCAGCTCGACCCGCTGCTGCAACTGGAGCCGCTGCTGCTGCAGCTGGATCCGCTGCTGCAGCTCGACCCCGAACTGCAGGTGGAGCCCGGTCCGGAGTCGCCGCCCCCGCCGGTGGAACCCCCGCAGCCGCCACCGCCGGGACTCGTCCCCGCGCACCACAGCACCGGGATGAAGGCGTTCGCCGTGACCGGCGAGGTCGTCGAGCCCGACGAGGGGCGCAGGAAGGGCTGGTGCCGGGCGGCATCCGCCAACTGCCCCTGGAGCACGGGATCGGGGAGTGCGCGCAGACCGTGGGCTGCCACCAGATGGGCCGGATCGGCCACATGGGCGTTGGCCGTCCGGTAGTTGGCGGCGACCTGCCGTCCCGCCCGGGTGATCCGGGACCTGGCGGCCGCCGCTGTGCTGAACCCGACCACGGCCCCGGTGAGGATCGCGGGCAGCATCTTCACCACGAAGGGCACCGGGAGGTCCGCGAAGGCGTCGAGCAGGGCGTACTGGACGACGGTCAGGGCGATGCTCACCGGCAGGCCGATGAGGGACCCGATCCCCAGGACGAGCCCCCACCGACGGCGCCCCCGGCTCTCGTCCGGGGCGATCAGCAGTCCCCGGGAGGCCAGCCCGTCGCCGATCTCCTGCACCGCGGGATGCCGCATCACCGCAGCCCGCAGGGTGCTCAGGGCCCCGCTGGGGGCCGCGGCCATCTCCTGGAGTACGGCACGCTCCACCGCGTCATGGGCCTCGGCCCGCTGGAGTGCGACGATGCCGGGTCCGCCGATGGTCAGCCGCCCGTCCGTGTGCATGCGGGTGAGCGCGGTGTCCACGACCCTGGCCGGACCGCCGCTGAGGAATGCCACTTCGGAGAGGTCGAGCAGGTAGCCGCCGGACCCGCCGCCCTGCCGGCCGGCGTGACGCGTCGCGACGATCAGGAGGGTGGAGGAGACGGCCACGGCAAGGGTCAGCAGAAGAGCGAGGAGGTTCATGGCGTGGTCACTTTCCGAGGAGGGCGGCACGGGCGGAGCGGACCAGACGGGTCGCGCGGCGCGGGGGACGGGGGCCGGCGCGGTCCTGCCACCAGAGGGTGAGCCGTCGCCGGGCCGCCTCGTCGTCGGGCCGGCCCTCGACGAGCAGCAGCTCGGCGAAGGCCAGGGCGTCGCGGCGGTAACCGCCGGACATCGGCCGGTTCCTGGCGTACGCGAGGAACGCCTTCCGGTAGCCGTCGCCGAGGATCTCGGGCAGCTCCGGTGCGACCTTGGCGACGACATCGGCCCGCTTCGCGGCCAGGGCGCGGCTCTGCACCCCGAGGCGCCGGTGGTCGAAGCCGTCCGGCACCGGTGTTCCGGCCACCAGCGAGGAGAGCAGGGCGGTCTGCGCCACGGCGGTCCGGTCGCGGGCTCCGGCCGCGGGGGCCGGCTCCGGTCGCCGGACGGTCCTTCCGCAGGCGGCTCCCCGGGCGGTGGACGCCTCGGCCGGCGTGGAGCGGATCGCGGCCAGTTCGCCGGCCAGCTCCTCGGCCGACGGGAAGTCGTCGTCGCGCTCCAGCAGCACCCCCGGCGGGTCGACGCGCGAGCGGAGCTCGGCCAGCACGTCCAGGACGGGCTGCGTCACGGGATGCGCGTGCGTGTCGTGCCAGACGCCGTCCTTCTCGACGCCGCCCGCCACATGCACGTACGCGATGGCCTCGACCGGCAGTTCGTCGAGCGCGGTCACGGGGTCCTCGCCGCGGTTGACGTGGTTGGTGTGCAGGTTCGCGACGTCGATCAGCAGCCGCACACCGGTGCGTTCGACCAGCTCCGCGAGGAACTGCCCCTCGGTCAGCTCCTCGCCGGGCCAGGAGACCAGCGCGGCGATGTTCTCCAGGGCCAGCGGGACGGGCAGCGAGTCCTGCGCGATCCGCACGTTCTCGCACAGGACGCCCAGCGCGTCCCAGGTCCGGGGCACCGGAAGCAGATGGCCCGCCTCCAGCACCGGGGAGGCGGTGAGCGGCCCCCCGGCGCGTACGAACGCGATGTGCTCCGTCACCAGCGGGGTGCCCAGGAGTTCGGCCCGCGCCGCCAGCCCGGCGAGGCGGCCGGGATCCGGGCGGTCGGCGCCGCCCAGGCCCAGCGAGACCCCGTGCGGGACGACCGTGACCCCGCGCTCCCGGAGCCGTACCAGTGAGTCCGGGAGATGGTCCGTGCAGAGGTTCTCCGCGACCGCCTCGACCCAGTCGACGCCCGGCAGGGCCTCGACGGCGTCCGCGATCTCCGGCCGCCAGCCGATGCCGATTCCCAGCTTCATGATGTCCCCTCCCCGTTCTGTGCAGGGGTCATGGCCCCGCCGGACGCCGGTGAATCCGGATGAGGGGACGTTCAGAGCTGAATTTGAGGTTCCCGGAGGTGCGCAAAAAGGCCCGTTATCCGATCGTGATGCTTCAGGTGTCCGGGTCGGAACGCCGTCGACCTGCGGAAACGTGGGGCGGGGCGCACGCGTCGACGACTCGGACACACCGGATTAATTCCGGGCTCCGTTGACGGAGATCAACGAGCGTTCGCATGCTGATCGACATGCCGTCCCAGGAGCGCCCCGCCTCACGATTCCGGATGATTTCGGCGAGGGGAACGATCCCGCACCCGAACCGCCGGGCAGGAACCACGTGTTCCGCCGCAGGGCACACGGCTCCCGTGCGCCGACCGGGGCGACTCCGCCGGACGGCCCCGGCGCGGACCCGCTAGCCGACGCCCCGACCGACCGACTGACCGGGCCCGGTCCAGGGCCCGGCCCGGTGCTCGGCCGCGCCGGCCGACGGTCTTCCCGGCCGGTCGTCCTCGGCCTCGACCGGCCCGTGGGCTCCGGACCTCGGCCCTCGCGCCCCGGAACGATGAAGGAGAACACCACCGATGAGCAGTTCCGAGAACACGCCGCAGGTCGGCCGCCGGTCCCTGCTGGCCCGTGCCGCCGGCGTAGGAGCGGTGGCGGCACTGCCCGTGGCCGCCGTCCCGGCGGCGCAGGCCTCGGCCGCCCCGGCGCCCGGCCGGCCCGCTCCGGCCCCGTCGATGGGGCGCTACCCGGAGAACTGGCCCGACCCCGAGCCCTACGGACTCGCGGACACCCGGCCGGACCTGTGGCCACGGGAGGACAACTCCTTCGTCCTCCCGCTGGAACTGCGCCCCCGCGACGAGGAGCGGGGCGTGGTGTGGATGCGGGACACCTACGTCAACTGCTTCGTCGTGGACGGGCGTCCGCTCTACGTGGCCACGGGCACCACCCGGGTGCCGGGGCTCGAAGCGGCCGGCCCGTGGAACGACGGCATCTTCGTCTGGCTGGCCCGCTCACTCCGAGGGCCGTGGAAGCTGGCCGACACGACCGGGATCCGGCCCGGAGCGGAGAAGGGCAAGGTGTGGTCGCCCGAGTTCACCGACGAGAACCGGCCGGGGAGGACGGTCGTCGCCCCCTGGCAGGAGTACTGGTACGACGAGCAGTTCGGCAAGCGCGGCCAGGCATGGGCCCCGGAGCTGCACCGCTTCCGCGGGAAGTGGTACATCGTGGCGTGCATGGGGGACCACTCCGAGAAGGTCGGCTCGTTCATGCTCGTGAGCGAGGGAGGGGTCGAGGGCCCGTACCGGCTCGTCGAGGGCAACCTGGAGAAGCCCTTCGGCGAGTCGTTCATAGGGGGCCCGAGCTTCATCAAGCCCGGCGCCTACCACCACATCGACGGCAGCCTCTACAGCGAGGGCGACGACGCCTGGCTCGTGCTGCACAACAACCTGTACGCGAAGTTCCGCGACGACATGGAGGACATCCTCCCGACGACGGACCTCCCCGCGTTCCGGCAGACCCCGTACACGCCCGAGCCGTACCTGGAAGGCGCGTACGTCTTCAAGCACGGGGGTAAGTACTTCCTCCTCCACGCGGCCTGGGACCGGACGTCGGTCGACGCCGACGGCACCGCGCGCCAGGCCTACGCCCCGGCCGGGACCGGCCGTGTGCAGTACCAGTACGACGCGGTGGCCGCCGTGTCGGACACCTTCGAGGGCCCGTACTCCGAGCGCTGGACCGTCGGGGTCGGCGCCGGCCACAACAACTTCTTCGCGGACGCCCACGGCGATCTGTGGGCGACGTTCTTCCGCAATCCCAACTTCGGCCACTGGTCCAACCCCTCGCGTCTCGCCGACGCGGCCGTGCCCGGCGTCGTGCGGGTGGAGTGGACCGGCCCGAAGGGCAACCGCCTGTACGTCCGGCGCCGGGACCACTGAGCCTTCCGGGCGGCGCGCGTGCCCGGGGACGCCGACGGGGCGGCGTCCCCGGCATGGTGCCGGTGGATGCCGCCCCGGAGGGGACGAGGTGCGGGAGCGGCCCGCGTGCTCATGCCGGTTACTTCGGGTCGCGCTTGAACGCGCTGGTCGACCAGGTGTAGCCGAGTGCGGTCAGGGCCACGGTCCAGGCGAGGGCGAGCCAGCCGTTGTGGCCGATCTCGGTGCCCAGGAGGAGGCCGCGGAGGGTTTCGATGGCGGGGGTGAAGGGCTGGTACTCGGCGATCGGCTGGAACCAGCCGGGCATGGCGTCGACGGGGGTGAAGGCGCTGGAGATGAGCGGCAGCAGGATCAGGGGCATCGCGCTGTTGCCGGCGGCTTCGGCGTTGGGGCTGGCCATGCCCATGCCGACGGCGATCCAGGTGAGGGCGAGGGCGAAGAGGGCGAGGAGTCCGAAGGCTGCCAGCCACTCCAGGGCGGTGGCGTCCACGGAGCGGAAGCCGATGGCCACGCCGACGGCTCCCACGAGGACGACGGCGGCGACGGACTGCAGGACGCTGCCGACGACGTGGCCGATCAGGATGGATCCGCGGTGGATGGCCATGGTGCGGAAGCGGGCGATGATGCCTTCCGACATGTCGGTGGCGACGGACACCGCGGCGCCGATGACGGTGCTGCCGATGGTCATCAGCAGGATGCCGGGCAGGATGTAGGCGATGTAGTCGGAGCGGTCCGCGCCGCCGCCGGCGATGCCGGCGCTCATGACGTCGCCGAAGATGTAGACGAAGAGCAGCAGGAGCATGACCGGGGTGAGCAGCAGGTTCAGGGTCATGGAGGGGTAGCGGCGGGCGTGCAGGAGGTTGCGGCGCAGCATGGTTCTGGAGTCGCGTACGGCGAGGGTCAGGGTGCTCATCGGGCGTTCTCCTGGGTCTGGTTGTTCTGGGCGGGGACGGTGGCGTCGGTGAGGGCGAAGAAGACGTCGTCGAGGTCGGGGGTGTGGACGGTCAGTTCGTCGGCCTCGATGCCGGCGGTGTCCAGGCGGTCGAGGACGGTGCGCAGTTCGCGCTGGCTGCCGTCGCTGGGGATGCGTACGGTGAGGGATTCGTCGTCGCCGGTGGCCTCGTTCAGCGTGGTGGTGGCGGAGCGGTAGGCGGCGGGGTCGGTGAAGCGGAGGCGGACGTGTCCGCCGGGGACGAGCCGCTTGAGCTGGTCGGCACTGCCTTCGGCGGCGATGCGGCCGTCGTGGAGGACGGCGATGTGGTCGGCGAGTTCGTCGGCCTCCTCCAGGTACTGCGTGGTGAGGAAGACGGTGACCCCGTCGGTGACGAGCTCGCGGATGATGCCCCACATGGTGTGACGGGCGCGGGGGTCGAGCCCGGTGGTGGGCTCGTCGAGGAAGATGATCCGGGGGCCGCCCACCAGCGTCATCGCGATGTCCAGTCGCCGCTTCATACCGCCGGAGTAGCTCGCGGCCGGCTTCTTCGCCGCCTCCACCAGATCGAAGCGCTCCAGGAGCTCCGCGGTCACCCGCCGCCCCTCCGCCTTCGACAGGTGGTGCAGGTCCGCCATGAGGAGCATGTTCTCCTCACCCGTGATCAGCCCGTCCACCGCCGAGAACTGACCCGTCACACCGATCACACTGCGCACCGCGTGCGGTTCGGCGACCACGTCGTGGCCCCCGACGCGCAGGTCACCGGCGTCGGCGCCGATGAGGGTGGAGAGGATCTTGACGGCGGTGGTCTTGCCGGCACCGTTCGGGCCGAGCAGGGAGAAGACGGTTCCTTCGGGGACGGCGAGGTCGATGCCGGCGAGGACGGTCTTGTCGCCGTAGGACTTCCGCAGCCCGTTCGCCGCGATGGCCAAGCTGGTCATGGGGGTTGCTCCTTCTCGGGACTGCGGGTCAGAGGCTGCGGGCGGTGATGTCGCCCTGAGTGGTGGTCGCGTGGATGTCGAGGGCGGTGCTGCCGTCGTTCCTGAGCTCGTTGCTGATCCGGCCGAGGGTGGTGCCGGCGTCCAGGGCGGCCGAGACGCCGGTGGCGGCGGTGACGGAGATGTCGCCCTTCTGGGTGGTGAGGACGACCCTGCCGCCACCGGCCTCAGCGATCCGGATGTCACCCCTCGTGGTGCTGATCTCCGCGGGGCCGCCGAGCCGGCCGACCTCGACGTCGCCGTCGGTCGCGGTGAGGCGGACGCTCGCGGCCTCGTCGATCTTGATCTGGTGGTACGCGCCGTCGAAGGCGACGTCGCCGAGGCGGCCGACGGCCCGGAACTCGGTGCTCGACGCCTTCGCCTCGACGCGGGAGCCGGCGGGCAGCTGCACCGTCACCTCGACGGATCCGGAGGCGCCGAGGTGCTCGTTCTTCACGGGGACCGAGATCCGCAGGACTCCGTCGGCGTACGCGGTCGTGGTCTGCTCCGCCGTCTTCACGTCGCGGCTCTTCGAGGCGTTCGTGGGCCGGACCTCGACCACGGTGTCCGCGCGGTCGGCGGCGATGATCTGGACGCGTCCGGCGGGGATGTCCAGGATGGCGGCGATCGGGGCGGGGGTCTCGAACTTCTGCATCGTGCTCTCCTTGTGACTCGTTGTTTCGAACAATGGAAAAGCTACGTTGCGTTCGATGACCCGGCAACAGCGTTGTTGCGTCAAATCCTTGTTCTGGCAGGTAGTTGCCGTGTTTTCGTTGCGGAGATCCTGAAAGGAATGCAACGCGCGTGACGTCAAGTGTTGCAATGGGTTGAACGTGAACGCTATTCTCGCGGCATCGGACCACACGAAGGAGCGCGCGATGCCGGGAGGCAGGCTCACCCAGAAGGACCGTCAGCAGATCGCACTGGGGCTGACCGACGATCTGCCCTACGCGGAGATCGCCCGGCGCCTGGAGCGTCCGACCTCGACGATCACGCGTGAGGTGATGCGCAACGGCGGCCCCACCGGCTACCGCGCGGACCTGGCCCACCGGGCCACCGAACGCCGGGTCCAGCGGCGCAAGCCCGCCTCGCCCCGGGAGGCGGAGCCCGCCGCCCTGCCGCACGGGCGCGATCCCGTGGCCCTGGCCGCGTACGAGGAGCAGTTCACGGCCGTCATGATGCAGTCGGGCCTGTCCAACAAGATGATGGCGCGGGTGATGGTCTGTCTCCTCACCACCGACTCGGGCAGCATGACCGCCGCCGAACTCGTCCAGCGCCTTCAGGTCAGCCCGGCGTCCGTCTCCAAGGCGATCGCGTTCCTGGAGGGTCAGGCCCTCGTCCGCAGGGAACGCGACGAACGCCGCCGGGAGCGCTACGTCATAGACGAGAACCTCTGGTACCAGTCGATGATCGCCAGCGTCAGCGCCCTCACCCAGCAGGTCGAGGTATCGCGGCAGGGCGTCGGTGTCCTCGGCCCCGGCACCCCGGCCGCCGTCCGCCTGGAGAGCGTCGCCCGCTTCCTCGACTTCGTCTCCGAGAGCCTCGCCCGGGCGGCGGAACAGGCCCGCGACATCCTCTACTCGAACGCCGGGCCGGCCCCGGACGGCGCCGGGCAGCCGCCCCTCGACGACGAACAGTGAGAGGCGGCGGCAGGGCTCGGCCCGGAACGCGTCAGGGCTGAGGGAGCGGAGCCATCGTCGGTGGCACGGGGCGGGACGTGAACGACTGGTCGCCGCTCGGTGTCACCGGCACCGGCACCTGCGGGATGTCGCCTCCGGAGGGCGCGGGCGGCCCCGAGGGGCTGGCCGTCGAAGCGCCGGCCGCGTCACGCGCCAGACCGTCGAAGTCCACGAAGCCGGTGCGCTCCAGCATGGTGATGTGGTCGAGCACCGTCTGGTTGGCGTCCGAGGCCAGTTGCCGGATCAGTGAGTTGCGCGTGGTGTGGCGTACCTGCGCGACCAGCGCGAACACCTTGCCGTGTGCGGCGCGCAGAAGGTTGGCGAACTTCAGCTGGTACTCCTCGCCGCTCGCGGCGGTGAGCTCCCGGAGCCAGCCCTGCTGCTGTTCCGTCGGCTGGTTCGGGAGCTCCACGCCGAGCTTGGACGCCACGTCGCGGGCCCGCCGGTCCAGGTCGGTGTGGCCGACCACCAGATGGTCGCCGGCGAGCCGCACCCCCTCGCTCGGGGCCCGCTCGATGGCCTGCTGCCCCGCGGGGAGCTCCCACAGGCCGGCGAGGCGCACCTTGACCAGGAAGTCGCGGTCGGTCGCGGAGAGCGGGCCCCACTGGGTGGCGACGCTGGACGCGTTCAGATTGGCCTCGCCGGTGCCGGAGCGGTCGGCGTACGACCACACCGGAAAGGCGAGGGCGCCGAGCGTGGCCACCAGCGCGGCGATGATGAGGGCCGTTCCGTTGATGCGTCGCAGCAAGATGTCTCCAGGGCCGGTACGTGACAGCGTCGAATCAACCGCCAACGGAATCGTCGTTCAACCTACTTGGCGGTAATGCCGATGCGGCAGTACGGGGAGATACGTATTGCGGCGCAGGGATGTTCACCCCGGGGTGCGTGGTCTTCCGCGCTCACCCCGCCGTCCCACGACACCGGTGTTCTCCGTGGCCGGAGAACACCGTGCGGGGCGGGCCCGATGCGGGGCAGCCGGGTCAGCGGCGCAGCGCCGGGTGGTCGGCGACCACGGTGCAGGACCCCGGTGCGACCTCGGTGAATCCGGCGTCCCGCACCACCGGCAGTCCGCTCGCCGCGAGTTCACGCCAGTGGGCGGCGTCCGGGGTGGCGACGGAGAGCGGGAAGCCGGCCTCGCGCCACGCCTTGCGCTCCGTGTCCGACAGCTCCCACCAGGCGAGCTGGGCGCCGTGCCCGGCCTGTGCCATCGCCTTGCCCGCCGACATGCCGACGTCCGGATTCATCCAGAGCACCGGACCGGCGGAATCGGGTGCCGCCGGGGCCTCGGGGTCGTCCAGATCCGTGCCTGACACCTGGAGCTTGGCCAGCTCCTTGGGCCAGCCGTCCAGGGGCACCGGCGGGAACACCCGCACCTCGGCGTGCGCGCCCGTGACCGTGATCCCGGGCAGCGTGGACGCCTTGCGCCACTCCGCGCCGCGCGCCCGGCGCACCACCTTGCGGATGCGGGCGTCCTGCCAGTCACGCATCGCCCGCGCCCATTCGCCCTCGGTCCCGCACTCCTCCTCGCCCAGCGAGCGGGGGTCGGAGAGGATCGTGAGCACCGCGCGGGCGGCGGTCACCAGGGCGTCCGTGCGCGCCGGGGGGTCCGTCTTCTCGAGGTGCACCACCAGCGGGAGGACGAACTGCGGGGCTTCGTCACGGACCGTCGGCTCCGTGCGGAACGGGCTGTCGGCGGGGGCCTCCGGCGCTGCGGGAAGGGGCTCAGGAATGCTGTCGCTGCTCACGCACCCCAGTCTGCCAGGCCCCTCCGACAACCCGTTCTTGGCGGAACGAAGGGCTCCGGGTGAGGATGCACGGCATGAAGAGCGACCTCTTTTCCAGTGAGCACATGGCGCAGCCGGCCACGGCCCCCGGCATGACCCTGCAGAACACCAAATCCATCAAGTACGCCGTCAACGGTGAGATGCACGCGCGCCAGGGATCGATGATCGCCTTCCGCGGCAGCCTCCAGTTCGAGCGCAAGGGCCAAGGCATCGGCGGCATGCTCAAGCGCGCGGTGACCGGCGAGGGGCTGGCCCTGATGGCGGTCACGGGCCAGGGCGAGGCGTGGTTCGCCCACGAGGCGGCCAACTGTTTCATCGTGGAGATGGAGCAGGGCGACGTCCTGACCGTCAACGGCCGCAACGTGCTCTGTTTCGACGCGAGCCTCTCGTACGAGATAAAGACCGTGAAGGGCGCCGGGATGACCGGCGGCGGCCTCTTCAACAGCGTCTTCAGCGGATACGGGAAGCTGGGTCTGATCTGCGACGGCACCCCCATAGTGATCCCCGTCACCGCGCAGCAGCCGGTGTACGTCGACACGGACGCCGTCGTCGGCTGGAGCGCCCAGCTCTCCACCTCCCTGCACCGCTCGCAGAGCTTCGGTTCGATGGTGCGCGGCGGCTCCGGCGAGGCGGTCCAGCTGATGCTCCAGGGCGAGGGCTTCGTGATCGTCCGCCCCAGTGAGCTCAAGCCGGAGAAGCCGTCGGCCCATTGATCCTCCGAGGAGTCGGCCGACGGTACGGCCTGCGCGGTCCCTGGGTGCTGCGCGGGCTCGACCTCGACCTGCCCACGCACACCCTGGTCAGGATCGAGGGCGCCAACGGCGTGGGCAAGTCGACCCTGCTGCGGATGCTCGCCGGCATCGACGCGCCGACCGAGGGGCACGTCACGGGGCGCCCGCGCACGGCGTACGTCCCCGAGCGCTTCCCCGTGGCGCTGCCGTTCACCGCCGTCGGCTACCTCGTGCACATGGGCCGGGTCCACGGACTTCCGGCCGCCGAGGCCGCGGACCGGGCCCAGGAATGGCTGGCGCGGTTCGGGGCCGCCGGGTACGCCCGTACGCCCCTCGCGGAGCTCTCCAAGGGAACCAGCCAGAAGGTCGCCGTCGCCCAGGCGCTCCTCGCCGAGCCCGGCCTCCTCGTCCTGGACGAGGCGTGGACCGGACTGGACACCGCCGCCCGCGACGCACTGGACCGGGCCGTCGCCGAGCGGGTGGCGGACGGTGCCACGGTGGTGTTCGTCGACCACGACCCGCGCCGGCTCGCCGGGTCACCCTCCCGCACCCACCGTCTGGAGGGTCGCACCCTGCACGCCGTGGCCCCCGCCGCCGATCACGGCCCCCGCGTCCGGATCGAGGCCACGGGCCCGGCGTCCGCCGCCCTCCCGCCAGGACTGCCGGGCACGCCCACGGTGGAGAGGAACACGCCGGACCCGGCCGCCGTCCGCCTCACGACCACCGCGGCGCACTCGGACGCGCTGCTCCACGCGCTCGTCACCGCCCGGCCGCCGTGGCACGTCACCGGCCTCTCGCAGCTCCCGGCGCCGGTCCCCGTGCCGTGCTCCCGGCACGACGGTACGGCCGTCGGCGTGGAGCCCCGCCCGACCCCCACGACCGGGCCGGCGGAAGCCGCCACCCCCGAGGCCACTCCGGGGGCCGACCCCGAGGCCGCCGTCGTCGCCCCACGCCCGGCGCGACCGTCCGGCCCGCAGCCGCGCGCGACGGCCGCCCTGACGCGCTACCGGACCGCACTGCTGGCACGCTCCCAGCGCTGGCTCGCGCCCCTCCTGCTGTACGCGGCCGTCCTCGGCGTCGGTGTCCGGGCCGGCCAGCCCCTGCTCGACTCGCTCGGTTACGCCGCCGCGGCGGTGGTCCCCCTGGCCGCCTGGCTCGTGCGGCTCTGCGTCACCCAGGAACCGCCCGCCGCCCGGAACGTCGTCGCCGCCGCCGTCGGGCCGTCGAGCGGCCACCGCGCCTCCCTGCTCGCCGGCCTGGGGTGCGCACTCGCCCTGGGAGGCGCGGGGACCGGGATCGTCCTGCTGATCAGTGAACCGGTCAGCACCGACCGCACCGCCGCCGTACCTCTCCTGCCCGCCGCCCTCGCCGGCCTGCTCGCCACTCTGTGCTGCGCCCTGACGGGAGCGGCGGCCGGGGCGCTCTGCGCGCGGCCGGTCCTGCACCGCCACGGCTGGTCGCTCGCCGCGACCGTGGCCGGCGCGCTGCTCGTCCTCGTGACCGACGGCTCACCCGCGAAGGCCGCGGTGACGGACCTGGTGTCCGGATCGCTGACCGGCAGGGTGAGGATCCCGCTCCTGCCCCTGGCCGGAGCGGCCGTCGTCGCCGTCGCGGTGGGTGTCCTCACGTCCCGGCTCGCCGCCCTTCGGGAGTGAGTACGCTCGTGGGCATGGACGATGCGTACTGCGAGACGCCCGCGCCGGCCCCCGTACCCGTGGACGCGGGCCCGCCGTACGCGGAGTGCGTGCTGTGCCGGAAGCCGACCGAGTACCCGGAGTCGACGAAGGGCAGCACCCTCTGCCCGGTCTGCGCCTGGCAGGAGGCGGGGCGCAACGCCTGCTCCGGCTGACGCCCCCGGGTGGCGGCCCGCTCAGCCGTGCATCAGCTCCGAGACCTTGACGAAGCGGTAGCCGCGCTCGCGCAGCTCCGGGACGATCCGGCGAACGGCGTCGTCGGTGACGGGCGCCGCGCTGCGGGTGCAGTGCATGACCACCAGGGAACCCGGCTTCACCCCGTCCAGCACCTGCTCGGCCACCGCGTCCGCGTCCGTGGCGAAGGCGTCGCCGCTGACCACGTCCCACTGGACCGCGGTCACCCCGGCCGGGGCCAGCGCCTTCAGCGCCGCGTCGTCGTAGCAGCCCCCGGGGAAGCGGAAGTACGGCACGACATGGCGCGCCCCCGTCCCCCGGATCGCGGTGAAGGCCCGCTCCACATCGCCCCGCATCTCCGCCGCCGCGACGGTCGGCAGCCCGTAGCAGGGGGAGGAGAACGCGTAGTGGCTGAACGAGTGGTTGGCGATCTCGAACAGCGGGTCGTTTCCGATCGCGCGGGCCTGGACCGGGTACTCCTGCGCCCACCTGCCGGTCATGAAGACCGTCGACGGGACCTTCAGCCGGCGGAGCGACGTGATCAGGGCGGGGTTGTCGAAGTGCTCGCCGGCGGCGGCGCGCGGCCCCTGATCCGCCGTCATGTCCGCGTCGAAGGTGAGGGCCACGACCTTGTCGGCGCCGCCTGCCGCGGAGCCGTGCGCCCGTCGTGCGAAGACCGGTGTGAGACCGCCGGGTCCCCGGGCGGGCACGGGCGGCTCGCTCTCCGGGACCGGTGAGGAGGAAGCACCGCCCTGCACCGGTTCCCTGGAGGCCGTCGGAAGCGCGGCGGTCCTGGCGCGGGTGTCCTCGGAGCCACCGCAGCCGGCGAGCACCCCACTCAAAACAGTCAGCACGATCATCGTACGAACGGATTTGATCACTGGGGGACGTTAGCTGATGGTCCCCCGGGCGTGGGTGCGGCGCTCCGGCCGTCCGGTGGCCGGAGCGCCTGATCACCCGTCTGCCCGCGTCGCGGTCAGCGCCAGGGGCCCGTCACCGCGAAGGTCGTCCCCGGCGTGTAGCAGTTCACGTACATCGTGCCGCCGTCCGGTGAGAACGTGACGCCCGCGAACTCGCCCCACTCCGGCTCCTCGGCGGTCCCGATGTTCTGCCGCCCCCGCGCCATCGCGTAGACCTCGCCGCGCCGCGTCACCCCGAGGACGTGCTGCGCGCCGCCCCCGTCCTCACAGACCATCAGCCCGCCCCCGGTGGCGAGACAGATGTTGTCCGGCGACTCGCCCGGCAGCTGGATGTCGGTGTCCGGGCCGAAGACGACCACCAGCGTGAGCCGGCGCCGCTTCGGCTCGTACCGCCACACCTGGCCGAAGTGGTCGGCGGCCGACCCCTCCGCGCTGTGCGCGAAGCTGGAGACGAAGTACACCGACGACCCGCCCCAGTAACATCCCTCCAGCTTCTGGGCGTGCGTGATGCCCTTCGGCCCGAAGTCCTGCAGCCTGATCGGCTCCGCGGCGGCCTGCGGATCCGGTACGGGGACCCACTCGATCCGGTCGAAGGCCGCGCCGGTCTCCTGGACGGCCGAGAGGTCGGGAACGCCGGGCACCCGCATGGCCTCGAGCGCCCCGCCGGCCCGCAGCGAACCCGTCCCGCCGAGCGGCTTCTCGGGGAGGAAGCGGTAGAAGAGCCCGAACGGCCTCTCGAACGCGTCCTCCGTCTCGTAGACGATCCCGTTCCCCGGATCGACGGCGACGGCCTCGTGCTGGAAGCGTCCCATCGCGGTCAGCGGGACCGCGCCGGTGCGGCGCGGATCGGCGCCGTCCACCTCGAAGATGAAGCCGTGGTCCTTCGTGTAGCCGTTGGTGCCGGCCTTGTCCTCGGTCTCCTCGCAGGTCAGCCAGGTGTTCCAAGGGGTCCGGCCCCCTGCGCAGTTGACGGCCGTACCCGCGATGGCGACGCGCTCGCCGCGTACGTCACCGCGCCCGTCGAGCTCGAGGGACGTGCAGCCGCCCTTGCCCATGGGGTCGTAGGTGAGTCCCTCGACCGTGGGCACACCGAACTTTCCGGTGACGCGGTTCTCGTGGTTGCGTACGAGATGGACCCGGCCGTGGCGGCCGGCGAAGGCGGCCATGCCGTCGTGGTTGCTGGGCACCCGGCCCTCACCGGAGCGGAGCGGGTCGCCCTCCCGGGAGAGCACCCGGTAGCGGAAACCTTTCGGCAGGTCGAGCAGGCCGTCCGGGTCCGGCAGGAGGGGGCCGTAGCCGCTGTGGCCCCGGGCCTCGGCGGTGCCGGCGAAGAGTTCGGTGAAGGCCCCGGTGAAGGCGACCGAGGCGGCGGTCGCGGCGCTGCCGGCCAGGACCTGTCGTCGTGTTGCGAGTCGTCGAGGTGCGGATGACATGAGGCAACTCCCTGTTGGCGGACAGGTGAAGTGACCTGCATGTGTGTACCACGCGTCGTCGCGCGCGGGAACCATGCGCACCAGGGTGCTCCCTGTGTCCCCGGGGCGCGGGAGGCCCCGGGGACGGTGGGGAATCAGGCCAGCGAGGCGCTGAGCGTGATGGTGGTGCCCGTCAGCGCCTGGCTGACCGGGCAGTTCGCCTTGGCGTCCTCGGCGGCCTTCACGAAGCCCGCCTCGTCCAGGCCCGGAACGACACCCTCCACCGTGAGGTGGATACCGGTGATGCCGGTGCCGGGCTGGAAGGTGACCTCGGCCTGGGTGTTCAGCTGGGTGGGCGGGGTGCCCGCCGTGGCCAGCCCGTTGGAGAGCGCCATCGAGAAGCAGCTGGAGTGCGCGGCCGCGATGAGCTCCTCCGGGCTGGTCTTCCCGTTCGCCTTCTCCGCGCGGGACGGCCAGGAGACCGGGAACTCCCCGACGCCGGAGGAGTCGAAGGTGACGACACCCTTGCCCTCGAGCAGGTTGCCTTCCCAGACCGTGTGCGCCTGACGCGTGGTAGCCATGCTGGATCCCTTCAAAACGGTGTGCGCGGTCATCGGGACGTACGCGGCGCCCTGAGGCACCCGCACGTCCTTCAACCCCCGAACCTACTGCGCCACCAGTCCCTTTGCGTCACGCGCCAGCGCCGTCAGCCGAGAGATGGCCCGGAAGTACTTCTTCCGGTACCCGCCGTTCAGCATCTCTTCGCTGAACAGCCGGTCGAAGGGGAGGCCGGAGGCGAGCACCGGCACCTCACGGTCGTAGAGCCGGTCCGCGAGCACCACCAGGCGCAGCGCGGTCGACTGGTCGGGCACCGGCCGCACGTCGGTGAGGCAGACTGCCGCGATCCCGTCCGTCAGCGCGCCGTACCGGCTCGGGTGGACCCGGGCGAGATGGTCGAGCAGGGACGGGAAGTCGTCGAGGGAGGCACCCGGGGTCGCGTACGCGGCCTTGGTCACCTGGTCGTCGGAGTACGGCGGGGGCGCCTCGGGCAGTCCCCGGTGGCGGTAGTCCTCGCCGTCGATCCGCAGCGGCCGGAAGTGCGAGGACAGCCCCTGGATCTCACGGAGGAAGTCGGCCGCGGCGAACCGGCCCTCCCCGAGCTTGCCGGGCAGCGTGTTCGACGTGGCGGCCAGCGCGACGCCCGCCTCGACGAGCCGGCTGAGCAGCGACGACACCAGGACGGTGTCGCCCGGGTCGTCCAGTTCGAACTCGTCGATGCAGAGCAGCCGGTGCCCGCTCAGGGTCTGCACGGTCTGCTGGAAGCCCAGGGCGCCGACCAGGTTCGTCAGTTCGACGAAGGTGCCGAAGGCCTTGAGCGAGCTGTCGGCCGGGGTGGCGTGCCAGAGGGAGGCCAGGAGGTGGGTCTTGCCGACGCCGTACCCGCCGTCGAGATAGACACCGCGCGGGCCGGCGGGCGCGGCCGGCTGCTTCCTCCCGAACCACTTGCGCTTGCCGGATCCCGTCGCGTGCGCCCCGCCGAGCCCCTCGGCGAACGAGCTGAGGACCGCGACCGCCTCGGTCTGGCTCGGCTGGTCCGGATCGGGTACGTACGTATCGAAGCGCACCGAGTCGAAGCGCGGCGGCGGCACCATCTCCGCGACCAGCCGGTCGGCGGGAACGCGCGGCTCTAGGGCGCACAGGGACAGCGGGGACGGTTCGGCTATGGGGCTCTGCCCAGGCGCAGCTGTGGAGGACGACACAACTCTCCACCTTAAGGCCTCTCCCGGAAGGCCCTCGGCGCCGTGCCAGACTGCGGACCATGCGACGCCTGCTCCCTGTGACGGACCCGACAGCCACGACCGGGTCCACGGACGCCACCGGCCGCGAGTGGACGCTCGCCGAACTGGCCGACGCCTACGCCTACCCCGCGGGCGAGGAGCGCCCCCTGCTCCGCGCCAACATGGTCTCCACCCTGGACGGCGCGGCGCAGCACGACGGCCGCTCCCAGGGCATCTCGTGCGCCGCCGACATGCGGATCTTCGGCACCCTGCGCGGCCTGGCCGACGTGATCGTCGTCGGCGCCGAGACGGTGCGTCTGGAGGGCTACCGCCCCCCGCGGGTCCGCGAGGCCTTCGCCGGCCGACGCGCGGCGGCCGGGCAGGGCCCCGCAGCGGCCGTCGCGGTCGTCAGCGCGAGTCTGGATCTGGACTTCTCGCTCCCGCTCTTCACCTCGCCGCCGGTCCCGACCGTCGTGGTCACCGGAGCCGCGGCCCCCTCGGACCGGGTCCACGCGGCCCGGGACGCGGGGGCCGAGGTGCTGTTCGCCGGGGACGGTGCCGCGGTCGACCCGGCGCGCGCCGTGGAGACGCTGGGCCGGCAGGGCTTCCGCCGGCTCCTCACCGAGGGCGGGCCGCGTCTCCTCGGCCAGTTCGTCGCGGCCGGGGTGCTGGACGAGCTCTGCCTGACCCTGTCCCCGCTGCTCGTCGCCGGGGACGCCCAGCGCATCGCGGGCGGGCCGGGACTCACCGTGCCGGAACGATTCTCCCTCGTCTCGCTGCTGGAGGAGGACGGATTCCTCTTCAGCCGGTACGGGAAGATCTGACACTTAGCGGAATTACTCGTTCCGGTTGGCTCCCGGTGGGCAGACTAGGTCCTGCTACCCCGTGCAATTGCGGGGAAGGATGGTTTCAGCAACAGCGGCCGTCCCGCGGCCGACGAGATGAAGCGGAAGGGCGCCTGTCGTGTTCACAAGCGTTTTGATGATCGAGAAGCCCCTTACTCCCGAGGACGTGGAATTCGTCACCACCCTCCACGGCGAGGAGCAGATCTCGTTCGTCGTACTGATGCAGCCCCGCAGCGACCAGGCCGACGTCCTGCTGCGCGCGATCGACGACGTGGCGATCGGCGAGCTCAGAGAGGCCGTCCGTGAAGGTGACCGGCCCGAGGGCAAGGAGGCCAGGGAGCCCGCCGAGATGGCCCTGGAGTACTCGCTCAGGGAGCTGCGCGAGGCGGGTGCGGAGGCCGTCGGGCAGGTGGTCGAGGACCATCCCCTGGACAAGCTGAAGACCGTGGTCGAGGACTCCGGGGCCGACGAGGTCATCGTGCTGACGGCGCCGCACTACGTCGAGGAGTTCTTCCACCGCGACTGGGCCTCCCGGGCCCGTCACAAGGTCGGCGTACCGGTGCTCAAGCTCTTCGCGCACAGCGAATAGGCTGGGGCGGACCCAGCACCACGTCGCACCTCGGGAGAGACACGTATGGCACCCGGTATTCCTGCCGCCCTGGAACGGCCGCACTTCATCGGCATCGGCGGCGCCGGAATGTCGGGCATCGCGAAGATCCTCGCCCAGCGCGGCGCGAAGGTGGCGGGCAGCGACGCCAAGGAGTCCGCCACCGCCGACGCCCTGCGCGGGCTGGGAGCGACCGTCCACATCGGGCACGCCGCCGGCCACCTGGCCGACGACGCGACCTCGGTGGTCGTCTCCAGCGCCATCCGCGCCGACAACCCCGAGCTGGTCCGCGCCGCCGAGCTCGGCATCCCGGTCGTGCACCGCTCCGACGCCCTGGCCTCCCTGATGGAGGGCCTCCGCGCCATCGCCGTCGCGGGCACGCACGGCAAGACCACCACCACGTCGATGCTCGCCGTCGCCCTGTCCGAGCTGGCCCTCGACCCCTCGTACGCCATCGGCGGCGACCTGGAGGGCCCCGGCACCAACGCCACGCACGGCGGTGGCGACATCTTCGTCGCCGAGGCGGACGAGAGCGACCGGAGCTTCCAGAAGTACGTCCCCGAGGTCGCGATCGTCCTCAACGTGGAGCTCGACCACCACGCGAACTACGCGTCGATGGACGAGATCTACGAGTCCTTCGAGACCTTCGTCGGCAAGGTCGTCCCCGGCGGCACCCTGGTCGTCGCCGCCGACCAGCCCGGCGCGGTCGAGCTGACCCGCCGGGTCCGCGGCCTCCCCTCCCTCAACGTCGTCACGTACGGCGAGTCCGAGGGCGCGGACGTCCGGGTCCACAAGGTCACTCCGCGCGGCCTGACCAGCGAGGTCACGGTCGTGCTGAACGGCAAGTACCTCACCTTCACGGTCTCCGTGCCCGGCCGCCACTACGCGCACAACGCGGTGGCCGCCCTGGCCGCCGGTGTCGCCCTCGGCATCCCCGCGCACAACCTGGCCTCCGCCCTCGGGAAGTACACCGGGGTCAAGCGCCGCCTCCAGCTCAAGGGCGAGGCGGCCGGCGTCCAGGTCATCGACTCCTACGCGCACCACCCCACGGAGATGACCGCCGACCTGGAGGCCATGCGCGGCGCGGCGACCGGCTCCCGCCTCCTGGTGGTCTTCCAGCCCCACCTCTTCTCCCGCACCCAGGAGCTCGGCACGGAGATGGGCCAGGCCCTCGCCCTCGCCGACGCCTCCCTGGTCCTGGACATCTACCCGGCCCGCGAGGACCCGGTCCCCGGCGTCACCAGCGAGCTGATCATCGACGCCGCGAAGGCCGCGGGCGCCGAGGTCACGGCCGTCCACGACAAGGCCGCGGTCCCCGCCGCCGTCGCGGGAATGGCGAAGCCGGGCGATCTGGTTCTCACCATGGGAGCGGGCGATGTCACCGACCTCGGCCCGCAGATCCTGGACCACCTGTCGAGCTGAGGGAGCCACCGTGTCCTACGACGTCGAGAAGCCGGACGAGCAGTGGCGGGCGGAGCTGTCCCCCGCCGAGTACGCGGTGCTGCGCAAGGCCGGCACCGAGCCCGCATTCGTGGGCGAATACACCGATACCAAGACCGCGGGCCTCTACTCCTGCCGTGCCTGTGGGGCGGAGCTGTTCCGCTCCGACACCAAATTCGAGTCGCACTGCGGCTGGCCGTCCTTCTACGACCCGAAGGACACCGACGCGGTCGAGCTGATCCAGGACAACAGCATGGGCATGACCCGCACCGAGGTGCGCTGCGCCCGCTGCGGTTCGCACCTGGGCCACGTCTTCGAGGGCGAGGGCTATCAGACGCCCACGGACCAGCGGTACTGCATCAACTCGATCTCGCTGACCCTGGCGCCGGACGAGAGCTGAGCCGGCGTGGTCCCGTAGCCCGGGACCGGCCGTACGACGCACGGAACGCCCGCCGGGAGACATCCTCCCGGCGGGCGTTCCGTCGTTCCCATGCTGCTGGTGTCCCCGGCCGGCCGGGGACACCGAGCGCTCACGCCTTCACGAGCTCCTCCGGCTGCCGCTGCACGGGGATCTCCCGGTTCAGCCGCTCGCCCTCGATGTCGAGGTCGGGCAGGACCCGGTCGACCGGGCCGGGCAGCCACCAGGCGGCACGTCCCAGCAGGTGCATGACCGCGGGCACGAGGGCCATGCGGACGACGAAGGCGTCGACGAGCACGCCGACCGCCAGGGCGAACCCGATGGACTTGATGATGGGATCGGGCATGAAGACGAATCCGCCGAAGACGGCAGTCATGATCACCGCCGCGGCCGTCACCACGCGTCCGTTGTGGCCGACCCCGCTGACGACGGACTCGCGGGCGTCGGCGCCGTGCACGAAGTCCTCCCGCATCCGCGAGACGAGGAAGACCTCGTAGTCCATGGCCAGCCCGAAGAGGATCCCGATCAGCAGGATGGGCAGGAAGCTGACCAGCGGTCCGGGTGTGTCGAGGCCGACCAGGCCGGCCAGGTGGCCCTCCTGGAAGATGGCGACGGTGATGCCGAACGTGGCGCCGATCGTCAGCAGGAAGCCCAGCGCGGCCTTGAGGGGCACCAGGACCGACCGGAAGACGAGCATCAGCAGCAGGACGGACAGCCCGACCACCAGCAGGAGGTAGACCGGCAGCGCGCCGGCGAGCTTCTCGGACACGTCGATGCCCACCGCGGTGGCACCCGTCAGCGAGACGGAGGCGCCCGTGACGCTCTCCACGCGGTCACGGATCCCGTTGACGGTGTCCTCGGTCGCGGCGTCCGTGGGGCCGGTCTCGGGGATCACGGCCAGCAGGGCCGTGGTGCCCTTCTCGTTCGTCTGCGGCGGGGCGACGGCCAGTACCCCGGGGGTCTTCGTGATCAGGGCGGCCGTCTCCTTGACCGCCGCGCCGGTCGCCTGCGGGGTGCCGGCGGACACGACGGCGACGAGCCGGCCGTTGAAGCCCTCGCCGAAGCCTTCGGTGGTGAGGTCGTAGGCCTCGCGGTTGGGTGATCCGACCGCTTCGGTGCTCGCGTCGGGCAGGGCCAGACGCATGTCCTGCACCGGCAGGGCGAGGGCGCCGAGGCCGACCACTCCGAGGAGGAGGACGGGGACGCGCAGCCGCGCCACGATCCGGCCCCAGCGGAAGCCGAAGCCGGACTCGGCCTCGACGGGGGCGGAGGCGGCAGCCGGTTCCCGTGTCCGCTGCTTCCGGGGCAGGACGCGGGCGCCCGCGAAGCCGAGGACGGCGGGCAGCAGGGTGAGGGACACGAGGACCGCGAGGGCGACCGTGGCGGCAGCCGCCAGACCCATGACCGTCAGGAAGGGCACCCCGGCGACGGCGAGCCCCGCCAGCGCGATGACGACGGTGGCGCCCGCGAAGACGACGGCCGAACCGGCGGTCCCGACCGCGCGGCCGGCCGCTTCCTCACCGTCCATGCCGTCCGTCAGGTAGTGACGGTAGCGGGAGGTGATGAACAGGGAGTAGTCGATGCCGACGGCCAGGCCCAGCATGAGCGCCAGGATGGGCGCGGTGCTGGTCAGCTCCACGACGCTGCTGAGGGCGAACAGCCCGGCCATGCCCGCCGCGACGCCGACCAGCGCGTTCAGCAGGGTCATGCCCGCCGCGACCAGCGAGCCGAAGGTGAGGACCAGGACGAGGGCGGCGACCGCCACACCGATGACCTCGGTCGAACCGATCTCCGGGACGCCCCGCATGATCTCGCCGCCGTGTTCGACGCGCAGATCCGGGACGGACGCGCCGGCCTCCGAGAACGCCTCACGCTGTGCGTCGGTGATGCCGTCGACGCCCGACGTGAACTGCACCTGGACCAGGGCGTAGCGGCCGTCCGGCGAGACGGCCTTCGACGCGAACGGGTCGACCGCTGCGAGTACGCCGGGGACCTTCGCGGCCTCCTGGGTCACGGGAGCCACGGCAACTGGGGTGAGTTTCCCGCCCTCGGGCGCGGCCACGACGATGGTCCCGGTCGCACCGCCCGCCTGCGGGAACTCCCGGGAGAGCGAGTCCAGGGCCTTCTGGGACTCGGTGCCGGGGATGGAGAACTTGCTTGTGGTGGGACCGCTGAAGGCCGCCGCACCCCCTCCGAGCAGTGCGAGCAGCAGGAGCCAGAGGGCGACGACTCGCCCTCGGCGGCGGAAGGACAACCGGCCGAGCCGGTAGAGCAGGATTGCCATGCGAAGGAGGCGTCTTTCTCTTCGTACTGGACTTCTGTCAGCGGGATTCAGCAGATTCAGCAGGAGTCGGCGGGACCCGTCGGGAGCCGGCGTCCGTCAGCGGGTGGGGCGGTCGAGGGCTCGCAGCGCGCCCCGGACCAGTTCGGCACGCATCGTGTCCGGGTCGACGTCCACGTCGGCGGCGACCGTGACGGCCACGCCGCCGATCACCATCTGGGCCATGACGCGGGCACGCGGATCCCGGGAGCGGCCGGCCAGCGCGTCCGCGAGCTCGTCGACCGCCCGGGGGATGACGGCCAGGACCGGATGGCCGAGCATGTCGGGCAGTTCGGCAAAGATGATCTTGATTTCCAGATGGAAGCGCATCGCCAGGCCGACGAAGACCGTCACGGCCGACTCGGCGGCCTGGTCGCCCTGCAGCGCCCCCAGCTCCTCCCGCATGGCGGAAAGGCTCTCGGCCGGCGGGGTCAGCAGTTCGGTGAGGATCGCGTCCTTGCCGGCGAAGTGGTACAGCAGGGACGCCTTGGAGCAGCGCGCCTCCACCGCGATGTCGTGCAGCGAGGTCCCCTTGGAGCCGTGCTCGGCGAAGAGGCGCAGTGCGGCATCGAGGATCTGACGGCGCATCGCGGAGGGCGGACGTGGCATGGGGCCACCGTAGCTGACCGATCGGTCAGCCCTGACCGATCGGTCAGGCCGTCTCCTGTGACGCGGGACACGTCCACGTGCGGGCGGGCGGACGGTTCGGCGTGTGTGCGGGTGGGCGAGAACGGGAGATGGCCCCCCAGGGCTGCTGGAGGGCCATCCGTGAACTCGTGTCGTGGGCCTGGTGATCCGCGGCCGGTGTCGCCACCGGCCGGGCGTCACCTTCCCGTCGGCCCGCCCCGGCCGAGGTACTCCCCGTCCCGCGCGACGACCGCACCGCCGTGCACCACGATGTCCCGCTGGGGCATGTCCACGACGACCTGAGGCAGGCACTCGCCCTTCACCAGGACGAAGTCGGCCGGGGCGCCGGGCGCGAGGTCCGCGTGGTCGAGGCCCATGACGTCCGCGCCCCCGTGGGCGGCGACGCGATAACACTCCGTCAGTTCGTCGTCGAGCCGCACGTCCGTGACCCACCCGAGCAGGTGCGCCCGGTGCAGCATGTCGGCGTTGCCGAAGGGGCTCCAGGAGTCGCGTACGCCGTCGGAGCCGAGCCCCACCCGCACTCCGTGCTCGCGCAGCCGGGCGATCGGCAGTACCAGCGAGTCGGACGGCGCCACCGTGGTGAGCGCGATGTCCAGGTCGCCCAGATCGGCGGCGACGGGCCCGAGTTCGCCGTTCGTCAGGCCGGTCAGGCAGAAGACGTGGCTGACGGTGACCTTGCCGGTCAGGGACAGGGCGCGTGTGCGGTCGATGATGCCGCGCATCGCTTCGAGCCCCTTCGCCCCGCGGTCGTGCAGGTGGATGTCCAGGCCGATGCCATGGCGGTCCGCGATGCCGAAGACGGCGTCGAGCTGTTCCTCGGGGGCCTGGTCGAAGCCGCCGGGGTCGATCCCGCCGATCATGTCGACGTCCCCGCTGCGCGCCGCCTCCTCCAGGAGCTCCACCGTGCCCGGGGTACGGATCACGCCGTGCTGCGGGAACGCCACGATCTGGACGTCCAGGGCGTGGCGCAGCCGACGGCGGGCATCCGCGAGGCCCTCCACCCCGGCCAGGCCGTAGGCCGGGGCCACGTCGGCGTGGGCGCGCATCGCCCGTGTCCCGCGGGAGACGGCATGGGTCATCAGGCCGTACGCGCGCTCACCGACGGGACGGCGCTGACTGTGGAACAGCTCCACGTCCTGCTCCACGTAGTCGGCGATCCCGCTCGCCGGGCGACGCGACACCCAGGATCCGCCCCAGGTCGTCTTGTCGGGGTGGATGTGCGCGTCCACGAGGGACGGCAGGGCGATGCGTCCGCCGCCGTCGACGACCTTCGCGCCCCGGGGCGCCGGGCCGCGCGACACACGGCCGTCGACCACCACGAGGTCGGTGGGGTCCTGGCCGAGCGGACGTACGTCGCGGAAGACGACGGTCCCGGTGGAGGCCCCCGGGGCGCCCGAGGTGGCGGCGCCGGCCGGGGCGGCGGCGGCCGAGGTCGTCGTGGCCGCGGTGCCGGCCAGCGCGGCGGCACCGGCGAGCACCGTGCGGCGGGAGAAGGTACCGGAGGCGGATGAGGGCGGCTGCATGGGCACTCCTGCTTCGGGGCGGGCGTGGCGAAGGGGCGGGTGGGGCGAGGCCGGGGACCGGCCGGTCGCGGTGGAGGGGCACCGGCCGAAGACCCCGGCCGGTGGGGCACCTGCCGGAGGGTCAGAGCGCCAGGCCGGCCCGGACGACCCGTACCGGCCGCTTGAGGAGCGTGACGTCGGCGAGCGGATCGCCGTCCAGGAGGATCGCGTCACCGGCGAAACCGCGCGCCAGGCGGCCCGCCGTGCGCTCCAGTCCGAGCAGCCGAGCCGCGCCGGTCGTGGCCGTGCGGATCGCGTCCAGCGCGGACAGCCCGGCCGCGCGCATCAGCTCCACCTCCCGGCCGATCGGGCGGACCGTGCCACCGGACGAGTCGGTGCCGGCGGCCAGCGGGACGCCGAGCTCGTGCGCGGCCAGCACGGCCCGCTTCAGCACGGGGAGATAGGTGCGCCCCCGCTCCGCGAGGACCGGGTCGGCGGAGTCGGCCAGGCCCGCGATGGCGGTGAGGGTGGGCGTGAAGTACGTGCCCCTGCGGCGCATCTCGCCCAGGGTCCGTTCGCCGACGAACACGCCGTGCTCCAGGGAGCGGATGCCGGCGGTGACCGCGTCGTGGCAGCCGCGCTCGCTGTAGCTGTGGCAGAGGACGCCCTTGCCGCGACGCCGTGCCGCGCCGACGATCTCCGAGAGCTGCTCGTACGAGTACACCTGCGTGAGCGGATCCTGCTCGGGCAGCCCGGCGCGCTCGTTGACCCGCGTCTTGATGACGTCCGCACCGCGGGCGACGTTGACCTCCACCACGCGGCGCAGGGCCTCGGCGGAACGGACGCCGTCCTCGAGGCGGGCGAGCGGCGTGAGATCGGGATCTGCGAGCACCGTCTCCCCGAGGTCCGGGGTGACGAAGATGCCGGCGGCGGTCAGCCGGGGAGCGAGGCCGGGGCTGTGCCGGGCGAGCTCGCGGACGGCGATGTCCTGGTAGAAGGAGGTCGATCCGCTGCGCGCGCTGGTCGCGCCCTGGCGCACGGCGTCGCGGGCCTCGGCGGCGGTGCTCAGGTGGATGTGCGCGTCGATCAGGCCGGGCAGGACCCAGCGGCCGTGCGCGTCGAGGGTGTCGGCGCCCCGGGGGACGGTGACGCTGCCGCGCGGACCGGCCGCGCGCACGGTCCCGTCCTCGATGACGACGACGGCGTTCTCGGTGACGTCGCCGGTGGCAGGGTCGAGCAGGGTGCCGCCCTCGATCACCAGCGTGCCGCCGCGCGCCGGGCCGCCGGAGGCGCTCCGCCCGGCGGCCGACGCCGCGTCACGGTTGGTGGGGGCGGCCGTCGCGGGGGCGGCCGCGGCCATGGTCCCGGCGAGGGCGGCCGCACCGGCGAGGACGCCGCGGCGGGTCAGCCTGCCGGAGGGCGGGGGGATGGCTTCGACGCACATGAGGGCTCCTTGGGGGAGAGGGCCGAGGGCTTCCCAGTTTGTATACCAAGGGGGCGGCGGCGGGCAAGGGTCATGTCTGCGAACGGGGGAAATGGGCAGGTGGAGACCAATGTGGCTCTCGGGGGAGGATGCGCTCTTCGGTCTTTGGTATACAAGAGCGCCTGGTGTGCGGGAGCACTGTCGGCGCGCGCGGGCCGGTCAGCCGTCCCCGAACAGCGAGCGCAGGGCGACGGCCCGGCTGTCACGCACGTGCAGCAGCGTGCTGGCCGCAGCGGCCTCCCCGTCGCCCGCGGAGATGTGCCGGTACATCTCCGCGTGCTGCGCCCGCATGTGCGCCGGCTCCTCGCGCAGGCCGAACAGCAGCTGGAGCTGCCAGCTCAGCTGTTCCATGGTGCGGGCGAGCAGCGGGTTGCCGGCCAGGGCCACGACACCCTCGTGGAAGGCCGTGTGGGCGGCCACCTCGCGTGGCCCCTCGTCCGACGCCGCGGCCGACTCGGCCTGCCGGAGGGTGGCTTCCAGGGCGGTCAGTTCCCCGGTGCCGCCCGCTGCCACGGCCCGCGCCGCGAGCCGCGACGCCTGGACGGCCAGGGGCTCCCAGACCTCGTACAGGTGGTCGACGTCGGCGTACTCGAGGCGGCGCACACGGACACCGCTGTGGGGGAGCAGTTCGAGGAGCCCTTCGGTGACCAGCGCCCGCAGCGCCTCGCGCACCGGCACCCGGGACATGCTCAGCTCCTCGGCGACCTCCCGCTCGACGAGCCGGGCGCCCTGCGCGTAGCGCCGGTCGACGATGCGCTGCAGGACGGCTTCACGGGCCCGCGCGCTCAGCGAGGCGGCGCCGGCCACCGCAGGTGTGCGCGAACCGCCCTCGCGGGCCGCCGATCCGGTCCCGCTGCCGTCCGCCACCTTGTCCGCCTTCATTCGTCCCTCACCCGGCATGCCCCGGGCGAAGAATAGAACAGTCAGTCCTCGTCGGACCCGGACTCCGCGGTCGCCTCGGCCCTCAGCAGGGGATGGGCCACCCCGGGGAACACCCGGGCCCGCACGACCTCCTCCGCCGAGCCGCCCTGCACCACGGTCTCGGCCACACCCCACGGCCGCCCGGCCAGGCGGACGGTCAGCGTGTACGAGGAGGAACAGCCCATGCACTCGTAGCGGTCGGCCCAGACCTCCACGTCCGTGACGCTGCCCGGGTAGCGCTTCACGTGCAGGTGCCGGGCATGGCAGTGATCGCACTTCTCGCCCGGCTCGCACGTGCCGCCGCACGGACACGGCACGTCCAGCGACTCCGCGGGACGCCACCGCTGGACGAGCAGGGCGTCACGGGTCGCGCCCATGTCCTTCATCGCCTTCAGGTTCCGCGCGGCGACGTTGTACGACTCGCCGGTCGCGGCCATCCGGTCCCGGATCACGTCCTTGCGTCCGCGGTTCGTCGTCATGCCGTCTCCTCCTGGGGTGTCACGCAGCCCACCAGGAGGCACACGAGATCAGAACGTCCCACGGTACCTGCCGCGCGGCGCCCCCAGCGACCTCGTCATCCCCTGCGCACCCGCCCCACGATGCGTCGGCCGAGGCGTCCGATGGAGCGGGACGGCCGGTTCCAGGCCCGGAACGCCTCCACCGTGCGCGGGCTTCCCTCGCGCTCCACCGCACCCTCCACCGCGGCCAGCGCCTCGGACGAGAGGCCGCGCACCGCGGGGCGCAGCACCTCCTCCAGCAGGGCGGTCCGGGTCCCGGTCCAGGCGGTGCCCGCGTGCGGGTGGGCGTTCCACACGGTGAAGCAGTCCGCCACGTACGCGGGATCCTCCCGCAGCAGGGCCACCACCGCGTCGCGGCGGGCGGCCCTGCCGTACGCCGCGATCAGGTCCTCGTCGCCGCTGTGCACGAAGGCGTACAGCTCCGCCTCCGGACGGTCCGGGGAGAGCAGCCGTTCGGCGAGGGCGCCGTAGGCGTGCTCCAGGGCCAGGGGCTCCACCGGTTCGGCCCGGGACCGCAGCGTCCGGGCGTGGTCCGCCCAGCCGGGCTCCGCCGTCCCCGCGCGCATGTCCCGCGCGAAGTCCAGCAGCATCAGGCACGCCCGTACGCGGGCCCCGATCTCCTGCGGGAAGCCGCGCAGCAGGTCGTGGGCGAGCTCCGGGGCGTCCTCGTCGTCCTGGGGGGCGGCGAGCGCGGCGTCGACCAGGGTCTGCCAGGTGCCCGCCGTGCGGTGGGCGTCCGACGTGGTCTCGCCCAGCAGCGAGCGGGCCTCGGCCGCCGTCGGGGTCTCCTCGCCCCACACCAGGCCGGCCGCGGTCCTCAGCACCAGCGGCTCCGCGAACGGGGACATGCCCGCCGCACGCAGCACCGTGTGCAGCACCCCCACCCGGTCCCCGCCCCGCGCCTTCGCGCCGGGCGCCTCGGCGCACATCCGCAGATGCGGCAGGGCCTGCGTCCCGGTGAAGGGCAGGGCCACGCGGGTCAGCAGCCGCTCCGTGTCCCCGGGGTGGTCCGGGGCCAGCCGGTCCAGCTCACCCAGCAGCGCCGTACGGACGTCGAACTGCTCGTCCATCAGGTCCAGCAGGGCGCGGCACGCACCCGCCCCGGGGTCGTCGAGCAGTGCGCGGGCCAGCCGGCCCACGACGTCCGGAAGCAGCTCCGCGCAGTCGATGCCGAGCAGCCGCACGATCCGCAGCAGCTGCACGGTCCGTGCGACGCCCCGGGGCACCCCGGCGGCGAGCTCGGCCAGCAGCTCGTCACCCAGCTCCTCGACCAGCGCGGCGAGCGCGCGTTCCCCGGCAGGCTCCTCGAACGCCGAGCGCGCCGGCGGCTCCAGGGCCACGTCGCCGCCCCGCACCGCCTGGGTCACCAGCAGTGCGGCCAGCGGCGCGGTGACGGCGGCGGGGCTGCGGCCGTCGAGCGCCGTCAACAGCCGGAGGGCCGCCGCGCACTCCGCGGCCGTACGGTCGTCCGCGGGCGCGGTCAGCGCGTCGGTCAGCTGCCGGATGCCCTTCTCGTCCAGCGCGTACGGCCGCTCGGCCGCCCAACTGGCCGCGGCGGCACGCTCGTCGGACCCGAGCGCGATGCCCGCGCCCAGCGCCGTGACGGCGAGCGGACCGGCGGCGAAGGGCTCGCCCGGCAGCTCCGCCGCCTCCCGGAAGAGCTCGGGGGCCCGGCTGCGCCAGATTCGGGCGGCGGTCCCGGCCCAGGCGTCGTCCACCACCCCGGAGGGACGGGGGCCCGAGGCGGCGTGCACACGGAAGCGGGGGTCACGGGCGTCGGGCGCGTCCTCGGGCAGCACCCCGACGACCTGGTGCGCGGTGCGTCCCGGATGCCTCGTGTACGTGACGAAGGTCAGCCGCTCGGCGTGCTCACGGGGCAGGACGGCGGTCGCCAGCGCGACCCACCGGGCCACGTCCGCGCTCTGCCGCTCCACGAGCACGACCGGCGGCGCGGACGGGTCCTCGCTCACCCGGCGCAGGTCGCTCAGCACGGCGGCGAGCCACGGACTGCGGGACACCGCGAAGTCGCCGAGGCTCTCCCGGGTGAGCCCCTGAGCCGGAGCCTGCGCGGTGGACATCGAGGTCAGGGGGTCGGGCAGCACCCGGTCCGGCGTCGCGGAGAGCCATCCCGCCGCTCCCCACGCGGCGACCGGGAGCACCCGGCCGGGTATCGGCGTACCGGGCGGCAGGTGCACGGCGTGGGCGTGGAACCCGCCCGCGCCCGCGGCCACCGTACGGCTGAGCAGATGGCTGCCGTCGGAGAGCAGGACGAAACCGAACGCCACGGGCAGCGCGCGGACCCGGGCGTCGGTGAGCCGCTCGGGGGTGCCCTCCGGAGCCTCGTACGCCAGGAGCGGTGCGGCCTCCGCGCGCACCGGCCCGGGTATCGCGGGGTCGACGGAGGTGAACCGGCCGGCCGGCTCCCCGTCCCCGGACGTGACGGAGGTGTAGTGCAACTGCGGGAGGCTCATGCGTAGGCCCTCATCGTCCCTGCCACGTGCGTCCCCGTCACGCGCACCGGCCGCCGCTCGCCGCCCTGTCGGTGCGGCCCGGCCGGCGGAGCGACGACCCCGGCGGGGAGCTTTCCGCAGTCGTGCGGGCGACGTTATCAAGCCCTGACGGCCCGTTGGACCCCATGCCGCACGAGGCAGCTCTAGGTTGGCCGTATGACCGAGGTGATGCTTTCCGCGGGAGTGGTGGAGTACGAGGACACGGGCGGCGACGGGCCCGTCGTGGTCCTGCTGCACGGGGTGGCGATGAACGGTTCGCTCTGGCGCCATGTCGTCGCGGATCTGCGCTCCGACTTCAGGTGTGTCGTGCCCACGCTGCCCCTGGGCGGCCACCGCAGGCCGATGAGGCCGGACGCCGATCTGACCGTTCTCGGGGTCGCCCATCTGGTGGCGGAGTTCCTCGACGAGCTGGAACTCCGGGACGTCACGCTGGTGATGAACGACTGGGGCGGGGCACAGGCACTCGTCGCGGACGGCCGGGACGGGCGGATCGGACGGCTGGTGATCACGTCCTGCGAGGCATTCGACAACTTCCCGCCCGGCCTGCCGGGCGGGAACCTCCTCGCCCTCGCGAAAATGCCCGGCGGTCTGCGGTTCGCCTTCTCCCTGCTGAAGCTGAAGCCGATGCGACGGCTGCCGGTCACCTGGGGGTGGATGAGCAAGCGGCCGGTCCCGCACGAGGTGATGGACGAGTGGTTCCGGCCCCTGTGGACCTCGGCCGCCATCCGGCGGGACCTCCGGGCGTACGTGCTCGGGGTGCCGCCCCGGGACGAACTCCTGAGGTGGGCCGACGCGCTGCGCACCTTCGACCGGCCGGCGCTCGTCGTCTGGGCCTCCGAGGACAAGGTCATGCCGCCCGACCACGGCCGGAGGCTGGCGGACCTGCTGCCCCAGGGCGAACTGGTCACGGTCGCCGACAGCTTCACCCTCATCCCCGAGGACCAGCCGCGGCGGCTGAGCGAGGCCGTCAGGGAGTTCGTCCCCCTGCCGTGACGGAGTCCGGCCGGAGGCGGGGCGCTCGCAGGCGCTCCCGCACCCGGCCGGTCGGGGCCGCCCTCAGCCCTCCGCGCCCACCGGTCCGGTGCGGCGGCGCATACCGAACGCGGACAGCAGCGCGCCGGCCACGCACAGGGCCGCGGTGACGACCAGGGCGCTGTGCATGCCGTTCATGAACGCGTTGCCGCTGCCCTCGATCACGGCGGCCCTGAGCTGCGCCGGCATGTCCGCCGACACGGGCGCGACCCCCATGGACACCGCGTCCGCGGCCTCCCCGAAGCCGGCGGCCGCCTCTGCGGGGACCCCGGCGGAGGTCAGTTCGCCGGTGAGGGTGGAGCCCACCGTGCCGCTGATCAGGGAGACCAGCACGGATGTGCCGAGCGCACCGCCGATCTGCAGCGAGGTGGCCTGCAGACCGCCCGCGACGCCGCCGTCCTTCCGTGGCGCGTTGCCGACGATGGAATCGGAGGACGCGGCCATCACCATGCCGACGCCGAGGCCGATGGCGAGGAACGGCGGCCACATCGCGGCGTAGGAGGACCCTGCCTCCCAGGTCAGCATCCACAGGGCGGCCGCGGCCTGGAGAGCCATGCCGACCGGCATGGTGAGCCGCGGACCGAAACGCTGGGTCAGCGCCGCGCCGAGCGGCGCCGCCACCACCGTGGCGAGGCTGAACGGCAGGGTGCGGACTCCGGCCTCCACCGGGGAGAAGCCGCGCACGTTCTGCAGGTACAGCATCACGAAGAAGATGACCCCGAGCATCACGAAGAAGTTGATCGCGGTGACGAGCGTGCCGATGGCCAGCGAACGGTTACGGAAGAGGCGCATCGGCAGCAACGGGTGCGCGCGGCGGGACTCGTACCGGCAGAAGCCGGCCAGCACGACCAGTCCCGCGGCGATCGATCCCAGCGTCCCGCCCGAACTCCAGCCCCAGGTCTCCCCCTTGACCACGCCGAAGATCAGGGCGACCAGACCGACGGCGAGGAGGACCACGCCGGCCACGTCGAAGCGGTGGTGACCGGTGGAGTCCTTGCTCTTCGGGAGGACGAACAGGCTGAAGAGCAGCGCGGCGGCGCCGATGGGCGCGTTGATGTAGAAGACCGACTCCCAGTTGACGTGCTCGATGAGCAGGCCGCCGACGATCGGGCCGAGAGCGGTGGAGCAGGACGCCACCATGGCCCAGAGGCCCACGGCCATACCGAACTTCCGGGGAGGGAAGACCGCGCGCAGGAGGCCGAGGGTGTTGGGGATCAGCAGGGCGCCGAAGAGGCCCTGGACGGCACGGAAGGTGATGACGCCCTCGATGGAACCGGAGAGGGCGATCGCGACCGATGCCAGGGTGAAGCCGACGGTGCCCACCATGTACACCGTGTGCCGCCCGAAGCGGTCACCGAGCTTGCCGCCGAGGATCAGCAGGGCGGCCATGGCGATCAGGTAGGCGTTGGTGACCCACTGCAGGTCGGCGGTGGACGCGTCGAGGTCGCGGCCTATCTCGGGGTTGGCGATCGCGACGACGGAGGCGTCGAGGTTGACCATGAACAGACCGATGGCCACGGCGATCAGGGTCAGCCAGGGATTGGCCCGCCTGCCCCTGGGCGCGGCGGGTGGGCCGGTTTCGGGCAGGGAGGTGGTGTCCATGGTGGTGGAGGACATGCGGAAGCCTTGTCTGTGGAACGTCGGCGAAGTCGGAACGTCGGAATGACGGAATGACGGGAGGGCCACGGGGCAGCACCCACCCCCGGCCTTGCTCAGGGCCCGGCCGCGCTCAGGGCCCGGCCGTGCTCGGGGCGCGGTCGGGGCAGGTGCGGAGCGGAGTCAGCCGGCGGGGGAGTGGAGGTGCCGGTTCAGTGACGCGAGTGCGCCCAGGGCGGCACCGAGAGCGTCGAGCTCTCCCTCGGTGAGGGTGTGCAGCACACGGGCCAGGTGGGCTTCCTTGAGCGTCCGCGCCTCGGCGAGCCGCTCACGGGCCGTGGCCGTCGGGTGGAGATGGGCGATCCGCTTGTCGGCCGCGTCCTGCCGGCGCTCCAGGAGCCCCTGGTCGGTGAGCTGGGAGACCAGCGCGCTGACGTTGTTCGGCTTCATCAGCAGGGCTTCGGCCGTCTCCCGGACGGTGATCCCTTCGCGCTCCTCGACGAGGAGGAGCAGCGCCAACTGGCCGTCCGGAAGCCGGGGATGCGGGAACCCGTGCGCGACCTGCCGCTCCAGGCCCCGGTGCAGCGCAGGCAGGGACGCCACGAGCGCGGAGGCTACGTGGTCGACGTCCTGGTGGGGCGCGGAGGGGCCGGGCATGGAGCCAGCATAGGTACGGAGCAATAGCTATGTCAACATACTTAAATGTCGCGTCATGCCCGCGGGCCCCAGTGGTATATGTGCCGTGGAGAGCCCCGAGCCGAAGCGCCAGTGCGCCACGAAGGCGGTCGAGAGAAGAACCATGGACAAGCCGACGCACCTGATCGAGTTCGAGACGATGCTGCTCGGACGGCACCTCCAGCTGGGCGCGCCCCGGTCGAGACGGGGCAGCTCCCTCGACCGCAGCGCCTACACCCTGCTCAGCCGGATCCGCATGGAGGGCCCGATGTCCATCGGGCAGCTCAGCGACGCCTTCGGGCTCGACGCCTCCACCCTGAACCGGCAGACCGCCGCCATGCTGCGGGGCGGCCTCGTCGACCGCATCCCCGACCCCGACGGAGGCATCGCCCGCAAGTTCCGCATCACCGCCGTGGGCGAGCGCGCTCTCGACGCGGAACGGGCCGAGAACATCAGCGGCCTGGAGCGGGTCATGGCCGACTGGTCGCCCGACGAGGTCAGCGTCCTCGCCGCCTGCCTCAAGCGCCTCAACAGCGACATCGAGAGCCTCGACGGACGTCCCTGGCCCCGGCCCTGACACCGGGCGTGCGGCGTCCGGGCCGGTCTCCCGGACCGCGCCTCCGGACGGGCCGGGCCGGCGCCCCGGAGCGGACCCCCGGCCGGGCCTGAAGAGGATCTACGGGAGCGCTTAAGAAATCCTCGATGGACCTGAGCGCCGTGGTGCGGGACATTTCTCAGTGACGGCGCAGAGCGCGGAGCCGGGGCGGCCGGCCCTGTCCCGTCCGCCGTACATCCCCCGCAACCCCGGGCCGCAGGCCGTCTTCGGCATGCCCTCGGCCCGGGGCATCCACACGCACCAGGTACAGGGAGCCGCAGCTGTGAAGGCACTCGTGAAGCACAAGGCCGAGCCGGGACTCCGGCTGATGGACGTGCCGGAACCGGAGACCGGTCCCGGCGACGTGCTGATCAAGGTGCTGCGTACGGGGATCTGCGGCACCGACCTGCACATCCGCGACTACGACGGATGGGCGCAGCAGGCCGTGCGCACGCCCCTCATCGTGGGCCACGAGTTCGTCGGTGAGGTCGCCGGGATCGGCGCGGACGTCGTCGACATCAAGATCGGTGACCTGGTGAGCGGCGAGGGCCACCTGGTCTGCGGGAAGTGCCGCAACTGTCTCGCCGGGCGCCGGCACCTGTGCCGCTCCACGCTCGGGCTCGGGGTCGGCCGGGACGGAGCGTTCGCGGAGTACCTGGCCCTGCCCGCCTCCAACGTCTGGGTGCACCGGGACAAGGTCGACCTCGACATCGCCGCGATCTTCGACCCGTTCGGCAACGCCGTGCACACCGCGCTCTCGTTCCCGCTGGTCGGCGAGGACGTGCTGATCACCGGCGCGGGCCCCATCGGCATCATGGCCGCCGCCGTCGCACGCCACGCGGGAGCCCGCAACGTCGTCATCACCGACGTCAGCGAGGCCCGGCTCGAACTGGCCAGGAAGGTCGGGGTGAACCTCGCCCTGAACGTCGGCGAGCAGAGCGTCGCCGACGGTCAGAGCCTCCTCGGGCTGCGCGAGGGCTTCGACATCGGCCTGGAGATGTCCGGCCGCCCCGAGGCCATGCGCGACATGATCGCGAACATGACGCACGGCGGGCGGATCGCGATGCTGGGCCTGCCCTCCGCGGAATTCCCGGTGGACTGGTCCCGGGTCGTCACCTCGATGCTCACCATCAAGGGCATCTACGGCCGCGAGATGTACGAGACCTGGTACGCCATGTCCGTGCTCCTGGAGGGCGGGCTCGATCTCGCCCCGGTGATCACCGGCAGGTACGGCTACCGCGACTTCGAAGCCGCGTTCGACGACGCCGCGAGCGGACTCGGTGGCAAGGTACTGCTGGACTGGGCCGCCTGAAGCTCCTCGTACGCACCTCCGTATCCACCTGGGAGACCTCCTTCATGTTCGATTCCGTACGCGACGACCTGCGCACCACCCTCGACGAGATCCGCGACGCCGGGCTCCAGAAGCCCGAGCGCGTCATCGGGACCCCGCAGTCCGCGACCGTCGCCGTCACGGCCGGCGGCCGCGCGGGCGAGGTGCTCAACTTCTGCGCCAACAACTACCTGGGTCTCGCCGACCACCCCGAGGTCGTCGCCGCGGCCCACGAGGCACTGGACCGCTGGGGGTACGGGCTCGCGTCCGTCCGCTTCATCTGCGGCACCCAGGAGGTCCACAAGGAGCTGGAGCAGCGGCTCTCCTCCTTCCTCGGCCAGGAGGACACGATCCTCTACTCCTCCTGCTTCGACGCCAACGGCGGAGTCTTCGAGACCCTCCTCGGCCCGGAGGACGCGGTGATCTCCGACGCCCTCAACCACGCCTCCATCATCGACGGCATCCGCCTCTCCAAGGCGAAGCGCTACCGCTACGCCAACCGCGACATGGCGGACCTGGAGCAGCAGCTCAAGGAGGCCTCCGGGGCCCGCCGCAGGCTCGTCGTGACCGACGGGGTCTTCTCCATGGACGGCTACCTCGCCCCCCTGGCCGAGATCTGCGACCTCGCCGACCGCTACGGCGCCATGGTCATGGTCGACGACTCGCACGCCGTCGGCTTCGTCGGCCCCGGCGGCCGGGGCACCCCCGAGCTGCACGGCGTCATGGACCGCGTCGACATCATCACCGGCACGCTCGGCAAGGCCCTGGGCGGCGCGTCCGGCGGTTACGTCGCCGCGCGCGCCGAGATCGTCGCGCTGCTGCGCCAGCGTTCGCGCCCGTACCTCTTCTCCAACTCGCTCGCCCCGGTCATCGCCGCCGCCTCCCTCAAGGTCATCGACCTGCTGGAGTCCGCGGGCGAGCTGCGCGAGCGGCTCAACGCCAACACCGCGCTCTTCCGCTCCCGGATGACCGAGGAAGGCTTCGACATCCTGCCCGGCGACCACGCCATCGCCCCCGTGATGATCGGGGACGCGGCGAAGGCAGGCCGGATGGCGGAGCTGCTCCTCGAGCGCGGTGTGTACGTGATCGGGTTCTCGTACCCCGTCGTCCCGCAGGGGGCCGCGCGTATCCGCGTGCAGCTCTCGGCGGCCCACTCCACCGACGACGTCAACCGGGCCGTGGACGCGTTCGTCGACGCGCGGTCCGCGCTGGAGGCGTAGGGACACCCCGCGACCTGGGACAATGAGCACATGATCGATGCCCGGCGGCTGCGGATCCTCCGTGCGGTGGCGGACCACCGTACGGTGACCGCCGCGGCCGCCGCGCTGTACCTGACCCCCTCAGCCGTCTCCCAGCAGCTCGCCGCCCTGGAGCAGGAGACCGGTCACCGGCTGGTGGAGCGCGGGGCGCGGGGTGCCCGGCTGACCGCCGCGGGGGAGATCCTGCTGACCCACGCCAACGCCGTCCTCGCCCAGCTGGAACGGGCCGAGGCGGAGCTCGCGGAGTACGGCGCGGGCGTCGCGGGGACGGTCACCGTCGCCGCCTTCGCCACGGGCATCGGGCTCGTCCTCGCCCCGGCCATCGCCGAACTGACCCGTACCGCACCCGGGATCCGGGTGCGGGTGCAGGACGCCGAGGGCGACGCGAGCGTGCCGATGGTGCTGGACCGGCAGGTCGACGTGGCGGTCGCCGTCGAATACCGGGGAGCGCCCGGGGTCGACGACCGCAGGCTGACCCGGGTGCCGCTGTACTCCGAGCCCTTCGACGCGGTGCTGCCGGTCGGCCACCGCCTCGGCGGACAGGACCACGTGTCCGTGGCCGATCTGGCCGAGGAGGTGTGGATCGGCCCGTACCCCGGCAATCCGTGTCATGACGTGGTGGTCCTGGCCTGCGAGTACGCCGGCTTCGCACCCCGGCTCGAGCACTCGTCGGACGACTTCCACGCGGTGGTCGCGCTGGCCGGGGCGGGCGCGGGAGTGGCGCTGGTGCCCCGCTCGGCGCTCCGCGGCACGGAGCTCGGCCGGGTCGTCGTGCGGCCCGTCGAGGGCGTCGCCCCGACCCGGCGCGTGTTCGCCGCGGTACGGCAGGGAGCGGAGGGACACCCGTTGATCAAGCCGGTCCTGGACGCGCTGGTCACGGCGGCCGGACCGGTGTGACGCGCGTGCGCCGCACGCCCGGCCGCCGGGCGGGCGGGGCGGAGCTCAGGCGGGCTGCAGCAGGTCCCACCGGTTCCCGTGGAGGTCCTCGAACACCGCGACGGAGCCGTAGACCTCGTGCCGCGGCTCCTCCAGGAAACGCACCCCGGCGGCCAGCATCCGGGCGTGGTCGCCTGCGAAGTCCTCCGTGTGCAGGAAGAAGCCGACCCGGCCGCCCGTCTGCGCGCCGATGCTCGCCCGCTGCGCCTCGTCCTTGGCGCGGGCCAGCAGCAGGCCGGTGCCCGAGGTGCCGCGCGGCCGCACGACCACCCAGCGGGAGCCGTCGCCCCGGTCCGTGTCCTCCACCAGCTCGAAGCCGAGGGCGCCGGTGTAGAAGGAGAGGGCCTCGTCGTAGTCGCTGACGA
This sequence comes from Streptomyces sp. NBC_01460, assembly GCF_036227405.1. NCBI lineage: Bacteria > Bacillati > Actinomycetota > Actinomycetes > Kitasatosporales > Streptomycetaceae > Streptomyces > Streptomyces sp. NBC_01460. The sequence continues at coordinate 6,680,880 of NZ_CP109473.1, forward strand.
CCAGCGTGACCAGAGCGATGTGGGACATGGGGATCCTCGTCGTCGGGAGCGATGGATGGAGTTATACGTAACACTAACGTGGACCCGTGCGGACGGGGAGAATGCCGGCCATGGACACGAGCGACCTCGCCGCGCTGACGGCACGCGCCCGCCGCCTGGCCCAGGGCGGCCACCGCCGCGTCCTCGGCATCGCGGGCGCTCCCGGCGCGGGCAAGTCCACGCTGGCCGCCCGCATCGTCGAGGCGCTCGAAGGCCTCGCCGTCCTCGTCCCGATGGACGGCTTCCACCTGGCGGGGGCGGAGCTCGAACGCCTCGGGCGGGCGGACCGCAAGGGTGCGCCCGACACCTTCGACGCCGCCGGATACGCGGCGCTGCTCCGGCGGCTGCGCCGTCCCGAGGGGCCGCACCCCGTCTACGCGCCCGCTTTCGACCGGGCGCTGGAGGAGCCGGTCGCCGGGTCCGTGTGCGTCCCCGCGGACACCCCGCTCGTCGTGACCGAGGGCAACTACCTGCTGCTGGACGAGGGGGCCTGGGCGCCGGTGCGCGGGCTGCTGGACGAGGCGTGGTTCCTGGACGCCGACCCGGAGCTGCGGGTGAGCAGGCTCGTGGACCGGCACGTGCGGTTCGGCAAGCCCCGCCCGTACGCCGAGCGTTGGGTCGCCGGCTCCGACGAGCGCAACGCGCGGCTCGTCGAGAGGCACAGGGGCCGGGCCGACCTCGTCGTACGGCTCCGCTGAGGCGGGCCCGCGTGTTGCCCTGAATCCCGCTCGCGTCCACCCCTGCCGACGGGCAGGATGCAGAGTGCCGCGTCGCCCGCCAGGAGGTCCCCATGCCCAGCACCGACCAGCCCGTGCCCTTCACCGCCGAGGACTACCGGGCCCGGATGATCCGCGCGGCCGAGGCCGCCGACGAGGCCGGCCTGGCAGGCGTCCTCGTCGCACCGGGGCCCGACATGGTCCATCTCACCGGCTACCGGCCGACCGCGGACACCGAGCGCCTCACCCTGCTCGTCCTCAGGGCGGGCCAGGACCCCGTCCTCGTCGTCCCGGCCCTGGAGGCGGCGGACGCGGAACGTGCGGCGGGCGCCCCCGCCCTGACCCTCCGGGACTGGACCGACGCCGCGAACCCGTACGGCCTGACCGCCGGACTGCTGGACGCGAAGGGGCGCTTCGGGATCAGCGACAACGCCTGGGCGCTGCACCTCCTGGCACTCCACGCGCTCCTCCCCGACACCTCCTACGCCTCGCTCACCGAGGCCCTGCCGATGCTGCGCGCGGTCAAGGACGCGGCCGAGCTGGAGCGCCTCGCCGCCGCGGGGGCCGCGGCCGACGCGGTCTACGGGCAGATCCTGAAGGTCCGCTTCTCCGGCCGCCGGGAGAGCGACGTGGCCGCGGACCTGGCCGCCCTCCTCCTGGAACACGGGCACTCCCAGGTCGACTTCACCGTCGTGGGGTCCGGTCCGAACGGCGCCAACCCGCACCACGAGGCCGGCGAGCGCACCATCGAGGGCGGCGACATGGTCGTCCTCGACTTCGGCGGGCTGATGCACGGCTACGGCTCCGACACCTCCCGCACGGTGCACGTCGGGGAGCCCACCGCCGAGGAACAGCGGGTCCACGACGTCGTACGGGAGGCCCAGGAGGCGGGCTGCCGGGCGGTGCGGCCCGGAGCGGCCTGCCAGGACATCGACCGGGCCGCCCGCGCCGTCATCACCGAGTTCGGCTACGGCGAACGCTTCATCCACCGCACGGGCCACGGCATCGGCGTCACCACCCATGAACCGCCCTACATGATCGAGGGCGAGGAGCTGCCGCTGGTGCCGGGCATGTGCTTCTCCGTGGAGCCGGGCATCTACCTCCCGGGCCGCTTCGGCGTCCGCATCGAGGACATCGTGACGGTCACGGAGAGCGGGGGCAGGCGGCTGAACACCACCGCCCGCGAACTGGCCGTCGTCGAGTAGGGCCCCCTGCCGCGGGGTTCGGGGCCCGCCCGGACCCCGGCCCCTCCCGTCGACGGCATCGAGGGCTGCCTCGCGCGAACGGAGCTGGACCGTCCGGTCAGTCGTCGGCCAGCACCACGCACGACTCCGGCGGCAGGTGCAGCCCGCCGTCGGCTCCCGGGGCCTCGGCGGGTTCCCAGGCGGCCAGCACCCGTCCCCCGCCCCTCCGGTGGCGGCCCGCGCCCAGCGGGACGGCCGCGGGCTTCCCGGAGAGGTTGACCACGATCCGCAGGTCGCCCCTGCGGTAGGCGATCCACCGCGCCTCCTCGTCGTACGCCGTCCTGACCGACGCCAGGTCCGGATCGGAGAGGTCCGGCAGGGTACGGCGCAGGGCGATCAGCTCGCGGTACCAGGCGTGCAGCCGGGCGTGCGGCTCCCGCTCCGGTTCGCTCCAGTCGAGGCAGGAACGGGCCCGGGTGGCCGGGTCCTGCGGATCGGGGATGTCCTCCTCCGCCCAGCCGTGCGCCCCGAACTCCCGCCGCCTGCCCTCGCGCACGGCCCGGGCCAGCTCCGGGTCGGTGTGGTCGGTGAAGAACTGCCACGGTGTGCGGGCGCCCCACTCCTCGCCCATGAAGAGCATCGGCGTGAAGGGTCCCGTGAGCACGAGCGCCGCCGCACACGCCTGGAGCCCGGGGGAGAGCCCGGCGGCGAGCCGGTCACCGAGGGCGCGGTTGCCGATCTGGTCGTGCGTCTGGGCGTAGCCGACGAAGCGGTGGGAGGGCGTACGGGTCGCGTCGACGGGGCGGCCGTGCACGTGGCCGCGGAAGCTGGAGTACGTGCCGTTGTGGAAGAACGCCCTGGTCACGGTCTTGGCGAGAGCGCTCAGCGGTGCCGTCGCGAAGTCGGCGTAGTAGCCCTGCGACTCGCCGGTGAGCGCGGTGTGCAGGGCGTGGTGGAAGTCGTCGTTCCACTGGGCGTGGAGCCCGATGCCGCCCTCCGTGCGCGGGGTCGTCGTACGGGGATCGCAGAGGTCGGACTCGGCGACGAGCGTGAGTGGCCGGCCTAGCTCCGAGGCCAGGGCGTCGACCGCCGTGGAGAGCTCCTCCAGGAAGGTGAGCGCCCGGCCGTCGGCCAGCGCGTGGACGGCGTCCAGGCGCAGGCCGTCCAGACGGTAGTCCCGGAGCCAGGCGAGCGCGCTGCCCAGCAGATACGCGCGCACCTCGTCCGATCCGGGGGCGTCGAGGTTCACCGCCGAGCCCCAGGGCGTGTGGTGCGTGTCCGTGAAGTACGGGCCGAACGCCGGGAGGTAGTTGCCCGAGGGGCCCAGATGGTTGTGGACCACGTCCAGGAGGACCGCGAGACCCAGCCCGTGCGCCGTGTCGACGAAACGCTTCAGCCCCTCCGGGCCGCCGTACGGCTCGTGCACCGCCCAGAGCGACACCCCCTCGTAGCCCCACCCGTGCGTGCCCGGGAACGGACAGACGGGCATCAGCTCGACATGGGTGATGCCGAGGTCCGCCAGGTGGCCGAGGCGCTCGGCCGCGGCGTCGAAGGTGCCCGCCTCCGTGAACGTGCCGACGTGCAGCTCGTACAGGACGGCACCGGGCAGCCCGCGCCCGGCCCAGGTGGTGCGCCAGGCGTACGCCTCGTGGTCCACGACCGCGCTCTCGCCGTCGGGCCCGTCCGGCTGGCGGCGGGAACGCGGGTCGGGCAGGACGGGGCCGTCGTCGAGCGAGAAGCCGTAACGGTCGCCGTCCGCCGCCTCGGTCTCCGCCGTCCACCAGCCGGCTCGTCCCGGGGAGTGCTCCATCGGACGGCGCCCGCCCGCCGTGCACAGCACGGCCGACCCGGCTTCGGGGGCCCACACCTCGAACTGCATCCAGCACTCCTCGTCCATGAACCTGATGCCTCGCCGGAGGCCTCATGATCGGCGGAATTCGCACGCACGGTCCCGGGACACTGGAGCAAGCCCGCAACTGGCGATTAGGGTCTGGTCCTGATCATTGCCCTGCCGGGTTCTGCTCATTCGCAGGGAACCCGGGCAGTCATACAAGGTCCCTCTTACGGCTGCTGGAGGCCGAGATGACCGTGCCGCCCTTCCCACCCGGCTTCCTCTGGGGAGCCTCCGCCTCCGCTTTCCAGACCGAAGGCGCGTTCGACACGGACGGCAAAGGACCGTCCGGCTGGGACGCCTTCGCCGCACAGCCCGGCAGGATCAAGGACGGTACCGACACCACGCGTGGCACCGGCTTCCACGAGCACTATCGCGAGGACGTCGCCCTGCTCGCCGGGCTCGGCGCGGACGCCTTCCGCTTCTCCATCAGCTGGCCCCGGGTCGTACCCGGCGGCAGCGGCTCGCTCAACCCCGCCGGGCTGGACTTCTACGACCGGCTCGTCGACGAACTCTGCGCCCACGGGATCACCCCCGCCCCCACGCTCTACCACTGGGACACCCCGCTCCCGCTGGACGAGGCCGGGGGCTGGCTCAACCGGGACACCGCCTACCGCTTCGCCGAGTACGCGGGGATCGTCGCCGAGCGCCTCGCCGACCGTGTCCCCATGTGGATCACCATCAACGAACCGGCCGAGGTGACGATGCTCGGTTACGCGCTGGGCGAGCACGCCCCGGGCCGCACCCTTCTCTTCGACGCGCTGCCGGCCGCCCACCACCAGCTCCTCGCCCACGGGCTGGCCGTACGGGCGCTGCGCGCGGCCGGCGCGGACAACATCGGCATCGCCCTCTCCCACACCCCCGTCTGGACGGCGGGGGAGTCCGACGAGGACCGCATGGGCGCGGAGATCTACGACACCCTGACCAACTGGCTGTTCGCGGATCCCGTCCTCACCGGCCGCTATCCCGACGAGGGGTTCGCCGCGCTGATGCCGGGGCCGGTCGAGGAGGACCTCAAGGTCATCTCCGCCCCCCTCGACTGGTACGGCGTCAACTACTACAACCCGACCCTCGTCGGCGCGCCCCGGCCCGACGCGCTCGACTCCTTCTCCGGGTACTCCATGCCCGCCGGGCTCCCGTTCGGGATCCGGGAGATCGAGGGGTACGACACCACCGACTTCGGCTGGCCCGTCGTCCCCCAGGGACTGGCCGAGACGCTCGGTCAACTGCGCGACCGCTTCGGTGACCGCCTGCCGCCCGTCTACATCACGGAGAACGGCTGCGCGGTCGACGAGCCCGTCGCCGACGGCCGCCGCATCGCCTTCCTGGAGGGGCATCTGGAGGCGCTGCGCACGGCCATCGACGCGGGCGTCGACGTACGGGGCTACTTCACCTGGTCGCTGACCGACAACGTCGAATGGACCGAGGGCGCCAGCAAGCGGTTCGGCCTCGTCCACATCGACTACGAGACCCTGCGGCGCACCCCCAAGGAGTCGTACGCCTGGTACCGCGACGTCATCCGCGCGCAGCGCACCGGCGGTACGCAGGGACCGGCGCTCACCTCAGGTGAACGCGCTCCTGGATGACGCGGTGCCCGGCCCGGGCGAACGCGGCCGCCATCGGCACGTTGCCCACGTCCGTCGAGCCCGCGACGGACGTGGCGCCCTCCCCGGCGAGGAAGAGGGTGCTCTCGACCAGCAGGTCGTAGCCGTAGCCGTGGCCGCGCGCCTCGGGGACGACCCCGATGAAGCCGATGCAGGGGCCGCCCGGGTTGCGCGCGGGCACATGGATGCCCGCGAGCGCTCCGTCCGGCGTGTGGGCGAGCTGCCACCAGGAACGGGGGGAGGGGCACCAGTGGAAGAAGTCCAGCTCCTCCTGGGCGGCCCGCTCCAGGCCGCCCGGTCCCTCGACGGCACGCAGGGCGTGGGCGTCCAGCGTCCTGGAGTGGACCCGGCGCAGCACGTCCAGGATCACTGCGTCGTCGGGCTCCTCACGGAAGACCAGCCGGCCGGGCCGCTCCGGCAGACCGTCCGCGGGCGTCCACTCGTAGCGGTAGCGCTCGACCAGCGGCTTCATGCCGGCGGCCTCGGCCGCCGCGATCCGCGCCCCGGCGGCGGCCCGCACCGCGGGCAGGTCCCGCCAGCCCGGCGGCACGATCAGCTCGTACTCGACGGACCAGGGGGCGGTGCGCAGCAGTTCGGCGCCCGCCGCGCCCTCGCCCTCGGCGACGTCGAACCAGTTCAGGATCACGGGCTCGGTGTCCTCGGGCCCGCCCCACCAGGCGGCTCTGGCGACGACGACGCCGTCGCGCAGGGCGACCCGGGTCCACTCGGGGCGGTACTCACCGCCGTCGGCGACGGTGGCCCAGCGGTGGCCGAACGCGGCACGGCCGACGAGGCCGGGGTCCCGCAGTGAAGCAAAGAGATGTGCGTCGCCCTGGGTGAGCGAACGGATGACCGGAACGGTCATGGAAGGGTCCTCCGGGACTCGGTGACGGGAGAAGCCGCGCTCCCCGGTCAGACCGGGTCCGACACCACCCCGAGGACGGGACGGGAGCGCGGGTACGACGTGGTACGTGGAGCGGTGCTGCGGGTGCGCACGTGTCTCGCCTCCTTCCGTGCCCGGGGCCCGGGTCCGTCCGTGACGGTCCGGGGCCTGTTCCGTCCGTGACGGTACGGGCCCCGGCTCACGAGGTCCACCGGTTTACGGCTGGTCCCACGTCATGTTGAACGCCCGCTCGAAGTTCACGTATCCGAGCCGTTCGAAGGACTTCGCCATCGGCACGTTGCCGAGGTCGGTGGCCGCCCTGATCCGGTCCACGCCCTGGGCCGCGAGGACCCGGGTGCCCTCGGCGAGGATGTCGTCGATGTAGCCGTGGCCGCGGTGGGCGGGCAGCACCCCGATGTACGCGAGCACCGGGTGGTAGCTGTTGCGGGCCGGGACCACGAAGCCGACCGGTTCACCGCCCGGCAGCTCCGCGATCCGCCACCACTCCCGCGGCGTGCCGAAGTGCGCGAACTCCTCGTCGTAGTGCTTCTCCGCCGCCTCGCGGGCACTCAGTCCGGAGGCCAGGTCCTGCTGCCCGTGGGCATCCAGCGTGCCCTCCATCACCGGGGTCATCAGGGCGACGAGGTCCTCACGGCCGGACACCGGGCGGAAGGTGAGCCGGCCGGTGTCCTCCGGAACGGGCGTTCCCCCGCGCCACTCCAGCCGCAGCCGCTCGACGAGCATGCGGGCGCCGGTGGCCTCCATGACCCGTATCCGGGCCTCCACCCCGTCGCGTACCGCCGGGTCCTCCCGCCAGTCCGGCGGCACGAAGCGGCCGTACTCCGGCCGGGCCGACCCGGCGGGAAGGACCGCCGCCTCCGCCTTCTCCAGCAACTGCCGCCCGATCTCGCCCCGCTCCGGGTCCGGGAGGGTGTCGTCCAGGTCGAAGAAGTCCAGTGCCTGGGGAGCGGCACCCTCCTGCCCCGTCCACCAGGCGATCCGGGCCAGGACGCGGTCGCCGCGCAGCGCCACCCACATCCACTCGGGGCGGCGACGGCCGGTGGCGAGGTCATCGGCCAGCTCATGGTCCAGGACGTAGGAAAGGCCGCAGAACAGACCGAGTTCGTCGGCGCCCGCGAGCGGACGGATGGTCAGTTCCGATGGTGCAAGGGTCACGAAGGCTCCTCGAGGTCGCGCCGGTCCGGTGGACGGCGTCGCGCGACCCTAACAACCCGGGTGCCGCCGCGGTGCCGTGTTCTCCCGCTGCCGCGCAGGTCGGAGCGACCGGAAACGGGCATCGTCTGGACACCCCGGGCGTCCCGGCCCGACAATCGGTCCTGTGACGTCCTCCTTCGAGCACCACACGTATCCCGCGCGGCTCTCGGACGCCGAGCGCGACCGTGTTCTCGGTGTGCTCAGAGACGGCGCCGCACAGGGGAAGCTCTCCCACGACACGTTCCTGCGCCGCATGGAAATCGCCCTGACCGCCCGGCGTTCCGAGGAGCTGAAGGCGCTCACCTCGGACCTCGATTCCGGTGGGCGCTGGTCCCGCAACCTCTTCCGCGCGGTGGGAGGGGTCTCCGCCTTCCCCGCCCGGGTGCGCAGGGCGTGGCAGTCCGAGCGGCTGCCCAGACTCCTGCTCCCCATGCCGGGTCCGCACCCGCTGCGCATCGGCCGCGACCCGGGCAACGGGCTCCGGCTGAGCCACGAGACGGTGTCACGGCTGCACGCCGAGCTGACCGCGCACGGCAGCCGGTGGGTGCTGCGCGACCTGGGCTCGACGAACGGCACCTGTGTCAACGGCCAGCGGGTCGTCGGCTCGGTCGTGGTGCGCGAGGGCGACCAGGTGAGCTTCGGCCGGATGACCTTCCGGCTCACCGCGTCGCTGCCGGCGCCCCCGGCCTGAGAGCCGCGTCCGCCCGGACGGACGGTCCGTCGGGTCCAGCACGTCCCTCCGCCGGAGTCCGTGGGGTCCCGTTCCGGAGGACCGGGACCCCACGGACCGGGGCACAGCGTCAGCGGGTCATCCGGTCATCCGGTCATCCGGTCAGGGTGAACGCCTGCGCGGGCGAGCCGTCGCACGGTTGCTGCGCGAGCCGGGCGCCGTCGGCCGTCGAGGAGCCGTCCACGGTCAGGCACTTGCCGCTGTGCAGGGCGGAGAAGCGGTACTGTCCGCCGGTGCCGGCGGACTCCGCCTTCCACCGCTGGTTGCTTCCGCCCTCGTAGGACCAGAGGTGGACCTTGACGCCGTTTCCGGTGGCCCCCGCGCCGCCGTCGACGTCCCACGCCTTGGAGTTGTGCCGGTTGACGACCTGGTAGGTGCCGTCGCCGGCGGGACGGAACTGCCAGCTCTGGTTGGCGCCGGTGCCACAGGCCCACTGCTGGAGCGCGGTGCCGTCGGCGGTACCCCAGGCGGCGGCGTCCAGGCAGGAGCCGCTGTGGCTGTTCCTCACCCGGTACCAGGCGCTCGGGTCGATCGATCCCGCGGGCGGTTCGGTGGTGCCGGTGCCGTCCCACACGAAGGTGGCGACGGCGCCGGCGGGGAGGGTGTAGGCGAGGGACCTGCCGTTGTCCGTCAGCGAGAGCCGCTGGGCGCCCGCGGAGGTGTTGACCACGTAGGCGGCGCGGCTGCCGTCGGGGTTCTGGAAGGCGACGTTCTGCACCCCTCCGCCGCCCTGGCTGGTGGAGCCGATGCGGGTGGCCCCCGCCTTGATGAACTTGGTGACGTGGCCCAGGACGTAGTACTCGGCGTTACGGCTGACCGTGCCGTCGGCGATCTCGACGATTCCGTTGCAGCGGGTGCCGCAGCCGCCCTGGTGGGGCCCGCCGTTCCGGTCGAGGGCGAGGTTCCAGTCGATGACGGTCTCCCCGCCGTTGCGCATGTTCTGCACGACGAGGTTCTCCGCGTGCCACCGCAGGGTGTCCGCGAAGGTCGTGGCCGGGTCGGTGCTGTCGGTTCCCGAGCACTCGGTGAAGAAGACGCGCTTGCCCGCGCCGACGACCTGCTGCTGGGCCGAGGGTGCCCCGCCGTAGCAGTGGAAGGCGGCGCCGATCACCCGGTTGATACCGCGGGTCCCGTCGAAGACCTCGATCGGATAGTCGGGGTGGTCCCAGTTGTGGTCGTAGGCCAGCAGGTTGGTGGGGAGGCCCGCGGCGGTGAGGGTGCGGTCGAGGACCTTGAAGAACTCCGCCTGGCTACCGGACGTCATGGTCATCGACGGGTAACCGGCCGCGAACTCCGGTTCGTTCTGGACGGTGAGATCGGTCAGGCCGATGCCCTCCTGCCCGTAGGCCCGGATGGCCTTGACCAGGTAGTCCGCGTAGGCCTGGTAGCTCTCGGTCTTCAGGCTGCCGCCGATGAGCGAGTTGTTGGTCTTCATCCAGGCGGGCGGGGACCAGGGCGAGCCCATGAAGCGGATGGCGGGGTTGATGCCGGTGGCCTGCTTGAGGACGGGGAGGATCTCGCTCCTGTCGCGGTCGATGGAGAAGGCGCCCCTCGTGTCCTCGTAGCTGTGGAAGCCGCCGGCGGCGTTGAAGTCGGAGTCGCCCAGTGGCTGGCGCAGGTAGTTGAGGCCGATGCCGTCGGCAGTGGAGAACAGCGACCTCATCAGCGCGTCGCGCTTGTCCTGGGGGAGGCCCTGGATCAGGTGGGCGGAGGCGCCGGTCACCGAGGCCCCGGCGCCGGTGAATCTCTGGCCCTTGCTGGCGCCGTCGATGCGTATGTCCACGGCCTGGGGCGTGGCGGTGAACGGGATGCTGCCGTCGGCGGCCAGCTTCTTGCCGCCGTCCGGCGTGGTGATCCACACCTGCGCCGTGGGGTCGGCGGCCTGGGCGGCGCCCGAGCCGGAGAGGCCGAGACCGGCCAGGGCCAGGGCCAGGGCGGCGCCCACGGCTCCGGTTCGCCGACGGCGGGCGGGACTGAGTGGTGACATGGTGCGGCTCCTTGGGTTCGTACCGGTGCGGGGTGCGCGCGGGGCCGGCGGCCCTCGGTCCCACTTCGGGCAGGTGCCGACGCCGGTGAACAAATGCCTCTGTACAAGCAGGAGTTGAGATGCCGTCGCATATGAAAGCACACCCACTGAGTGGTTAGTAAGTGATACAGGTCACATGTCGACCGTCGTGCCGAGGAGGCCGGTGCCCGCGAGGGGGAGCGGGATTAGGCTGCGCGGGTGAGTAACCCTTCAGCGCGCACGCCCGCCCACAAGACCCGGCCCCGCACCCCGCGCAGCGCGGAGGCCAAGCAGCGACAGCAGCGCATCCTGCACATCGCGATGGACACCTTCGGTGCCCGCGGTTACAACAACGCCTCGCTCGCCGAGATCGCGGAGCAGGCCGGCCTCACCCAGGCGGGCGTCCTGCACTACTTCCGCTCCAAGGCGCTCCTGCTCACCAGCGTCCTGGAACTGCGGGACCAGACGGACATCGAGCAGCTGGGCGCCGACCGCCCCCAGGGCCTCGAATTCCTGCGCCACCTGGTGGACACCGCGCTCCGCAACGCCGAGCGGGAGGGCATCGTGCGGCTGTACGCCGTGCTGTCGGCCGAGTCCGTCACCGACAGCCACCCCGCCCAGACCTACTTCCGCGACCGGTACAGCGGGCTGCGCGCCTTCGTCGCCGACGCGCTGCGCGAGGCCTGCGACCTGCCGGACGACCGCGCCGGCGAGGCCGAGACCGCGGCCAACGCCGTCATCGCGGTCATGGACGGCCTCCAGGTGCAGTGGCTGCTGTCACCCGAGGCCGTGGACATGGCGGCCTCGACCGACCTCGTGGTCAGCTCGCTGCTGACCACCCTCGCTCCCCACCGGTTCGGTCCCGCCGGGGAGCGCTGAGTCGCAGTCGTCACCCCGTGCGCCTCTCACACGCGACCGGGAACAGCCCCCGCCCTCGTGAGGAGCGCCACCGGCCGATCGGCGAAGAGCCCCGCCACACTGACGACGGCCCCCGTGAACTCCCGTCCTGGCGAGAGGAGATCGGTCCACGGGCCGTCGTCGGGCAGTACGAGCTCCGTGTCGCGCCAGCCGCCCTCCTCGTCCAGGCGCAGGGCCAGCCTGGTCACCGCCGTGACCACCTCACCGGACCGGCAGAACGCCAGGCAGTGCGCGGCCGCGGGGCCCCGCGCCGCCAGCGGGACGTAGGTGCCCGACTCGTCGAAGAGCCCAGGGCGCTCCCGGCGCAGGCGCAACGCGGCCGTCGTCAGCGCCGCCTTCTCGTCGTCGCCCCCGCGCGGCCTGCTGAACGGACGCCGGTTGTCGGGGTCGACCAGAGCGATGTACTCCCGCTCCGTGCCCTGATACAGATCGGGCACGCCGGGCATGGTCAGGTGCACCAGCGCGGCACCCAGCACATTGGCCCGGACGAAGGGGGCGAGCGTGTCCGCGAACCTGGTCATCATCGTCCGTGCCTCGCCCGCGTCGCTGCCCGGACCGGCCGCCACGAAGTCGGTCACCGCCCTCTCGTACGCCGGATCCGGCTCCGTCCAGCTGGTGTGCAGGCCCGCCTCGCGCACGGCCTTCAGCAGCGCGGGCTCCAGCCTCCCCGCCATCTCACCGGCGGGCAGCCCCGCGCAGCCGTACGCCGACTGCCAGGCCTGCCAGGCCAGCTGCGGATCCGGGGCAGGGGCGGACGTCGCCCTGGCCAGCTGCGCCACCAGCGAGGACCACCGCTCGGGACACTCCGACAGGACCGCGATCCGGGCCCGTACGTCGCCGCTGCGCTTGGTGTCGTGGGTGGTCAGCACCGTGCCGGTGGCCGGCCAGTCCCGCGCGATGCGCGCGCAGAAGGCGTGGAACTCCTCCGGGCTCACCGCCGGCTGTCCCGGGTCGCCGCCCACCTCGGTCGCGGAGATCAGCGGCACGTACCGGTAGAACGCCGTGTCCTCGACCGACTTGGCGTGCAGCGCGGAGGCCGTCTGCGCGAACCGTGCGCAGAACGCCGCGTGCTCCGGCCCGTCCCCGAGACGGCCCAGCGCCAGATCCCGCACCACGTCGACGGCCGCCGCCTCCTGGGAGACGGAGAACACCGCCTTGGCGTCCCGCACCGCCTCCGCCGGAAGCGTCGACTCGGCGATCTCCGTGAGCGGGCCGCCCGCCGTCACGTACGGCCGGTAGACGGGGACCCGCACCAGCAGCTCGCGCACCGCCGTGCGCAGCGCCCACGGCGCGTGGTCGGCAAGGGCAGGATCACCCGCGCACGCCTCGACGGCGAGGCGGGTCAGCCACTCGGTCTCGGCCGCCAGCTCATGGGTGACGACGCGGTACGCGGCCCGGCGGACCGTCGCGGTCCAGTAGCCGCCGCGGTCCCCCGGAGGGCCGGCGAAGTCCCGGTAGCGGCCCAGCAGGTCCGCCGCGCCGATCGGATCGGTGAACAGGCCGTCGATCCGGTGCAGGGCGTCGTACCCGGTCGTCCCCGCGACCGCCCAGCCGGCCGGCAGGGCCTCGGAGCCGGTGAGGATCTTCTCCACCACGGTCCACCGCCCGTCCGTGGCCTCACCGAGCTGCCCGAGATACGCGGCGGGGTCCGCCAGCCCGTCCGGGTGGTCGATCCGCAGCCCGTCGAGGACCCCGTCGCGGACCAGTTCGAGGATCTTGCCGTGCGTTGCCGCGAAGACCTCGGGGTGCTCCACCCGGACGCCGATCAGATCGGAGATGGTGAAGAACCGCCGGTAGTTCAGCTCGGTCCTGGCCAGCCGCCACCAGGCGAGCCGGTAGTGCTGCGCCGACAGCAGCTCCGGAAGCGGGAGGCCCGCCGTGCCCTCCCGCAACGGGAACTCCAGGTCGCCGTAGCGGAGTACGGGAGTGCCGTCGTCCCGGGTGCCCGTCCCGAAGCTGCCGCTCTCCTCGCCGGCGCGCCCCGCGAGCACCGGCAGCAGCACCTTCCCGCCGCCCGCGGCCCAGTCGATGTCGAACCAGCGGGCGTACGGTGACTCCGGGCCCTCGCGCAGCACCTCCCAGAGCGGCAGGTTGTGCCGGGGCGCGGCGGCCATGTGGTTCGGCACGATGTCCAGGACCAGCCCCAGGCCGTGGGCGCGTGCCGTCCGGGCCAGCTCCCGCAGTCCCTCCTCGCCCCCGAACTCGGCCCGCACCGTGGTGTGGTCGACGACGTCGTAGCCGTGTCCCGAACCGGGCACGGCCTCCAGTACGGGGGACAGATGCAGATGGGAGACGCCGAGCTCGGCGAGATACGGCACGGCGTCCGCGGCGGCGGCGAACGGGAAGTCCGGTTGGAGCTGCAGCCGGTACGTGGCGGTGGGCGTCATGGATTCGTACGTACCCAGCCGGGCCCGTCTCTCCCACCTTCTCCGCCGCCGGGCACCGACCGGCCGCCGCGCGGCCGGTGCCCGTCACCCCATCGGCCTACGCCGGACGCTTGAGCACCGTCAGGCTGCGCCCTACCAGCGTCACCCGCTCACCCGCCGACACCTTCGGCCCCGCGCCGGGCGGTACCCCGTCCGGGATCGCCGTGTCCACGACGACCTGCCACTGCTTGCCGTGGTTCATCGGGACGGCGAATTCCAGGGACTCCGCGCCCGCGTTGAACATGAGCAGGAAGGAGTCGTCGGCGATCCGCTCACCGCGCGGGCCCGGTTCGGAGATCGCGTGGCCGTTCAGGAAGACCGTCATGGCCTTGGCGTGGGCGGCCTGCCAGTCCCGCTGGGTCATCTCCTCGCCCCGGGGGGTGAACCACGCGATGTCGGACAGCTCGTCGTGCGTGCCCTCCACCGGGCGGCCGTGGAAGAAGCGCCGGCGCCGGAAGACCGGGTGGTCGCGGCGGAGCCAGACCATCGACCGGGTGAACTCCAGCAGGCTCGTGTCCGTGCCGCCCCCGTCCTCCTCGCCGTCCTCGGTGCGGGCGGCGGCCGGATCGGGCCAGTGGACCCAGGAGAGCTCGTTGTCCTGGCAGTAGCCGTTGTTGTTGCCCCGCTGGGTACGGGCGAACTCGTCGCCGTGGCTCAGCATGGGCACGCCCTGGGAGAGCATCAGCGTGGCGATGAAGTTGCGCATCTGACGGCTGCGCAGCTCCAGGATCTCCTTGTCCTCGGTCTCCCCCTCGGCCCCGCAGTTCCACGAGCGGTTGTGGCTCTCGCCGTCCCGGTTGCCCTCGCCGTTGGCGTCGTTGCGCTTGTCGTTGTACGAGACCAGGTCGTGCAGCGTGAAACCGTCGTGGCAGGTGGTGAAGTTGATCGAGGCGAGCGGGCGCCGGCCGTCGTCCTGGTAGAGGTCCGAGGAGCCCGTGAGGCGCCCGGCGAACTCCGCCAGGGTGCGGGGCTCACCCCGCCACAGGTCCCGCACCGTGTCCCGGTACTTGCCGTTCCACTCGGTCCACAGCGGGGGGAAGTTCCCCACCTGGTAGCCGCCCTCGCCCACGTCCCACGGTTCGGCGATCAGCTTCACCTGGCTGACCACAGGGTCCTGCTGCACCAGGTCGAAGAAGGAGGACAGCCGGTCGACCTCGTGGAACTGGCGGGCCAGCGTCGCCGCCAGGTCGAAGCGGAATCCGTCCACGTGCATCTCGGTCACCCAGTACCGCAGCGAGTCCATGATCAGCTGCAGGACGTGCGGGGACCGCATCAGCAGCGAGTTCCCCGTGCCCGTCGTGTCCATGTAGTACTTCTGGTCGTCGGCCAGGCGGTAGTACGAGGCGTTGTCGAGGCCCCGGAAGGAGAGCGTCGGGCCGAGGTGGTTGCCCTCCGCCGTGTGGTTGTAGACCACGTCGAGGATCACCTCGATGCCCGCCTGGTGCAGCGCCTTCACCGCCTGCTTGAACTCCAGCACCTGCTCGCCGCGGTCGCCCCAGGAGGCGTAGGCGTTGTGCGGGGCGAAGAAGCCGATGGTGTTGTAACCCCAGTAGTTGGCCAGACCGGCGTCCGCGAGACGGTGGTCCTGGACGAACTGATGCACCGGCATGAGCTCGATGGCGGTGACGCCCAGCTCCGTCAGATGGGCGATGATCTCGGGATGCGCGAGCCCCGCGTAGGTGCCGCGCAGTTCCTCGGGCAGGCCCGGGTGAAGCATCGTCAGGCCCTTCACGTGGGCCTCGTAGATCACGGTGCGGTGGTAGTCGGTCCGCGGGCGGCGGTCGTCACCCCAGTCGAAGTACGGGTTGACCACGACCGAGCTCATGGTGTGCGGGGCCGAGTCGAGGTCGTTGCGCTCGTCCGGCTTGCCGAACGGGTAGCCGTACACCGCCTCGCCCCACTGGATCCGCCCGGAGATCGCACGTGCGTACGGGTCGAGGAGCAGTTTCGCCGAATTGCAGCGCTGTCCGTGCTGCGGCTCGTAGGGCCCGTGCACCCGGAAGCCGTACCTCTGACCCGGCATCACCCCGGGCAGATAGGCATGACGGACGAAGGCGTCGGTCTCGCGGAGTTCCACCGCCGTTTCTGAACCGTCGTCGTGCAGCAGGCACAACTCGATTCGGTCGGCGGCCTCCGAGAAGACCGCGAAGTTGGTTCCGGCGCCGTCGTAGGTGGCGCCGAGCGGATACGCGTGTCCCGGCCAGACCTGCATAGATAGGACTCTTCCACTTCTGATCCGGGTGCTGGGTGTTTTCGACCCGATACTCCCCGAAAGACGGTCCCGTACCTAGTACGTCGGCCGGTGCGGCCGGGTCCCGTCGCCCCGGTCCCGTCGGGCCGGTCAACCTGGGACACCTCGGTGTCGCCCGGACAGGTGTCACGGGCCTCCCGACAGCTCCTCCGTCCGGTATGCGGCGTGCGAGGGGGTGCGCAATCGCTATGAACCATCTCACTCCACCCGATCTCCCCGCAAGGAACGGGCCTGCGAGATAGGGGAGTTGAGTAAGGAGCCTGTGCATCCGGCTGCACCGGCTCCCGCTGCCGGAGTACCCTTCCTTGATCGTTGGTGGGGGAGTGGAAGGCGGTACACGGGTGAGCTCGGGAGGATTCGAGCTGCCCCCAGGTGACGCAGGTCACGAGGGGGAATCGACAGATGCCCCGCCAGGTGCTGTCTCCCTCGCCCAGCCCATGGAGATCGGTGCTGAGCTGGACTGGGGAGCGGACGCCTGGAACGAGGTGCGCACACGGGCCCAGCGGGCGGGGCGTGCGTACATCTGGCTGAATCTCGTGGAACAACGGCTGCGCGCCGTGGTCTCCGCCGTGATCCGGCCGATCTACGAGCCGGTGCACGGCGAGGACTGGGTCGTGGCCGCCGCGGGGCCCGCCGGCCAGGAGTGGGTGCAGCGCGCCGTCGCGGTCCGGGAGGTCTCGCGCCGCAAGGGCTACCTGCTCGACCCGGCCGACGACAACGTCCTGAGCTTCCTGACGCTGCCGCAACTGCGTGAGCTGATGGTCCAGCACTGGCCCTGCTTCGAGCCGTACTTCGACGACCGCCGCGAGGTGGAGCTCGCGCTGGACGAGCTGGAGGTGGCGCGCAACGTCGTCTCCCGCAACCGCGCGCTCAACGAGGCGGTCCTGGCGCAGGCCGAGCGGGCCTCCGCCCGCCTGCTGGAGATCCTCGGCAGCGGTGCGGCGGTCCCGTCCGCCGACCGGCTGCCCGTGGACGCGGTGGAGGAGCTGGTCGGCGACCGCTACGCCGACGTCGTCTCCGTCCACCCGGACCGGGTGCGGCTGCAGCGCCAGCTGCCCGCCGAGGACCTGTTCGGCGGCGCGCGCCGGCTGGACGCGATCGGCATAGGGCTCAACCTCCTGACGCAGAACTTCTCGGGGCGCCGTCTGGTCCGCCTCGCCGAGTCGGGGTGCCGGGTTCGGCTGCTGTTCATCAACCCCGCGAGCAGCGCGGTGAAGCGCCGCGAGCGTGAACTGGGCCTCAAGAAGGGCGAACTGAGCCGCTCGGTGGAGATGAACATCCTCCACATGCGCCGGGTCCGCTCCAAGCTCCGCGACCCGGGCGCCTTCCAGATCCACGTCTTCGACGAGACGCCGCGCTTCACGGCCTACCTGGTGGACGGTGACGGGCCCGACGCGGTCGGGGTCGTCCAGCCGTATCTGCGGCGCGCACGCGGCATGGAGGCGCCCGTGCTGGTGCTGCGCGGCGGGGGGCGTGCGGTGGTCAGGGCGGGGCAGGACAGTGAGCACGGCCTCTTCGAGACGTACCGCGAGGAGTTCGAGTCGGTCTGGACGGACTCCAGGCCCGTCTCCTGAGGCCTCCCCCCGCGTTGTCAGTGGTGCGTGCGAAGGTGGTCGTCACGTGGGGAAAAGCACCACAGGAGGAGGTACGGGATGAGTTGGATGAGCGGGCCGCTGCTGGCGTTCGACCTGGAGACCACGGGGACGGACGTCGAGACCGACCGGATCGTCACGGCGGCGGTCGTCCGGCTGGAGGCGGACGGATCCGTCTCGGAGGAGCGGACCTGGCTGCTGGATCCCGGCGTGGCCATACCCGAGCAGGCTTCGGCGATCCACGGCATCTCGACGGAACGCGCCCGCGAGCACGGCCGGCCGGCCGCCGCCGCGATCGGGGAGATCGCCCGGGCCGTCGCCGACGGGCTCCGCTCGGGAACGCCCCTGGTGGTCATGAACGCGCGCTACGACCTGTCGCTGCTCGACCGTGAATGCGGGCGCCACGGGGTCGAGTCGGTCAGCGAGAGGCTGGGGGACGCGCCCTCGCCCGTCATCGACCCGCTCGTGATCGACAAGCACGTCGACAAGTACCGGAAGGGGAAGCGGGCCCTCCACGCGCTCTGCACCCACTACGGGGTGTCGCTCGAGGACGCGCACGACGCGAGAGCCGACGCCCTGGCGGCCGCGCGCGTGGTGCGGCGTATGGGGGAGAGGCACCAGCCGGTCGGTGTGATGCCGCTGGAGGACCTGCACGGCCTTCAGGTGCACGCGGCCGCCGAGCAGTCGCTCTCGCTGCAGGCCTATCTGCGGCGCACCGCGGATCCGGCGGCCGTCGTCGAGCCTGCCTGGCCGCTCATCCCCCGGAGGCGGGAGCCCGTCGGCGGAAGAGGCTGATCCGGCCGTCGGGACGTCAGTTGGGGGCGGGTGACGCCGTCTCGTCGGCCTTGATGTCGAAGTTGATCTGCTCTCCTTCGACCGAGGTGACAGTGACCGTCACGCCGAGCGTGCTGCCGTCGCTCGCCGTGAGCTCGCACCGGGTCGTGGTGCCGACCTTCCCGGCGAGATCCTCGGGGCAGCTGATGTCCGGCTTCGGCCGGCCCGTCGTCCGGGCGAGCTTCTCGGAGACCGTGGTGGCCAGCTTCTCCGCCGACAGCTTCGGGTCGGTCCTTCCGACGTCGAGCGACGCCGAGCAGCCGACGAGCAGCACGCCCGCGGCCACGGCCGGAACGCTCCACTTCGCTGCGGTCGAGCGGGGTATGGCCATAGGGGCTCCATTCTGGATGATCAAGCCTGACGCCGGTAGCTCACGTGCCGGCCTGCGCCGGGGATCACGCCGGAGGGCGCCCCGGCCGACTCACGGCGACGAGTGCGGGACACACCGGGAAGATCCGTGTCCGGACGGACATGTCCGGAAAGTGGTGGGGGATGTCGCGGGCCGACCCGTCGAGTCGGGCCCCGCCGACGATCAGAGCTTACCGAAGACCACTCCGCGCCAGGCCCAGCCCGACTCCAGGGCGGCGTTCCTCAGGGGTTCGGTGAGCTGTGCGCTGTCGAAGCTGAACGTCTCCGTCGCCTCGATGCGTCCGCTCTCCCCGCGCTTGAGCGTGTAGCGGCGGGAGACGGTCCTGCCCGCGCCGCGCGAGTACTCCGCCGACGTCCGGAAACGCGGGGGGTTCCCGACCCGGGTGACCTCCCACTGCTCCTCCACGGCGCGCACCTCATGGCCTTCCCCGGCCAGGCGCATGCGGATCCGGACGGCGTGCGTCAGCTGGGAGGAGATGAAGAAGTTCTGCCACGCGGGTTCGGCGATCCGCCACTCCGCCACGAGGTCGGCGTCGTACTCCGCGCCGTCGTGGACGACGTACGGGACATCCGGGCTGTTGAGGCCGAGCAGGGCGGTCCGCACGTCCTCGGCCGGCCGCGGCACCACGCCGTCCTCCGGGCGCCTTGTTCCGGTCAGCATGTCGAAGAGTCCCATGAGGTCAACCTATGAGGGGCCGGATCGCCGGTGCAAGGCCGGCCGTCCCCGCGCGACCCGTCGCGGGGACGCGCCGGTGTCCGGGCGGACGGTGCGCGCGAAGCCGACGCCCGGAACTGCCAAGCGCATGGTACGGACGATCGATCCGAGGTGTTCAGGTGCGGTTCCGGCGGCCGGCGCACGGTGTGTGCGTGCGGGGGGCGTTCGGTGGAGAGTCGCGGCTGGACGGGCGCCCGCGGCCCGGAGCCGTGCGAAGATCCCTCCTCCCGCTCCTCTTTGATTCCGTTCGTGGAGAGGGAGTTCAGAAGGGGTACCAGCGCACCTCGGGGTCGTCCTCGCGCAGTGAGGCGACCCTGCGCTCGAACTCCGCCCGCGCCTTCGGGTTCCCCGGCGCGTGCTGGGAGACCCAGGCGCAGCTCGCGGTCTCGCGTGCGCCGCGCAGGACCGCGCACCCTTCCCAGGTGCGCACGTCCCATCCGTACGCCTCGGTGAACGCGTCGTAGGCGGGGGCGGGCAGGCCGTACCGGTCCCGGGAGAGGGCGAGGACCACCAGGTCGTGTTCGCGCAGATCCGAGGAGAAGGTCTCCAGGTCGACCAGCACCGGCCCGTCCGGTCCGACGTGGACGTTGCGGGGCAGGGCGTCGCCGTGGACGGGGCCCGGCGGAAGGTGCGGGGCGAGCGCCGCCGCGGCCTTCGCGAACCCGTCGCGCCGGCCGCGCAGATAGTCGGCGTCCGCGGGATCGATCGCGTCGCCCGCGAGCCGCAGCCACCGCTCGACACCGCCGAGCAGCTCACGGCGGGGCAGCGTGAAGTCCTCGGGGGCGGACAGCGCGTGCACCTGGGTGAGCAGTGGGGCCAGATCGCGCGGTTCGGACGGCCGCACCGCCGGGGGCAGCCGGTGCCACAGGGTCACCGGATGTCCTTCCGCGAGGCGGGCCAGGGGTTCGGCGGCCCGCACGGCGGGTACGCCCGCGGCTGCGAGCCACCGTGCCACGGCCACCTCGCGCACGGCCCGCTCCCGCAGCTCCGGGTGGTGGGTGGCGTCCCGCCCGACCTTGGCCACCAGGTCGCCGACGCCGAACACCGCGTTCTCGCCCAGCGCGAGGAGCTCCGCGCCGCCGGGCAGTCCGGCTGCGGTCAGTACCTCACGCGCGCGCATCTCGTCCATGGCTCGATTTTCTCATCCCCGCAGGCCACCTTGACGAACGGGCGGCCCGTCAGCACGATGACGGGGGCCGCCCGGGCGGCCATACGGGGATGAACCGATCCGAAGAGACAAAGGGGTCGAATTCATGACATTGACGAGCGCGGTGGCGCGGTCCGGGCGCAAGGCCCCCCGGGGCGGCCGAAAGGACGGCCGCCCACGGGACGAGGGCCGCCGACGGGACGGCGCCACCTGGTTCCTGGTACTGCCCGCACTGATCCCCATCCTGATCCTGAGCGTCGGCCCTCTTCTCTACGGCATCGCGCTGGCCTTCACCGACGCACAGTCGGGCCGCACCCGCTCCACCCAGTGGATCGGTGTCCTCAACTTCCAGGACCTCCTGCACGACACCCTCTTCTGGGACTCCTTCCGGATCGGCCTGCTGTGGGCGGTCGGGGTCACCGTGCCCCAGTTCGTGCTCGCCCTCGGCCTCGCCCTGCTGCTCGACGCGAACCTGCGGATGCGCTGGCTCGCCAGGGCGCTGGCGATCATCCCCTGGGCCATGCCCGAGGTCGTCGTCGGCATCATGTGGCGCCTGGTCTACAACCCCGACGCCGGCATCCTCAACGAGACCATCCGCGACCTCGGGCTCGGCGACGGCAGGGACTGGCTGACCGGACTCGCGACCGCACTGCCCGCCGTGATCGTCGTCGGCGTCTGGGCCGGTATGCCGCAGACCGCCGTGGCGCTCCTGGCGGGCCTGCAGAACACCCCGCACGAACTCCACGAGGCGGCCGCCCTCGACGGCGCGGGGGCCTGGCGCCGCTTCCGTACGGTCACCTGGCCCGCCATCAGACCCGTGGCCCTCGCCATCAGCGCCCTCAACTTCATCTGGAACTTCAACTCCTTCGCCCTGGTCTACGTCCTGACCAGCGGCGGACCGGGCGGCCGCACCCGGCTGCCCATGCTCTTCGCCTACGAAGAGGCCTTCCGCTACGGACAGTTCGGATACGCCGCCGCGATGGGCTGCGTGATGGTCGCCGTCATCTCGGTGCTCCTCGCCCTCTACCTCGTCGGCCGGCTCAGGGGAGGCGAGGACGCATGAGCCTCCGTACGGGCAGAACCGCGCGCGCCGGGCAGTACGCCGCCCTCCTCGGCTATCTCGTCTTCCTGGCGTTCCCCTTCCTCTGGCTGATCTCCACCGCCTTCAAGCCGGCCCGGGAGCTGGGCTCGCTGCATCCCACGTGGATCCCCGAGGACCCGACGCTGGACAACTTCCGGCAGGCCTTCGACGAGCAGCCGCTGCTCCGGGCCGCCGCCAACTCGCTCACCGCCGCGGTCTGCGCCGCCCTGATCGCGGTCGTCATCGCCACACCCATGGCCTATGTGATGGCGCGTCACCGGGGCAGGCTGTCCACGGCCGCCACCGGATGGGTCGTGGTCAGCCAGGCGTTCCCCTTCGTCCTGGTGATCATTCCGCTGTTCCTGGTCCTCAAGCACCTGCACCTGATCAACTCGCTGTGGGGTCTGATCCTGGTGTACGTCGTCTGGTCGCTGCCCTTCGCGCTCTGGATGCTCGCCGGGTACGTACGGGCCGTCCCGCCCGAACTG
Organism: Streptomyces sp. NBC_01460; assembly: GCF_036227405.1. NCBI lineage: Bacteria > Bacillati > Actinomycetota > Actinomycetes > Kitasatosporales > Streptomycetaceae > Streptomyces > Streptomyces sp. NBC_01460. Next base: position 6,702,968 of record NZ_CP109473.1, read on the forward strand.
GAGGAAGCCGCCGCGGTCGACGGCGCCGGGAAGGCGCGCATCCTCGTGTCGGTCACCGCGCCGCTGCTGGCCCCCGGGATCGTCGCCACCGCGCTCTTCGCTTTCATCACCGCATGGAACGAGTTCTTCTTCGCACTCGTCCTGCTCAAGACACCGGAGAAGCAGACCTTGCCGGTCGTACTCACCCACTTCCTCGGCGCGGAGGGAGTGGCCGACCTCGGGCCGCTCGCCGCCGCCGCCTTCCTCGCCACCCTTCCCTCGCTCGTGCTCTTCGCGGTCATCCAGAAGCGCATCACGGGCGGTCTGACGGCCGGGGCGGTGAAGCACTGATGCGCCGCCGCCTCCCCGCGACGGCCGCCGCGCTGACCGCACTCGCCCTCCTGCTGTCCGGATGCTCCGGAGGGGGCGACCGCGACGGGGACGCGGACGGCACGATCCGGCTCAGCTTCCAGTCACTGGCCTGGCAGAAGGAGTCCGTCGACGCCAACAAGCAGCTCGTGCGCGAGTGGAACGCCGCCCACCCGGACATCCAGGTCGACTACGTCCAGGGCAGCTGGGACAACGTGCACGACCAGCTGCTCACCTCCTTCGAGGGCGGCGAGGCGCCCGACATCATCCACGACGCCTCCGACGACCTCGCGGACTTCGCCTACGGGGGATACCTCGCCGACCTGCGGCCCCTGCTGCCCGGCCGGCTGACCGAGGACATCCCGCGGCGGTCCTGGGAGGCCACCACCTTCGGCGACGGCGTCTACGGCGTCCCGTTCCTCCAGGAACCCAAGGTCCTGATCGCCAACACGAAGATCCTCGAGTCCTCGGGCGTGCGGATCCCGACCCCGGAGAAGCCCTGGAGCTGGCCCGAGTTCCGCGAGGTCACCGCGGAGCTGACGGAGAAGGGGACGTACGGGGTGGCCTGGCCCCTCAAGGAGCCGGTCTCCGTCACGCTCAACCTCGGCCTCTCCGCCGGCGGGCAGCTCTTCCACCGCGGTGCGGACGGCAGGGTGACCATCCGCTTCGGCGAGGGCGACGGGGTCGTGCCCGGCACGGTCCGGGACCAGGTCGGCTCCGACGGCAGCGCGGCGCGCTCCGCGCTCGGCATGGGGGGCTCGGACACCCTCCCCGGCTTCTTCGGGGGCAAGTACGCCATGGTCCCGCTGGGCTTCTCCTACCGCCAGCAGGTCGTGGAGCAGGCACCCGAGGGCTTCGAGTGGACGGTGCTGCCCGCCCCGGCCGGCAGCGGCGGACTCGCCCAGGGCGTCAGCCCGCAGACCCTCTCGGTCGCCGAGGACAGCCCGCACAAGGAGGAGGCGGTGCGGTTCATCGACTTCCTGCTGCGCCCCGCGAACGTGGTGCGGCTGGCCAGGGGTGACTGGATGCTGCCGACCGGCACCGAGGCGCTGGCCGACCCCGCGCTGCACACCGAGGAGAACGGCTGGGCGGCGGGCACCGCCCTCGCCCGGGCACTGCGCCCCGCCCCCGCGCAGTCGGTGCGCGGTTATCCCGAGTGGAAGGACAAGGTCGCCACACCCGCCCTCCAGGAGTACTACAGCGGGGCCATCGGCGCCGGGGAGCTGAGGAAACGCCTGGTCGACGACGGGAACCGGGTGCTGGCCCGCTACCAGCGCTGATCCGGACGCGGAGAGGGCCGAAAACAACTGGACGAGACGTATCGTCTCGCTTACGGTGGTGGCATGACAGCGACCCCGCGTGCCCACATCGCCATGTTCTCCATCGCCGCCCACGGGCACGTGAACCCGAGCCTCGACGTGATCCGGGAGCTCGTCGCCCGTGGGCACCGCGTCAGCTACGCCATCCCGGCCTCGTTCGCCGGGACGGTCGCCGCCACCGGCGCCGAGCCGGTGATCTACACCTCGGTGCTGCCCACCGCCGACAACCCGGAGGACTGGGGAACCGAACTCATCGACAACATCGAGCCGTTCCTGGAGGACGCCGTCCAGGCCCTCCCGCAGCTCGCCGGCGCCTTCGAGGGGGACGAGCCGGACCTCGTCCTGCACGACATCACCTCCTACCCTGCCCGCGTCCTCGCCCACCGCTGGGGCGTGCGGGCCGTCCAGCTCTGGCCCAACCTGGTCCCCTGGGAGGGGTATGCGGAGGAGGTCGGGGACCCCGCGACCGCAGGACTGAAGCAGACCGGACGGGGCCGGGCGTACTACGCGCGCTTCGCGGCCTGGCTGGCCGAGAACGGCCTGGGTGACCTCTCCTCGGACGACTTCGTGGCCCGGCCGCGCCGGGGCCTGGTGCTGATCCCCGAGGCCCTCCAGCCGAACGCCGACCGGGTGGACCACGCCAGGTTCACCTTCGTCGGCGCCTGTCAGGGCGAGCGGTCCGACCAGGGGGAGTGGAAGCGGCCGGCCGACGCGGAGAAGGTCCTGCTGGTCTCCCTCGGCTCGTCGTACACCGACGAGCCCGCCTTCTACCGCGCGTGCGTCGAGGCGTTCGGCGGCCTCCCGGGCTGGCACGTGGTGCTGCAGATCGGCACGCACGTCGACCCCCGCGCACTCGGGGACGTGCCGGACAACGTCGAGGTGCACCCCTGGGTCCCGCAGCTGTCCGTGCTGAAGCAGGCGGACGCCTTCATCACGCATGCGGGCGCGGGCGGCAGCCAGGAAGGGCTCGCCACCGGCACACCGATGGTCGCCGTCCCGCAGGCCGTCGACCAGTTCGGCAACGCCGACATGCTCCAGTCGCTCGGTGTGGCCCGGCACCTGCCGAAGGAGGAGGCCGACGCCGCGTCCCTGCGCGCCGCCGTCCTCGCCCTGGTGGACGACCCGGAGGTCGCCGCGCGGCTGGCGCGGATCCGGGAGCGCATGGCGGGCGAGGGCGGCACGCGGCGGGCGGCCGACCTCATCGAGGCCGAACTGCCAGGGAGGTGAAGCGCGGCCAGGCGCCGGCGGGGCCGCCGTTGCGCACGCTGAGGGCGATGCCGCCGGTCGCGTCACCGCCGCTCGCGCGCACGGCCCGCTCGATCCGCGTCCCGCCGTCCACGACGACCACGGTCCGGCCGTCCTCCACGGTGATCCTGACCCGGTGCCCGGCGGAGTCCGTCAGCCTGCGGCGCGCGGCCTCGTGCCAGCGGCCGCCCCGGAGCTCCAGCAGACGCACGTAGCTGTAGCTGAGCCCGACCGCGACGGGGTCGAGACCGCCGTCGCGCACGATCAGACGCACGTTGTTGGTGGCGTCACGCAGACCGCCCACCCGGGCGTCGACGGTGTAGCCGGTCCAGTCGGCGGAGCTCTCCGGCCGGTACGCGGCCGCGGCGTACCCCGTGGAGCGGGGGTACGGCCCCGCGCCCGTGAGGACCCCCACCCCGGTGGCGCCGGCACGGTCCCCGTGCTGCCAGAGCTCCGGCTGCGTCAGAGGGGCCGGGCACGCCGCCGGCGGGACCGCCGTCCAGCGTTCGACGTCCGCCATGAGGTCCTCGACGCCGGTGCCGGCGGTGACCTCCACCCGGCGCACCTCACGGGCCGCCGCCGCCCGGCGACCGGCGGGGAGCGGCCGGACGGAGCTGTTGGTCAGGGCGGCGGCGAACCGGGAGGCGAGCGCCGCGCGCAGGATGCGGTTGGTCGGGCCCACCGAGGTGTGCCCGTCCGCCTCGGAGAAGGGGTAGGCGAAGAGCCGGGGTACGGGCAGGCCGTGGCCGGTGATGTCGTCGTTCGACCGGTCGAGGTCCTCCTCGACCCGCCGCCGGTACTCCCGCTCCGTCTCCCGCCGCTTCTCGCCGGGCAGCCACAGCCGGGCGGCGAGGGCGGAGGACAGGCGGCCGGACGCGTCCACGGCCGCCCGCCTGTGCAGGTCCCGGGTGTGGTTCTGGAAGTCCCAGCGACCCGAATCGTGCATCCGCCCGATCTCGTCCCAGGAGAGGTAGTACGGGCGGTGGCTCCCGACCGAGCGGGTGATGAGGAAGGCGGCCGCCTTCATGCGGTGCTCGGCCAGGATGCGGTCGGCGTGCACCCACAGCCCGCGCGTACCGTCGTCGAAGGTCAGGAACACCGTGGGCCGGGCGGGCGCCGGGCCTCCGCGGAGGTACGCGACGAACTCCTCGGTGTCCAGGGTCCGGTAGCCGGCCGCCGAGAGGGCAGCGAGCTGCGCGTCGAACGCCTCGGGGGTCACCGTGTAGCGGCTGCGGCTGCGACGGTCCCGGGAGATGTCGTGGTACGCCAGCACGACGGGGGCGGTGCCTCGTGCACGCCGCCCCGCGGGGGTGCCGCCCGCGGCCGGGGCGGCACCGGGCCGCGCCCCGGGCGGCGGTTCCTGTACGGTCACCGCCCTGTGGAACTCCTCGTAACGCCAGGCGCCGTAGAAGGGGACGCAGACCATCGTCAGGGCCAGCAGCCCGAGGAGCGCCCGCTTGGGCGCGGAGCGGGTCACGGAAGAGTCCCCCGGGAGAGCACGAGAAGGTACACGGCGATGACGGCGGCCGCGCTGAGCAGCGCGGCCAGCACCCTGGACGCCCGACGGGCCAGATCCCTCATGACGCCCCCCTGGACCACACGCCGCGGCGGACGGTGAGCAGGGAGTACGGCAGCAGCCAGGCGAGCAGCACCGAGGAGAACAGGCTCATGAGCGGCCGGTAGCGCCAGCGCGTGTCCCCGGGGTGGTCGATCCTGTACGCGAGCCCCCAGACGCAGCCCTTGAGGACCACGCCGCAGAAGTAGAGCAGGGTCAGGAAGAGGGCACCGTGCAGCGGCGCCCAGACCAGATGCAGGAACGCCATCACCGGTGCGGCCAGGACCCACAGCGCGTGTCCGTAGTAGAGGGCGGCGGGCCCGGGGCCGCGACGCCACATGAAGGAGCCGGTGAAGAACAGGTTGCGGATGAAGCTCTTCTTCCAGCGGATCTGCTGGCGGAGCAGCGGCCCGAACCGGGCGGGCACATCGGTCCACACCTTCGCGGAGCGTACGTACCCGACGCGCCAGCGGCGTTCGGCGAAGTCCTCCTCGACGAAGGGCGATCCGGCGTGGCGGCGCTTGAGCGCCCTGCCCGTCCAGGCCTGACCGAGGACGTATCCCGTCAGCTGACGGTCCGTCGCGAAGCGGAACGGGGCACCCATGAAGCGGTCGTCGGCCCAGGCGGGGAGGTAGTTGTAGACGGCGTCCCGGCGGAAGACGGCCAGCGGGCCCGAGACGCAGGAGACCGAGCCGAAGGACGCCTCGGCGGCCTTGGCCACCCTGAACTGGCCCTCGTACCAGACGTCCTGGACCCGCGCCAGCAGACCGGAGTCCGTGTTGAGCGCACGGCAGTGACCGCTGACGGCGCCCAGCTCGGGATGGGTGACCAGTGCGCGCACGCAGCGGCGCAGCGCGTCGGGGGCGAGCACGCAGTCGGAGTCGGTGAAGGCGATGATCTCGGTGTCGGCGAGCTCGCAGGCACGGACCAGCGCGTTCTTCTTGCCGACGTTGGCGGCCAGGTGGATGACCGTGATCCCGAGCTCGTCCCGGAGCCGGTCCAGGACCGCGCCGGTGCCGTCCTGGGAGTGGTCGTCGACCACGATGATCCGCACCCCGGGGCAGTCGGACGCGGCCATGGAGCGTACGCACGCCTCGATGCCGTCCACCTCGTCCTTGACGGCGAGCAGGAAGGAGACGCGGGGGTCCGCCGTCAGAGGTGGGAAGGACTCCTCGGGGCCGGGCCGCACCCGCAGTTCGCCCTCGGCGGGGTCCTCGTACCGGCTGTAGGCGACGTAGAGCATGGCGATCGTGCCGGCCAGCACGACGAGTCCGTAGCAGACCGGCAGGTTCAGGCGCGGCAGCCGGGCGGCCTGATGGGCCAGGACGATCAGCAGGGGCATCAGGCAGAGGAGGACGAGCAGCCGGCGCATCCCGTGCCGGAGCGCGGGATCGGTGGGTGCCGCACGGTGCGTGAGCCCACGGAGGCGGCCGGGCGGGCCGTCGCCGTGGGCGGTGTCCGGCGGACGGGGGAGGGGGCCGGCGGGCGGCCTGTGGAGGGTGGTCACGGGCGGTCGCCCCCGTCCCAGGACTCCGTGCACTGCCGTCGACCGGGACCGCCCCTGGCCGTGAAGCCGAAGAAGGCCATCTCGGTGTTGTCCCCGCGCAGTCCGATCCCGCCGGGCGTGGCCAGCCTGCCCGGTGTCCTGTCCTGTGCGTCCAGCACCGTCCGCCCGTTCAGCGCGAGCGTGATCCGGACGCGGTCGGCGTCGCAGCCGCGCACGGTGGCCGAGACCTGGTGCCACCGGCCGTACGCGACGGCGTGCTCACCGGCGGCGAGGGCGGTGTAGACGCCCTCCTCGCCCTCGGGGCGGCCGGGCGCCGGGTATTTGCGCTTGAGAACGACCGCCCCGTCGCGGCGGCGGAAGCTGAGGGCGTACAGCTCCTGCGGGCTCCGGTAGCGGAGCCAGAGGTGCCCGCCGTCCCAGGCCTGTGCGGGGGTGCGTCCGGTGGTGCCCGGCGGCTTCAGGAACACCCAGCACCGCACGGTCGTGTCACCGAAGTCCCGGCGGCGGGTGACGAGCCGGAAGACCGAGGACCCGGTGTGCGGAGCCGATCCGGGGCCGGGGGAGCCGCCGTCGGGCACCCCGGTCCACCCGAACGCCCAGTGTGCGAAGAGGGATCCGCTGGTGACGGCCCAGTCGTCCGAGAGGCGGGCGTCGCCGGAGTCCGGGTGGCTGTGGGCGTACTCGTTGGTGACCAGCCCCTCCACGGGGAAGACCGGGCGGAAGACCTCCCCCGGGCCGTCGTCGCGCTCCGGCGGCCACGGTGTCCCGCCCGCGGCGGCCGGGCCGCCCGTGCCCTTCCCGTCGGCGGGCCGTCCCGCCGGCCCCGTGTCAGGGGCGTCCGCGGTGAGTGCGGCGGCGAACCCGGCGGCCGGAGTGGCGACCGCCGCGGCGAGCAGGGCCCGCCGGCTCGGCGAGCGGCCACCCTCCGGGGCGGGGTCCCTCCTCATACGGCGGCACCGGTGACGGCCCTGGGCAGGCGGTGGGTGACGTCCAGGACGGAGGGGCCGGTGTCCAGCCAGTCCAGATCGGTTCCCGGGTGCACGGTGTGCACGACGACGAGGTCCCACTCCAGCGCGCCGGGGACGCCGACGCTGTGGCGCACGACGCCGTGCCGGTCCAGGCGCGGCACCAGGGCGTCGGTGTACTCGACGGCGGCGCCCCAGGCGGTGAGCAGGTCCATGATCTCCAGTGCCGGACTCTCACGGAGATCGGCCACACCGGGCTTGTAGGCGACGCCCAGGATCAGCACGCGGGCACCGGCGGTCGCCAGCCCTCGTGCCGCCAGGGCCTCCCGGGCCTTCCCGGCCACCCGGGCAGGACGCTCGGCGATGGCCGTCATGGCCGCGTCCACCAGGGGGGACGCCACCTTCCTCGCCCGCAGCTGCCACAGCAGGTAGTGCGGGTCGCAGGGGATGCAGTGCCCTCCGACGCCCGCGCCCGGGTAGAAGGGCATGAAGCCGTACGGCTTGGTGGCCGCGGCGTCGATGACCTGGCGGGGTTCGAGGGAGAACTCCAGGCAGCTCTCGGCCAGTTCGTTTGCCAACGCGATGTTGACGGCCCGGAACGTGTTCTCCCAGAGCTTGCTCATCTCGGCGGCCTCGGGGCTGTCGACCCGGTGGACGGAGGGTGCGGTGCCGGCCAGCAGCGAGGCGGCGAGCTCGGTGCTGCGCGGGGTGAGGCCGCCGATGACGCGCGGGGTCCGCTCGGGGGAGTGGGAGGGGTTCCCGGGGTCGATCCGTTCGGGGGCGAACGCCACGAAGACGTCCTCGCCCGGACGCAGCCCCCGTGCCTTGAGCGGCTCGACGAGCAGGTCGCGCGTGGTGCCGACGTAGCTGGTCGAGGTGAGGACCAGGAGCTGCCCGGGGTGCGCGTGACCCACCACCGACGCGCACGCGGCGGTGAGCGCGCGCAGGTCCGGCCGGAGCTGTCCGTCGACCGGGGTCGGCACGCAGATGATCACCGCGTCCGCGTCCATGACCGCCGACGGGTCGGCCGTCAGCCGGAAGGCCGGGTCGAGGAGCGCCGCCGTCAGCCGGCTGTGCTGGGAGGGCAACAGGTCGACCCGGCCGGACCGGACGTCGCCCAGCCGGGCTTCGCTGGTGTCCACACCGATGACGGTGTGACCTGCCGCGTGCAGGGAGAGGGCGGTGGGAAGCCCTACGTACCCCAGGCCGATGACGGCGACGTCGGCACGTCGCTCGTGCTGGCTCTGCGCCGGCAGGGTCGCGGTGGCCGTCGGCTCGGTGGACGGGCCGGCCACGCGGGTGTCGGCGCCGCCCGGCGCATCGTCGTTCCGGTCCGTCGTACGAGCGTTCCGCCACGTGTCCTGGTGAGAGGCATGGGGTGTATTGCTGGCGATGTGCACGAACGAAACATGCCATTCCGTTTTGCTGTTCCGTCGTAAGGGACGGAGTCACCCCCGCCCGGTCGGTTCGAGTTCACCCGTCCGGAACTCCTGTTCGTCCTAATGCGCGGAAGGGCTCGGGCGGCATGCCCGCGCATGGGCGGAATGTGACGGTCCGCTGTGACGAAAGTTTGCCGAGTGGGTGACGGCTACATGAAGGTCTTGATCTGGGCGCGTCAATCGAGCAGGGTTTCGAGGCAACCCCCGGAGATCTTCCGGCCGAGGGTCAATCCCCCCACAAAGAATGACGAGGAGACCCCCTCTTCATGGCAATTCACAAGCGCGTCCGTTCGGTCAAGCTCACCGCCGCGATAACCGCGGTGGCGGCCGCCGCAGGAGTCACCCTGCTCACCACCCCCTTCGCGGGAGCCGCCCCGGCGCCCGCCATGGGCACCGTCTACGGAGCGGACGCGGCAACGGCCGTCTCCGGCAGCTACATCGTCATGCTCGACGGGAAGGCCGACAAGGCCGATCTGGCCGAGGAGTACGGCGGCACGCTCCGGCGGAACTACAGCTCGGCCGTCAACGGCTTCTCGGCCGGCGGCCTTTCGGAGACCGAGGCCAAGCGGCTCGCGGCCGACCCGGCCGTCTCGAAGGTCGTCCAGAACAAGAAGTTCCACATCGACGCCACCCAGGACGATCCGCCGTCCTGGGGGCTGGACCGGATCGACCAGGCCGGGACCGCCGGTGACGGCGCGTACACCTATCCGGACGCCGCCGGCGGGGACGTCACGGCGTACGTCGTCGACACCGGTGTGCGCGTCACCCACAAGGACTTCGAGGGCCGCGCCACCTCGGGCTTCGACGCCGTGGACAACGACGACGACGCCGACGACGGCAACGGCCACGGCACGCATGTGGCCGGCACCATCGCGGGCGCGTCCCACGGTGTGGCCAAGAAGGCGAAGATCGTGGCCGTCCGTGTCCTGGACGACGCGGGCTCGGGCACCACCGAGCAGGTCGTCGCGGGGATCGACTGGGTCACCGCGAACCACAAGGGTCCGTCCGTCGCGAACATGAGCCTCGGCGGGTCCGCGGACCCGGCTCTCGACGCCGCCGTCCAGAAGGCCATCGCCTCGGGCGTCACCTTCGCGGTCGCCGCGGGCAACGAGTCGAGCGACGCCGGCGAGGGCTCCCCCTCCCGCGTCCCCGAGGCCATCACCGTCGCCTCGTCCACGAAGGACGACGAGCAGTCGTCGTTCTCCAACTTCGGTTCCGTCGTGGACATCTACGCCCCCGGTTCGGACATCACCTCCGCCTGGAACGACAGCGACGACGCCACGAACACCATCTCCGGCACCTCCATGGCGACCCCCCACGTCGTCGGCGCCGCGGCCGTCTACCTCGGCGGGCACCCGGACGCCACCCCGGAGGAGGTCGCCGCGGCGCTCACCGGCGGTGCCACCCCGGACGCCATCTCCAACGCGACCGAGGGCACCTCGAACAAGCTGCTGAAGATCGTCGAGTAGGACCGGCACGACCCGCACGAAGGCCGCCGCGCCCTCCCCCACGGGGCGCGGCGGCCGCCGCGCCGGAGGATCTAGGGTGGGGGCATGAGCACGATGTACGCGGCGCTGCTGCGCGGGATCAACGTCAGTGGCCACCGGCGGGTCCCCATGGCGGACCTCCGCACGCTGCTCGGTGAACTCGGACACGAGGACGTAGCCACCCACCTGCAGAGCGGGAACGCGGTCTTCCGCAGCGCGTCGGGCGACGAGAGTGCCCTGAGGGCCGAGCTCGAGCAGGCGATCGAGGCCCACTTCGGCTTTTCCGTCGACTGCCTCGTCCGCTCGGGCGCCTACCTCGCCGGAGTGGCCGAGGCCTGCCCCTTCCCGGCCGCCGAGCTGGAGGGCAAGCAGCTGCACGTGACCTACTTCGACGAGGCCGTCGACGCCGCACGCTTCGCCCCGATCGACGCCGACGCCTTCCGCCCCGAGGAGTTCCGGCTCGGTGACAGGGCCCTGTACCTGTACGCGCCCGACGGGCTCGGCCGCTCCAAGCTCGCCGTCGCGCTCGGGCGGCCCGCCGTCACCCGTGGTCTCGTCGCCACCAGCCGCAACTGGAACACCGTGGCCGCACTCGTGGAGATGACACGTGACTGAGCCCTCGCCCGCCGTGGCCGCAGCCGTCGAGGGCGAGCTCCGCCTCCTCGATCCCGTGGTGCGGGCCTCCCCCGAGGTCCTGGCCACCCTCCTGCACCCCGAGTTCAGGGAGATCGGCACCAGCGGCCGGCTCTGGGAGCGGGACACCATCATCGCCATGCTCACCGACCCGGGAGCCCCGCAGCCCGGACCGCTCACCGCGTCACGGATGCGGGGCGACCAGCTCGCGGCGGATCTGGTGCATCTCACCTTCGACACCGAGTCCAAAGGGCTCCGGTCCCACCGCAGTTCGCTGTGGCGGCTGACCGAGGGCCGTTGGCTGCTCTACTTCCACCAGGCCACGCCCTTCATCGACGACCCGTTCGCCGAGATCTGAGCACCGGTCGCGCGAGGACCCCGCAGCACACACCGGAGCGGCGCCGCAAGAGTGCCGCCCCGGTCCGATCCACGCCCGGAGCCCGGCCGGTTCTCGCCGGAAGGGCTGATTCCGGCCATGCGGGGCGCCCGGGCAAACCATCGGTAAGCCGTCCGAACGGGCCAGGCCCCTCAGGGCCCGCTCCGGGCCGTGGGTGCCCGGCCGCACGGGACTCCCGGGCTGGCGGAGGCGTGTGTGAACGCGATGCGCGTAGACAGCGGCCGAAGTCCGCCCCCGGTACCGGGGTTTGCAGCAATTCGCTGCTCTTCTCCGTTCGGTGAGCGGACGCCGGCGTTCGGAGGTCACCCGTACGCCTGCCGGAGTTCACGGTCCGCTCCTCCTTCGTGGTCCGGAAGGCGACCTTGCCACCCGGTCAAGCGGAGTCAAGGATTCGAGGCGTGCGGTTGGCAGGTCCACGACGAGATAACCCACTGGTCGTGGACAGCCGCACACCTCGGACCGCCCACCCAGCGGACCGGACACCCCCCAACGACGGAGGATCCTGTGACCTTCAAGCGCTTCGCTCCCCTCGGCTCGCTCTCCAGACGCGCTCGCCTCATCGCGGCGACCTCGGGTCTGGTCACCGCCGTCGCGCTTGCGGCCCCCACCGCGGTCGCCCAGGCCGCACCCGACACCACGGTGACGAAGGCGGAACTGGCGGGCGCCAGTTCGGCCGTCCGCGGCGCCGACATCGCCGGCACCGCGTGGTACACCGAGGCGAGCACCGGCAAGGTCGTCGTGACCGTCGACAGCACGGTCAGCGCCGCCGAGATCGCCACCATCAAGAAGTCGGTCACCGACTCGGGCGCCAAGGCCGACATCAACCGCACCGAGGGCACCTTCAACAAGCTCATCGCGGGCGGCCAGGCCATCTACGCCGGCGGCGGACGCTGCTCCCTCGGCTTCAACGTCCGCAGCGGGAGCACGTACTACGCGCTGACCGCCGGGCACTGCACCGCGATAGGCAGCACCTGGTACACCAACTCCGGCCAGACCACCTTGCTCGGCACGAGGACCGGCTCCAGCTTCCCGAGCAACGACTACGGGATCATCCGGCACAGCAACGCCGCGGCCGCCGACGGCCGGGTCTACCTGTACAACGGCAGCTACCAGGACATCACCTCCGCCGCCAACCCGAGCGTCGGTCAGTCCGTCAAGCGCAGCGGCTCGACCACCGGCGTCCACAGCGGCACCGTCACCGGTCTGAACGCGACGGTGAACTACGGCGGCGGCGACATCGTCTACGGCCTGATCCAGACCAACGTCTGCGCCGAGCCCGGCGACAGCGGTGGCTCCCTCTTCTCCGGCTCGACGGCCCTCGGCCTCACCTCGGGCGGCAGCGGCAACTGCTCCTCGGGCGGCACCACCTTCTTCCAGCCCGTCGTCGAGGCCCTCAACGCCTACGGCGTCAGCGTCTTCTAGTACACGCGGGTACCACCGACGGGCCGCGCTCCCCGAGCGCGGCCCGTCGCCGTATCCGCTTCCGGTCGCGGCGGCGCCGTGCCAGGCTCGCGGGCATGCGCTACATCATCGTGGGGACCGGCGCCGTGGGCGGCGCCCTCGGCGGACGGCTCGCGGAAGCGGGCCACGAGGTCGTGCTCGTCGCACGAGGGGCACAGTACGAAGCCCTGTGCGCCGGCGGGCTGCGCCTCACCACCCCCGAGGGCACGAGAACCCACCGCCTCCCCGTCGCCGACGGGCCGGAGGGGGTGGACCTCACCCCTGACGACGTCCTCGTCCTCGCCGTCAAGACGCAGGACAGCACCACCGCGCTCGACGCCTGGAGCCCGCGGCCCGTACGGGGAGGCGGAACGGCGGGGGAGAGGCTCCCCCTGATCTGCGCGCAGAACGGCGTCGAGAGCGAACGCCTGGCGCTGCGCCGCTTCCGCCGGGTCCACGGCTGCTGCGTCTACCTCCCGGCGACCTTCGTGGAGCCGGGCAGGGTCTCCGCGCCCTGCGCCCCGCTCACCGGCATCCTGCACCTCGGCCGCTACCCGTCGGGCGCCGACGACACGGCGCACGCCGTCGCGGCCGACTGGGAGAGGGCGAGGTTCGCGGCGCCCGTCGTGCCCGACGTGATGCGCTGGAAGTACGCCAAGCTGCTCTCCAACCTCGCCAACGCGATCGAGGCCGTGACCGGCGTCCTGACCGGACCGGACGCGTTCGCCCTGTTCGACCGGGCCCGCGAGGAGGGGGAGGCCGTCCTCGCGGCGGCCGGGATCGAGGTCACCGGGAAGGCGGAGCAGCAGGCGGTCCGAGGCGACCGGATGCGCTTCCACCCGCTGGACGGCACCGGGCGTGGCGGCGGATCTTCCTGGCAGAGTCTCAGCCGGGGCACGGGCACCATCGAGGCCGACCACCTCAACGGCGAGATCGTCCTGCTCGGCCGGATCCACGGCATCCCGACACCCGTGAACGACGTGCTGCGGCGCACCGCCAACTCCTTCGCCCGGGAACGGCGCGCCGCCGGGTCGATGACGGTGGCCGAGCTCACGGCGCTGGTGGACGCGGGGGCCTGACCGGTTGTCGTGTTTCTTCAAGACCGGGCCGCCGGGCGGAACCCAGGATGGGGCGCATGAAGAACGCGTACGCGCACATGACCGAATGCGCCACCGAGGCCGCCCGGATCGCCCGGGGCGTGGACGCCGCGCTGCCGGCGTCCACCCCGACGTCCTGCCACGGCTGGGACCTGCGGGAACTGATCAACCACTGGGTGCTCCACACCTCCCACGGCCTGGAGTGCCGGGCGCTGCGCACCCCCATCCCCGACGAGCTGACCGCCCGTGACTTCACGGCCGACGCCGACTGGCCCGCGCAGTACGCCGCTCAGCTCGACAAGGCCCTCGCCGCCTGGTCGGATCCGGCGGTCTGGGAGGGCGGCATCGACACCGGCCACGGCTCCACCCCGGCCCCGGACATCGCGGGGATGCTCATCATGGAGACGGTGCTGCACGGCTGGGACGTGGCCCGCGCCACCGGACAGGAGTTCCGGGTCTCGGGTCCCGCGGCGCGCTACGTCCTGGAGACCGTGGAGGGCACGGCCGCCCTCTACCGGCAGTACGAGGGCTTCGCCGGTGAAGTCGCCCTGTCAGCAGGGGAGTCCGAGCTCATGCGTGCACTGGCCCTCAGCGGCCGCGACCCGCGCGGGGCCGCGGCGGCCTGACGTCCATGGGCACCGGTGGCCCACCGTCATGGGTGCTGAATGGCCCAGATCCGCGGGCCACCGGCTCCCTAGGCTTCACACATGAGCACGCACGTGAACACGACACCGGGCGGCGCGGCCGTCGACTTCTACTTCGACCCCGCCTGCCCGTTCGCCTGGATCGCCTCCCGCTGGATGCTGGAGGTGGAACGGCAGCGGGACATCGAGCTCCGCTTCCACCTCATGAGCCTCCACCTGCACAACACCGGCAACGAACTCCCCGGCTGGTACCGCGATCTGGTCGACAGATCGATCGGCCCGGTCCGGGTCGCCGCCGCCGCGGCGACGGACCACGGGCCAGGCGTGCTGCGGGACCTCTACACCGCCCTGGGCACCCGCATCCACCGGGAGAAGAACGAGGACTTCGACGCCGTCGTCGCCGAGTCCCTCGCCGAACTGGGCCTGCCCGCCACCCTCGCGGACGCCGCGCACACGGACACGTACGACGAGGCCGTGCGCCGCAGCCACGACCGGGGGAAGGACCCCGCCGCCGGTTCCTACGTGGGAACGCCCACGATCCACGTCGACGGCACCGTCTGGTTCGGTCCGGTGCTCAACTCCGTCCCACGCGGTGAGGAGGCGGGGCGGATCTTCGACAGCTTCCGGGTCCTGGCGGCCCACCCGGACTTCTTCGAGATGAAGCGCGAGCGCACCGGCAGCCTGGACCTCGGCTAGGCGCTCATGGTCCCGGGCACCGGGACGCGCGCTTCGTCGTAACGGGTCAGAAGCAGCCGGGCCAGTGTGGGGGACGGGCCGAGTACGCCGGAGAGCACGTCGGCCCCGGCCTCCTCGGCGCCCGCCGCGATGCGGTCGGGGAGACGGCCCGGCGCGATGACGTACGGCGCGACCGCGACCCGCCCTACGCCGTCGGCCCGAAGGGCCCGCACCACGTCCGCGGTGCGGGGAAGAGATGCGGAGGCGAACGCAGGCCGCACGGCGCACCAACCGGTGTGCCGCAGCTCCCGCGCGATTTCAGCGATCACTGCGATCGCCTCCGGGTCCGTGGAGCCCGCCGAGGCCAGAACCAGCCCGGTCGAGCTCTTGTCGCCGGGGGTGACCCCGGCCTCGTGCAGCCGTTGCTCCAGCGCTGCGTTGAGCAGCGGGGACGGCCCGAGTACGTCGGCCTGGCCGATCCGCAGCCGAGGGAGCCGGGTGCGGGCCTCGTGCAGCACCGACGGGATGTCCGACTTGGCGTGGAAGGCGCGGGTCAGCAGCAGCGGAAGCGCCACGACCTCCTCCGCGCCCTCGGCGGCCAGCCGCTCCAGCACCCGGGGCACCGACGGGGCGTTGAACTCCAGGAAACCCGTCTCCACGCGCAGGCCGGGCCGCAGCGACCGCACCCGCGCGGTGAGCGCGTGGACGGTCGCCGCGTGCCGCGGATCGCGGCTGCCGTGGGCGATGACGAGGAGGACAGGGGCAGGCATGGAGACTCAGCTCTTGACGAGGAGACCGCGGCTGCGCAGCACCCGCCGCTCCAGCGGACTGAAGATCAGCAGGTCGATCGCGATGCCGACGAACAGGATGAGGAGGATCGCCAGGAAGATCCCCGGCATGTCGAAGTTGTTCCGGCCGTTCTCCAGCAGCTGGCCGAGCCCCAGGCCCAGGTCGGGGGAGGAGGCGATGATCTCGGCGGCCATGAGCGAGCGCCAGGAGAACGCCCAGCCCTGCTTCAGGCCCGCCAGATAGCCGGGCAGTGCCGCCGGCAGGACGATGTGGATCGTCCCGCGCAGCCCCGTCGCGCCGATCGTGCGGCCCGCGCGGAGGAACAGCGGCGGCACCTGGTCGACGCCGGACACCAGACCGTTGGCCACGGACGGGACCGCGCCGAGCAGGATCACGGCGTACATGGTCTTGTCGTCCAGGCCCAGCCAGATGATGGCCGGTGCCACCCACGCCACGGACGGCAGCGACTGCAGCCCCGACAGGATCGGGCCGATCGCGGCCCGGACCACCCTCACCCGTGCCACCAGCAGCCCCAGCGGGGTGCCGATCGCGACGGCCATGACGAAGCCGAGCAGACCACGCGACACACTGGTCCAGATGACCTCCAGCAGGGTGCCCTGCACCCACATGTCGGTCAGGCTGTCCCAGACCGCCGCGGGGGGCGGCAGCTTGTAGTCGTCGGTGACCTTCGCCCAGACCAGCACCTGCCAGACGAGGACCACCAGGACGACCGCGACGACGGGCGGCAGGACCTTGTTGAGCAGGATCTCGCGGGTCGGCGTCCTGCGGACCTGTACGGCGTCGAGCGCGTCCAGGCCCGCCTCCAGGCCCGCCAGGTCGTCGGCCTTCGTCTCAGTGCTGGCCATGTCGGCGGATCTCCCCACGCAGTTCTTCGGTGATCTCGACGGACAGCTCCGCCACGGCGGTGTCCTCGATGCGGCGCGGCTGCTCGATGTCGACCGTCCACTCACGCGCGATCCGGCCGGGCCGCGACGACAGCAGGATGACCCGCTGGGCGAGCCGCACCGCCTCGCGCACGTTGTGCGTGACGAAGAGGACGGAGGCGTTCGTCTCGCGCCAGATCCGGGTCAGCTCGTCGTGCAGCACATCACGGGTGATGGCGTCGAGCGCGGCGAACGGCTCGTCCATCAGCAGCAGTTGGCTGTCCTGGGCGAGCGCACGGGCCATCGCGACCCGCTGGCGCATCCCGCCCGAGAGTTCGTGCACCCGCTTCCCGTACGCCCCGTTGAGGCGCACGAGCTCCAGCAGCCGTTCCGCCTCGGTGCGACGGTCCGACTTCGGTACCCCGCGCAGCCGCAGGGCCAGTTCGATGTTCTTGCCCGCGGTCAGCCACGGGAAGAGGGCGTGCTCCTGGAACATCAGGGCCGGCCGCCCGCCGGGGGTCGCGATGGACCCCGCGGTCGGGCGGTCGAGTCCGGCCACCAGGTTGAGCAGGGTCGACTTGCCGCACCCGGAGGCTCCCAGGAGGGTGACGAACTCGCCCGGAGCGACATCGAGGGTGATGTCGTCCAGGACGAGCTGCTGTCCCGTGGGTCCGGCGAAGGACTTCGAGACGTTCGTGAGACGAGCGGCGTGCTCGACCGCTGCACGGTCCTCGGCCTTGGTGAGGGTGGTGGTCGCCATGGTCGTCACCTCCTGGGAATCTTCAGGGATCCTGGTGCGGTCGGGTGGGCTACTTGGCGCCGAGACCGGCGTCGGCGACCTCGGGCTGTCCCTCGGCCTTGAGGATCTTGTTCAGCGGCTTCAGGTCGTAGATGCCCGTGAGGTCGGGCTTCTCCAGCAGACCGGCCGAGACCGCGTGGTCAGCCTGCGCCTGGAGCGTGGCGGCCAGCGGGTCGTTCGTGATCTGGATGGACTTCCACGCCGGGTCGAGGACGTCGGCGGGCAGCGCCTTGCCGCTCAGCTTCTCCAGCGCGGCGTTGGCCGAGGCCTTCGCCTCGTCCGGGTTGGCGTTGATCCACTTGTTGGTCTTCACCGTGCCGCGCAGCACCGCGTCCACGACGTCCGGGTGCTCGGAGAGGAACTTCTGCGACACGATGATGTTCGTGATGACGAACTTGTCGTCCGGCCACAGCGACGACTCGTCGAGCAGGACCTTGCCACCCTCGGCGACCAGCTTCGAGGCGGTCGGCTCAGGGACCCAGGCGCCGTCCAGGGAACCCGACTTGAAGGCGTCCGGGGTCACCTTGTTGTCCGAGCGGACCACGGAGACGTCGCCCTTGCCGCTCTGGGCGTCGACCTTCCAGCCCTTCTCGGCGATCCAGTGCAGGAAGGCCACGTCCTGGGTGTTGCCGAGCTGCGGGGTGGCGATCTTCTTGCCCTTGAGGTCGTCCAGGGTCTTGATCTTCTTCGGGTCCACGACGAGCTTCACGCCGCCGGAGGCCGAGCCGCCGACGATGCGCAGGCTCTGGCCGTCGGACTTGGCGTAGCCGTTGATCGAGGGGGAGGGGCCGATGAAGCCGATGTCGATCGCACCCGCGTTGAGCGCCTCGATCTCGGAGGGCCCGGCGTTGAACGTCGAGGGCTTGACCGTGGTGCCGCCCAGCTCCTTGGCGATGAGGCCTTCCTGGATACCGACCAGGGCGGTGGCGTGCGTGAGGTTCGGGAAGTACCCGATCTTCACGGTGTCCGTCGAGAGCTTCTTCCCGTCGGCGGAGACGTTCGACTTGGCGGAGTCGTCGTCCTTCGCCTCGGAGCCGTAGCCGCAGGCGGTGAGCGCCACGGCGAGCAGCGGCAGAGCGGCGGCAGCGGAGAGGCTGCGGCGGAGAGTGGTACGGGTGGCAGGCACGGGAGGCTTTCCTCTCGTTGGCCCGGTGCTCACGTCCCCCTGGGATCAGGTGGCGCGGCCGGGCGGTCGGCAGGTCTTCGTCTGAACGGGCGGTGCGGGTGGTACGAGCGGGCGCGCAGGCAGTGCGCGTACGTCATCACGCACATCGCCCGACCCCGCCCTGGCCGCTGCCGAGGGCGCCGCTGCCGACCCGGCCGCCCTCCTTCGCGAAGGTCGAGAAGAAATCGGTCATCATCAGAAGTCCCACTCCGCGTCCTCGGCGGAGGTGTCCGCGTCCGCCGTCCCCTCGGTGACGGCGGCGAACGAGGCGCCGGCCATGCCGGCGGTCAGCGTCGTGCCGTCCGCGGGGTCGATCAGCAGGAACGAGCCGGTGCGCCGCGAGTCCGCGTAGGCGTCGAGCGCCAGGGGCTCGGCGGTGCGCACGACGACGCGGCCGATGTCGTTGGCGACGAGCTGCCCGGGGGCGGGGTGCTGGGACAGGTCGTCCAGGGTGAGCCGCGACGGGATGTCCTTGACGATCGCCTTGACCGTCCGGGTCGTGTGCTTGAGGAGCACACGCTGGCCGACGGTGAGCGGCCGGTCGGCCACGTGGCAGACGGTCGCCTCGACGTCCTGCGTCGTGGCGGGCGTGTCGGAGCTCGGCGCGATCAGATCGCCGCGCGAGACGTCGATGTCGTCGGCCAGCCGGAGCGTCACCGACTGCGGGGCCCAGGCGACGTCGACGCTCTCGCCGAGCGCGTCGATCGCCTCGATCGTCGTGGTGCGCCCCGACGGCAGCACGGAGACGGTCTCGCCGACCCGGAACACCCCGGCCGCGATCTGACCGGCGTACCCGCGGTAGTCGGGGTGCTCGGCGGTCTGGGGGCGGATCACGTACTGGACGGGGAAGCGCGCGTGGCAGGCGGTGAGGTCATGGCTGACCGGCACCGTCTCCAGGTGCTCCAGGACCGTCGGGCCGCCGTACCAGTCCATGTGGGCGGACGGCTCCACGACGTTGTCGCCGGCCAGGGCGGAGATCGGGATCGCGGTGATCTCCGGGACCCCGAGGGACGCGGCGTACGCGGTGAACTCCTCCGCTATCGCGGCGAACACGGGCTCCGCGTACTCCACGAGGTCCATCTTGTTCACGGCGAGGACGACGTGCGGGACGCGCAGCAGCGCGGCGACCGCCGCGTGGCGGCGGGTCTGCTCGACCACGCCGTTGCGGGCGTCGACCAGCACGACGGCCAGCTCCGCGGTGGAGGCGCCGGTGACCATGTTGCGGGTGTACTGCACGTGGCCGGGGGTGTCGGCGAGGATGAACCGGCGCCGGGGCGTGGCGAAGTAGCGGTAGGCGACGTCGATGGTGATGCCCTGCTCGCGCTCGGCGCGCAGACCGTCGGTGAGCAGCGCCAGGTCGGGCGCCTCCTGGCCGCGGCCCAGCGAGGCCTGGGTGACGGCTTCGAGCTGGTCGGTGAGGACCGACTTGGAGTCGTGCAGCAGGCGTCCGACGAGGGTCGACTTGCCGTCGTCGACGGAGCCGGCCGTGGCGAAGCGCAGCAGGGTGGTGGCCGAGAGCTGCTCGGTGGTGGTGATGCTCATGTCTAGAAGTACCCCTCGCGCTTGCGGTCTTCCATCGCGGCCTCGGACATCTTGTCGTCGGCGCGGGTCGCGCCCCGCTCGGTGAGGCGGGAGGCGGCGATCTCGGTGATGACGGCGTCCAGGGTGGTGGCGTCGGAGTCGACGGCGCCGGTGCAGGACATGTCCCCGACGGTGCGGTAGCGGACCTGGCGGGTCTCCACCTTCTCGTGGTCCTTGGGGCCGCCCCACTCGCCGGCGGTCAGCCACATGCCGGAGCGGCTGAAGACCTCACGCTCGTGGGCGAAGTAGATCTCCGGGAGCTCGATGCCCTCGCGCTCGATGTACTGCCAGACGTCGAGCTCGGTCCAGTTGGAGATGGGGAAGACGCGGACGTGCTCGCCGGGGGCGTGACGGCCGTTGTAGAGCTGCCACAGCTCGGGGCGCTGGCGGCGCGGGTCCCACTGGGAGAACTCGTCGCGCAGGGAGAAGACGCGCTCCTTGGCGCGGGCCTTCTCCTCGTCGCGCCGTCCGCCGCCGAACACGGCGTCGAAGCGGTGCTGCTGGATGGCCTCGGTGAGCGGGACCGTCTGCAGGGGGTTGCGGGTGCCGTCGGGGCGCTCACGGAGCTTGCCGGCGTCGATGTACTCCTGGACGGAGGCGACGTGCAGGCGCAGCCCGTGCTTCTCGACGGTGCGGTCGCGGTATTCGAGGACCTCGGGGAAGTTGTGCCCGGTGTCCACGTGCAGGAGCGTGAAGGGGATGGGTGCGGGGGCGAAGGCCTTCAGCGCCAGGTGCAGCATCAGGATCGAGTCCTTGCCGCCGGAGAAGAGGATCACCGGCCGCTCGAACTCCCCCGCCACCTCACGGAAGATGTGCACCGCCTCCGACTCCAGGGAGTCCAGGTGGCTCAGCGCGTACGGGTTGACGGTGCCTTCCGGCACGGTGGCGACGGTGCTCACGCCAGGCCCCTCTCGGTGAGCAGCGCGTGAAGCGCCGCTGCGGACTCCTGCACGGTCTGCTGGTGCGACTCGATCCGCAGATCCGGGGACTCGGGTGCCTCGTAGGGGTCGTCGACCCCGGTGAGACCACTGATCTCGCCTGCCGCCTGCTTGGCGTACAGCCCCTTCACATCGCGCTCGGAGCACACCTCGACCGGGGTCGCGACGTGCACCTCCAGGTACGCGGTGCCCTCCTGCTGATGACGCTTGCGCACCGCGTCACGGCTGTCGGCGTACGGGGCGATGACCGGGACGAGGACCTTCACGCCGTTGGCGGCCAGCAGTCCGGCGACGAAGCCGATCCGCTGGACGTTGGTGTGACGGTCCTCGCGGGAGAAGCCGAGGCCCGCGGAGAGGAACTCCCGGATCTCGTCACCGTCCAGAACCTCGACCCGGTGCCCCTCGCCGCGCAGCCGGCCCGCCAGTTCGTACGCGATGGTGGTCTTGCCGGCGCTCGGCAGACCGGTGAGCCAGACGGTGGCTCCCGTCTCCGTCACGCTCATCGATATCTCCTGATCAGTCGTCATCAGCCGTGCAGCCCGCATTCGGTCTTCCCGCGCCCGGCCCAGCGGCCGGCCCGTGCGTCCTCGCCCTCCAGCACCCGCCGGGTGCAGGGCGCGCAGCCGACGGAGGCGTAGCCGTCCATCAGCAACGGGTTGGTCAGTACGCCGTGTTCGGCGACGTAGGCGTCCACGTCCTCCTGGGTCCACCGGGCGATCGGCGAGACCTTGACCTTGCGGCGCTTCTCGTCCCAGCCCACGACCGGGGTGTTCGCCCGGGTGGGGGACTCGTCGCGGCGCAGGCCGGTCGCCCAGGCGGCGTACGCGGTCAGGCCCTCTTCCAGGGGCCTGACCTTCCGCAGCGCGCAGCACAGGTCGGGGTCGCGGTCGTGCAGCTTCGGCCCGTACTCGGCGTCCTGCTCGGCCACCGACTGACGCGGCGTCAGCGTGATGAGGTTGACGTCCATCACGGCGCCCACCGCGTCCCGCGTGCCGATGGTCTCCTCGAAGTGGTAGCCGGTGTCCAGGAAGACCACGTCCACGCCGGGGAAGACCCGGGACGCCAGATGGGCGACGACCGCGTCCTCCATGGAGGAGGTCACGCAGAAGCGCTTGCCGAAGGTGTCGGCCGCCCACCTCAGGATGTCGCTCGCGGAGGCGTCCTCGAGCTCGCGCCCGGCCCGCTCCGCCAGGTCCTTCAGGGCTTCGTCGGTGAGCTCGGCCGCGAGCAGAGTGTCCGTCATGTCCCGTCCCCTTCCACGTCATCGCGCTGGAGCCCCTGGGCCAGGAGGCCCAGGAACTTCAGCTGGAACGCACGGTTGCAGGAAGCGCATTCCCAGGCGCCGTGTCCGGCCTCGTGCGGGCGCAGGTCCTCGTCGCCGCAGTACGGGCAGTAGAACGGCGCGGCTCGTTCGCTCATGACAGCGACTCCGCACTGGCGCGGGCCGCCCAGGTCGCGAAGCGCTCGCCCTCCTCGCGCTCCTCCTGGAAGTTGCCGAGCACCCGCTCTACGTAGTCCGGGAGTTCGGCCGAGGTGACCTTCAGACCACGGACCTTGCGGCCGAAACCGGCCTCCAGGCCGAGCGCGCCGCCGAGGTGCACCTGGTAGCCCTCGACCTGGTTGCCGTCGGCGTCCAGCATCAGCTGGCCCTTGAGGCCGATGTCGGCGGTCTGGATGCGTGCGCAGGCGTTGGGGCAGCCGTTGATGTTGATGGAGAGCGGCTCCTCGAAGTCCGGCAGGCGGCGCTCCAGTTCGTCGATGAGCGCGGCGCCGCGCGCCTTCGTCTCGACGATCGCCAGCTTGCAGAACTCGATCCCGGTGCAGGCCATCGTGCCGCGCCGGAAGGGTGAGGCGTTCACCTGGAAGTCCAGCGCCTCGAGACCGGCGGTCAGGGACTCGACCTGGTCCTGCTCGACGTCCAGGATCAGCATCTTCTGCTCGACGGTGGTGCGCACCCGGCCCGAGCCGTGTGCCTCGGCCAGATCGGCGATCTTGGCGAGGGTGGAGCCGTCCACCCGGCCGACGCGCGGGGCGAAGCCCACGTAGAAGCGGCCGTCCTGCTGGGCGTGCACACCGATGTGGTCGCGCCAGCGGGAGGAGGGCTGCGCGGGCGGCGGGCCGTCCAGCATCGGGCGCTTGAGGTACTCGTCCTCGAGGACCTGGCGGAACTTCTCCGGGCCCCAGTCGGCCATCAGGAACTTCAGACGGGCGCGGGTGCGCAGGCGGCGGTAGCCGTAGTCGCGGAAGATCCCGATGACACCGGCCCATACGTCGGGGACCTCGTCCAGCGGCACCCAGGCGCCCAGGCGTTCGGCGAACCGGGGGTTGGTGGAGAGTCCGCCGCCGACCCACAGGTCGAAGCCGGGACCGTGCTCCGGGTGGTCGACCCCCACGAACGCGATGTCGTTGATCTCGTGCACCACGTCCTGGACCGGCGAGCCCGAGATCGCGGTCTTGAACTTGCGGGGCAGGTTGGAGAACTCCTTGCTGCCGATGTACCGCTCGTGGATCTCGTCGACGGCGGGTGTGCCGTCGATGATCTCGTCCGCGGCGATGCCGGCCACGGGCGAACCGATGATCACACGGGGGCAGTCACCACAGGCCTCGGTGGTCGAGAGCCCGACGGCCTCCAGCTTCTCCCAGATGGCCGGGACGTCCTCGATGCGGATCCAGTGCAGCTGGACGTTCTGCCGGTCGGTGACGTCGGCGGTGCCGCGCGCGTACTCCTGCGAGATCTCGCCGATGACGCGCAGCTGCGCGGTGGTCAGCCGTCCGCCGTCGATGCGCACGCGGAGCATGAAGTAGCGGTCGTCCAGCTCCTCCGGCTCCAGCACGGCGGTCTTGCCGCCGTCGATTCCAGGCCGGCGCTGCGTGTACAGGCCCCACCAGCGCATGCGTCCGCGCAGGTCGTTCGGGTCGATGGAGTCGAATCCGCGCTTGGAGTAGATCGTCTCGATGCGTGTCCGCACATTGAGACTGTCGTCGTCCTTCTTGAACTGCTCGTTCCCGTTCAGCGGGGTGAAGTGACCCATGGCCCACTGACCTTCACCACGGTGACGTCCGGCCTTGCGGCGGGGCGTGGCGGTAGCAGGCTTCTCGGGGATGGCGGCCATGGCGATACGTCCTTCGGGACTGCAGGAGGGCGGCTCTGAACTGCACACTCGCGTGAGGCGCGGCGGTGCGCAGGGGTGGAGCGGACTTCAGGAAATCGCGGTGCTGGAGACTCTCAGCGGACCGGACAGATGGCGCTGGACATGCGGCCGAGGTCGACGTGCCGTCGACTCACCAAGGCAATTCCAGTTCCAGACATGACGGAAGCGTGTCACGCGGATCTCGGGCCAGTCCACCACGATCCAGTATGTGGACGAGATGGTCCCGACATGTGAGACGATGTGGTGTCGATCACTCTGCCATGTCGACAAGGCGACAAACAGGGTGCGCCTCAGGCGTGCGCGCCGGGCCACGGGCCGGGGTTCGCGACGTCGGGCTCCTGCTCGACCTTGGTGTCGAACAGGCGGAACCCTCGCCGCAGGTAGTTGTCCATCGCGTGCGGGCCGTCGTTGGAGCACGTGTGCACCCAGACCCGCTTCGTCGGGGTCCGGTCCGGATGCCGTTCCGCGAGGTCCCAGGCGCGCGCCACGCCGTAGGACAGCAGGTGGCCGCCGATCCTGCGCCCCCGGAAGGCCGGGATCAGCCCGAAGTAGGCCACCTCCACCGCACCGTCCGCCTGGGGGTCGAGCTCGATGAACCCCGCCGGGGTCCCGTGCTCGTACGCCACCCACGTCTCGGATCCCGGACGGTCCAGGATCTCCTGCCACTGCGCGTAGGTGAGGCCCAGCCGGTCGGTCCAGCGGACGTCCCCGCCCACCGCCGTGTAGAGGAACCGGCTGAACTCCGGCAGGGGTGTCTGCGCGCGCGTGACCGTGACACCGGCCGCGGGGGCGGCCGCGGGGCTCAGATCGGCGGGCGAGGTCTGCTCCAGGGACCAGACGGTCACGTCGGAGACGGTGGGGGCGGGGTCGGTGAAGTCGCTCATGGCGGTCAGAGAACCACGGCCGCCGCTTCATGCCCAAACCGGGCCGGCTCAGACCGTCCCCGCGGGCATACGCGCCCTGAGCACCACCGGAGCCGTCGACCGGGGCAGCAGGTCGGCGGGTTCGTCCGGGTGGACGATCTCCACCCCGACGCCCTCGCGGAAGCGGTACGGGCGGTGCGCCAGCACCTCCGCGAGATGCCGGCGCATCCGCGATATCTCGGCCCGCACCGTCACCGTCCGGGTCGCGTCACCGAAGACGTCCTCGGCCAGCTCCGCCGCCGTGCGCCCCTCCCGGTGCAGGGCGAGCGCGTACAGCAGCTCCGCGTGACGGGGCGAGAGCCGGCGCGTCCAGCTGCCCACCGGGCCCGTCACATGGACCGTCAGCCCACGCTCCCGGCTCAGGTCGAGGACCACGCGGCGCGGGGGCCCGTCGTGCGCGCCCTCCGCGACCTGCACCAGCCAGCCGCCGGGCAGCGGCTCCACCCGGCACATCCCGAGCGAGGCCAGCCAGACCGTGCCCGGCTGGAGCGACTTCGGCAGCGGCAACCGGTCCACGGGCGGCATCCCGCTGACGGCGGCCAGCCAGCCGTGGGTGTCCACCACCAGTGCGGGGCCGCCCAGCCGGCACAGGATGGGGGCGGCCACCGAACGCAGCCGCTCGATCGCCACCAGGTGCCGGCCGCGCAGCTCGCCCTCCGCCAGCGCGGCCACCGAGCCGACCAGTGCCAGCGTCGCCGGGTGGAAGGTGGAGGCCGGTCCGCTGATGTCGACGATGCCCATCAGCCGGCCGTCCCGGGGGTCGCGCACCGGGGCCGCCGCACAGGTCCAGTTGTGCAGGGCGCGGATGAAGTGCTCGGCGGAGTGGACCTGTATGGGGGTGCGCGCGGCGAGCGCGGTACCGATGGCGTTGGTCCCCGTCGCCGACTCGGCCCAGGCGGCGCCCTCCTCCAGGCAGATGTCCTTGGCCCGGCGCATCACCGCCGCATGCCCCTGACGCCACAGGACCCGGCCCTCGGTGTCGGTGACCACCATGATCTGCTGCGCGGCGTCCGCGATCGTGGCCAGCCCGTCCCGCAGCAGGGGCATGACCTCGCCGATAGCGGTGCCCCTGCGCCGGTGCTCGATCTCGTCCGTCTCCAGCAGCCGGCTCTCCGGTGACTGCTCCGGGTCGATCCCGCTGCGCAGCACACGGTCCCAGGACGCGTCGATCTCCGCGCGCGGAACGGCGGCCGTACGCCCGCCCGCCAGCCGGGCCTCCCGCGCACGGTGGACCAGGCGCTCGGTCACCGCGGAGTACGAGGCGTCCGCCGGCCGTGCCGACGCGACAGGGCGTGTGTCCATGGCGTGTCCCCCCAAGCCCCCCAAGACAACGTGGGCCCGGCCCGGAAGAGGGGAACCGGTCCCGAAGGACCCATCCTGCCGTGCGCGGGTCCTCCTGACCGGCACTCCACGCAATGGTTGCAACCCTTTGCAACTCTGGTGACGGGCCGCGTGCCGTACGAGAGTGGCGTTCACACCGCGCGGGGAGTCCTCGACCCGCC
This sequence comes from Streptomyces sp. NBC_01460, assembly GCF_036227405.1. Classification (NCBI taxonomy): domain Bacteria; kingdom Bacillati; phylum Actinomycetota; class Actinomycetes; order Kitasatosporales; family Streptomycetaceae; genus Streptomyces; species Streptomyces sp. NBC_01460. Next base: position 6,729,452 of record NZ_CP109473.1, read on the forward strand.
GTGTGGTGGTGCACAAGCGTGGAGGGTGGTGCCGTGTCGGCGCAGCACCACCCTCCGGCGTGTGTCCTCGGGTCTCCCGTGCGGTCCCGGCTCCCGGACCCGAGTGCGTCGGTCAGGTAGGAGGAGCTCTTCCCCCGCGGGTCATGGAGTTCGGAGCGCGCCCACCCCTCGGCCCTCGCCGCCCAGGGAGTGAACTCTTCGCCGGACACGGTCTCCGAAGCGTCCGCGCCTGCACGTCGAGCACCTCCGGACCGGCGGAGAATCTCTCACCGGGGCCTCCCGATCGGCCGGATGAAAACGACCTCCCAGAACCTCGGGGCGCGTCTCTGCCCCGGAGTGCCGGAGCCCGCTCGGGTGCCGGGTGCGGGGCCCCTGCTTGGCAGCACCTGCCGGGGGTACCAGCGGAGCACTGGCCTGAGAGAAGGAGCTTGGTGTGTCCGAAGCGCGTGACGTGGTGGCCGTGATTCTTGATGACCATCGCACCATGGAGGAACTCCTCCGGCGGATGCGGAGTGTGGAGGAGGACCGGGGGGCGGCCCTGAAGGACTTCGCCGCGCTCCTCATCGCTCACGCAGAAGCAGAGGAGGCCGAGGTGTACCCCGCGCTCAAGCGGTTCCGGAACGTGGACGACGAGGAGGTCGAGCACGGCGAGGAGGAGCACCACGAGGGCAATGAGGCGCTTCTCGCCCTCATGGAGGTGGAGGAGGTCGGCTCCGACGAGTGGGACGAGAAGCTGGAGGACCTCGCAGCGGCCGTCACGCACCACCTCGACGAGGAGGAGCGCACGATCCTCAACGGGGCACGGGAGAACGTTCCGGACGAGCGGCGCGCCGAGCTCGGTGCGGTCTTCCTCCAGGACAGGGAGAAGCACCTGAAGGCCGACTGCGGGAGCATCGAAAACGTCCGCGCGGTCGTACATGTGCGGTGAACCTCACGGTCGACGGCACCTGTCAGGCAGGGCCTGACAGGTGCCGTCGACCGTTTCCCGCCTCTTCGGCGAGCGCTGGGCGTTTCGTGTGGATGCCGCGCCGTCAGCAGTCTTCGCACCGAAGATGACCACGACCAGCCAAGATCACACAAGGTGACGGAGCCCCTAGCCCTCCTGGGCGCGCGCCCGCTCCACGACCGTGGCCAGATCCAGACTGTGCGGCAGCGTCCCGAAGGCGGAACCCCAGTCCCCGCCCAGCCGTGAGGCGCAGAACGCGTCAGCGACCTCCGGCGGTGCCCAGCGGAGCAGCAGCGAGCCCTGCAGCACCAGGGCCATCCGCTCGACCAGCCGTCGTGCCCGCGCCTCCGCACCGTCCAGATCCGCCAGCTCGGTCAGCAGGTCCTTGATCGCCGCGTCCAGCCGGTGGTCGGCGCCGCGCGCCGTGCCGACCTCCCTCAGGAAGGCGTCGAGCGCCCCCGACTCACGCTGCAGGGCACGCAGCACATCGAGGGCCTGTACGTTGCCCGAGCCCTCCCAGATCGAGTTGAGCGGCGCCTCGCGCAGCAGCCGGGGCATCCCGGACTCCTCGACGTAGCCGTTGCCGCCGAGGCACTCCAGGGCTTCCCCGACCACCGCTGCGCACCGCTTCGTCACCCAGTACTTGGCGGCCGGCACCGCGATCCGCAGGAAGGCCCGTTCCGTCTCCGTGTCCGCGTCGTACGCGGCGGCCAGCCGCAGCGCGAGCGTCGTCGCCGCCTCCGACTCCAGGGCCAGGTCCGCCAGGACGTTGCGCATCAGCGGTTTCTCGATCAGCAGCCCGCCGAACGCGCTGCGGTAGGCACTGTGGTGGATCGCCTGCGCCACCGCCTGGCGCATCAGCGCCGCCGAACCGACCACGCAGTCCAGCCGGGTCGCCGCCACCATCTCGATGATGGTGCGGACCCCGCGCCCCTCCTCACCGACCCGGCGGGCCCACGTCCCGTCGAACTCGACCTCGCTCGACGCGTTGGACCGGTTGCCCAGCTTGTCCTTGAGGCGCTGGATCGCGAACACGTTGCGGGCGCCGTCCGGCAGGACCCGGGGCACGAGGAAGCAGCTCAGCCCGCCCGGCGCCTGCGCCAGCACCAGGAAGCCGTCGGACATGGGCGCGGAGCAGAACCACTTGTGGCCGGTGAGCAGGTACTCCCCGTCGCCGGCCAGTGGCTCGGCCCGGGTGGTGTTGGACCGCACGTCGGTGCCGCCCTGCTTCTCCGTCATGCCCATCCCGAAGAGCACACCGGCCTTCTGCGCCGGCGGCCGCAGCCCCTCCTCGTACACGTGCGAGGTCAGCAGCGGCTCCCACTCCGCGGCCAGCGCGGGGTCGGTGCGCAGCGCCGGGACCGCCGCGTGCGTCATCGACAGCGGGCATCCATGACCCGCCTCGGCCTGGGTCCAGACCAGGAATCCCGCCGCGCGCCGGACATGACCCCCCTGCCTGCCCCAGGCGTCCGTCAGCCCGGCCGAGACCGCGTGCCCCAGCAGCCGGTGCCACGCGGGGTGGAAGTCCACCTCGTCGACGCGGTTGCCGTACCGGTCGTGCGTCCGCAGTTTCGGCGGGTTCTCATCGGCCTCGGCGCCCCACCGCTGGGCCTGGAGGGAGCCGGCGGACCGGCCCAGCCCGCCGAGTTCCTCCCGGGCCTCGTCGAGGATTCCGGGCGCGAGATGCCGCTCGACGGCCTCCGTCAGCGCCCGGTCCGCGGCGAAGACGTCGTAGCCGGTCAGCGGCGGGACCTGGTTGGTCACTGTGTGGGTGCTAGGTGCCATGCCGATACGGTAAGGAGGTGCAGGCAGCAAATGAAACACCCGAGCGGCCACCGGGCCGGCTCCACCGGGCTCGCGTCCTCTACCGCAACGTGTCGAAGCGGCAGATGGCATGGCAGTTGCTCAAGGACACGGTCAACTCGTGCATCGAGTACCGCATCCTGGGCCTCGCGGCGGAGGCCGCGTTCTTCACCCTGCTGTCCCTGCCCCCGCTGCTGCTCGGCCTGATCGGGCTGCTCGGGTACGTCGACGACTGGACGGCCACCACCACGGTCGCCTCCATCGAGCGCAACATCCTGGGCGCGGTGCAGACGGTGCTGTCCGAGCGGGGTGTCAACGACATCGCCAAACCGCTCATAGCCGACGTGACCACGGGCGCGCGCCCCGACGTCATCTCCCTCGGCTTCGCGATTGCGCTCTGGTCGGGTTCACGTGCGGTGAACGTCTTCATCGACACCATCACCGTGATGTACGGGCTCGACGGCCACCGCGGCATCGTCAAGACCCGGCTGCTCGCCTTCCTGCTGTACGTGGTCGCCCTGCTGCTGGGGGCGGTGGTGCTGCCGCTGCTGGTGGTGGGCCCCGACCGGGTGGTGGAGTTCGTCCCGTGGGGCACCGAGGTGCTGGCCGTCATGTACTGGCCGCTGGTCATCGTCCTGTCCATCGCCTTCCTGACGACGCTCTACCACGTGTCCGTCCCGGTCCGTTCGCCGTGGATAGAGGACGTGCCCGGGGCGCTCGTGGCGCTCGGCATGTGGGTCCTGGGCAGCTTCCTGCTGCGGATCTACCTCACGAGCACCGTCGAAGGACCCACCATCTACGGGTCGTTGGCCGCACCCATCGCCGTCCTGCTCTGGATAGGTATCTCCGCTTTCGCCGTACTCGTCGGTGCCGCGGTGAACGCGGCGATCGACCGTGTCTGGCCCTCGCTGGCCACCGCAGCGGCACGCGAGGTCACCGAGCGCGCACGGGCGGCGCAGGCCGCCGAACTCCTCGCCCGTACCCAGGCGGCGAACTGGGACGCGTACGCGGACGACGACGAGGACGTGTCCATGCCCTCCGAATTCCCCGAGCGCTGGTCCCGCTTCCTGCCCCCGGACGACGTGAAGTCCCGTCTCCACGGCAACCGCGACAAGGACGCCCCCTGAAAGCTCCTCCGATAGCCTGGTGACCATGGGCGCACGGTACGAGGAGCGGGCATCGCGCTTCGGCGGCGCGGTCCTCTGGACCTGGTGCGGATCGCGTGACCCCGCGAGGCCGGTGCTCCCCGACGGCTGCATGGACCTGCTGTGGGCCGGTGACCGGCTCCTGGTGGCAGGCCCCGACACCCGCGCGTTCACCCCGGCCGCGGCGCTCTCCGGCAGCTGCTCCGGCATCCGCTTCGCCCCCGGCACCGCGCCCGCGCTCCTGGGCGTGCCGGCGCACGAGCTGCGCGACCGCCGGGTCGCCCTCGACGCCCTCTGGCCGGGCCGGGAGGTCCGCGGGCTCACCGAGCGGATCGCCGCTGCGGGTGACCCGGCCGCCGCACTCGAGGACATCGCCCTGCGCCGGGCGGCCGGCACCACACCCCCCGACCCGCTCACCGAGGCCGTCGCCGCGCAGCTGCGGCAGGGCCGTTCCGTCGCCGACACCGCGCGCGGCGTCGGGCTCGGCGCCCGCCAGCTCCACCGCCGTTCCCTCGCCGCCTTCGGCTACGGCCCCAAGACCCTGGCCAGGGTCCTGAGGCTCCAGCGCGCCCTGGCCCTCGTCCGGCGGGGAACGCCGTACGCCGAGGCCGCGTACGCCGCCGGCTGCACGGACCAGGCGCATCTGGCCCGCGAGATGCGGGACCTCGCGGGCACGACGCTCGGCGCCTACCTCGCCGGGACCGGCTACGAGGGGTTGGCGGCGAAGAGCGAGACCGCGCAGCCGTCGGGGTCCAGGACGACCGCGTAACGCTGCCCCCACACGGCGTCCCAGGGCTCCAGGTGGCCCGCGTAACCGGCGGCGGTCAGATCGGCGTACACCGAGTCGACCTCCGAGGGGCCCTCGCAGAGGAAGGCGAGCCCGAGGCGCTCTCCGCCCTTGGCCCCCGTCCAGTCCGGGTCGAAGGAACGGACGACGTCCTCGGTGTCCCACAGCAGGCGCTGCCCTCCGGGAAGGGCCACCTCGACATGGGGGGCCGACTCGGCCCCGGCGGGGATGTCGAGCCCGAGCCTGCGGTAGAAGGCGAGCGATGCCGCCAGGTCGGCGGTGGTGACGGAGATCGCGTCGAGTCGTGGAGTCATGGGACGACCGTAGGCCGGGGCCCGCCCCCGGGTCTTGTACGAAACGGTCACGGGCTCACGCCCCCGGATGTCCCGGCCTCACCGCCCGGGCAGGTCGACGGTGACGCGGCCGGGTCCCTCACCGCCCGCCGCCGGTCCGGGGTCCCGGCCGGCGGACCGCAGGAAGACGTTCTCGGGGTAGAGCCGGCCGAGCAGCGCCAGTGCGACGAGGCCGTCCTGGCCGGTGGCGTCCACCGTGACGTCGTCGTCCTGCGTCCACACCAGCCCGGGTGCGCTCAGCACCGCCCAGAGGCCGGCGGTCCGGGCGGTGCCGGCCGTCGCGGTGCCCGGGGCGGGGGCCGGACGGGCGAAGCGGTGCCCGCGCAGCGCCTGCCCGAGGTCCGCGTGTGCGGTCCTGTCCCCGAGGGTCACCTCGATCCGCGCGGTACGGGTGCCGTCGACGGCCGGACCGGTGACGACCCGGCCGGTGACCCGTCCCTCCTCCCCGGCCCCGGCAGGCAGATCCGCGGCCGGGGTGCGGGGTTCGGCGTAGCAGTCGGCCGCTTCGGCGACGTACGTGGTCGTGCCCTCCGACGCTTCCGAGGCAGGGGCCGGGGCCGAGGGGCGCCAGGTCAGCAGGTGCCTGGGCGCGGTGAGGGGCTCTCCGTCGAGGACGGCCGGCAGGGCGGTGCCGCCCTCGTGGCCGAACCCGTATCCCGCGGGGCCGGAGCCGCCGGTCACGACGTGCCGGGCGAAGTCCACGACGGCGGTGTGCCGGATCCGGCGGACCAGGAGCTCGGTGAGGAAGCGGTCGCGGCCCTGCTCGACGGGGCGGAGCCCTTCCGGGGTGACGCGGAGCGGGACCTCCTGCCAGTTGGTGAAGGGCAGCAGGGCGTCGCGGAGCAGGACCATCTGGTGGATCCACTCGTTGTAGAGCTGGATCGTGACGGGCCCGCCACGGCGGCCCATGAGCAGATCGGTCGCGGGGTGGGTGAGCAGGTGCCCGTAGCAGTGACTCCGTACGACCAGCGGGCCCGCCGGCAGCGGGATCGGATCGGCCAGCAGCCGGCGCAGGGCCGTGACCGACCACGCGGCGATCTCCCGGCCGATCGTCTCGGCCTGCGCGCCCAGTTCGCGGACCGCCGACGAGCTGTCGGGGCCGACGGCCAGCGGCAGGGAGGTCTCCCGGGTGCCGAGGGCGAGCGTCGCGCGGATCTGGGCCTCCAGCACGTCGCCGTCGGCCTCCCGCAGGGCGTTGTCGTCGATGACGCCCTGCAGCAGTGGCTCCGCGCCGGCGAAGAACTGGCGGGCGGTCATGGCCCCTTCCGCCGGGAAGGTGTTCCACCGGGAGCCGCCGAGGGCGGGTGCGGTCGAGGTCGGCGAGAGGTGCATTGGTTCCTCCGGGGTGAGGCGGGTCGTGGACGGTGCGGGTCTCGTCGGGGGAGCGGGGCCGCTCCCTGCCGAGGGAGAGCAAGGGGGGGCTTTCCGGGCCTTTTCTGGAACGTCCGATACAGATTGAGGCCATGGAGAATCAGTCGAGGGCGCCCAGCGCGACCTCCACGAGGGGTTCGAGGGCGCGGGCGTCCGGTGTGATCTTCGAGGACACGAGCAGTCCGCCCAGGAAGGTGACGAAGAAGGCGGCCAGTGTGTGAGGGTCGTGGCGTGTCGAGATCTCGCCCCGCTCGGCCGCCCCGCGCAGCAGGTCGGTGAGCGCCTCCCGGCCGGCTTCCTGGATGTCCCGCACGGTGCGCCGGGTGGTCGGATCCGCCGGTGCGCGCTCGCAGACGGCGTTGGTCGCCAGGCAGCCCCGGCCGTCGTGCCCGACCCCGATCCTGATGCGCTCGACCAGGAGGGCCCGGATCGCCGACCGCACGTCCGTCCCCTCGTCCAGGCTGCGCAGGGCGTCCGCCGCGAGGGTGGTCCGGTAGTGCTCCAGTGTGGCCCGGTACAGGCCGTCCTTGTCGCCGAACGCCGCGTACAGCGACCCCTGGCCGATGCCGAGGTGTGCGGTCAGGTCGCGCACCGAGGTCGCCTCGTAGCCGCGCGTCCAGAACAGGTCCATCGCGCGGCTCACCGCCGCCTCGGTGTCGAACTCCCGCGTCCTCGCCATACGTTCAAGGTATCCCAACTGGAACGCTCGCTCAAGAAATGCGCGGGAAGGGCTCGGGGCCGCCCCGTCGTCGATGGCGCGGCGGCCCCGGTTCCCTGCCGTGAGCGAGCGGCCTACCGGTCGTCCGTGAGGCCCGTGCAGTCGGCGGGCGTGGTGCCCGGATCCGTCAGGGACAGGCCGAGCTGCGCCCGTTCGGTGAGCCAGCGGGTCGGCCGGTACCTCGGGTCTCCGGTCGTCGCGTGCAGTGCCCGCTGCAGGTCCAGCAGACGCCCGGCGCCGATGCGGTCGCCCCAGGCCAGCGGGCCCACGGGGTAACCGAGGCCGGTCGTCACGGCGAGGTCGATGTCCGCCGGGGTGGCCAGCGAGCGCTCCGCGATCGACGTGGCCACCGCGACCACGGAGGCGAGCAGCCGCTGCGCCACCGAACCCGCGGTGTCCCGCACGACCGAGACGGCGCGGGGCTCCTCGCCCTCCGGCGCGCGCGCCAGTACCGCGCGGGCGTCCCGTGCGGCGGCCGGGTCGGCCGCGGGGGTCACCGCGAGGACCCGGCGGCGGCCCGCCGCCGGCAGGGGGTCCACGCCGAAGGTGCGTGCGGCGGGCAGCCCCAGCGAGGACACCGCCGCCGCCACCGTGGTGCCCCACACGGGGACCAGGACCACCGCGTCCTCCGAGGGCTCCGGGCCGCTCTCGACCGCGGCCCCGGCGGCGGTCAGCGCGCCCCGCAACTCCTCGCTCTCCGCGCCCGCCACGAACACCGGACGGCCGGAGTCGCCCGTCACCGGGGGTTCCGGGGCCGCGGCGGGTGCCTCGGGGCCGTAGGTGAACCAGCCCTGTCCGGTCTTGCGGCCGTGCAGACCGGCGGTCACCCGGTTCGGGGTGAGGTAGGACGGGCGGAGCCGGTCCTCGTGGCGGAAGCCCTGCCAGATCGAGTCGATCACGGCGGCGGTGACATCGAGCCCCGTGAGGTCCGTCAGCTCGAACGGGCCCATGCGCAGCCCCAGGACGTCCCGGGCGATCCGGTCGATGTCCGCCGGGCCCGCCACCGACTCCTCCAGCAGCGCCAGGGCCTCCGTCACCAGGCCCCGGCCTGCGTGGTTGACCAGGAAGCCGGGGGTGTCGGCGACGGTCACCGCGCGATGGCCGCAGCCCTCGACGAGCGCGGCCAGGGCCGGCGGGATCTCCGGGCGGGTCGCGGCGCCCGGCACGACCTCGACGATCTTCATCAGCGGCACGGGGTTGAAGAAGTGCAGCCCGGCCAGACGGGCCGGATCCCGCAGCGACGAGGCGATCCGGGTCACCGACAGCGACGAGGTGTTGGTCGCGAAGACGGTGGAGTCCGGCAGTGCCTCCTCCAGCTTCCCGAACACCTCGGCCTTGGTGTCCAGGTCCTCCCGTACGGCCTCGATGACCAGCTCGACCTCCGGGCCCGGGGCCCACGGGTCGTCCAGCGGTACGAGTCGCTCCAGGGCCCCGGCGGCCTCGCCGGAGCTCGTCCGGCCCTTCTGGACCGCGCGTTCCAGCATGGACCGCACGAAGTCGACGGCCGCTGTCACCGCCTCGGTCCGGACATCGCAGAGCTCCACGGTGTGCCCGGCGGCCGCGGCCCACTGGGCGATGCCCCGGCCCATGGCTCCGGCTCCGACGATCCTGATACGCATGGCGGTGACGTCCTCTCGGCAGATGTGGTCGGTCGATGGCGGAGACGGTGGACGCGGTCGGGCCGGTGAAGACAGGCACGCCCGCGAGGGAGAGGGCGAAGGCGGTCGCCCTCGGGTCAGCGCAGGTAGACGCGGTCGGGATCGACGTCCTCGCGCAGGAGCCGCAGCTCCGCCGCGGTCGGCGGGGGCACGGTGTCGACGGAGTCGGCGACCCGGAGGTCCCAGCCCGTGGCCGCCCGTACCTGATCGACCGTCACCCCCGGGTGTACGGCGACGAGCCGGAGCTCCTCCCCGACGCCTGCCCGGGCCAGGATGCCCAGCTCGGTGATGACCCGGGTGACCCCCGCGCCCAGCGGCCGGATGCCCTCGGCCAGCGCGCGGTCCGGGCCCGGTGTGGTGCAGAAGTCCAGGGTCCCGGTGAACGAGCGCGGGTTGTGACGGCGCATCACCACGAAGACCTCACGGGAGTTGGCCATCACCTCGACGGCGCCCCCGGACCCGGGGAGACGCACCGTGGGGCTCTCCCAGTCGCCGATCACCGAGGTGTTCAGATTGCCCCACCGGTCGATCTGTGCGGCGCCGAGGAAGCCGACGTCGATGTGGCCGCCCTGGAGCACGCAGCCGAACAGCGCCGGCATCGACAGCACGGCCTCCGCGCCCGAGATGAGCACGGAGTCGGCGATGGTCTCCGGGAGGTGGGAGGGGTGCGCCCCGCAGACCCCGGACTCGTACACGACCTCGATAAGCGGCGCGACCGTCAGATGGGCGAGCTCGGTCGCGAGCGTGGGCAGCCCGATGCCGGCGAACACCGTGCGCCGGGAGGCCAGTTCGCGGGAGGCGACGACCGAGAGCAGCTCGGACGAGGTGACGGCCTCCGGTGCGGTGGTGGTCATGTCCCGTTCCTTCCCCCGCGGCGCGCTCACAGCCGCCGCCCGTAGTTCACCGGTTCGCTGAGCGCCTCGCCCACCGCGAGCCCCGCCCAGAAGTCCTCGCCCAGCTTGGCGGCGTACTCGGCGTGGTCGGCGGTGCCGTACACCCACTCCTCCAGCCAGGCCCGCAGCCGTTCCGGATCCTTGCTGATGTGCGACCAGGCCCGGTAGAAGGCGTTGTCGCGGTCGTAGTACCCCTGGGCGAAGGACGGGTGGGCCCCGCGCGGGCAGACGACGACGGCGTCCACGGCGTGCGACGGGACGACCGTGCGGTTGGGGTCGGAGCGGACCACGTCGTCCCCGACGACCTCCTCGACGACGACGACCGCCTTGTCCGCCGCGTAGACCGCCTCGGCCTGGATGCCGGTCAGCCCCCAGATCTGGGTGTTGCCCCGGCGGTCGGCGCGCTGGGCGTGGATGATCGTCACGTCGGGGTTCACGGGCGGTACGACGTAGATCTGCTCCGGTTCCCCGTCGGGCCCCGGATAGGGCGACGTCACCTTGCGCAGATCGCTGTTGACGGACGGCAGATCGCTGCCGCCGTAGCTGCGCAGCGGATAGAACGGCAGCCGCTGGGACCCCGCGAGGTAGCGGCAGACCATCCCGTAGTGGCTGTACTCCTCGAAGGCCAGCGGCTCCGGGTCGGCGCGCTCGATCCTGCGCCGCAGCTCACCGAGCGACCCGGCGGAGGAGTTGCCCACGAAGGAGGAGACCAGCCGCGAGACGCAGCCCGCGGCGACCATCTGGTCGACCACGATGTCCGCCGTCATCCGTACGACGGTGAGGTCCTTGCGGCCCTGGCGGATGATCTCGTGCCCGGCGGCGGTGGGGACGAGATGGGTGAACCCTTCGAGGCTGACGGTGGCCCCGTCGTGCACGAAGGAGGCGATCGCCTCCTTCATCGACATGACTTTGCCGGCCCCGTCGGCCGTATCCGTCCGCTCCACGGTGCTCCTCGGGCGAGTGCGTGCTGGTCGCCCTACCGTGTCAGCGGCCATTGATTGCTGTCCAATACCAAATTAAGGTCGGATCAAGACCCATGGTTAATGAATGGAAGCTCCGATGGAACTGCGTCATCTGACCGCGTTCACCGCCGTAGCCGAGGAGCTGCACTTCGGCCGCGCCGCCAAGCGGCTCCAGATGGCGCAGCCCCCGCTCAGCCAGCAGATCAGGCAGCTGGAGAAGGAACTCGGTGTGCAGCTCTTCGAGCGCAACACCCGCTCGGTGCGGCTCACGAGTGCGGGGGAGTCCTTCCTCGAACCCGTACGGACCGTGCTCGACGACCTCGACATCGCGGTGCGGGCCGCCAAGGCCGCCGGGCGCGGGGAGTCCGGCCGGGTCACCATCGGCTTCGCGGGGGCGTCCAGCCACGAGACGCTGCCCCTGCTCACCCGGGCCGTGCGGGCGGCCCACCCCGGGATCGAGCTGACCATGAAGGGCCAGACGTACGCCAACGTCGCCCTGTCCCGGGTCGCCGACGGCACCCTCGACCTCGGGTTCGTCCGGCTCCCGGTCACCCAGCCGGGAGTGGCCCACCGGGTGATCGACGAGGAGGAGCTGCTCTGCGCGCTGCCCTCCGACCACCCGCTCGCCCGCCTGGAGAGCGTTCCGATCGGGATCCTCGCCGACGAACCCTTCGTCTCCTTCCCCGCCAACGCAGGCTCCTCGGTGCGCGACGCCATGGTGCAGGCGTGCGAGGCCAACGGCTTCAACCCGCGCGTGGTGCAGGAGGCCCCGGACTCGTACACGATCCTGGCCCTCGTCGCCGCGGGCGTCGGCGTCACGCTCACGGTCTCCTCCGTCCGCCACATCCAGCAGAACGGGCTCGTCTATCGGACCCTCGCCGGTCCGCCCATCCGGCGCCAGGCAGCGCTGGCCTGGCGCACGGACAACCCCTCGGCCGCGCTCCGTGCGGTGCTCGCGGTCGCCGAGGAGGCCTTGCCGACCCCGTAGTCGTCCGATTGAGACGCGTGGCGTCTTGAATGTGCGGTAACTCGATATTGGACCGACTCAGTGGTCCAGTGCGAAGGTCACCCCACACACCCGAGCCGCCGAAAGGTGTTCCGCCGTGCCCGACCAGACCGATGTCGTCATCTGTGAACCGCTGCGTACCCCCATCGGGCGGTTCGGCGGAGCATTCGCCCAGCAGACGCCCGCCGCGCTCGCCGCGCGCGTCATCGCCGAGGTCGTCGCCCGCACGGGGATCGACCCCGACCGGGTGGACGAGGTGATCCTCGGACACGCCTACCCCTCGTCCGAAGCCCCCGCCATCGGCCGGGTCGCCGCCCTGGACGCCGGACTCCCCGACACCGTCACCGGCGCCCAGATCGACCGGCGCTGCGGCTCCGGGCTCCAGGCCGTCCTCGACGCCGCCATGCAGATCCGGGCCGGGTTCAGCGAGGTCGTCATCGCCGGCGGTGTCGACGTCATGAGCGCTGCCCCCTACTACACGCACGACGGACGCTGGGGCATCAAGGGACCCGGCCTCCAGCTCCACGACTCGCTGGCCCGGGGCCGCGTCACCGCGGGCGGCGTCCACCACCCCGTCCCCGGCGGCATGATCGAGACCGCCGAGAACCTCCGCCGCGCCTACTCCGTCAGCCGCGCCGACCAGGACGCCCTCGCCCTGCGCTCGCAGGCCCGCGCCGCCCGCGCCGCGAAGGAGGGGCGCTACGACGCCGAGACCGTCCCCGTGACCGTGCGCACCAGGAAGGGCGAGACGGTCGTCTCGGCCGACGAGCACCCGCGCCCGGACACCACCGCCGAGCAGCTCGCCGCACTGCGTCCGATCATGGCCGAGTCCGACCCCGGGGCGACCGTCACCGCGGGCAACGCCAGCGGCCAGAACGACGCGGCCGCCGCCTGCCTGGTCACCAGCGCCGCCACCGCCGAACGGCTCGGGCTCACCCCGCTCGTCCGCCTGGTCTCCTTCGCCCGCGCGGGTGTCCCCGCCGCGACGATGGGCATCGGCCCCGTCCCGGCCACCCACGCGGCCCTCGGCCGGGCCGGTCTCACCCTCGCCGACCTCGACCTGATCGAGATCAACGAGGCCTTCGCCGCCCAGGTCCTCGCCTGCACCCGCGAGCTCGGCCTCGGCGAGAAGGACCACGAGCAGCGGATCAACGTCAACGGATCCGGCGTCTCGCTCGGCCACCCGGTGGGCGCCACCGGCGCCCGCATCCTCGCCACCCTCAGCAGGGAGATGCACCGCAGCCAGGCGCGCTACGGGCTGGAGACCATGTGCATCGGCGGAGGCCAGGGCCTCGCCGCGGTCTTCGAACGCATCGCCGCCTGACGGCCCGTCCCCCCCCTCTTCCTCCCCGTCCCCTCTCCACCACGCGATCCAGGGCGTCCCGGGCGACGCCCGGATCAGCCGTGCCCCCATCCGCTTGATCAACGATGTTCGGGAGCCACCCATGAGTGCGACCACCGCCACCGCACGCGAGCGAACGAAAGCCGCCAACCGCGCAGGGTTCGGAGCCTTCATCGGCTCCACCATCGAGTGGTTCGACTTCTACATCTACGGAACCGCGGCAGCGCTCGTCTTCGACAAGGTGTTCTTCCCCGAACTCGAAGGCCCCATAGGCACCCTGGTCGCCTTCGCCACCTTCTGGGTCGGCTTCCTCGCCCGTCCGCTGGGCGGCATCATCTTCGGCCACTACGGCGACCGGCTCGGCCGCAAGAAGACCCTCGTCATCACCCTGCTGATGATGGGGGTCTCGACCACCGCGATCGGCCTGCTGCCCGGCTACGCCTCCATCGGCATCGCCGCCCCGATCCTGCTGGTCTGCATCCGCATGATCCAGGGCATCGGCCTCGGCGGTGAGTGGGGCGGCTCCGTCCTGATCGCCTCCGAGCACGCGCCCAAGGGCAAGTCGGTGCTGTACGCGGCCTTCGCCCAGCAGGGCTCGCCCGTCGGCAACACCCTCTCCACCGTGAGCTTTCTCGCCATCAGCCAGCTGCCCGACGACGCCTTCGTCTCCTGGGGCTGGCGGGTGCCCTTCCTCGCCTCCGCCGCCCTCGTCATGGTCGGCCTGCTCGTCCGCCTGAAGGTCGCCGAGTCCCCGGCCATGGCCGAGCTCATCGAGAAGAAGGAAGTCGTCAAGCTCCCGCTGACCGAGGTCCTGCGCAGCCACCCCATGCTGATCGTCCTCGGCATCGGGGCCTGCACCATCGGCCTGTCCGCGACGTACTTCAAGTCGACGTTCGCGCTGTCCTGGGCGACCACGTCCCTCGACTTCGACCGCAGCTCGTTCCTGACGATCATCCTCGTCGCCAACATCACCCAGATCATCGTCCAGCCCTTCGGCGCCCTCATCGCCACCCGGATGAAGAGCTGGTCCCGCGCGGTGATCGTGATGCTGGTCCCCGAACTGATCCTGATGCCGGTGATGTTCATGCTGATCAGCACGGAGAACTACGGTCTCGCGATGCTCGGCGTCGCCGTCGCCACCATCCCGCACTGCCTCTACTACGCGGCCCTCGCCGGCATGCTCGCCAGCCGCTTCCCGGCCCATCTGCGCTACACCGGCATCTCGCTCTGCTACCAGCTCTGCGGCACCCTGCTCGGCGGGACGACCCCGATCATCGGCCAGTTCCTGCTGAACCGGACCGGCTCCATCGCGGCGGTCATCGCCTACGCCGTCCTCCAGGTGGCACTGACCCTGGGCTGCATGCTCCTCCTGCTGAAGCGCCCCAACCACGACGAGCAGGCCGCCGACCCGGTCGCCGCGCCCCGCACCGCGCCCGTCGCCGCCTGACCCACCCGTCCTGCCCGTACCCCCCGTCCCGTAGATCGGAGTACCGCCATGCCCCTGACCGCGCACGGCATCCCGGAGATCCTCGCCCTCGGCGGGCGCGACCTCGGACGCTCGGAGTGGAAGGAGGTCACCCAGGAGCTGATCGACGCGTACGCGTACGTCTCCGGGGACCACCAGTGGATCCACACCGACGTCGAACGGGCCGCCGCCGGCCCGTACGGGCGCACCATCGCCCACGGCTACATGGTCCTGAGCTGGGGCATCCCGATGTTCGGCGAGCTGCTCCGGGTGAGCGGTGTGGGACGCGCGCTCAACTACGGGGTCAACCGGGTCCGTTACCCGGCGCCCGTCCCCGTCGGCAGCCGCGTGCGCCTGCACGCCACGGTCACGGGGGTGAGCGAGGTCGCGCGGGGCGGCGTGCAGATGACGCGGGGCTTCACCTTCGAGCTCGAGGGATCCGAGAAGCCGGCCTGCGTCGCCGAGTCGCTCACGCACTTCTACCCGTAGGCCCGGGCCGTCCGCCGGCGTGCGGGCATCCGCACGCCGGCGGGGTGCTACGCGGTCCGCTCCGCCGTCCCCGGCTCCACGGCCGGGGACGGAGCGGCCAGGTGGTCCCCCTGTGCGTCGGGGTCCGTCAGCCGGTTCAGGCGGGAGGGCACGTCGAAGCCGACCAGCAGCACCACGATCACCGTGCCGGCGAAGGTCAGCACCGCGAGCGCCCGGCCCAGGTCCATCCCGGACGCCAGATTCGCTCCGAGGACCGGCGCGACGGCACCGCCGAGCGCCCCCACGTTGTACGTGAAGCCCAGCGCCGCCCCTCGGCTCGCGGTCGGGAAGTGGCCGCCGATGTACCGCGGCAGCAGCCCGGAGATCCCGAAGCTGGTGGCCTGGAGCAGGAAGAGCAGGCAGCCGAGGACCAGCAGGTCGTCCTGCACCGCGAACACCGGGTAGACGAAGGCCAGCGAGGCCAGCAGCGTCAGCGCGTACGCCTTCCGCGCCCCGATGCGGTCGCCCAGGAATCCCGCGGCCCAGCAGCCCACCATCGTTCCGAAACCGGCGAAGTAGAGCACGTCGGTGACCTGGTCGGCGGTGTAGCCCAGTTCCGTCTTCAGATAGGTGGGGAGCAGGGCCTGGATGGGCCACGAGTACAGGAAGGCGAAGAACAGCGTCACGATCATCGAGAGGTGGAGCAGCCACCCCCTCCTCCCGCCCAACTGGACGGCGAAGGCGGCGAGCGACAGGCCCGCCACGACGGACAGCGGGGGCACGAGGCCCTCGCCGCCCGGGGTGAAGATCAGGAAGAGCGAGAGCGTGGCGGTCACGACGAGGACGAGGTTGGCGACGGCCCGGCCCCTGGTCACGAACAACGGGCCGAACGGATTGGGCTTGGCCCCCCTCTCCGCGACGCTCGACGTCCACTCCTCCGCCTCCGGCAGCGCACGCCGCATCCACAGCGCGACCGCGATCGGTATCAGGCCCAGGTAGAACATCCAGCGCCAGCCGAGCGAGGGGACCACCCAGGTGTAGACCTGCGCCGCGAGTACAGAGCCGACGGAGAAGCCCGAGATCAGGAAGCCGCTGGCCCGGCTGCGGACCCTGGCCGGCCAGCTCTCCATGACGTACGTGGCGCTGGCGCTGTACTCGCCGGCCATGCCCATCCCGATGGCCAGGCGGGCGGCGAAGAGGCTGTGGAAGTCCCAGGCGAACCCGCAGGCGAACGTGCCCAGCGAGTAGAGCAGGATGCTCACCACCATGGAGAGCTTGCGGCCGTACCGGTCGCCGAGGGCGCCCAGCACCGCGCCGCCCAGCCACCGGGTGATGAAGGCGCCGGAGATCAGACTGGCGGCCTGCACCGTGCTCAGCCCGAACTCGTCGCTGATCTCGGTGAGCACGAGCGTGATGAGGACGAAGTCGAAGCCGTCGAGGACGTATCCGATCCAGGCGGCGAAGAACGACTTCCACTGCGTCCGGCTCACCTCGCGGTACCAGGGGAGCGTAGGGGGAGTTTTCTGCACGGTGGACTCCATGGTGCGGGAGGGCGCGGGGCCCTTGAGCGGTCCGGACGGTTCAGCGCAGGGTGAGGGCGGCCACGAAGCGGGCGGTCAGAGCGGTCGGTGCGGTGATGGCGGTGCCGACGACGACGCTGTGGGCGCCGAGGGACAGGGCTTCCGAGGCCTCCTCGGGGGTGTTGACGCGGCCTTCGGCGACCACGGGCACGTCGACGGCGGCGGCGAGCGCGGCCACCAGGCCGAGGTCGGGACCGTGCTGGGCCGGAGTGCCCGGCACGTAGCCGGACAGCGTGGTGGAGACGAAGTCCGCCCCCAGCCCGGCGGCGGTGATCCCCTCGGCGAGCGTGGAGACGTCGGCCATGACCAGGGCGCCCGCGGCGTGGACGGCGGCGACCAGATCGGCGAAGGAGGAACCGTCGGGCCGCGGCCGGTCGGTGGCGTCCGCGGCCACCACCGCCGCACCGGCCTCGACGATCGCCAGGGCGTGCCGGACGGTCGGCGTGATGTACACGCCGGTGTCGCCGTCCTTCCAGAGGCCGATGACCGGCAGGCCGACGGCGCCGGCGATCGCGGCGACGACCTCCGGCTCGTTGGCGCGGATCGCCGCGCCGCCGCCCGCGGCGGCCGAGCGTGCCAGCCGCACCAGGGCGGAGGTCTCCCGCATCGGATCGCCGGGCGGCGCCTGGCAGGAGACGATCAGACGGCCCCGGAGGGAGCCGGCCAGGTCCTGTGCGGTCATCGGAGAGCTCCAGGGTGGTGGAGGGGCAGGGTCGTGGTGAGGGCCGCCGCCCCGGTCACGGCCGCGTCGTGGCCGAACCGAGGGGGCTCGGGGGCGAGGCCGCGCAGCGGCGGCATCAGCTCGGCGGCGAAGGCGCGCGCCAGCGCGTCGCCGTACAGCGGGCCGATCCGAGGGACGCCGCCCCCGACGACGACCCGGTCGGGCCCGAGCGCGTTGGCGAGGCCGCCGAGCACCCGTCCGGCCGCCTCGGCCCCGGTGGTGACGGCCCGTACGGCGGCGGCGTCGCCCCCGGCCGCCCGGGCGGCCACCGTTTCCAGCCGGTCCACCGGGGTGCCGGTGAGCCGCTCGTAGTGGGCGGTGATGCCCGGACCGGAGGCGATGACCTCCAGGTGACCGGTGGCCCCGCAGGTGCAGGGCAGCCCGGCCGCCTCCGCGCTGGGGAGGTGGCCGAGGTGCCCCGCGATCCCGGACGCGCCGTGCAGCATCCGCCCGTCGACCGCGAGCGCGCCGCCCACACCCGTGCCGACGGCCGCGAACAGGAGCGAACCGCGGCGGTCCGGCAGGGCCGCGAGCTCCGGACCCGCGGTCGCCCGTACGTCGTTGTCGCAGGCCACCGGCAGCCCCGTACGGTCCGCGAGTCCGGCGCCGAGCGCGGTGCCCGCCCAGCCCCGGATCGAGTCGGTGGCGCTCGTGACCGTGCCGCTGCGGGGATCGACGACCCCGGCGGCGGCGACGCCGATCGCCGTCGCGTGCCCCTCGGGATCGACCTCGGCGGCGGCTCCGGCGAGGGCGTCCAGAACCGCCGACGGCCCCTCCCCGGCGGGGGTGGGACGGGTGTGCCGGGAGGACACCGTGCCGTCGGCGGCGAAGAGCGCCGCAGCGATCTTCGTACCGCCGAGATCGAGCCCCACGACCGGGGACCCGCCGACGGGCCGTGTCATCGGACCGGAGTCAGACCGGCCCCGCGCAGCCGCTCCGCGACCAGGGCGACCGACTCGGCGGAGAGCGGGATCTGCGGGAAGGCGGTGGCGCCGTCGTCGATGACGCCGAGCAGCCACAGCGCGGCCTTGAACGCGCCGAGGGCCGACGAGCCGCGGCCCATGTCGGCCTCGGGCCCGGCGTCGACGAGGGCGAACAGCGCCACGAGTCGCTCCTGTTCCCGCGCGGCGAGCTTCCAGTCACCGGCCAGGGCGGCGTCGTGGAGCCGCACATAGGCGGCCGGGTCGACGTTGCCGATGCCCGGCACGACTCCGTCGGCACCGGCCAGCAGCGCCGCGTCGACGGTGAGCTCGGAACCGGTCAGCACGCTGAAGTGCGGCGCGGGGCCGGTGGCACGGCCGTCGCGACCGCCCAGCTCGACGATCAGCCTGCGCAGCCCGCCCTCGTCGCCGCTGCTGTCCTTGAGGCCGGCCAGGGTGCCGTCCTCGGCGAGCTCGCGGACCAGGGCGCCCGAGAGCTTGGAGTGCACGGACACCGGGAGGTCGTAGGCGAAGAGCGGCAGGTCGACCTCCGCGCGGATGCGGCGGAAGTGCCCGGCGATCTCTTTGGGGTGCGTGCGGGTGTAGAAGGGCGCGGTGGCGACGAGGGCGTCCGCGCCGAGAGCGGCGGCGGACCGCGCGTGGTCGATGACGCGGGCGGTCGTCGTGTCGATGACCCCGGCCAGGACCGGGACCCGCCCCGCTGCCGCGCCGACCACGGTCTCCAGGACGGTGCGGCGCTGTGCGTCGGTGAGGAAGGCGACCTCGCTGGTCGAGCCGAGGGCGAAGAGCCCGTGCACACCGCCCTCGATCAGGTGCTCGACGAGCCGGCCGAGCGAGGCGGTGTCCACCTCCCCGTCGGGGCCGAGGGGGGTGCAGACCGGCGGTACGACGCCGTGCAGCGGTGCGGGCAGAGGCATGGGGAGGCTCCAGGGAGTCGGTACACCGACCTGTGGCCCGTGGGCTGCGCAGATCGAGGACATGAGACGTAAGATGTCCTACGTCTGGGCTCACCTTAAACAGATGCCCCGGCGAACGGTCAAGAGGTAACGGCACCCCAGGAGGACAGACGTGGCCCGCCCCACCATGGCGCAGGACATCGAGCGCCGGATCAAGGAACTGATCCTCGACGAGCGGCTCGGCCCGGGCGACCCGCTGCCCACCGAGGGGGAGTTGATGGAGCGCTTCGACGCAGGCCGGGTGTCGGTGCGCGAGGCGCTCAAGTCGCTCCAGGCCCTCAACGCGGTGGAGATCAGGCGCGGCTCCGGGACCTTCGTCGGCTCGCTCTCGCTCTCACCGTTCGCCGAAGGGCTCGCCTTCCGCGCCGCCGTCCGCCACCGGCGGGGCGAACCGGGCCTCCTGGAGCTGATGAAGGTGCGGGAGGCCCTCGAGGCCGGCCTGGTGGGAGCCGTCACCGCGGGCATACCGGCGGAGGACCTGGCCGCGCTCCGCGTGCTCGTGACCACCATGGAGTCCGAGGCGCACACCGGCCGCGTGGCCCGCGCCACCGACCGCGCCTTCCATCTCGCCCTCTACGCCTCCCTCGACAACCACCTGCTCAGTGAGGTGCTGGACGCGTTCTGGGCGGCGATGGACCGGGTGCGCGAGGACCTCGACGACGGCCATCAGGACCCGCGGACCACCTGCGCCCAGCACCTGGAGATCGTCGAGGCGGTCGCGGCGGGCGACGGCGAGCGGGCGGTCCGCGCCATGCGCACCCACTTCGACGGCATCCGCCACCGGCTGGGCGCGGGTGGTCAGCCCTCGTAGAGGTAGCTGGCCGTACCGGCCAGGGCGGCGCGGAACCAGCTGTCGATCTCGCTCTGCCCCATCGCGCCCCAGTCGGGAGCCCGCTCCACCTGCGCCACTCCCAGCCGGCGGCCCAGCTCGACCAGTCGGGCACCCTCGGCCGTGCGTTCGGCCTCGTACCGGCGCAGTGCCTCCTCGGCTGATGCGCTGTCGCGCAGCGCGGCTTCCAGGCAGAGCGCGTCCTCGAGCGCCTTGACCGCCCCGCTCGCGGTGTGCGGCCGGGTGATTCCGGCGGCGTCACCCGCGAGCAGGAAGGGCGGGTCCGCGGCGCGCGGCGCGTGGAGGTCGGTGACCGGATGACGGACCAGCGAGACGTGCTCCCCCCGCGCCACGATGTCCGCCCACTCGTCCGGGAAGTGCTCGTCCGCGATCTCCCGTACGTATGCGGCGGTCTCCCGCCCCTCGTCCCCGGCCGGCGCGGTGGCGTAGACGGCGTAGGCGAGCAGCCGCTCCTCGGGATCCGCGCCTGCCCCCGCCGGGATCAGATAGAAGATGCCGTGGCCGCCCGGGAAGCCCAGCGTGACCCAGGCCTCGCGCAGCAGCTCCCGCTGGCGCCGGTGGCCCGCCAGCGCGCTCATGGGGATCGTGCCGCGCCACACCGCGTACCCGGCGGCGGTGGGCTCCAGCCCCGGGGCGAGCGACTGCCGGGTGAGCGACCGGTGCCCGTCGGCCCCCACGACGATGTCGTACGCCTCCTCGCCCTCCGCCGTGCGGATCAGCGCGCCTCCCCCGGGGGCCCGGCCGACGCCGGTGACGGGCCGGCCCCGATGATGGCGGGCTCCGCCGGTGTTCGCCCGCAACGACTGCCAGAGCAGGCCCCAGTTGCAGGGGGTGACCGGGCTCGGCTGCCGGGCGAGTTCACGTGCGGTGCGCAGGCCCCGCGGCCGGGCCAGCCAGACATGGGAGGCGACCGGGGCGGTCGGCATCGACGCGTCCAGATAACCGAGGCCGACCAGCCGGGTGTGCAGGGCGGGCGGGATGACGATCCCGAGGCCCCGGTCCCGGAGCTCGCCGCCGCTGCGTTCGTAGACGGTGACGTCCGCCCCCGACCGTGTCCCGGCGATCGCCGTCGCGCAGCCGGCGATGCTCCCGCCGACCACACCCATCCGTAAGCCCGTCATCGGCATCGCAGGCACCCCTGAGCTCGATCCTCGTATGGGGACCCAGGATGTCAGGTCAGGACCCGCGAGCCTCCGAGATCCGGCGCCTGACCGGGGCGTAGTGCTCAACCAGCGCCTTCACGAAGCCGGCGGTGTCACCGGCGCGCGCGGAGTCGACGACGGCCTGGTGGGCGGCGATCGTCGCGGTCTCGTCGGCGTGGGTGAACCCGTCGAGATGCGGGGCGACGATCGCGTACACATCCCAGAAGGCCATCGAGAGCTGCCCGATGAGGTCGTTGCCGAGCGGGGCGACGAGCAGCGCGTGGAACGCCCGGTCGGCGGCCACGAAGCCGTCACCGGCGTGGGCGTCGGTCCCGCGCATGTCGGCCACCAGCGCGTCCAGCCGGTCGAGATCGGCGGGCCGGAGCAGCGAGATGATGCGGTCGGCCATCCCGCGCTCGAAGAGTTCGCGTACGTCCACGAGGTCGGCCAGCACCTGGAAGTCGTCGCCGGGGGAGAGCAGTCCACGGAACGTCAGGCTCTCCACCAGGGCGGACAGGCTCAGCCGGCCGACGTAGGTGCCGTGGCCGTGACGGACCTCGACGATGTCCAGCGCGTCGAGGATCTTGACCGCCTCGCGCACGCTGGAGCGGCTCGCGCCGAGCGCCTCGCAGAGTGCGGGCTCCGTGGGCAGGGCGTCGCCCGGACGCAGGCGCTCCTCCAGGATGTAGCGCTTGATCCCCTCGGCGACCTCCTGCCGGAGCAGTGTCCGGCCGGGCTTGCCGCCCCCCGCGGGTGAACTCGCCACCTCTCGGCCCCTCTCGCTCGTCAAGCCGGGGGGACACGCTACCAAGGCGTCAGATATCCGACGTCGTACGTCATGCCAGGTCTCCTCCCTGGCGGTGGAAGGAGCCGAGGCCCGGGAGCAGCACAGTCCCGGACGCGGAAGGGCCGGCCGACAGGTGCAGCTGTCGGCCGGCCCTCTCTGTGCGGCTCCCTCTCAGGAGCTGGTCAGCCGCGCGAACCGCGGGTGCGGCGCATGAGCACCGCGCCGCCCAGCAGCAGCGCCGCGCTCGCGCCGGCGGCCAGGCCGATCTCACCCGCACCGGTCTGGGCCAGCTGCGCGCCAGGGGTGTTCGGACCCGGGTTGCCGGCCGGCGGCTCCACCGGAGGCTTCGAGGTCGGCGGCGTGACGGTCGGGGGCTCCTCGGTCGGCGGGGTGACCGTGGGCGGCTCCTCGGTCGGGGGCGTCACCGGCGGCTCGACCGGCGGGTCGACCGGAGGCTCCACAGGCGGGTGCACCGGCGGGTGGACCGGCGGGTGACCGTGGTCGCGGCCGCTCTCGTTGACGCAGGTGTTGCCGAACACGGGGTTGAGCACACCGACGACGTCGACGGAGTTGCCGCAGGCGTTCACGGGGACGTCCACCGGGATCTGTGCCAGGTTGCCGGACAGGACGCCGGGCGATCCGACCGCCTTGCCGTCGGCGCTCGCACCGGACGAACCGTGGCCGTGGCCGTCGTCCGAGCCGACGTTCGCGCAGGTGTTGCCGAAGGCCGGGTTCAGCAGGGCGATCACATTGACGGTGTTGCCGCACAGGTTGACCGGGACGTGCACCGGGACCTGCACGGCGTTGCCCGAGCCGACACCGGGGGAATTGGCGGCGACACCGTCGGCCGAGGCGTCGGCGTGCGCGTAACCGCCGGCGGCGGTCAGGATGCCCGACGCCGCCGCCATGACGATCATGCTTTTATTCAGAACCTGTCGCATTACGTGCCCTTCTCCGGGAAATTCGCGTGGGCGGTGGCCCTGATGGCAGTCATTCCATCGACGCGGACGACTCCCTAACGACACGGCGGTTACGGGGGAAACTTGGAGATCGGTGGAAATTGTGTAACCACCCGAAAGGGTCACGTACGGGTGTTCGCCCCCTGGGCGGAGTCATGGCATTCGGGTGAACGGGGGGAACCAAACGCCGGCCGCCCAGTTGATCAGGGTGCTCCGCTGCGGGGCAATCGGTACGAGAAGGGTTCATCGTGATCAAGAAGGTTCTGGCTACGGGCGCCGTCGCCGCCTCCGTCCTCGGTCTCTCGGCGACCAGCGCCATGGCGATCGGCAACGACACCGGCACGACGTCGATCAACGGCAACGGTGCCGAGTCGGAGTTCGGCAACAGCTCGACCGAGGGCGACCAGAGCCCGCAGCTCAGCCTCGTCCAGGGTTCGCTGAACAAGCCCTGCATCGCCCTGCCGGTCAAGGCCAACGCCGGTGCGCTCGTCGGAATCCTCGCCGCGCTGGCCATCCAGGACGTCAATGTCCTGTCGAACCCGCAGAACCAGCAGTGCACCGACAACTCCACCCAGGCCAAGGGTGACGAGCCGCTGTCGCACATCCTGTCCGACATCCCGGTCCTCTCCGGCAACGGTGCCGGCAACAGCTGACCGGATCCCCGGGACCGGTCCGGGCCGCCGACACTCCTCCATCGTGCGGCCCGGGCCTGCATCATTCGGGCGGTCTTCCGGAAAACTCCTCGCACAGCGTTTCGTGGCCGCCTGCCAATCGTTATGCATGACAGCTCCGGAGTCACGAGCGCATTTCAGAAAATCGCTCGTGCGGCACGAAAGCCGTGACCGCTCAGGACTCCGCTGCAGAAAGGGACGAAAGTGAAGTACACCAAGGTTGCCGCCGTCGCCGCCGGAACCCTCATGGCGCTCGGTGCCGCTGCCCCGGCCATGGCCGACTCCGGCGCCGAGGCCGTCGCCGCCGGCTCCCCGGGCGTCCTGTCCGGCAACGTGGTGCAGGTTCCGATCCACATCCCGGTGAACGTCTGCGGTAACACCATCAACGTCATCGGTCTGCTCAACCCGGCCTTCGGCAACGTCTGCATCAACGACTGATCTCCTTACGGTCGAGCCGACGGTTCGTCATGAGAGGGCCCTGGAGCGCACATGCCGCTCCAGGGCCCTCTCGGTGCGCCCGGGTTCGGTGAGCCCGGGGGGAAATTCAGACGTGCGCAGTTTCCCCGCCCGGCAGATGGTCGTTGTCCCGTGAAAGGCGGTGGACGCCGCCGAAGAAGGGATTTGGGAAAGTGAAGTACGCGAAGACCGTCGCCCTGGTCGCAGGTTCCGTCGCCGCTCTCGGGACGGCCGCTCCCGCCCTCGCCGTGACCGCCCCCACGGCCCCCCGGATCAGCCTCACCGGCGGCGTGAACGAACTGACGTCCACGGTGCCCCAGATCCCGGACCGGGTGGTGAACCCCCTGGTGGACGGGGTCGGAGACACCGTCGAAGAAGTGCGCGAGGACGGCACGGTGAGCAGGTCGGCCGACCTGGTGACCGGTGCGGCCGACTCGGCGGGAACGCTGTTGGGCGGACTTCCGCTGGGCGGCTGACCACAGGGCCCGCAATGTCGTTCCGCGCGGTTCACCGCACCGCTTCCGTGCGCTGCGCGGTGAGCCGGACGAGAAACATCGTTCGAGTGAAAGAGCGCAACCGCGCGCCACCGGACGGAGTTGTTCAGAGTGCTCCGGACAGGCGGGCAACAGAAAAACCAGAAGGGCACGTTCATGATGAAGAAGATTCTGGCGTCGGCGGCCATGGCCGCATCCGTCGCCGGTGTTTCCGCCGCCGCGGCCCCCTCGGCCATGGCGATCGGCAACGACCAGGGCACCACGACGGTCAACGGCAACGGCTCCGACCAGTACTACGGCAACAGCAGCACCCACGGGGACATGAGCCCGCAGATCGGCCTCATCCAGGGCTCGTTCAACAAGCCCTGCATCGCCCTGCCGGCGAAGGCGAACATCGGCTCGCTGCTCGGGCTCGTCCCGATCTCGGTCCAGGACATCAACGTCCTGTCCTCGCCGCAGAACCAGCAGTGCACCGAGAACTCCACCCAGGCCAAGGGTGACGAGGCGCTGTCGCACATCCTCAACGACATCCCGGTGCTCTCGGGCAACGGCGCGGGCAACAACTGACACCGCGCGACTCCGTCCCTCCCTGGCCTCTTCGGGCCAGGGCGCTAGGTTTCCCGCCTCGTCGTAGTCCGTGAACACGTGTGGGGCCGTTCTGTCCGTGCCGCGTCCGAACCTCGGTCGGCGCACGGGCAGGGCGGCCCCACACGGCTGTACGCGCACGGGCGGCGGCCACCGGTCTGCACGTCGGGTAGCCCGATAGTGCGTGAATTGGGCTGATTGCCACACTATCGGCCGACATTGCGGGCGGGTCCGGGTAGATGCGCCTCATGGACCCGTACGACAGGCACCACCAGCCCGGCCCCGCCCGGTTGCCGGAGAGCTCCACGCCCATCTACGACCGACTGCTCGCCGAATGGCGCGATGCCGCCCGGAGTGAGCCGGAGTGGCGGCCGAGGGGCGCGGAAGCGGCATCGCAGACGCCCGGCAGGGCCGTGTCCGACCGGAGGGGCGTCTTCGTCCCCGCCGCCCGTACGGCGGGCGGCGCAGAGTCCGGAGGCGCGTGACCGCGCGTCGACCCTGATCCGGATCCAACCCGTTCGAGTGGTGTAGCGGAACCGAAAGCTCCGCTTGGGGTTATCAGTACGTTCCACAACGGGACGCTCCGAAAGGTGAAGCGTGATGAAGAAGATGATGGCCGGCGCCGCCGTAGCCGTGTCCCTGATCGGCCTGTCCGCCGCCGCGGCCCCCTCGGCCATGGCGATCGGCGACGACCACGGTACGACGACGATCAACGGCAACGGCGCCGAGTCGGAGTTCGGCAACAGCGAGACCGAGGGCGACCAGAGCCCCCAGCTCAGCCTCGTCCAGGGCTCGCTGAACAAGCCCTGCATCGCCCTGCCGGTCAAGGCCAACGTGGGTTCGCTGATCGGTCTCATTCCGATCGCCGTCCAGGACATCAACGTCCTGTCGAACCCGCAGAACCAGCAGTGCGCGGACAACTCCACGCAGGCCAAGGGCGACGAGCCGCTGTCGCACATCCTGAACGACATCCCGGTGCTCTCGGGCAACGGCGTCGGCAACAACTGACACCACGCGTGCGGGCGGCCCCGGGTGTACGCCGGCGGGCCGCCCGCACGCCGTTGCGGCCCAGGTCGCACAGGGCGATGCCCACCACTCCACGGGGGGTGGTGGGCATCGCCGTCGTGTGTGCGGGGGGCACCGGGCGGTCAGCCGAGGCTGCGCACCGGCAGCAGGCAGTGGGCGGAGGTCCTGATGACGTCGGGGTCGCCCACGAAGGCCAGCAGGGCCTCCTCGCCCACCGGCTGCCCGGGGACGGCCGCGGGCCACGGACGCGTGGCGAACATCCCGTGGACCCTGCCCTCGGACCGCGCCGCTGCCAGCCACTCGGGGGGCACGGTGTACTGCGCCTTGAAGTGAGGCAGCGTCAGCACGGCCTGACCGGCCTGGACGAGGAGCTTCACCGGAAGGTTCGGCAGGTCCGTGGCGTCCAGGGTCTCGCCTCCCACGCGCAGGCCGCTGCGCTCCAGGGCCGTGTACATGGCGCTCTCCCCGGCCTCGGGCCCGTCCGGACCGTCGCCGAGCGAGTAGGCGAGAAGGAAGGCCGTCTCTCGCTCCCCGGGGGCGCTCGCCCCGCTCCAGCCGATCAGTACCTGGGTGCCCAACTGGGCCTGGGAATAAGGGAGGGTGGCGGTTTTCGGTGAAGTCATGTCCGGCACCCTAACCGCCCGAGACCCGTCCTTGTGCACCCGTATCACCTGTTCGGGGAATATCCTTGCCAACCCGCCCCAATCCTCCGGATCGGCTGTCCGCTCCCGGAAAACCCGTTGACCGCGCCGGGCGACCCCCGGCTATGGTGTGCGGAGTTCGAGGAACCAGGAGGTGAGGACATTGATGACTGTCGTTGCGATGGGCACTGCCCACAAGCCGAAGTGCATCGTTCCCACCCCTGTGGCCACCGGCTGACCGACCTTCTCCTCCGCGCCTGACGCGCGTTGCCGGGGCCGCCCTTGTGAAGGGTTTCCCTTGTCTTTCTCCATTTCCCAGGCTTCCGCTCCGTCGCACCCGCTGGCTCCGTACGGCTGGGACGACGCGTGGGCCGACACCTTCGCCCCGTACGCAGAGCAGGGACTCCTGCCGGGGCGTGTGGTGCGGGTGGACCGCGGTCTGTGCGACGTGGTCACCCCTGCGGGCACCCTCAGGGCGGACACCGCGTTCGTGGTGCCCCGTGACCCGATGCGGATCGTCTGCACCGGTGACTGGGTGGCCGTCGACCCCGACGGCGACCCGCAGTTCGTCCGGACGCTCCTGCCCCGCCGCACGGCCTTCGTGCGCTCGACGTCGTCGCAGCGTTCCGAAGGGCAGGTGCTCGCCACCAACATCGACCACATCGTCATCTGCGTCTCGCTCGCGGTCGAGCTCGACCTCGGACGGCTGGAGCGGTTCCTGGCGCTGGCCATGTCCGCCACCGCCGGCGCCGCCCTGCTCGGCGACGGGGTCCCCTCCGCCGGGCACGAGGCGTACGGGGCGCAGCCGCTCGTGCTGCTCACCAAGGCCGACCTCGTCCCGGACGCCACCACGCTGTCCCACCTCGTCCAGGACGTCGAGCGCATCGCCCCCGGGGTGCAGGTGCTCACCGTCAGCTCCGCCACGGGGGAGGGCGTCGACGTGTTCGGCGCGATCGTCGGCAGTGGTACGAGCGTGCTGCTCGGGACCTCGGGCGCGGGCAAGTCGACCCTCGCCAACACGCTGCTCGGCACGGACGTGATGCACGTGCAGGAGGCCCGCGAGGTGGACGGCAAGGGCCGTCACACCACCACGACCCGCAATCTCCTCGTGCTCCCCGGCGGGGGTGTCCTCATCGACACCCCGGGGCTGCGGGGGGTCGGTCTGTGGGACGCGGAGACGGGCGTCGGCCAGGTCTTCTCCGAGATCGAGGACCTGGCGCGGCAGTGCCGCTTCCACGACTGCGGCCACGAGTCCGAGCCCGGCTGTGCCGTGCTCGGTGCGATCGAGGACGGATCCCTGGCCGAACGGCGTCTCGACAGCTATCGCAAGCTCCTCCGGGAGAACCACCGCATCGCGGCGAAGACCGATGCCCGGCTGCGCAGCGAGACCCTCCGCGAATGGAAGCGCAGGGGCGCGGAGGGCCGCGAGGCCATGGCGATGAAGCGGGGCAGGACGCGTTAGCGGGAACGGCCGGTGTCCGGGCGGCGGCGTGAGCCGTCCGGACAGCCGGTCCTCAGCCCCAGACGACTGCTCCCAGCCACGCCCCCACCGCCAACAGGCAGCAGAAGAGTTCGAGGAGCACCGAGTACCCGGTCGCCCGCATCACCGAGCGGAGCGAGGTCCAGCCCGCCGCACGGCTCCCGAGCCGCAGGCGCTCGGCCCCGTAGACCGCGCCCACGTATCCCAGGATCCCGCCCACCACCGGGATCACGAAGAAGCCGGCGATCGCCGCGATCCCTCCGGCCATCAGTGTCCTGCGCGGCGCCCCCGTCTCGCGGGGGCGCCGCGAGGGCAGCAGCGCCTTCAGCGCCTGGTTCAGCAGCAGCAGGCACGTCGAGCCGATCAGCACACCCCAGGCGACCGGCGTCGGGTCCGTCAGCGCCCACCAGAGCACCGCCGCCCAGACGATCGCCTGCCCCGGCACGCCGGGCACCAGGACGCCGACCAGGCCGAGCAGCATCACCGCCCCGACGGCAACGAGCTGCCACACACTCATTCGACCAGCGTGCCGGAGTCCGCCGGGTCCCGCCCGTCAGCGCGGTCGTGTGAGTGGCCGCGGTGTCGCGAGGGCGGTCAGCGGGGCGCGCGGGCCACCCAGCCGCGCTCGTAGGCGTGCCAGCCGAGCTGCAGCCGGGTGGTGACCCCGGTGAGCTCCATCAGCCCCTTCACCCGCCGCTGCACCGTCCGCAGCCCCAGGTCCAGCTGTTTCGCCACGCTCGCGTCCGTCAGACCGGCCAGCAGCAGCGAGAGGATCTCCAGATCGGTCGGATCGGCACCCGGCCCGTTCTCCTCGCTGATCCCACCCCTGCCCAGCCGCAGCGGCATCGCGTCCCGCCACACCGCCTCGAAGAGGCCCATCAGGGACTCCAGCAGCCCGCTGGCGTGGATCACCAGGGCGGCAGGTTCGGCCCCCCGGCCGGTCAGCGGCACCATCGCCAGCGCGGCGTCGGCGACCACCAGCTTCGTCGGCACCCGGTCGACCACCCGGCACTGCTCGTCACGGCCCAGCGCCGCCGACAGCTCCGTGATCCCTGTCGGCAACGAGAGGACGTCGCGCTCGACGACCACGCGGTAGGAGACGCCCCGCATCGCCGCCCGCTCCTCGGACTCGTTCTCCATGCCGGTGACCGCGATCGGCTTCCCCGTGACCAGGGCGCAGACCTCCGACGCGGCGCCCAGCTGCAGTTGGTGGAACCGGTGGGCCACCGCGCTCGCGCCGGTCACCACCTCCACCAGGTCGTGCACCGCCGGTTCGGCCGCTTCGGCCCGGTACTCCTCGGCGAGCAGGGCGGACGCCAGCTCCGCCTGTTCGAGCTCATGGCGCTGCTGGGTCAGCAGCGCGCCCAGCGCCACGCCGGGGGGCGCCGCGACCCAGCGGTCCGCCCGCGACGACGACTGGGCCACGAGCCCCTGCTGCTCCAGCCGGCGCAGGGCGCGCTCGGCGTCCGCCTCGGGCAGGGCCAGCCGGCGTGCGAGATCGGCGAGCTCCGCGGCGCCCGCCGCGACCAGCGCCCGGTAGGCCGCTTCCTGTCTCTCGTCGAGACCTATCGCTGACAGCATCCTCGGCCCTCCCCGGCTCGGTGCACGCGCGTTCCCGCGCCCGTCGGGCGGGTCCGCCGTGGCGGGAAACGGCCACGGCGTAAACCCGCCGGGCCCATCATGCCCCGTACCCTCCGCCACTCTGACAACCTGGCGCCACCGTCGGCACCTTCCGCCCCGCAGGTGGAGGGCCATGCGGATGGACCGGCCCGCCGGGCGACCTTCCCGTGGGGGGTGGGGACGTCCGGCGGGTCCCTTCGTGGCTGCCACTTCCGGGCCTGTTTTCCGGATGACCCGTTTTCGTGGGGCCCGAGCGGTCGACACTATGGGCATGAGTCAGCAGGGGGAGAAGCCCGCCGCACACGAGGACGACTGGTGGCGCAAGCTGTACGACGGGACCGCGCCGGACACCGGTCCGAGCGGCGCGGCCGACAGTCTCGACGACCGGTTCGACTCCGCGTCGGACGCCGTGGGCGACCCGGAGGCGGGCCGTGCGGACCACCCGGTCACGGTGGTGCCGCTGCCCGACCCGCGCCTGCCGGAAGCCGGCCCGGCGCCGGGACCGCCGCCCGCGCGACCCGTCGTTCCGCCGGTCGGAGCACCGGCGCCACCGTCGGCCCCGGCGCCACCGTCCGCACCGGCGCCGACTCCCGGCACGGGGCGTCCCCCCGCCGCGCAGCCGCCGCGGCCCCCGCGCACCGTCCCGGTCGGGCGCGCCCCCTGGGAGCCCCCGGCCGCGCCCCCTCGGCCGCAGACCTTCGCCGTACGTCCGCCGCCGGCACCGCCCGTACCCCCCCAGCCGCCCGCGGTGGCCGTACCGCCCGTGCCGGAGCCTGTGCACACCCCCGGGCCGCCGGAGCGCCCGGCCGTCGGCCACCTCGGGGACCGGCCGCCGACCTACGACGCGGAGCCCGCGGCGCTGCCCGGCTCAGGCCCCGACGACCTGGACGGCCTCGTGCCCGACACGGTCCTCGACGGGGCCCGCTACGGCACGTACACCCTCCGGGCCGCGTCCGTGCGCGGCGACTCGGCGCGCTTCCGGGGCGAGCCGCGGCGCGACGCCCTGCTCACCGCGCGCTTCGGCACCGGGGACGCCGCGCTGGTCCTGGTCGCGGTGGCCGGCGGCACCCGGGGTGAGGAGCAGGCCCGTCTCGCCGCCACCGACGCCTGTCGCTGGATCGGCGGAGCGGTCGCCCGCAGCCACGCCCGGCTCTCCGACGACATAAGGGCGGGCCGCAGGGGCGACCTCAAGTCGGGTCTGCACCGCCTCACCGACCGCACCTACGGCAGACTGCGCGCCCGTGCCGCCGAACTAGGGCTGGACCCCTCGGCGTACAGCACCGGTCTGCGCTGTCTGCTGCTCTCCTCCGACCCGTCGTGCCGCACACGGGTCTTCTTCGGGATCGGGCCCGGCGGCCTGTTCCGCCTCCGCGACGGGGCCTGGCAGGACCTCGAACCCGTGCTGCCCGCGACCGGCGGCGCGGCGAACGAGGAGAGCCCGGGCGGGGACCGTCTGACGATGGATCTGCAGATCGCCACGCCTTCGCCGTCGTACGCCGAGGGCCCTCCGCCGCCGCCCGCCGAGCCCTTCCGCTTCCGCGCCTCCGTCGCCCGGCCCGGCGACACGCTGCTGCTCTGCGGGAACGGCCTCGCCGAGCCCCTGCGCGGGGAGCCGGGGCTGGCCGGGGAGCTCGCCCGGCGGTGGGGTGCGGGCGGTCCTCCGGGACTCCCGGCCTATCTGGCCGACATACAGCTCAGGATCAAGGGGTACGCGGACGACCGGACGTGCGCGGCGGTCTGGGAGGCGTAACGGAGCGCGGCGTGGGTTGATGGAGTCCCGGACAGCCCGAGGCGGAGAGGGTGCGCACCCATGGCCAAGCAGAACGTGTCGGAACAGTTCGTCGACATCCTGGTGCGAGCGGGGGTCAAGCGGCTGTACGGCGTCGTCGGTGACAGCCTCAACCCCGTCGTCGACGCCATCCGGCGGAACTCCGCCGTGGAGTGGGTCCAGGTCAGGCACGAGGAGACCGCCGCGTTCGCCGCGGGTGCCGAGGCCCAGATCACCGGCACCCTCGCCGCCTGCGCCGGGTCGTGCGGCCCGGGCAACCTCCACCTCATCAACGGCCTCTACGACGCGCACCGCTCCATGGCCCCCGTGCTCGCCCTCGCCTCGCACATCCCGTCGAGCGAGATCGGCCTCGGCTACTTCCAGGAGACCCACCCGGAGCTGCTCTTCCAGGAGTGCAGCCACTACAACGAGATGATCTCCAACCCGCAGCAGATGCCGCGGCTGCTGCAGACGGCGATCCAGCACGCGATCGGCCGGGGCGGCGTCAGCGTCGTCTCGATGCCCGGCGACATCGCCTCGCAGCCCGCCCCGGAGAAGTCGATCGAGCACGCCCTGGTCACCTCGCGGCCCTCCGTGAAGCCCGGGGACGCGGAGATCGAGAAGCTCTGCCGGATGGTCGACGAGGCCAAACGGGTGACGCTGTTCTGCGGGAGCGGCACGGCGGGCGCCCACGCCGAGGTCATGGAGTTCGCCGAGCGCGTGAAGGCCCCGGTCGGCCACGCGCTGCGGGGCAAGGAGTGGATCCAGTACGACAACCCGTACGACGTGGGGATGAGCGGGCTGCTCGGCTACGGCGCCGCCTACGAGGCCACCAACGAGTGCGACCTGCTGATCCTGCTGGGCACCGACTTCCCGTACAACGCGTTCCTCCCGACCGATGTGAAGATCGTCCAGGTCGACGTCCGCCCCGAGCACCTGGGCCGGCGTTCCAAGCTCGACCTCGCGGTCTGGGGCGACGTACGGGAGACGCTGCGCGCCCTGACCCCGCGTGTGAAGGCCAAGACCGACCGCAAGTTCCTCGACCGGATGCTGAAGAAGCACGCCGACGCGCTCGAGGGCGTGGTCAAGGCGTACACCCGCAAGGTCGAGAAGCACGTCCCGATCCACCCGGAGTACGTCGCCTCGGTCCTCGACGAACTCGCCGACGACGACGCCGTGTTCACCGTGGACACCGGGATGTGCAACGTCTGGGCGGCCCGCTACCTCACGCCCAACGGCAAGCGCAGGGTGATTGGATCGTTCAGCCACGGCTCGATGGCCAACGCGCTGCCGCAGGCGATCGGCGCCCAGTTCACCGACCGGAACCGGCAGGTCGTCTCGATGTCCGGCGACGGCGGATTCACCATGCTGATGGGCGACTTCCTCACCCTCGTCCAGTACAACCTGCCGGTGAAGGTCGTCCTCTTCAACAACTCCTCGCTCGGCATGGTCGAGCTGGAGATGCTGGTGGCGGGGCTTCCGTCGTTCGGTACGACCAACAAGAACCCCGACTTCGCGGCGATCGCGCGGGCGGCGGGGGCCTACGGGGTGCGGGTGGAGAAGCCCAAGCAGCTGGAGGGCGCGCTCAAGGACGCCTTCAAGCACAAGGGGCCCGCGCTCGTCGACGTGGTCACCGACCCGAACGCCCTCTCCATCCCGCCGAAGATCAGCGCCGACATGGTCACCGGCTTCGCCCTCTCCGCCAGCAAGATCGTCCTGGACGGCGGGGTCGGCAGGATGCTCCAGATGGCCCGGTCCAACCTCCGGAACGTGCCCCGGCCCTGAGCCGGACGGCCGCGCCCGGCACGGGACATGGGCTCACCTCAGCCGGAGTGTCCCGGGTGTGGTCCGGTCCGTGATGATCCCGGCCAACTGGTCGAAGAGTGTCGGACCGCGGCCCGCCCGGGCCTCGGCCAGCTCCGCCTCGACGCGCGCGCGGTTGGTGGGGTGCACCCGGGGGAGCAGGCGCTCCAGCCGGCGGGCGGTCTCCTCGTGCCCCAGCGCGCGGGCGGAGCGGGCGTGGTCGCGCCACTCGATGACGAAGTCCCCGTCCCGCGGGGTGCCGAAGCCGCCGCTCAGACAGTCGGCGAAGGCGTCCAGGCCGCGGCCGAAATAGCCGCCGGGGCCGTTCACCGCCTCGCCGATCGCATCCCAGAAGCTGTCGAGGCCGGTGATCCCCGAGCCGTCCAGCACATAGGTCACGGTCATGCGGGGAGCGTACAGGTGCCTTCGCCTCCCGTGCCGTCCGATGGTCCGCGCCGCAGGTGGGGGACTACGGCGCGGACCGGTCCGGGGGAGTGCGGATCAGCAGCCGTGGTCGACCAGGTCGAACGACTCGTAGTGGTCCGCGGTGTAGTAGTCCTCCTCGGCCTCCTCACCCGTGACGATCCGTCGGGCCCCGCGGTCCGAGGAGCCGGGGGTGATGACCGTGTACTCGTGGTAGTAGCCCGTGCCCTGGCTGGGCAGCAGCGCCTCCCGGTTCTGGAAGACGGTGCCGTCCTGGTCGTACGGGAACGGGCCGCCCGCCTCGATTAGGTCGAGCGTGTCGTGTGCCTGGGACGGCAGTGCGGAGTAGCAGACACTGCCGACCGCGGCGGCCGAGGGAGCCGTCGCCGCCGAGGCGGTGACCGGCCCGCCGACGAAGAGGACGGACAGGAGGGCGGCGATGCCGCCGAGCGTGGTGATCCGTGGGGGGATTCGCATACCCACCATGATGACGCGCGTAGATCCCCATCCGTCAACGCCAACTCGTGTGAATTTTTCGGAAGTTAACCGGGGGTAGGGAAATGGAACGCGCCGGTCGTTCGCGCGGGGTCGCACTCTCGCCCGTTCATGTGTTGATGCGTGACCGTTGCGCCGTGGGGCATGCATCCCGTGAAAGCGTTCGACACATGACGTGATGAAGCGGGAGCCGAGGAGGCCGATTCAGCGTGCGTGCGGGGGACATGGCGAAGCGACAGGAGAGACCGCCGACGCGGATGCACCGGAGACTCGGGCATGCCGATCTGTCGGCCGTGGGGGAAGTACGGGCGGAGCTGCGGGAGTTCCTGCGCCGCCGCCGACGCCCGGAGGAGGCCGAGGTGGCACAGCTCCTGCTCAGCGAGCTGGTGACGAACGCGCTGATCCATACGCGGCACGGCGCCGTGGTCACGGTGACGTCCGCGCCCACGCGCTTACGGGTGGAGGTGCGCGACTTCGTGACCGGGCAGGATCCCGCGCCGTACGTACCGAACGCCGACGACGGTACGCACGGCAGGGGACTGCTCCTCGTCCAGAGCCTGGCGGACTCCTGGGGAGTCATGACGCAGGCGCTGGGCAAGGTGGTCTGGTTCGAGCTGAACGCGGGGAGGTCCTGACGCTCAGCCGAACTGCTGCTCCAGGTCCTTCAGTTTCTGCTCCAGCGAATCGAGCCGGGGCAGGGCCTGGGTGTCGTCCTCGGCGGTGAGGTCGACGGTCGCGGGGTCACCGCTGGTGGTCTGTGTCGAAGTACTCCTGGAGTTCGAGCCGTTCACGGCTTGCAGGGATGGCCGGGGACGCAGCGGCAGTTGTCCCGGCTCTGTTATGGCAGGCTCCGCGACGGCCGGTGGGCCGCCTCCCGCTGCCGGGGCGATGGCCTGGACGTCCATCTGGCGTCCGGCCCGGCCACCGCGCCCCCAGGCCCGGTTCTGCCGGTTCAGGGCCTTGATCTGCGCCCTGTCCAGCTTGGCCTGGTCCCTCCGGCGGTGCCGGTTCTGTTCCTTCTCCCGGCGGTCCTCGCGTACCTCGTCCACCGCCTCGTCGAGGGTGCGTACGCCCTCGAGGAGCATCAGCGACCAGGCGCCGAAGGTCTCCCTGGGGGCGCGCAGCCACCGCACGATCCGGATCTGCGGCAGCGGGCGGGGCACCAGGCCCTGCTCGCGCAGCGCCGCACGACGGGTCTGCTTCAGCGCGCGGTCGAAGAGCACGGCCGCGGAGAGCGACATCCCCGCGAAGAAGTGCGGGGCGCCCGCGTGGTCCATGCCGCGCGGTGCGTGCACCCAGTTGAACCAGGCGGCGGCACCGGCGAACGTCCACACCAGCAGCCGGGAGCCCAGTGCGGCGTCGCCGTGGCTGGCCTCCCGCACCGCGAGCACCGAACAGAACATCGCGGCCCCGTCGAGGCCGAAGGGTACGAGGTACTCCCAGCCCCCGGAGAGGCTGAGGTTTTGCCGGCCGAAGCCGACGAGCCCGTGGAAGGAGAGGGCGGCGGCGACAGCGGCGCAGCAGAACAGCAGGACGTACGAGGCGGTGGCGTAGAGAGCCTCCTTGCGCCTGCGGCGCTCCTCGCTGCGTTCCCAGCTGTCGTCGGCCGCGGCTTTCTCAGCGGCGCGCTTGCCGCGCGCGACCACCGTCACCGCCGCCATGACTCCCACGAGCAGCACGGCGCCCGGAAGCAGCCAGTCAAGCGATATGTCGGTCAGTCTCATGCACGGTCCCTTGCGTCACGTAGGGCGTTTCGGGCGCCATCGTGACGGAAATACCGCCGCGCTCAGCGGGTTTCGGGGCAAGTGAACGCCATTGGGGTGGCGGGGCTCATCGTTGGACGGAATCTTTTCGAGCGCCCTTACGGGTAAGTTGAGTTGCGTTCGAATTGTGGTCGCCCGCCCGGGTGGTGTGAGCCGCCGTGCGGCTCAGGGGGCGGGCGTCAGCTTCCGCACGCGGTCCGCGTCGCAGGTGCGCGGGCAGGTGACGCACGTGTCCTCGGGCCGCAGGGTGTAGAAGAGGCAGCAGCTCGCGCGGTCGCGCGTCGGGAGCGACTCGCCGTCGGGACCGGTCAGTTCGCGGAAGCCCGCCGTGCCCACGTACGGCTTGGTGGTGCCGGGCAGCAGGAGCTCCAGCTCCCTCATCGCGCGGCCCTCCTCCCCGAGCAGGTGGGCGATGTACCAGAGGCCCTCGACGATCTCGTCGGTCGCCATGCCCCACAGGGCCCGCTTCCCGCGCCGCATGCGCGGCCGGAAGCCGTCCAGCACCGGGCCGATGTGCTGCGCCACGGCGTCGAGCACCTCGGCCCGCAGCGCCGCCTCGTCGGGGACGACCCGCGCGCCCGGCAGCCCCGCCGCCGGGTCGTCGGGCAGGCAGGCGAACTCCCCCGCGCGGAGGGTGAGACGGCCCAGGCCCCGGTGGAAGGAGACCTCGTCGACGGGGATCCGCGGGACCCGGCGGTGCGTGAACCACGGGAGGGTCACCAGGAGGCAGGCCGGCCACGCGTACCGGTGCAGTCCGAAGCTCGCCACCACGTCGGGGCGGGCCCGGGTGCCGTAGTCCCGCAGCACCTGTGCCTCGTCCCAGGCCAGGAACTCGTCCAGCGCGGCACCCCCGGCCGCGAGATCGGCGGCACCGACCCATCCGCCGCCCGTGGGCGCCGCGACGTCGTCGGCGAGCACCTCCGCGCGCAGACCGGGGAAGACCTCGGCCAGTCGTACGTACGCCGCCGTCAGCGGCGACGGGGCGATGGCGGTGAGCAGGGCGGGCACGGTCATACGGGGACCACCGAATCACGATCTTTTGCAGGTAAGCCTTACCTTACCCGAAGAGATCGATGTGTGAACCGTGGCCCGCTCCGCCTATCGTGCACAAGGGGTCCGGCGCGCGCGAGTCGGCCCGCCAGGCCGAGGAGGTTCCGATGGAGCAGGGCAGAGCGCGTGAGAACGCGCGGCCGTACGCGCCCGCGGACCCTCCGCCGGGGATCCGCGTGCCCGAACAGGTGCGCGGCGAGCACACCCACGGGGAGCCGCCCGCGCCCCGGGCCGTCGTCCAGCGGCACTCCGTACGCGGCCAGATCCTCGACGCCCTGCGCGCCGCGCTCGTCGGCGGGGAGCTGACTCCCGGGCACGTCTACTCCGCTCCCGCACTCGGTGCCCGCTTCGGCGTGTCCGCGACACCGGTGCGCGAGGCGATGCAGCAGCTGGCCGTCGAGGGCGCCGTCGAGGTCGTGCCGAACCGCGGCTTCCGGGTCAGCGAGCGGGGCCCGGGCGAGCTGGCTGAGCTCGCCGAGGTGCGCGCCCTGATCGAGGTCCCGGTCATGCTGCGGCTCGCCCGTACCGTCCCCGCGGCGGCCTGGTGCGCGCTGCGCCCGCTGGCCGACGCCACGGTCGCGGCGGCCGCCGTGGGGGACCGGGCGGCCTACGCCGAGACCGACCGGGCCTTCCACCGGGCCGTGCTCGCCCTGTCCGGCAACCAGCAGCTGGTGTCGGTCGCCGACGACCTCCACCGGCGGTCCCAGTGGCCCCTCGTCGACAGCCCCGCCGGCCGCCGGGCCGACCTGCTCGCCGACGCCTCGGAGCACACCGCGCTCCTGGACGCGCTCATCGCCCGCGACCTGACGGTGGTCCGGTCGCTCGTACGCGAACACTTCAACGGCGCGGACGTCTGAGCCCGGCGTCCCCGGCCCGTCAGTTCGCCTCGACGGTCTCCGGGGCCGGCGGCTCCAGCCGGGGGGCGAGCCAGGTCGGTACGCCTCCCAGCAGCCGGAACAGCCGGCCGGCCTCGGCGCGCAGCCGGGCGGCCGCCTCGGGTTCCGCCTCGGCGTCCGCCAGCGAGATGAGCGCCGGAGCCGTGCCGACGAGGTAGCCCAGCTCCTCCCGTATCCGCAGCGACTCGGCGAAGCCGTGCCGCGCCTCCGCCAGCTCGCCCTCACGCAGGGCGAGCGAGGCGAGGTGCCGCCAGGTGAAGGAGAGCAGGAGCTCGTCGCCCCGTGCCGTGGCCCCGGCGTGCGCCCTGCGGTAGGCGGCCCGGGCGGACTGGGGGGAGTCGGCGATGTTCTGGGCGATCAGGCCCCGGCGGAAGTCCAGCAGGGGGCGGCCGGGGGCCGCCGGGGAGAGCAGGGCGGCGGCCCTGCTGAGCGCCACGCTCGCCTCGTCGGCCCGGTCACGGGCCCCGAGCAGGGTCGAGGCGTACGCGAGGTAGCCCCGCTCGCAGGCGGCCGCCCCGCGCTCGGAGTCGTCGTGGGCGAGCGCCTCGGCGGTGCGCAGGGCGTCCTCGGCGTCCGTCCATCCGACGCCGGTGTACAGGCACCGCTCGGTCAGCAGCGAGGTCCGCTGGAGGGCGGCCGCGGGATCGGTGGACGCGTGGGGTTCGAGCAGTGCGGCGGCGTCCGTCCAGCAGGCGCGTGAGCGCAGCCGCCATACCGCGGTCTGGAGCGGCGGATCGTCATCTGCTGTCGTTCCGGAACCAGACATGGCGGTATGCGCCACGTTGCCCTCCCCGAGCGCGCCATCGAGCTGTGGAGGCCGGCGGGCGAACGCCCGTCGGCCAGGGTCTGCGCGCATCTCAGCACGGAATGGCACGCCGGGCCAAGGGGTGGGATCAATGTCAGGTGAAAGTTTTCACAATCGCCCGGAGGCCGGGGGCGCCGTGACGGGCCCGGAAGATCAGCTCATACGCAGGGCGAGGAAGAAGTCGAGCTTGTCCTCGAGGCGGGAAAGGTCACGGCCCGTCAACTGCTCGATACGTCCGACGCGGTAGCGCAGCGTGTTGACGTGCAGGTGCAGCCGGGCCGCGCACCGGGTCCAGGAACCGTCGCAGTCCAGGAAGGCCTCCAGCGTCTCGATCAGCTCCGCGCGGTGGCGCCGGTCGTAGTCGCGCAGCGGGTCCAGGAGCCGCGCGGTGAACGCGCGGCGGACGTCGTCGGGGACGAAGGGCAGCAGCAGGACGTGCGAGGCGAGCTCGTGGTGGCCCGCCGCGCAGACCGGTCCCGGCCGGGCCGCGGCGACCCGGCGGGCGTGCCGGGCCTCCTCCAGCGCGCCGCGCAGCCCCTCGGCCGAGTGCACGGCCGCGCTGACACCCAGTGTCAGCCGGCCGTCGTCCGCGAGGCCGGCGGCCAGGGGCGCGCGGACGGCTTCGAGCAGGGCGTCGGCGTGCAGCGCGGTCTCCTGCCGCTCCGGGGTGTCCGTTCCCTCCGGGGCGCCCGTTCCTCCCGGGGCGTCGGCCCCTTCGGGAGCCGCGGGCACCGCGGTCAGCGGCACGAGGGCGATGGCCTCCTCGCCCGTGTGCGCCACGGCGATCCGGTCCGCCGAGTCGGGGCCCGTCACCGTGGGATCGACCAGGACCTCCTCCAGGAGCGCCTGCGCCGCCCGGCCGCCCGGGAGGTCCGCGCCCTCCTGCGACCACTCGACCCGTGCCACCACGACCTGCCAGTGCGGAGCCGTGCCGAGACCGGGCAGCAGGACCGGCGCGGCCACCCGCAGCCTGGCCGCGATCTCCGCCGGGGGCGCGCCTGTCTGGACCAGTTCCAGGACCTCCTGGGCGAGCCTGCGGCGTACCGCCCGGGCCGCGTCCCTGCGGTCCCGCTCGACGGCGATCAGCTGGGTCACCCCCTGGAGCAGGTCCAGCCGCGCCTCGGGCCAGTCGCCCGCGTCGGCCGCGACGGCCAGCAGCCAGTCCGAGAGCACGGACGCGCGCACGTCGCGAGCCGGGGCGGGGAGGG
Source organism: Streptomyces sp. NBC_01460 (assembly GCF_036227405.1). Classification (NCBI taxonomy): domain Bacteria; kingdom Bacillati; phylum Actinomycetota; class Actinomycetes; order Kitasatosporales; family Streptomycetaceae; genus Streptomyces; species Streptomyces sp. NBC_01460. The sequence goes on from NZ_CP109473.1 coordinate 6,769,489, forward strand.
CTCCCCGCCCGGTGTTCCGGATCGGGAACAGCGAATAGGCCGTGCCGTCCACCTCGGCCCGGTGCGGCCCCGGGCGGCCGGTACGGGTGGCCGCGAGGTGCCGTCCCGCCAGTTCCGCGCCGACCCGGGGAGACAGGGGCTCGCCCGCTCCGGCGATCTGCCTGCCTGTGGGGGAGAGGACCCAGGCGTGCAGGTCCAGGTCGGAGGTGAGGAGGTCGAGGACCACCTCGGGGCCGCCGCCCGCCGGGCCCGAGGTCATCAGCCTGCGATGACGGTCGACGACCGCGGCCAGGTCACCGGCCCGCTCGCCGGACACCTGGCGCACCACGTGTTCGGTGATCGTTGCGAACGCGACGGTCTCGTCGACCGCGAAGAGCGGGAGCCGGTGCTGCAGGCACGCCTCGACCAGGTCGTCGGGGACGGCCCCCAGCTCCGCCTCACCGGCGGCCAGGCCGGCCACTCCGGCGTTCGCCAGGGTCCGGACGAACGGTTCCGAGTCCGCCGCGTCCCGGCGCCAGGCCAGCCCCGTGAGGACCAGTTCCCCACCGGAGAGGTAGCGGCTGGGATCGCGCAGGTCGGTCGTCATGACGCCCCGGACCGAACGGTCCAGCTCGTCCTCGCCGCCGAGCAGCCGCAGGCCCAGCGCCTCGGTGTCCAGCAGTGCGCGCAGCCGCATCGTCGATTGCCGCCGTTCTCTTCGTTGGTGCGGGGGACGGCGGAGGTGACCTGTGAATTGCGGTGAGGTTACCGGGACCCGCCATTTGTTCGAATCTACAAGACAGTGATGGGGACCAGCCAATTCCTTCATGGTTTCGGTGACTGCACCGAGTGGAGCAAGGCTTGTGTACTGGGCCACACACCGCGACAACAACACAGAACGAACCCCGAGGGCCGGCCGTCCCCAGCCCCAGCCGAACGACCCGATTGAGAAGAAGAGAGCCACTCATGGACTTCCTTCGCCCCGCCAGCTGGGAGGAGGCGCTCGCCGCCAAGGCCGAGCACCCGACGGCTGTGCCCATCGCCGGTGGCACCGACGTGATGGTCGAGATCAACTTCGACCACCGGCGGCCCGAGTACCTCATGGACCTGAACCGTATCGGTGAGCTGTCCGAGTGGCAGGTCGGCCAGGACGCCGTACGCCTCGGCGCCTCCGTGCCCTACAGCGCCGTCATGGAACACCTGCGGGCCGAGCTGCCCGGTCTCGCACTCGCCTCGCACACCGTCGCCTCGCCGCAGATCCGCAACCGCGGCGGTGTCGGCGGCAACCTGGGCACGGCCTCGCCCGCCGGGGACGCCCACCCGGCGCTGCTCGCCGCGGGCGCCGAGGTCGAAGCCGCGTCCGTACGGGGGACGCGGATGATCCCGATCGACGACTTCTACACGGGCGTCAAGCGCAACGCCCTCGCCCCGGACGAGCTGATCAGGGCCGTCCACATCAAGAAGGCCGACGGCCCGCAGCAGTACTCCAAGGTCGGCACGCGCAACGCCATGGTCATCGCCGTCTGCGCCTTCGGCCTCGCGCTCCACCCCGAGACCCGCACCGTGCGCACCGGCATCGGCTCCGCCGCCCCCACCCCCGTACGGGCGAAGGAGGCCGAGGAGTTCCTGAACGCCGCGCTCGAGGAGGGCGGGTTCTGGGAGAGCGGAAAGATCATCACTCCGTCGGTCGCCAAGCAGTTCGCCCAGCTCGCCTCAGGCGCCTGCAACCCCATCGACGACGTACGGGGCACCGCCGCCTACCGCAGGCACGCCGTCGGCATCATGGCCCGCCGCACGCTGGGCTGGACCTGGGAGCAGTACCGCGGAGCGGGACGCACCCTCGAAGGAGCTGCTTAACCATGCGAGTGAATTTCACGGTCAACGGACGGAAGCAGGAAGCCGACGACGTCTGGGAGGGAGAGTCCCTCCTGTACGTCCTGCGTGAGCGGATGGGTCTGCCCGGCTCCAAGAACGCCTGTGAACAGGGCGAATGCGGCTCCTGCACGGTGCGCCTCGACGGAGTGCCGGTCTGTTCCTGTCTCGTCGCCGCGGGCCAGGCGGAGGGCCGCGAGGTCGTCACCGTCGAGGGCCTCGCCGACTACGCCAAGCACCGCGAGGGCGCCCACCCCGGCACCGGCTGCGCGACGAGCTCCTGCGGGACCTCGCTCGACGCCGCCCAGCGCTGGCAGGCGCGGCCCGCCGACGGACAGAGCGCCGAGGCGGGCGAACTCTCGCCGGTCCAGCAGGCGTTCATCGACGCGGGCGCCGTCCAGTGCGGCTTCTGCACCCCGGGACTGCTGGTCGCGGCGGACGAGCTGCTCGAGACGCAGCCCTCCCCGTCCGACCAGGACATCCGCGAGGCGCTCTCCGGCAACCTCTGCCGCTGCACCGGCTACGAGAAGATCCTCGACGCGGTCCGCCTCGCGGCCGCCCGGCAGGAAGAGGCGGTCCGATAGCCATGTCGACGCACCCGCGAGTCACGACCGTACCGGCCGGCACCCCCACCAAGATCACCCAGGGCTCCCCGACCCGGGGCGGCATCGGTGAGTCCACCCTGCGCCCCGACGGAACCCTCAAGGTCACCGGCGAGTTCGCCTACTCCTCGGACATGTGGCACGAGGACATGCTGTGGGGCCACACGCTCCGCTCCACCGTCGCGCACGCCGAGATCCGGTCGATCGACATCGGGGAGGCCGTGGCCACGCCCGGCGTCTACGCCGTCCTCACGTACGACGACCTGCCGGCCGCGATGAAGAACTACGGGCTGGAGATCCAGGACACCCCCGTACTCGCCCACGGCAAGGTCCGCCACCACGGCGAGCCCGTCGCGATCGTCGCCGCGGACCACCCCGAGACGGCGCGCCGCGCCGCGGCCAAGATCAAGATCGACTACGCCGAGCTGCCGCTCGTCACCGACGAGGCGTCGGCGACCGCGCCCGACGCGATCCTGGTCCACGAGAACCGCGACGACCACCACATCGGTCACGTCCCGCACCCCAACATCGTCCACCGCCAGCCCGTCGTCCGCGGCGACGCGGACGCGGCCGCCGCGCGAGCGGACGTGATCGTCACCGGCGACTACGTCTTCGGCATGCAGGACCAGGCCTTCCTCGGCCCCGAGTCCGGCCTCGCCGTGCCGTCGGAGGACGGCGGCGTGGAGCTCTACGTCGCCACCCAGTGGCTGCACTCCGACCTCCGCCAGATCGCCCCCGTCCTCGGCCTCCCCGAGGACAAGGTCCGCATGACGCTCTCCGGCGTCGGCGGCGCCTTCGGCGGGCGCGAGGACCTGTCGATGCAGATCCACGCGTGCCTGCTGGCGCTGCGCACCGGCAAGCCCGTCAAGATGGTCTACAACCGCTTCGAGTCCTTCTTCGGGCACGTCCACCGCCACCCCGCGAAGCTGCACTACGAGCACGGGGCCACCAAGGACGGCAAGCTCACCCACATGAAGTGCCGGATCGTGCTGGACGGCGGCGCCTACGCCTCCGCCTCCCCGGCCGTCGTCGGCAACGCCTCCTCGCTCGCGGTCGGACCGTACGCCGTCGAGGACGTGGACATCGAGGCCGTCGCCCTCTACTCCAACAACCCGCCCTGCGGCGCCATGCGCGGCTTCGGAGCGGTCCAGGCCTGCTTCGCCTACGAGGCGCAGATGGACAAGCTCGCCGCCGCCCTGGACATGGACCCGGTCGAGCTGCGCCAGCTGAACGCCATGGAACAGGGCACCCTGCTCCCCACCGGGCAGCCCTGTGACTCGCCCGCCCCGGTCGCCGAGCTGCTGCGCCGGGTCAAGTCCCGGCCGCTGCCGCCCGAGCAGCAGTGGCTGGCGGCCGGCGCGGACGGCACGTCCGTGGACGTCCGGGCGCTGCCCGGCGGGCTCTCCAACACCACCCACGGCGAGGGCGTCGTACGCGGGATCGGCTACGCGGTCGGCCTGAAGAACGTCGGATTCTCCGAGGGCTTCGACGACTACTCCACCGCCCGTGTGCGGATGGAGGTCATCAACGGCGAGCCGGTCGCGACCGTGCACACCGCGATGGCCGAGGTCGGCCAGGGCGGCGTCACCGTCCACGCCCAGATCGCCCGCACCGAGCTCGGTGTCAGCCAGGTCACCATCCACCCGGCCGACACCCAGGTCGGCTCCGCCGGATCCACCTCCGCCTCCCGCCAGACGTACGTCACCGGCGGTGCGGTCAAGAACTCCTGCGAGGCCGTGCGCGAGAAGGTCCTGGAGATCGGCCGCGCGAAGCTCGGCACGTACCACCCCGCCTGGGCGACCGCCGAACTCCTCCTGGAGGGCGGCAAGGTGGTCACCGACGGCGGCGAGGTCCTGGCCGGCATCGCGGACGTCCTGGAGGGCGAGGCCGTCGAGGTCGAGCTGGAGTGGCGCCACCGGCCCACCGAGGCCTTCGACCTGCGCACCGGCCAGGGCAACGGCCACGTCCAGTACTCCTTCGCCGCGCACCGCGCGGTGGTGGAGGTCGACACCGAGCTCGGCCTCGTCAAGGTCATCGAGCTCGCCTGCGCCCAGGACGTCGGCAAGGCGCTCAACCCGCTGTCGGTCGTGGGTCAGATCCAGGGCGGCACCACCCAGGGACTGGGTGTCGCCGTCATGGAGGAGATCATCGTCGACCCGAAGACCGCGAAGGTGCGCAACCCGTCCTTCACGGACTACCTGATCCCCACCATCCTCGACACCCCGACCATCCCGGTCGACGTGCTCGAACTCGCCGACGACCACGCCCCGTACGGGCTGCGCGGCATCGGCGAGGCCCCGACCCTGTCGTCCACCCCGGCCGTCCTCGCGGCGATCCGGAACGCGACGGGCCTGGAGCTCAACAGGACCCCGGTGCGCCCCGAGCACATCACCGGGACCTGACGGGCCCTCACGACCCTCCGGGCGGTGCGTGCCTGCCGTGGACGTCACACGTCCCCGCGCCGCGCACCGTCCGGAGCCCTCGCACCACCGCACCACCTGCACGATGAGTTCGCCTCGGGCCGTCCCCCGGGTCGTGCGCCTCGCAGCATCCCAAATCCCGCAATCACGAGAGCTCCACGCGGGTGCCCCTGTGAACCTTGGGAGTCAGGCACCATGACCCAGCAGTCCGTAGAACCCAGGACGAGCGCGGAGGACGCGGGCCCCGGCTCGCGTGTCCCCGCCGGACGCTCCTGGCTCGACCGTTACTTCCACATATCCGAGCGGGGATCGACCGTCGCGCGCGAGGTGCGCGGTGGCGTCACGACCTTCATGGCCATGGCGTACATCCTCCTGCTCAACCCGCTCATCCTCGGCGGCAAGGACGTCGACGGCCAGCTCCTCGGCCAGTCGGGCCTGATCACGGCCACCGCACTCGCGGCGGCGGCCACCACCCTGCTGATGGGCTTCGTCGGCAAGGTGCCCCTCGCGCTCGCCGCCGGCCTCAGCGTCTCCGGGGTGCTCGCCTCCCAGGTCGCGCCGGCCATGACCTGGCAGCAGGCCATGGGCATGTGCGTGATCTACGGTGTGATCATCTGCCTCCTGGTGGTGACCGGGCTCCGCGAGATGATCATGAACGCGATCCCGCTCGCGCTGAAGCACGGCATCACCATCGGGATCGGGCTCTTCATCGCCCTGATCGGCCTCGTCAAGGCCGGCTTCGTCCACCAGGGAGCGGCGACCCCGCTCTCCCTCGGCCCCACCGGTGAACTCACCGGCTGGCCGGTGCTCATCTTCGCCGTGACCCTGCTGCTCATCTTCATGCTGCAGGCACGGAACGTGCCCGGCGCGATCCTCATCGGCATCGTCGTCGGCACGGTCGTCGCGATCGTCGTCAACGCCGTCGGTGACATCGACCCCAAGTCCTGGAGCAGCGGGCCCCCCGAGCTGAGCGGCAGCGCCGTCTCCTCGCCGGACTTCTCGCTCTTCGGCGACGTCGAGTTCGGCGGCTGGGGCGACGTGGGCGTCATGACGGTCGGCATGATCGTCTTCACCCTCGTCCTGGCGGGCTTCTTCGACGCCATGGCCACCATCATCGGCGTCGGTACCGAGGCGAACCTCGCCGACGACAAGGGCCGCATGCCGGGCCTGTCGAAGGCACTGTTCATCGACGGCGCGGGCGGTGCCATCGGCGGCGTCGCCGGCGGCTCGGGCCAGACCGTCTTCGTCGAGTCCGCCACCGGGGTCGGGGAGGGTGCCCGCACCGGGCTCGCCTCCGTCGTCACCGGACTCTTCTTCGCGGCCTGCCTCTTCTTCACCCCGCTCACGGCGATCGTGCCGGCCGAGGTGGCCGCCGCCGCGCTGGTCGTCATCGGGGCCATGATGATGCAGAACGCCCGGCACGTGGACTGGTCGGACCGCTCGGTCGCCGTGCCCGTCTTCCTCACCGTCGTCCTGATGCCGTTCACTTACACCATCACCACCGGTGTCGCCGCCGGCGTCATCTCGTACACGGCGATCAAGCTCGCCCAGGGCCGGGCCCGCGAGGTCGGTGTCTTCATGTGGGTCCTGACGCTGGTCTTCTTCGTCTACTTCGCCCTGCACCCCATCGAGAGCTGGCTGGGCGTCAGCTGACGCCCGCCGCGCCCCCTTTCCCCGTCGTAAGGAGACACGCCATGCTGGACATCGCCGAGGAGCTCCACCGGTGGGTCGGGCAGGGACGCGAGTTCGCCGTGGCCACCGTGGTGGCCGTCGGCGGCAGCGCGCCCCGGCAGCCGGGTGCCGCGCTCGCGGTGGACAGCGACGGCACGGCCGTCGGTTCGGTCTCCGGCGGCTGTGTGGAGGGCGCGGTGTACGAGCTGTGCCGGCAGGCGATCGCGGACGGCACCACCGTCCGCGAGCGCTTCGGCTACAGCGACGACGACGCCTTCGCGGTCGGTCTGACCTGCGGCGGCGTCATCGACATCCTGGTCACACCGGTGCGCGCGGACGACCCCGCGCGCCCGGTGTTCGCCGCCGCGTTCGCAGCCGCCGCCGGGGGGACGGCAGCCGCGGTCGCCCGGGTCACCGAAGGCCCGGCCGGGATGCTCGGCCTGCCGCTGCTCGTGCACCCCGACGGTACGTACGAGGGCGGGCTCGGCGGGCACGCCGAGCTGGACCGCACGGCCGCCGCCGAGGCGCGGGCGATGCTCGACACCGGCCGTACCGGCGAGATCGTCATCGGCGCCGAGGGGTCCCGCTGCGGCAGCCCCCTCACCCTGCTCGTCGAGTCGAGCGTCCCCCCGCCCCGGATGATCGTCTTCGGGGCCATCGACTTCGCCGCCGCCCTGGTGCGGGCCGGCCGCTTCCTCGGCTACCGCGTCACGGTCTGCGACGCCCGCCCCGTCTTCGCCACGGCGGCGCGCTTCCCGGACGCCGACGAGATCGTCGTCGACTGGCCGCACCGCTACCTCGCCACCACCGACGTGGACGCGCGTACGGTGCTCTGCGTCCTCACGCACGACGCCAAGTTCGACATCCCCCTGCTGGAGCTGGCCCTGCGGCTACCGGTCGCCTACGTCGGCGCGATGGGCTCGCGCCGCACCCACCTGGAGCGCAACGAGCGGCTCCGCGAGGCGGGGGTCACCGAACGGCAGCTGGCCGCGCTGCACTCGCCGATCGGACTCGACCTGGGAGCGCGCACCCCGGAGGAGACCGCCCTCTCCATCGCTGCGGAGATCGTCGCCGAGCGGCGCGGGGGCAGCGGCCTGCCGCTCAAGGGCGCACACACCCCGATCCACCACGAATGCGGACAGCCGCTCGCCTCGGTGGCCTGAACCCGGCCGGCAACAGCGCCTCCGGACGGGCGGGTTGCCGCCACGGCGGTTTCACGCCAGGGGTGAAGCCGTCCGCAGCCCCGGATTTACCGGTAGATCAGCTGCATGACATTTTCCCTCTCCTCCGTTCCCGGCCGGGCGAGACCCGCTCGCGCGGGACGCAGGGCGCTGCTCGTAGCGACCTCGGTCGCCCTCGTGAGTGGCGTCATGCTTCCCGCGGCGGGCTCCGCCACCGCCGCCCCGAAGCCGTCGACCGCCGAGAACCGCCACGGATCCGGGGCGGTTCGCGACTACGACATCACGCTGGTCACCGGTGACGTCGTCCACTACACGGACGGCGCGGGCAGCCAGGACACCGTCACCGTGGACCGCCCCGACGGTGCCGAGGGCGGCGTGCACGTGCAGCAGGCCGGGGAGGACATCTTCGTCATACCCGACGAGGCGACCGCCCTGATCGCGGCCGAGAAGCTGGACCGCCGGCTGTTCAACATCTCGACGCTGGTCGAGATGGGCTACGACGACCGGCGCTCCGGCGGCATCCCGCTGATCGCGACCTACCCGGCGAGCACGGCGCGCTCGCTGCCCGCCGCCCCGCGCGGCAGCAAGACCGTGCGCCGGCTGGAGTCGGTCAACGGTGCGGCCCTGAAGGCCGACAAGGACGACGCCCGCGCCTTCTGGAGCGACATCTCCCGTACGGGCAAGAGCCGTTCGCTGAACAACGGCATCGCGAAGCTGTGGCTCGACGGGAAGGTCGAGGCCGCGCTCAAGGACTCCGTGCCCCAGGTCAACGCGCCGCAGGCATGGGCGGCCGGCTTCGACGGCAAGGGCACCACGGTCGCCGTCCTGGACACCGGCATCGACGCCACGCACCCGGACGTCAAGGACCGCGTCAAGGAGTCCAGGAGCTTCGTGCCGGGCGAGGAGGTCGACGACAAGCACGGTCACGGCACACACGTCGCCTCCACCATCGCGGGTTCGGGCGCCGCCTCGGACGGCGTCAACAAGGGCGTCGCCCCCGCAGCCGACCTCATCGTCGGCAAGGTCCTGAGCAACCAGGGGTCCGGCGCCGACTCGGGCATCATCGAGGCGATGGAGTGGGCGAAGGCCGAAGGCGCCGACGTCGTCTCCATGAGCCTCGGCTCCAGCGTCCCGGACGACGGCACCGACCCGATGGCGCAGGCGGTCGACGCCCTCTCCGCCGACGGCGGTCCGCTGTTCGTGATCGCCGCGGGCAACGCCTACGGGGCGGGGACCATCGGCGCGCCCGGGTCCGCCGCGAGCGCGCTCACCATCGCCGCCGTCGACAAGCAGGACGGCCGGGCGAACTTCTCCTCCATGGGGCCGCTCGTGCGGTCCTACGGGCTGAAGCCCGACCTGTCCGCACCCGGCGTCGACATCAACGCCGCCGCCTCGCAGTCGGTCCCCGGTGTCGAGGGCATGTACCAGCAGATGTCCGGTACGTCGATGGCGACCCCGCACGTCGCCGGCGCCGCGGCCATCCTGAAGCAGCGCCACCCCGAGTGGTCCGGTCAGCGCCTCAAGGACGCGCTGATGAGCTCGTCGAAGCGGCTGCCCGACTACACGCCGTACGAGCAGGGCACCGGGCGCCTCGACGTCGAGGCGGCCATCGACACGACGATCGAGGCCACCGGCTCCGTCGAGGTCGCGTCGTACGACTGGCCGCACAGCGCCGAGGACGCCGTCGCGGAGCGGACCCTCACCTACCGCAACACGGGTGACAACGACGTCACGCTGAAGCTGGCGACCGACACGGACGCCGCGGCCTACACCCTGTCGACGTCCGAGCTGACCGTCCCGGCCGGCTCCACCGCCGAGGCCGTCCTCTCGATCGACCCGTCGAAGGTCGCGAACGACACCCGGTTCTCCGGCCAGGTCGTCGCCACCGACGCCTCCGGCACGACGGTGGCCCACACCGGCTTCGCCGTGAACAAGGAGCAGGAGCTCTACGACCTGACGCTCCGTCTCCGGGACCGTGCCGGCGAGCCGATGGACGGCACCGTGGTGTTCGCCGCGCTCGGCGACCCGCAGCTCGGCCTCGTCCAGGTCTCCGGTGAGACCACGCTGCGGCTGCCCCCCGGCAACTACACCGCCTGGACCTCCGCCGACGTCGACGGGGACCGTGCCGACTCACAGGCCGTGGCGTTCCTCGCGGCCCCCGAGACGATCCTCGACAAGGCCACCACGGTCACCCTCGACGCCTCGAAGGCCCGCAAGGTCAGCGTGCGCACCCCGAAGGAGACCGAGACGCGGCAGCTGCGCTACGACATGGCCCGCACGTCGCCCGAGGGCATGGTCCAGCGTGACGCCTACCAGATCCCGCCGGCCTACGACCAGTTGTGGGTCAGCCCCACGAAGAAGGTCACCCAGGGCGACTTCAGCTTCCTCACCCGCTGGCGCCAGGGCGAGGAGCTGATCGACCTGACGGCCGACGGCCACGACGTCCCGGTCACGGTGCAGAACGGCTCGGTCGTCGCCGAGGACAGCGAGCAGAGGCTCACCGGTGTCTTCGCGGGCAACGGCGCCGCGGCCGACTACAAGGGCCGCAGCGTCAAGGGCAAGGCCGTCGTCGTCACCCGCAGTGACACCGTCCCACCCGCCGAGCGGCTGGCCAACGCGGTCGCGGCGGGTGCGAAGGCACTCTTCGTCGTCAACGACGGCCGTGGGGTCGCGATGGAGAGCTACGTGCCGTACGGCGAGCAGACCACCATCCCGGTCGCCTCGGTGCAGAAGATCGCGGGCGAGACGCTGGTCAAGGCGGCGCAGCGCGGCAGGACACTCTCGCTGGACCAGAAGAAGTTCGCCTCGTACGTCTACGACCTGGTGGACCGTCACGACGGCACGGTCCCGGACCGTTCGCTGGCCTTCGCCCCGTCGACCCGGCAGCTCGCGAAGGTGGAGAACACCTTCTACGGCCACAAGGAGACGCTCGGCGGCGGCTACCGCTACGACATCCCGGACTACGGACCGGGCCTCGGCTTCGAGGAGTACGAGAAGTTCCCCGGCACCCGCACGGAGTGGGTCAACCCGCTGCCCGGCGCCTCCTTCTGGTACGAGAACCACTCGGTGCTGAACGCCGACTCCGGCACGGCGCACGAGGTGCGCAGCGCGGAGCTCGACTACACGGCGGGCCGGACCTACCGCGACGAGTGGTTCGCCCCGGTGGTCGGCCCCCGGCTCGGCACCGGGTACTGGGGACCGTTCCGCACCGCGTACAACGACGTCCAGTTCAACATCACGCCGTGGACCGACTCGGGTGAGGGCCACTCCGGCTCGATGCCGGAGAACGAGTACGACACCACGTCCTACGCCTTCTACCAGGGAGACACCCTGATCAAGAAGGGCGCGGGCCGGGCCGGTTACGCCTGGGACCTGTCCGCCGAGAAGGTGCCGTACCGCCTGGTCATCGACTCGGTGCGCGACGAGGCCACCTGGAAGACCTCGACGCGGACGCACTCCGAGTGGGGCTTCGTCTCGGGCGCCCTGCCCGAGGGCACCCAGCAGGCCGACATCCCCCTGCTCCAGCTCGACTACGACGTGGACACCGACCTGGCGGGCGACGCCAAGGCCGGCAAGCAGGTCGAGGTCGGCATCGAGTCGGGCACGCAGGCCTGGCTGGACGGCGCCGTGAAGGCGACCAGGGCCTCGCTGTCGGTCAGCTACGACGAGGGCAGGACCTGGAAGGCGGTGGAGCTGCGCAAGGGCTCGTCGGGCGAGTGGAACGCGAAGTTGCGGACACCCGCCAAGGGCGCGGACTCGGTCTCGCTCAAGGCGCACGCCGAGGGTCCCGGCGGCCTGGTCGTCGACCAGGAGATCATCAAGGCCTTCGGCCTGAAGTGACCCGCTGAACGGACCCGACCGAGGTGGTCCCGCATCCCCGCCCGGGGATGCGGGGCCACCTCGCCGTGCGACCGGCCACCTCGCCGTGCGGCCCGCACCGGCCCGCTCACCGCCCGAAGCGTGCCAGGCAGTGCCACACCCGCTTGAGGTCCTGCTGATCGTGCTGCCCCGACCGCGCCGCCTCCCCGATGATCCGCGCGTCGAGGAATCCGCCGACCGCGAGCGCGGCACCCAGCTCGACGTACTCGGGGCCCCGGTAGCCGGGGCGGCGCCGCAACTCCTCGACGGAGAGCCGGAACCCACCGTGCCATTCGACGGGGCAGGGCAGCGCGCGGGCCGCCTCCTCCACAGCCGTTCCCCGGAAGCACGGGTCGAGGACCAGGGCCTCCACATCGCGGTCGAGCCGGACCGGGGTGTGCACCTGCGCCTCGACGTAGTCGTCCAGGGCATCCGCCCCGTCCGCCTCGGCGAGGGCGACGAGCCGGCTCCCGGCAGCGGCCACACCGAAGTCGGAAGGCTCCAGGAAGCTGTCCGGGTAGCAGAACGTGGCGTGCTCCAGGGCCCCTGAGTCCAGCCTGATGTGCGCGGAACCGAACCGGGGAGCCGCGCCGTACGGGGAACGGCGGAAGTCCAAGGCTCCGTACACCGGGCGTTCGTGTGCGCTCGCACCGTCGTAGGCGCCGCCGAAGATGCGGCTCTCCCAGCGCCACCGGTCACCGCCGGGGTGGGCGGTGAGGCCGCCGTTGCTGGTGCCGGTCACGAACTGGGAGACGTACACGCCGTCCTCGGCCAGTCGTTCCAGGACCGTACGGCCACCGCTGACCCGGTCCGGGTGGAAGTTCATCGTCACCCGCAGGGACGGATCCAGCGGCGGACCCTTGGACAGCGAGGCCACGTGCGTCAGTGCGCGCGTCCGGGCCGTGTGTATGTCGGCGCTCATCGGCCCAGTCTGCCGGAGCGCCGACCACGGGGCTCGCGCGTTCAGCGGCGGCGGGCCGCCTTCTCGCGTGCCTTGCGCCTCGCCACCGTGTACGTCGACCAGTCGCCCCGGTGCCGGTCGCACCGCGACGCCCCCTTCATCGCCAGCCGTTGGCAGCGTGTGCCCTTCTGGGTGAGTGCTCCACACGTCGGCTGCGTACGAGCCATGTCCGACCGCCCCCTGAGCTCTGCCGTCCTGCCGGCCCTCTGCCGGCAGTGCCCAGATTCGCCCGGGGGAGCGGTGCGGGGGAAGGCGCACCCGGGACCCGTGGGTGCGCACCGGAGTGCGTGGGCGGTCAGACGGTGGCGTCGCCCTGCCCGGCGGCATCGGCCTGCCGCTGCTCCTCGACGCGCCGCTTGGCCTCGTCCCAGCTGATCGGCAGGAGGCCGACCGGTGCGTCCCAGAAGGTGAACGTCGACGACCGCATCGTGGGCCGGAGGGCGGTCATGATGCCGCGGTGCGGCTCCGTCCGGGCGTAGGCGTGGAGGGCGTCGCGGCTCTCCCAGGCGGACAGGGTGTAGAAGACCCGCCTGCCGGGCTGGGCGATGAGCGAGGCACCGAAGGCTCCCGGCGCGGAGCGCACCTGCTTCCACGCCGCCAGTGACTTCAGGAAGAAGCGCGGTACGTCGCGCAGCGAGCGGACCTCGAAGCGCGAGGCCATGACCACGGTCGTGCCGTCGGAGGGAGGAGGCTGGGGAGTGACCCACGGAAGCGTCGGCATCGCACTACTCGCCTTCAGTATGGATAGTGGTGCTGTCTGCTCTCCATGTTAGGCGGGAGTGCTCCCGCCTGTCGGTGAATTACGGGGAACGGTTCACCCGGCCGACGGACCCGGGGGCATCGGCCGCGCCCCGCTCCCGCCGGCCTCCCGGCGGGAGCGGGGCGGGACGCGGGGCGCGGTGATCCGGCGTCAGCGTCCGGACTGCAGCGCCTTCCAGGTCTCGGGGCCGACGCTCCCGTCGGTCCCCAGCGCCCGGGCGCTCCGGTAGTCGCGGACCGCCGTGTCCGTGAGCGCCCCGAAGGCTCCGTCGGCCGTCACCGTCCGGCCCAGGGCTGCGGTCAGCGCCCGCTGCACCCGCTTCACCGCGTCGCCCGAGGAGCCCTGGGCGAGGGCCGGTGTCGTGCCGGCGGAGAGCAGCGCGGTCCAGGTCCTGGTGCCGACCGTGCCGTCGGGGGTGAGGCCGCGCGCCGTCTGGAAGGCCTGTACGGCGCTCCTGGTGGTGGCGCCGAAGACGCCGTCCTCGGCGCCCGCCTCGTAGCCCTGCTGGTTGAGCAGGCTCTGGACCGCCTTCACCTGTGCGCCCGTCGAGCCCTGCTCCTGGGGTGTGTACGCCGCGAAGCTCTGCGCGTCCGCCCCGCCGGCCGAGGCGCCGACGAGCTGCATGTAGTACGTCCAGTTCCAGTTGACGCCCGGATCGGTGTGGTCGTTCCCGGGCGCCTCGCTGTGCCCGATGATGTGCGACCGGTCCTTGGCGATGCCGTACCGGTCGCAGAGGTACTTCGTCAGTGCCGCCGAGGACCGGTACATCGGGTCGGTGAACCACGACGGGTTGTCGATGAAGCCCTCGTGCTCGATGCCCAGCGACGAGGCGTTGGCGCTCTTGGCGTGGTAAGCGGTGTCCTTGTCGCGCACCATCTGGGTGATCCGGCCGTCCGAGGAGCGCACCACGTAGTGGGAGCTGACCTTCGAGACGGGATCCTGGAACCAGCTGATGGTCCCGGCGTACGAACCCTGCGCGACGTGGATGACCACCTTGTCCACCGTCGCCGTACGCCCCGTGGCGAAGTTGGCGGAAGCGGCGGCCACCCAGAGGGCCGGCGGGTAGTCCGGGCTCTGCGCGGTGACGTCGGCCTTCGCGAGCGGGCCCTTCTCGGGGGAGACCGGGCGGGAGGTGACCGAGATCCGCTCACCGCCGGCGACGGTCGCCCGCAGGCCCTGCGCGAGGAAGGTGTAGACGGTGTCCGCGTAGAGGGCGGCGACGGCCCCCTCGGCCTCGCTGTAGCGGGCCACCGCCGGGTACCAGGCGTCGATGTCGGCCCGCTCGGCCTTGTCCAGGCCCAGGGCGTCCGCGTGGTTCCGCAGCACGGCCGCGCCGCCCAGGATGTTGGCCGGGGTGTCCTCGCGGAGATCCGCCGTGGACCTGCCCGTCAGCGAGGCCGCCTTCTCCAGGGAGTGGTTGACGGGGTTGCTGGCGAGGTGCATCACGCCGTAGCCGTTGTCCTGGCTGGGGAGCCCGGCGTGACCGTCCAGGTGGGTCTCGCCGTAGCCGACGGCGGCGAGCAGGTCACGCGGTACGCCGTACGCCGCGGCGGCCTGCCGGAACGCGCGGTTCATGGGGTCGGCGCCGACCGGGGCGGCGCCGGCGGGCTGGCCGGCGGTGACCAGGGCGGTGGCGGTGAGGGAGGCCAGAACGGCTGCGCGGCCTCGGGTGTGGCCGACGGGGCGTCGGGGCATGCCTGCTCCAGGTTTCGTGGGGGAGAGGAAGGCCCCCGGACCCGGAGTGGGGTGGGCCGGGGGCCGTTCGAGCCCGCACAGGCTATCCATGTGATTAACACATGGCGGTGCGCTCCCGGGCGTGTCCAAATCCCTGTCACTCCAATGGATTTGAGCCTCGCTCCACGGCTCCCCGGCGGGCCGCCGCTCCGCTCCCGGGCCCGGCGGCCCGCCGGTGGTGCTACCAGCGGTCCCGGTGGATGACGTCGGCGACCGGGCGGCGCCGGACCGGTCCGAAGTTGCCCTGCGGCCACCCCACCGGAATGGCGGCGAAGGTGTGCGTGTCCGAGGGGATCCCGAGGGCCTTCTTCCACTCCTGCTCCAGCATCAGGTGCCAGATGGTGACGTTGGCCGCGAGCCCCAGGGCCCGCGCCGCCAGCAGGATGTTCTGGACGCCCGGATAGACGCAGGAGCCCTCGGCGAGCGCCTGGAAGCGCGTCTGGGTGTTCGTCATGTGCTCCAGACCCGCCGGACCGAGCGACTCGGCGTAGACGCCCAGCCCCTCCTCGTCGAACCGGGGCTCGGGGAACTTGTAGCACGGGATGATCAGCGCGGGGGTGTCCGCGAAGTGGTCGCGCTGGTGCTCGATCGCCGCCACCATCCGCCCGTACGCGGCGTCGGGCATGCCCGCGGGCGCGTGCTTGCCGGTCGTCGCGAGGTAGGCGTCCACACACCGCTTCCACAGGGGTGCCAGCTCGGCCATGACCGCGCGGTCGGTGACGACCACGTACTCGTAGCACTGCATGTTGCCGCCGCTGGGCCCCCAGACCGCGGCCTGTATGAGCTGTTCGAGCGTCTCGTCCGGCACGGCGTCCGGCTTGAGGCGGCGCATGGCGCGCATGGTCGACATGGTCGGGAAGAGGGCGGGCCCGTCGGGGGAGGGCGCGTCTGAGTACACCGTTTCGAAGGTCATGATCGCGGAGTTTACGGCTCAAGCACCGGCGCGGGGAGCCCTGTTGGCGTCCGCGTTCCGGCTGGGCCCGGCGCAGGTCAGCGCCGTCGTCGAGCCGAACCGGTGCGCCGGTCGGCGGGACCGGGCGGCGGACGGTGTGCGGCGGGCGGGGCGGCCCCCTTCGCCCCCGGCGCGGAGCTCCCTTCGCCCTTGGGGTGGGAGTCGCGCAACTCGGCTTACGGGGCATTCCAGTTGGGCCGGGCGGATCCGTCCTGGCGCTCCGTCACCCTCGTGTTCCGTTCCGCGTCGGGGAGGCGTATCCGTACGTCCGTGCCCATCGGCCGATCCGCTGCGGCGCGCCGGATTCGCACACCTGGACGTCCCCCCTCCTCACGGGGGAACGGGGGCCGGGAAACCGGCCTCGAAGGCGTATAAAGGGTCCCTCCCGAGCAGCCGGCGTCCCCCGATGGCCACCTCACCCCCCACGCGGCCGGCGTCACCGCGTACCGAGAGCGCAGGAGCGTCCGCATGAGCACCTCGGAAGAGATCAGCGCCTTGCTCGTCACCAGGTTCGGAACCGATCCGGGGGCCATCCGGCCCGAGGTGCCGCTCCGTCAGCTGAGGCTGGACTCGCTCGCCCTGGAGGAGCTCCGGCTCCTCATCGAGGACCGGCTCGACATCGATCTGGAGGACGTCGTCCTGTCGTCGCGCGACACCGTCGGTCACCTGGTCGCGGCCGTGCGCAGCAAGGCCGGCGCGTGACGGGCCGGGGGCCGTACGCGCGCAGGGGCCCGCGGCCGGGCATCGAGCCGTTCAGCGCCGCGGTCACCGGCATCGGCCTGGTCACCGCCGCCGGAGTCGGAACCGACGCGGCCTGGCACGGGGTGTGCGACACCGCGACCGTCCCCTCGGTTCCGCACCTGCCGGAACTGGAGGGGCTCCCCTGCGACTTCATGTACACCGTCGACGGCCTGGACACGAAGGCGCTCCTGGGCGTCGCGGCCCAGCGGCTGATGGACCGCTTCTCGCAGCTCGCCGTGATCGCGGCCCGTGAGGCGGTCGCGGACGCCGGGCTCGACCCCTCGGTCTGGGACAGCGGCCGGGTCGCCGTCGTGATCGGCTCCGCCCACGGCGGGCTGCCGTTCTACGACGAGCAGCACACCACCCTCACCGAGCGCGGCGCGCGCCGTGTCTCCCCGAAGCTCGCGCCGCTGAGCGTCGTCAACGGCGCCGCCAGCAGCGTCGCCATGGACCTGGGCGTGCACGGCCCGAGCCAGGCCGTGTCCACGGCCTGCTCGTCCGGGACCGTGGCCATCGGCACGGCCCACCAGATGCTCCGCGCGGGGGCCTGCGACATCGTCGTCGCGGGCGGCGCCGAGTCGGTCCGCTCCCGGCTGCTGATCGCCAGCGCCTGTCAGATGAGGGCGGTCTCCACCCGCCGCGACGATCCGGTGGCGGCCTGCCGCCCCTTCGACACCCACCGGGACGGGTTCGTCGTGGGTGAGGGCGCGGGACTCCTCGTCATGGAACGCCCCGAGCACGCGCGCGCCCGCGGCGCCACCGTCCGCGCCCGTGTCGCCGGCTACGGGGCCTCCAGCGACGCCCACTCCGCCGTCGCCCCCGATCCCGACGGCCTCGGCATCGAGCGGGCACTGCGCACCGCCCTGGCCGACGCGGGCATCGACGCCTCCGACATCGGCCATGTCAACGCCCACGGGACCTCGACCGTCGCCAACGACCTCATCGAGTCGGTCATGCTCCGCCGCGTCCTGGGCGAACACCCCCTCGTCACCTCCACGAAGGCCATGACCGGGCACACCCTGGGCGCCGCGGGCGGCATCGAGACGGCCCTGACCGTCCTCGCGCTCCAGCACCAGCTCGTCCCGCCGACCGCCAACCTGGACGCCCCCGACCCCGCGATCCCCGTCGAGGTGGTGAGCAAGGAGGCCCGGCGCGCCGTGTTCGACTGCGCCGTCAAGACGTCGCTCGGGTTCGGCGGCCACAACGCGGCGCTCGTGCTGACCAGGGCCTGACGGGAAGCGAGGAGCACCATGCCCGAAGAGATCATCCGTTCCCTGACCGTGGACGGACTGCGTTACGGCTACCGCGTCCTGCCCCGCGATCCGTCCGCCGGCGGCGCACCCGCCACCGAACCGGTCCTCGTCATCGGCGGCGCGCTGCAGGGCATGTTCGGCTGGCCGCAGATGGACGACCACCTGGGCCCCGTGGCCGATGTGGTGACCGCCGACCTGCCCGGCATGGGCACGGCCGACCCCCTGCCGCCCGGCCCCGGCGCGCCGGTCCTGCGTGCGGCGGTCACCGGGATCCTCGACGACCTGGGCATCGCGAGGGTCAATCTCTTCGGCTTCTCCTACGGGGCCTCCATCGCCTTCGGCTGTGCGCGGCACGACCCGGGGCGCGTCGCCAGACTCGTCCTCGGCGGTGTCCCCACCCACATCGGTGAGGACCGGCGCGCGTACTGGCACCGGGCGACGCAGGCGCTGGCGGAGGGGGACGCCGAGCGCTTCGCGTCGCTGGCCGCCGACGGGCTGATGTGCCTGGACCCGGCCCGCCCCGTGCACCGGAGGGAGCTCGCCCGGCGCTACGTGCGACGCTCCTTCCTGCACGCGCTCGCCCACTCGGAGCACGCCGCCGACTCGCTGCGCCGGGCACTGGGGGACATGCCCGACTTCTCCGGCGGTCTGTCGGGCGTACCCGCCCTGGTCTTCGCCGGGGAGCACGACACGGTGACCTCGCCCGAACTGCAGCGGGAGTTCGCCGGGACCATCGAGGGGAGCCGCTTCCTCACGCTCCCCGAGTCCGACCACTGGGTCGTCCTGGAGCGGGCCGACGAGGTCGCGTCCCTCGTGACCCGCTTCTTCACCGACCAGCCGGTCGACGCGGTCGCGCACCTGCTCCCGCACCAGGCGCGGGCCGGGGAGGCCGTTCCATCGGATTCCACACCCGTATCGCCCCCGGCCCCCGGCGCGACCGCACCGCGTACGGCACCGCGGTGAGCCGGCCGGCCGTCACCGCCGTGATCCCGGCCGGCTTTCCCGGGCGGTGCTCCGCACCGGCGGGTGGCGGGCGGTCCGGGTGGCGGCCCCGGCCGGGGCCGCCACCCGGGAGGGTCAGTGCCGGTGGCCCTGCCCCTTCACGTCGATCCGCACGATCTGCGGGTCGTGGTCGCTCGCCTGGTCGGCGAACTCCGCGTTGATGTGCACCACGTCGTAGCCGAAGCGGCGGACGGCCGGGCTGGTCAGGATGTGGTCCAGCGTCTGCGAGTTGCCGTCGTACACATAGCTGTACTGCTCGCCGACGGGCAGCGTCGTGATCAGCGGCTTGAGCACCTTGCCGCTGGTCAGGGCGCTCATCGTGGGGGAGAAGGCGAAGTCGTTCAGGTCGCCGAGCGTGACCACCCGGGCCGCCCTGTCCGCCTTCAGCAGCGAGGTGACGAAGGTGTTGACCTCCGTCGCCTGCCGCACCCGCTGCGTCTCCGAGCTGCGCACCGGCTCCTGGTAGCGGCCGTGCAGGGGCTGGTCGCCGCCCTTGGACGCGAAGTGGTTGGCGATGACGAAGACCGGCTCACCACGGAAGCGGAACTCGCCCACCAGCGGCTTGCGGCTGCTGTCCCAGGCCGTGCTCGTGGGGTTGATCCGGCCGGGCGAGACGGAGAGGGCGGCGCCCTTCTTCGTCTTCACCGCCTTCACCGCGGTGGTCGCGTCGCCACCCGGCCGGTCCACGAAGTCGACACGGCCGGGGTGGAAGAGGAAGACGTTACGGATGTTGCCGCCCGGCTCGCCGCCGTCCTTGCCGTCCTGGGGGGCCACGTAGCGCCAGGCGTACCGGGGGCCGCCGGCGGCGACGATCGCGTCGGTGAAGCGCTTCAGCGTGGCCTCGGAGCCCACGGTGCCGTCGTTCACCGCGCCGTTGTCGTCCTGGATCTCCTCCAGCGACACGATGTCCGGGGAGGCGAGGCTGACCGCCACCCCCCGGGCGAGCGTGTCGAACTTGGCCTGGTCGTCCGCCGCGTCGAGGTTCTCCACGTTGTACGTGGCGACGGCGAGCTCCTTGCGCTTCTGCTTCCGCGTCACCTCACGCTTCAGGCCGTTGTCCTCGAGCGAACCCAGTTGGGTGGCCTGGACGTTGTAGCCGCCGAACGAGGCGTAGTCGACGACGCCCGTGGTGGTGCCGGACAGCACGTCGCCCACGTCGGCGACCGGCACCGGGTGCGCCGCGTCCAGGGACATCACCTTGAGGCGGCCGGTGTTCTGGTCCTCGTAGGAGGCGTACAGCGTGCCGCCGCGACGGGTGGGGTTCTCCCGGGGCTTCACCGTCACCCAGACCTCGTCGTACGCGGTGGTCGCACCGGTCACGCGGGTGTCGGCCATCGTGACGCGCGCGCCCTCGAGCGACTCGTACAGATCCAGGGCGTACGCCGTCGGGTCGAGGGCGAGAGCCTCGACCGAACCGCCGTCGGCCGTCGGCACGTAGGCGTCCGGTACGGAGGAGGCGTCGAGGACGACGGCCTCCGGCAGGGCGTTGCCCGAGGAGAGGACCGTGGTCAGCGGAGCGGTGATCTGGGTGAGCGACTGGGTCCCGGTGGCCGGGTAGTACTCGGCGACCTTGCCGCTGACCAGCACGGAGTCGCCGACGGCGACCGCGGGGGCCGAGGAGCCGGTGTAGACGAACAGGCCCTCGCTCGTGCGGGCGTCGCCGTCCGGCGCCGTGTCCTGGATCCAGAATCCGCGCGAGCCCGAGGTCCGCACGCCCGTGACGACGCCCGGGACCCCGGCGACCGGCTGCCCGGCGAGCGGGGAGAGCCGGGTCGTGCCCTGGATGTCGTGCACCCGCACCGTGCCCGGCTCGGTCGGTCCGCCGGGCTCGCCCGGTCCGGAGCCGCCGGCGGTCTCCCCCGCCGCGTTGACGGGGGTCGGGGCGCCCGCCGTCAGGTCGGCGGCGTTGTCGTCCGTGTCCGCCAGGGCCGCACCACGGGCCACGGAAGCGGTGGCGGAGGCGCCCGGTACGGGACCGCTGCCCTCCCGTACGACGGCGGAGCCGTAGCCGACGAGATCCACGATCCGGGTGTCGGCGGCGCAGTCCGCAGCGGTCCTGCAGGTCAGCGGAGCGGTGCCGGAGACGAGCGCGACGGTGCCGCTCGCCGCGGACATCGCGACCGTGCCGGTGGCGTCGGGGGCCGGCAGGGCGACCGTCCCGCCGGTGCCCGCGGCCTGGGCGACGAGGTACCGGCCACCCGGCGCGACGGCGCCGGACAGCTCGGAGACCTGCCACAGCGACCCGGCGGAGGGGGTGCCCGGCAGGTACTGGACGCTGAGGCCGGACAGGCCGTAGGCGCCCGACCCGGCGTTGGCCAGCTCGATGTAGTCGCGGGTCAGCGTCGCACCGGAGTTGCCCCCGCCGCCGTACACCTCGGAGATGACGGCCGACGACGACGGTGCGGCGAAGGCGGCGGGCAGCGCGGTCACGGAGAGGGTCACGGCGACGGCGGCGGCCAGCAGGGCGGAGCCGGGTCTGGCTATGTACACGGGAACTGCCCCCAAATGTGTGGTGAGGGCCAAAAGCTATGCGCGTAGACCCGTCGTGGCAAGAGACGGGAGGTTAATTCCGGGCGTCATCAGCCCGCTCCCGTACTGGAGTTCGGCGGCTCCCGGCCCGACGCGCGCACCCCCGCGGGGTCCGAGGGCGGCCATGGACGCCGGAGTCCACCATGCGGTCAGACGTTTGACCGGCTCACGGCGTTCCGGATACGTTGCGTGACATGCAGCGATCCGCACACCTGACGACGCGAGGTCATGTCGACCTGAAGCGCGTGTGCTCCGCGGCGTGTCACCGGGACTGAACGCCCGCAGTCCGCGCGCCTGACCGAGGCCTCCGCCTCCACGGCTCCGCGCAGGACGCCCCGTCATGGCCCAGCGGGACCCAGGCCGGCACCACGCCGCCCGGTTCCGTCAGGAGGCCCCCCGCAAGGGTACTCACCTCCACGCACGCTGCCATCGAGGACCTGGAAGACACCTGTGACAAGTCTGCCCGCTCCCACCCGCCGAACCCGGCCCCCGCGCCGGTCCGAGATCCCTTCCGGCGGACAGGCCCGCCGCGCCTCCGGTACGGGATCCGTGCTGGGCGCGATCCTCGACCACGGTCCGGTGGCCCGTTCCACCGTCGCGCGGCTCACCGGCCTCTCACCCGCCTCGGTGACCGGGCACGTCGGGCAGCTCCTGTCCCGCGGACTGGTCCGCGAGAGCGCGGAGACGACGGGACCGCGCGGACTCGGACGCCCGCACGTACCCGTCGAGATCGACACCACCCGCTTCCTGGTGGCCGGCGCCCACATCGCGGTCGCGCACTCGACGGTCGCCCTGATGGACCTGCGCGGCCGGGTCGTGGCGGAGGACCGCAGACCGCACACCAGCACCCACCCGCGCCGGATCCTGGACGACCTGGCGGCCCGGCTGCCCCTGCTGACGGCCGCGCACGCGGCCGGACGGCAGGTGCTGGCGCTGGGCGTCGCCACCGGGCACCGGGTCGACCCGGCCGCGGGAGTCGTCGTGGAGCACCCGCACCTCGGCTGGCGTGCCGTCCCGGTGCGCGAGGTCCTGGCCGCCGCCACCGGGCTGCCCGTCCATGTGGACAGCCACTCACGGGCGTTGGCCCGCGCGGAGCAGATGTTCGGCGAGGTGTCGACCCGGGCCAGCACGGTCCTGCTCTTCATCGGCGCGGTCGTCGACGGGGCCTTCGCGACCGCGGGTGAGCTGCACCGGGGCCCTCGCTCCGGTGCGGGCAGCGTGGCCCATCTCCCCCTGGGATCCGGCGGGTCGGGGGACGCGGAGCCCTGTAGGTGCGGACGCACCGGGTGCCTGCAGTCCGAGGTGTCCGAACGGGCCATGATCCGCCGTGCCGCCGAACAGAGCCTGTACGTCGGGACGTTCCAGGAGTTGCTGGACCACGCCATGGCGGGCGAGCCCCGTGCCGTGGCCCTGTTCCGGCGTCGCGCCCGTCTGGTGGGCAGGGCCGCGGCGCTGCTCCTGGACATGTTCGACCCGGAGTGCCTGGTCGTGGTCGAGCCCGGAGCGGGCCGGCTGCCGGAGTGCCTCGCCGACCTCCGGGAAGAGGTGGGGATGCGCTCCTGGGTCTGCGAGGACCCGGAACGGGCCGTGGTGCCGAGCAGCTTCACCGGATCGGTGCTGGCCACCGCGGGAGGTGCCGTGGCGCTGGGCGCCCTGTACACGGACCCGCTGGGGCCGTGGCCCGCGCTGCCCGCGGTCTCCTGAGCGCCGCCGATTCCCGCTTTAATTCAATTCGTTGCATTGTTGACCGGCCGCAGGACGAACGGGAAGATGGATTCATGACCAGCCGACAGCGGAATTCAGGGAACGTGTCCCAACGGGCACACTCCTGCCGCGCGGCCGCGCCGACGAGCGAATATGCCCGGCGTACCTGTTGTCGCCCCTGTCCGGGTAACCGGTAACCTCACAGCCGCATTTACGGGCGGTCCGCATCCGTGCGTGATTCTCCATCCGCCTGTTGTCCAGCGCATTCCTGTGCGCTCCTGTGTGCCCTCGCGTGCTCCTGTTTCCTCGCGTGATTCCGCACGCCCGAATCGTGATTCCGCACGCCCGAATTCCGCCTTCCGACCGGGGAGAGACATTGACCGTCACCGTGTCCTCGTACGCAGCCGTCCCATCGTCCGAAACCGCCACCGCAGCCGTCCCCGGTATCGCACCCGAGCGCTTCAAGAAGGCCTTCCGCAGGCATCCCGCGGGTGTCGTCGTCGTCACCGCCGACGCCGGTCACGGACCGGTGGGATTCACCGCGACCTCGCTCAGCTCCCTGTCCCTCGCCCCGCCGCTGGTCTCCTTCGGCATCGGGACGTCCACCTCGTCCTGGCCCCACATCGAGCGGGCCTCGACGGCCGTCGTGAACTTCCTCGGTGCCGAACAGGCACAGCTGGCGACCACGTTCGCCACCAGTGGCATCGACCGTTTCGCCGCGCCGACCCGGTGGGGCCGACTGCCCGGCGGGGAGCCCGTGCTCGACGGGGTGGCCGGCTGGCTGAGGCTCACCGTCCAGACCGTCGTCCCGGCAGGCGACCACCGCATCGTCGTCGCCCGGGTCGAGGAGTCCTGGCTGGACGAGGGGCGCAGCCCGCTGCTCTTCCACGACGGCTCCTACCACTCCCTCCGCCCCGCGCCCGACCAGTGATCAGGAAATTCACCATGACACGTCATGACAACAGTCGGGCCCTGGCCCGGAGGTCGTTCCTCACTCTTGCGGGAGGCGCCGTGCTGGGTCTCGCCGCCTGCTCTCCCCAGACGAAATCCGTGGCCACCGCGGAACCCGCGGGAGCTCTTCCGTCCGGGAATCCCGCGTCCGGAACCAAACTGAAGATCGCCGCCCGTTCGACGCAACTCCAGCTGGGTGCGGCGGGGCTGGCCAAGGAACTCCCCTTCACCGTCACCGAGTGGCCGAACCTCTCCGCCGGGCCCGACATCATCCAGGGATTCCGCGCGAAATCCATCGACCTCGCCACGAATGCCGGAATCCCGCCGATCCAGGCACACGCCATCGGCGTCCAGGCGAAGATCGTCGCGGTCCAGATACGGCGGCACCCCCTGTACACCTTCGCGACGGCCCCGGGCTCGTCCATCCGGAAGGCCGAGGACTTCCGGGGCAAGAAGATCGGGTTCTCCCAGGGCCAGGCCCAGGGCGTCGTCGTCCTGCGGGCGCTCAAGGAGGCCGGGCTGAAGAACTCCGACGTCGAACTGGTCGCCCTGCCCAGTACGCAGTTCCTCACCGCGCTCCAGTCCGCCCAGGTCGATGTGGCGCCGCTCGGCGAACCGACCCTCACCAAATACCTCGACCAGTACGGCAAGGACGGCGCTCGGGGTGTCAGGACGGAGGTCGTCGACCTGCTGACCGTGCTCTGGGCGCCCAACGAGGTCCTCAACGACCCGGAGAAGGCCAAGGCGGTGCGCAGCTTCGTCCCGCTGTGGGCGCGCGGCCAGGTGTGGGCCTGGGAGAACCAGGACGAGTGGATCGACACGTACTACGTGAAGGACCAGGGCGTGTCGAAGGAGGACGGCAGGCGCATCGTCGACTCCCAGCACAAGCCGCAGTTCCCGGTCAGCTGGGACGAGGCCCTCGACTGGGAGCAGGAGACCGCCGACCTGCTGGCCGAAGGGGGCTTCGTGCCGGAGCAGAAGGCCTCCGAACTGTTCGACCGCCGCTTCGAAGGGCTGGCGGCCCAGGCCGTGGCCGCCGAGTACCGGGAGGGGTCATGACCGACCTGTTGGCGAAGGCGCGGACGGACCGCGCGCAGACGGTGGAGCGACCGGCCGGACCGCCCGCCGCCGGGGGGACGGCCCACGTCTCCAAGGGAACCCGCAGGCGGCTCGGGCCCGGCCGTGCCCTGCCGTTCGGCCGGCTGATCGGCCCGGCGATCCTGGTGTTCGTGTGGTGGGCGGCCTCCACGTCCGGCTATCTCGACCCGCGGATCCTCTCCTCGCCCGGCACCGTGTTCTCCACCGCGGTCGACCTCGTCGCCACCGGCCGTCTCCAGGACAACGTCCTGATCTCGCTCCAGCGCGCCGGACTCGGCCTCTTCTTCGGCGTGTCGGCCGGGGTGGTCCTGGCCGTGGCGGCGGGGCTGAGCCGCAGCGGTGAGTACCTGCTGGACGGCCCCCTCCAGATCAAGCGCGCCATTCCCTCCCTGGCGATGCTCCCCCTGCTGATCCTCTGGCTCGGCATCGGCGAGCAGATGAAGGTCACCGTGATCGCCCTCGGGGTCGCGGTGAACATGTACATCAACACCTACGCGTCGCTGACGGGCATCGACAGCAGGTACGTCGAGCTCGCCGAGGGGCTCGACCTGAGCCGGGCGACGTTCATCCGCAAGGTCGTCGTGCCCGGTTCGCTGCCCGGCTTCTTCGTCGGCCTGCGGCTCGGCGTCACCTCGTCCTGGCTCGGCCTCATCGTGGTCGAGCAGATCAACGCCACCAGCGGCATCGGCTACATGATGTTCCAGGCCCAGCAGTACGCCCAGTCCGACGTGATCATCGTGGGGCTGGTGGCCTACGGGATCTTCGGCTTCGCCTCCGACGCAGCGGTACGCGCAGTCGAAAGGAAGGCTCTGTCATGGCGACGCACACTGGCGGGCTGACGGAAGCCCGGCCGGCGATCCGCACCTCCGGGCTCGTACGGCGGTTCGGCGACCGGAAGGTCCTCAAGGAGCTCGACCTGACCGTGGCGCAGGGGGAGTTCACCGCGCTCCTCGGCCGCAGCGGCTCCGGGAAGTCCACCCTGCTGCGAGCGGTCGCCCGCCTCGACCACACCGTCGAGGGGTCCGGCGAACTCTCCGTGCCGGACAGGGTCTCGCTCTCCTTCCAGGACTCCCGGCTGCTGCCCTGGCTGAGGGTGCTCGACAACGTGACCCTCGGGCTGCGCGGCCCCGACGCACGGGAGCGGGGACTGACCGCCCTCGCCGAGGTCGGTCTGGAGGGCCGCGACGGCTCCTGGCCCCATGAGCTGTCCGGCGGCGAGCAGCAGCGCGCCGCCCTGGCCCGCGCCCTCGTGCGCGATCCCGAACTCCTGCTGGCGGACGAGCCGTTCGGTGCGCTCGACGCCCTCACCCGCATCAAGATGCACGACCTGCTGCGCGAGCTGTACGAACGCCACCGCCCCGCCGTGCTGCTGGTCACCCATGACGTCGACGAGGCCGTGGAGCTCGCCGACCGGGTCCTCGTCCTGGACGACGGCCTCATCTCCGTCGACCTCAGGATCGACCTGCCGTCCCCGCGCTCCCGTCGCGAACCCCGCTTCCAGGAGTACCGCGACACCCTGCTCGCCGCCCTCGGCGTGGCGCAGCCCTAGACCGCGGCCCACGCACCGACCTTCCGAGACGCTCCGAGGAGAAGACACCATGCCGCGCAAGCAGCTCCACCTCAACGCCTTCCTGATGTCCACCGGCCACCACGAGGCGTCCTGGCGGCTCCCCGAGAGCCACGCCGAAGCCAACTCCGACCTGGAGCACTACAAGAACCTGGCCAGGATCGCCGAGCGCGGCCTCCTGGACTCCCTGTTCTTCGCCGACGGCCCCGTCCTCATGGGCGACCCCGGCCGGCGGCCCGCCGCCAAGCTCGAACCCACCCTGCTGCTCACCGCGCTCGCCGCCGTCACCGAGCACATCGGCCTGATCGCCACCGCGTCCACGAGCTACAACGAGCCGTACAACCTGGCCCGCCGGTTCGCCTCGCTGGACCACATCTCCGGCGGCCGGGCCGGCTGGAACATCGTCACCACGGCCGGTGCCGACGCGGCCCGCAACTTCGGCCTCGACGACACCCCCCTCCACCGTGACCGCTACCGGCGCGCGGCCGAGTTCGTCGAGGTGTCCACGAAGCTCTGGGACAGCTGGGCGGACGACGCGGTCGTCGCCGACAAGGAGGCCGGGGTCCACGCGCTGGCCGACCGGGTCCGGGGCATCGGCCACACCGGCGAGTTCTTCCGGGTCGACGGCCCCCTCAACGTCCAACGGTCACCGCAGGGATACCCGTTGCTCGTGCAGGCGGGTTCCAGCGAGAACGGCAAGGACTTCGCGGCCCGCTACGCCGAGGCGGTGTTCACCGCGCAGCAGACCCTGGAGGAGGGTGTCGCCTTCTACAAGGACGTCAAGCAGCGTGCCGAGGCGCTGGGCCGTGACCCCGACGGCGTCAAGATCCTTCCCGGCATCGTCCCGGTCATCGGTGACACCGAGGCCGAGGCGCGGGAACTGGACGCCGAACTCGACCGGCTGATCGTCCCGGAGTACGCCAAGCGCCAGCTCGCCAGGACGCTGAAGCTCGACCCGTCCGAGCTCCACCTCGACAAGGAGCTCCCCGCGAACCTCCCCGACGAGGACGAGATCGAGGGGGCCAAGAGCCGCTACACCCTGGTGGTGGAGCTGGCCCGCCGCGAGAGGCTGACGGTACGGCAGCTCATCGGCAGACTCGGGGGCGGACGCGGTCACCGCACGTTCGCGGGGACCGCCGAGCAGGTCGCCGACACCATCGAGCACTGGTACGACAGCGGGGCCGCCGACGGCTTCAACATCATGCCCGCCGTGCTCCCCTCCGGCCTCGCGGTCTTCGTGGACCGGGTCGTGCCGATCCTCCAGGAGCGGGGACTGTTCCGCACGGAGTACACCGGGACCACCCTGCGCGAGCACTACGGCCTGCCCAGGCCCGCCAACCGGCTGTTCGACACCGTCGACACCGCCGAGGGTCACACCGGCATCGGTCTGGCGACGGCGGGGGCCCGGTGACCGACTGTCCGGACCCGGGGCGGCGCACACGGACGGAGCGGACCGGCGAGCGGTCGTCCGGATGGGCCCGGCGGATGTCGGCGTACTGCCTGCGCCACCGCACCGACCTGCTTCTCGCCTTCGGAGCGGCTCTGGTGGCCGCCGTCGCGACCGCCGCCCTGCCCCTCGTCCTCCGCCATGTGGTCGACGGGGTGGCGGGGGGCGGCGCCGGGTCCCTCCTGCCGTGGATCGCCCTCCTCGCCGGCCTCGGGGCCATCCGCTTCGGGGCGAGCTTCACCCGCCGCTACCGCTCCGGCCGGCTCTCCCTCGGCGTCCAGTACGACCTCCGCAACGACACCTTCGCGGCCCTGCTGAGACTCGGCGGCGCCCAGCAGGACGATCTGCGTACCGGGCAGGTGGTCAGCCGGTCGATCTCCGACATCACCCTGATCCAGACCCTGCTGCAGTTCCTGCCCAACCTCACGGGCAACGTCCTGATGTTCCTCGTCTCCCTGGTCGTCATGGCGGTGCTCTCCCCCCTGCTGACCGTGGTCGCCCTGGTCGTCGGCCCGCTGCTGTACCTCATCGCGCTGCGCAGCCGCCGCGACCTGTTCCCCGCCAACTGGCACGCCCAGCAGGAGGCCGCCGAGGTGGCCTCCGCCGTGGAGGCGACCGTCACCGGCGTCCGCGTGGTCAAGGGCTTCGGCCAGGAGAACCGCGAGCTCGCCGGACTGGAGGACCGCGCCCGCGGCCTGTTCGCCTCCCGGCTGCGCGTCGTCCGCTTCACCAGCCGCTACAACCCCGCGCTGCAGGCCGTGCCCGCCCTCGGCCAGGTAGCCGTCCTCGCCCTCGGCGGCTGGATGGCCCTGCACGGCCGGATCTCGCTGGGCACCTTCCTCGCGTTCACCACGTATCTGGGCTCCTTCGTCACCCCGGTGCGCCAGGTCGCGACCCTCCTCACCGTCTGGCAGCAGGCGCGCGCCGGCGCCGAGCGCGTCCTGGAAGTCGTCGACGAGGCACCGGAGATCACCGACGCACCCGGCGCCCTCGACCTGCCCGACGAGCCGCCTGCCCTTTCCTGGCGGGACGTCACCTTCGCCTACGGGGACGCCGACCCCCTGCTGGACGGCTTCAGCCTCGACGTGGAACCCGGCGAGACCGTCGCCCTCATCGGCCCGGCAGGATCGGGGAAGTCCACCGCCGCGGCCCTGCTGCCCCGCTTCTACGACGTACCGTCGGGGTCCGTCCGGGTCGGCGGGACCGACGTGCGCGCACTCACCTCCGCCTCGCTGCGCTCCCGCATCGGCTTCGTCTTCGAGGAGAGCCTGCTGCTCTCCGACACCGTGCGCGCCAACATCGCGTACGGCGTCCCGGACGCCACCGACGAGCAGATCCGCCGGGCGGCCCGCACCGCCCGCGCCGACGAGTTCATCGAGCGGCTGCCCCTCGGGTACGACACCGTGGTGGGAGAGCAGGGACTCACCCTCTCCGGGGGGCAGCGCCAGCGTCTCGCCCTGGCCCGCGCCCTCGTCACGGACCCGGCCGTCCTGGTCCTGGACGACGCCACCTCGGCCATCGACGCCCGCGTCGAGGCCGAGATCCACGCGGGGCTGCACGAGGCCACCCGTCGCCGGACGACCCTGGTCATCGCGCACCGCCGGTCGACACTGGAGCTCGCCGACCGGATCGCCGTACTCGACGGCGGAAGGATCACGGACACCGGGACCCTGGACGAACTCCGCTCGCGCTCCGCCCTGTTCCGCACGCTGCTGTCGACCGCCGAGACCGACCGGGACGAGGCGGAACCGCCCGCCGCGCCGCCGGCCGACGGGGTCACCGCGCACCTGTGGCAGCGCGCCGAGGGCGCCGACGCCGAGGCCGAGGAGGGCACCGCGGTACGGGCCGCCCAGGCACTTGCCGAGGCCGCCGCCACCTCGGGGCCGGGCCGGGGCGGCCCCGGCGGCGGGGTGCTCGGCTCCGCGCCGCCCAGCGCCGAACTCATGGCCGGGCTCGCCCGGATGCCCCTGCCCGCCGCCGATCCTGAGGTCTCCACCACGCAGGCGGTCGCAGCCGACCCGGACTTCCATCTCGGCACCCTGCTGCGGCCGTTGCGCCTGCCGCTGCTGCTGGGCCTGCTCCTCGTGGCCCTGGACGCCGGAGCGCAGATCGCCGTGCCCGTCCTCGTACGGCACGGAGTGGACCACGGGGTCGCGCACCACGCGGGCGGGGTGCTGTTCGCCGCGGCCGCGTCGGCGGCCGTGGTGGTCGCCGCGAACTGGCTGATCGGCGTGGCGCAGGTCCGGACGACCGGACGCACCGGCGAACGGCTCCTCTACACCCTCCGGGTGAAGACCTTCGCGCAGCTCCAGCGCCTCGGACTCGACTACTACGAGCGTGAGCCCGCCGGCCGGATCATGACCAGGATGACCACCGACGTGGACGCCTTGTCGAACTTCCTCCAGACCGGGCTGATCACCGCCGTGGTGAGCCTGCTGACCATCCTCGGCGTCCTGGCCGCGCTCCTCGTCATCGACGCGGGACTGGCCGTCGTCCTGCTCGTCGCGCTTCCCGTGCTGATCGGCGCCACCGCCGTATTCCGCCACCACTCGGTTCCCGCCTACCGGGAGGCCCGGGAACGCATCAGCGCGGTCAACGCATGCCTCCAGGAGAACGTCACCGCCATCCGCGTCACCCAGGCGTTCCGCCGGGAGGAGCACAACGCCCGCGCCTTCGCCCGGCTCGCCTGGGCCTTCCGCACCTCACGGCTGCGGGCCCAGCGCTCCATGGGCATCTTCTTCCCGTTCGTGGAGTTCCTCGGCACCCTCTCCACGGCCGCCGTACTCGTCATCGGCGCCGGGCGGGTCGGGGCGGGCGAACTGAGCGCGGGGACCCTCATCGCGTTCCTCCTCTACGTCGAGCTGTTCTTCTCGCCGATCCAGCAGCTCTCCCAGGTGTTCGACGGCTACCAGCAGGCCGTCATCGGCCTCGACCGGCTCCGCACGCTGATGCGGACCCCGGCCGGCACCCCGCCCGCCGAACACCCCCGCGACGTCGGCGGACTGCGCGGAGAGGTCGAGTTCGACGAGGTGTCCTTCGGCTACGCGGGCGGCGGCGGCCAGGAAGTCCTGCACGGGCTCTCGCTGCGCATCGCGCCGGGTGAGACCGTCGTCCTGGTCGGAGCCACCGGAGCGGGCAAGTCCACCGTCGTCAAGCTCCTGGCCCGGTTCTACGACCCGACCGCCGGCACGGTCCGGGTCGACGGCCAGGACCTGCGCGACCTCGACCTGGCCGCCTTCCGCCGCAGACTCGGTGTCGTCCCGCAGGAGGCCCACCTCTTCAGCGGCACCGTCCGGGACGCCATCTCCTACGGGCGCCCCGAGGCGGCCGACGCCGAGGTCGAGGCGGCGGCCCGCGCCGTCGGCGCGCACGAGATGATCGCCGGACTGCGGCTCGGCTACCTCCAGCCGGTGGGGGAGCGGGGCAGAGGGCTGTCCGCCGGGCAGCGCCAACTGCTCGCCCTGGCCCGCGCCGAGCTCGTCGACCCGGACATCCTGCTCCTCGACGAGGCGACCTCCTCGCTCGACCTGGCGACCGAACGCCGGGTCGCCGCAGCCACCGACCTGGTGTCCCGGCGCCGTACGACCGTGGTCGTGGCCCACCGGCTGACCACCGCGGCCCGCGCGGACCGGGTCGTCGTGCTGGACGACGGAAGAGTCGTCGAGAGCGGCACCCACACCGCGCTGCTGGCCGCGCACGGGACGTACCACCGCCTGTGGGAGGCCTTCCGGCAGACGGGGAACCCCTCACCCGCGGGCGGCCCCACCGACCACCCCACCACCGACGCACTCGTCAAGGAGAACGCACGATGACGGAGTACCGCACCCTCGGGCGCACCGGCGTGAAGGTCAGCCCGCTGGCCCTCGGCACCATGATGTTCGGCCCCCGCGGGAACCCCGACCACGACGACAGCGTCCGGATCATCCACCACGCGCTGGACTCGGGCATCAACTTCGTCGACACCGCCGACGTCTACTCCGCGGGCGAGTCGGAGACCATCGTCGGCAAGGCCCTCGCCGGTGGCCGGCGCGACGACGTGGTGCTGGCCACCAAGTTCCACGGCAGCCTCGGCGACGACCCCAACGAGCGGGGCAACAGCCGCCGCTGGATCATCCGCGAGGTCGAGAACAGCCTCCGCAGGCTCGGCACCGACTGGATCGACCTCTACCAGGTGCACCGCCCCGAGCCGGACACCGATTTCGACGAGACCCTCGGCGCACTCTCCGACCTGGTCCACCAGGGGAAGATCCGCTACATCGGGACCTCCACCTTCGAGCCGTCCGCGATCGTCGAGGGACAGTGGCTCGCCGAGCGCAGGGGCCGCGAGCGCGTGGTCGCCGAACAGCCGCCGTACTCCCTGCTGGCGCGCGGCATCGAGCGGGAGGTCCTGCCGGTCGTCCAGCGGTACGGCCTGGGGGTGCTCTCCTGGAGCCCGCTGGCCGGCGGCTGGCTCTCCGGCCGCTACCGCACCGGCGCCGGGCAGCCCACGTCGAGCCGTGCCGACCGCCAGGCCGCCCGCTTCGACATCTCCGCACCGGAGAACGCCGCCAAGCTGGCCGCGGCGGACGCCCTGGCGCATCTTGCCGACGAGGCGGGGCTCACCCTCGTCCAGCTCGCCCTGGCCTTCGTGCTCGAACACCCGGCCGTCACGTCGGCGATCATCGGGCCGCGCACCTTCGAACAGCTGGACAGCCAACTGGGCGCGGACAAGCTGAGGCTGAGCCGGGACGTCCTCGACCGGATCGACGAGATCGTCCCGCCCGGCACCAACCTGTCCGCACGCGACTCCGGGTACACCCCGCCGTCGCTCACGGAGTCCGCGCTGCGGCGGCGTTCCGTCTAGGCCCTCGGGCACGCTGCCGCAACCGCATCGTGTGCCCCCCTGCGGTACACGATGCGGTTGCGGCAGCGCTTCGTTCAGGAGAGCTTGTACGCCGTCACCTGGTGGATGCCGTAGTCGGTCACGTAGTAGCCGCCGCCGAACTGGGCGATCAACCGGTGGCGGCCCGAGTCGTCACCGTTGAGCGACAGCACCTCGTCGACACCGTCACCGTCCAGGTCCCCCGCGAAGTAGTTGCGGGCGCCTATGAGTGTGATGGAGCCGACGCCGTCGGCCCAGGAGTCCTCGGAGTCGATGATGCTCGGGTCCCACAGGTACAGTCCGGCCTCGGTGCCGGCGACCAGCAGTTCCCGCCCGCCGGGGCCCGTCATGAAGCCACCGCCGTAGGACTGGGGCAGGACCAGCTGCATGGTGTCGTCACCGTTCGCCCGGAAGCGTCGGAACGACGCGGTGCCGCCCTGGTAGAGGGTCTTGTCCTTGGCGAAGAAGCTGTTGTGCGTCCACACGCCGCCCGACATCCAGGTGTGCAGCACCTCGCCGGTGCGGCCGTCGCGGATCTCGAAGTAGTTCTGCGGGCTGAGAGCGTCGGCGGTGTCCCACTTGATGGGCGCACTGACGGCCCACGTGTAGATCACCGCGTGCCCGTCGGCATACGGGATCTCCTCGGAGGCGAAGACACCCTCGTTGGGAGTGAGTGCGCGGATGCCGCCGACCGCGTTGTCCGGCGCCTTCGGAGCGGCCGACCAACGGGCCTTGCCTGTCTTCGCGTTGACGGCGACGGCGCTCGTCACCGGAGTGTCCAGATCGAAGGAGTTCAGGCTGGCGTATCCGGCGTAGACCCTGCCGTCGTTCACCGACGGGTCACTGAAGCGCACGTCGCCCGCGGCCTCGGGGGCGCTGTACGTCCAGAGGGCGTGGCCGTCGCCGTAGTACGCGCGCAGCGCGTCGGTCGGGACGAGGATGTCCAGCTCGCCGTCGCCGTCGAGGTCGGCCAGCCGCGCCGTGTGGACGAACTGCCCGCCGCCGTCGATCGTGGCGAGCGTCCTGCCCGTCCTCCCGTTGAGGACCACCGTCGCGGTGTCGGCGGCGACCACGATCTCGGGCTTGCCGTCGCCGTTGACGTCACCGAGTTCGATGTCGTGGACCGCGCCGGGCAGGGTGGCC
Source organism: Streptomyces sp. NBC_01460 (assembly GCF_036227405.1). Taxonomy (NCBI): domain Bacteria; kingdom Bacillati; phylum Actinomycetota; class Actinomycetes; order Kitasatosporales; family Streptomycetaceae; genus Streptomyces; species Streptomyces sp. NBC_01460. The sequence goes on from NZ_CP109473.1 coordinate 6,803,775, forward strand.
TGCCACAGCTTCTCGGGCTTGGCACCGTTCACGAGGGACGGTCCCGAGTACGCCCAGACGCCGTTCGACGAGCCGCCCATGACGAGATCGTTCCTGCCGTCCTTGTCCAGGTCGGCGCTCTTGGCGAAGGCGATGTCGCCCTGCATGGGGACGACGCTCTCGGCCTTGCCGTTGGAGAGCTTGAACGTGCGGATGTTCTGCGACTGGTCGATCACGCGCACATGCGTGCCCGCGGCGTCGCTGTAGAGGTCCTGGTACATGGGCGCGGCGGCGGCGCCCCTGGACTGCCACTTGACGGTGCCGCTGCCGGAGTACACGGTCAGCGCTCCGTAGCGGCTGCCGCCGATGTTGTCGGCGCCGTCGTAGCCGTCGTTGTCCTGGGCGGAGGTGATCAGCTTCCCGTCGGCCACCGTCATGCCGAAGACACTGGGGCCGCTGCCGCCGTCGTCGTCGTCCCGCTTGACCGAGTTGGACCAACGGAGCGTGTCCGCGCTGTCGCCGCCCACGATGCGTACGGTGCTGGCGTTGACGAGGTAGTTCTCGTCGAAGGAGGACTCGGCCACCGCGTACTCGTCGCCGGCCCTGCCGCCGAGGTCACCGACCGTCAGCGAGGTGGGGACGACGTTGTCCCGGCTCTGCAGGGTGGCGCGGTGCCCGGTCCTCAGGTCGTACGAGGCGACCTCGTAGTGCACCGCGTCCGTGGCGTCCGCCTGCTCGATCGCGACGATCCGCTTGCGGCCGGCGTCCAGGCGCATCTTGCGGTTGTACAGCACGCTGTCGGTCTGCCAGGTGACCGAGCCGTCGGCGGCGTCCAGCACCAGCGTGCGTCCGCGCGCGTCGACACCGTCGGCCTTCTCCAGGCTCCAGGAGACGGCGACCTCGCCCTTGCCGAGGTCCTGGATGTCGCCCCAGTTCGCGGAACGGGCTTCCTCGGTGTCGTACGTCCACGTCGACGCCGGGGTCAGCTTGCCGTCCGGGCCGGCCGCGAAGCGGATGCCGGTCAGGGTGGCCGTCGCGTCGGCCGGGACCTTCGCGTCGCCGCTCATCCGGGGCGCGTCGGCGACCAGCAGGGTGCCGTCGACGATCTTCACCAGGGAGGCGCGGTTGTACAGCTTCGACCACAGCGTGCCGCCGGTGCTGCCGTCGAGGACCGTCACGAACGTGCCGGTGGTGAGCGGCGAACCCGGGCTGCTGAACGGCCGCGTGTACGGGGGCGTGCCGACCTGCGCCGAGAACACCAGGTCCGGGACGCCGTCGCCGGTCAGGTCACCGGTCGAGTAGCCGGAGTCGGAGTGGGGCGTGAACGGTGAGACCGCGTTGTAGCCCATGAGGACCTGCGCCGGGTACGGCTCGGTCTTCCACACCTGGAGCGGCTTGACCTGCCAGTCCGTGAAGAACGAGCTGCTGTTGCGGACCCACTTCGTGCTGCCGTCGGCGTTGTGGAGCTGCACGTAGCCCATGCCGTTGACGGAGTAGTAGTCACCCCTCTTGCCGACCGGCACCGTGGCGCCCATGCCGCGCACGCCTTCCAGCGTGGACTTCGCGGTCATGGTGACCTTGGTGGCCGGGTCGATGTCGGAGGACACGCCGGTCGGCTTCGCGGCGCCGCCGGAAGCGCTGTCGGCGCCGGGGTCCGCCGCCGCCGAGCCGTCCTGCTCCGTCGTGCCGGTGGTGTCCTCGGCCTCGACCCACGGGTCGAGGGACACATGGGCGGCGAGCTTCCTCGCCTCGGTGCTGGTCAGCTTCATCGCCGACCCGCTGTCGCCGTCGTCGGCCGCCAGGGCCTGCGGGGCGGCGGTCAGGCACAGGCCCGCCGCGATCAGCGCCGAGGCGAGCCGGACGGCCCGCCGTGAGTGGTGGGCTCTCATGAGGTGGCTCCCTGCGTGAAGCTGATGGCCGAACCGTCGGTGATGACCGACTGGTCGTACGCGTACTGGAGGGCGTCGGTGCCTGCCTGGTCGGCGAGGCCGACGGTGGCGCCCTTGCCCTGGTCCGCGACCGACTTGTACTGGAAGGTCACCGCGCCGGTGGCCTCGGTGAAGACGACCTCGAAGGTGGCGCGGCCCGTCGTGCCGTTGGCGTAGGCGGCGTCGTTCCAGACGATGGCGAAGGTGCGGCTGCCCTTGGTCCCGGTGGTGGCGGTCTGCACGGACGACTTCCTGTCCAGCGTGAGGTCGTCCCACAGCGGGGCGACGATGCCCTTGACGCCGTTCGGGCCGGCGGTCGGCAGGGCGGTGTTGTCGTAGTCGCCGACGCGCGAGGACAGGAAGTTGACCAGGCCGTCCGTGGTGACCGAGGCCGAGGAGTACGCGACCCCGTAGTGCTTCACGGAGAACGGCAGGGTGACCTTGACCGCGTCCTCGTCACCGGACAGGGCGATCTTCTTGGAGCCCGCGATCCACGCGTACGCGGCCGGGGCACAGGAGTTGCCGGAGTTGTCGGTGCGGTTCGGGACCTGGACGTCCTTGGTCAGGTCCGCGGCGCCGACGGTGGCGGCGCCGGTGTAGACGCCGTTGCACAGGACCGGGGCGGCGGGCTTCACCACCAGGTCGTAGGCGCCCTCGGAGACCTCGGCGAAGGTGTACCGGCCCTTGGCGTTCGTGGTGACCGCGTCCACCGGCGTGCCGTTCATCTCCACCGCCGCGCCCGCCAGGGGCTTGCCGGAGACGTCCAGGACGGTGCCGGAGACCTTGTGCGAGGCGACCGCGGTCAGCGCGATGTTCTGGGTGAGGGTCTGCTGGGCGGTGAGCGTGACGCCGGTGGCCGAGGCGCTCGCGTAGCCGTAGCCGCTGAAGGTGAAGGAGTACGTGCCGGGGGACAGCGGCAGACGGTACGTGCCGTCCGCGCCGGTGGCGACCGTACGGACCGTGCCGGCGGCGTCGGTGGCCTTCACGGTGACGTTCGGCAGCGCTGCGCCGGTCGCCTTGTCGGTGGCCGTGCCCGCGACGGTGGCCGCGGTGTGCGGGGCCTTGTCGACGGAGGCGAGGACGTCGAGCCTGCCCTCGCCCCAGACGTTGTTCATGCCGGCGGTGCCGCCGCAGTGCGTGTCGTCGACGTCGCGCGCACCCTCGTCGAGGAGCTTGCGGGTCCCGTCGATGTCACCGATCAGCGAAGGGGCCGCGGACCACAGCAGTGCGACCGCGCCGGCGACGTGCGGGGTGGCCATCGACGTACCGCTGATGGTGTTGTACGAGGAGCCGGGCCACGCGGAGGGGACCAGCACGCCCGGAGCGGCGATGTCCGGCTTCGCTCCGCCGTCGATCGGGGAGGGGCCGAAACCGGAGAAGTCGGCGATCTTCTCGGCCGAGTCGTAGGCGCCGACACCGTAGGAGGAGACCTGTGAGCCCGGCGGATGGGTCGTCGAACAGGTCACCCCGTCGCCGTCGTTACCGGCCGCGAACGCCTCGAAGATGCCCGCGGAGTTCCAGGCCTCGACGATGTCCTTGTAGAAGGCGTTGTCGTCGCCGCCCCAGGAGTTGTTGACGATGTCCGGGGCGAGGTCCGGGCGCGGGTTCCGGCCGTTGTGGTCGGTCGGCGCGAGGATCCACTGTCCGGCCGCGAGGAGGTCCGACTCCTGACACTCGTCCGTGCCGCAGCCCTTGGCAGCCATCCACTTCGCGCCCGGCGCGACCCCGATGCCGTTCTTCCCGGCCATGGTGCCCATGGTGTGGGTGCCGTGCCCGTTGTTGTCGCACGGGGCGGCCGTGGTGCACACCCCGGTCGGGTCGTAGAAGTTGTAGTCGTTGCTGAAGGTGCCGTCGCCGTTGTTGCCGCGGTAGTTCGCGACCAGGTCCGGGTGGTCGTACTGCACACCCGAGTCGACGTTCGCGATGACGATGCCCTCGCCGCGGTCCTCGTACCGGTCCCAGACCTGATCGGCCTTGATGTCGGAGACACCCCACGCCGCCGCGTCGGTACCGTCGGCGGCCGAGCCGGTCCCCAGCGCCGCGGTGCGCGACATGGTGACGTTCCTGTCGGAGGTCTCGATGTCGTCGAGCTTGAACGTGCGCTGCTTGACGACCGACGCCACGTCCGGGCGCTTCGCGAGCTCGTCGACGAGCGCCCGGTCTCCGGTGACCTGGATCGTGTTGGCGATCCAGTAGTCCTTGTGGCCGACCTTCCTCTTGTCGAGGAAGGCTCTGAGGGGGGCCTGGCTGTCGTCGGCGTGGGCGCGCAGCTCCTGGTAGGCGGCCTTGGCCTTCTTGGCGTGCGCCTTCTGCTTCCTGGCGCCGGCCAGGTCCGCCTTGTCCTTCAGGACGACGAAGAAGGTCGTGTCGCCGCCCTCGGCGACGGCGCTGCTCAGCGACGGGTCGATCTTCGCGGTGGCAGCGCCGGCGGCGGGGGGCGGGGTGTCGGCGGCGACGGCCGGCAGGACGCCGGTGGTCAGTGCGGTCGCGGTGAGCGCGGCCGTCGCCCATGCGGCGGATCTGCGCCGGGGCGGTCGGGGCAGGTGCATCGAGGGTGCTCCTCCGGGGACGGTACGGTGGAGTTCGCACGCTAGAAAGCTGCCGTTACTGAGGAATTACTGAGTCCGCTCCCTCGCCTCGCCACCGCATGGCTTCGGGGCTCGCCGAGGTGACCCGGCGCGGGGCGCTCCGGCCGCCTCGAAGGGGTCTGCGCGGCTGAGGGTTCCTGCGTGGAGCCCTGCCAGGGAGGCGACCGCCCGGAGGACCGCACGAACCTGCCTAGCTCTCCGTCCGCCGCGCCGGATACACGGACAGGGAGAAGGAGTGCCCTGCCGGATCGGTGTAGACGCGGACGTCGCGCGGGCCGCTGTTGATGTCGCCCGTGTCCACGGGCCGGGCGCCGAGGCCTATCGCCTCGCGCTCGGCCTCGTCCATGTCCCCCGGGTCCACCAGTATGCGCAGATGCGCCTGCTGGGAGTCCTCCGGGCGCGGCCAGCTCGGCGGTGCGTAGCCGTGGTCGCGCCGGACGGCCAGGTGCACACCGGTGTTGCCGACGATCTCGACGAAGTCGGGATCGCTCCCGATCCGCGTCTCCGCTTCGAGGAGAGCCGCGTAGAACTGCGCGAGCTCCATGGGTTCGGCGCAGTCCAGGACCAGAACGCTCGTTTTCCCGACAGTCATGCTCCATCGCTACCCCCGATGGGGCGTCACACGCCGGGAACCGCCGGGCAACGTCCCTGCGGGGCGGGGAGATCCGGAGGGGCGGACACCCGCTCCCCGTGACCGGCGGGCGCGCGACATCCGGGCGCACGGCGCGCCCGGGGTGACGATCGGCGGACCGCGGCCTAGGGTGCGGATCATGGCAGCAAGCGCGGGTGACCGGGACACAGGCTCTGCCGGGCCCGGCCCCTCCGACCCCCGTCGCTGGCGCGCCCTCGCCGTCTGCCTGGTGGCGGGGTTCATGACCCTCCTGGACGTCTCCATCGTCAACGTGGCGCTGCCGTCCATCAAGGAGGGGCTCGACACCCCGGAGTCGGACCTCCAGTGGGTGCTCTCCGGCTACGCGCTCGCCTTCGGCCTCGTCCTCGTCCCGGGCGGACGCCTCGGCGACGCCCGGGGGCGCCGCGCGGTGTTCATGTGGGGACTGGCCCTTTTCACGCTGGCCTCCGCGGCCTGCGGGGCCGCCCAGTCCAGTCTCTGGCTCGTCGTCGCCCGCCTCCTCCAGGGCGCGGCCGGCGGGCTGCTCTCCCCCCAGATCTCCGCGCTCATCCAGCAGATGTTCTCCGGACGGGAGCGGGGCCGCGCCTTCGGTATGTTCGGCACCGTCGTGGGCATCTCCACCGCCGTCGGCCCGCTGCTGGGCGGCCTCCTGATCCAGGGGGCCGGGGCGCAGGAGGGCTGGCGCTGGGTGTTCTACGTCAACCTCCCGATCGGGATCGTCTGCCTCCTGCTGGCCAGGCGGCTCCTCCCGGACACCCCCTCGGCGACCCGGGTGCGCCCGCGCGACCTGGACCCCGTCGGCGTCCTGCTGCTCGGGGCGGGGGTCCTCACCCTGCTCCTGCCCTTCGTCCAGGCCCAGCAGTGGCCCGGCGACGGCAAGTGGCTGCTCGTCCCGGTCGCCGTGGTCCTGCTCGCGGCGTTCGTCGCCTGGGAGGCCCGCTGCGCGCGCCGCAACATCCAGCCGGTGCTGAACCTGTCGCTCTTCCGGCTCCGGTCCTTCTGGCTCGGCTGCCTGATGATCCTGCTGTACTTCGCCGGATTCACCTCGATCTTCTTCATCAGCACCCTCTACCTGCAGTCCGGGCTGCACTACAGCGCCCTGGAGGCCGGCCTCGCGATCACCCCGTTCGCCCTGGGCGCGGGCGCGTCGGCGAGCATCGGTGGCCGGCTGGTCGGCCGCTTCGGCCGGCCCCTCATCGTCGTCGGACTCGTCATGGTGGCCGCCGGGCTCGGACTCACGGCCCTGGCCGCGCACCTGGTGCCGGGGAGGGGCGCCGGGCTCGCCATGGCGGCCCCGCTGCTGCTGGCCGGACTGGGCAGCGGACTCGTCATCGCGCCCAACCAGACCCTCACCCTCGCCGAGGTGCCCGTGAACAACGCGGGCAGCGCCGGCGGCACCCTGCAGACCAGCCAGCGCGTCGGCTCGTCCATCGGCATCGCCGCGGTGGGCTCGGTCTTCTTCGCGCAGCTGGGCCCCGGCGACTGGGCGGACGCCTACGACCACGGGCTCCTCGTCTCCGTCGCGTTCGTCCTCGCGGGCCTCGTCGTGGCCCTCGCGGACGTCGTCGCGGGCAGGCGGGGAAGGAGACGTTCCGAGACGTCCGACGCCACGGGCGCCGATGCCACCGACGCCCCGAGGGGAACATCATGAGCGACACCGAGGACCGGGAGCAGGACGGGAACACCTCCTACGGCCACAAGCCCTTCAAGCGCTCCCGCAGCCACTTCGCCGACCGCGTCACCGCCGACGGCCGTGACGGCTGGCCCGTCGAGTCCGGCCGCTACCGCCTGGTCGTCAGCCGCGCCTGCCCCTGGGCGAGCCGCGCCCTGGTCTCACGGAGGCTGCTGGGACTGGAGAGCGCCCTCTCCCTGGCCGTCGCCGACCCCGTCCAGGACGACCGCAGCTGGCGCTTCACCCTCGACGAGGGCGGCAAGGACCCGGTGCTCGGCATCGGGTACCTGAGCGAGGCGTACGACGCACGCGAGCGCGGCTACCCGGGAGGGGTCAGCGTGCCCGCGATCGTCGACGTACCGACCCGGGCCCTGGTCACCAACGACTACCAGCGGATCACGCTCGACCTGGCCACCGAGTGGACCGCCCTGCACCGCCCCGGCGCCCCCGACCTCTACCCGGAGCGCCTCCGCGACGAGATCGACACGGTCATGGACGGCGTCTACCGGGACGTCAACAACGGGGTCTACCGCGCCGGGTTCGCCGCGGGACAGGGCGAGTACGAAGCGGCGTACGTCGATGTGTTCCGCCGCCTCGACCTCGTCTCCGAACGCCTCGCCGGGCAGCGCTACCTGGTCGGCGACACGATCACCGAGGCCGACATCCGGCTCTTCACCACCCTGGTGCGCTTCGACGCCGTCTACCACGGGCACTTCAAGTGCAACCGCTCCAAGATCGCCGAGGACCGTGTCCTGTGGGCGTACGTCCGCGACCTCTACCAGACCCCCGGCTTCGGTGACACCGTCGACTTCGACCACATCAAGCGGCACTACTACCAGGTGCACACCGGCATCAACCCGACCGGCATCGTGCCCCTCGGCCCCGACCTGTCCGGCTGGCTCACCCCGCACCACCGGGAGCAGCTGGGCGGCCGCCCGTTCGGTGACGGCACCCCGCCCGGACCGGTGCCGCCGGGCGAGGAGGTCCCGGCGCGCGGGCGCCCCTGACCGGCTCACTCCACCCGGGGCGGCGGCGCGGCGTTCGCGGTCGCCAGCGGCGAGCGGGCGAGGACCACGCAGCCGACGGCGATCAGGGCCAGCCCGGCCAGCTGGGGCAGGAGCCACCACCCGGTACGCAGCTCCTCGCCGAACAGGGTCACCCCGTAGGCGATGCTGATCAGGGCGTCCCCGAGCGTCAGCATCGGCTGCACCGCGACCAGCGAACCGGCCTGGAGCGCGTTCTGGAGGAGGAACAGCGCGCCCACACCGGCCACCGCCGTGGCGTACAGCTGCCACGCCGTCAGCAGGGCGACCGCGCCGTCGCTCTCCAGCCGCGCCATGGCGTCCTTCATCAGCGCCGCGGTCAGTGCGTACCCGCAGGCCGCGGCGAGGCCCAGCAGCGCGGCACGGGCGTTGCCCCGGGTGCCGAGTGCCGTCACGATCAGCACGGCCTCGAAGATCCCGGTCGCCACCAGCGCCGGGATCCAGGCCGCCCCCTGCACGTCGTCGCTGCCGCCGGCCGGCGCGGCAGCCGCCATGCCGAGCGCCAGGCCGGCCGTCACCGCGGCCACCCCGGCCCAGACCGGGCGCGGGACCCCCACCCGCATGACGAACCCGGCGACGACCAGGGTGGCGGGCAGCTCGATCACGAAGATCGGCTGGACCACGGCGATGGGACCCGTGGCCAGCGCCACCGCCTGGCACACGGCCGCGACGATCACGAGCCCGATCCCGGCGAGCCACACCCTCTGCCGCAGCAGATGCCCGATCAGCGACAGGCGCATCGCCTCGCTGTCGGGCACCTCCAGGGCGGCGCGGCGCTGCAGCACCGAGGCGGTGCCGTTGCTGAGGGCGGTGAGGACGGCGAACAGGACGCTGATCACCGCCCCATCATGAGGGCGGGCACCCCGCAGTCCGTGGTGGAGCGGACCGGTGGGGGTGTCGCCGGTTCCGGGCCGGCACCGCGGGGTGCCCGCGTAGTCTGCGGACCATGGTCTCCGGAAACGCTCCCGTGCTCTCCACCCGCGCGCTCAACAGGGCCACGATGGAGCGTCAGTTGCTGCTGAGCCGTGCCGACGTGCCGGTGAAGGAAGCCGTCGGCCGTCTGGTGGGGCTGCAGGCCCAGAACACCCGGCCGCCCTACTTCCAGCTCTTCTCCCGGCTCGAGGGCTTCGCCCCGGCGGCGCTCTCGGAGCTGATGGAGTCCCGTGAGGTGGTCAGGATCGTCACCCTGCGCTCGACCATCCACACCCACACCGCGGAGGACGCCCTCACGCTGCGCCCCCTCGTCCAGCCGGCGCGCGACCGGGAGCTGAACATCTTCCGGAGCGGGCTCACCGGGGTGGACCTGGACCGGCTCTCCTCGCTCGCCACGGAACTGGTCGAGGAACGGCCCCGCACGATGAAGGAGTTGCGGGAGGAGCTGCGCGTCCACTGGCCGGACGCCGACCCGCAGTCGCTCGGGGTCGCCGCCCGCTGCAGGCTGCCGCTCGTCCAGGTCACGCCGCGGGGGCTGTGGGGCCGCAGCGGGCAGGTCGCCCTCACGACCGCCGGGCACTGGCTGGACAGCCCGCCGCAGCCGGCGGCCTCGCCCGACACGATCGTGCTGCGCTACCTCGGTGCCTTCGGCCCGGCCTCGGTGAAGGACTTCCAGATGTGGGCCGGGCTCACCCGGATGCGGGAGGTCTTCGAGCGCCTGCGACCCGGCCTGGTCACCTTCCGCGACGAGAACGGCGTCGAACTCTTCGACCTGCCCGACGCCCCCCGCCCCGACCCGGAGACCCCGGCCCCGCCGCGCTTCCTCCCGGAGTTCGACAACGTCCTGCTCGGCCACGCCGACCGCACCCGGGTGATCCCGTCCGCGTACAAGGGGCGCAACGGCGTGGGCAACCAGGCCTACGGGACCGTCCTGGCCGACGGCTTCCTGGCGGCGCTCTGGCGCCTCGACGAGAGGGCGGACCACGCGACGGTCACGGTGCAGGCCCTGGGAGACCTCGGCCCGGCGACGCGCGAGGCGATCACCCAGGAGGCCGTGGACATGCTGGGCGTCATGACCCGGGCCCCCGCCCATGACATCCGGTTCGCCACGTTCGTCGACTTCGGGGAGTGAGCCACCTCGGTCCGCCCGGCTGAGTCACGGGGACACGACGCCCTCTGCCGGCTACGGCAGCAGCCCCGCACGGCGGGCCGCGACCACGGCCTCCAGCCGGGTGTGCGCCCCCAGTTTCCGCATCGCCGACCGCAGGTAGCTCTTCACCGTCTCGGGCCTCAGCCCCAGGCGCCCTGCCGCTGTGGCGTTCGTCGCCCCCGACGCGACGCAGGCGATCACATCCACCTCGCGCGGCGCGAGCCGCACCGGCCCGGCGGACGGACCGCGCTCCGGCCCCGCGGCCGACGCAAGCCGCCCGCACACCGCGAGCAACTCCTCGCGCAACGCCGGGTCCACGATCTTCGGGGCCAGGGCGCGCAGCTCGCGATGCGCCTCGCGGACGCCCTCCCAGGTGCCGGCTCCGGTACCGGGATCGGTGATCCGCTCCCTGGTCGACGCCAGGAGGTGCTGCACCTCGTCACGGACGGCCAGTGCCTGCTCCACGTCCCGGGCCGACGAGGCGACCGCGTCGAACGTACGGTCCCCGAGCGTGAGGGGCTCGCGCAGTGCTCCGTACAGCACACCGCGCACCGTCCGGCGCACGACGACGGGCACCGCGACGACCGAGCGGAGGCCCTCCGCGGCGACGGCCGTGTCGTACTCGTGGCTGATGTGGCGCGACGAGGGGTAGTCCGTGACGGCACACGGCCGCGACAGGGCGATCGCCTTCCCGCCGAGCCCGCTCCCCGCGGAGATGACGAGCCCCCGCAGCGCGGGCGTCTGCGCCCCGCTGAGCTCGGCGATCCGGGCGTGGCGGGCGTCGGACAGCAGTCCGCCGAAGACGACGGGCAGCCCGCTCGTCCGCCGCAGGCTCAGCAGGGCGGACCGCAGTTCGGTCGCCTCGCCCGGTTCCGGCACGCCGATGACTCCCCGCTCCGTCGGCCCACCCCCGTTCGGGGGTGGTGAGATCTGGGTCACTGTTCGCATGATGGTAAAGGACGGGTTCGCGACGAGGAGGGCACATGCCGGCAACGAGTGCGACGGAGAGGTTCCGGGCGGCCCGGGACTTCCTGATCGAGCACCGTGAGGACTACACCGCGGCGTACGAGGGCTTCGCATGGCCCCGGCCCGACCACTTCAACTGGGCACTCGACTGGTTCGACGTCATCGCCCGGGACAACGACCGCACCGCCCTGCACATCGTGGAGGAGGACGGCGGGCGCACCGAGGTCTCCTTCGCCCGGATGGCGGCCCGCTCCGACCGGGCCGCGAACTGGCTGCGGGAGCAGGGCGTGGCCGCCGGTGACCGGATCCTCGTCATGCTGGGCAACCAGGTCGAGCTGTGGGAGACGGCGCTGGCCGCGATGAAGCTGCGCGCCGTCGTCATCCCCGCCACCCCGATGCTGGGGCCGGTGGACCTGCGTGACCGGGTCGAGCGCGGCAGGGTCCGTCATGTCCTCGTACGGTCGGCGGACGCGGCGAAGTTCGACGAGGTGCCCGGCGACTACACCCGGATCGCCGTCGGGGACGACGTCGAGGGCTGGCTCTCGTACGGCGGCGCCGACGAGGCGTCGGAGAGGTTCACGCCCGACCGGGAGACGGACGCCGACGAACCCCTGATGCTCTACTTCACCTCCGGCACCACGGCCAGCCCGAAACTCGTCGAGCACACCCATGTCTCGTACCCCGTGGGTCACTTGTCCACGATGTACTGGATCGGCCTCAAGCCCGGCGACGTCCATCTGAACATCTCCTCACCCGGCTGGGCGAAGCACGCCTGGTCGAACCTCTTCGCGCCGTGGAGCGCCGAGGCCACCGTCTTCATCTTCAACTACACGCGGTTCGACGCCGCCCGGCTGATGGCGGAGATGGACCGCTCGGCGATCACCAGCTTCTGCGCCCCGCCGACGGTCTGGCGGATGCTCATCCAGGCCGACCTCGCGCAGCTGAAGACACCGCCGCGCGAGGTCGTCGCGGCCGGTGAGCCGCTCAACCCCGAGGTCATCGAGAGCGTCCGGCGGGCCTGGGGCGTCACCATCCGCGACGGCTTCGGCCAGACCGAGACCGCCGTCCAGGTGGCCAACACCCCGGGACAGCTGCTCAAGGCGGGTTCCATGGGGCGGCCCAGTCCCGGGTTCAAGGTCGAGCTGCTGGATCCGGTCTCGGGCGAGCCGGGCGCGGCGGAGGGAGAGATCTCCCTCGATCTGTCAGCGGCCCCGGTCGGCCTGATGACGGGCTACCACGGCGACCCGGACCGCACGGCCGAGGCCATGGCGGGCGGCTACTACCGCACGGGCGACATCGGCTCCCGGGACGCGGACGGCTACATCACCTATGTCGGCCGGGCCGACGACGTGTTCAAGGCCTCCGACTACAAGATCTCGCCTTTCGAGCTGGAGAGCGCCCTGCTGGAGCACGAGGCGGTCGTGGAGGCCGCGGTCGTGCCCGCCCCCGACCCGGTGCGGCTCTCGGTGCCGAAGGCGTACGTCGTGCTCGCCGACGGCTGGGAGCCGGGGCCCGCCACGGCCAAGGTGCTCTTCGAGCACTCCAGGTCGGTCCTCGCCCCGTACAAGCGCATCCGGCGGCTGGAGTTCGCCGAACTGCCCAAGACCGTCTCGGGGAAGATCCGCAGGATCGAGCTGCGCGAACGCACGGCGCGGGGGACCGGCACCGAGTTCGACGAGGGGGACCTGCGATGAGCGGCCTCTCCTACGCGCACGGCACGAGCACCACGGCCCTGCTCGGCGACACCATCGGGCGCAACCTGGACCGGGCCGTCGAGGCCTTCGGGGAGCGGGAGGCCCTGGTCGACGTGGTGTCGGGACGCCGGTGGACGTACGCCGCGTTCGGTGCGGCCGTCGACGAGCTGGCGCGCGGGCTGATGGCGTCCGGGGTGGCCAAGGGCGACCGCGTCGGCATCTGGGCGGTCAACTGCCCCGAGTGGGTCCTCGTCCAGTACGCCACGGCCCGGATCGGCGCCGTCATGGTCACCATCAATCCGGCCTACCGCGCGCACGAGCTGGCGTACGTGCTCCGGCAGGCCGGGATCTCCGTGCTGGCCGCCTCGCTCGCCCACCGCACGAGCGACTACCGGTCCCTCGTCGAGCAGGTCCACGCGGACTGCCCCGCCCTGCGGTCAGTCCACTACATCGGCGATCCGTCCTGGGACGAGCTGACGGCCGCCGCGAGGTCCGTGACCCCGGAACAACTGGCTTCGCGTGAGGCTGAGTTGTCGTGCGACGACCCGATCAACATCCAGTACACCTCGGGAACCACCGGATTCCCCAAGGGAGCCACGCTCTCCCACCACAACATCCTCAACAACGGTTACTTCGTCGGGGAGATGGTCGCCTACACGGAACACGACCGGGTCTGTCTGCCCGTGCCCTTCTACCACTGCTTCGAATGGTTCGCCTTCGGGGTATGTGCTGGCGAGATGACTACTCCATGAATGCTGAGTTCCTGTCAAGCCCAGGTGCCTGGAATGTGACGCAGTCCACAACGGCAGGAAGAGCCCCGACCCCTCGCGTGATGTGCGAGAGAGTCGGGGCTCTGGTCTGTCTGATGCCTGACTGGCCAGCCGCTGAGCGCCTGCCTGCCAGCCGTTGCGGCGTCGCCGGGCTCTCGCTCGCTCGCGTTCTCGTCGTAGCTCAGCGCGCCGTCTGACCCGCCCTCGGTCATGGGCGTGGCGCGGGACGGTAGCGCACGGCCGGAGGGGGGTGGGGAGTGACCCCTTGGAAGCGTTCTTCCCGACCGCCAAGTCTTACCGGCCGGGATCTTGCCACGGTTTCAGGGTTGACGCCGAGCCTGCTCACGCCTACGCCAGAGCCGAGAAGACGGCCGCGAGAAGGACGGACACACCGCTGAAGAGCAAGGCGAGGACTGACATCAGGTCCGAAATCGACCGAACGGGACCACGTCGGATTTTGACATCGACCAGCGGCGCCGCCGTGCAGCGCACCTTTGCGTCTGGCCCATCCAGTAGGAGGGTGACCTCGAAGACCTGCTTACGTGCCAAGAGGGATGGTGGAATCTCTACGACGGTCGGCCTGGTCGCGAAAAGGTTTACCGAAGGGGCGATCGTCCCGGCCGGAGAGGATTTCATTCCGAGCACCCCAACCACCTGTGCGCCGAAATCGAACCTCAGTGAGTCGTTACCGTGAAACTGTGACTGCGTAATGTCGCGGCGCCCAGAATTCCGGAGCCTCAGCTCGACGATCCGAGGGGATGCAACAGGGGAGCCGTTGTGGGTCAGTTCCAACGTTCCCGCACCGGTCTGCGCGGCGATGAGGAGGGGCACGCTGGGGCCTGTGCCGAAGTCAAGGCGCCGTTTCGGGTTTGCGGCCCGCAGTGTGGCAAACGCCCCCAAGGCCCCAATCATGAGAGCAGCAAGCGTGGTGATGGCGAACTGCCAGAAGGACCATGTCTCGTACCAGGCCGAAGCCGACATCAGCATGGTCCAGATTGTAGACGTCAACTCGCCTCTATCCGCACGTGGTTGGGCTCAGTCGCGCAAGCCGAGGGTGCCGCCGTCGAGAGCTTGGCGGACGTGTCCACGACTCAGCTTCAGCTCGGGGTTGGCGGCGGCGAAGAGACGCAGCCGGCCGAGCGGGGAGTCGGGGGACGGGGGCTCCGTGGCCAGCTCGGCGGCAGCGGTCTGGAGGGCAAAGCCAACGTGACGGTCAGGCTGGCTCTTCCTCGGCCGTGAACGCCCCGGTCCCGTAGCGCGCCATCGCCTCGCGGCGCTCCTTCAAGTACTCGGCTTGGATGTCCTCGGCCGTGACCCCGACGCTCTCCATCACGGGGTGAAGGACCCTCTCGCTGAAGCGCTCATCCGTCTGAGTGAACAGTCGGCAGTCCGCCTTCAGGTCTGCGCACAGCTTGGCCCTGCTTGCCTGGGCGATCGTCTCTTGGATGCGCTCGCGCCAGAAGTTGTGAACCAGAAAGTTGCGCCGCTTCAGGCTGTTGGTGAGGTCGTTGCCGACTTCCGGGTAGGCGGTGGTGTGCGCCTCCACTCGCTTGATGAGCTTCCCCATCATGTCTTTGAAGCCCTGAGCCCAGGGGTCGCGCATGAGCTGCTCCCCCTGCTCCCTTGCCGAGACGATTTTGGTGATCGCGAGCAAGTTCACGAGCGAGTGTTCGAGAACGTTGGCCTTGTAGATGGCCAGCCCGAAGAGGGCGTACAGGGTCTTGTGGTCCGTGCCGTTGTCGTACTCGTCGTCCGGCTCCGGCTCCTCATGCCAGGTCGGCAGGTGCCTGACCACATACAGTTCGTCCATCCCTTCAGTGTGGCGACAAGGCGGGCCAACTCGTACTGAATTCCTGCGACTTGGTTACCGTCCTGCGCCAGCTGGCCGATCCACGGGGGCGGAGGTGCCTGACCTGGGACTGAAGCCAGGCACCGGCCCATCGCCCCGAGAAATGCGGGGGTCCGGTCGACTCAAGCGGCCATCGCCTCGATGATGGCGGCGCCCAGGGGGACGCCGGTACGGCGCTGCGCCTGCCAGGCATCGAACCTGCGATGGCACGACTTCGCCAACGGTGCGTAGTGGTCAGGGCTGACGGAGTACAGGCAGGCGGTCTCGTCGACCTTCGCCGCCGGATCGGTCCCGAGGTACGCCCAGTCAGTGGCCTGTCGGCCACAGCCGCAAGCACACTTCCACTCGGCAGCCTTGCCGTGCTCGCGAGTCACTCGGTTGTGGGCACCGACGTACGAGACGTCGTCGCCCTTCCAGGGACGCGAGGAATGGGAGCGCAACGGCTTGTCGGCCTGCGGATCGCCGTGCACGCGGACACGCTGACCGTGCGCCAGACAGAGGCCGCGCACGCGATGCGGCCGGCCGCACGACTCGATGCCGCACAGCTTGCGTCCATCGGCGGTGACGATCGGGGAGTAGTCGTTCATGGGGTGCTTTACCTCCTTGGGTAGGGCCGCCTGTCGGCGGCACTGGGTAGAGAGCCAGCGGCGTACGGGATGTACGCGACGGCGAAGGGATGCAGGTAATGCACTGCGAGCCCGAGGCTCCGCCAGGAGCCGACAGGCGGCAGTCCTCGAAAGAGCGCAAGCGGCTTCGGGAAGTGGGGCCCACGGCCCCAGAGAACAAGCGGGCAAGGCGGCTTCCGGAAGTCCCGGCCTACCGGCCGGGCTCAGGTGGAGACGCTTCGAGGCTCCGCCTCGCCGTTGCCGAAGACAGACTGTGTCGGTCCGCGCGGAGGCTCCGCCAGGAGCCGAGCACGACCGTGCTCTGACTCTGGGACTTCCTACTCTGGCCAAAACTCGGAGTGGATCGGCTGAGCGCCGGGCTCTCTACTCTGGCCAAAAGTTCTCGACGAGCAGGGCTTCCTACTCTGGCCAAAAGTTCTCAGGCCGCTTCGTCGAGCCAGTCGTCAACGTCGACCCCACCCAGCCACTCCGTGGCCCGGTCTCCGGGCTCCAGGCTGAACGTCGTCTTCGCTCCACGCTTGGCGCCGATCGTCTCGACCGCCAGCCACCCGGACTTGACGAGCGCCTGAACGCCTCGCTCGGTGTATGCGCGCTCTCGACCGGCGCTGTCCCGGACGCCCACGGCATCGGCCAGCGAGCGCCACGGAACGGTTACGCGGGAGTCCTCGCCGCAGAGTCGGGCAAGCTGCTTCGCCACCAGTTGGCCGCTGCGAGGTACGCACTGGATCACGTCGGCGTACCACCGGGACGCCTGCCCGGTCGGCGGGTAGTGCTCGGCCGCCAGGGCGTACCCGCGCTTCCGCAGCCTGGCTCGGTTCTCCTCGATCTTGGGGAACAGGTCTTCCAGCACGGGTCACCGCACCGGCCGGGCGAGCTGCCAGGTGTCGTATCCGAGGCGCCGGAGGAACCCCTCTTCCTGAAGGGAGCGAAGCCCGGACTCGAACTCGGCTGCGGGGATGGAGCACTTCCGGGCCAGCTTCCGAGGGGAGAGCCGGAACGGATCGCTCGCGGGGAGCGTGAGGTAGCGGGACGTATGGCCGACCCAGGAAGGGGCGGCGGGGTTGGTCTTGGGCACGGGTGTGCGACCTCCTTCAAGAGGCCGAGGCAGCACGTAGCTACGCCTCGGCGCGGTGATGGTTGATCGCGTGTCCGTTCACGCTCGGGGTGCCCTCGGCTTCCCCTGCCAGCCCCTCGGGATGGCGGCCTCTCTCGGAGTGGCCAGCTCAACCGCCGTCGCGCGGCGTGAGCTACGGTGCGCCTCGAAGAGGCGGAAGAGAGTTTCTACATGATGCTGACTGATCCGGCCAACTTCGCACCAGTCGGCAATCTGACAGCCGAGCATGATCTCGGGGAGCTTCGAACGGTTGAAGGTGTCCTTCTGCCAGGCAGGTCCGAGGTATTGGGGCTCCAGGGCGTCAATCTCTTCGGGAGTGAGCGGCGTAATGGCTGCCATTTCTCACCCTCGAAATCATGCCCTTCACCTGCGTGTTGGCGCTCCAGGGGCAAGCTGCTGTATCGTCAGACGCCGGAAAGGAGAAGAAATCTTGGCGGGTGACAACGTCAAAATTTCTTTTTCTGGAGTGAAAATGAATACTGAATACTGGGCGATCGTCGGTGCGGTCTCAATGGCCGCGCTGGTGGTGTTCGAGCGAGTCCTCGACCGGATTCCACCGATCGCCAAGAAGGCCGTCGTGGCTGTCCGGTCCATCCGCGCTGTAGCGGATGAGTTCAGGAAGAAGCGCGAATGACCTACCGTCTGCCCCTGCCTTGTGGTGGGGGCATGCGGCGTTCAAGGGTCTGTCGTCTGACTTGCCTTGAACGTGAAGTCTCGGTTCCCTGGTGGTTGGCCAGGGGTGGCGTCTTGCCGAGCGAGAGGGGGCTCCTTGCGCTCGACGAGCGGGTAGGGCGCTGGCCGAGCGAAGCGTGGTCACGGCGCCAGCATCTCGGCCACCTCGACGAGCAACCAGGCCGGTACACCCGAGCCGGAGACGGGGCAGTAGCGCCCGTCGGCTGTGTGACGGAAGAGGAGTCGGCCGGTACCTACCGGCAAATCGACAATGGTGCCGACCGGCAGGTTCGACAGCTCGGGTGCCGTTGTCTTGCGGACGTCGAGGTATGCCTTACGACTCATGCGTGACACTCCCTCGCGCCGGTCGGACACACGTGTGACCGGTCGCCACAAAGGGCGCTCCGGCAGGCATTTTCAGGTACGACAGGTAGAGGTCGAGCGCCTGTGTGACGACTTCGGCTGTCGTCGTACTGCCGGTCATGCGCTGAGTCTCTGCGAGTTGCTCGCGTGTGACGTCGGTGTGGCGGACGGAGATCGTTGTCTTACTCATGCTGGTGGTTTCCTCCTTGGGGCATGACGAAGAGGCGCCCCCTGCGTGACGGGGCGCCTCTCTGTTGGTCGAGCTTGGTCAGTCGGTCTTACGCGCCGGTGCTCCCGGTGTGACGAGCAGATCGGCGGTTGCACGTACGAGCGTGACGAGAGCGGCGATGTAGGCGACGAGAGCGACGACTGTCATGCGGGGTTGCCTCCTGTGTGTGACAGCCCTTGATCGGGCCGTTCAGCACCGCCCCCGGAAGCGGACCATTCCAGGGGCGACACTCAACGGCCGATCAGAGGCTCATCGGCCCAGGCCCATGAAGATGTCCATGCCGCTCTGCGGGCCGGTGGACAGCGTGGGTCGCCTGGACGCGTACCAGTCGTCACGCCGAGCCTTCAGCTCGGGGTCGACGTTCGGATCCTCGATCTGCTTCACAGTGAAGCGGACCTCATCCTTCTCCAAGCCGTCCCCCACGCTCCGCATGAGGACGTTCAGGGAGTCGGGGTTCAGAACCTCTCCGCCAACCTTCCGCAGGGCCCGGACAATGCGCTCAGGGACGATGTCGCGGTGCTCGGGGCGTCGGTACAGGGTGACGGTGACCGTTGCGCTGTAGGTGACGCCAGGAACGATGTCGCGGCGCTTGTACTGCCGGTCCGTGTACGTGCCGTCCCAGGAGCTTTCCGACTGGCTGACGATCAGGACCGGAGCGTCGGCCTCGGTCGGCACGAGGGCGCGCACGTCGGCGAAGGTCGAGAACACCTGCGCGGCGGGGAAGGTGTTCGCCTCCAGGAGAGCGGACGCCACCGCCTTCGCCACCTTCTTGTCGGACGGGGGAAGGGCGCGCTCGGCGCGCTGGATGCGCGGGTCCTCGCCGTCAGGATTGGTGTTGTTGATGTGCTTGTTCGCGAGGAGCTTTGCGCGCTCCTCGGCCGCGAGGGCTTCGGCGAACTCGGCCGGGGTCGCCGTCTCGATGCCTCGGGCGAAGCGGGCCCTCATGCCCTGCACCACGCCGGTCGCCTCGTAGTAGGCATCGTTCCATCGCTCGATGTTGTCGCGGAGCTCGGAGAGCTCCGTCTGTGCCTTGCTCGCCTTGAGGGCGGCGTCACGCTCGGCCGCCGTGATGGCGTCGGCGAAGGACTTGGTCGTCGTCTTGGTGGTAGCCACTGCGGTTGTGCTCCTTCGGTTGATGTGCATACAGAAACCCCCTGGCATCGGGCCAGAGGGCGTGTAGTTCAGGGGTGAGTCGTGGTCGGCCGGAACGGCCGGCTCGGGGTCAGCGGCGACGTCTGCGCCAGGCGGCGTAAGCCGCAGACCACTCGTCGAAGTTTTCGTAGATCCACTCGGTATTCAGCGCGGTTGCTGGCCGGAGCGTCGGTTCGTGGTGGACCGCCTCGGGGAGCTTGCCCTCGATCCGGCAATGGAAGGCGAAGAGGCGGACGAGCATGTGACGCTCACCGAGCCAATCCGCCGCAACCGAGGTCGGCGCCCAGTAGCCGGTAGAGCGTTGGGTCATCGAGCGCCACGCTCCTTGACGGCACGGGCGATGACGTCTTCGCGGTAGACGATCGTTCCGCCGACGCGCACGTACGCGGGGCCTCGCCCTTCCGAGCGCCAGACCCTCATCGTGGCCGGAGCGATGCCGAGCCGACGAGCGGCTTCCGGGGTGGTCAGGTACTTCCCATCGAGATCCACTTGCGGGACCTCCCTTCACGTAGACAGCGGTGATGTTCTGTTGAGAGCAAATGAGAGAAGCCCTGCCGACTACCCAGGAGGCGGGAGGTGTCGGCAGGGCTTCGGTCACGAGGAGCACTCGGCGGGAGGAGTGACACCGGGCTCGACTCGGGGATGACAGGGTGAGAGAGGCCCTGTCGTTGAAGGCTTGGGGGTAAGTGGCTTCGGCTTGCGGCCCCGCCAGGGGCCCAGCCTCTACGGCGCTTGGTCGCTCGCTCCTCTACCTACAAAGAGCCATCGAGCAGGGCGGAAGTCAGGACGCTTTCGACGTGACGCCAATCATGCTTGCCGTTGGGGTCGCTCGGCTGCGCCTCGCTCCTACTTACTGATACGGAGCGAGCGGGCCGTGAGTCAGGGTGCGGCCGGCGTGACGCCAGTCACGCTCAATGCCGGGGTCGCTCGGCTGCGCCTCGCTCCCCCTACTTACAAGTCCGGATGAGCGGGACGCTTGTCCGGGTCGCTTCGCCGTGACCCCGGTCACCTGCCGCCCGAGGAATGAAAGGCCCTCACTTACTGGTAGGAGTTGATCAAGGAAAAGTCCGCATCGATCGCAGAAGAGAGACGCAGCTCACACGGGAGCCCCTGCCGGCCACGGGGGAGGCCGACAGGGGCTCTACGCCCGACACGCCTCGGAGTCTCGCTCGCCGTCCCGAGGGGGGGCCGGAGCTCTACTCGGCCCGCTCGACGAGAGCGAAGGAAGTGCAGAGGCGCCGGAAGCTCCCATGCCCTGTCCGGCCGGTATGGCTCATGCACTCGATGTCGACGGCCGCGCCGTCCGTCGAGGGCGACGCCTTCCACTCACACTCGTACGCCAGACACTCGGCCTCGAAGGTGACGTCCGTATCCGGGTGCTGCGTGATCCGGTGCTTCACGAAGCGGACGATGGAGCGGGCCAACGCCCCCTCCTCGTTCGGTGCGGGTGGTTGCGGATCTCCACATCGGCGTCTGTCGCTCCCGACAGATCCCCTCTGTCCCGTGCCGCCTGTCGTTGCTTGACCAGCGCCGTGCACACCTCGCAGTTCGCCGCCGCTTCGGGCGGCGGGAGCGGAAGCGCCAGGTTCACCGGTCCCGACATTGCCGTCTGTCGTGCGCTCATTCCGTGCGACCTCCCCGGTTGCGTGTCTCGGGATGAGAATCGCCCGAGACGAGGTCGAGGGTGCGGTTCAGTCGCGTTGTGGCATGAACTCACGCACGGCAGGCAGCGGACCACTCGGCGAGCTTTGCTCTCGCCTCTTCGCCGAACAGAGCGCGCCCCTCGTACCCAGCGAACTCCTCGGCGTACGCCCGCACGTCCCTTGGATCGCGGAACACCATGACGCCCGTGGACATCTCCGCCGTAGCCAGCCGGCCGTCGTAGATCGTGAAGGTGTTCAGGGGGCACCCCGGTAGCGGGGTGTCCATCGGGATCACGCCGAGGTGCACGTTCGGCAGGTGTGTGAGGGAGGCGAGGCGGTCAACCTGTACGGCCATCGCGTCGGCAGCAAGGAACGGGGACCGTGCCGCCTGCTCGGTCAGAAGGAACGTGAACCGCTTCGATCGGTCGTACAGGACTTCCTGTCGCTCCAGCTTCCGGGCGATGGCCTTGCTGTGGTCACCGGGGATGTGGGCCAGGCTCGCCCTGATGTACTCCGGCGTCGAGAGTAGGCCGGTGATCATCGAGAGCAGGAAGAACCGGAACTCTGCCGACGACGCTTCGAGCCCGGCCAACTCCCGTTGCTTCTTGTCGAGCCCCTTCCGGCGGAGCCCTCGCGCGTCCTGCCATTCAGTGTTCGCCGTACGGGTGAGGGCGGACACTTCCGCCACCACTTCGGGCGGAGCTTCGAGGGCGATCAGAAGCGCCTCGATGTCAACGAGGGTCGGGCGGGTCTGCCCGTTCTCGATGCGGCTCACCTTCGACTGAGACATGGCGCAACGCGCGGCGAGCCGGTCCCCAGAGAGACCGGCCGCCTTGCGTAGATCTCGGAGCATGGAGCCCAGCTCTTGCCGGGACTTGCCGAGCTCCTCGGGCTCGAACGTCACTCGCTCTTCACGTACTCCAGGAAGGGGACGGACTCGGCGACGGCGAGGCGCTGGTACTCGATGAACGGCGCAGGGTCACCCTCGTACAGCTCCCGGCCAACCTGCGTGCCGTCGTCCTCGTAGCGCATGAGCACGACCGTCGAGCGGTCGAACATCCAGTAGTCGCCGACGTCGTCCGGTAGCGGGTTGGGCCGGTCCGTCAGGTCGAGAATGCGGATGTCCTCTCCTGCCGGTGCCTGGTGCTGGTAGTACCGCTCGAACTCGAAGCGCAGGTAATCGCTCAACGGCCGACGCACGATGTGCACGCGTCCCACCTTCCGAGTGCGGACCATGTCCGTCCAGGAGTCGGAGTAAGGGCCGGGGAACCGGGCCCCTGCCTTGAACGCCTCGAACTCCTCGGCTTCCTGCGGTACGAGGTACTGAGGCAGGGTCTCCAGTCGCCACGCTTCCGTCTGGAAGTCGCGGAACTTGGCCTGCCAGTCGTCACCATCCAAGAGCACGGACAGCCTCCCGAAGAACGCTCTCGGGGATCTCTACAAGCCCTTCCCCCTGCGGCGGAGTGAAGGCGCCGGACACATCGCCTTGCATCACGAACGAGCCGGACGCGGTGCGGTAGACGTTCGGGCAGTCGCCCTGTCCGCACTCGCCATTCCCATTGCCGGTGAGTCGGGTAAGCCCTGCGCGCTCAGCCATGCGTAACCCCCTGGTCTGTGTGCCGGATCAGCGGAGCTGACCGGCTTCGGAGGGCGGGCCTCTGCCCGTCCCTCCACGGCCCCTGTCGGGCCCGTCGACAACGACCGTACGAGCGCCACCCACGGCCGTCTACCCATGAACGCGGGTATGCACGTCTCTGCATGAACTGAGGCGCCCAGAGGGCGCACAGAGCTTCGAGGGGAACGAGCGGAGCCCCGCCCCCTCGGTGTGAGGGAACGGGGCTCAATGGTCCGGCAGGCCGCTCGGCTCCGCCTCCCCGCCGGCCGTTACGTAGCGCCTACTCCTCGGGCTCGCTGTGCTTCCACTCCACCGTGACGTGATCCTCGATGGACATGTTCCGTGCGTGCCTGCCTCGCGCAGGATTGAGCGTGACGACCAAGATGAAGTCCACCCACGCACGACGAGTCGGGAGCGGGGCGTTCGGCCACCCTTCGATGAGTCCAGCGATGCCCGCCACGGGGTCGATGGGGGGCAGGCCGGTGACGTTCGTCAGCTTGCCCTCGACGGTGTCGAGCTTGGCCCTGATCGCCTCGGTACCGGCCGTCATCTGAGACAGGCTGATCGCCCCCTCCGCGTAGGCCAGAGCCAAGCCGTCGAGCCGTTCGCGAAGATTCTTCGCCTCGACGTGGAGGTGTGCCGAGTCGCCGTCCTGCTCGGCGTTCGCGGCCAAGATGGACGGTAGGAAGTCGGGGAAGACGAGCCTTGCCAGGACGGAGTTACCGACCCGCTTGTCGGCGAGCTCTCGGGGAGTCCTGGTGTGTGTCGCCTTGCACCCGTAGACGGGTGCCCCTCGGTAGCCACGGCCATTGACCGTCTCTCCGCACTCTCCGCAGAGCGCGATACCGGCGAGCAGGGTTCCGGGCACTCGGCCGGTACGGCGTCCACCAGAGAACCGGTCGGGGCTGTTGAGGATGGCGACGCACGCGTAGTGCGTCGCCTCATCCAGGATCGAGGGCCACTCCGCCTCGCCGACCACATCGCCCCGGTAGGTGCGCTGCCCGATGTACCGAGGGGAGGTGAGTAGGTTCTTCACTCCTCGCAGAGTCCAACCCTCCGCCTTCGTGCTCTGCGCCTTTGAGCGAGGCGAGATCAGACCAGCCTCATTCCAGGCTCGGGCCACGGCAGACAGGGATTCACCGGCAAGGATCATTTGAGCCCCCTCGACGATCGCAGCAGCCTCCTTGGGCATCACGGTCATGTGGTCGTCGCCGTAGCCGAAGGGGCGGATACCGGCTGTGTAGGGCTTGCCTGCCCGAGCTGCTTGGACGTTCGACGCGATCTGTCGAATCGCCTTCTGCTCACCCTCGTACGTCGCCCAGGCTGTGACCGTACGGGCAACCGCGCGACCGGCCGGAGTCGACAGGTCGAGGTGACCAGCGTGGATCGCGTGGACGTTGACCCCGAGATCGATCACTCGCTCAAGGTCGCGGGTTACGCGGATGAGCCGGTCAGTGTGCCAGACCAAGACGGCCTCGGGCTTGGACATCAACAGTGCCTCGAAGCCGGGGCGAACCTTGCCCTTCGTGGCGCTGATGTCGTTGTCGGACAACGCTTCCCGCACGGTCCAGCCGCGCGCCTCGGCGAAGGCGCGGCACTCCGCCTCCTGCCTCTCCACGCCGAGGCTGTCGCCGTGGCGATCCTGCGACAGTCGGACGTAGATCGTGACGTTCATCGGGTGCTCTCTCCTGCTCCGGTCTGCGTTCCATGATGGCCGAGCGGGGAGGGGCCAGCCGTAGCCGACCCCTCCCGCAGGTCTCCACTACTCGGTGAGCCCGTCAAGACAGGCGGCCTGCCGCAGCGCCTCGATGGAGCAGGCGACCTCTTCGAAGTCGGGCTCAGCCGCGATCGAGTCGGACAGGCAGAGGCTGAACACCTTCCGGCCGTCCTCGGTGACTCCTTCGAGGGACAGGCCACCGTCCTCCCTGCGAGCGCCTCGACGCTGAGCGGTGCAAGACGTCGCATGACGTCGGCGAGAAGTGCGTCATGCAGGGAGGCGTCACCGGCAGACACGCTCAGACCGTTGGATGCCGGGGGAGCGATCAGGACGCCCGTACCGGCGATCACGTCCACGATCGCGGTGAAGCGGTGCAGGTCGATCACCTGCCCGATCTCGGGTGCCACGGGCGCGGTCAAGTTGTCCTTGGTCACGTCATCCTCGCTACGAACGAACGACTTACCGAAGGCGTCGCGGTGAGGCTGCGTGTGCCCGGTAGGGAGGGTGCAGGGAAGGCGTCGGGCGCCCGGTCCAGGACGCTCCCAACCGAGGCGATGCCGACCGCACGCGGTCACCGGGGCCGCGGTCTTGCCGGTGCTCTGTCCCATCGGGGCGGTGCCGACTGCATCGCTCCACCCCACGGCTACCGGGTCGCTGTGCGCACCGTTGTGCCCTGCCATCCGGATGCATCCGAGTCGCTCGTTGCCGGGTCGGCGTGCATCGCACCGCACAGTCTCGGGAGTTGGCTCGACCGGAGGGGCGTCGACACTGGCGGGAGTCTCCTCGGTCTCGGGAAGCTGCACCTTGACCCGGACCATGGCGTCAATGGCGCATGTGTCGTCCAGGGTGAATCCGAGTTCCCGAGCACCCTCGGAGGTGAGCTCGACAGAGACCGTCTGCGCCTCGGTGTCGACATCGACAGAGACGACCTCCCGGTCCCCGTCCTTCCACGTGTCGCGACCGAGGATCATGCCGGGCTTCAGATCACGAGCAGGGAAGAGGGTCCACTCACCTCCGCCGTAGATGCGCTCGACGTGCCGCTGTGCCAGCTCCTTCACGTCCATGAGGCGACGGCCACCGAACGGGAAGCCGAGACCGACGACAGTCCCGATCCACGCGCTACCCGTGGCTTCCTTGCGGGCCGTAGCGATGCGCTTGCCGTTGTGCGTGGCGTAGTACGTGTTGGCCTTGGCGTCCTTGTGCCAGGTGATCTCGATCATCGTGGTTCCTCCGTGTGCTTCGAAAGGTTACCACTGCTTCGGCATGGTCATGGGGAACCTCGGCATCACCTCGCACGGCGCCTGCATCGTGATCCCCGCACCCGCCTTCGAGCCGGCCGCGGTGCTGGCCGCCGTCCAGCAGGAGCGCTGCACCTCGCTCTACGGCGTGCCCACGATGTTCATCGCGGAGCTCGATCTGCCCGGCTTCGCCTCGTACGACCTCTCCTCGCTGCGCACCGGGATCATGGCCGGTTCGCCCTGTCCGGTCGAGGTGATGAAGAGGGTCGTCGGTGAGATGCACATGGACGAGGTGTCCATCTGCTACGGCATGACGGAGACCTCGCCCGTCTCCACCCAGACCCGCCGGGACGACGACCTGGAGCGCCGCACCGGCACGGTCGGCAGGGTGATGCCGCACATCGAGGTGAAGGTGGTCGACCCCGTGTCGGGGGTGACCCTGCCGCGTGGCGAGGCCGGCGAACTGCACACCCGGGGCTACAGCGTGATGCTCGGCTACTGGGACCAGCCGGAGCGCACCGCCGAAGTCGTCGACGCGGGACGCTGGATGCACACCGGGGACCTCGCGGTGATGCGGGAGGACGGGTACGTGCGGATCGTCGGCCGGATCAAGGGCATGATCATCCGGGGTGGTGAGAACGTCTACCCGCGCGAGATCGAGGAGTTCCTCCACGGTCACCCCGGGATCGCGGACGTCCAGGTGGTCGGGGTGCCGGACGAGCGGTACGGCGAGGAGATCCTGGCCTGCGTGATTCCCAGGGATCCGGCCGATCCGCCGACGCTCGACGAGGTGCAGGAGTACTGCCGCGAGCGGCTGGCGCACTACAAGGTGCCGCGCGGGCTGCGGATTCTCGAGGCGTTCCCGATGACCGTCAGCGGCAAGGTCCGGAAGGTCGAACTACGGGAAGGCTACGGCGCCCAGGGTCTCTCGTCCTGACCCCTGCGGGAGCCGTGGGATCAGGCGGCCTCGATGACGCCGGAGCCTATGTCCTGGGTCGCGGCCGCCCACTCGATGAGCAGTACCTCGTACTCCGCGGCCTCCACCGAGGTCCAGTCCTGGCCGGCCCGCGAGTCGACGAGCGCGCGGATCGCCTCGTTGGCCTCGACGGCGGACGGATGGGTGGGCTGGGTCAGAAAAACAGGGGTCGTGGGGGTGGGAAGCCGGAGAGTTAAGACCATGCCTTCACTGTACGTCCTCATACTGACAACAGCTCGAACATATGCGGCTGGCAGGGCACAGGTGACCGAAATCATTCGACGGCGCCGGGCGGTCGGGGCCCGGCGCTGACCCATTCCTCCGCGGGGCCGTTCAACGGCTGCGGTGTGCCCGTGAGGTCCAGTACGAACAGCGGGATCGCGAGGCCGTCCGCACGTGAGCGCGCCTCGTCGGTGTAGCCGGCCAGCGAGAACAGGGCGCTGTGCACCGAGGTGTTCAGGGCGTTGAGCCAGAGGCACTCCACGTCCCGCAGGGCGGTCGGCCGTGTGGTCGCGTCGACCTGGGCGATGAGGCCGGCGGCCCGCAGGTCTATCCGGGAGCTGGGCCGCACCTCGGGCTGGACGACGTCGCGGAAGCCCAGCCACCTCAGATAGAGCGCCGCGGTGTTCACCGCGTCGCGGGCCGTCCGTATCACCAGGGGCCGGAACGACGGACGCGGATGCGCGGCCGTGCGCGGCAGGGGTGTGCGGGACGGGCCGGGGGTGCCTGCCGCGGTGGGCGGCGGTTCGGCGCCGCGCGCCACCGGGCGCACGGGCACCCGGAGCACCGTGCCGCAGGGGCAGCAGAGTTCGGGGTGCGGCCACTGGTCGCGCCGCCCGCAGGAGTGGCAGCGCACGCTCACCCAGTCGTCGTTCCAGGTGCGGTGCGTGATGACCACGGCCGGGGCGCCGCGCATCAGCGGCGGGGCGGTCGGGGAGCCGCACGGGCAGGGGTACACCGGCGTGACGAACGCGTGGTCCCGGCGGCAGACCGGACAGCGCACCGGTACGGACTCCACGTGCTGCCCCTTCCTTCCGCCTCTGTGGCGGCGACTGCGTTCCGTACCCCCATCGTCCACCAGGAGCGACGTCCGGGGGAGGGAATCGGGCACTTCGGCCCGATGGTCCCGGCCCGTTCCGCCGCCCTCCCTTGACGACGGTCCGGGGCGGCCCTAAGTTGATTCCGTATAGCAGAACTAAGTTTCCGTAATGCGGAATTCGAGCTCTCAGGTGGCGCGACAGAGCCCGACTCCACCAGGTCCGAGCAGGAGCACTCATGCCTCGTATGACCGCTGCCCGAGCGGCAGTTGAGATCCTCAAGCGCGAAGGCGTCAGCAACGCGTTCGGCGTGCCGGGTGCGGCGATCAACCCGTTCTACGCGGCCCTCAAGGCCTCCGGCGGGGTGCACCACACCCTCGCCCGCCACGTCGAGGGCGCCTCCCACATGGCGGAGGGCTACACCCGCGCCGCGGCCGGGAACATCGGCGTCTGCATCGGTACGTCGGGGCCCGCCGGCACCGACATGATCACCGGCCTCTACTCGGCCATCGCCGACTCGATCCCGATCCTCTGCATCACCGGGCAGGCGCCCACGGCGGTCCTGCACAAGGAGGACTTCCAGGCCGTCGACATCGCGTCGATCGCCGCCCCGGTGACGAAGGCCGCGACCACCGTCCTGGAGGCCGCGCAGGTCCCGGGCGTCTTCCAGCAGGCCTTCCACCTGATGCGTACCGGCCGGCCGGGACCGGTCCTCATCGATCTGCCGATCGACGTGCAGCTCACCGAGATCGAGTTCGACCCCGAGCTGTACGAACCGCTGCCCGTCCACAAGCCCGCCGCGAGCCGCAGGCAGATCGAGCGGGCCGTCGAGATGCTCAACGCGTCCGAGCGCCCGCTGCTCGTCGCCGGCGGCGGCATCATCAACGCCGACGCCTCCGCCCTGCTGGTGGAGTTCGCCGAGCTGACCGGCGTCCCGGTCGTCCCCACCCTGATGGGCTGGGGCATCCTCCCCGACGACCACGAGCTGAACGCCGGCATGGTCGGCCTCCAGACCTCGCACCGCTACGGCAACGCGAACTTCCTGGAGTCCGACTTCGTCCTCGGCATCGGCAACCGCTGGGCCAACCGCCACACCGGCAAGCTGGACGTCTACACGAAGGGCCGCACCTTCGTCCACGTCGACATCGAGCCCACCCAGCTCGGCAAGATCTTCGCCCCGGACCTCGGCATCGCCTCCGACGCCAAGGCGGCCCTGGAGCTCTTCGTCGAGGTGGCGCGCGAGCTGAAGGCGGCCGGGAAGCTCAAGGACCGCTCGCGGTGGGCCGCGTCCACGCAGGAGCGCAGGGCCACCCTCCAGCGCCGTACGCACTTCGACAACGTGCCGCTGAAGCCGCAGCGCGTGTACGAGGAGATGAACCGGGCGTTCGGCCCCGAGACCCGGTACGTCAGCACCATCGGTCTCTCCCAGATCGCGGGCGCGCAGATGCTGCACGTCTACCGGCCGCGCCACTGGATCAACTGCGGCCAGGCCGGGCCGCTCGGCTGGACGATCCCGGCCGCGCTGGGCGTTGCCACCGCCGACCCGGACGGCTCCGTGGTCGCCCTCTCCGGCGACTACGACTTCCAGTTCATGCTGGAGGAGCTCGCGGTCGGCGCGCAGCACCGCATCCCCTACGTCCACGTCCTGGTGAACAACTCCTACCTGGGGCTCATCCGGCAGGCGCAGCGCAACTTCGACATCGACTTCCAGGTCAACCTGGAGTTCGAGAACCTCAACTCCCCGGAGCTGGGCGTCTACGGCGTGGACCACGTCAAGGTCGTCGAGGGCCTCGGCTGCAAGGCGATCCGGGTCACCGAGCCGGACCAGCTGCTGCCGGCCTTCGAGGAGGCGAAGAAGCTCGCGGCCGAGCACCGGGTGCCGGTCGTCGTCGAGGCGATCCTGGAGCGGGTCACCAACATCTCGATGAGCGGGACGGACATCGCGTCCGTCAACGAGTTCGAGGACGTGGCGTCCGAGCCCGGTCACGCGCCGACGGCGATCCGTCCGCTGACGAAGGCCTGACCCCGCACGGCCGCGGCCCCCGCCCCCTCCGACGGGGGGCGGGGGCCGCGGCCGTACGCCCGTCAGCCGGTCCGCGCCGGGTCCTCGCCCTTCGACACCTTGTAGTACTCGGCGTTCCCGAGGTCCAGCCGGAACACCATCCCGTGGCGCGCGCGCACCTCCGCCACCGTCGTCGACGCGGGCTCGCGCAGGCACCGCGTCACGGGCGGACCGTCGTCCACGCACGCCTCCGGCTCCTCGACCGGAGTCCTCGCGGAACTGCGTACGGTGTCCCAGGACAAGGTCTGGGACGTGTCGGAGATCTGGGCCGGCTCAGGGGTGTCCGGGCCCGTCGGGTTCGGGCCGCGGCCCCGGTAGTAGTCGACGAGGCGCCGGTGGTGGTCGCCCTGGCCGAAGGGGACCGAGGCGGCCGGGGCTCCGGCCGAGGCGGCGCGGTCGCCCGCCGTGAAGACCCCGTCCAGGACATCGGCGATCCGGGCGGGGTCCGCTCCGAACCAGGCGGTGACGTGCAGGAGACAGCGGATCCTGTACCGGTCGTCGCCGGTCCGGAAGAACCACTCCTTCTCCCCGCCACCGACGCACGTGTCGTTCACCGTCACCAGGCCGAGGTCGAGGGGCGTCTCCTCGTCGTACGCGCGCACGGTGGCCCGTAGATGAGCCTCGACCTCCTGGCGCGCCTTCCGTGCGGGAGCACCGTTCGCGAGCTCACGTACCTCTTCCGGACTCGTGGCGCGGTCCTCGGAGGAGCACGCGGAGACGGAGAGAGAGAGCAGGAGGGCCGCTGCGGCGGATCGCCCTCCGGAGGCGCGGACGGATGAACCCGGTAATCTCATACGGTCATTGTGGGTACGGGGACGGTGACCGCCATCCCGCTTCCGTACTCATGTACGGCAGTTCCGAGGCGTCGGCCGGGGGCACACATCGGCCGTGCGGCGCGGGCCCCGTGCGCCTGGGCGCGCCTCATGGGGCGTGCCGCGAACCATGGGCACGCTCCATCCCCGCCCGGCACGGCCGGATCGCGTCCTACCGGTACCCGGACCAGGCCCGGATCATTGGCCCATGGGGGACTCCGAGACCACCTCGTCCTGCCCGGACCCGCCCGCCGACGACTTCCAGGCGCTCCTCGAAGGCGCGACCGCGCCACGGCCGCCGGCGCCGCCCGAGTGCCCCTTCTGCGACCTCCCGCAGGACCGTTACGCCACCCCGTACACCGGGCACTGGATCCTTCTCGAACCCCACGTCCTCGTCCCGGCCCACACCGTTCCGCCCCGGCGGCGGTGGGTCATCACCTCGACCGGGACCGCCATGAACCTCTGGGACGCCGAGCCGCTGCCCGGCACCAGGTGCCGTATTCCGCACCGCGTCGTCTGCCCCCGCCTCGTGCCCGAGGACCACTGGCCCTGGGCCACCGCTCTCCGGCAGCACAACGGGGTACGCGCGCAACGCCTGTTCGACCTGCCGGAGGAGGGCCTGCCGGACACCGGGTGAGCCGAGGGCGGTACGGCAGAGCAAAGGGGTGCGGTGCACGCCCCACGCGTGCACCGCACCCCTTTGCTCTGTCACAGCGACCGCGACGGCGGACCGTGGGCGGCGGGCGGCCGGGCTCCTTCAGGTCTGGAGCGGGCCGCCCGGCCCTTCGCCACCGCACTGGCGTCGTCCGCCGCCGCGGTCCCGTCCTGCCGGTGCCGCGCGCTCCCCTCATCCGGGTGCGCGGCACGGGCAGGGCCCTTGGGTGGAGGCTCAGTCCTCGCGCAGGGCGCGGACCGCCTCCTCCACGCGCTTGCCGTAGTCGGCGTCGGCGGCGTGGAAGTGGGCGAGGTTCTTCTCGATCACGTCGTCACGGGTGACCTGCGAGAGGCCGCCGGCGATGTTGGCGACCAGGCGGTCCTTCTCGTCCGCCGACATCAGCCGGTAGAGCTCGCCCGCCTGGAAGAAGTCGTCGTCCTTCGAGTGCGCCGGTGCCTCGTGGGTTCCCGTCCAGCCGTGCACGGGCAGCGGCGCGGCCAGTGCGGCGCCGGTCTGCGCCGGGCCCGCGTACGAATTGGGCTCGTAGTTCTTGTCGTGGCGCGAGCCGTAACGGGTGGCGTGCAGCCCGTCGCGCCCGTAGTTGTCGACGGTCGCGGTCCGCGGCGCGTTGACCGGGAGCTGGGTGTGGTTGATGCCCAGGCGGTAGCGCTGCGCGTCGGCGTAGGCGAACAGCCGGCCCTGGAGCATCTTGTCCGGGGACGGGCCGATGCCGGGCACGAAGTTGTTCGGCGAGAACGCGGCCTGCTCGACCTCGGCGAAGACGTTGTCCGGGTTGCGGTCCAGCACCAGGCGGCCGACGCGCTGCAGGGGGTAGTCGGCGTGCGGCCACACCTTCGTCACGTCGAACGGGTTGAAGCGGTAGTCCGCGGCCTCGGCCGCCGGCATGACCTGCACGTACAGCGTCCAGGACGGGTTGACGCCGCGCTCGATGGCCTGGAGCAGGTCCGTCTGGTGCGAGTTGGCGTCCTTGCCGACCTGTTCGGCGGCCTGCTCGGCGGAGAGGGAGCGCACGCCCTGGTTGGTCTTGAAGTGGTACTTGACGAAGAAGGCGTCGCCCTCCACGTTCGTCCACTGGTAGGTGTGCGAGCCGAAGCCGTTCATGTGACGGTACGAGGCGGGGATCCCGCGGTCACCCATCAGCCAGGTGATCTGGTGGGTCGACTCGGGGGAGTTCGCCCAGAAGTCCCAGACGTTGTCCGGCTCCTGACGGCCCGTGAAGGGGTCCCGCTTCTGGGAGTGGATGAAGTCGGGGAACTTGACCGGGTCCTTGATGAAGAAGACCGGGGTGTTGTTGCCGACGAGGTCGTAGTTGCCCTGGTCCGTGTAGAACTTCAGGGCGAAGCCGCGGGGGTCGCGTACGGCGTCGGCACCGCCCAGCGAGTCGGCGACCGTCGAGAACCGGATGAACGTCTCGGTGCGGCGGCCCACCTCGGAGAGGAAGTCGGCGTGGGTGAAGCCGGTGACGTCGTCCGTCACCTCGAAGTAGCCGTACGCGCCGGATCCGCGGGCGTGGACGACGCGCTCCGGGATGCGCTCACGGTTGAAGCGGGCGAGCTTCTCGAGCAGGTGCTGGTCCTGGATGAGGAGCGGACCGCCGGCGCCGGCTGAGGCGGAGTTCTGGTTGTCGGCGACGGGGGCGCCTGACTCGGTCGTGAGCACACGCTGGGACATGGGGGCCTTCCGTACGGGGCTGCTGACGGCCTCAGGAGCGTAGATTCGCCAGGATCGCCACGTCAACAGTTTGTTGAAATTGGAGGTTAGGGTTCCGGGTCGCGGCAGCGCCTGGGCGCGACAGGACAGGTGTCAGCGCCGCCGCGACCCGGAGTTCAGGGGGCCCTGGGAGGGGCCGGATGGTGTCAGACCTGGGAGCCGGAGAGCCGCTCGACCGAGCGCAGCAGCGCGGAGTGGTCGAGGCCGCCGTCGCCCTGGGCGCGCAG
This sequence comes from Streptomyces sp. NBC_01460, assembly GCF_036227405.1. Lineage (NCBI taxonomy): Bacteria > Bacillati > Actinomycetota > Actinomycetes > Kitasatosporales > Streptomycetaceae > Streptomyces > Streptomyces sp. NBC_01460. The sequence goes on from NZ_CP109473.1 coordinate 6,836,847, forward strand.
GGAGGCCACGAGCTGGGCCACGACCCCGCCGACGGGCAGCGCGGCGCCGACGTTGCGGGCGGCGTCGGTGACGATGCCCATGTCCTTGTGGTGCAGGTCGATCCGGAAGCCCGGGGCGAAGTCCCGCTTGAGGAAGTTGTCCTTCTTGCGGGTGAGGACCGTCGAACCGGCGAGCCCGCCGTTCAGCACGTCGAGCGCGGCGGCCAGGTCGACCCCGGACTTCTCCAGGAAGACGACGGCCTCGGCGCAGGCCTGGATGTTGACCGCGACGATCAGCTGGTTGGCCGCCTTCACCGTCTGGCCGGAGCCGTGCGGCCCGCACAGCACGATCGTCTTGCCGAGTGCGTCGAGCAGCGGCTTCGCGGCGTCGAAGTCGGTCTGCTCGCCGCCGACCATGATGGACAGGACGGCCTCGATCGCGCCGGCCTCACCGCCGGAGACGGGGGCGTCCAGGACGCGGATGCCCTTGTCCTTCGCGTTCGATGCCAGGTCCACGGAGGTCTGCGGAGTGATCGAGGACATGTCGATCAGCAGCGCGCCCTGCCGGGCGTTCTCCAGGATGCCGTCGGGGCCGTACGCGATGGCCTCGACCTGCGGGGACGCCGGGACCATCGTGATGACGACGTCGGCGTCACGGACGGCCTCCGCGATGGAGGCGGCGCCCTTGCCGCCCGCCGCGACGAGCCGGTCGACCTTGTCCTGCTCCAGGGTGTAGCCGGTCACCTGGTAACCGGCCTCGACCAGGTTCTCGGACATGGGCGAGCCCATGATGCCGAGCCCGATCCAGGCGACCTTGGGGAGGTTGGTGCTCATGAGGGTGCCTTCCGGTAAACGTGTGTGCGGGAGGGGGCGGGCCTCAGCGGGCCGGCCGGTGCTCGGCGGGGAGCCAGCCGAACGCCTCGGCGCTCGGGCGGTCGCCCGGCTTGTACTCCAGGCCGACCCAGCCGTCGTACCCGGCCTCGGTCAGCTCGTCGAGGAGCCGCTCCAGCGGGAGTGAGCCGGTGCCGGGTGCGCCGCGCCCCGGGTTGTCGGCGATCTGGACGTGGCCGGTCTTCGCGGCGTACGCCTTGATCACCTGGCTGAGGTCCTCGCCGTTCATCGACAGGTGGTAGAGGTCCAGCAGGAACGTGGCGTTGCCCAGCCCCGTCGCCTCGTTGACACGGTCGACCACCTCGATGCCCGCCGGTGCGCTGACCAGGGGGTAGAGCGGCGACTCCGTGTCGTTGAGCGTCTCGACGAGGAGGGTCGCACCGATCCGGTGGGCCGCGCGGGCGGCCAGGACCAGGTTCTCCAGGGCGAGTTCGTCCTGGACGGCCGGGTCCACCCCCTCGACGCGGTTGCCGTACAGCGCGTTGAGCGCCTTGCAGCCGACCGAGGCCGCGAAGTCCGCCGCCACGTCGATGTTGGCGCGGAAGCGGTCCGACTCCTCGCCGGGGAGCGAGAGCGCGCCCCGGTCGGGGCCGGGGAGCCGGCCCGCGTAGAAGTTCAGCCCCACCAGGTGCGTGCCCGCGTCGTCGAGCGCCTTCTTCAGGGCGTCGAGCTCGGCCTGCGCGGGGGTGGGGGTCTCGATCCACGGCCACCAGAGCTCGACCGCGGTGAAGCCCGCTGCGGCGGCTGCCGCGGGACGCTCCAGGAGCGGGAGTTCGGTGAAGAGGATCGAGAGGTTCACATCGAAGCGCTGGTCCGAGAAACCCATCATGCGCTCCTTCCGTATCGCGGAAGTTAGTTTCTGCTTAACGGAAGATTGCCTGGCGTGTGGTGAGGCTGTCAAGAGGCGAACCGAATTCCGGACACACGGGAGCGGGGTGGAGGCCGTCCCGCCCTCCACCCCGCGACCGCTCATCCGTGCCTGGTCAGACGGCCGGCACCGTGTCCTGGAACGTCGTGCCCGCCGCCCGGTAACCGCTCACCAGAGCCGATACCTGGGCGGGGGAGAGGACCTGGTCCTTCACGTGCAGGACGTAGTCCACCTGCTGGTCGTACGAGCGGGGCGTGGTGCTGGTCTGGCCCGCCAGGTCGATCAGCCACTGGTTGAAGTTGATCGACATCGGCCGCTCCGGGAGGTACGCCGCGCCGTGGGTCCCGAAGGGCTGCCCGTCGACGTAGTACGTGATGGCGCTGTTGTCGATGGTGACCACCAGGTCGTGCCATCCCGCGTAGCTCTGCCGTGCCTCGCTGTGCTGGTTGACCGCCTCCCACGGGTCGGGCCGGTAGGTCTCCCAGGACGTGGTGTAGAGGATGTTGGACGGCTCGCCCCAGCCGCCGTTCGGCAGGTACTCGAAGTCGTACTCCGCGTAGTCGTCCGCCATCGGCGCCTTGAGGTCGTTGATGGTGAAGAAGGTCTGGACGAGGTGGTCGCCGTCGGGACCCGACCTCGGCGCGTCGCTGAACTTCACCCGGGCCGCGTAGGTGCCGTTGCGGAACTTCGAGGACTTCGTGAGGATCTCCGTCTGCTCCGTCGAGGCACCCGTGCCCGCCGTGGACGTCTCCAGGTTCATCACCGAACTGCCGCCCTGGCTGCTGAAGGTGACGTTCTCCGGAGCCCAGACGGCGCCCGGCACCCCGGGGCCGCCGGAGTTCGAGCGGACGCTCCAGCCGTTCGCCGCGATCCGGGGATCCGTGTGACCGGTGTAGCTGAAGTCGTCGAACAGCCTCGGCCCGTCGGCCGGGGGGTCGGTGGGGGGATCCGTCGGGTCGGTGGGGCCGTTGCCCCCGGGGGCCTCGCCCCAGGCCGTCACCGACCCCACCTGCGCGGTGATCCTGGCCCAGTCGCCGTACGTGTTCCGCTCGGCGCCGAAGGAGTAGTCGTCGCTCTGCCCGAGCGGCTGCCAGTCCGCACGGTGGAAGCGCAGCTGCATGTCACCGGTGTCCGCCCCGGGGGCCAGGGTGCCCGCACCGGCGGTGAAGCCGATCTCCAGGTAGCGGTCGGCGGTCGCGGTCGGGTTCGGCAGGGTCCTGAAGGTGCCGGTGATGTTCGCGCAGCCCTTCACCGCCCAGGAACAGGCGAACCGGTAGGCCGCCGACGCCGAGTCACCCTTGAAGTAGTAGCGCAGCTTGACGTCGGAGAGCGGCACGCTCGCGCTCCCGCTGTTGCGGACCTTCAGCCACGGCTCGCTCTGGTCGGCCGTAGCCCCGGACGCGCTCGTGCGGTACTGGACGACGAGCCCGCCGGCCGCGGCGGCACCGGCCGTGCCCGGCAGGGCGGCGAGGGCGGTGCAGCCCAGGGCCAGGGTGACGGCGGCGGCCGCCGCCGCGCGGATACGGCTCCTGCGGAATGTGGTCATGGCATGTTCCTCTCCGGAACGGTGGGGGACGGGCTACCGAGGGGGTCGCGCTGTACCTGAGGACGCGGTCGCCAGGGACCGCGTGGTGAGGGGCCGGTAGGGGACGCCGAGGGCGTCCAGCCGGGCGGTGTGGTCGCGCAGCCGCTCGACGAACCCGGCCCAGTCGCCGCGCCCGCCGGACCAGGCGCGGTCCGCGAGGGCGCACAGCCGGGGGTAGGTGAGGTATTCGATCCGGTCGGGCGTCGTCACGTACTCGGTCCACAGCTGCGCCTGGGTGCCCAGCACACGGGAGGCCTCCTCCGGCTCCCAGTCCCCGGGCACCGGCTCGTTGGCGTGCACCGCGTGCAGGGGGACGGGGTCACCCGGCTGGGCGGGGGGCTCGTCCGGGTCGGTGGACTGGACGTAGTCCAGGTAGGTGGCGCGGTGGTGCGCGGTCACCACCTGGTGCCCCCGCCGGGCCGCGGTGCGGGCGTGGGCCGGATCGCGCCAGGTCATCACGGTGAATTCGGGAGGCAGTTCGGCCCCGCTCTCGGCCCAGCCGGTGGGCCGGCGGCCGTGCTCGACGAGGAACGAGCCGATCCGGCCCATGAACCAGCCGTGCAGGTCGCCGGGGCCGGTGAGCCCTTCGGCGGCCGCCCGGCCGCGGGCCGCCGGGGAGGCCTCCCACTCGCCGGTGGGGCACTCCTCGCCGCCGATGTGGATGTACGGGGAGGGGAAGACGTCCATGACCTCCTCCAGCACGGTCCGGCAGAAGGCGAAGACCTCCTCGTGGACACCGAGCACGGTGTCGCAGACGCCCCACCTGGTCCAGACGTCCAGCTGCCGTTCCGGGTGGTTCCCCAGGTGCGGGTAGGCCGCGAGGGCCGCGCGCACATGGCCCGGCATCTCGATCTCCGGCACCACGGTCACCCCCCGCTCCCGCGCGTGGCGGACCAGGTCCCGCAGCTCCGCCTTGGTGTACGCGCCCGCGTGCGGCACCCCGTCGGACAGCGACTCGGCCCGGGTGCCGCCCACCGAGGTCAGCCGCGGGAAGGCGTCGACGGGCATGCGCCAGCCCTGGTCGTCCGTGAGGTGCAGATGCAGGACGTTGAGCTTGTGCAGCGCCATCAGGTCCACGTACCGGCGCAGGTAGGAGACGGGCTGGAAGTGCCGGGCGACGTCGAGCATCGCGCCGCGCCAGGGATACCGCGGCACGTCGCTGATCTCGACGCACGGCAGCTCCCAGGACCGGCCGCGCGCACCGCCGGACAGTGCTTCGGGCGGCAGCAGCTGCCGGATCGTCTGGACGCCCCGCAGCAGGCCGTCGGGCCGGGCGGCCCGCAGCAGCAGGGTCCGGGGCCCCACGGTGAGGCCGTACCCCTCGGCCCCCAGCCCGCCGAGCTCCGGGTCGAGCGCCAGGACGACCCGGCCGTCGGCCGAGAGCGGCAGGGGCAGCCCGGTCGCCGGACCGAGGAGCGTCCGCAGCAGGTCCGCCGCCCCCTCGGCACCCGGCAGGACGCGTACGGAGGTGTCCTGGTCCAGGACGAGGCGGCCCGGGCGCGGCGAGAGCTTGCGGGGCCGGGGGACGAGGGAGAGCTCGGGGCGTGATGCGGGCACGGGGGCCTCCGGGGTCGGGGAGTCGGGCGGTTCGCGTGGCCGGGCGTGCGGGGACGCCGGCGGGCTCAGCCCTTGACCGCGCCGGCCGCGAAGCCGGAGGTCACATGGCGCTGGAGCACCAGGAAGATCACGAGGGCGGGCAGCGCGAAGAGCGTGGAGGCGGCCATGGTGGCGCCCCAGTCGGTGCCGAAGGTGTTCTGGAAGGACGAGAGCCAGACCGGCAGGGTGCGGTTGTCCTGCTGCTTGATGATCAGGAAGTTGGCGTAGGCGAACTCGTTCCAGGCGGTGATGAATCCGAAGAGCGAGGTCGCCATCAGGCCCGGGGCGAGCAGCGGCAGGGCCACCCGTGCGAACGCCCCCGTCCTCGTGCAGCCGTCGACCTGGGCGGCCTCCTCCAGTTCGGGCGGGATCGTCGCCAGGAAGCCCCGGAGCACCACGATCGTGAAGGGCAGCGTGATCATGAAGTAGACGAGGGTGAGGGTGGGCAGCCGGTCGAGCATGTCCGTGTCGCGCGAGATGATGTAGATGGGGATGATCAGCGACTCCCAGGGCGCCATCTGGGCGACGAAGACCAGCAGCATGAACTGCCGCCGGCCCTTCCACCGCAGCCGTGCGACGGCGAACGACGCGCCGAGCGCCACGACGAGGGAGAGCAGCACGGCGCCCAGGGTGACCAGGATGCTGTTGCGCCAGAACAGCTCGAAGCCGTCCGCCTGTACGGCCCGGCGGAAGTGGTCCAGCGTCCAGGTGTAGGGGACCAGCCGCGGCTCGGAGGACTGGATGTCCCGGGACGGCTTGAACGCGGTGGAGATCATCCAGTACACCGGGAACAGGCAGACCACGACGGTCACGACGGCGGCGGCGTTCAGCGGGATCCGCCGGATCCTGAGGTGCGGTGAGGTCATCGCGGGTCGTCCTCCTGTCGGAGCATCTGGCGGAAGTAGAGGACCAGCACCCCGGACATCAGGACCACGGTGATCATCGACGCGGCCGATCCCAGGTCGTAGCGCTGGCTGGAGAGCGCCGTCTGGACCGCGTACACGGGGAGGATGGTGGTGGCGTCGCCGGGCCCGCCGCGGGTCATCACCCAGATCTGGACGAAGGCCTTGAAGGTCCAGATCACCTCCAGGGAGAGGACCAGCAGGAAGATCGGCCGCAGCATCGGGAAGGTGACCGAGCGGAAGATGCGGGAGCCCGAGGCGCCGTCGAGGCGGGCCGACTCGTACAGCTCGGCGGGGACCGTGGTCAGGGCGGAGTAGAGGGTGACCGCCGCGAACGGCACGGACTGCCAGACGATCAGCAGGACCAGGATCGTGAAGGACGCCGTACCGTTCGCGAACCACGGGTAGCGGTCGAAGGATCCGAAGCCGAGCGCCGTCAGGGACTGGTTGACGATGCCGAACTCGGAGTGGAACAGCCACTGGAAGACCGTCGTCGCCGCGACCACGGGCATGGCCCAGGCGAGCACCAGCGAGCAGAGGACGATCGTCCGGCCGGCCCGGCGGAGCCGCTCCGTCATCAGCGCGACCAGCGTCGAGATGACCATGATCAGTACGACGTTGACGGCCATGAAGACGAAGGTGCGGCCGGTCACCTCCCAGAAGCGCGGGTCGGACAGCAGCGTCCGGTAGTTGCGTAGTCCCACGAACTCCGCGTCCCCGCTGATCAGCTGGCGGAGCCGGAAGTCCTGGAGGGAGATCACCACGGCCCGCACCAGCGGGTACACCAGCAGGTAGAGCATGCCGCCGATCGCGGGCGCGATCAGGGCGTAGGGCCAGAGGTCGCGCGGGGGTGTTCCGGCCCGCCGCCCCGGTGGCGCCTTCGGTGGACGGTGGACGCGTGGCGCGGGTCTTTCGCGGACAGCCGGCACGGCGGGCCTCCTCTCGGTGGTGGGAAACGGACGGGGGCGGATCAGGAACCGGCGTTCATGGCCCGCGTGATGTCGGCGGAGGCCTTGGCCGCCTCCTGCTTCGCGTCACCCCCGGTGAGGACCGCGGTCATGTAGTCCTTGACCGGGTTCTCGGCCTCCACGGCCGCCCAGCCCGGGGTGTTCGGCGTCGCGTGCCCGTTCGCCGCGCCGACGGCCATGGCCGAGGCACCCGGGTCGTCCGCCACGGCCGGGGCGAGCGACGTCCGGTTCGGGACGTAGCTCATGGCCACCGCGAGCTTCTTCTGCCAGGCGTCGCCCGTCAGTTCCCTGATGAAGGTCACCGCCGCGTCCGGATGTCCGGCCGCCGCCGGGACGACCAGGTCGGAGCCGCCGGTGAACACCGCGCCCGGGGTGCCCGCCGTCTTCCCGGGGATCGGGAAGAAGCCGAGCTTCCCCTCGAGCTCCGGGTTGTTCTCGACGACCACGTTGGCGCCGCCCGGGGTGGAGATGACCTGGGCGACCTGGCCCTGGGCCATCACCTCGGCCTGGGGCGGGTCGTCCTCGTCGGAGTCCCGGGGGCCCTTGCCGAGCGCCTGGAGCCGGGCGTAGAAGGCCATGCCGCGCAGCGCCTCGGGGGTGTCGAGCGCGCCCTTCCACCGGCCGCCGGACTCGGTCGCCAGGTCCCCGCCCTCGTCCCAGACGAAGCCGGCCAGCGCGTACCAGAGCTGTCCCGGCAGGTAGATGCCCTGGGTGCCGCCCTTGTTCAGCTTCGTGGTGGCGGCGATCCACTCCTCGCGCGTGGTGAGCTTCGCGGGGTCGACGCCGGCCTTCTCGAAGAGGTCCTTGCGGTAGACCACGACCCGGTTGGCGGCGTAGTACGGGATGCCGTACTGCTTCCCGTCGTACGAGCCCGGCTCGGCCAGGCCCTTCAGCCAGTCACCGCCGTTCAGCTCGTCCTTCTTGTCGCTGAGGTCCAGCAGCCCGCCGCTCTCCGCGAACTGCGCCACCTGCGTGTTGCCCGCCTCGATCACGTCCGGGGCGTCGTTGCTGGCCAGGGCGGCGGTGATCTTCTGGCCGATGCCGTCCCACTCCTGGATCTGGATCTTCACGTCGATGTCCGGGTGCGCGGCCTCGAAGCCTTCGGTGAACTCCTTCTGGAACGCGGCCGAGACGCTGTCCCGCATCAGCCAGACATCGACCGTCGTCACGCCTCCGGCCCCTTCGGCGTCGTCGGCGCCGGAGCTGCAGGCACTGAGAGCGGCGGCCGTCACGAGCGCGGACACACCGGCAAGCAAGCGGTACTTCACGGTTCACCTCAACGGGAGCAGAGACCTGACCACCTGACCAGTGAAGCCCACTGGACAGCTCACCTCTTGGTGGTGGATGAAGGTGGCATAGACCAATGGGGCCGTCAAGCCCTTGTGTACAAAGGGATTTTGGGGACTCCGGTGCGTCCGGCTCTCGTCTCATGGCGATGAGGGTGGTTAGAATCTCTCTGACCAGTGGCCATGGATTGCTCAACTGGTAAAGGGAGCGGAACGCGCGAAGGGGAACGCATGAAAGCCGACGTACCGGGGACGGTGCTCAAGAGGGAACGGGCGCGCGACGCGGTCCTCGAGCTGATCGAGAGCCGCAGCCCCGGGGACGCCATCCCGTCCGAGCGGGCCCTCTGCGCCCTGCTCGGGGTGTCCCGGCCCACCCTGCGTGCCGCCGTCGACGAGCTGGTGGCCGCCGGCCTGCTGGTCCGCGAGCACGGGCGCGGGATGTTCGTCGCGCCGGAGAAGATCACCCAGGAGCTGGTCTCGGCGGACCTCGCCCTGAGCGTGCCGCAGGCGGCCGGCGCGTGGTCGAGCCGGCTCCTGGAGTTCACCACCCTCCAGGCCGGCGCCCGGGTCGGCCGCAAGCTGCGGATGTCGCCCGCCGAGGAGGTCGTCTACGTCGCACGGCTGCGCCTGGTCGACGGCGCGCCCATGGCGATCGAGCACCTGCACATCAGGGCGGCGCTCGTCCCCGGCCTGTCGGCGCAGGAGCTGGAGGACGGCGATCTCTACGAGCACCTCCGGCACACCCACGGGGTCCATGTCCGGGAGGCGGTCCAGGCCATCGAGCCGACCGTCGTCACACGGGCGGAGGCCCAGCTCCTGGGGGTCCCCGAGCTCTCCCCGGCCCTGCTCTTCGAGCGTCTGACCTCGGACGTCTCCGGGGTGCCCGTGGAGTACGTCCACTCGCTGTACCGGGGCGACCGCTACCGGATCGTCTCCCGCCTCGCGCTCGGGCCCGCCGCGGCGACCGCGGGGCTGGTCAGGGACGGGCACCACCCGGGGATCCCGCCCGGGGACTTCGCGCACGGCGACCCGATCGCCTCGTCCACCCGGGGGGACATCCAGGCGGGGCCCTGAGCGCCGGGGAGCCGGGTGCGTCCGGCCCGCAGCGGGCGCCCGCCGGGCGCCGGCCCGGGGCGCGTCCGGGTGTCCGGGACCGGGGCGTCGGGTCCGAGGGGGTCCGGGAGCCCGTGCCTTAGGGTCGGGGCGAGCCGCGCGAGCCGACGGACGCGGCGGGACATGAGGGAGGCACCGTGCGCTTGAGGGTGGAATTCACCACCGAGCCCTTCGATCTGGACGAGGCACCCGCCCACGCGGTGGTGGCCCGCGAGGTCATCCACTCCGCCGACCTGGACGCGGTGGACGTGGGCCCCTTCGGGAACACGGCCGAAGGGGGCGCCGACCAGGTGCTGACCGCCGTGGACTCCCTGCTGCGCAAGGCCCTGGCCTCGGGCGCCACCCGGGTCTCCCTCCAGCTCAACGTGATCGGGGAGGACACCCCGTGACCGAACCGGCCGACCACCCGCTGGTCACCGCGGTGAAGCCCCTCGTCGACGCCATGGGGGCCGAGATCCTCGCCCCGGACCAGGCCACCACCGAGGACGTGGTGCTCGCCTGGGAGGGGGCGGACGTCATAGCGGTACGGCTCCCGCAGCTCTCCGAATCGCTCGACCACATCCTGGCCGCGATGGAGCGGCGGCACGGGATGCCGCTGGCAGACCTGGACCGTAAGGCGAAGCAAGGAGTGGTCCGGACCCTGGAGGCACGCGGTGCCTTCTCGGTGCGGCACGGGGTGGAGACGGTGGCGGGGGCCCTCGGGGTCAGCCGCTTCACCGTCTACAACTACCTGAACCGCGACAATGCGGCCAAGGGTGTCTAGCCGACCCGTAACGCCTCTCGATGCCGCCGTCCGGGAACTCGGGCGGCGGCATCATCTGTTCGCGCAATTTCAACAAACTGTTGACGTGGTGTTGCGAAGAGCGTTAGCTATCCGCAGCCCGACAACGCACAGCGAGAAAAAGCCACGGAGGCTCCCGTGACTACGAGCTCCACACCGGGCCTCGCCCGGTTCAACACCCTGGCGGACGAAGAGGCCACAGCCGCACTGCACGAGGTGTGTGCCAGTACGGCGTGGGGAACCTTCGTCCTCGCCCACCGGCCCTACACCGGCCCGGAAGCCCTGTTCTCCGCGAGCGACGCCGCCATGGCCGAGCTCTCCGCGGAGGACCTGGCCGAGGCGATGGCCGGCCACCCGCCGATCGGACGCCCCAAGCCCGGGGACCCGGCCTCCGCCCGTGAGCAGCGGGGGATGGCCGGTGCGTCCGAGGAGCTCAAGGCCGAGATGCTCGAACTCAACCTGGCCTACCAGGAGCGGTTCGGACACGTCTTCCTGATCTGCGCCACCGGAGCCACCGGTGAGCAGATGCGCGACGCGGTGAAGGCCCGGTCCGGCAACTCGCCCGAGCAGGAACGCGAGATCGTCCGCACCGAGCTGGGCAAGATCAACCGCATCCGGCTGACCCGCCTCGTGCAGGACTCCTGAGCCCTCGCACCACCCGAAGAGAAACAAGGAGCGTGACGGTCTTGAGCACCGACACCACCGCATCGGTGTCCACCCACATCCTGGACACCAGCATCGGCCGTCCCGCCGAAGCCGTCACCGTCTCCCTGGCCGCCCGCAGCGGCGGCGACACGCAGTACGTGACGCTCGGCGGATCCGCGACCGACGCGGACGGGCGCTGCAAAGACCTGCCGGCCCTGCCGGAAGGAACCACCCACGTACGGCTCGTCTTCGACACCGAGTCGTACTTCACCGCGAAGAAGCAAGCCGAGGCGCAGCAGGACGCCCCCCGCGTAAGGGACAGCGGCGCGTTCTTCCCGGAGGTGGCGATCGCATTCGCCGTCACCCCGGGCGAGCACTACCACGTACCGCTGCTGCTCAACCCGTTCGGCTACTCCGTTTACCGAGGGAGCTAGCAGACAATGCCCACGATTCTCGGCCAGAACCAGTACGGCAAAGCAGAGAACCGCGTCGTCAAGATCACGCGGGACGGCGACACCCACCACATCAAGGACCTCAACGTCTCGGTCGCGCTCTCCGGCGACATGGACGACGTCCACTACTCCGGTTCCAACGCCAACGTCCTGCCGACCGACACCACCAAGAACACGGTGTTCGCCTTCGCCAAGGAACACGGCATCGAGTCCGCCGAGCAGTTCGGCATCCACCTCGCGCGGCACTTCGTGACCTCGCAGGAGCCGATCCAGGTGGCCCGGATCAGGATCGAGGAGTACGGCTGGGAGCGCATCGCGACCTCCGACGGCAACTCCAAGTTCATCGGCGCCGACGAGGTCAAGCACTCCTTCGTCCGCAAGGGCCAGGAGACGCGCACCACCCAGATCACCTTCGACGGTGAGAAGTGGGAGGTCATCTCCGGCCTCAAGGACCTGAGCGTCATGAACTCCACCAACTCGGAGTTCTGGGGCTACGTCAAGGACAAGTACACGACGCTGAAGGAGGCGTACGACCGCATCCTCGCGACGGACGTCTCCGCCAAGTGGCGCTACAACTGGACCAGCGACGACGAGCGCATGCCGAACTGGGAGAAGTCCTACGAGCAGACGCGCAAGCACATGCTCCAGGCCTTCGCGGAGACGTACTCCCTCTCGCTCCAGCAGACCCTCTACCAGATGGGTTCGCGCATCATCAACAACCGCAGCGAGATCGACGAGATCCGCTTCTCGCTGCCGAACAACCACCACTTCCTGGTCGACCTGGAGCCCTTCGGCCTCAAGAACGACAACGAGGTGTACTTCGCGGCCGACCGCCCGTACGGCCTCATCGAGGCGACGGTGCTCCGGGACGGCGTCGAGCCGAAGATCCCGGTCGACCTGACCAACCTCTGACGCGGTGCTGAACCGGTCCCCGCCCGCCGAGGCGGCGGGGACCGGTCATCCCGGAGGGAAATCCCATGGCACAGCCTGCAACGGGGCCGGCGAAAGGCCCATGTACCGCCCCACCGACCGCTGCCGGAACGGCAGTTCACCCGGTGGACGAGAAGCTCCCGCCCTCGCGGCTCGTCCCCGCCGCGCTCCAGCACATCGCCGCCATGTACGCGGGCGTCGTCACCCCTCCGCTCATCATCGGGCAGGCCGTCGGTCTCGACGCGGCCGGCATGACCCGTCTCATCGCGGCGAGCCTCCTGATCGCGGGACTCGCCACCCTCCTCCAGACCCTCGGTGCCGCACGCTTCGCCGGGAACCGGCTGCCCTTCGTCAACGCGGCGTCCTCCGCCGGGATCGCGCCGATGCTCGCCATCGCGGAGACCAGCGCCCCCGGCCACCAACTCCCCGCGATCTACGGGGCGGTACTCGTCGCAGGCGTCTTCTGCCTGGCCGTCGGACCCTTCTTCGGGCGGCTGCTGCGCTTCTTCCCGCCCCTCGTCACCGGCGTCGTCATCACGCTCATCGGCGTCACCCTGATGCCGGTACCGGTCGGCTGGGCTCAGGGCGGCGACGCCACCGCCGACGACTTCGGCGCCATGAAGTACCTGGCGCTGGCCGCCTTCACCCTCGTCGTCATCCTGATCATCCAGCGCTTCGGGCGCGGCTTCGTCAAGCAGACCGCCCTGCTCGCGGGCATGCTGCTCGGCACGCTGGCCGCGATTCCCTTCGGGCTCGCCGACTTCTCCGCGCTCGGCTCCGCCCCCGTGGCCGCCCTGCCGACGCCCTTCGCCTTCGGCGCACCCGAGTTCCAGCCCGCCGCGATCCTCTCCCTGTGCATCGTGATGCTCGTGCTGATGACGGAGTCGTCGGCCGGCATGCTGGCGCTCGGCGAGATCTGCGAGCGGCGCACCGACGGCGCCACGATCACCCGCGGTCTGCGCACGGACGGGATCGCCACGCTCGTCGGACCGGTCTTCGGAGGCTTCCCGACCAGCGCCTTCGCCCAGAACGTCGGCGTCGTGTCGCTCACGCGGGTACGCAGCCGCTACGTCGTCGCCGCGGCCGGCGGCGCCCTGATCGTCCTGGGCGTGTTCCCCATGCTGGGCGCGGTCGTCTCGCTGGTCCCCATGCCCGTGCTCGGCGGCGCCGGCATCGTCCTGTTCGGCTCGATCGCGGTGAGCGGCATCCGGACCCTGGCCGAGGCCGGCCTCGACGACAGCTCCAACATCATCCTCGTGGCGGTGGCACTCGGCGCGGGCATCATCCCGCTCGCGGCCCCCGCCTTCTACGCCGGATTCCCGTCCTGGGCACAGACCGTGCTCGGATCCGGGATCAGTGCGGGCGCGCTCGTCGCGGTCCTGCTCAATCTGTTCTTCCATCATCTCGGCACCCACAGCCGTAACGCTGTGGCACTCAAATCCTCCTAGGGTCCTGCCGTGCCCACATCGCCAGAGACAGAAGAGGGAAGCACCATGGCAGCTTCGGCGGATTCAAGGACCACTGAGCGCATCGTGATCGAGAACTGCTCGATCGCCACGGTCGACGCCCACGACACCGAGTACGCCTCGGGGTACATCGTCGTGGCCGACAACCGCATCGAGTCCGTCGGCGCCGGCAAGGCGCCGGAGGGACTCACGGGTGTCGTACGGCGTGTCGACGGCACCGGCCACCTCGCCACACCCGGCCTGGTCAACACCCACCACCACTTCTACCAGTGGATCACCCGGGGCCTCGCGACCGACCACAACCTCTTCGACTGGCTGGTCGCGCTCTACCCGACGTGGGCGCGCATCGACGAGCCCATGGCCCGTACCGCCGCGCAGGGTTCGCTGGCGATGATGGCCCGCGGCGGGGTCACCACCGCGATGGACCACCACTACGTCTACCCCCAGGGCTCCGGCGACCTGTCCGGCGCGATCATCGGCGCGGCCCGCGACATGGGCGTACGGTTCACCCTCGCCCGCGGCTCCATGGACCGCAGCGAGAAGGACGGCGGGCTGCCGCCGGACTTCGCGGTGGAGACCCTCGACGGCGCGCTCGCCGCCACCGAGGCGACCATCGACGCCCACCACGACGCCTCCTTCGGTGCGATGACGCAGGTCGCCGTCGCCCCCTGTTCGCCCTTCTCCGTGTCCACCGAACTGATGCGGCAGGGTGCCGAGTTGGCGCGTCGACGCGGCGTACGGCTGCACACGCACGGTTCGGAGACCGTCGAGGAGGAGCAGTTCTGCAAGGAACTGTTCGGGATGGGCCCCACGGACTACTTCGAGTCGACCGGCTGGCTCGGCGACGACGTGTGGATGGCGCACTGCGTCCACATGAACGACTCCGACATCGCCGCCTTCGCCCGCACCGGCACCGGCGTCGCGCACTGCCCGTCCTCCAACGCCCGCCTCGCCGCCGGTATCGCCCGCGTCCCCGACATGCTCGCCGCCGGTGTCCCCGTCGGGCTCGGCGTCGACGGCACCGCGTCCAACGAGTCCGGCGAACTCCACACCGAGCTGCGCAACGCGCTCCTCATCAACCGCCTCGGCGCCCACCGCGAGAAGGCGCTGAACGCCCGTCAGGCGCTGCGCCTGGGCACCCACGGCGGCGCCAGGGTCCTCGGCCGGGGCGACGAGATCGGCTCCCTGGAGCCGGGCAAGCTCGCCGACCTCGTGCTGTGGAAGCTGGACACCCTCGCCCACGCGTCCATCGCCGACCCGGTGACCGCCCTGGTCTTCGGCGCCGCGGCCCCCGTCACCCTGTCCCTCGTCAACGGCAGGACCGTCGTCGAGGACGGCCGCCTCACCACGGTGGACGAGGACGCCATCGCCCGCGCGACCCGCGACGAGGCGAGGCGCCTGGCGCAGATCGCCGCCGGAGCCTGACGCTCCGCACCCCCATGACAGGCCGGCCGGGGGGGACGGCCCTCGGCCGGCCGCCGCGGACCCACACGGTCCACGGCAGCCTGTGCCGGGTGCGCGCGATCTCTGTCGCGCGCCCCGCACAGGTGAGCTCCAAGCTGCCCGCACCAGCTGCACGACCTGCACCAACGCACCACTCAGCACCACCTCCCTGATACCCACGTCGCCCGACGTGTACCCGACCGGAGGAAGCCGTGGCAGCTACGCCCAGGTTTCGCAAGAACGCAGTCGACGGAAGCACCGCAGAGGGAACCACAGCAGAAGGGAATACGGCGGAAGGACCGGTGGGCAAGCACCCGGTCGACGAGAGGCTCCCGCCGCTCAGGATGTTCACCAGCGGCCTCCAGCACGTGGCCGCGATGTACGCGGGCGTGGTGGCCCCGCCCATGATCGTGGGGCCCGCCGTGGGCCTCAGCGCCAAGGAGACCGCCTTCCTCATGGGGGCGAGCCTCTTCACCGCGGGGATAGCCACCCTGCTCCAGACCCTCGGGTTCTGGCGCATAGGTGCCAAACTGCCCTTCGTCAACGGGGTGTCGTTCGCCGGGGTGACCCCGATGATCGCGATAGGCAAGGACCGGGGGCACGACGGCATCGCCGTCATCTTCGGGGCGATCATCGTCGCCGGCCTCCTCGGCTTCGTCCTCGCCCCGTACTTCTGCAAACTGGTGCGGTTCTTCCCGCCCGTCGTCACCGGCACCGTCATCACCCTGATCGGTGTCTCGCTGCTGCCGGTCGCCTTCAACTGGTCGCAGGGCGGCAACGCGACGGCCGACGACTACGGCTCGATGACCAACATCTCCATGGCCGCCGTCACCCTCGTGATCGTGCTGGCGCTGCGCAAACTGCTGCGGGGCTTCCTCCAGCAGATCGCCATCCTGCTCGGCCTGGTCATCGGCACCCTCATCGCGATCCCCGCCGGCATCACCGACTTCGGGGCACTGGGCGACGCCGACGTGGTCGGTTTCCCGACGCCGTTCCACTTCGGCGCCCCGCAGTTCGAGGTCGCCGCCATCATCTCGATGTGCATCGTCATGCTGGTCTGCATGACCGAGTCCACCGCCGACATGCTGGCGCTCGGCAAGATCGTCGGGCGCCCGGCGGACGAGCGGACCATCGAGGGCGGCCTGCGCGCCGACACCCTGGGCAGCGCCGTCAGCCCGCTCTTCAACGGCTTCATGTGCAGCGCGTTCGCCCAGAACATAGGGCTGGTCGCCATGACCAAGGTCCGCAGCCGGTTCGTCGTCGCCGCCGGCGGAGTCATCCTGGTGCTGCTCGGCCTGGTCCCCGTCGCCGCGTCCGTCATCGCCCTCGTACCGCTTCCGGTCCTCGGCGGCGCGGGCATCGTGCTCTTCGGATCCGTCGCCGCGAGCGGTGTCCAGACGCTGGCGACAGCGGCCCTGGAGAAGGGCGAGAACGCCCTGATCGTCGCGGCGGCCGTCGGCGTCGGCCTCATCCCGATCGCCGCGCCGGACTTCTACCACGCCTTCCCCGAGGACCTGCTCGTCGTCCTGGACTCCGGCATCTCCACCGGCTGCGTGGTGGCGATCGTGCTGAACCTGGCCTTCAACCACTGGGGCCTGCGGCCGGACGAGGAGCCGGAGCCGGAGACCGGGGTGCCGGACAGCGAACAGCCGAAGGACCCGATGGCCCTGCCCGTCGCCCACTGACGTGCGCGGTGCGCGTACGGACACCCCTGACGGGGGCCCGTACGCGCACCTCCGGCGTGGACGGCGTCAGCCGATGTGGAAGCTGTCGCCGTAGACCTGCCAGTCGAGCGGCGGGTCCAGGTCCAGATTGCCGTTCCGCAGGAACACCCGCTGGGCCGTGTCGACCCGGCTGGTGTCCGAGTGGGCCTCCTCCTGTTCCATCGCCCAGACGCGCGCGTCCAGGAACGCGTCGAGGTAGGCGGTCTCGTCACCGCCCTGCGTGGGCGGTGACGCCACGGCCAGGGCCCGCTGCCGGATCGAGCCGAAGCTCGTGGCGTCGGTGCCGCCGCCGTGCATCACGAGGGCGTCGTAGTACGCGAACTGGCCGAGCGTGCCGACGCCGTCGGCCTTGCCCTGACGCACCGCCGGGTCGAAGTAGACGCGGTCGCGCTCGTCGTTCTGGGCCTGCTCGAACACGGGGTCCGACGCCGCCTCTGCCCAGGCGCCGGTGAATCCGGGGTCGAGCCCCTCGTGCGAGTCGGTCCCGTCGACCTGCCGCAGGGCGGGCAGGTACGGGGCCAGGACGTTGCCCGGCTTCCGCTCGGTGTACAGCTCCACCAGGGCGAGCATGTCCCCGGTGCCGGAGCAGAATCCGATGATGCCGGCGGTGTAGCCGCGGCCGTCGCCGATGTCCTCGATGTAGCCGTACTGGGCCTTCCAGTCGAGCGTCGAGTTCTCCGCGCTCGACACGAGCTGCATCGCGATGTCCTTCTTCGCGGGGTCGTCGAGACCGGTCGCGGCTGCCTCCAGGTGTGCGGCCGGCGGCATGGGGGCGCCGGTGTGGGCGGTGGCCGGAATCGCCGTGAAGGTCAGCCCGAGGGCCAGTACGGCGAGTCCGACGGTGCGGGTGAGTCGGGTGGTGCGACGCGAGGTGCTGGTGTGGGGGTGATGCACCGGTCCTCCAGAAGGAGTTCGTCGTCCGATGTTCTGTTAGGAAGGTTTCCTACCAGAGCTCGGGGCGCGCGGTAACCCCCCGCGCGCCGTACGGCGCTCCGGGTTCCCTGCGGATCGGTGTCGAGCCGGGGTGTCAGCTCGCGTCGATGCGGTAGCTCTCCCCGTAGACCCTCCACGCCAGCGGCGTCTCCAGCTGGAGCTTCCCCTCGCGCACGAAGACGCGCTGGGCGGTCTCCACGCGGCTGGTGTCGCTGTGCGACGGCTCCTTGCGGAGCGCGGCCACCCGGGCGTCCAGGAAGGCGTTCAGATACGCCTCCTCGTCACCGCCCCCGGACGGCGGATCGGCCTCGGCGAGGGCCTGGGCGCGTATCGTCCGGAAGCCCACCGTCCCCTCGGCGTCGGCGTACCCGTGCATCACGTAGGCGTCGTAGTAGATGAACTGTCCCAGGGCGCTGAGCCCGTCGGCCTCCGCCCGCCCGACCGCCGGATCGAAGTACGAGGCGTCGCGCTCCGCGTCCTGCGCCGACCGGAGTGCCGGATCCTCCGCCGCCTTCGCCCAGGCCCTGGTGAAGGCGGTGCCCAGTCCGTCGTGCGCGTCGGTGCCGTTCACCGCGCGCAGCGCCGGGAGGAACGGCGCGAGCGCGTTGCCCGGGCGCTTCTCCGTGTAGCGCTCGACGACCCTCAGGAGGTCTCCGGTGCCGGAGCAGAATCCGATGATGCCGGCGGTGTAGCCGCGGCCGTCGCCGATGTCCTCGATGTAGCCGTACTGGGCCTTCCAGTCCAGGGTGGAGTTCTCCGCGCTGGACACCAGCTGCATCGCGACGTCCTTCTTCGCGGGGTCGTCGAGGCCCTTCTCGGGGGAGCCGGAGGCGGCGCCGGAGCAGCCGGTCAGGACGAGGGCCGCGGCAGCGGCGAGGGCGAGACGTCTGCGCTTCACGCACCAAGCGTGCCAGGCCGGGGGCCGGAGCCGACCGGGGTCCGGCGCCTGTAGCGTTCGGTACATGGAAGATCAGTCTGTTGTGGACGTCGGCGATGTACGGCTGGCGTACCGGACCTGGGGCGACCCCTTCGGTTCACCCGTGGTCCTGTTGCACGGTCTCGGGGGCTCGTCCCTGAGCTGGGAGGCGGTGGGCACGCTGCTCGGCGAGGAGTGGCGGGTGTACGCCATCGACCTGCGCGGGCACGGCGAGAGCGACTGGCCCGACGAGTACGCCTTCGAGCAGATGAGGGACGACGTCCTGGAGTTCCTCGACGCCTGCGAGCTCGACCGGGTCGGCGTCGTCGGGCACGCGATGGGCGGGGTGGTCGCCTACCTGCTCGCCGAGGAGCACGCGGACCGGGTGGAGCGGCTGGTGCTGGTCGAGACCCCGCCGCCGTTCCCGGGGCAGCTCGTCGACGACACCGGCCCCACGGGACCGGTGGACTACGACGAGAACGCCCTCCCGGCCGTCCGCGCGCAGATCGCCGATCCGGATCCCCGCTGGGAGGAGGAGCTGGGGCAGATCGTCGCCCCGACGCTCATGCTCGCGGGGGGCCCGGAGAGCACCATGCCGCAGGGGAGGCTGGCCGACATGGCCTCGCTCATCCCCGACTGCCGGCTGATCACCCTGGGCGGCGGCCACCAGGTGCACAAGAAGCACCCGGATCAGGTGGCCCACCAGATCACCGAGTTCTTCACCAGCTGAGAGGCCCGCCGCGCTCGGTCCCGGCGCGCGGCCGCCGGTCGCGCCGCCCGGCCACCCGGGGCCGGTCCCCGGCTGGGCGGCCCCGGGTCCCGCGAGGACGTCAGTCGCCCGGCCGCCAGTCCGGTCGGCGGCCGCTGAGCGCGATGACGCGGTCCAGCAGCGGTGCGTCTTCCGGGACGGGGACGGGCGGGCCGAAGATCGCGTCGGCGCCGGACCTGTCGTCGTCCCCCGGCGCCAGCATCGCCTCCGACGAGCGCAGGCTCGCCTCGTCCGCCCGGAACTCCTGCCCCGTCGACCGGGCCAGGTCCCAGCCGTGCACGAGCAGCTCGTTCCGTACGACCATCCCCGCGACCTCGCCGGGCAGGTCCACCCCGCCCGCCCTGGTCATCCCCTCCAGGGCGGCCGGGGAGCGCCAGGCCGCCACCAGCTCGTCCAGGAGGGGCGGCAGGGCCGTGCGCCAGTCGGCCGGCAGGACGGGCAGGGCCGAGTCCGGGGAGGTGTCGGTCGTCGGCCCGAGCTCCTTGGCGGCCGCGTCGCGGAAGGCGGCGGTCAGCCCCAGCAGATGTCCGAGCAGCTCCCGTACCGCGTAGTCCGGACAGGGGGTCGGGCCGGCCAGCTGACCGTCGTCGACGGAGCCGGCGAGCGCGCGGACCTGCCGCGCCACGGGTCCGAGGTCGAGTCCGGATGCGTTTCCCTCGTGCGTTTCCATGTCCCTAGGACTCCCCCCCGGCCCCGGAACTCATCGCGGACATTGCGGAACGTTCCGATCCACCCCCTTGTCGAGGGGCCCGCCCGCATGGCATATAGGTCTGGACCATTGCTGTCGGATGGAAGGCATCACCGTGCAACGCCCCCACGCACGCACCGCGTTGGCCTGTCCCGCCGCGCTGCTCCTCGCCGCGCTCACGGCCTGCGGCGGTACCGCGCAGGCCGACACGAAGAAACCCACCGCCCCCACGGGTGTGACCGCCCAGGCCGGCAGCGCCACGTCCGCCCACGTCATGTGGGAGCAGGCCTCGGACGACACCGGGATCACCGGCTACGACGTCTACCGAGGGGGGAAGAAGGTCCTCTCGGTGCCCGCGACGAAGCTGATGACCGACGTCGACGGTCTGACCGCCTCCACGGACTACGCCTTCACCGTCAGAGCACGTGACGCGGCCGGGAACGTCTCGCCCGCGAGTGCCTCCGTCCCCCTCACCACACCCGCCCCCGCGCCGGACGACAAGAAGGCGCCCACCACCCCGGTGAGACTCCGGGGCGAGGCCGACAGCGCCCGGACGGTCACGCTGTCCTGGGGCGGATCCACCGACGACGTCGGCGTGACGGCCTACGACATCTACCAGGAGGACGCCAGGATCCACAGCGTCCCCGGCACCGGGACCACGGCCCGGCTCACCGGCCTGCGCCCCGGGACCGTCTACACCTTCACCGTCCGCGCGCGCGACGCCGCCGACCGTTCCTCGCCCGACAGCGGCCCGCTCGACCTCACCACCCCGTCCGCGCCGGGCGACCCCGCGAGCACGGCTCCCACCGGGCTCCGCACGAGGACGACCGCGCAGCAGAAGGAGTTCGTGGTGGACCTCTCCTGGGACCAGCCGGACACCGGCGGCACGATCCCCGCGTACCAGCTGTTCCTGAACGGGAAGCTGACCACCACGATCGTCTGGGGCGGGACCCCGCCCGCGGGCCGCGCGACGTACCGCCTCACCCTCGACGACCCGCCGGGCACCCGCTACTCGCTCAAGATCCGGCCCAAGCTCCCCGACGGGACGTGGGGCGACTTCTCGGCCCAGCGGACGGTGGTCCTCGCCGGCTGAACCGTCACGGCCGCTCGTCCCCGGCGGGGCCCGCGCGCTAAGGTACCGGGCCCCGGCAGCGGCCGGGGGAGTGGGCGGAGGAGGCGGCCGGCATGCGACGTACGGGGCCCTCCCGGCGTGTGGTCGCCCGGGGCCAGGTCGTGCACACCGCGTGCCGGTACTTCCTGCGGCACGGCACGGTGGACATGGACGCGCTCGCCCGGGACCTCGCCGTCAGCAGGGCGACCCTCTACCGTGTGGTCGGCAGCCGCGACGGGCTCCTGGCCGACGTGCTGTGGGAGCTGGCGGACCACCTCCTGGACCGGGCGCGGCGCCGACGCACCCGCGCGGGCGTGGACGGTGTCCTGGAGATCACCCGCTACTTCGTCACCGCCCTGCGCGGCTCGGTCCCCTTCGGGGACTTCCTCCGCGCCGAACCCGAGACGGCACGCCGGCTGCTGACCGGCGGGTGCGTGCACCGGCGGGCGGTCCTGGCCCAGCGCAGCATCCTGCTGGAGGCCGGGGAGCGGGACCGCCTCTGGTCCGGTCCCGGCGTCGACGACCTGGCCTATCTCTACGTCAGGGTCGTCGAATCCACCTTGTACGCCGAGCTGCTGAGCAGCCGCCGGCCGGACCTCGCCCTGGCCGAACGCACTGCCCGCGCCGTGCTCCGGCAAACCCGCTGAACGGCGCGCCGCACGACCTGAGACCGCCGTCTCACCCTCGGGCCGTCCTCTGGCGGGCGGCCGGCACCGGCCGTAGCTTCCGACTCCGACGACGGCAAAGCGGAGGACACGATGACCGGTTCACAGCCCGTCCGGACGGGCCGCACCAGGCTGCTCGCGGTGTTTCTGGCGCTCGTCGGGACACTCGCCGCCCTGACCGCCCCGACACACGCCGCGGCCCCGACGCGCGCCGCGGTCAACCCGGTGATCTTCGTGCACGGCCAGGAGGGCTCCGCCCAGCAGTGGCAGTCCCAGGCCAAGCGCTTCTCCGCCAACGGCTACCGCGACGACCTGCTGTACGTCCACGAGTACGACACCTCCCTCGCGACCGACGACCACGCGATCGCCGGTCTGGAGGCGCTGGTGGACACCGTCCGGGCACGCACCGGCGCCGCGCAGGTCGACCTCCTCGCGCACTCGCGCGGGACGCGGGTCGCCCAGGCCTACCTCGCCGTGCCCGAGCGGGCGGCGGAGGTCGCCAAGTACGTCAACCTGGACGGCCGCACGGCCGCCTCGCAGCCCGGCGGGGTGCCCACCCTCGCGATCTGGAGCAGCCTCCAGCCGAACGGGGCGATCGGCGGAGCGGTCAACGTGCACGAACCGCAGGCGGGGCACACGGAGAGCGCCACCTCGGCCGAGAGCTTCGGCCACATCTACGCGTTCCTCCGGGGCAGGCCGCCGCTCACCACCCGGGTGCTGCCCGAGCCGCCCGCCTCCGTGCGGATCGCCGGCCGCGCGGTGCACTTCCCGCAGAACACGGGGCTCGCCGGCCGGCTGGAGGTGTGGCGGCTCGACCCCGCCACCGGCGCCCGGGCCGGTCTGCTGCCGCAGCACGTCGTACGGGTCGGCGCGGACGGCGCCTTCGGCCCGCTCGGAGTCGGCGGACGCGGACACTACGAGCTGGCGTTCGTCCGCCCCGGCGAGCGCACCGGCCACTTCTACTTCGAACCGTTCGAGCGCAGCGACCACTTCGTGCGCCTGCTCGTCTCCCCTCCGGGCGGGGTCACGGACTCCATCGACGTCTGCCCCGCGCACACGGCGCTCACCGTCGTCCGCGCACGTGAATGGCGGGCCGGCACGGCGGACGACGACCGGCTCCGCATCGGCGGGACCGACGTCCTGAACCCTGCCGTGTCCCCCCAACTCCGGCAGATCCTGGGCTTGTTCGCCTTCGACAAGGGATGCGACGGCGTCAGTCACCTCGACGCGGCGCTGCCGCCCTTCGACCGGGTCCCGTTCCTGACGGCGACCGACCTGTCCCTCCCGGCCGAGGAGCAGGCCAGGGGAACGATCCCCGTCACGCAGACGATGCGCGGCACCGGAGGGGTGGACGAGACCCTCGCGGTGCCGAACTGGCCCTCCGCCGGCCACACCGTGTCGCTGCTCTTCAAGGACTACGTGGACATCCCGTCCGGCGGGTGATCCGCCGAGGACCGTACGGCTGTGCGCCGTTCCCGGACCGCGGGGACCCGGGGGCGGCGCACGCATCCTCAGCCCGTGACGCGTACGGCCTCGATCCACGGGGGAGCCTCGGGCGCGGACGGGCCGATGAGTGCGGCGACGAGCCGGCAGGCCGGGGTCTCGTCCGGCCATGGGGTGTGACCGTCCGTCAGTACGATGATGATCGACGGGCGTTCGGGTACGGCGAGGGCCGCCGCGATCCCGACCCGCATATCGGTGCCACCGCCGCCGCCGAGCGTGATCTGTCCGGCGGACGTCACCCTGGAGACGGCCTGGACGTCGGCGTCGCAGGCCAGGACCGTGACCCGGTTGCCCCGGATCCCCACCTCGCGCAGCACACCCGTGACCTCGGCGAGCGCGGCGGCGATCTCCCCGTCACCCATCGAGCCCGAGGTGTCGATCACGACCGCCACCCTGGGCAGCGGCCGCCGCAGGCTGGGCAGCACGACACCGCGCAGGGCCGCGCTCCGGCGTGAAGGGCGGCGGTAGGTGTAGTCCACCGCCCCGGCGGCCCAGGCGGCGGCCTCCCGCACCGCGCCCGCGAGTGCCTGCCGCCAGTCGACCGTGGGTTCGAGGACCTGGTCCGCCCATCGCTTCCAGCCGCCCGGCAGGGTGCCCCTGGCCCGCACATGGGCGCGCATGGCCTCCGCGGTGTGGTGGCGCAGCGACTCCGCCTCGACCGCGCCGACCCCCGCCGGCCCCCCGGTCGCGTCCGACTCCCAGGGGGACGGCTCGCCATGGGCGCCCGACCCGCAGTCGTGGATCCAGGTGGAGGGCGGCAGCGCGGCCAGGTACGCCTCGAAGAGCTGCCCCTCCGGAAGGCCGAAGAGGCGCGGCTCCAGCCGCCCGGCCGGCAGGGGCAGACCGTCGGCGACCAGGTCGTCGTTGATCTCGCAGTCCTGGGCGACGTTCACCCGGTGTCTGTCACGCCGGTCCCGCGCCGGCAGCAGATCCGCGCGGCCGTGGTGGTCGCGCAGCAGATGCGCGACCTCGTGCACCCAGACCGCCGCCAGCTCCGCCACCGGGGTCCGGTCGACGAAGCCGGGCGAGACGTAGCAGCGCCAGTGGCGGTCCACACCCATGGTCGGCACCTCGTCGCTGGGCACCACCGTCAGCGCGTACAGCGCCGAGGCGAGGTACGGGCGGTCCGTGGCCGCCCGGTACCGCGCCGCGAGCAGCTTCGTGGTGTCCAGTTCAGCCACCCTGCGGCAGGGCGCCGGACTGGCGCAGCAGGTCCAGGAAGCCGTCGATGCCCGGTGGCACCGGCCAGTCGAGCTTGCGCATGGCCGCCAGGTCGACCGCGGCCCGGGCCGCCACGTCGGGGACCCCCGCGTCCACGGCCTTGGCGAGCACCGCCCACCCCGCCTCCCAGCGCTTGCGGGTCGGCTCGCCCTGCACCGCGGCGACGACCGCGATCAGGAAGGCGAGCTGCCGGTCGCCCCGCTCGGGGAGCGCGAACGCGTCCGGGTCGGCGAGCACACGGTCGGGGTCGGGCAGGTCGAGGTGGTCCAGGTAGGACAGCAGCTCGATGCCCGCACCGTCCCCGACGGCGCCGGTGAGCGCGGTCGCGACCGCCTCCCGCCCGGTGCCCGCCGCGTAGCCGGTGGCCAGCAGCCGCAGGGCCATGTCCCAGGTCCGCGGGGACGGCCACGCGCGGCCCCGGCTCTCCGCGTCGGCCGGGAGGTGGTGGACCAGACCCGGACGTGCCGTCAGGAACCCGGAGACGGCGCCCCGGGCCCGTGCCACCGCGCCGGAGACCTTGGCCGGGTCGACCACCGGCACACCCAGGGCCGGCCAGGTCCCCGCCATGCCGCGGGCGACGGTACGCGGGTCGTGCGTCCAGCGGAGATGGACGAACCGGTTGGCGAGCGGCGGGCTGAGGTGCCAGCCGTCCGCCGCGCTCGACGGCGGGTTGGCCGCCGCGACGACGCGTACGCTCTCCGGCAGCCGCAGGCTGCCCACCCGCCGTTCGAGCACGACCCGCAGAAGCGCGGCCTGCACGGCAGGAGGCGCCGACGACAGCTCGTCGAAGAACAGCAGGCCCCGGCCGGAGCGGGCGAGCCGGACCGCCCAGTCCGGAGGCGCCATCGGCACACCCGTCACCGCCGGATCGTCACCCACGACGGGCAGCCCGGCGAAGTCCGACGGCTCGTGGACGCTCGCGATGACCGTCTCCAGCTCTAGCCCCAGACCGGCGGCGAGCTGCTCCATGCCCGCGGACTTGCCGATGCCGGGCTCGCCCCACAGCAGGACCGGCTGATTGGCCGTCACCGCCAGGGCGAGCGCGTCGAGCTGCGGGCTCTCGGCGGGCTCGGTGCGGGTGAGGCGCAGGCGACGGTTGAGTTCGTCGGCCGCCTCCAGGCCGCGGGAGGGGACGGACCGGTCCCCGATGGTCGTGCTCACTGCTGCGCGTCCTCCCCGTCCTTGTTCCTGAACCACCGCTCGTACCAGTCGACGCCGATGCCCGGGTGCTCCGTGGACAGCCGCTCCCGGAGGAACGCGAGGTCCTCGCGCTTGTACCGGTGGACCAGCTGGTCGAGGGAGAGCCCCTCCGAGTCCGTCACGTCGATCCGGGCCCCCGCGTCGAGCAGCGCCCGTACCAGCGTGGTGGGACCCCGCTCGCTCACCGCGACGCTCAGCGGGGTCCGGCCGAGATGGTCCCTGGCCTCCAGGTCGAGCCCCGCCGCCAGCAGCCTTGGCAGGAGTGCCTCGTGATCGAGCAGCGGCAGCACGTGCAGCAGCCCCCGCCTCCTGGCGTTGCGCACACGGAGGTCGACCCCGGCGTCCAGCAGTTCCAGGACTCCGGCGGTGTTCCCGTGCTGGATGTGCAGGAACAGCTCCTTGCGCTGGTCCCGCAGCGCCTTCGGGAGACGCCCCACACCCGTCGTGCAGGAGTGCTCCACCGCGAAGCAGCCCGCGACCGCGCCGCCGAACGCCCGCATGGCGCTCTCGCGCAGCCGCTCCTCCTCCGTGTGCGGGGAACGCAGCACGCCGTCACGGAAGACGACCTCGTGCCACTCACCCCGGCACCGCACGCGCACCGTACGCGGCAGGGACGGCCCGGGGGGCCCGAACGGCCCTTCGAGCGAGGGGAACAGGGCCCGCGCCACCAACGGGTGGAGCCACTGCGGCGGTACGACGCCCGCGCGCAGCAGATCGAGGTCGGGGAGACGCCGCCAGGCCGCCTCCGGCAGGAAGGCGGTGGGAGCGGTGGACCTCGCGTCCACGACCGTGGCCCGGAGCCGCCCGCCCGCGCTGTGGTCCGTGAGCTCCAGCTGGATGTACCTCCGCCAGTGGCCGGCGGCCAGGAAGCGCTCCCGGCCGACGGTCGCGGTCGCCCGGCGTACGGCCGCCTCGAGCCGGGGAATGTCCATCGGGGTCGCGCGGAGCACTTCCCCGGGGTCCGTCCGGTACCTCGGCCGCTCGGTGGAGGGAGGCGTCGGATCCCACTCGATCCCCGCGGCCTCGAACGCCTCCGACACCTCGCCGTTCTCATGGAGCAGCGTCACCCGCTCCGCCCGGGCGGCGGCATCGCCGTCACCGGGCGCGCCGAGCTCCTGCCGCGTGAGCGGGGTCCCGTCGTCGTGGAAGAAGGGGATCCGGCCGCCTGCCCCCACAGCGGTCCGCAGACCGTCCGTACGCCGGGAGTCCCACAGGTACCGGACGGAGCGCCAGTCCTCGGTACCGGTGAGGAACAGACCGGGGGAGGACTCGCCGGGCACGGCACCGAAACGCAGCGAGAGCCGCTGGGGGCCCTCCACCATCGGGGGCGTACACAGATGGAGGTACGGCGCGTGGGGCAGACCGGCCCCGGCCCCGTCGTCGGTGTCGGCGTATCCGGCGTATCCGGCGAGGACGACGGTCCGGCTGGGGGTGAGTGTCGAGCGTCCTCCCAGGACCCGGGGCAGGTGCCAGCGCACCAGGTCGGGTACCAGGTGGAGCAGGTCCGCCACGAGGGCCCGCGCCACGGGCGTGCCGTAGGCGGCGGCCACCTCGGCGGGATCGAGGTCCACGTCGACGCCGGCCGCGGAGAGGGCGCCCCGCCAGTCACCGGCCAGCCGCCGTTCGGCGGACCGCTCGATCATCCCGCGGGGCACGGCGTACCGCCGGACCTGCCGCAGGCTCGACGCCTGCTCACCGGTGAGGAACCGGTCCTCCGGGCGCAGCCTCACCGGTAGACGCTCCGGATGGCGCGCAGGTCCGGGTGGGCGCCGTGGTCGGGGCGCAGCCGGGTGGCGAAGGACCGCTTCACCTTGCGGGGGAGCCCGGGCCCGAGTCCTACGTACTCCAGCCGGCAGTCCGCGCCGACGGCGCCCAGCAGGGCCTTCGCTCCCCGCCCCGTCAGCCCGGTGTGGGCCAGTTCGAGGCGCCGCAGGGGGCTTCCGGGCAGCGCCAGGGCCAGCGCGTGGGCGCCGGCGTCGCCGATCGCGTTCCCCGCGGCTCCGAGGCTGCGCTCCGACAGGGGCCGCCCGAGGTCGAGGGCCTCGATCCCGCCGAGCGCGTCGGCCAGGGCGCGGGCCCCGGCCGGCCCGATCCCGTTCCCGCCGAGCCCGAGCCGCACCGGGCGCTCCGGATCGGCCGAGGCGGCGAGCACGGCGGCCCCCGCGTCGCCGAGGTGGTTGGCCGAGACGTACAGCTCCCGCACCCCCGCCTCCCGGATCAGCGCGGCGAGGAGCGGAGCGGCGTCCGGGCCGAGCCCGTTGCCGCCCAGGAAGAGCCTCTCCAGCGGCTGTGCCCGTGAGGCCAGCGCGTCGAGCAGCGCCTCCAGACCGGCGGCGGTGATCCCGGTGTTGACGAGGTCGAGCGTGCGCAGCGAGGTGGGGCGGGCCAGCATCGGCACGAGCGCCCGGACGCCGGTGTCACCCAGCGGGTTCCGCTTCAGCCACAGCGCCCTGACCGTGGAGTCCTCGCCCAGCGCGGCCGCGAGCGCGGCGGCGCCTTCGGCCCCGATGCGGTTGCAGCCGAGGTAGACCGTCCGCAGAGCGTGTCCGCGTACGCCGTGCAGAGCGGCCGCCACCGAGCACGCGCCCTCGTCGCCGAGGGAGTTGGTGCCGAGCAGGACGTGGCCGGCGTGCGGCGACCGGGCGAGGGCGGGCATCAGCACGGCCGCACCGGCGGCACCGAGGCCCTGCTTGCAGAGATCGACCCTGCCGTCGGCACGCAGCGTCCCGACCGGGAACACCTCGTCGGGCCCTACCACCCGCTCGCTCCCGAGCCGCTCCACCAGCGGGTGCAACGCGGCCACGTCGACGAGCGGAACGTCAGGGTGCTCGATCGCGGGGCAGCGCACGGGCATCGGCTGCGACAACACAACTCCCCAGTCCCTCGCCGGATCCTGGGCCGGAGGCGGGCCGTTCGCGCCCACCACCCGCCCAGCGCCGGCGCGATCCTCCACGAACAGGTGGCAAGACCGGCCGGATTCGAACCGGCGTCCTCCAGCTCGATGCGTGGGCGCGACGACCTCTGCGCTACAGCCTTGCCGTGCGTGATCATAGCGGCCACCGGCCCGAAATCGCACGCCAGTACGCAGGTGTGGGCGGGTGTGTGTAGGATTTCGAACCTGTTCAATAATGAGCCGGTCCCGCGACTCCCCGTACGAGAGGCCCGCCACGATGAGCCGTACCCGTAGTCCTCGCGGCGCCCGGATCGCGGCCGTCGCCTACGTCCTCGCCATGGCGGCCGGAGGACTCGTCGCCGGAGCGGCCCATGCCCCCTCGTACGCCGAGCCGTTGCTCCTCGGGCTGGCCCAGCCCGGGCTGAACGTGCTGTACGTCTTCGTCCTCATGCCGCTCACCGTGCTCCTCGGTGACGTCGGCGGGGGAGTGGGGGACGCCGGCGGCCGCGCTCTCGCCTGCGGGCTGGGGGCAGTCGTCAACGTCCTGCTCGTGCGGGCGATCGTGTGCGCGGTCCGCGCGGTCGCCGCGGACCTCCCCGCATGCAGGAAGCGCCGCACCCCGGCGCGGTGACGCGCGGGGTGCGGCGCTCGGTGCTGCGGGCTCAGCCCAGCTGCTCGTACGCCGGCAGCGTCAGGAAGTCCGCGTAGTCCTGGTCCAGCGAGACCTGGAGCAGGAGGTCGTGGGCCTGCTGCCACCTGCCGGCCTCGAAGGCCTCGTCGCCGATCTCCGTACGGATCGCGGCCAGTTCGTCGGCCGCGACCTTGCGGGCCAGCTCCGCCGTGGCGTGCTCGCCGTTCTCGAAGACGACGTCCGCGTTGATCCACTGCCAGATCTGCGAGCGCGAGATCTCGGCGGTGGCGGCGTCCTCCATCAGGTTGAAGATGGCGACGGCGCCCATGCCGCGCAGCCACGCCTCGATGTAGCGGATGCCGACCGCGACCGCGTTCTGCAGGCCGTCGTACGTGGGCTTCGCGTCCAGGGTGTCGATGGCGATCAGGTCGCCCGCCGCCACTGAGACGTCCTCGCGGAGACGGTCCTTCTGGTTCGGCTTGGCGCCGAGGACCGCGTCGAAGGAGGCCATGGCGATCGGGACGAGGTCCGGGTGGGCCACCCAGGAGCCGTCGAAACCGTCGCCGGCCTCGCGGTCCTTGTCGGCCTTGACCTTCTCGAAGGCGACCTTGTTGACCTCGGCGTCACGCCGCGAGGGGATGAAGGCCGCCATCCCGCCGATGGCGTGCGCGCCGCGCTTGTGGCAGGTGCGGACCAGCAGTTCGGTGTACGCCCGCATGAACGGCGCGGTCATGGTGACCAGGTTGCGGTCGGGCAGGACGAACTTCGAGCCGCCGTCACGGAAGTTCTTGACGATGGAGAAGAGGTAGTCCCAGCGGCCCGCGTTCAGCCCGGAGGCGTGGTCGCGGAGCTCGTAGAGGATCTCCTCCATCTCGTACGCGGCGGTGATCGTCTCGATCAGGACGGTCGCGCGGACCGTGCCCTGCGGGATGCCGACGTAGTCCTGGGCGAAGACGAAGATGTCGTTCCAGAGGCGGGCCTCCAGGTGCGACTCCGTCTTCGGCAGGTAGAAGTACGGGCCCTTGCCGAGGTCGATCAGACGCTGGGCGTTGTGGAAGAAGTAGAGGCCGAAGTCGACCAGCGCGCCGGGCACCGGGGTGCCGTCGAGCTGGAGGTGGCGCTCGTTCAGGTGCCAGCCGCGCGGGCGTGTGACGACGGTCGCGAGCTCCTCGGCGGGCTTGAGGGCGTACGACTTGCCCGACTTCGGGTCCGTGAAGTCGATGTTCCGGGTGTACGCGTCGATCAGGTTGAGCTGGCCGGTGATCACGTTCTCCCACGTGGGGGCGGACGCGTCCTCGAAGTCGGCGAGCCAGACCTTGGCGCCCGAGTTCAGGGCGTTGATGGTCATCTTGCGGTCGGTCGGACCGGTGATCTCCACCCGGCGGTCGTCGAGCGCGGCCGGGGCCGGGGCGACCTTCCAGGTGTCGTCCACGCGGATCGCTTCCGTCTCGGGGAGGAAGTCCAGCGTGGAGGTGCGGGCGATCTCGGCCCGGCGCTCGCCGCGGCGGGCGAGCAGCTCGTCGCGCCGGGGCGTGAACTGCCGGTGCAGCTCGGCCACGAACGCGAGGGCCGCATCGGTCAGGACCTCGTCCTGCCTCGGCAGGGGCTCGGCATCGACGATGGCCAGCGGGGACGGCGCTGGTGCGGACATGAGCTGTCACTCCTTCAGCGGGGCGGCGCGGACGACGTCCCACGGCTGCCGGGTCGCCTGAGACGGCACTGAGTGCCGTGGCTCCGAGATACGGCCGTGGGTGCCGTCCGGGTGCGGAAGCGGCGCGGCGTGCGTGCTGCGTGCTTCTGATCAGTGGATATTAGTTTCCTCATGGTGGAAGTTCAATGGTTTGTTGATATCGAGATTCTCCGGGTCGACAGATGTGTGTCCTCGGTGGCGCGGCGTGCCAGGGCCCGCACGGTCCGTGTACCCCGTGCGCCCCGCTCACTCCAGGTGCCTCAGGTCCTCCGTCGTGTCGATGTCGTGGTCCCGGGCAACATCGGAACACTCGACGAGCGTGATCGCATCGCGGTGCGCCCGCAGATAGGCCCGCGCCCCCTGGTCGCCGGACGCTCCCGCCGCGATGTCCGCCCACCGGTCGGCCCCGAACAGCACCGGATGGCCGCGCTCCCCGTCGTACGCGGCGGCCGCCAGGGTCGCCCGGGAGCGGTACGCCGCGCGGACCCGCGCCACCGCCTCCGCCCCGATGCCCGGCTGGTCGACCAGGAGGACGAGGGCCGCGTCCGCCTCCGAACCCATGAGGGCGCCGAGCCCGGCCCTGAGCGAGGAACCCATGCCCTCCTCCCACAGGGGGTTCACCGTCACCGCGCAGGCCGAGAGGTCCGCCCGGGCCCGCACCTCGTCGGCGGCGGCACCCAGCACGACGTGGACCGGACCGCACCCGCCGTTGCGCAGCGCCCGTGCGGCGTGCTCGACGAGGGGGCGGCCGCGGTGCTCCAGCAGTGCCTTCGGCCGGCCGCCGAGGCGTCGGCCGCCGCCCGCCGCGAGCAGTACTCCGGCGACCACGGGGATCCGTTGTGTATGAGCCATGCGCCCTGGATACCACTGCGCCGTCCGCACCGGAGGAAGGGGCGTCACCCCTCAGGGGTACCCCCGAACTCCGTCCGCGCAGTGGCGCGCGCCACCTTCGATGGCGTTAACTTGACGACGGTCCCGGGCACTTGACCGCCGCCCGGGGCGAGATCGACACACCGGCACGATGACGTGCGAGGGGGAGTGCTTTGTTGCGAAGCGTGGGGCAGGAGAGGTTGACCGGCAGCGACGAGGATCCGAGAGTGACGGAGCTCCGTACGGCCGTCTCCCGGCTCCGCCGTGAACTGGCCGGACTCCGCGTCGAGTTCCCGGACCGGGGCATCGCCGAGGACGAGCTGGCGGCCCTGGACGCCATGGCGGTCAGCGGGCGGCCGGAGATACCCCGGCTGCGCCGCTCGCTGCTGCTGGTCGCGGGGGCGATCGGTTCGGTCAGCGCGCTGGCGTCGGGGCTACGGGACGTGCGGGTGGCCGTCGACCTCTTCGGGGAGCCCCCGCACCACTCGTGAGGTCAGCGCCGGATCAGGCGACGGGCGGTCGCCGCGGCCACGGCCGACGTGCGTGAGGCGACGCCGAGCTTCGCGTAGATGTGCACCAGATGGGACTTCACCGTCGCCTGGCTCAGGAAGAGCTTCTTGCTGATCTGCTGATTCGACAGGCCCTCACCGACCAGCTGGAGCACCTCCAGCTCACGCCTGGTCAAGGCCTGGGCCGGTGTCCGCATGCGGTCCATCAGCCGGTGCGCCACCGCCGGAGCCAGCGCCGAGCGGCCGGCGGCCGCCGTGCGCACGGCGGCTGCCAGCTCCTGGGGCGGGGAGTCCTTCAGCAGATAGCCGCCGGCGCCCGCCTCGACGGCGGCCAGGATGTCGGCGTCCGAGTCGTACGTGGTGAGGACCAGCACGTGGGGGGCGCCCGCGGCGGCGGTGATCGCCGCCGTGGCCTCCGCCCCGTGCATGCCCGGGCCGAACTGCAGGTCCATCAGGACCACGTCGCACACACCGGTCGCGGCGATGGCGACGGCCCGTTCCGCGGTGGGGGCCTCGGCGACGACCCGGAAGTCCGGCTCGGTGTCCAGGACCGCGCGCAGGCCCGCCCGCACCACCGGGTGGTCGTCGGCGAGGAGCAGCCGGATCGGGTCCGTCACGCTGCCCTGCCCTCTGGGGCGCCGCCGCTCGCCGGGCCGTGTCCGTCGGCGGCCGGGAGGGGCAGGGTGACGGCGACGGCCGTGCCCTGGCCGGGCCCCGACTCCACACTCAGCGTCCCGCCCAGCGACCGGGCCCTCGCACGCATCGCGAGCAGCCCGAAGCCGCCGCCGGAGGTGCTCGCGGGTGCGGCGGCCGTGTCGAAGCCGTGGCCGTCGTCCACGACGTCCAGGGAGAC
Source organism: Streptomyces sp. NBC_01460 (assembly GCF_036227405.1). NCBI lineage: Bacteria > Bacillati > Actinomycetota > Actinomycetes > Kitasatosporales > Streptomycetaceae > Streptomyces > Streptomyces sp. NBC_01460. Next base: position 6,869,928 of record NZ_CP109473.1, read on the forward strand.
CGACGTCTCCATGAAGCTGAGGGTGATCTCGGTCCGGCGTGCCCCGGAGTGCTGGACCGCGTTGGCCAGCGACGACTGCGCGGTGCGCAGCAGCGCCACCTCGTACGGGGTGGGCAGCCCGACCGGCCTGCCACTGACGGCGAACCGCACCGTGAGGTCCGGCGCCGAGCTGCGGGCCGAGAGACGGGCCAGGGCCGCCGCCAGGGAGCCCTGCTGCAGGTCCGGCGGGGTCAGGGCCCGGACGAAGCGGCGGGCCTCGGCCAGGTTGTCCTGGGCGGCCTCGCGGGCGCGCCGGACGTGCGGGGTCGCGGGTGCGTCCTCGGGGAGCGAACGCTCGGCGGCCCGCAGCAGGAGCTGGATGCTCGAAAGCCCCTGGGCCAGGGTGTCGTGGATCTCCCGGGCGAGCCGCTCCCGCTCGGCCAGGGTGCCCGCGGCGCGCTCCGCGTCGGCGAGCTCCGCCCGGGTGGAGACGAGCTCGTCGATGAGCTCGCGGCGCCGCTCGCTCTCGCTGAACAGCACCTCGTACCCCCGTACGGTCGCGACGGCCACCGCCGCGCCGAGCAGCGGACCGATGAAGGCGCCCGGAGTGACCTCCTGCTCGTGCAGCAAGAAACCGCTGATCGTGGCCGCGGCGGTGACCGCGACGGCGGGCAGCCCCCACCGCAGCGGCAGCAGGTGCAGTTGCAGGAAGTAGAGGGGGAACGCCACCCACAGCGCTTCGGGAGACAGGGCGAGCAGCGCCAGCCACACCGCCCCCAGCGCGATGAGCCAGAGCGATGCGGCGCGGGTGTGCTGTTGAACGGCGGGGGCGAGCACGCCCGCCAGGTACAGGGCGGCCATCACGCCCGCAACCCCGACGACGGCCGTGGCGTGCGGTGTGCCGTCGCCGGTCGCGCGCAGCGCGGCGAGCATCAGCAGTCCCACCAGCAGCGCGTGCAGACAGAGCCGCAGTGCGGTGGTGACGGGGGTGGGGGCACGCGGATCCATGGTCGTTCCAGCGTAGACGCGCCAGGCGCCGGGCCGGTCAACCGAAAGGTTGATGTGGGCCCCGTCCGGCGCGCGATGTCCCCACGGGCCCGGAACCCGAGTCTTGAGCCATGTTTGTCGCATGGAGAGATCTACGGTTCGCCCGCGGCCGCTTCGCCCTCATGGGCACGGTCGTCGTGCTGATCACGCTGCTCGTCGGACTGCTGTCGGGCCTCACCGCGGGCCTGGGCAGGGAGAACACCTCGGCCGTCACCGGGCTGGACGCCGACCGCCTCGCGTTCGCCGCACCGCCGGACGGCCGGTCGGTGTCCTTCTCCGACTCGGCCGTCGAGGAGAGCGCCTGGCGCACCTGGGCGGAGCGGCCGGGGATCTCCTCCGCGCGGCCGCTGGGCATCCGGACGCTGAACGCCTCCACGGGCGAGGGGAGGCGTACGGCCGCCGTGTCGGCGTTCGGCGCCGAACCGGACGGTGGGCTCGCGCCCTCCGGCGTGGGGGCGGGCCGGATCGTGCTGTCGGAGAAGGCCGCCGGTGAGCTCGGCGCACGGACCGGTGACACGCTCGGACTCGGCGGTCACCGGATGACCGTGTCGGCGGTCGGCGGTGACGCCTCGTACAGCCACACCCCGGTGGTGTGGACCTCGCTCACCGACTGGCAGCGCATCACGGGCACCGGTGGGCAGGCGACCGTGATCGCCCTGACGACGGGAGAGGGCGCCGACCTCGCCGCCGGGGACGAGCAGGCGGGCACCAGCACGCTGACCCTGGCGGACTCCGTCACGGCGATCGGCTCCTACCAGGCCGAGAACGGCTCGCTCCAGCTGATGCGCGGTTTCCTCTTCGCCATCTCCGCGCTCGTCATCGGCGCCTTCTTCACGGTCTGGACGATCCAGCGCAGCGGCGACGTGGCGGTGCTCAAGGCGCTGGGCGCCTCCACCCCGTATCTGCTGAAGGACGCGCTCGGGCAGGCCGTGGTGATGCTGGCCGTCGGCACCGGCCTCGGTACCGGGCTCGCGGCGGCGATCGGCGCGCTGGTCGGCGGGGACGGCGGCTTCGTGCCGTTCGTCCTCGACGCGTCGACCGTGCTCGCCCCGGCCGGCGTGATGATCGTCCTCGGCGCGCTCGGGGCCGCCCTGTCCGTCCGGCGGATCACCGCCGTCGACCCCCTCACCGCACTCGGGAGCGCCCGATGACCCTCACCCTCACCGATGTCACGCTCACCTACCCCGACGGCGACACCCGGCTCACCGCACTCGACCGGGTCTCCCTGGACGTGCCGGCGGGCACACTCACGGCGGTCGTCGGACCCTCCGGGTCGGGGAAGTCCAGCCTCCTCGCGGTGGCGGCCACGCTCGTCACCCCGGACCACGGGCGGATCACCGTCGCGGGTACGCGGACCGCGGGGCTCAGCCGCGCCGACAAGGCGGCCCTGCGCCGGGACCGCGTCGGCATCGTCTTCCAGCAGCCCCATCTGCTGCCGTCCCTCACCGCCGTGGAGCAGCTCCAGGTGATGGCGCATCTGTCGCAGCGCTCCGTGGGCGCGACCCGGGGCCGGGCCATGGATCTCCTGGACGCGGTGGGCCTGGCCGACAGGGCGAGCCACAGGCCGCACCAGATGTCGGGCGGTCAACGTCAGCGGATCAACATCGCCCGGGCCCTGATGAACGAACCGGCGGTGCTGCTCGTCGACGAGCCGACCAGCGCCCTCGACCACGAACGGGGCGCGGCCGTCCTCGACCTGCTGCTCGGCCTGACCCGGCAACGCTCCACGGCCACGGTGATGGTCACCCACGACCGGGCACACCTGGGCCGGGTGGACAGGACGGTGAGCATGGAGGACGGACGCCTGTCGGTGCCCGCCCCGGCCTGAGGGACCGGCCGGGGGAGAGGCGGGCGCCTGCCGACGAAGAGGGCCGGGGTGCCTGACAGGGAGCGCGCGGCGTCAGCCCGCCGAGCCCCCGCTGCTCGCCAGCGCCTCGGAGAGCTCCTTCGCGATCTGCTGCAGGATCGGCACGATCCGCTCGGTCGCCGCCTCGGTCACCCGGCCCGCGGGCCCGGAGATGGAGATGGCGGCCGAGGTCGGGGAGTCGGGCACCTGGACGGCGAGGCAGCGCACCCCGATCTCCTGCTCGTTGTCGTCCACCGCGTAGCCCGCCCGCCGCACCAGTTCGAGCGCGTCGAGGAAGCCGTCCGGTGTGGTGATCGTCTTGTCGGTGGCCGCGGGCATGCCCGTACGGGCCAGCAGGGCCCGTACCTCGTCCGCCGGGGTGTGGGCGAGGAGAGCCTTGCCCACACCCGTGGAGTGCGGGAGGACCCGGCGGCCCACCTCCGTGAACATCCGCATCGAATGCTTCGACGGGACCTGGGCGACGTAGACGATCTCGTCCCCGTCGAGCAGGGCCATGTTCGCCGTCTCGCCGGTCTCCTCGACCAGGCGCTGGAGATACGGCCGCGCCCAGGTGCCCAGCAGCCGGGACGCGGACTCGCCGAGGCGGATCAGGCGCGGGCCCAGCGCGTAGCGCCGGTTGGGCTGCTGGCGTACGTAGCCGCAGACGACCAGGGTGCGCATCAGCCGGTGGATGGTCGGCAGGGGCAGCCCGCTGCTCGCGGAGAGCTCGCTCAGTCCGACCTCACCCCCGGCATCCGCCATGCGCTCCAGCAGATCGAAGGCACGTTCGAGGGACTGCACGCCGCCGCTGGGACCGGCGGGCTTGGAGTCGGATGTGCTGGCGTGGGACGGCGGCACGTCAACGGTCCTTTCGAAGCGGAGGCAAGGCAGCAGCCTACCGGGCTGTTCCCGATCGGCCCACTGCTCCCGGTGCGGCGTCCTTGCCGGTCAGGACCTGTTTTGTCCGGGTGTCGACGGGCAGGGCCGCGTTCGGCGTGAAGCGCGGTGGTGCCGCTCCTGGTCCATTCTACGTTCCGCCTGGTGAAAATGAACTTTTACTTCGTGGAAATATCCAATCGCTGTCGCCCGTGGTCCACTGATCGCCGCACGGGGAAGGTGAGGTCTTGACGGGCTGCTTTCCCGAGTGAAGACTCCTTCAACAAATCGTTGAAACTGCGTGAGGAGCACAGGTGTCCGGTGTGGACGTGAAGCTGGTACTCCGCTCGACGCGCGTCGTCACCCCCGAGGGAACCCGCGCGGCTTCCGTCCTCGTGGCCGGCGGGGAGATCGAGGCGGTCCTGCCGTACGAGTCCGAGGTGCCGGCCGGTGCCTGTGTGGAGGATTTCGGTGATGATGTCCTGTTGCCGGGTCTGGTCGATACGCATGTTCATGTGAATGATCCGGGGCGTGCGGAGTGGGAGGGTTTCTGGACGGCGACCCGTGCGGCGGCGGCCGGTGGTATCACGACGCTGCTGGACATGCCGTTGAACTCGTTGCCGCCGACGACGACGGTGGGGAACCTGCGGGTGAAGCAGGAGGTTGCCGCCCCCAAGGCGCATGTCGACACGGGTTTCTGGGGTGGTGCGCTGCCGTCGAACGTGAAGGATCTGCGGCCTCTGTTCGAGGCGGGGGTGTTCGGTTTCAAGTGTTTCCTGTCGCCGTCCGGGGTGGAGGAGTTCCCTGAGCTGGATCAGGAGCAGTTGGCGCGGTCGATGGCGGAGATCGCGGGTTTCGGGGGGCTGCTGATCGTGCATGCGGAGGATCCGCATCATCTGGCGGCGGCTCCGCAGCGGAGCGGGGAGAGGTACGCCGATTTCCTGGCCTCGCGTCCGCGGGACGCGGAGAACACGGCGATCGGGAATCTGATCGCTCATGCCAGGCGGTTGAGCGCGCGTGTTCATGTGCTGCATCTGTCGTCGTCGGACGCGTTGCCGTTGATCGCGGCGGCGAAGGCGGAGGGGGTGCGGGTGTCGGTGGAGTCGTGTCCGCATTTCCTGACGCTGACGGCGGAGGAGGTTCCGGACGGGGCGACGGAGTTCAAGTGCTGTCCGCCGATCCGGGAGGCGGCGAACCAGGACGCGTTGTGGGCGGGGCTGGCGGACGGGACGATCGACTGCATCGTGTCGGACCACTCGCCGTGCACCACGGATCTGAAGACTCCGGACTTCGCGTCGGCGTGGGGTGGGATCTCCTCGCTGCAGCTGGGTCTGCCGGCGGTCTGGACCGAGGCGCGTCGGCGTGGGCACGGTCTGGAGGACGTGGTGCGGTGGATGTCGGCGGGGCCGGCGGCGCTGGCCGGGCTGAGTCGTAAGGGTGCGATCGAGGTGGGGCGGGACGCCGACTTCGCGGTCCTGGCTCCCGAGGAGACGTTCACCGTCGATCCGGCGGGGTTGTTCCACCGCAACCAGGTCACCGCCTACGCGGGCAAGACCCTCCACGGCGTCGTCAGGTCCACCTGGCTGCGCGGCACGCGGATCGCGGCCGACGGCGTCCTCACCGAACCCACCGGCCGCCTCCTCGAAAGGAACCACTGACCATGACGGCGACACCGCACTTCACCGGCGACGCGAGCCCGTACGGAGGCGGCGACCCGTACGCCGACCACCGCACCGCCGACTTCCCCTTCACCCAGCTCGTGGACCTCGCCGACCGGCGGCTCGGCGCGGGGGTCGTCGCCGCCAACGACGAGTTCTTCGCCGAGCGCGAGAACCTGCTGAAGCCGGAGCCCGCGGAGTTCGACCCCGAACGCTTCGGTCACAAGGGCAAGATCATGGACGGCTGGGAGACCCGCCGCCGGCGCGGTGCGGGCGCCGACGAGCCGCACCCCACCGACGAGGACCACGACTGGGCCCTCGTACGCCTCGGTGCCCCCGGCGTGGTGCGCGGTCTCATCGTCGACACGGCGCACTTCCGCGGCAACTACCCGCAGTCGGTCTCCGTCGAGGCGACCTCGCTGCCCGGCTCCCCGTCACCCGAGGACCTCCTCGCACCCGACGTGAAGTGGACGACCCTCGTGCCCCGTACGGCCGTCGGCGGCCACGCCGCGAACGGCTTCGTGGTCGACGCGGGGCAGCGCTTCACCCACCTGCGGGTCAACCAGCACCCCGACGGCGGCATAGCCCGGCTGCGCGTCCACGGCGAGGTGGCCCCCGACCCGGCGTGGCTGGCCGCCCTCGGTACGTTCGACGTGGTCGCCCTGGAGAACGGCGGCGAGGTCGAGGACGCCTCCGACCGCTTCTACTCCCCGGCCACCAACACCATCGCGCCGGGCCGCTCCCGCAAGATGGACGACGGCTGGGAGACGCGCCGCCGACGCGACAAGGGCAACGACTGGATCCGCTACCGGCTGGTCGAGCAGTCCGAGATCAGGGCGGTCGAGATCGACACCGCCTACCTCAAGGGCAACGCGGCCGGATGGGCGGAGATCTCGGTGAGTGACGGTGAGGACGGCCGGCCGGCCGTGCTTCTGCCCCGCACCCGCCTGCAGCCCGACACGAACCACCGGTTCGTCCTGCCGGAGCCGGTGCGCGGCACCCATGTCCGGATCGACATCTTCCCGGACGGCGGCATCTCCCGGCTGCGCCTCTTCGGCTCGCTCACCGAGGAGGGGGCGGCGCGGCTGACCGCCCGTCACGAGGCGCTCGGCGGATAACGCGCGACCGCGCCGGAACGGCGGGACGGCCCGGTGGCCGTCCCGCCGTTCCTGTCAGCTCAGCGTCCGGCCTGCAGTGCGGCCCAGGTCGCGGGGCCCACTGAGCCGTCGACGCCCAGCGAACGACCGCTCTGGTAGTCCCGCACCGCCTGCTGCGTCCCCGACCCGAACTGACCGTCCGCGGAGACGGTCCGCCCCAGGGCGGCGGTGAGGGCCCTCTGCAGGCGCTCGACCGCCGAGCCCGAGCTGCCCTGGCTGAGCACGGGAGTGGTGCCCGCCGAGAGGAGAGCGGTCCAGGTGCGCGCGCCCACGACCCCGTCCGCGCCGAGCCCGCGTGCCCGCTGGAAGGAGGTGACGGCCGCGGTGGTCTTCGAACCGAAGGTGCCGTCCACCGTGCCCGCGTCGTACCCCTGCTGGTTGAGGAGCGACTGCGCGGCCGAGACCTGGGCGCCCGACGAACCGGCGCGCAGGGTGTCGTAGGACGGGAAGGTCAGCTGGACCCCGCCGCCTCCCGTGCTGCCGCCCACCAGCTGCATGTAGTACGTCCAGTTCCAGTTCGGCCCCGGATCGGTGTGGTCGTTGTTCGGCACCTCGGAGTGACCGACGACGTGGGCGCGGTCCTTGGGGATGCCGTACCGGTTGCACAGGTGGGCGGTGAGTGCGGCGGAGGAGCGGTACATAGAGTCGGTGAACCAGCTGGGGTTGTCGACGTACCCCTCGTGTTCGATGCCGATCCCGGACGCGTTGCCCGAACGGGCGTGCCAGGCGGTGTCCTTGTCGCGGACCGTCTGGGTGATCTGACCGTCCGAGGAGCGCACCACGTAGTGGGCGCTGACCTGGGCCGAGGGGTTCTGGAACCAGCTGATCGACCCGGCGTACGAGCCCTGGGTCACGTGCACCACGATCTTGCTGATGGAGGCGGTGCGGCCGACGGCGTAGTTGGCGGTGCTGGCCGGGACCCACAGGGCCGACGGGTAGTCCGGGCTCTGGGCCGCCGCCACGGAGGCGCTCTCGTACCGGCCGCGCTCGGGTGCCACGGCGCGGGCGCGGACGGTCAGGTCCTCGCCGTCCGGGGTGCGGGCCGCGATGCCCTCGGCCAGGAAGGTGTAGACCGTGTCGGCGTAGAGGCGCGCGCCGGAGGGATCCGCCATGCCGCCGTACCGGGCCACCAGCGGGTACCAGGCGTCGGCGTCCCGCCGTTCGGCCCGGCCGAGGCCGGCCTCGTCGGCGTAGGCGCGCAGCACGGCCGCGCCGCCACGGATGTTCGCCGCCGTGTCCTCACGCAGCGCGGAGGGGGCCTCGCCGGTGAGCCGGGAGGCCAGCTCCAGGGTGTGCCGGTCGGGGTTGCTCACCAGGTGCATCACCCCGTAGCCGCCGGCCTGGCTCGGCAGGCCCGCGTGGTCGTCGAGGTGGGTCTCCCCGTACCCGAGGGCTATCAGGAGGTCGCGCGGTACGCCGAACTCCGCGGCGGCACCGGTGAAGGCCCGGCCGACGGGGTCCGGGGCCGTGGTGCCCCCGGAGCGCGGCGCGGCGCCGGCGGGCTGCACCGCGGTGACCAGGACGGCCAGGGTTCCCAGGACGGACAGGGCTGCGCGGCGCAGGGGTGTGCGCGGCGGTCTGCGATGCATCGGTGTGCCTCCGGTAGGAAGGGTGGCTTCGGGCGCGCGGTGGCAGAGCCCGGCTGTGAGCGGTCGTGCCGTCGTGCCGTCGCGCCTCAGATCGTGCCGCTCTCCCACCACCAGGCCCGGCCGAGGTCCGCGCGGCTGTCCACGTGCTGATGATCGACGGTGTACCGCTCCAGGCCGGAGAATCCGCAGGTCTCCGCCTTCTGGTACACCGTGCGGTTGCTGACGCCGGGCACGGTGAGGTCGGCCGCCGTGCCGTAGAGGTGCATGCTGTCGCTCGCCCCGCCGATCTCGGCGTTGTGCGCGATGCTGCGGAAGCCCGAGTTGACGGTGACGGCTGTGTTGCCGAGCTTCTTGCGCAGGGCCTCCAGCTTGTACATGGCGCGGCGGGCGTTCTCCCGGGTGGCTGCCGCGCTCACCTTGCCCCCGTTGAAGGTGCCGCTCGAACGGTCGGTGAACTCACTCCAGTTGAAGTGGGCCGTCGAACCGTCCGACTGCTCCAGGGCGTTGAGCTGGGCCTGGGTGGCGGGGCCGGCGCTGCCGTCCACGGAGAGGCCGTAGGCCGCCTGGAACCTCCGTACCGCCGCGGCGGTGCCCGCGCCGAAGGCACCGTCGACGCTCACCCGGGAGTGCGAGGCCGAGTCCGCCGCCCATCCCGCGACACGTATCTGGAGCTCCGTCACATCGGCGCCGCTCGCCCCCTGGTTCAGGGTGCGCGGCCAGCTGTAGGCATGCGCGGTGCCCGGCAGGAGCAGCGGGCCCACGAAGGCACCCGCGGTCGCGGCGAGGGTTCCGCGCAGGACGGTGCGGCGGTTCGGGGAAGAGGTCATCGGGACTCCTCGGGACGTGGGGGTGTGGGGCCGGAGGGAGGCGGGGGCGGCGCGTGGTGTCGCGGGGACCGGTGCGACGAGGCGAGTTCATGCTCCGGCCTGCGCCCCTGGCTGTCATGCTCATTCGAACGAGATGAAATGACGCAGGTGGAAAGGGTGACGGCAGTGCTTCGCTTCCACTTCTCCGCTGAGGACCTGGCCAGGACCCGGGTCGCCGCCGCACCGCATCCGCTGTGGGAGATCGCTTCCAGCCTGCATCGCTTCCAGACCCCCTTGGGCCGTGGGGCGTACGCGCACTGGTACCACCCCGCGCGTGAGCGGCTCCGGGAGGCGGGACTCGAGGGTGTGGTGCGGCGGGTGCTGTTACCCCTCTACCCGCGCGCTTCCTACTTCCCCGACTTCCTCACCCCGCTGGAGGGCACGGCAGGGCTGGAAGCGGGGCTCGACGCCATCCTCGCCACCCCGCCGGACCAGGTCGCGGCGCAACTCGCGGCCCTCGCACGGGTCGTACGGGTGCCCGCCCGGCTGGGGAGACTGACGGAGCGGAAGGGCCGCAGCGAGCTGGTGGACGTCCTGCGGGCCTATCACCGGACCGTCATCGCACCCCATGAGCAGTGGGTGCGCGAAAGCCTGCACACCGAGCGGCTGCGGCTGGCCCGCCACCTGCTCGACGGGGGCACGGAGGGTCTGCTCGAAGGGCTCGGCCCGACCGTGCGGTGGAGGCACCCGCGCCTGGAGGTCAGCGCGTATCCGACCGACCACGACATCCGGCTGGAGGGCCGCGGGCTGCTGCTCATCCCGTCGTACTTCTGCTGGAAGGGGCCGATCTCCCTCGCGGATCCAGGGCTGCCTCCCGTCCTCATCTACTCCCTGCGCCACGAGGTGCCCACCGGACCGGCGAGGACCGCGGCCGAGAGCGTCTGCTCCCCGTCGCTCCAGGTGCTGCTGGGCCGGGCCCGTGCCGCGGTCCTGCAGGCCGCGGCCGCCGGGGCGACCACCACCGAGGCCGCGCGGCGGGCCGGAGTCTCCCCGGCGACCGCGACGCACCACACCACGGCCCTGCGCGACGCCGGGCTCATCACCAGCCACCGTCACGGCAACACCATGATCCACACCCTGACGGTGCTGGGGGCGACGATGCTGACCCGGAACCCGGCGAACCCCCTCCAGGAGTCCTCGCAGGGGCAGGGCCCGCGGTGAGGGAAGAGCTCCGGGAGGCGTGGTCCACGCGCGGGTGTGCCGGTTCGGGCCCGGCCTGTGGCGATATGGGACCCTGGTCGGCACGTCGCCGTCCCGACCAGGAGTCGCCATGATCTTCATCGCCGTCAAGTTCACCGTGCGTACCGCCGAGCGGGACAACTGGCTCCCGGCTGTGGAGGACTTCACCCTCGCCACCCGTCAGGAGCCGGGGAACCTCTTCTTCGACTGGTCCTACAGCGTCGAGAACCCGGACCAGTTCGTCCTGCTCGAGGCGTTCGCCTCGCAGGAGGCCGGCGTGGCGCACGTGAACTCCGACCACTTCAAGGCGGCGATCGACACCATGTCCGAGCTCGTCAGCGAGATCCCGGAGATCATCAACGTCGAGGTGCCCGGGGACGACTGGTCCCGGATGTCGGAGGTCACCCCGCGCAACCGGTGACCTCCGCCCCTGACAGCCACGGCCGGGCGAGGTCCGGCCGCCGCCGTCAGAACTCCTCGTGCGTGGTGGGGTCCCCGCCGAAGCGGTGCGACGGCCGGGCCCCGATCCGGTCCAGCTCCTGCTGGGCCAGCTCGAAGCCGAACAGGCCGAGGTTCTCCCGCTGCCGCCGGGGATCGGCGGACTTGGGGATCGGCACCGCGCCCAGCTGGGTGTGCCACCGCAGCACCACCTGGCCCGGCGTCACTCCGTGGGCCGCGGCGGCGGCGATCACCTCGGGGGCCTCGAGCACCTGGCGTCCCCGGGCCAGCGGGCTCCAGCTCTCCGTGACGATGCCCTTCGCGGTGTGCACGGCCCGCAGCTCCTCCTGCGGGAGCAGCGGATGCATCTCGATCTGGTTCACCACGGGCAGCACACCCGTCTCCCGCTCCAGCCGGTCCAGGTGCTCCGCCGTGAAGTTGGAGACGCCGATGGAGCGTACGAGGCCGTCCTCGCGGAGCTTGATCAGCGCCTTCCAGGTGTCCACGTACTTGTCCACCCGGGGCAGCGGCCAGTGGATGAGGTACAGGTCGACGTAGTCCAGCCCCAGGTTGCTCCGGGACTCCTCGAAGGAGGCCAGCGTCTCCTCGTAGCCGTGGTGCCGGCCGGGAACCTTGGTCGTGACGAAGAGTTCCTCGCGCGGCACTCCGGAGCGGGCGATCCCGCGGCCGGTGCCCGTCTCGTTCCGGTAGTTCAGCGCGGTGTCCACGAGCCGGTAACCGGTCTCCAGCGCACCGGCGACGGCCTTCTCGGCCTCCTCGTCGTCGAGCGGCCAGGTGCCGAGGCCCACCGCGGGGATGGTGCTGCCGTCGTGCAGGTTGCGGACCGGGGGCGGTGTCTGGCTCATGGTCTCCCATTTCGTTCGCGTACCGTCCCGCCAGCGTAGGACGGGCCGCCGGGCGCGGCGCGCGGCGTACCGTCCCAGGTCGGCAGAGGTCGTTGTGCCGCTCACCGTCCTCCTGGACCCAGGAGGACGTCTCGTCGTACTGCCGCTCGCCCACACCGAAGGTCACCCGCGCGGTGTCCGTGTGGACGTCGTCCAGGGAGGGGCGCTGCAAGGTGTAGCTCCTCCCCAGCTGTACGGCCGTCTGCGTGGCCCGGTCGACGCCCGCCTCGAACACGGGCCAGGTCCACTCCTTGCGGCACCGGTCGGAGAGCGGCGCGTAGACGGCATCGGCGGAGCAGGCCGTCAGCGTGACGGGCGCGGCGGCCAGTACGGACAGCCTGGCGGGAAGGGTGGGTGTGGTGCGCATGGGCTCCATGTATCGAATATCCGTGCGGAGTACAGGCGATGCCCCTGATCCGTGACAGTCCTGTGGTGTGACGGCGGGACTCGCCGGGCGTGGTGATGGATTCCGGCCGAAAGTGGGTCAGGACAGGTGGAGGCGTACGGACTGCCGCACCCCACGGCGGCGAGACGAAGGAGCAGGACCATGGCGAAGCTGACCCTCACCACGTTCGTGTCCCTGGACGGAGTGATGCAGGCGCCAGGGGGCCCCGACGAGGACACCACGGGTGGATTCGCGTACGGCGGCTGGCTGGCGCCCTTCGCGGACGAGGACATGGGGGCCTTCATGAACGAGGTCTTCGACCGGTCGGGCGCCTACCTCCTCGGACGGCGTACGTATGACATCTTCTCGGCCTACTGGCCCCAGGTCACCGACCCGCTCGATCCGATCGCCTCCCGCCTCAACACGCTGTCCAAGCACGTCGTCTCCACCACCCTGACCGACCCGGCGTGGGAGAACACCACCGTGGTCTCCGGCGATGTCCCCGCCGGGGTCGCACGGCTGAAGGAGGAGACGGCGGAGGGCGAGCTCCAGATCCACGGCAGTGGCGCGCTCGCGCAGAGCCTCCTGCCGCACGGCCTGATCGACGAGGTCAACTTGCTCGTCCACCCGGTCTACCTGGGCAGCGGCAGGCGGCTCTTCCCGGAGGGCGGGGAGCCGACGGCATTCGAACTGACCGATGTGCGGACCACCGGCAGCGGCATCGCCATCCACACCTACCGGCCCGCCGGGCCCGCACGGTTCGGGACCGTCGGCGAGGTGTGAGGAGAGCGTTCCGCGGGGAGCTCCCCGCGGATCACGCCCCCCGGGGCGGTGTCCAGCCGGGGCTGCGGCCCAGGGCCGCCAGGATCAGGGGCAGCGTGCCGGGTCCGTCGGGGCGGGTTCCCCCGTCCAGGGGGAGGCCGGGGCGGAACGCGGCGCCCGGTGCACGCCTGACGTCGCCGTCCGGTACGGCGCGGGCGATGGGCAGGGCCGCACGGAGCACGGGTTCCGGCAGGCGGACGGGGAACCCGAGCGCGGTGGCGACGTCCCAGGCGTGTGCCACGTAGTCGATGAAGTGGAAGCCGACGGCCCGGAGGGCGGGCACCGGACGGGCGCTGATCTCCGGCAGCGCGAAAGGCTGTTCGGACATTCCGGGGGAGGCGAAGGCGTCGAGGACGGCCGTCGCGGCGGCCCGGTGGGCGCCGGCCGGGTCGTCCCCGAGGTCCGGCGTCCGCCAGGCAGCGGCGTCCGCCCCGCCTCCCCGGGCCGCCGCCGCGAAGCCGTGGTGCTGCGCGGTCATGTGCTCCACCAGCTCCCGCAGGGTCCACCGGTCGCACGGGGTCGGACGCTCCCAGTCGCCGGGGCGGGCCGCGTCCACGACACGGACGGACTCCAGGACGGCGGTGCGGTCGAGCAGGACGATGTCCGCGGGTGTCCCGGTCAGCTCCACGGGCCGCCCCCGGTCAGGAGGCGTTCCGCGTCCGCCCAGAGAGGCGCGAGTCCGGTGCCGGCGGCCGGCGGGAGGCCGGCGCCGGCCTTGCCCAGCTCCGCCTCGCGGAGGTCCGACCGCATCACTCCGCGCCCCTGGAACGCCCGTACGACGCGCAGGTGGTCGGGTCGGGCGACGAACCGCATCAGGGAAGCCTCGTCGGCCCAGACGGTGACCGACCCCGACCGGTTCAGACGAGGGCCGGGCTCCATCCACAGCCGGACGGCGACTGCTCCCGGCGTCCGTGGCCAGCTGCGCCGGAGCCGCATGCCCTCGAAGGCGACGGCGGGCGTGCCCCACGGGCGGTGCGTGGTGAATTCGGTGATGCTGACGAGGACGGGCGAGCCGGGGCCGGTGCTGTGCGCCGCCGGACCGCTCTTCCAGGACGTCTTCCAGATGCCGGAGGGCATGACCGGCTCCTTCGTCGGAGGGGTGGGCCGGACCGGTGTCACGGCCTCCCGTCGACCATATAACTATACGAACGGTCGTGCAGCTTGTTTTCTCAGGCCGCCGGCAGGAGGGAGGGGTCCGTGGCGGCGGCGTGGAGGCGCCCCAGGATGGCCCGCGCGGCCTTCGTGTAGCCCGGGTTGTTGTTGTGCAGCACCGACTCCGCGTTGGCCAGCTCCATGAACGCGATGAGCTCGAAGGCCAGTTGGGAGACGTCGGTGTCCGCGTCGAGTTCGCCCCGGACCCTGGCCTCCTCCAGGGTCTCCTCCACGAAGGTGACCCAGCCCGTTTGGGTCGAGGCCAGCGCGTCGTGCACCTTGCCCTCCCTGGAGTCGAACTCGGCGATCGTCGCGTAGAAGAAGCAACCGCCGCTGAACACCCGGCGCTGGGAGTAGGAGAGCCAGCTCTCGCACATCCGCCAGACACGGCCCAGGCCCGGCGGGGCCGCCCGGGTCGGGGTCAGCACGTGCTCCACGAAGACGGTGACGGCGGCGCGCACGGTGGCGAGCTGCAGTTCCTCCTTGGACCCGAAGAGGGCGAAGACGCCGCTCTTGCTCAGCTTCAGCTCCGTCGCGAGCCGGCCGAGCGAGAGGCCCTCCAGCCCTTCGGTCGAGGCGACGTGGACCGCGCGCCCCAGCACCAGCTGCCTGGTCTGGTTCCCCCGCTCGACCCGTCCGTCCAGCCGCGCTCCACCCATGTGCCAACTCCGTGTGTCCGAGCGTCCCAAGACCGACATTCTAGGAGGAGGCGGCACCGTCGGGGGACCGCTTCGGCCGGTGACGACCCCTGCGAACAGGTGGCCGGACCACCCTGCGGACAGAGGTTCCCGAGGGGGTCGTCCGTTCGGTACCGTGTGCGCTCCCTGTGCGAGCCGGCGAGGTCTCCACACCGTTCCTCTTGTGGAGAACCAGGAGAACCAGGTGTCCTCTGCCGTCCTGCCCGCGCTCGCCCCGTCCCGCCGCGCATGGGTCACCGACCTGCCGCTCCTGCTCGTCGCCGCCGTCTGGGGGGCCAGCTACCTCGCGGCCAAGGGCATCACCACGACGCACACCGTGATCGCCGTCCTCGTGCTGCGCTTCGTGATCGTGCTGCCCGCCCTGGCCGTCGCCGGATGGCGCGGGCTGCGGGCGCTGAACGGAGCGCAGTGGCGGGGCGCGGGCGTGCTGGGGCTGGTGCTCAGCGGGATCTTCCTGCTCGAGACGTACGGCGTCGTGCACACGTCGGCGACGAACGCGGGGCTCATCATCAGCCTCACGATGATCTTCACGCCCCTGGCCGAGGCGGCCGTGACGCGGGTCCGGCCTCCGGCGTCCTTCCTCGCGGCGGCCGGCCTCTCGGTCACCGGCGTGGTGCTGCTGACCCAGGGCGGTGGTTTCACCAGCCCCTCGGCGGGCGATCTCCTGATGCTGCTCGCGGCCCTCGCCCGTACGGTCCACGTCCTCGCGATGGCCCGCATCAAGGCGGTCCAGGACGCCGACTCGCTCTCCCTGACCACGGTGCAGCTCGGCAGCGCCGTCGCCGTCTTCGCCGTGCTGGCAGCCGTTCCCGGGACCGGCCCCGCGCCCTGGACGGTGGCGGCGGACTTCGGCGCCACCGAGTGGGCGGGGCTGCTCTTCCTGTCCGTCTTCTGCACGCTGTTCGCGTTCTTCGTGCAGATGTGGTCGGTGCGCCGCACCTCGCCGTCCCGGGTCAGCCTGCTGCTCGGTACGGAGCCGCTCTGGGCCGCCGCCGTCGGCATCGCGATCGGGGGCGAACGCCTCGGTGTGCCGGGTCTGATCGGCGCGGTGCTCGTGCTGACGGGCACCGCGTGGGGACGCCGCCGCGCCGACGTCACGTCCTGAGGGAGTCCGCCGCGATCATCATGGCGCCGCCCGTCACCACCAGCACGATGCTGACGAAGAGTCCGTGGCCTTCCAGGACATCGAGCCGCGCCACCACCGCCCACAGCCGGAACCAGCCCGTCCACTCGTGCAGGAGCCCGGCGACGCCCTGCACGCACACGATGAAGCCGGCCGTCTCCACGAATTTCTTCATGGTCCGAGCCTGGAGCGGGGCACCCCGGGCCCGCGTCGGCCACCGGTCTGCGTGACCCCGACGAAAGTATCGGATCGCGCGACTTCGGTAGCGTCCTGGGGCGCGCGCACACGACGACGTCCGCCGGCTGCGTAGCTTTGTCGACATGACCCGTACGGAATACCCCTGGCTGCTGCCCTCGGCGCTGGCCGGTCACGAGCCGGCCGGCCACCCCGGCAGACCACGCAGGACCGTACGCGACTGGGTCGTCGACATCACCCTCTTCCTCTGCGCCGCCGCCTTCGGTATGGCCGCCCTCGCCGCGATCGAGGCCGACCCCACCACTCCCGACGGTGTCGTCCTGGCCGACTCCCTGCTCGGGGCGGCGGCCTGCTGCTCACTCTGGGTCCGGCGCAGGTGGCCCGTGGCGGTCGCCTCCGTCCTCACGGTGCTGAGTGTGGTGGAGCCGGTCGCGGCGGGAGCGATGCTGATCGCCCTGTTCAGCCTGGCGGTGCACCGTCCCTTCAAGCCGGTGGCCGTCGTCGGCGCGGGCACCCTCGTCGTGGCACCCGTCCAGCCGATGCTGCGTCCGGACCCGGGCACGTCCTTCATCGCCTCCGTGATCATCGGGGTCCTGCTGATCCTGCTGATGTTCAGCTGGGGCATGGTCGTACGGTCGCGGCGGCAACTGGTCGTCACCCTGCGCGAACGCGCGCGCCGGGCCGAGGCCGAGGCCGCGCTCCGGGCCGAGCAGGCCCAGCGGCTGGCGAGGGAGGCCATCGCCCGCGAGATGCACGACGTCCTCGCCCACCGGCTGACCCTGCTCAGCGTCCACGCGGGCGCGCTCGAATTCCGTCCCGACGCACCCCCGGCCGAGGTCGGCAGGGCCGCCGGGGTCATCCGCGACAGCGCCCACGAGGCGCTGCAGGACCTCCGCGAGATCATCGGCGTCCTGCGTGCCCCGGGCGAGAACGACGAGGGCAACAGGCCGCAGCCCACGCTCGTCACCCTGGACGCCCTGATCGACGAGTCCCGCTCGGCCGGCATGGAGGTCACCTTGGACAACACCGTCGCCGAACCGGGCCGCGCGCCCGCCGCCACCGGGCGGACGGTCTACCGCATCGCCCAGGAGGCGCTGACCAACGCCCGCAAGCACGCCCCCGGGGCCCCCGTCGGCGTCACGGTGGCCGGCGGGCCGGGCGCCGGCCTGACCATCGAGGTCGGCAACCCCGCGCCCGCCGAACCCTTCGAACCGGTCCCGGGGTCCGGCCAGGGACTCATCGGCCTCACCGAACGGGCGAGCCTGGCCGGCGGCAGTCTGGACCACGGGCCCCGGCCCGACGGCGGATTCACGGTCCGGGCCCGGCTACCGTGGCCGGCATGACCACTCCCCCCTCCCCGGAGTCACGACCGGTCCGGCTGGCCGTCGTCGACGACGACCCGCTCGTGCGGGCCGGTCTGGCCCTGATGCTCGGCGGCTCCGACGGCATCGACCTCGTCGGGGAGGGTGCCGACGGCACCGACGTCGCCGCCCTCGTCGCCCGCGCGCATCCCGACGTCGTGCTCATGGACATCCGGATGCCCGGCATGGACGGGCTGACCGCGACCGAGGAGCTGCGGCGCCGGCCCGGCGCACCCGAGGTCATCGTCCTGACCACCTTCCACGCCGACGAGCAGGTCCTGCGGGCCATCCGCGCGGGGGCGGCGGGGTTCGTCCTGAAGGACACCCCGCCCGCGCAGATCGTCGAGGCGGTCCTGCGCGTCGCGGCCGGTGAGCCCGTCCTCTCGCCCGCCGTCACCCGCAGGCTCATGGCCCGCGCGGCCGGAGAGCCCGCGGACGACCGCCGCTCCCGCGAGGCACGCGCCCGGGAGCGGTTCGCCGAGCTGGGGGAGCGCGAGCAGGAGGTGGCAGCCGGCGTCGGGCGGGGCGGGTCCAACGCGGAGATCGCGGCGGCGCTCCATCTGAGCGTGGCCACCGTCAAGGCCCACGTGTCCCGCGTCCTCGCCCGGCTCGGGCTCAACAACCGTGTCCAGATCGCCCTGTTGGTGCACGACGCCGGTCTCCTCCGCGAGGACGAGGACGGGGCGGGAGACGGCCGCCTACGCTGAACCCGGACCGGTCGGACCGGAAGAGGGGCGGGACCATGTCGGTGGTCGATCTGCGCGGGGCGGAGGACTTCGCCGCGAACCCGTATCCGTACTACGCGAAGCTGCGCGCCGAGGGGCCGGTGCACCCGGTCCGTACCGACGACCTGGAGCGGGTCTGGATGATCGTCGGATACGAGGAGGCCCGCGCGGCCCTCGCGGACCAGCGGTTCAGCAAGGACTGGCGGACGACGGAGACCCTGACGGCGACGAGCAACCCGATCAACGCCAACATGCTGGAGCTGGACCCTCCGCACCACACCAGGCTGCGGAAACTCGTCGCACGTGAATTCACCGCGCGGCGGATCGAGGCCCTGCGCCCGCGCGTCGAGCAGATCACCGCGGAGCTCCTCGACGCGATGGTGCCCGCAAGGAGCGCCGACCTGATCGACGCGTTCGCCTTCCCGCTGCCGATGACCGTGATCTGCGAACTCATCGGCGTACCCGACATCGACCGGGACGCCTTCCGCCGGATGTCCAACGCCATCGTCACGCCCGTCTCGGCCGAGAAGGAGGGCGAGGCGGTCCACGCGATGGGCGCCTACCTCGACGAGCTGATCGAGGACAAGCGCTGCTCCCCGGGCGACGACCTGCTGAGTGCCCTGATCCGGGCACGCGTGGAGGACGGCGAGGGCCTCTCCCGCGACGAACTGACCGGCATGGCCTTCCTGCTCCTGGTGGCCGGCCACGAGACGACCGTGAACCTGATCGCCAACGGGGTGCGCGCGCTCCTCGACCACCCGGGACAGCTCGCCCTGCTCCGGGCCCGGCCGGAGCTGATCGACGGCGCGGTCGAGGAGATGCTCCGCTACGACGGGCCCGTGGCGACCGCGACCTTCCGCTTCACCCGGGAGCCCGTCACGATCGGCTCCGTCGTCATCCCCAGGGGCGAGGCGGTGCTGGTCGCCCTCGGCTCCGGGGACCGGGACGCCGGTCGCTATCCGGACCCGGACACCTTCGACATCACACGCCAGGCCCAGGGGCATCTGGCCTTCGGGCACGGTATCCACTTCTGTCTGGGCGCCCCGCTGGCCCGCATGGAGGGCCGCATCGCCGTTCAGGCGCTGCTGGAGCGGTGCCCCGGCCTCGAACGGGACCCGGAGGGAGGCGAGCCGGACTGGCTGCCCGGACTGCTGCTCCGGGGGGTCCGCCGTCTGCCGGTGCGCTGGTGAGATGGCTCCCATGACCGAACTCTCCTTCGGCGCAGCACAGCGGGTCCTCGACAGCCAGCCGTTCAGCGGTCTCATCGGCGCGCGGATCACGGAGTTCGGGGACGGCGTGGCCGTCCTCGAGGTCGACGTACGCGAGGAGCTCACCCAGCAGAACGGCTTCCTGCACGGCGGCGTGCTCTCCTACGCGGCCGACAACGCGCTCACCTTCGCCGCCGGGACGACCCTCGGGCCCGCGGTGCTGACCGGCGGCTTCTCCATCCAGTACCTCCGGCCGGCGAGCGGCCGCACCCTGACCGCCCGCGCGGAGGTGGTCCACACCGGCCGGAGACAGGCCGTGGTGCGCTGCGATCTGCACACCGTGGACGAGGAGGGCGACGCGACGCTGTGCGCGGTGGCCCAGGGGACCGTTCTGTCCGCCCGACCGACCTGAAGGGAACCACGTTGACCACGGATGTCCCGCTCGACCTCGGCGCGCTCGGTGACGACTTCACCCGCGACCCGTATCCCGTCTACGCGCGGCTGCGCGCCCGCGGGCCGGTGCACCGGGTCCGCATCCCGGAGGGCGCGGAGGCGTGGCTCGTCGTCGGGTACGAGGCGGGCAGGGCCCTCCTCGCCGACCAGCGGCTCTCCAAGGAGTGGCGCAGGGCGTCGCCCTCGCTGGGCGTCGGCAAGGTCTCCGTCGGGACGTCCATGCTCAGCAGCGACGCTCCGGCACACACCCGGCTGCGCAGGCTCGTGGCCCGGGAGTTCACCCCGCGCCGGATGGAGCGGCTCGCCCCGCGCGTCCAGGAGATGACGGACGGATTCCTCGATTCCATGACCGGCGGGCCGGACCGGAGCGCCGACCTGGTCAAGGCGCTGTCGTTCCCCCTGCCGATGGCCGTCATCTGCGAGCTGCTGGGGGTGCCCACCCTGGACCGGGATGCGTTCCGTACCTGGTCCGGCACCGCCCTCTCGTCCCTCGACGCCGGAGCGCGCGGCCGGGCCACCACCGCGATGACCGGGTATCTGACCGGGCTGCTGGAGGAGAAGCGCGCGGCGCCCGGGGACGATCTGATCAGCGCGCTGATCCACACCGCGGACGACGACGGTGACCAGCTCTCCGCCGACGAACTCATCGGCATGGCCTGGCTGCTGCTCGTCGCCGGGCACGAGACCACGGTCAACCTCATCTCCAACGGCGTCCTGAGCCTGCTGACCCACCCGGACCAACTGGCCCTGCTGCGCGACGACTACGGCCTCATCGGCAACGCCGTCGAGGAGACGCTGCGCTACGAGGGCCCCGTCGCGACCCCCACGTACCGCTTCACCACGGAGCCGCTCGACGTCTCGGGCACGGTGATCCCCGGCGGCGGCGAGCTGGTCCTGATCGCGATGGCCGACTGCGACCGCGACCCCGCCCGCTTCCCGGACGCCGACCGCTTCGACCTCATGCGGGACGCCCGCGGGCACGTCGCCTTCGGTCATGGCATTCACTACTGCCTGGGCGCCCCGCTGGCCCGCATCGAGGCACGCATCGCCATCCGGACGCTCCTGGAGCGCTGCCCGGGGCTGCGGCTCGACACGGATCCGGCCCGGCTCCCCTGGCGGACGGGCATGCTGCTCAGGGGCCCGCAGAGCCTGCCGGTGGCCTGGTAGCGGGCCTCAGGCCTCGGGGATCTCCGTCATCCGCACCGGGCGGTGCTCCGCGCGCGACAGCTCGCACGCCTCGGCGATGCGCAGCGCGTGCAGCGCCTCCCGGCCGTCGCACGGGTTCTCACGCTCGCCGCGCACGACGCCGAGGAACGCGTCCAGCTCGGCCTCGTACGCCGGCGCGAACCGCTCCAGGAAGCCGGGCCACGGCTCGGCCGGTGCGGGCGGGCCCTGCGGCTCGGTGGAGGTGAGCGGCGTACGGTCGTCGAGGCCGACCGCGATCTGGTCCCGCTCGCCCGCCAGTTCCATGCGTACGTCGTAACCGGCCCCGTTGCACCGGGTGGCCGTGGCCGTGGCGAGCGTGCCGTCGTCCAGGGTCAGCAGCGCCGCCGCGGTGCCGACGTCGCCCGCCTCCCGGAACATCGCCGGGCCGGCGTCCGATCCGGTGGCGTACACCTCCGTCACCTCACGGCCCGTCACCCAGCGCAGGATGTCGAAGTCGTGCACCAGGCAGTCCCTGAACAGGCCCCCGGAGAGCGGCAGATACGCGGCCGGCGGGGGAGCGGGGTCGGACGTCGCCGCCCGTACGGTGTGGAGCCGGCCCAGGGCTCCGCCGCGCACGGCGGTGCGCGCGGCCGCGTACCCCGCGTCGAACCGCCGCATGAAGCCGAGCTGGAGCACGCTGCCCGCCCGCTCGACCTCGTGCAGGGCGCCGAGTGTTCCCGCCAGGTCCAGCGCGATCGGCTTCTCGCAGAAGGCGGGGAGGCCGGCGCGTGCCGCACGGCCGATGAGTTCCGCGTGCGCCGAGGTGGCCGACGTGATCACCACGGCGTCCACCCCCGCGCCGATGACCTCCTCGGCGGACGCGACCGCGGTGGCTCCCGTCCGCGCCGCGGCCTCTCCGGCGCGGACGGGGTCCATGTCCGTCACGACCAGGGAGGCGACGGCCGGGTGCCGTGCCAGGACGCCCGCGTGGAAGGAGCCGATCCGGCCCGTGCCGATGAGTCCGATGCGCATGGACCCAACGTGCCGCCCCCCAGGCGCACTGTCAACTATATGTCCTGACAAATCGAAGGGTGCGGCGCGGCCGTACGGGGTACGCTCCGTGCCGTGCCCAAACCCGCCGCCGACTCCGCCGCCCTGGGGCTGGGCGTGGACCGCACCAGTCCCGTACCGCTCTACCACCAGCTGGCCCAGCAGCTGGAGGCGGCCGTCGAGCAGGGGCGGCTCGCACCCGGCAGCCTCCTCGGCAACGAGCTGGAGCTCGCCGCACGGCTCGGGCTCTCCCGGCCCACCGTCCGCCAGGCCATCCAGTCGCTCGTCGACAAGGGGCTGATGGTGCGTCGGCGCGGTGTCGGTACGCAGGTCGTGCACAGCCGTATCAAGCGCCCGCTCGAACTGAGCAGCCTCTACGACGACCTGGAGTCGGCCGGCCGGAAGCCGGCGACCCGGGTCCTGCGCAACGCGGTCGAGCCGGCCACGCCGGAGGTCGCCGCCGCGCTCGGGGTGGAGGAGGGCAGCGAGGTGCATCTCGTCGAGCGGGTGCGGTACGCGCACGACGAGCCCGTGGCGCTCCTGCGCAACCACCTGCCGCCGCGGCTGATGGACCTCTCCACCGAGCGGCTGGAGTCGACCGGCCTGTACCGGATGATGCGCGGCTCGGGGATCACCCTGCACAGCGCCCGGCAGACCGTCGGGGCCAGGGCCGCCACGGCGGAGGAGGGGGAACTGCTCGCCGAGCCCGCGGGCGCGCCGCTGCTGACCATGGAGCGCACCACCTTCGACGACGGCGGCCGGGCGGTCGAATTCGGTGCGCACGTCTACCGCGCCTCGCGGTACGCCTTCGAGTTCCAGCTGCTCGTCCGGTCCTGAGCTCCCGGGCCGCCGCCCTTCTGTAAGAATGTTCGGACAAAAGCATTGACGTGGTCATGCTAGGTCGCTAGAACGACGGAAGGGCGCGCCCCGCGCCCCTGCCGGGCCGTGACGGACCGGGCTCGGGGATACTTGGCCCGCCGGGCGGCGGGCGTACGTATCCCCGAGCCCGGCTTCACCAGGCAGCACAACGAGCAGCACTAGAAGGGCACGGCGTCGTGGCAAGGGTTCGGACAGGGGTACGCGCGATGGGCGCCGTGCTGGCAGCGGTACTGGCGGCCTCCCTCGCGGGATGCAGCAGCACCGGCGGCAAGCGGGCGGAGGAGCGTGCGGCCCAGCAGGCCGCCGAGGGCCGGTCCGCGGTGAACACGCCCCGCTGGACATTCGCGATGGTCACCCACTCGGGTGATGGCGACACCTTCTGGGACATCGTCCAGAAGGGCGCCAAGCAGGCGGCCGAGAAGGACAACATCAACTTCCTGTACTCGCACAACGACGAGGGCCAGCAGCAGGCCGAGCTCGTCCAGACCGCGATCGACAAGAAGGTCGACGGCCTGATCGTCTCGCTGGCCAAGCCCGACTCGATGAAGACCGTCGTGGCCAAGGCCGTCAAGGCCGGCATCCCCGTCATCACGGTGAACTCCGGCTCCGCCGAGTCCAAGGCCTTCGGCGCGCTCACCCACATCGGCCAGGACGAGTCCATCGCCGGCGAGGCCGTCGGCGACGAGCTGAACGGGCGCAAGCGCAAGAAGGTCCTCTGCGTCCTGCACGAGCAGGGCAACGTCGGCCACGAGCAGCGCTGCGCCGGGGCGAAGAAGACGTTCGACGGGACGATGCAGAACCTCTACGTCGACGGCACCAACATGCCCGACGTCCAGTCCTCCATCGAGGCCAAGCTGAGCGCCGACAAGGACATCGACGCCGTCGTCACCCTCGGCGCCCCGTTTGCCGCGGCGGCCGTCAAGGCGAAGCGGACCGCGGGCAGCGAGACCGAGGTCGACACCTTCGACCTCAACGCCAGCGTCGCCGCCGGCCTGAAGGACAAGTCGCTCGGCTTCGCCGTCGACCAGCAGCCCTACCTCCAGGGGTACGAGGCCGTCGACCTGCTCTGGCTCTACCGCTACAACCAGAACGTGCTCGGAGGCGGCCTGCCCGTCCTGACCGGCCCGCAGGTCATCACGGCCGACGACGCCGACGCGCTCGCCGAATACACGAACCGGGGGACGCGATGACGGCGACCGGGCAACCGGCGGCGCCCCGCACCGACGAACGCCTCCTGCGCACCTCCCCGCTGCGCAAGCTGCTCGGCAGGCCCGAGCTCGGCTCGGTCGTCGGGGCCGCGGCCGTCTTCCTCTTCTTCGCGATCGTCGCCGACAGCTTCCTCCAGGCCTCCAGCCTCGGCACGGTGCTGTACGCGGCGTCCACCATCGGGATCATGGCGGCGCCCGTGGCGCTCCTGATGATCGGCGGCGAGTTCGACCTCTCCGCCGGTGTGATGGTCACCAGCTCCGCGCTGATCTCCTCGATGTTCAGCTACCAGATGACGGCCAACGTCTGGGTGGGCGTCCTCGTGTCGCTCCTGATCACCCTCGGCTTCGGCGCGTTCAACGGCTTCATGCTGACCCGTACCAAGCTCCCGAGCTTCATCATCACGCTCGGCACGTTCCTCATGCTGACCGGCCTGAACCTCGGTTTCACCAAGCTGATCAGCGGCACGGTGTCCACCAAGGCCATCGGGAACATGGAGGGCTTCGACTCCGCCCGCAAGGTCTTCGCGTCCTACCTCACCGTCGGCGGCGTCGAGCTGAAGGTCACCATCCTGTGGTGGGCCGGGCTCGTCGCGATCGCCACCTGGATCCTGATCCGCACCCGCTTCGGCAACTGGATCTTCGCCGTCGGCGGCCAGTCGGACGCCGCGCGCGCGGTCGGCGTGCCCGTGATCCGCACCCGGATCGGGCTCTACCTCGGGGTCGCCTTCGCGGCCTGGGTCTCCGGGCAGCACCTGCTGTTCTCGTACGACGTCGTGCAGTCCGGCGAGGGCGTCGGCAACGAGCTGATCTACATCATCGCGGCCGTCATCGGCGGCTGTCTGATCACCGGCGGCTACGGCTCCGCGGTCGGCTCCGCCGTGGGCGCGATCATCTTCGGCATGACCAGCAAGGGCATCGTGTACGCGGAGTGGAACCCCGACTGGTTCAAGTTCTTCCTGGGAGCGATGCTGCTCCTGGCCACCCTGCTCAACGCATGGGTACGCAAGCGTGCGGAGGCGACGAAATGACGGCCACCCAGGCTCCGGCCCCCCGGGACACGGCCGGCCCGGCGCTCGTCGAGCTCGACGGCGTCAGCAAGTACTACGGCAACATCAAGGCCCTGGAGAACGTCTCGCTGGTGGTCCACGCGGGGGAGATCTCCTGCGTCCTCGGCGACAACGGCGCCGGCAAGTCCACCCTCATCAAGATCATCGCGGGGCTCCACCGGCACGACGCCGGGACGTTCCTGATCGAGGGCGAGGAGACCACGCTCGTCAACCCGCGCGACGCGCTCGACCGGGGCATCGCCACCGTCCACCAGGACCTCGCCGTCGTTCCGCTCATGCCGGTCTGGCGCAACTTCTTCCTCGGCTCGGAACCGACGAAGGGCTCGGGCCCGTTCAAGCGCCTCGACGTGAAGCGGATGAGGGAGACGACCCGCGCGGAGCTGCTCCGCATGGGCATCGACCTGCGCGACGTCGACCAGCCCATCGGCACCCTGTCGGGTGGCGAACGCCAGTGCGTGGCCATCGCCCGCGCCGTCTATTTCGGTGCCAAGGTCCTCGTCCTCGACGAGCCGACCGCGGCGCTCGGCGTCAAGCAGTCCGGGGTCGTCCTCAAGTACGTCGCGGCCGCCAGGGACGCCGGGCTCGGCGTGGTCCTCATCACGCACAACCCGCACCACGCCTACCTCGTGGGCGACCGGTTCGTCCTGCTCAAGCGCGGCGCGATGTCCGGAAGCCACACCAAGGACGACGTCACGCTGGACGAGCTGACCCGTCAGATGGCAGGTGGGAGCGAGCTCGACGAGCTCAGCCACGAGCTCGAGAGGGCCCCGTCGCCGGACCGCCTCGGCGGCCGTCCGGTCGGCGACGACACCCCGTAAACCCCGTCCCGCACCCCGTGCCCCCGACCCGGAGACCGGTTCCGGGGGCGCGGGAATGGCAGAATCGTGGGCGGCGGGCGCCGTCCGCCGCCGGACCGACCACCGCCCGGCCCCCCGACCTGCGCAGGGACGATGAGCACGTACCGCGACTTCACACACCGCGGCTCCGCCCGCGCCACCGTCCTGCGGACCGTCGGCACGAGGGAGCGGCGCTCGCACCTCACAGCGCCCCGGGTCCCCACCGTCGGCATCGACATCGGCGGGACGAAGGTGATGGCCGGCGTCGTCGACGCGGACGGCAACATCCTGGAGACCCTGAAGACCGAGACGCCGGACAAGTCCAAGAGCCCCAAGGTCGTCGAGGACACCATCGTCGAACTGGTCCTGGACCTCTCCGACCGGCACGACGTGCACGCCGTGGGCATCGGCGCGGCGGGCTGGGTCGACGCGGACCGCTCGAAGGTGCTGTTCGCCCCGCACCTCGCGTGGCGCGACGAACCCCTCCGCGACGCCATCGCCTCCCGGCTGGTGGTCCCCGTCATGGTCGACAACGACGCGAACACGGCGGCGTGGGCGGAGTGGCGCTTCGGCGCGGGACGCGGCGAGGACCACCTCGTCATGATCACGCTGGGCACCGGCATCGGCGGCGCGATCCTCGAGGACGGGCACGTCAAGCGGGGCAAGTACGGAGTCGCGGGTGAGTTCGGCCACATGCAGGTCGTGCCCGGAGGCCACCGCTGCCCCTGCGGCAACCGCGGGTGCTGGGAGCAGTACAGCTCGGGCAACGCCCTCGTGCGCGAGGCCAGGGAGCTGGCCGCGGCGGACTCCCCGGTGGCACACGGCATCATCGAGCGGGTCAAGGGCAACATCCCCGACATCACCGGACCGCTCATCACCGAGCTGGCCCGCGAGGGCGACGCCATGTGCGTCGAGCTCCTCCAGGACATCGGCCAGTGGCTCGGCGTCGGCATCGCCAACCTCGCGGCGGCCCTGGACCCGTCCTGCTTCGTCATCGGCGGCGGCGTCAGCGCGGCCGACGACCTGCTGATCGGCCCGGCCCGGGACGCCTTCAAGCGCCACCTCACCGGCCGTGGCTACCGCCCCGAGGCCCGGATCGCGAAGGCACAGCTCGGCCCCGAGGCGGGTATGGTCGGCGCCGCCGACCTGGCACGCCTGGTCGCCCGCAGGTTCCGGCGGACCAACCGCCGCCGGGTCGAGCGCTACGAGCGGTACGCGCAGTTCTACGACCAGGCCGCGAGCACCATCCGGAACACCCGCAGCACCCGCACCGACTGATCCGCGGGCCGCGCGCCGCGGCACCCGGCCACACCCGCACCCCGCTCCGTACCGCAGCCTCGAGGGATCACCGACCATGACCGCAGCCGAGCAGAACATCGTGCCGCGCCAGCCACCTTCGTCCGGCTCCTCCGGTGCCTCCGGTTCCTCGGAGGCACCGGGCCCGCAGGGCTCGACGGGAGCCGCCGGCCCTGCGGGCCCCTCCGGCCCGGCAGGCCCCGCCGGTCCCCCGTCCGGGGACGGCGACGGGACTCCTCCCCAGGACCGGCGCAGGATGATCCGCCGTCGGCTGATCACGCTGACGATCATCGTGCTGCTCATCGGCATCCCGGCGGGCTACCTGGTGATCTCCGCCGGCCAGAGCCGCCGCTCCGGCAAGGACAAGGAGGCCGAGGCCTCCGCCCAGGGACTGCGCGAGGACTGGCCGTCCGGGATGCAGCGGAGGATCTTCGAGCTGCCGATCCCGGGCAATGCGATCGGCGTCCAGTACTACGAGACGAACAACTGGAAGGCCAGCCGGATGTACGTGAAGTTCCGTACGACGTCCGCCGGGCTCGACCGCTTCCTGAGCGGCGTAGGGACCGGCCGGGCCGCGCTGGAGACCGGCAAGGTGACCATCGCCGAACGGGACGTCAAGATCACCGGGTGGTACTTCGGACCCGGTGTCGACTGGGCGGGAACGGTCCACAAGAACAAGAAGCCGCGCCCCACCCAGAACATCACCGTCAACATGACCGATCCGGCTGCCCCGGTCGTCTACGTGGTCTCCGCGGCGACCCCCTGACGGGGAACGGACGGGCCGCTCATTACCCTGGAGCGAGTGAGTGACGTGAGCGAGACGACCCCCCAGCCCGCCCGGCCCCCGCTGACAGCCGACCCCGAGCCCTTGCGGGGCGAGGTGATCCGGCAGCTGCCCGAGGCTCCGGGGCTCGAGTCAGGCCCCTACGCACAGGCCCCCGGGCCCATGGGCGTCCAGCCTCGGACGGCCACACCGCCCCCGCCGCAGCCGGTTCCGGGGCGGTACGACACGCAGCCGCAGAGGGGACCGTACGAAGCCCAGCCGCAGCAGAATCCCGGGCAGTACGGCACCCAGCCGCAGCCCCAGCCGGTCTCCGGGCAGCACGAGACCCCGCCGCCGTCGCAGCCCGGGCCGCAATACGCCCAGCCCACGCAGCAATACGCCCAGCCCACGCAGCAGTACGCCCAGCCCACGCCGGCCCAGCCGTACACCCCGGCCGCGCCGCAGGCTCCCCAGCAGCCCCAGGACCTCCGCGGCGCGCAGCCGGGCGGCCCCCCGGCGCAGCAGGGGCCCCCGTCCGGCCCCGCGCCGCAGGCGCCGTCGCCGGGCCGGCTGCTCCAGTACCGTTTCGACGGCCCGGAAGACGCCCCGGTCCTCGTCCTGGGGCCCTCCCTGGGAGTCACCTGGCACATGTGGGACCGCCAGATACCCGAGCTGTCCCAGCACTGGCGCATCTTCCGCTACGACCTGCCGGGGCACGGCGGGGCCCCCGCCCACCCCGCCGCCGCGGTCACCGACCTCGCCGACCGCCTCCTCGCCACCCTGGACAGCGTCGGTGTCCAGCGCTTCGGGTACGCGGGCTGCTCGATCGGCGGCGCCGTCGGCGCCGACCTGGCACTGCGCCACCCGCACCGGGTGGCGGCCCTGGCGCTCGTCGCCGCGTCGCCGCGCTTCGGAACCGCCGACGAATTCCGCCGGCGCGGGGTGGTCGTCCGCACCAACGGCCTGGAGCCGATCGCGCGTACCTCCCCGGAACGCTGGTTCACCCCCGGCTTCGCCGCCGCGCAGCCGGCCATCGTCGAGTGGGCCGTCCAGATGGTCCGCACCACCGACCCCGGCTGCTACATCGCCTCCTGCGAGGCCCTGGCCGCCTTCGACATCCGGGCGGAGCTGCCCCGCATCGGTGTGCCGACCCTCGTCCTGGTCGGTGCCGAGGACAAGGTCACCGGCCCCGCCGAGGCCCGGAACCTCGTCGCGGGCATCCCGGACGCCCGGCTCGCCCTGGTCCCCGGCGCCTCCCACCTGGCTCCGGTCGAGCAGCCGGCCGCCGTCACCGACCTGCTGCTCATGCACTTCTCGACCGCGTGGCAGGACACCCTGGCGTCGATCCCCGTGCCGTCGTCCCCGGGCTTCGCCGCCCCGTTCGCCCCGGTCGTGCCCGTCGCGGAGATCACGGCCGCGGTCGTCCTGCCCGACGCCTCCCCGACCGGACGCAGCGACCGGTACGAGCGGGGGATGAAGGTCCGGCGCGAGGTGCTCGGCGACGCCCATGTGGACGCCGCGTCGGCAGCGTCGGACGGCTTCACCGACGACTTCCAGGAGCTCCTCACCCGCTACGCCTGGGGCGAGATCTGGAGCCGGGAGGGACTCGACCGCAGGTCCCGCAGCTGTGTCTCCCTCACCGCGGTCGTCGCGTCGGGACACCTGGGCGGCCTCGCCCAGCACGTCAGGGCGGCTCTGCGCAACGGCCTCACGCCGGTCGAGATCAAGGAGGTGCTGCTGCAGACGGCCGTCTACTGCGGCGTCCCGGCGGCAGGCGCGGCGTTCGAGATCGCGCAGTCCGTGATCCAGGAGGAAACCACCCCGCCCGCGTAGCAGGATGGTGGCATGAACGCTTCGCCTCTCACCCTCACGAAGAAGACCCACTCCTGCGTCCGCCTGGAGCGGAACGGGCAGTCGCTCGTCATCGACCCCGGCGGATTCACGGAGGACGACGCCGCGGTCGGTGCCGACGCGATCCTGGTGACGCACGAACACCCCGACCACTTCAGCGAGGCACGGCTGCGCGCGGGCCTGGAGGCCAACCCGGCCGCACAGGTGTGGACCCTGCGGAGCGTGGCCGAGCAGCTGTCGGCCGCGTTCCCGGGGCGTGTGCACACGGTCGGTCACGGCGACACCTTCACCGCCGCCGGGCTCGACGTCCAGGTGCACGGCGAACTGCACGCGGTGATCCATCCGGACATCCCGCGGATCACCAACATCGGCTTCCTGGTGGACGGTTCCGTCTTCCACCCCGGGGACGCGCTCACGGTGCCCGACCACCCCGTGGACACGCTGATGCTGCCGGTCATGGCCCCCTGGAACAAGATCTCGGAGGTCATCGACTACGTACGCGAGGTGAAGCCGCGCCGGGCGATCGACATCCACGACGCCCTGCTCACCGACCTCGCGCGCCCGATCTACGACACGCAGATCGGCGCCCTGGGCGGAACGGACCACGGCCGGCTGACCCCGGGTGACGCGACCCGTCTCTGACCCCGTTGTCAGTGGGAGCGGTTAGGTTGGCGGCATGCGCATCGCCACCTGGAACGTCAATTCCATCACCGCCCGGCTTCCGAGGCTGCTGGCCTGGCTGGAGAGCAGCGGCACCGACGTGCTCTGCCTCCAGGAGACCAAGTGCACCCTGGAGCAGTTCCCCGCCGACGCTTTGCGTGAGGCGGGCTACGAGTCCGCCGTCAACGCCACGGGCCGGTGGAACGGCGTCGCGCTGCTCTCCCGCGTCGGCCTCTCGGACGTCGTGACGGGCCTGCCCGACGGCCCGGAGTACGAGGGTGTGCAGGAGCCGAGGGCGGTGTCGGCGACCTGCGGGGGCGCGCGCGTCTGGTCCGTCTACGTCCCCAACGGCCGCGAGGTCGCCCACGACCACTACGCCTACAAGCTGCGCTGGCTGGAGGCCCTGCGGAAGGCCGTCGCCGCGGACGCGGCGGGGGCGCTCCCCTTCGCGGTCCTCGGCGACTTCAACATCGCGCCGACGGACGAGGACGTCTGGGACCCGGCGCTCTTCGTGGACTCCACCCACGTCACCCCCGCCGAGCGGGCCGCGCTCGCCGCGCTGCGCGAGGAGGGGCTCCTCGACGTGGTGCCGCGCCCCCTCAAGTACGACCACCCGTACACCTACTGGGACTACCGTCAGCTGCGCTTCCCGAAGAACAAGGGCATGCGCATCGACCTCGTCTACGGCAACGCTCCCTTCGAGGCGGCGGTCAAGGACAGCTACGTCGACCGTGAGGAGCGCAAGGGCAAGGGCGCCTCGGACCACGCCCCGGTGGTCGTGGACCTCGAGCTCTGAAGGAGAGCGCACGAGCTTCGGCGTCAACTCCGGGTTGACGGACCCAGGGTGTCAACCTAGGGTTGACGCATGACGAAGCCGTTGCGTCCCCGTCCGCCGATCCGCCTCGACGACCTCATCGACGCGATCAAGAGCACCCACACCGACACGCTGGAGCAGCTCTCCGGGGCCGTGGTTGCCGCGGATCACCTGGGCGAGATCGCCGACCACCTCATCGGCCACTTCGTGGACCAGGCGCGCCGCTCCGGCGCGTCCTGGACGGACATCGGCCGCAGCATGGGGGTCACCCGGCAGGCCGCCCAGAAGAGGTTCGTGCCCAAGAAGCCCGGTGAGCCGTCGGACCTGGACCCGAGCCAGGGCTTCGGCCAGTTCGACACGGAGGCCAGGAACGTCGTCATGGGCGCGAGCAACGAGGCCCACGCCGCCCGCAACGACGAGGTGGGAGTGGAACACCTGGTCCTGGGCCTCCTGCTCGACCCGGCGTCCCTCGGTGCCCGGGTCGTCACCGGGCAGGGAGTCGCGCTGGAGGCGGTCCGGGAGGCGGCGACGCTCGCCCTCCCGGCCGCGGCCGACGAGGTCCCCGAGCTCATCCCGTACGACGCGGGGGCCCGCAAGGCCCTGGAGCTCACGTTCCGGGAGGCGCTGCGTCTCGGTCACGACGTCGTCGGGAGCGGGCACATCCTGCTGGCCCTGCTGGAGTTCGAAGACGGCGCGGGCCTGCTCGCGGGGCTGGGCATCGACAAGGAGGCGGCGTCGTCGGCGGTCGCCGAAGGGGTCGCCCGCGAAATCGAGGAGTCAACTCCGGGCGCCGGAGGCTAAGGTGGCCGATGAGCGCCCGGTGCGCAGGCGACGGATACTTCTTTCTGCAAAAAAGAGGACCCAGGTTCGAATCCTGGCGGTCCGGTTCCGGCCGGACCGTGGTGCAGCGGCCCAGCATCTTGTCTCCGTGGCCGACTTCGATCTCGGGCGCTCATGAACCTGCCGATGCCGCCCCCTCACCGGGGGCGGCATCCCGCGTTTCCGGAGCGCCTCAGTGCACCGAGAACCCGCCGTCCACGAACAGCGACTGTCCCGTGACGTAGGCCGAGGCCCTGCTCGCCAGGAACACCGCGGCCCCCGCGAAGTCCTCGGCCAGTCCGTTGCGCCCCACCATCGTGCGCGCAGCGAGAGCGGCCACCCGCTCCGGGTCCGACGACAGCCGCTGGTTGAGCGGCGTCATCACGAATCCTGGCACCAGGGTGTTGCAGGTGACTCCGTGCGGCGACCACGCCTCGGCCTGCGAGCGGGCCAGGGACTCCAGGGCACCCTTCGAGACCCCGTACGCGCCGCTCTGCACGAATGCCCGGTGGGCCTGCTGGGAGGTGATGTGGATGATCCGGCCGAAGCCGCGCTCGGCCATTCCCGGGCCGAAGCGGCGGCCCAGCAGATGGGGCGCCTTGAGGTTCACCGCCATCGTGGTGTCCCACACGTCCTCGTCGAGCTCGCTCATCGGCGGCCGCAGGTTGACGCCCGCGCAGTTGACGAGGATGTCGGGTTCGCCGAAGACCGCCGCGGCCTCGTCGCCGGCCGCGCGCACCCCCTCGCCGGTGCCGAGATCGGCGCTCACCCAGGCCGCTCGGCGGCCCTCCGCGGTGAGTTCGTCCACGGTCCGCACGAGCTCCGACTCCCTGCGGGCCACGATCACCACCTTGGCGCCCGCGCGGGCGAGGGCGTCCGTGATGCCCCGGCCGATGCCGGAACTCCCGCCGGTCACCACGGCGACCCGGCCTTCCAGCGAGAAGAGTTCGGAGAGATAGTTCTGCGACGTCATCCCCGTACCTTAGATAGATGGCCGGATCATGTACGGCGCGGGTCCCGGATTCGGAACGGTCGCGCGCCCTGCGATGCGGAACGCCCCCGGGATGGGATCCTGGTGGTATGAACATCTCCTTCCTGGACAACTGGCGCAAGCGCATGGGCGGTACGCGGGAGGCGGCTCTCGCCGCCGCCGTCGAGGCCGACCCGGAGGGTGTGGCCGAGCTGTTCGCGGAATGCGAGCTGCTACGCGCCCGGGCCGCGCAGTGCGGCCTCGAACTCGACGACAGTCCCGCCTCGTTGTCCGCGCTGGACCAGCTGCCGCCCATCTGGCGAGACGACCCGGAGGAGCTGCCCTGGGTGGGCAACGACGCCGGTCTCTACCTGGGGACCGTACTGGTGCGCACCGTCAGCGGGGCCGCCTGGGGCATCCTCGCGGGCGGAAAGCCCGTGGTGCGCCTGGCGTCCGGACGCGAGATCGATGTGGTCACCGCCGGCCTGGACTGGGCGATGTCGGGCAGCCCCGAGCTCTCGGAGATGTACGCGGAGTCGGCGGAGAGCGGCCCCGAGGCCAAAACGCGATAAACAGCCTTATGTGCCGCCGGTGCGTGTCGCCCCCGGCGTGCGTGTCCACCCCGGATAGTTTGCGCTGACCTCGACACCAGCGATAAGTGGGTAGGGCAGCGTATGGCCGTCGATCCGTTGATCGAACTGCGGGACGTCAACAAGCACTTCGGGACGTTGCACGTACTGCAGGACATCAATCTCACCGTCGGCCGCGGGGAGGTGGTGGTGGTCATCGGCCCCTCCGGATCGGGTAAATCAACGCTCTGCCGGACCATCAACAGACTCGAGACGATCGAGTCCGGCTACATCGCCATCGACGGGAAGCCGCTCCCCGAGGAGGGGAAGGGGCTCGCGGAGCTCCGGGCCGAAGTGGGCATGGTCTTCCAGTCGTTCAACCTCTTCGCCCACAAGACCGTGCTGGCGAACGTCTCGCTCGCCCAGCTCAAGGTCCGCAGGCGCAAGAAGGACGAGGCCGACCAGCGCTCCCGGGAACTGCTCGAACGCGTCGGGCTCGCCTCGCAGGCGGACAAGTTCCCCGCCCAGCTCTCCGGCGGACAGCAGCAGCGCGTCGCCATCGCCCGGGCCCTCGCCATGGACCCCAAGGCACTCCTCTTCGACGAACCCACCTCCGCGCTCGACCCCGAGATGATCAACGAGGTCCTCGAGGTCATGCAGCAACTCGCCCGCGAGGGCATGACCATGGTGGTCGTCACGCACGAGATGGGCTTCGCCAGGTCCGCGGCCAACCGCGTGGTCTTCATGTCCGACGGACGCATCGTGGAGGACCGCACCCCGGAGGACTTCTTCACCGCCCCGGAGAGCGATCGTGCCAAGGACTTCCTGTCCAAGATCCTCAAGCACTGACAGGGGGCACCGTGTTGCGTACGAAGAACCTCGCGGCCGCGCTGGCCTGTCTCCTGGTCGCCGTGTTCTCCGCAGGCTGTGGCAGGGACGGCAGCCCGCCGGTCAAGGGACCGAAGGCGGAGGCCCTGCCCCAGTACAAGGTCGACACCGGCTTCCAGCTGCCGGAGTCGAAGACGTGGAAGAAGGCCGAGCGGCGGGGCCACCTCGTCGTCGGCGCCAAGGAGGACCAGCCCTACCTCGGCGAGAAGGACCCCGCGACGGGTGTCTACTCCGGCTTCGACATCGAGATCGCCCGCATGATGGCCGCCTCGCTCGGCTTCGAGCCCGACACGATCCAGTTCCGGACCATCGCCTCCGCCAACCGCGAGACGGCGCTCCAGAACGGGCAGATCGACTACTACGTCGGCACCTACACGATCAACGACATGCGCAAGAAGCTGGTCGGCTTCGCCGGGCCGTACTACATGGCCGGGCAGGGCCTGCTGGTGCGCACGGATGAGAACGACATCAACGGCCCGCAGGACCTGGCGGGCAAGACCGTCTGCTCGGCCGCCGGATCCACGCCGTACCAGCGCATCGCCGCCGACCACCCCGAGGCCGACCTCGTCGCCTACGACACGTACTCGATCTGCGTCGACAACCTGCTGACCTTCCAGGTCGACGCCGTCACCACCGACGACGCCATCCTGCTCGGGTTCGCGGCCAAGGCGCCGGACGAGATGAAGGTCGTCGGCAAACCCTTCTCCGAGGAGCCGTACGGCATCGGTGTCCCGCGGAGCGACAACGCGCTGCGCTTCGCGCTCGACGACGCGCTGGAGGTCAACGAGAAGAACGGCAACTGGAAGAAGGCGTTCGAGGCGACCCTCGGACTGTCCGGCGTGCCCGCGCCGCAACCTCCGCCCATCGACCGCTACCCGGCGAACTGAGGGGCCGGCCACCACCATGGACGTACTGACAGACAATTTCTCGCTCTACGGCAAGGGCTTCCTCGGCACCCTGGAACTCACCGTCTACGCCTCGGTCCTGGCTCTGGTGCTCGGCTTCGTCATGGCGTCCTTCCGGGTCGCACCCGTCGGCTCGCTCCGGGTGATCGGCACGGTCTGGGTCGCGGTGCTCCGCAACACCCCGCTGACCCTGCTGTTCTTCGCCGTGCTGCTCGGCCTGCCGCGCTTCGGTCTGGTCCTGCCCTTCCAGGTCTTCGCGGTCCTCGCCCTCGGCTGCTACACCTCGGCCTTCATCTGCGAGGTGCTGCGCTCCGGTATCAACACCGTGCCCACGGGGCAGGGTGAAGCCGCCCGCAGCCTCGGCATGTCCTTCAGCCAGACCCTGGGCAACGTGGTGCTTCCCCAGGCCTTCCGGTCGGTGATCCCGCCGGTCGGGTCGACCCTCATCGCCCTCGCCAAGAACTCGGCGATCGCCGGGGCCTTCAGCGTCACCGAGCTGCTCGGTACGTACAAGCCACTCAACGAACTCGGCTACAGCATCATCTGGTCCTTCGTCTGGATCGCAGTCGGCTATCTGATCATCACCCTCGCCATCAGTGCGCTCTTCAACCTGATGGAGAAGCGCTGGGGAGTCGCCCGATGACCCACACCACCGCCTCCGCCACCGCGCTGTACGACATCCCGGGGCCCGCGACCCGCAAGCGGCACTTCCTCTACGGGGTCATCTCGACCGTCGTGATCATCGCGCTGCTCGGCTGGATCCTCTACCTGCTCTTCGACACCGACCAGTTCACCAGCGAGAAATGGACCCCCTTCACCTACAAGGGCATCCAGGAACTGCTGCTGCGCGGGCTCGGCAACACCCTCAAGGCCTTCGCCTACGCGGCTGTCCTCTCCCTGGCGCTCGGGGCGGTCCTCGCGGTGGGGCGGCTGTCCGACCACAGGCCGGTGCGCTGGATCGCGACCCTGCTGGTCGAGTTCTTCCGGGCGATGCCCGTACTGGTGATGATCTTCTTCATCTTCGTCGCGCTCAAGGTCCAGCCGCTGCCGGCGCTGGTCGCCGGGCTGACCCTCTACAACGGCTCCGTGCTCGCGGAGGTCTTCCGTACGGGGATCAACTCCGTGGAGCGGGGGCAGCGGGAGGCCGCCTTCGCGCTGGGGATGCGCAAGACACAGGTCACCACCCACGTCCTGGCCCCGCAGGCCGTCCGGGCGATGCTGCCCACCATCATCAGCCAGCTGGTGGTGGCGCTCAAGGACACCTCCCTCGGCTATCTGATCACCTACGAGGAGTTTCTCCACGCGGGCAAGCTGATCGCGTCGAACCTCGACTACGGCCTGCCGTTCATCCCCGTGGTCATGGTGATCTCACCCATCTACATCGGCATGTGCATGTTGCTCTCCTGGTTCGCCACCTGGGTGGCCAGACGGCAGCGGCGCAATCCGAAGACGGAGGGGACGGGTGTCTCCGCCGCCGAACCGGGGACGGTCCTGCCGGGCCGCCTTCGATAGACACCGGCGAGTCCGTCCGGCAGCAGCCGGTGATCACTTCCCGCACCGTCGCGGAACCGGGATGCGCCCCGGGGCCGTACCCGGTGGGGAGAAGGTCAGCTGCGTGCCGGCCGGAGCGAGGCCGTGGAGAGTGAGGGGGCGCTACCGAACAGTCCGCCGGAAGGAGGGCGGTCCCACGTGCCGGCAGGCGGCGTGGGACCGCCCTCCTTCCGCGCGTGGGACGGCCGCCCGTGCCACGCACGGAGGCCGGCCGGTCCACGACGGCGGTCAGCCGGTCGCGGGGCGGGTCGCGATGCCCTCAAGGATCATCAGGACGAAACGGGCACTCCCGTCACGGTCGGCCGGGCTGTTCTCCCGCACCCAGGCGGCCCCGCTCATCAGGTCGAAGAGCTCGTCGGCGGTGAGGTCCCCCCGCACCTGACCGGCGACCTGCGCCGCCCGCAGTAGGCGCGCCCCACTGCTGTGCATGGCGTTGCACGCGGCGTACGACGGAGTCCCCTCGTCGTACATGCTCCGGGTCAGGATGCCGACCAGTCCCCGGAACGTGCTGAAGTGCCGTACGGCCCTCCGCATCCACTCGGCCAGGGCGGCCAGGGGGTCCGGGGCGCCGGACAGTTCCTCGGCCCGGCCGATCAGCTCCGCCAGACCTTCCCTGGTCGCCGCCTCCACGAGCGACGCCCTCGTGGGGAAGTGCCGGTAGAGCGTGCCGATCGCGACCCCCGCCTGCCCGGCGATGTCCTCCAGCGAGGCGTCGGCGCCCTGCGATTCGAAGGCCTTGCCGGCCGCGGAGAGGATCGCGTCGTAATTACGGGCGCCGTCGGCACGCTTGGGTCGACGGGCGATGTACGGCTGGGCGTCCGGCACGGATTCCGCCTCCACTTGACTACCTGAGGGAGCCTCAGGTTAACTGCGGTCCGACATAACCTGAGGCTGTCTCACTATAGCCTCGACCGCTGGACGTGGAGGCACACCCATGACCGCAGACACCGTCCCCGACGGCGTTCCCGCACCCCGGGCACCGTCCAGGGCCTGGGGCCTCGCTCTCACGGCGATCGTCGGAGCGGAGTTCATGCTCCAGCTCGACGGCACGATCGTGAACGTCGCCCTGCCCACGCTCCAGGAGGACCTCGGGGTCTCCGTCACCGGCGGGTCCTGGGTCCCGAACGCCTTCCTGCTGGCCTTCGGCGGGCTGCTGCTGTTAGCCGGACGCCTCGGTGACGTGCTCGGCCACCGCAAGGTCTTCCTCGGCGGGATCGGCCTGGTGGTCATCGCCTCCCTGATCGCAGGCCTCGCCCCCGACCTCGAGGTCCTGCTCGTCGGCCGCGTGCTCCAGGGGGCGGGCGCGGCCGTCGCCGGCCCGACCGGACTGGCCCTGCTGACCCTCGCCTTCGAAGGGGAGCACCGCCGCCGCGCCTTCGGTCTCTACTCCACGGTGACCGGACTCGGCGCCTCCGCGGGCATGGTCCTCGGCGGTGTGCTGACCTGGCTGGGGGACTGGCGCTGGAGCCTGCTGGTCAACGTGCCCATCGGTCTGGCCGTCATCCTCATAGGCCTCCGCACGCCGGGGCTCAGGGACGACGCCACTCGGGCCCGGTCGCTCGGCCTGCCCAGCGCGCTGCTGGTCACCCTCGCCGTCACCTCCGGCGTCTACGGACTCGTGCACGCCGCCGAGAAGGGCTGGGGCGACGGTGCGACCCTCGGCTCGCTCGCCGCATCGGTGGTCCTGTGGGGCGTTCTGCTCGTCGTGGACCGTCGCGCGGCCGAACCCCTGCTGCCGGGCGCGATCTTCGCCGACCGGGCCCGGGCCGGAGCCTTCGTGAACCTGCTCCTCCTCGCGGCCGTGCTCACCAGCTTCCTGATCTATCTGGTGCAGTACCTCCAGAACGTCCTCGGCTTCGACGCCCTGGAGAGCGGATTCGCGATCCTGCCGTTCGGCGCCGCCCTGCTGGTGTCCACCCAGGCACTCACGAAGCTCGTCGCCACCGTCGATCTCCGGGTCCGTGCCGTGGTCGGCCTTCTCGTCGTGCTCGCCGGCATCGGCTGGCTGACCCCGCTGGACGAGC
This sequence comes from Streptomyces sp. NBC_01460, assembly GCF_036227405.1. Lineage (NCBI taxonomy): Bacteria > Bacillati > Actinomycetota > Actinomycetes > Kitasatosporales > Streptomycetaceae > Streptomyces > Streptomyces sp. NBC_01460. The sequence continues at coordinate 6,908,886 of NZ_CP109473.1, forward strand.
ACAGCTCCTACGCGACGGGAGTGCTGCCCCAGATCGTGCTGATCGGCCTCGGGGTCGGTGTGGCGATCATCCCGTTCAACCTGGTGATCCTCACCACCGCGCCGCCCGAGCACGCCGGGATCGCCGCCGGTGTGCTGCAGACCGCACTCACCATCGGCGGATCGGTCGGACTCGCCGTACTCCTCATCCCCTTCACCGACGGCGCGGGAGCGGCGGACACCATCTCCCGTGTCTTCGTCTGGGCCTCGCTGATCACCGTGCTCGCGATTCTGGCGACACTCGCCTTCTGGTTCGGCCCGGGAGCGAGGAAGGCCTCCCCGGCGGCCGGAGGGTGAGGCGGAGGGGCCGGCGGGAGGAACGGCATCACACCTCAGGTCGCGGCGCGGTGGGAGGTGCGGGGTGCGGTGGGGAGCGGGGCCTGGGCGGTGCGGGTGACGTCGCCGATCAGCTCCACCACATCGGGGCCGTACGCCTGGGAGTTGACCACCTTCAGGAGCAGTACGAAGGACCCGTTGCGGTGCTTGCGCCGCAGCTTCTCGTAGTTGCGCATCAGGTAGCGCGAGGCGGCCTGGTTGGTGATGGCGCGCTGTCCGCAGAGCAGGAAGACGGGCCGGGCGTCCTGGCCGCCCGTCAGCCGGGCGAGCAGGACGTGCTCGGAGGTGCCCGGCTCCAGCCGGTAGCGCTCCGAGCCCACCTGGAAGGCCGCGCGGTCGGGGCCCGGTTCGGTCCCGGTGCTGATCTGAACGCCCGGAAGGAGCGACTGGAGGTGGGCCGCCATACGCCGGTTGGATCCCGGCCCGCCGACGCAGAACTCGGTACGTTCTCCGAAGCCCTGCTGGGCGGTGTCGTGGGACACGATCTGGGCGTGGGCCTCGCAGTCCTTGATGAGGGCGGAGAGTTCCAGCAGGGCGAAGACGTCGTGGCGGTGGACCGCGCCGTCACCGCCGGCGTCGCGGTTGACGACGAGCAGGCACTCGGAGTTCCCCGGGAGCCCGAAGAAGGCCTGCTTGCGGCGGAGCCCGCGCCGCCAGAGGTACGTACGGGCGACCCAGCCGAGGGCGGCGCTGATTCCGGCGGCTATGAGACCGAGCACGATGTTGCGTACGTCGTCATTCATGAGCGGGCATGGTAGCGGTCCGTTCGGACACCTGCCCGAAGCAGCCCTGACAGGTACGGCCGGTGCCCCGTTCCCCGCCGCCGACGGTGGGGAACGGGGCACCGGTGGTCACAGACGGATGATGACCAGCGCGGTGTCGTCGGTGTTGCCCGTGGGCGGCAGGAGGTCTGCCAGGAGGGCGTCGGCCAGCGTCTCGGGGTCCGACCGCCGATGGAGGACGAGGGCCCCGGCGAGGCGGGCCAGACCGGCGTCGATGTCCTCGTCACGGCGCTCGATCAGCCCGTCGGTGTACAGCACCAGGGTGGCGCCCTCGACGAAGGGCACCGTGGCCTCCGGGCGGGGGACGTGATGGGGGCGGGCGCCCAGCGGCGGGTCGGTCGCCCGGTCGAGGAAGACCACGGTGCCGTCAGGACCGAGCAGCGCGGGGGGTGGGTGGCCGGCGCTGCTGTACACGACGGTGTGAGTGCTCCAGTCGATGAAGGTCTTCACCGCGGTGGTCGACTCGGCGCCGTCGACATGGCGGGCGTAGAGCCCGAGGGCCTCCAGCGCACGTGCCGGGCCTTCGGCGACACGGGCCGCCGCGCTCAGGGCGCTGCGCAACTGCCCCATGACACATGCCGCCTTGAGGCCGTGACCGACGACGTCGCCGACGGCGACCGCGATGCGGTCACCGGGCAGGTCGACCAGGTCGTACCAGTCGCCGCACACGTTCAGGGTCCCGACCGCGGGCTGGTAGCGGACCGCGGCCCGGTGGTGCCCGACCGGAGTGGGGGCGGGAAGCATCGCCTCCTGCAGGGCCAGGGCGACCTCGCGATCGCGCTCGTGGGCCCGGCGCAGACGCTCGTTGATCTCCTGGAGTTCGCGGGCGCGGGTGTAGAGCTCGGCCTCCAGCACACGGGCGCGGTCGTCGTTGTCGGGCCCGCCGCCGTCGCGGGCCTGGATGAGCTCGGTGACCTCCTCGACGCGGTGGACGACCAGCATCACGTTTCCGTCCGGGTCGAGCACGGGCGCGTTGACGGGACTCCAATAGTGCTTCACCCAGTGGCCCGGCCGCTCGCGCTCCTCGATGTCGTACCGCACCAGGGCCATGGTGTCGCGCTCCCCGCCGGCCACCACGCGCAGCATGGACTCCCGGGTCTCCCGCATGCCGGCGGCGGCGGGATCGTTGGGGTTCTCCGGGAACACGTCGAAGATGTACTGGCCGAGCAGCTGCTCGCGTGTGCGTCCGGCCAGGCGGAGGAAGTCCTCGTTCGCGTCGGCGTACACCAGGTCGGGGGTGAGCAGGGCGACCATGCCGGGGAGGGCGTGGAAGACCGCCGCGTAATCGATCTGCGGTTCCCTCATGTGCTGTCCGCCTCGGTGCCGACCGGTACTGTGCGGTTCCACCTTAGGAGGAGCCGGGCCCCCGGGCGCGGGAGCGACCCCCTGGGGCCGGGAGAATCACCTGGGCGTCCACAGGAGGGCCCCGGAACGACCCGGGCGCGAGGCGCGCCGGCCGTCGTTCACGCGCGGGAGCGGCAGCGGTCCGTCCGGACACCTGACCGAGGCGGTCCTGACGGTACGGGCGGTGCGGCGCTACCCTGCGCGGACGATCCTTCACTGGAGGTACGGATGCGTCATTCCGTCGGCCGGAATGTGTCGTTCCTAAGCGTGATCGCTGTCATCGGCTCGCTCGGCGCCGCGGCCCCCGCGGCCTCGGCGCCACCCGTACCGCCTCCCAAGTCGCCGGTGGCGGTGGGATACGGGGGAGCGGTGTCGAGCGTCGACGCGGATGCCTCGGCTGCCGGGATCGAAGTGCTCCGAAAGGGGGGAAACGCCGTTGACGCGGCCGTCGCCACCGCCGCCGCGCTGGGGGTCACCGAGCCGTACTCGGCGGGCATCGGGGGTGGCGGGTACTTCGTCCACTACGACGCCAGGACGGGCCGCGTGCAGACCGTCGACGGGCGCGAGACCGCCCCGCGCAGCGCGGACTCCTCGCTCTTCCTGGAGAACGGGCAGCCGATCCCCTTCAACGACGCCGTCACCAGCGGCCTGGGCGTCGGCACCCCCGGCACGCCGGCCACCTGGGAGAAGGCGCTCGACGCCTGGGGCAGCAAGCCGCTCGGACGGCTGCTCGAACCGGCCGAACGGCTGGCCCGTGACGGATTCGTCGTGGACGAGACCTTCCGGTCCCAGACCGCGGCCAACCAGGCCAGGTTCGCCGACTTCCCCGCCACGTCCGAACTCTTCCTGCCGGGCGGACAGTTGCCCGTGACGGGATCGGTGTTCAAGAACCCCGACCTCGCCCGTACGTACAGGACGCTCGGCCGCGAGGGGGTCGACGAGCTGTACCGGGGCGACCTGGCCCGGGACATCGTCTCGACGGTGCGGAAACCGCCCGTGGACCCGGCGGCCACCCGAGTGGTGCGCCCCGGGGATCTGACTGCCGCGGACCTGAAGGCGTACCGCGCGCTCCGCCAGGCTCCGACGAGAATCGGCTACCGGGGCCTCGACGTCTACGGCATCGCACCCTCCTCGTCCGGGGGCACGAGTGTGGGTGAGGCCCTCAACATCCTGGAGTCGACCGACCTCTCGAAGGCGAGCACCACCCAGTACCTGCACCGCCTCATCGAGGCGAGCAGGATCGCGTTCGCCGACCGGGGACGCTGGGTCGGTGACCCGGCGTTCGAGGACGTGCCGACGCGGGAGCTGCTCAGCCAGCGCTTCGCGGACTCGCGCGAGTGCCTCATCAAGGACGACGCGGTCCTCACCAGCCCGCTCGCCCCCGGCGACCCGCGCGACCCGGCCCGCTGCGCCACCGGGGGAGAGGCCGCCCCGACGACGTACGAGGGTGAGAACACGACGCATCTGACCACTGCCGACAAGTGGGGCAACGTCGTCGCGTACACCCTGACGATCGAGTCGACGGGCGGCAGCGGCATCACCGTGCCGGGGCGGGGATTCCTGCTCAACAACGAGCTGACCGACTTCTCCTTCGCACCGGCGAATCCGGCGGTGCACGATCCGAACCTGCCGGGCCCGGCCAAGCGTCCGCGGTCGTCCATCTCGCCGACCATCGTGCTGGAGCACGGGAAGCCCGTCCTGGCCCTCGGATCGCCGGGCGGCGCCACCATCATCACCACCGTCCTGCAGTCGCTGACCGGGCACCTGGACCGGGGCCTGCCGCTGGTCGAGGCGATCGCCGCGCCGCGCGCCAGCCAGCGGAACTCCGCCACGACGGAGATCGAGCCGGGGCTGTGGGACAGCCCGGTGCGCGGGGAGCTGGAGGCCCTCGGACACGTGTTCAAGGCGAACCCGGAGATCGGGGCCGCCACCGGCATCCAGCGGCTGCCCGGAGGGCGCTGGCTCGCCGCCGCCGAAAAGGTGCGGCGCGGTGGTGGCTCGGCCATGGTGGTGCATCCGAGCGGCCGTTCCTGACGGTACGACGTCTGCATGGGCCTCGGGGCCGGTACGACGCTTCCGCGCGTCGTGCCGGCCCCGAGGCTGTGCAGCGGGGGGCCGCTCCGGCAAGGGAGGGCCCGCCAGTGCCCTCCGCGTCCAGTGAAAGGGCATCTCCCACGGTGCGTAAGCGCATGCTCGCCCTCGCCGCGGCCTCGGGCGCCGTCGTCCTCGCCGCGTCGGCCCTCCCCGCATCGGCCGAATCCTCCGCCGGCGGCCCGGCCGAGGGCACGGTCGGCGCCGCCGAGCTCCTCGCGCGGGTGAAGACCTGCAGCCGGATCTCCCACGGGATGTACCGGACGGACCAGGGCACCCCGGCGGACATCCCCGTGTGCGGGACGAAGGAAGCCGTGTTCTGGAAGGCGGACATGGACATCGACTGCGACGGGAGGACCACCACCGCATGCAACAAGAAGACGGACCCGTCCTTCCAGGCGCAGACGGCGTTCACGACGTCGGCCGGCAAGCCGCTGGACGCCGCCGCGCTGCCGTACATCGTGGTCCCGGGCCCCGGGCCGATCTGGAAGTACTCCGGGGCCGGAATCGTGGGAGGCGGGGTGGCCGCCGTCATCCACGACGGGAAGGTCCGGTACGCCGTCGTCGGGGACACCGGCCCCACCGGGATCATCGGCGAGGCGTCGTACGCGACGGCCCGGGAGCTCGGGATCGACCCCGACCCGAAGACCGGCGGCACCGCGTCCGGCGTCACCTACATCCTCTTCCGGAATTCCGAGGTGTCGCCCATCGAGGACCACGCGGCCGCCGTCGCGGAGGGCGAGGCACTCGCCCGGAAGTTCGTCGCAGGCAACTGACAGGCGGCTGACGGACGGTCGGCCGACGGCGGGACCCCGTCCCCGCGTTGCCGTCAGAACCGGGGGACCTCCCGCTCACGGCACAGGCCGAGTAGGGTCGCGCCCGTGACTCTCCAGGATTTCGCCCGCAGTGAGTACGTCAGCCTGACCACCTACCGGAAGGACGGCACGCCCGTCGCCACGCCCGTCTGGGCCGCGGCCGACGGCGGGGTGCTGTACGTCTGGACCCGGTCGGACTCCTGGAAGGTGAAGCGGCTGCGCAACGACAGCCGGGTCCGTGTCACCGTCTGCGACGTCCGCGGCCGGATCGCCGAGGGTGCGCCGAGCGCCGAGGGGACGGCCCGGCTGCTCGACGGCGACGGGACCCGCGCGGTGCGCAAGGTGCTCGCCCGCAAGTACACGTGGAAGTTCTGGCTCGTGGACTGGCCCGCCATGGTCGCGCGGCTCGGCAAGCGGCCCCACACGGGGATCGCCGTCACCCTCTGACGGGCGCCCGGCCCGGTCGCGCCCGGCCGCACCACGCCGGAAAAGCTCGCGTAGCCCGTCCGTAACACGCCTGCGGTCCAATGCCCGGCAGACTGGAATGCTCCAGTCCCGGGCGACCGGTGAGGGCGACGGTGACAGTGGATCAACATGAGCCGGATGTAAGGGCGTTCGCACAGTACCTGGGTGACCTGGCAGCCCTGCTCGACCCCGGGCGAGGCTGGTACGGGGTCTTCCGCGCGCGCGACCCCGAGGGCATGCGCGCCTGCTTCGACGGCGCCGAGGTGCCGCCCTGGGACGTGGTCGAGTCGCTGCTCCAGGACCTTGCCGCGGTGCGCGGCACCGCGTTCGCCGCGCGGGAGTCGGTACGGGCTGCCGCGCTGTGCGCCGCCTCCGCGGCCGCCTACGACCGGCGCCCGGGCGGGCGGCAGGCACTCGCCGACCGGCTGTCCGTGATGCTCCAGGAACAGACGTACGCGGCGCACCGGATGCGGGCCGCCGGTGCGGAGGAGGCCGGCGCGCGGGGCGGGGAGACGGAGGCGCTGGCCTGGGCGCGCGACGACCACGTCCGCGCCACGGCCCGTTGCTCCGAGCTCCGCAGCCGGCTGGCGGCGGTCGAGCGGACACCACCGGACGCCTGGTTCCGGGAGCAGCGGGCCGACGGCGCGGGCGTACCGGAGCGCGGCCTCGCCCCCGCGGTCCCGGGACCGCGCCGCCCGGAGGAGCCCCGGGCCCCTCGCGTGGACGCCCCCTCCGCGGTGGAGCCGGCCACGGGGAAGAAGCGCGGGAAGCCGCGCGGGGCACGGTTCGCCGGCCTGGAGGTCGAGGACGGCGCGCAAGCCGATCCGGTCCCCCCGAGCGGGCCCGTACCGGCGGCCCCCGCGCCGGACGCCGCCGCGCCGCGTGGGGCGCGCTTCGGCGCCGTACGGGCGGAGGAGGGCGCGCCGGGGGTCCCACGATCCGCGGAGCCCGACCCGGTCGCGCGCCGGGCCGCGGAGGACACCGTCGCGCTGCTCGGGCGGCTGCGCGCGGAGGGCCGCAGCGGCGAGGCGCACGTCGTGCTCTGCGAGGCGGCCGGCCGGCCCGCGGAGCACCTGCCCGTCCTCGCCGTGGCACTGCACGCGGCCGGTCTGGCCGCCGACTGGGCGACGCTGCTGTGGGAGGTGTCCTCCCTGCCGCCGGCCGGACTCGCCGCCGCCGCCGGTGCGCTGGCCGCCGCGGGCCGCGCGGACGACTGCGGGCAGCTGCTCCGCCAAGGGGTCGCCCGGCCCGCCGGCGAGATCGCCGATGCCGTGGTCGCCCTCGACCGGGCCGGACTGGAACCGGAGGCGCGCGCACTGCTGGGGGCGTTCGTCCGCGTACGGACCCCGCAGGACGCGGCGCGGATCGCCGAGGGCGGGCCCCGCCATCTGGTGCCCCAACTGCTCGCCGCGGCGCGCGAGGTGTCCGCGGCCCGGGAGTGGGACCTGGTCCACGCGCTCCGGGTGGCGGGCATCGCGGCGCCGTAGGAGCGCCGCCCGCCGCGCACCGTCGTCGGTGAGGGCGCGCGGTGACCCGTCAGGTGCGGCCCAGGAGGCCGCCGAGCAGACCTCCGACCAGGTCCCCGACCAGATCTCCGAGGGGGCCGCTGCCCGAGGCCGGGTCGTCGGGCTCCGAGCCCTGGCCGCCGTCACCGTTGCCGGCCGGGGTCTCGGATCCGGCGCCGGTCCCGGGGCCGGTGGAGGGCTCCGCCGTCGATGAGCCGCCGCCGCCCGCGTCCTGCGCGGGCGGCCCGGACGCGGAGGCCCTGGGGGGCGCGGTCGGCCGGGCGTCCACCACGGGGACGTCCGACGGGCCGGGGGACGCCCGGAGGACTTCGCGGGCGGTGGGCCCGGCGCTCAGGGACGGCCCGGCGGCGGCGAGTACCCCGGGACCGGTCGTCCCGTCGGCCGGTCCGGGGGACGGCGAGGCCGACCGGCTGCTGTCCGAGGACGGGGCCGGACGCGGTCCGGTCTCGCGGTCCAGGCCCATCGCCCTGGGCAGCCGCAGGAACGGCGCGCTGGAATCGCTCCCGATCAGCGTGGCGACCAGGGTCGTGGCGTAGCAGACACAGCAGAGCGCGGCGATGGTGCCCGCCCGACGCCAGGTACGGCTGCGCCGCCCGCTCAGGTCGAGGAAGACGGGGCCGGTGGACGGGGCTGGGACGCGGGTGGCGGGCCGACCGTCGGCCGACGTCGGCGGGGAGTCCGTGGCTGTCCTCGGGCGTTCGTCGGCCGGTGTGGGCGGGGAGACCGTGGTTGTCCTGGGGCCTTCGTCGGCCGACGTCGGCGGGGAGTCCGTGGCCGTCTCCGGGTCTCCGTCGGCCGGAGAGCCCGCGGCGCGGAGAACGTCGGCGGGATCGCCCGTGCTCCCGCCGCCCGCGCTCCCCTCGCCCGCGGCCCCTTCTCCCGTGCCCGCTAAGGCCTGTTGTCTCCGGCGTTCCCGTACCTCGTCCGCCGGCGCACTGGCTATGCCCACGTACCGTCTCCACTTCGTCGGCCTGCCGGGCCGCATGCCCGCAGGGCCCTCCATTGCCGGGGTCCACGTCGCATCCGTGCCGAGGAGGCCCGGCAACCGCGCCGGAACGATCCCGTCCCCTACCGGTTCGGAGCCGGCAGCTGTACGGATTGGTCGGATCGACCGGCAAACCGAACAACTGCCGACCGCGACCCCAGGGCGCGGCAAGCCCGCCGACGATGTCCGTCACCGGCGGGACCGGGCGGATCCGGCGCATGCCCACCACTCTCCCCGATCTCGAGGTGGCCGTGGTGGCTGTCATGTGAACTGCCGTCGCACCATGTCGACTTGATGTACGGAGATGGCGTGCGGGGTGTCCACTCCGGAGTGGAACGCACCTGTGAGGGGCACGGAGGTACCCGGCGGCCGGAGCCGTCGGAATCCTGCGCCGGCGTGCGCCCCCCGGGTGGGCTGTCCCGAGCTCCCGCGCCTGTCCTCGGCGGAGTGGGCCACGAGCGCTGGACGGGGCCCTCCGGGCCCTGTGGCCCATGCACATGGCCAGTGCGCACGGACTTGCGGAGAGATTTTCCGGCCCACCCTTTAGGGTCGGTCGAGGCATAACCACACAAGTGGTACATGTCCCCCCAGTGATGTGGAGGCACCACCATGCTTACCCAGGAGATCACTCTCACCGCGACCCCGGCGCAGGCGACCACGCTCAGCGCCCTGATGGCGGAGCCCGAGGCGGTCGTCAGCGACGCCCCGCTCTACACCCCCGAGGCCGCGGGCTTCCTGCTCGCGCTCCTCCTCCTGTCTCCCAAGGAGCCGAAGGAGCCCCGGGGCAAGTGAGTTCCCACTCCGCATTCGCCGAGGCGGCCGACGCCCTGGCGGTACACGTCCTCGGTGCCCTCGACGGCACCGGGGGCGCTGTGCAGCCGGCGCGGTACGTCGACGACGCCCCCGACACCCTCGCGGCGCTGGCCGCCGTCCGGGTGCTGGGTGCCGACGTCTTCAGCCCACACCTCCTGGCAGGCCAGGCGTTCGAGCCGCAGGACGCGGCCGTCGTCGTCAAGGCCTTCGACGCCTTTCCCGCGTCCGACACCACGGAAGAGGCGACCGTCGCCCGGCGCGACCACGCGACGGCGGTCCTGCTCGCCCGGCTCTCCCGTGACGACAGCCTGCGCGCACTCGCGCCCGAGCCGGCGGACGACGTGCTCCCCACCACCGGGGAGTGGAGCGCCTGGTCCGTCCGGATGGCCCAACTCGCCCCCCTGGCCACGCTCGGTCTCGACGGCCCGGTGCACGCGGCCGCCCGTGGCGGAGCCCTCCCGCTGAGCAGGGGATTCAGCCGGTCGATCCTGCGCCGTGACTTCCCCACGGCCGGACGCCTCGTCCGCTGGCTGGCCTGGCTGCGGCACGAAGGAGTCGGCCTGCCCCTGGACCCGGACGTCGCCGTGGAGCACGTGCACCTGGTGGGCGGAGCGGGTCCGCGCGCCGCCCTCGACCTGGCGATCGCACGTCACTTCCTCGAACGGTCTTCCGGCACGGCTCCTGAGGCGGCACGCACATGACGACGATCCCCGAGCCGGTCACCCGGGCGGCCCGCAGCATGGCGGACCGCGCCCTCTCGTGGCTGCACGCCAATCGCGACCTGGGCGGTCTCCCGCCCGGCACCACCGAGACGATGGCCGACCCCGACAGCGTCTACAAACCCCTGGGGGAGACCACACTCGCGGCCTCCCTCATCCTGCGGGACGGCGTCGCCGGACCAGGACGGCTGGCCGCCGCCCAGAGCCTGATGGACTTCACCTGGGAGCAGTTCCGGCACGGCGACATGATCTACGAACGCCAGCTGCGCCACACGCTGATGACCGACCCGCTGGAGATGTACGCCCCCTTCGTGCGCAGCGGCTACCGCCACGAGGAGCTCGACCGGCTCCTCGCGCACCGCTCCCGTATGCGGTCGGCCGGCAGCGTCGAGGTGCTGCCGAACCGGCGGCTCGCCGTCGCCAACGCCGCCCGTGTCGTCGGCCTGGACCACACCGAGGACATGAACGCCCTGGCGGCCGCCACCTGGCTCGGGGCACGGCCGGAGCCGTGGGCCATCAACTGGATCACGGCCTACGCGATGACCCACACGGTCTTCCACCTCACCGACTGGGGCGGGAACCCGGGCGGCCTGCCGCCCGAGCTCGCCGACTACGTACGCACCTGGCTCCCCGTGTGGATCGACGTATGGCGGGAGGTGGGCCAGTGGGACCTCGTGACGGAACTCCTCGTCGTCGGGGCCTCGATCGAGGACCCGTACTGCCGGCCGGAGGACTGGGAGGCCGTCGCGGCGCTCCAGCACGAGGACGGACTCGTCCCCCGGGACAGCGACCCCGTCGACGACGACCCCCAGCAGCGGTTCACGGACCATCAGCACACCGTCGTCGTCGCCGCCGTCGCCGGGTCCATCGCGCTCGCCCGGGCGGCTGAGCAGGGGTGAGGGCGTGACAGGACCGCCGTTGGCCGACCGCCTGGGCCCTCTCTTGGCGGCCGCCGGGGGCCCGGTGGCGGCGGTCGCCGCGGTGCGCGGCGCCGAGCGCGCGGTGCTCTTCCGCGGCCCGGTGGGCGAGGACAGCAGATTCGAGACCGGTTCGCTGACGAAGACCTTCACCGCCCTGCTGCTCGCCGAGCTGGCCGCACGGGGCGAGGTCCGCTACGGCGACCGTGCCGACCGCTACCTCCCCTTCAGGCTGCCCGGGCCGCCGCTCACCCTGCTCCACCTGGCCACCCACACCTCCGGCCTGCCCCGACTGCCTCCCGGGCTGCTGTCCCGGGCGGTCCGCAGCGGCTGGCTCAGCAACCCGTACGCGGGGTTCTCCGAGGACGACCTGCTCGCCTCCCTGCGCCGCACCCGGCTGCGCCACCGCCCCGGTACCAGGGTGCTCTACTCCAACTTCGGCGGCGCACTGCTGGGCCACGTCCTCGCCAGGGCGGCGGGCGGCACCGGGGGCGACTACCCCGCCCTGCTCGCCGACCGGATCACCGCTCCGCTCGGTCTGTCCCACACCGACTGCGACGCCGACACCCCTCAGATCACCGGGTACTGGCACGGCCGTCCCCGTCCGGCACTGCGGATGCCGGGGCTGGTCGCGGCCGGCGCGGTGCGCTCCAGCGTCCGCGATCTGCTGCACCTCGTCGGCGCCCTGCTCGACCCGGACTCCGTACCGGATCCCGCACTGCGCACCGCGCTGACGGAGGTGCAGCGGCCCCGGCTGGGCGTGCCGAGGACCGGGGCGCGGCTCTGCCTCGTCTGGAACCTCCGTCCGCGCCCGGACGGCGCGCTGCTGCACCACTCCGGGGGGACCCGGGGATTCACCGCCTTCACGGGGTTCCTCCCGGTCTCCGGCACGGGGCTCGTCGCCCTGACGAACACGGCGCCCACCCCGCTCGCCCCCTTCGTCCAGGCGGCGTACGGGACCCTGCACGCACTGGACGCCCGGCCCCCGGAGGGGTGTGGACCGCTCGGGTGCGAAACATGATCGACTCCGCCGGTTCACGGCGATGGTCTTGCCCCGTTGTGTGACGGGGCTTACGTTCTCCTCCTGTGCACCGTGTCTACGGGCGTAGAGATACGTAGAGGCTCTCTGACGCCGCGTCGAAGGAGCAGCTCATGTCCCACGTGGTACGCGCCGCGCTCGTCCAGGCGACCTGGACCGGCGACACCGAATCCATGATCGCCAAACATGAGGAACACGCGCGCCAGGCCGCCCGGCAGGGCGCGAAGATCATCGGCTTCCAGGAGGTGTTCAACGCCCCCTACTTCTGCCAGGTCCAGGAGCCCGAGCACTACCGCTGGGCCGAAGCCGTCCCGGACGGGCCGACCGTCCGGCGCATGCGGGACCTGGCCCGTGAGACGGGCATGGTGATCGTCGTGCCGGTCTTCGAGGTCGAGCGGTCCGGCTTCTACTACAACACCGCGGCGGTGATCGACGCCGACGGCTCGTACCTCGGGAAGTACCGCAAGCACCACATCCCGCAGGTCAAGGGCTTCTGGGAGAAGTACTACTTCAAGCCGGGCAACGTCGGCTGGCCGGTCTTCGACACCGCCGTCGGCAAGGTGGGCGTCTACATCTGCTACGACCGGCACTTCCCCGAGGGGTGGCGGCAACTCGGCCTCAACGGAGCCCAGTTGGTGTACAACCCGTCCGCCACCTCCCGAGGGCTCTCCGGCCACCTCTGGCAGCTCGAACAGCCCGCGTCGGCCGTCGCCAACGAGTACTTCATCGCCGCGATCAACCGCGTCGGCCAGGAGGAGTACGGCGACAACGACTTCTACGGAACGAGCTACTTCGTGGACCCGCGCGGTCAGTTCGTGGGAGAGGTCGCGAGCGACAAGGAGGAGGAACTCCTCGTGCGTGACCTCGACTTCGGCCTGATCGAGGAGGTCCGCACACAGTGGGCGTTCTACCGGGACCGCAGGCCGGACGCGTACGACGGGCTGGTGGAGCCGTGACCGGACTGCACGAGCGGCACCTGGCCGTCAGCCCCGAGTGGCTGGCGCTCTACTACCGGCACCCCCTGGAGCTCACCCACGGCGAAGGCCGCCACGTCTGGGACGCCGACGGCACCCGCTACCTCGACTTCTTCGGCGGCATCCTCACCACGATGACCGCGCACGCCCTGCCCGAGGTGACCAAGGCCGTCTCCGAGCAGGCCGGCCGTCTCATCCACTCCTCGACCCTCTACCTCAACCGTCCGATGGTCGAGCTCGCCGAGCGGGTGGCGGCGCTCTCCGGCATCCCGGACGCCCGTGTCTTCTTCACGACCTCGGGCACCGAGGCCAACGACACCGCCCTGCTGCTCGCCACCGCCCACCGGGGGTCGAACCAGATCCTGGCGATGCGCAACAGCTACCACGGCAGGTCGTTCTCGGCGGTGTCCGTCACGGGCAACCGGTCCTGGTCGACGACGAGCCTCTCCCCGCTGCAGACGCTGTACGTCCACGGCGGGGTCCGCACCCGGGGACCGTACGCAGAGCTCAGCGACGAACGGTTCGTCAAGGCGTGCGTGGCCGACCTGGAGGACCTGCTCGGACACACCAGGGGGGTGGCGGCGCTCATCGCCGAGCCCGTCCAGGGCGTCGGAGGCTTCACCGCGCCGCCCGACGGGCTGTACGCGGCGTTCCGCGAGGTCCTCGACCGGCACGGCATCCTCTGGATCTCCGACGAGGTGCAGACCGGCTGGGGGCGTACGGGCGACCACTTCTGGGGCTGGCAGGCGCACGCCTCGAGCGGTCCGCCGGACATCCTGACCTTCGCCAAGGGCATCGGCAACGGCATGTCCATCGGCGGGGTCGTCGCCCGCGCCGAGGTCATGAACTGCCTGGACGCCAACTCCATCTCGACGTTCGGCGGATCCCCGGTCACCATGGCCGCCGGCCTCGCCAACCTCTCGTACCTGCTGGAGCACGACCTCCAGGGCAACGCCCGCCGGGTCGGCGGGCTGCTCATCGAGCGGCTCCGGGCCCTCGGTGCCGGTCTTCCGGCCGTACGGGAGGTGCGCGGCCGGGGGCTCATGATCGGCATCGAGCTGGTGAAGCCCGGCAGCGACGACGCCGACCCTGACGCCGCCGCGGCCGTACTCGAAGCGGCCCGCGAGGGCGGACTGCTCATCGGGAAGGGAGGCGGCCACAACACCAGCGTCCTGCGGATCGCGCCGCCCCTCTCGCTCACCGTCGCCGAGGCCGAGGAGGGCGCGGAGATCCTGGGTGAGGCACTCCGGGCCGCGAGCTGAACCGGGCCGCGCCGGCCGGGAACCCCTGATCCGAAGCGAATGGAGCTGAGCTGTGGCACGCACGCTGATCACCGGTGGTCTGGTCATCACCGCGTCCGACGAACTCCACGTGGACGTCCTCGTCGACGAGAGCCAGGTCGTCGCCCTGGCCACTCCGGGAAGTCACGGGTGGACGGCCGACCGGGTCATCGACGCCCGGGGGAAATACGTCATCCCGGGCGGGGTGGACGGCCACACGCACATGGAGATGCCCTTCGGCGGCACCCTGTCCGCCGACACCTTCGAAACGGGGACCCGGGCGGCCGCGTGGGGAGGCACCACGACGATCGTCGACTTCGCCATCCAGCCGAAGGGCGGCTCGCTCCGGGAAGGGCTCGACGCGTGGCACGAGAAGGCCGACGGCACCTGCGCCATCGACTACGGCTTCCACATGATCATGTCCGACGTGAACGAGTCGTCCCTCAAGCAGATGGACAGGCTGATCGAAGCCGGCGTGACCTCGTTCAAGCTCTTCACCGCGTATCCCGGAGTGTTCTACTCGGACGACGGCCAGATCCTCCGGGCCATGCAGCGGGCCGGCGACAACGGCGGTCTGATCATGATGCACGCGGAGAACGGCATCGCCATCGACGTCCTCGTGGAACAGGCCCTCGCACGCGGGGAACGCGACCCGCGCTACCACGGGGAGGTCCGGAAGGCCCTCCTGGAGGCCGAGGCCACCCACCGCGTCATCCGGCTGAGCCAGGTCGCCGGTTCCCCCGTCTACGTCGTCCACGTCTCCGCGCGGGAAGCCCTGGCCGAGCTGACCCGGGCCCGTGACGAGGGCCTGCCGGTCTTCGGAGAGACCTGCCCGCAGTACCTCTTCCTGTCCACCGACAACCTGGCCGAGCCGGACTTCGAGGGTGCCAAGTACGTCTGCTCGACACCGCTCCGGCCGAAGGAGCACCAGGCGGCCCTGTGGCGGGGGCTGCGGACCGACGACCTGCAGGTCGTCTCCACGGACCACTGCCCGTTCTGCTTCAAGGGCCAGAAGGACATGGGCATCGGCGACTTCTCGAAGATCCCCAACGGCATGCCGGGCGTGGAGAACCGGATGGACCTGCTGCACCAGGCCGTGGTGGACGGGCACCTCTCCCGCCGCCGCTGGATCGAGATCGCCTGTGCCGCTCCGGCGAGGATGTTCGGCCTCTACCCCAGGAAGGGGACGATCGCGCCCGGCTCGGACGCGGACATCGTCGTGTACGACCCCGAGGCCGAGCAGACGATCTCCGCCGCGACGCACCACATGAACGTGGACTACTCGGCGTACGAGGGAAGGCGGATCACCGGGCGGGTCGAGACGGTGCTGTCGCGTGGCGTCCCGGTCATCGAGGGCGGCGCGTACGTGGGGCGCGCGGGACACGGGGCGTACGTACCCCGGGGGTTGTGCCAGTACCTGTGAGCGGGAGCGCGCCGGGCCCGCCCGGTTCAGCAGGCCGGCGGACCTCCCCCCGACCGGGTGGAGAGCGCCCGGTCGAGGGGTGGCGGGGCTCTACTCGGGGAGTACCGACAGCGCCCTGAGCCGTGCGTGCCCGCTGCTCCAGCCCGACACGTCGAGCGCCACGTAGCGAGCGGTGGTGCGCGCGGAGAGACTTCCAGTGCCGCCCCGCACCCGCAGGCGCCCGCCGGACCGGTAGGTGACGCCGTCGGCGCTGAACTCGACGCTCGCCTCGGGAACCCTGCCCGGGGTCCACTCCGCGAGAACGCGCCCGACGGGGAGCGGCGCCCCCAGATCCACCACCATCCGCGCGCGGTCCTGCCCCGGTGTCCACGAGGTGTGCGCGTTGCCGTCGACCGCGGCCGAGGGATCCGACATGCCCGTGGGGAACGGGCCGTTGGGGAAGGTGTCGCAGCCGAGCGCGGCGTCAGCGAGCGGGTGGGCGACGGTGCCCGGCACCGACAGGGTCACAGGCCTGCCCCGTCGCAGCCGGACCTTCTCGCGTCGGCCGTCGACCGCGGTGACGACCAGGTCGCACGCCGGCCCGGTCAGGCGCAGGGTCGAGCCGTCGAGCACCTCCGCCCGGACCCCCGTCGGGACCGCCGCCCCCGTCGCCGAGCGCAGGGTGAACCGAGCCGCGGCGACCTTCGCCGTGGCGCCGTCCAGCTCGGCGGTGAAGTCCGTCCCGGTGGCGGTCACGAGCTGCGAGCCGGCGTAGAGGCGGAGGCCGGCTCCCTCCCGGTCCACGGCCACCACGGTGGAGACGGGGTCCGGCGAGAGGTTGAACAGGCTCAGGTGCCCGCCGACGGTGCTGGCACGGACCGCGGGATCCGCGGCGCGCGGTGCCTCCTGGGAGGCCGCCGCACGCACCGCGGCGGGATCGCCCGACGGATGGCCCTCCACGGTCAGGGCCTCGGCCGGCCCGTCCGACAGCACGACCACATCGCCGTACACCGCGAGGGGATTGTTCGCGCCCCGGACCACCAGTCCGGCCCTTCCGTCCACGGACAGCCAGCCGCCACGGCTCGTGAGGTCGGGCTCGGGGTACCGGATCAGCTCGGCCCAGGTCTCACCGTCGTCGGAGCCCTGCACCTGGTACGCGGACGCGGCGGCGGACTCCCACGCCAGGGTGAGGTGGTCGAACGCCGTGACGCTGCCGAGGTCCACGGTCAGCCAGCTGTCCTGACGGTTCCGTTCGCCGACGGCGACGGCCCAGCGGCTCGTGTCGTCGCCGTCCACCGCGCGTTCCGCCTCCTTGCCGGGCGTCGCCGACGAAGCGGTGGCGACACGGCCGCGCGCGAGGTCCGCGCCCTCGGCGCCGTCACGGACGGAGAGGGTGAACAGGGAGTACCCGTACTGCGGGTGGCCGGAGATCCCCTGCATCCGGACGAAACGGTGGGAGCTCCGGGGGAGTGCCAGGGTGTCGACGCGCGGCCCCGGCCCGACCGGGGTGGTGCCGCTGTCCGCGGAATCCACCTGGGCCGACCCCTCGGCCGCGGTGTACGTGCGCCGGCCGTCCAGGCCCGCCAGCCCCGGCATGGTCAGGTTGTGAAGCTGCAGGCGCCCTTCACCGGCGGCCGTGCCGCTGGTGGCGTAGACGACCGCGCCGGAGGGCAGGGTGGTGAACCCCGCGAATCCGGAGTCGAGCCGGAGCAGTGTGGCCGTCGCGTCGAAGCCGTCGCGTAGCGCCCGGTAGGTCGTGACCGACCGCCGCAGTACCTTCCTGCCGGTGGACGGCAGGAACATCGGAGTGCTGCCGCTGAGCGCGAACAGCCAGTCGTCATGCGCCGGCTGCCACGCGAACTTGACGAAGCCCGGCTTGCTGACCGAGGCGGCCCAGGCGGACGAGGTCTGCTGGACCACCAGGCCGGGGCCTTCGCCGAAGTCCTTCACTCCCGCGGCCTGCTCGAAGAACTCCCGGTCGGACAGCGGCCGCACGGGGCCGCCGTGTGCCGCGCGCCACCGGTGCAGGAGGTAGCTGATGGCGATCTCGGCCCGCGCCTCGGGCTCGTACTTCGCCTCTCCTGAGAACTTCGCGAGCCGGTGGGCCGGGGCGTAGGCCTGGTAGGGCGCCAGCCGCTCCGCCAGCGCCGCCTCGGCCCAGGCGGCGGCGCGGTCGCCGGTCACCTGGGCGAGGAAGGCCAGCGGGATCACGTCGCGTCCGTACAGGTGCTCGCGGTCGGCCACCATCGGCATCAGCGGCTCGCCCGCGTCGCTCATGACCATCCGGAGTGTGCGCCACAGAGGCGACGCGTTCGGCTGAGCGGTCAGGACCTCGGGCATGGGCTGCCCCGCGGTGATGAAGTGCGCGGCGTTGCGGCCGGAGGTACGCCACAACTCCGCCTGGTAGTGGGGGCCGAAAGAGTTGTGGTTCTCGACGATGAACGAGTCGTACAGGTTCGTCGCGGTGTTGGCGCTCACGGCCACGCCGTCGACCAGCGCGGGATTGGCCAGGTCCGCCGCGGGCAGCCCCGCTTCGTTCCTGGTCCACCGGCCGAAGGCCGCCGCCCAGTCGGCGTGGCGGGGATCGGAGCCGGCCCAGGCGAGGCCGGGCGCGAGTGACTGGGCGTAGACGCCCATCTCCTCCAGCTTCGTGTCGCCCACATGGCCGCCCTCGAGCCCGTTGGGCGTCCAGCTCCCGGAGGTGGGGTCGTTGCCGCTGCCCAGCGACGCGGTGTACTGGGCCTGTCCCGCCACGATCGTGTCGACGTTCTGCCGTGTCGTGGGGTCCAGCCGCTCCCAGAGCAGCTTGGCCGCGAGCACGAAGTACAGCTGGAACGTCGTGTCGAAGAACAGGGTCCGCCCCCACTCCGTGCCGCCCACGAGACGGTTGGACGCGGCGAAGTGCTTGACGGTGGCCAGGGTGCGGGCCAGGAGGGCGTCCTCGGCGATGCCGGCCCGCTCGGAGTCGTACGTCCCCTGGGTCAGCAGTACGGCGTTGCCGAGCACCACCGCGAAGCCGAAGTCCTTGGCCGTGTAATGACCGAGAGCGGAGTCCCACTGCGTCTCCGCCCAGCGGGTGTGTGTCAGCAGGACCTGGTAGTAAGTCTCCGCCACGCTGTCCCCGCCGGCGTCGGGCGCGTGGGGTCCGGTGGTGGCGGAGGGCGATGCGGCGGCTGCGGAACCACCTGTGAAGGACAGTGGGCCGACGGTCAAAAGGCTCGCGATACCCGCGAGTTGGAGGAAGGTGCGCCTGTCGTGGTGGGTGGCGTCGCTTGGCATGAGCGGTCTCCAGCATAGTGACAACGTTGTCAGATGTGAGGGCATCCTTTCCCCGGGTCCGATGACAGTCAAGGGTTCTCGCTCTCCCACCCCGCCTCACCCCGGCGTCGGGGGCCCGTGGTCCTCCCTCGGGGGATGCCGTCGCGTCGTGTGAGCGTCCGTCGCCGCGGAGCCGGACGGTGAACGGAGGGGGAGTGCTTCACCCCCGCCGGGCCGGCATTCTCTCCGCTGCCGGATCCCTCGCGTGACCGAAGGTGTTCAGCCCCGGTGTCGGGGTCCACGGCGCGACGAGCGCCGTCGCGCCTGCCCGTCGCCGCCCAGGGCGCCGGTGCCCGGCCCCGGCCGTCGGACGTGCGGCCAGGGCCGAGGTGTTCAGGCGGGACAGGGGTTCGCTCCCCGCCCGCCGGGGTGTCCTGCGCCGGCCTACTCCTGCACGAAGGCCAGGAGGTCCGGGTTGATGACCTCCGGGTGCGTCGAGAGCATGCCGTGCGGGTAGCCCTCGTAGCTCTTGAGCCTGCCGTTCGTCAGCAGTTCCGCCGACAGGGGGCCCGCGTCCTCGTAGGGCACGACCTGGTCGTCCGTGCCGTGGGCGACGAGGACCGGCACCTGGATCTTCTTGAGGTCCTCGGTGAAATCCGTCTCGGAGAAGGCCTTGATGCACGCGTAGTGCGCGTTGGCCGCGCCCCGCATCCCCTGCCTCCACCAGTTGTCGATCAGCCCCTGGGACACCTCGGCGCCGGGGCGGTTGAAGCCGTAGAAGGGGCCCGAGGCCACCTCGATGTAGAACTGCGCGCGGTTGGCGGCGAGGGAGGCGCGGAAGCCGTCGAACACCTCGATCGGCAGCCCGCCCGGATTGGACGCCGACTTCACCATGACCGGTGGTACCGCGCTGACGAGCACGGCCTTGGCGACCCGTCCGGGCTCGGCCCGGGCGACGTACCTGGCCACCTCGCCGCCGCCGGTGGAGTGGCCGATGTGCACCGCTCCCCGCAGGTCGAGCGCGTCGGTCACCGCCGCCACATCGGCGGCGTAGGTGTCCATCTCGTGCCCGGTGGCGCTCTGGCTGGAGCGCCCGTGGCCCCGCCTGTCGTGGGCGACGACGCGGTAGCCCTGGCCGAGGAAGAACAGCATCTGGTTGTCCCAGTCGTCCGCGCTGAGCGGCCAGCCGTGGTGGAACACGATCGGCTGCGCGTCGCGCGGGCCCCAGTCCTTGTAGTAGATGCTCGTGCCGTCGCTCGTGGTGACCGTGCCCATGTCGATCCTTCCGATGAATCGCTGAGTCGCTGGTGCGAGGAGGGGGACCTGCCGGCCGCGCGGGCCCAGGGGCCGCCCGGCAGAAAGCCGCAGGTGCGACCAGCCACCACAAAACGATACCTTTCTGCGATAAAACCCTCATTTCGACCCCAGATGTCGCCGTCCCGACGGGAGCCCGCGCGACGGCGTCCGAACCGCCGCCCACGCCTCCGGCATGCCAAAGCTCCGCGCGTAGACTCCCCCTTCCCAAAGGCCGGGAAGCGGTCCAGGATTGTCCCCCCGCGACTCGCGCTCCGAGGGGGCCGCGTCGACGGGGCAGGCGCGGCTCCATGTGGAAGGCTCTGCCGGAACACGTCTCCGGGAGCGGCGCCCGCGGTCCTTCCGCCTGCTCGCGGCGGCCGTCCGGCGCACGCCGGCAGGCGGCTCACCGCCGGTCCGGTCACGGCTTCCCGACCCGCGCGCCACGTGTCAGTTCTTCCACAAGGAGCATCTGTCATGGATTTTGGACTCGTCCTCCAGACCGACCCACCCGCCTCGGCCGTCGTCGGACTCATGCGCCGCGCGGAACGGAACGGCTTCCGCTACGGCTGGACCTTCGACTCGACCGTGCTGTGGCAGGAACCCTTCGTCATCTACAGCCGGATCCTGGAACACACCGAGCGGCTGGTCGTCGGCCCGATGGTGACGAACCCGGGCACCCGCTCCTGGGAGGTCACCGCCTCCACGTTCGCCACGCTCAACGAGATGTACGGCAACCGCACCGTCTGCGGCATCGGACGCGGGGACTCCGCGATGCGGGTGGCCGGCCGCAAACCCAACACCTTGGCCAGGCTGGGTGAGGCCATCGACGTGATCCGGGACCTCGCCGAGGGCCGCGAGGCCACCGTCGACGGACAGCCGGTCCGGATCCCCTGGGTGAAGGACGGCAGGCTGCCCGTCTGGATGGGGGCGTACGGACCCAAGGCGCTCGCCCTGGCCGGGGAGAAGGCCGACGGGTTCATCCTCCAGCTGGCCGACCCCTTCCTCACCGAATGGATGGTCAAAGCGGTGCGGGAGGCGGCTGCGGCGGCCGGACGCGACCCGGACTCCGTCACCATCTGCGTCGCGGCGCCCGCGTACGTGAGCGAGGACCTGGAGCACGCGCGGGAGCAGTGCCGCTGGTTCGGCGGCATGGTCGGCAACCACGTGGCCGACCTCGTCTCCCGGTACGGGGAGCACTCCGGCCTGGTGCCCGAGGCACTCACCGCGTACATCGCGGGCCGCTCCGGATACGACTACAGCCACCACGGCCGCGCCGGGAACCCGGACACGGCCTTCGTCCCCGACGAGATCGTGGACCGCTTCTGTCTGCTGGGACCCCCCGAGGCCCACATCGCGAAGCTCCAGGTCCTGCGGGGCCTGGGCGTGGACCAGTTCGCCGTCTACAACATGCACGACGCGCGGGAGGCGACCATCGACGCCTACGGCTCGACGGTCATCCCCGCACTGTCCGCCTGACGCCCTCCGCACCCGCAGCGGCCGTCCATGCCCCGCACCCGCCCCTCCGACCGGACGACCGGACGACCGGCACCGGAGGGGCGTCGTGCGGAGACGGACCGGTCGGCAGCCGGTACACGGGGCAGGAGCACGAGGAGCACTGTTGTTCGGCTGATCGGAACGGAGAACGCCCATGCGTGAAGCCACGCAGACGGAAGTACGCCGCGCCTTCGACAGCGGCATGCCGGGACTACGGCCCCCGCGGTCCGTGATCGTCATCGGTGCGGGCCTGGCCGGCCTGGCCGTCGCCCATGAACTCGCGGCGCGGGACTGCGAGGTGACCGTCCTGGAGGCGGACACCCGGCCCGGCGGGCGCGCCTACACCTTACGGGCCCCGTTCGCCGACGGGCTGCACGCGGAGGCGGGGGCGATGACGCTGACGCCGCACTGCCACTACGCCATGCACTACCTACGCGAACTCGGCGTGGAGACAGAGACCGCCGATCTCTTCGACACCACCTTCTCCTACTACGCCCGGGGGCGGTTCTTCACCCCCGACCCGGACGACGTGGCGGCGGCGGGGCTGGCACTCCACCCGCACGAGGCGGAACTGGGCGTCTCGGGCATGATCAAGCGGTACGTGACCGCCGT
The DNA here is from genome assembly GCF_036227405.1 of Streptomyces sp. NBC_01460. Classification (NCBI taxonomy): domain Bacteria; kingdom Bacillati; phylum Actinomycetota; class Actinomycetes; order Kitasatosporales; family Streptomycetaceae; genus Streptomyces; species Streptomyces sp. NBC_01460. Next base: position 6,931,072 of record NZ_CP109473.1, read on the forward strand.
CGGCGACAGCCTCCAGCCCGACCTCGGCGCCCCCGACTGGGAGGCCACCGAACGGCTCGCCCCCTACGACGGGCGGTCCGTCCACCAGGTCCTCACGGACCGCGGCGCCTCCCAGGCGGCCATCGACCTCATGGAACCCATGTTCCTGGAGATGCGCGGAGGCGACCTGAAGACGGCGTCCGCGCTCTCCTGGCTGCGCCACGAGGCGAGCCCGCACTCGCTCAGCAACGCCGACCCCCGCTGGGCGAAGGTGAAGGACGGAACCGACCGGTTCCCGCAGGCGTTCGCGGAACGGCTCAAGAGCAGGATCCGCTACCGCAGTCCCGTGGTCCGCGTCGAGCAGGACGAGGAGCGGGCCAGGGTGACGTACCTCGACCACGGCAGCCTGCGGACGGTGGAGGCCGAACGGGTCGTCGTCACCGTCCCGTTCAGCGCGATCCGGCACATCGACTTCACCGACGCGGGCCTCTCCGACGCGAAGCACGACGTGATGCGCCGGGTGAAGTACTCGTCCGTGGTCCGGGTGTACCTCCAGATGCGCCGTCAGTTCTGGCCGCAGCGCAACGCGAGCTTCTCGACCGACCTCCCCATACGCTGGATACGCGACGCGACACCCCAACTGCCGGGACCCAGGAAGATCATGGAGTGCCTGATGACGGGGTGGCGTGCCAGGGCGGTCTCGGTCATGACGGAGGAGGAGCGCCAGAACTTCGTGCTCACCGAACTCGAAGGGATGCTCCCCGGGGCCCGCGAGCACTTCGAGACCGGCACGTCCGTCTGCTGGGACGAACGGCCGTACGCGGAAGGGGCGTACATCCTTCCCGAGCGCGGACACAGCGCCCTCATGCCGGTGATCCGCAGGCCCGAGGGGCGCGTCCACTTCGCCGGGGACCACGCCGGATTCGAGCCCAACGGAGGCTCGATGACCTTCGCCCTGGAGTCCGCGGCCCGTACCGTCCTGGAGCTCGGCCGGACCACCACCCCCTGAGGGCGGTCCGGCCGGACTCAGCTCAGGAGTGAGCCCAGCACATCGGCCCCGCAGGAGGTCATGACCGACTCCGGGCGGAACTGCACGCCACGGACGGCCGCGCCGTGCATCGCGATCAGCTCCCGCCCGTCCGGGCCCAGGCACAGGGTGGACGGGCCGTGGTGCGCGGGCGCGGCGGCCGGGCCGGGCGTGACCGCGTAGGTGTTGCGGAACGCGGCCGTGATCCGCCGGCCGAAGACCTCGACGTCCCTGCCGAGTCCGGTGCCGGTCCTGGCCGTGACCCGCGCGCCCGGTACGGCGGCGAGGGCGAGCAACTGGAAGCCGAGCCCCACCCCGGCCACCGGGGCGCCGCCCGGCGGCCGTCCACGCACGAGGGACGCGCTCACCTCCCGGAGCGCCTCCATCCGGGGGTCGTCGGGGTCGTCGGGCCGGCCAGGCCCGGAGGCCAGCAGCACGGGCCCCCGGTGCCGGGACAGGGTGGCGCCCGCGTCGGGATCCTCGTACCGGACGACCTCGGCGGGTCCGTGCACCGAGGCCACCATGTGGACCAGGGAGGTCAGGTCCTCGCCGCCCGTGGAGAGCACGAGCACCCGGCCGGCGCGCGATGCCGGCGCGCCTTCGCCGCTCGTCCAGAACGACGAGAGCGCCGCGCGCCGCCGGGCCAGGGCGTCCCGCACGGGTCCGTGGGCGTCGTCGTCCGGGCCGTCGTCGGCGGCGGTAAGTGTGGCGTCGTCCGGCTCCCGGTGCGACGGGGAAGCCGTCGTGAGGGCCGTCAGCAGGGCACGTGCCTTGGTCCGCGTCTCGGCCGCCTCCGACGGCGGTGACGACCGGCTGCCGACAGTCGCCCCCACCGACAGCCGCGCGCGGCCCAGATGATCGATGTCCAGGGTGCGTATCACCGCGGCGGAGTCCAGCTCCTCGTCGCCCCGCTCGTCGCGGCCGATCAGCGCGAGGAGCCCGCCGTAGTACCCCCGGCCCGTCGTCTCGTGGCGGCGGATGGCACCGCACGCCTCGGCGTAGGGGCTTCCCACCGCGGTGGAGGCGAACATCGCCCGCGCAAGGGTCTCGCGGGCACCCGCCACCGCGGGTCCGCTGATCCGGCACTGGGTGTGCAGCAGATGGGCCATCCTCCGCAGGAACGGCCCCTCCACCCGGACCTCCGGGCCGGCCAGCCCGCACAGCACCGCGAGCTCGGCGTCCACCGTGGTCGCCAGTTCCTCGGACTCCTTGCGGTCGGCGAGGAAGTCGAGCAGTTCCCCGGTGCGCGGCCCGTGCGGCGGGCGGCGGTACGTACCGCACAGGGGGTTCATCACCACCCTCTGGTCCTCGATGGCCACATGGCCCTGGGGGGTCGCCCCCACCAGGGTGGTCGGCCGCTCACCACCGGTGTGCACGAGGAACGTCCAGTAGGCTCCCGCCTCGCCGGTCAGCAACCGCCGGAACAGCTCGACCGCCACCGCGGGGCGGAAGCCGGGCAGCAGGGCGGTGCAGTCGCGCCGGAGCAGGACGTTCAGCCCCCCACGGGCCGCGTCCGACGCGGCGAACTCGCGTACCAGTCCCTCGTAGTGGGCGTCGTCCGTCGTGAAACCCACGTCCTGCCACCGCACCGGCCCGCCATCGAAGGCGTCGAGCGCCGTCTCCGGCAGCACGTGGTGCTCGGAGATCCGCAGGACGCGTAAGGGGGTGTGGTCGTCGTGGCAGCGCAGACCGTGCTCGGCCATCTGCCGGAAGGGCATCAGGACCAGCGAGCCGGGGCCCCGCGAGGCGTCGGCCGGGCCGGCCTCCTCCAGCGAGCCGATCGTCTCCATCTCCCCGAACATGACCTCCACCGGGCCCGGGCCGTGCCCGTCGGCGCGATCCCTGCGCAGCAGGGCGAAGGGCGGCGGAGCCGCGCCGTGCAGACGCTCCAGTACGCGAACGCCGTTCATGCCGGAGTCCTTCGGTCCCATGTCGGTTCCCTCCTCGCACGACGGGCGGCGATGTGCCGGTCCGTCTGATTCAACTGGTCCTCATCGGACAGGAGTTATGGCCTGACGGCCTTCACGTCGTCCGTCGGAAGGTCCACCTGCTCCGGCCGGGACGATTCCGCGGCCGGACGCCACGGCTGCCCCGCGCGCCGCCGAACCACTCGACCGAGTCCCAGTGAGGTGTCATGCGTATCGCGATCATCGGAGCCGGCCCCGGCGGCCTCTACACGGCCGCGCTCGTCAAGCGGCTCCGGCCCGGATGCCGGATCGACGTCTGGGAGGCCGGCGCCCCCGACGAGACCTTCGGTTTCGGCGTGGTCTTCTCCGAGGGGGCGCTCGGCGGCATCGAGGCCGCGGACCCCCAGCTCTTCGCCCGTCTGGAGGCCGCGTGCGCGCAGTGGTCCAGGATCGACGTCCACCACCGCGGCCAGGTCATGCGCAACGGGGGCTACCGCTTCTCGGCGATCGGCCGCCGTGTCCTGCTGAGCATGCTGCGCACCCGCTGCACGGACCTGGGTGTGACCATCCGGTACGGCACCCGCGCCCCCGACGCGGCCCTGCTGGCCGGCACGTACGACCTGGTGGTGGCGGCCGACGGCGTCAACTCCTCGACGCGTGAGGCCCACCGCGAGGAATTCGGCACCGAGGGTGGCACGCGCGGATCGCGGTACCTGTGGCTCGGCACCGACCGGACCTTCACCGCCCTGACCTTCGCCGTCGCCGAGACGGAGTTCGGCCCGATGCACGCCCACGCCTATCCCTACGCCCCCGGGCTCAGCACGTTCATCGCGGAGGTCGACGACCACGTCCGCGAGGCCGCCGGGTTCACCGACCGGGACGCACCGGGTGGTGGCGGGCGGGACGACGACGGCACGGCCGACGCCGACCGGATCGCCGGATTCTTCGCCGGCGTACTGGAGGGCCACCGGCTGCGGACGAACCGGTCGCGGTGGGCGCGCTTCTCCGTCGTACGCAACCGGCGCTGGAGCCTCGGGAACATCGCCCTCCTCGGCGACAGCGCCCACACCACGCACTTCTCCATCGGATCGGGGACCAGGCTGGCCATGGAGGACGGGCTGTCCCTCGCCCTGGCGGTGGACGCACACGGAGCGGTGCCCGACGCCCTCACCGCCTACGAGGCGGAGCGCAGGCCGGACGTGGAGTCCATGCAGCGGACCGCGCGGATCAGCCAGGAGTGGTTCGAGGAGCTGGACCGGTACACCGACCTCGGCCTGGAGGCGTTCAACGCCCACCTGGTCACCCGCAGCGGGCGGCTCACCCAGGAGGACATGCCCTCCTGGTCCCCGGACCGCGTCGAGCTGATCCGCGACCGCTTCGCCCGCGCGGACGGCCGGCTCCGCGGTGCCCCCGCCCGCTGACCCGGCGGCCGTCCCGACGGGCCCCCCGGCCGGAGCGGCCGGGGGGCCCGACGCCCGTGCTCCGCCGCACCGGGCCACGAGGAGGCGGGTCACGAGGAGTCGGAGCGCCGTTCGGCCACCGACCTGCCGCCCACGAACCAGTGGGCCGGTGACGCCTCCTCCACGATCACCCGCACGGCGTCCACCGGGGTGCCGAGCGTCTCGTGCACGGCGTCGGTGAGCGCCCGCCCGAGGGACGCCACCTCCTCGGGCGACCGTCCGTCCAGCAGGGTGACGTGGATGAGAGGCATTGCGAACTCCTTCCGGCAGGGACGTGCCGCGGGTGGCGGGACGTGCTTCAGGACGAGGCCTTCTCCCGGTCGCGCAGGTCCGCGGCGAGACTGCTGCCCGTGTGCGAGCCCTTCGCCCGGGCCAGCTCGGCGGGCGTGCCCTCGAAGACCACGCGCCCCCCGTGGGTGCCGGCCTCCGGACCGAGATCGACGACCCAGTCGGCGTGCTTGACGACGTCGAGGTCGTGCTCGATCACGACCACGGTGTTGTCGCCGTCCACGAGCCGGTCGAAGAGCTCCAGCAGCCGGTCGATGTCGCTCATGTGGAGGCCGGTGGTCGGCTCGTCGAAGAGGTAGACGCTGCCCGTCTCCTTGAGCCGGTGCGCCAGCTTGAGCCGTTGCCGCTCACCGCCGGAGAGGGTGGACAGCGGCTGGCCCAGCGTCAGGTAGCCGAGCCCCACCTCGGTGAGGAGGGCCAGTTTCCGCAGCGCGGGCGCGTCGTCGAAGAAGCCCGCGGCCTCCTCGACCGTCATGTCCAGGACGTCGACGACGGTTCTGCCGTCCACGGTGTGGCGCAGGGCCTCGTCGTTGAACCGCCGGCCCTCGCAGCGCTCGCACACCGTGGTGACCGGGTCCATGAAGGCCAGGTCCGTCTCGATGACGCCCTTGCCCTTGCACTCCGGGCAGGCGCCCTCCGAGTTGAAGCTGAACAGGCCCGGCTTCTCGCCCGAGGCACGCGCGAACCGCCGCCGCAGGACGTCCATGACGTCGGTGTACGTCGCCGGGTTGGAGCGCGGGGAGATGCCGATCGACGACTGGTCGATCACGATGGCCCCGGGGTGCTGCGCGGTGAACACCCGGGAGATGAGGGTGCTCTTGCCGGAACCGGCCACACCGGTCACCGCCGTCAGCACCCCGGTGGGGATGTCGACCGTGACGTCGTCGAGATTGTGCAGACGGGCGCCGCGCACCGTCAGGGCGCCGGTGGGGGAGCGGTACCGCTCCTTGAGCCCGGGGACGCGCCTCAGCTGCTCGCCGGTCACGGTGCGGGACCGCCGCAGTCCCGCCGGGGTGCCCTCGAAGGTCACCTCGCCGCCGTCGCGGCCGGCCCCGGGGCCCATGTCGACGACGTGGTCGGCGATCGCGATGACGTCCCGGTCGTGCTCCACGACCAGCACGGTGTTCCCCCTGTCGCGCAGCGCGAGCAGGATCTCGTTCATGCGGCGCACGTCGCGAGGATGGAGGCCGACGCTGGGCTCGTCGAAGATGTACGTGAGCCCCGTCAGGCTGCTGCTCAGGTGGCGCACCATCTTGAGCCGTTGGGCCTCGCCGCCGGACAGGGACGTGGTCCGCCGCCCGAGCGACAGATAGCCGAGACCGACGGAGCTGATGCGCTCCAGCGCCGCCCGCGCACCCGCCACCACCGGCTTGACGGCCGGCGTGTCGACCCGGGCGAGCCGCTCGATCAGCTCGGTGATCTCCAGCGCGGCGAAGTCCGCGATGTTGTCCCCGTCGATGCGCGAGGCGAGGGCCGCCTCGTTGAGCCGGCCGCCGTGGCACACGGCGCAGGGGCCCTGGGTCACCACCCGTTCGATGGCCTCGCGCTCTTTGCCCTTCGCGTGGTCCAGGCCGGGTTTGACGTACCGGCGGGTGAAACGCTCTACGATCCCCTCGTACTCGTTCTTGTACACGCCGTTGCGGCCGGCGCGGTCGACCGTGAACCCCTTGCCGTGCAGCAGCAGTTCGCGGTCCTTCGCGGAGAAGTCGCGTAACGGCAGGTCCGGGTCGAAGAGCCCCGACTCGCCGTAGAGCTGCCACTGGAAGGTGCCGACGGCGAACGACGGGAAGCCGATGGCCCCCTCGTTGAGGCTCTTGCTCTCGTCGAGCAGCCGGTCGAGTTCCAGCCGGACCGTCGTACCGAGCCCCTGGCAGGCCTCGCACATGCCGCGCGGGTCGTTGAAGGAGTACATGTGGGAGGGGCCCGCGCCGGGGCTGCCCGCGCGGGAGAAGAGCACCCGCAGCATCGGCAGGATCTCGGTCATCGTGCCGACCGTCGAGCGGGCGTTGCCGCCGACCTGCCGCTGGTCGATGACGATCGCCGTGGTGAGGTTCTCCATCACCTCGGCTTCCGGCCGCTCGTACTTGGGCATCCGGTTGCGGACGAAGGCGGGCAGGGTCTCGTTCAGCTGCCGCTGGGACTCGACCGCGAGGGTGTCGAACACCACCGAGGACTTCCCCGATCCGGAGACCCCGGTGAAGACGGTCAGCTTTCTCTTCGGGATGCGCAGGTCGACGCCCTTGAGATTGTTCTGCCGGGCCTCGCCCAGCACGATGAAGTCCTCGGGGTCGGTCTTCCGGTGAGCCGCCATGTCAGCCCCTTCCACAGCTGGACGGGTGGTTTCCGTGGGGAAACCATTTCATGTGCTCCCTCCTCCTACCCGGCGACGGCGTAGGCCTGCGCGCCGCGCGGGCTGGCCGCTCCGAGCACCAGGCCGTCGCCGGCCGGGCCGGTGGCGCAGACCTTGCCCAGGGAGTAGTCGGGCGCGAGCTCCACCGCGTGGCCCCGTCGCCGCAGCAGCTCCAGCTCCCCGGCCGGCCAGCCGCTCTCCAGCACCACGGTCCCGGGGCGGAACCGGCGCGGGGCGAACGACGTGGGCACGTGGTCGGTGTGGAAGGCCCGCGCCTCGACGGCCGCCTGCGGGCCCATGCCGTGGTCCACGTGGTTGAGGAAGAAGCCCAAAGTCCACTGGTCCTGCTGGTCGCCGCCCGGTGTGCCGAAGGCCAGCTGCGGCTCCCCGTCCCGCAGGACCATGGTCGGGCTGAGCGTGGTGCGCGGCCGCTTTCCCGGCGCCAGGGTGTTGGGGTGACCCGGCGTCAGCGTCGCCATCTGCCCGCGGGTGCCGAGGGGGAAGCCCAGCCCCGGTATCACCGGAGAGCTCTTGAGCCAGCCGCCGCTGGGCGTCGCCGCCACCATGTTGCCCGCGGCGTCGGTGGCCGTGATGCAGCAGGTGTCGCCGGTGGAGGCGGTCAGCTTCATGATGGCCGGAATGCCCTGCTCCAGCTCACCCAGCCAGGCCGGGTCCGCCGGCGCGGTGCTCCCGTCGTGCAGCGGCGGGAGCAGGGGCTCACGTCCGCCGGGCCTGCCGGGCCGCAGCTCCCCCGACGCCTCGGACCCGATGAGCGCGCGCCGTTCGGCCGTGTACGCGGGGTCCAGCAGGGCCCCCATCGGCACATCCGCGTGCTCCGGGTCGCCGAACCACGCCTCACGGTCGGCGAACGCGAGCTTGGCGGCCTCGACCACCGTGTGCACGTACGCGGCGCTCCCCGGCCCCATCCCCGCCAGGTCGAAGCCCTCCAGCAGCGCCAGCTGCTGGAGGAAGACCGGGCCCTGCGACCACGGGCCTGCCTTGTGCACCGTACGGCCCCGGTACTCCAGGCTCAGCGACCGCTCCAGCCCCGGCCGCCACGCGGCCATGTCCGCACCGGTCAGCAGCCCGCCGTTGCGCCGCCCCGTGGAGTCCATCTCCTCCGCCTTGGCCAGGTAGGTGTCGATCGCCTCCGCCACGAAGCCGGTGTAGAACACCTCCGTCGCCGCGTCGATCACGCCTTCGCGGTCCCGCCCCGATGCCTTCGCCTCGCTGACGACGCGCCGGAAGGTCCGGGCCAGCACGGGATTGGTGACCCGCTCCCCGGCCCGCGGGGCGACGCCCCGCCTCAGGTAGGTGCGGCCCGACTCCGTCCAGGTGTCGCGGAAGAGTCCCGACAGCGCGCCGATCATCGCCGCCGCCTTGGGGAGCAGGGGATAGCCCCGTTCCGCGTACCCGACGGCGGGCTCCAGGACGATCTCCAGGGGCAGCGTGCCGTACTCCTTCAGCAGCCGCAGCCAGGCGCCGAAGGCCCCCGGGACGACGGCCGGCAGCAGTCCGGAACCGGGGACCACGGCCAGGCCCCGCTCGGTGAAGGCGTCGACGGTCGCCGCCGCGGGCATCGGTCCCTGCCCGCAGACGACGTCGACCACACCGGACCCGGAACGGTGGGCGAGGATGGGCACGTCGCCGCCCGGCCCGTTGAGGTGCGGTTCCACCACCTGGATGACGAAGGCGGCGGCGGCAGCGGCGTCGAAGGCGTTGCCGCCCCGGTCGAGCATGGACATTCCAGCGGTCGAAGCCAGCCAGTGGGTGGACGCCACGGCACCGCGGGTGCCGTGCAGTTCCGGTCGGAAGAGCACGTGACAGGTCCCTTCTCCTCGTACGGGATCTCGGACGGTGGGCGCCAGGCGGGCCAGACGGGCCTGGCGGGCCTGGCGGTTCAGGCGGGCCAGGCGGTTCAGGGCCGTCCCGGTGCGGTCAGCCGGCCGGACGCGGTGGCGGTGACCCTGCCGTGGACCGTGGCGGCCGTGGCCCGGCCCTCCCGCAGGTCGACGGTGCAGGTGAGGGTGGCCGGCCGGCCCAGCCCCTCGCCCTGGAGCACCCGGTAGGAGTGCCGGCCGTCCGTGCCGGGCAACCCCTTCTCCCGGGCCAGCCAGGCGCCGAGCCCGAGGGCGGCGGAGGCGCAGGCCGGGTCCTCGGGCATGCCGTATCCGGGCGCGAACACCCGGACGCGGGCGGTCCGGTTCTCGTGGTCGTACGCGACGAGCACGGCGTCGGGGCAGTCCTCCCAGACCGGGTCGGCCAGGTCGGCCGACGCCCCGGCCAGCGCTTCCTCGCAGACGGGCAGGAAGTGGAAGGCCGGTCCGAAGCCGGTCAGGTGGGGTGTCGCGGTGAGGTCGGAGCCGGACAGACCGCACGCCGCCAGGAGCGGGTCGGGGTCCCACTCGGGCCGCAGCAGGGGGGTACCCCCCACGGTCAGGGCGGAGCCGTCCGGCCCGGCCGTCACGGTGAGCTGCCGGCCGCCGCACTCCTGCACCGCCTCGCCGGGCGCGAGCCGTCCGGTCCGGACCAGGACACTGGCCGTGCCCACGGCGCTGTGGCCCCCGTACGGCGACTCCCCGCCCGGGGTCATCACCCGCACCCGGTAGGCGGACCCGGGCAGGCCGGGCGGGAGGACGAACGCCGTCTCGGTCAGGGCGATCTCCCGGGCGACGGCGAGCATGTCCGCCTCCGAGAGGCCCTGCGCGTCGGGTACGACACCGAGGGCGCAGCCGTCGAACGGGACGTCGGTGAACATGTCGACGATCTCGTATCCGATCATCGTGTGCCTCCCGCGCCGTCGTGCTCCGTGGTGTCCTGACGGGCTCCCGTGGTGGCGCCGCCGATCCGCTCGCGGGGGAGGAGGACCTCCTCCGCGATGGCCTCCAGCACGCGCGGATCGCCCTGGTACGGGAAGGAGGGGCGCGGCCAGTGCACGACCAGGTCGGTGATGCCCAGCTCGCCGAACCGGCCCACCGCGTCCCGGTAGGACTCCACGGAGTCGAGCACCCCGCCGACGAGGGCGCCGGTGAGCAGGAGCCGGTTCAGCGTGGCCGGGTCGCGTCCGGTCGCGGCGCAGGCGGCGTCCAGGCCGTCCAGCTGGCGTGCGATGTCGGGCAGCGCCTTCTCGTAGGGCAGGGCGTCGAAGCGGCCCGGTGGGCCCGCGGTGACCCACGTGTCCGCCTGCCGGGCGGCCAGCCGCATGCCGCGCGGCCCGGTCGCGGCGACGGCGAACGGCACCCGGGGGCGCGTCAGGCACCCCGGGTGCACGGGCACGTCGCGGAAGTCGTAGTGGGTGCCCGTGTACGAGGAGACCCGGTCGGTGAGCAGCAGGTCCAGCGCCTCGACGAACTCGGCGAAGCGGTCGGCGCGTTGTCGCGGGGTGCGCTCGGCGGGGTCCACCACCCGGTCGTCCAGGCCGCCCGCCCCGGCCCCCAGGCCGCAGACGAACCTGCCCCCGGCGATGTCCTCCAGGGACATCAGCTCCTTCGCCAGCGTCACCGGATGGCGGTAGGTGGGGGTGGCGACCATCGTGCCCAGCGTGATCCGCGAGGTGACGGCTGCGGCGGCGGCCAGGGTGGGCACGCAGGCGAACCAGGGTTCGTCACGCAGCCAGCGCCACATCAACTGGTCGTAGGTCCAGGCATGGTCGAAACCGAGGCGCTCGGCCAGTACCCACTGGTCGCGCGCCTGCGACCAGCGCTGTTCGGGCAGGATCACCACTCCGTGGCGCACTCGTCCTCACTCCGTTCCGTGTCGGGATCCCCCTGCGGTGACGGCCGGTCAGGGGGCCGTGGTGTGCAGCACCTTCGGCTTGAGCTGCCGGGCGGCGACGTCGATCCGGCTCAGGGCCAGGGCGAAGTCCTTCTCGTAGCGCCGCACCTCCGTGCTCCGCAGCTCGTGGGGGAAGGCCTCGTCCTCCTCGGGCGTGAGGCCCGGGTAGAGCCCGTTGGTCGCGACGTCGAGCGAGATCGCGCGCAGCCGGCTCCGTAACTGGTCGACCAGCTCCACCGTGCCGACCGGCGCCCGCAGGGTCAGGAAGTAGTGGTCGTAGAGCAGCGCCTGCGTCTCGGGGTGCGTCGGCGTGGTCTCGGCCGCGGACTCCTGGAGCAGGGACCGGCCGCCGGGCACCAGCTTGGCCGCCACCCCCGCGTGCACCGTGTGGTAGGTCCGGACGGCGTGCTGGAGCCTCTCGCTCTCGGGCGTGTTCTCCCACTCCGGCTTCCTGCCCCTCAGCAGTCCCCGTACGGGCACGAAGTCCGGGGCCCAGGTGCCGCTGAAGCTCCGGTGCTGCAGGTACATGCTCGGCCGGATGACCGTGCCGTAGACGTCGGCCGGGCACGAGCTGGTGTAGAGCAGCATCGAGGTGTACGCGTCGGTGAGGTCCGTCATCGCGCGCAGGGACGGGGCGGGGTCTGACCGGGTGCGGGCCTGGTGCAGGGCGTGTGCGGTCAGCTGCCAGACGGCGAAGGTGGCCTGGTGGCCCGTGATCCAGCGGAACCAGAAGAGCTGGTGGGAGAAGTCGGTCGTGGAGAGGGCCGCTCCCGCCCGCGGGCAGACCGTGCTCCGGTCCACCAGGGTCTCGTCGGCCGGCAGCACGTCCGGCATGCCGTCCCCGGACTCGGGAGTCGGCGGCTCGGGCAGCGTCAGCGGTTCCAGGCCGTACGGGAAGTCCCCGAAGTCCCAGCCGTCGGGCACGGGCAGTTCGGTCACGGTGCGGTGGACGCGCGTGTTCATCGGTCTCCTCCTGGCGGGACGTAGGTGAACTCGAACTCCAGCCCGTTGACGTCCAGGACGTAGCAGCTCTGCACGCCGTCCGCGTCGATGACGATGTCGGTGGGCTGTTCGTCGCCGGCGAAGGTGTAGCGGCCGGAGTCGTACAGGTGGATCCAGCGGTCACGCCAGGCCCGGAGCTCCTCGGCCGATCCGGTGGACAGGCAGATGTGCTGGAACTGGCGAGTGTTGCCGCCGGGTACGGCGTCGTCGTGCCCGGTGCGTTCGAAGAGGTGGAAGCGGAGCCCGGCCACCGCCAGCTCCGTCAGCCGGGTGATGCCGGGCAGACGGCTCAGGGTGAGGTCGGAGAACGCGTCCAGGGTCCAGTTCGGCCGGCAGCCGAAGAACTCCTGGTACCAGGCGAGGCAGTTGTCGAGGTCGCCCGTCTGCACTCCCACGTGGTGGAGCTCCGGTATGAGGTCGAGGCCCGTCGGGCGCTCGGTCGCGGTCCGGGTTCGGGACAAGGTTCTGCGCTCCTCTCGTTCCGGAAGGGATCGATTATTCTTCTTCTCGTTATTCAGGCTAGCGATTTCCCGGAAATCAGGTCAAGTGACGAAAGGGGATTCCTCAAGTTTTCCGATGCGGTGGTGCAGATGTCATGGAAAGCAATTTCAGGGCAGCCCAAAACAAGGGGCCGAGGTATTCGGGAAGTGTCATCAATTCCTGTGAAAATTTCCTCGAACGCTTGCCTTGTGCCCCCCTTTCCGAGGAATACTGGTGCCATGACACAGAATCAGTGGAGCGCGGTGGACGACTACTTCGACGCGGTTCTCGGCGACGAGGACCCGGCTCTGGCGGCCGCCGCCCAGGCGCACATCGCATTCGACCTTCCTGATATCGGGGTCTCCCGGTCCCAGGGGAAACTGCTGCACCTGCTGGCCCGCATCCAGGGCGCCGGGCGCATTCTCGAGATAGGCACCTTCGGCGGGTACAGCACGATCTGGCTCGCCCGGGCGCTGCCCCCGGGCGGGCGGCTGGTCACCATCGAGTGGGAGCGCACGTTCGCCGAGGCGGCCGCCGGACACCTGGAGCGGGCCGGCGTCGCCGACGTCGTCGAGCAGCACGTGGGCAGGGCGCTGGACATCCTGCCCGCCCTCGCGAAGGCCGGAGACCCGCCGTTCGACCTCGTCTTCATCGACGCCAACAAGCCCGACACACCGGAGTACTTCACCTGGGCGCTCGAGCTCTCCCGCCCCGGCGGGGTGATCGTCGTCGACAACGTCGTGCTCGGCGGTGCCGTGGGCGAGGCCGCCGACCAGGACGGAGGCGTCCGGGGGATGCGGCGGTTCCACGAGATGCTGGCCGCCGAGCCCCGGGTCAGCGCCACCTCGATCCAGACGGTGGGGAGCAAGGGGTACGACGGGTTCACCCTGGCGCTGATCCTGCCCTGACGCACCGCGGAGCCGGGGGCGGCGGCGGACCGGACACCGGCCGCCGGCCGCCCCCGGACGTGTTCCGCCGCCCCGGTCCTCATGTGTGGTCGGGCCCGATCAGGTCGGGAGCGGTCCAGCCGTCGAGGTCGTACTCGGACATGCACTCCTCCGCGAAACCCCGGTAGCCGTCGATCTGGCCGGAGGCCGTCTGGGCCATCAGGAGCTCGATGCGCACGTTCTCGTGGTTGCCCGAGTAGTTCCGCTCGTACAGTTCGTGCCGCCCCGCGAACTCCGTGCCCACGGAATCCCAGATCAGCTTCATCAGCTTGACCCGCTCCACCGAGTCGTAGCCGTTCGAACCCCGCATGTACCGGTCCAGATGCGGGCGCAGCTCGGGGTTCTGGAAATCCTTGGCGTGCGAGTTCAGATAGATGAGGCCGCTGCTGAGATCCTGCAGAATGATCTCGCGCACGCGCGGATATCCGATGGTCATGAACCAGCGGTACGCCATACCGTAATCCAGATTCGGCAGGAGCCCGTCGCCGTGCCACGCATGAGGATTGTGCGCCATGGCGTCACTGAGGCCCCAGAACATGTTGCGCCAGGCGAGCACCTCGCCGACCCGGGTCTGAATTCCCCGGAAATCCTTCGTCCCGGTCACGTCCAGTCCCTTGAGCAGCAGACCGGCCAGGAAGTCGAGCTTGACCGCGAGCCGGGTGACACCGTGGAACGTCAGCCGGTGGGTGAATCCGGACGTGTTCAGGAAGGTGCCGGCCTTCGCCGTGTCCCCGTAGATGAAGACGTTCTCCCAGGGGATCTTCACCTTGTCCAGGATGAAGACGGTGTCGTTCTCGTCCAGCCGGCTCGACAGCGGGTAGTCGAACGGGCTGCCCATGCGGCTGGCGGCCAGCTCGTAGGACTGACGGCAGATCAGCTTCACCCCCGGCGCCGCCATCGGCAACGTGGCCACCAGGGCGAACTCCTTCTTCTTCACCGGCAGCCCGTAGTGCGCGACGAAGTTGAAGTGGGTCAGGGCCGACCCCGTGGCCACCACCTTCGCCCCGCTGACGACGAGGCCGTCGTCGCACTCCTTCTCGACGTGCACGAACACGTCGTCGACCTCGTCCGACGGCCGGTGGCGGTCCACGGGCGGGTTGATCACCGCGTGGTTCCAGAACAGCACCCGCTCCTGCGCCTCGGTGTACCAGCGCCGGGCGTTGTCCGCGAACTCCCCGTAGTACTCCGGGTTCGCGCCCAGCGTCACCAGGAAGCTCGCCTTGTAGTCCGGGCTCCGTCCCATCCAGCCGTACGTGAGCCGGGCCCACTCGGCGATGGCGTCCCGGTCCCCGACCATGTCCTCCACACTGCGCGGCACCCGGAAGAACTTGTGCGTGAAGCCGTCGCTGCCCGTGTCGGTGGGCGCGGTCAGCGTGTCGTGGTGCTCGGGGTCGTGCAGGGCGTCGTACAGGCGGGCCGTCATCCGCGCGGTGTTGCGGAACGCCGGGTGCTTCGTGACGTCGTCGACCCGTTCCCCGTACGCCCAGATCTCCCTGCCGTCGCGGATGCTCTCCAGGTACTCGTCACCGGTCATCGGCCGGGTCACGCGGCGCGGTGCCCCGTCCGTCCGGTCGCCGGAGTCCGCCGCCGTGCCGGTCACATCGTCCTTCTCCGTCATGTGCGTCAGTCCCTCGTCTCGTCGGTTTCGTCACGGGCGTGGAAGTGCTCCACCGGGTCCATGCCGTCCAGGCACTGCGACCAGGCCTCACCGGTCTCGTCGGGCGCCAGCTCGGGAAAGGCGCCGCGATGGAACAGCAGCGGCCGTCCCGGACGGCTCTCGAACTCGTCGACACTGCCTATGTGCAGCGTGTGGTCGCCCCCGTCGTGCACCTGGAAGGGGCGGCAGACCAGATGGGCCACCGTGCCGGCCAGGCGCGGATGCGGTCCGCTCTCGTCCACCCACGGGACCGGCCCCTCCATGGGGCGGCCCGCGAAGTGCATGGCGAGATCGCGTTGCGTCTCGTCGAGGATGTTGACGACGTACCCGCCGTCCTCCAGGAGCAGCGCACCCGCGCGGCTGCGCCGGTCCAGGGCCACCAGGGCCAGGGGCGGGTCCAGCGACACCGAGGTGAACGCGTTGACCGTCGTGCCGTGGACGACGTCGCCCCGCCGGCAGGTGATCACGGTGACTCCGGTGGCGAACTGGCCCATGCAACTGCGCAGTGCGCGCGGGTCGATCGGCCGGGGCGCGGTGCGCACGCCCCCGTCAGGCATGTTCATGGGTACCCCTGCTCTCGTGGACGGTCACCCGGTCCGCCTCCGCCGGTGCCCGCGCACCGGTCAGCAGGCCGGCCAGGATGGCGGGGCCGTCCTCGGTCAGGAACGACTCCGCGTGGAACTGGATGGTGGACAGGGCCGGTCCGCGCAGGGCGATGACCTCGTCGCCGAGGCGCTGCACCTGGACGGCCGAGCCGGACAGGGCAGGACGGAGCCGGTCGTCGCCGGCGCGCGCCGAGAAGCTGTTGTAGAAACCGGCCATGCGCGTCCTGCCCCACAGCGGTACCCGCAGCCGCCTGCCCTGCGCCGGATCGGGCAGCTCGACGACGGGGAGTCCCAGAAGGGTGCACACGATCTGGTGCCCGAGGCAGACCGCGGACAGGGGCAGACCCCCGGCGAGCCGCTCGGCGGCCACCGCCCGCAGGGCGCGCACCCGCGGGTTCGCGGAGTCCCGCGGATCGCCGGGCCCCGGGCCGAGCAGGACGACGCCCCGGGCGCCCGAGGCCCCACCGGCCCCGGCGGCGCCGGAGGCGCCACCGGCCCCGGCGGGTTCCTCCGCGCGGTACCACGGCACGAGGCGCACCGCGCACCCGAGCGACCGCAACTGGTAGGCCAGCATGGAGGTGAAACCGTCCTCGGCGTCGACGATCGTGACGGCGGTCCCCGCGACGCCCGAGGCGCCCGCAGGAGGGGCGCCGGTGCCGCCGAGCCAGAAGGACGAGAGCCCGTCGTTGCGCGCGGCGAGCGCGCCGCGCACCGCGGGGTCGTCGGCCAGCCCGGCGGCGGGGACCGGGACGGGAGCGTCCGCCGTACGCCGGCCGGACAGCGCGTCGAGCAGACCGGACAGCTTGGCCGTGGTCTCCGCCGTCTCCTCGGCGGGCACCGATTCCCGCACCACCGTGGATCCCGCCGTCAGCCGAACCGCGCCGTCCGTACCGAGGTCCGCCGTGCGCAGCATGATGGCGGCGTCCAGCCGGCGCTCCCCGCCCTCGTGGCCCAGCAGGGCGATGACCCCGCTGTAGTAGCCGCGCCCCTGCGGTTCGTACCGCTCGATCACCCGGCAGGCGTTCTCCACCGGGCTGCCCGTCACGGTCGGCGCCGGCATGGTGGTGCGCAGGATCTCGCCGAGCGGGCGCTCCGAGCGTCCCGAGAGGTAGTACTCGGTGTGGGCGAGCCGGGACATCCACTTCAGGGACGGGCCGCAGACCCGCACGTCCCGGCCGCACAGGGACGTCATCATCTTGAGCTCTTCGTCCACCACCATGTAGAGCTCGTCGGTCTCCTTGGGGTCCCCCAGGAAGCGCAGGACTCCCGGCAGATCCGCGCCGGTCCGCGGGTACCGGTAGGTCCCGCTGATCGGGTTCATGTCCACCCGGTCACCGCGGACGCGGACCTGCTGCTCCGGGGTGGAGCCGATCAGGTACCGCTCCCCGGTGAAGACGAGGAACGTCCAGTACGCGCCGGTCTCCGCCGTCACCAGCCCGCGGAGCACCGCCAGCGCGGTGACCCGGTCGACGTCACGGATCCGGCCGTGCAGACTGCGGGCGAGCACGAAGTTGGAGCCCTCGCCGCCGTGGATCTCGCGGTGCACGATGCTGTCCACCGCGGCCGCGTACGCGTCGTCGCCGATGTCGAAGCGGGGGTCCTCCACCCGCGGCGCCCGGTCCGGCAGGAGGTCCAGCAACCGGTCCAGCGGTAACCGCCGTTGCTCCCGCACCTCCATCGCCAGCAGGGGCTCGCGGTCGTCGGGGTGGGCGAAGCCGCGCTCGCGGATCTGCCGGTAGGGGGCCAGCACCAGGGTGCTCGCCCCGCCCGCGCCCCGGGCCGCCGGGCCCGGCCGGTCCAGGTCCAGGGCGTCGAGGTCGTCCGCGCGGCGGACCGGACCGCTCAGGATCTCGACGGGCGCCTCACGGACCGCCCCGGGCCGGTGCAGCACCGCGAACGGCCGGCCCGGCGGCGGCAGCAACGCGTCGGGGGCCCAGGCCGGTTCGGCGTGCCCGAGGGCCGCGCTCATACCGCCGCTCCCACGGGAAGACGCCAGTGAGCCGCGGCGGCCACCGCCTGGACGAGGCTGAGCCGGGGGTCGCACAGGCTCCGGTAGCCGGGGCCCGGCTCGGGGGAGCTGCCCGCCCCGTCGCATTCGGAGATGTCGTCGGGGGACGCCTCCAGATGGAGCCCGGCGCACCGCCCGGAGTTCTCCGACACCACGTCGAC
This sequence comes from Streptomyces sp. NBC_01460, assembly GCF_036227405.1. Classification (NCBI taxonomy): domain Bacteria; kingdom Bacillati; phylum Actinomycetota; class Actinomycetes; order Kitasatosporales; family Streptomycetaceae; genus Streptomyces; species Streptomyces sp. NBC_01460. The sequence continues at coordinate 6,948,717 of NZ_CP109473.1, forward strand.
GCACTGCCGGATCTCGGACATGATCGCGTCGAGCTTGCGCGTCTTGAGCCCGTCGGGCGTCTTCACGGTGTTCCCGTGCATGGGGTCGCACATCCACAGGACGGGGTGCCCGGCCTGCTTCACCGCCCGCACAAGCGGTGCCACCCGTGCGACCTGCCCCGCGCCGAACCGGGCGATGAGGGTGAGCCTCCCGGGGGTGCGGTGCGGGTCGAGCACCGCGCACACGGCCAGCACCTCGTCCGTCGTCGCCTCCGGGCCGATCTTGCACGCCACCGGGTTGCCCAGTTCGGCCATCAGCCGCACGTGCGCGTCGTCCGCCCCGCGGGTGCGCTCACCGATCCAGGGCCAGTGGGTGGAGGCCAGGTAGCTCCCGCCCTCCCCGTGCCGCCGGACCTGGGGCAGTTCGTAGTCCAGCAGGAGCGCCTCGTGACTGGTCCACACCCGGTCCTCGGGCGGGGAGCCCTCGCCCCGCCCGAGCCCGTCGATGGCGGTGACGGCGCAGCGGGCGGCCTTCAGCCCCGAGAGGATGCGGGAGGGATCGGGGGTACGGGCCGTCGGATGCGGGTCCGGCGCGTTGACGACCGGGCCCCGGAACACCGGGAGCCGGTCCTCGTACACGGTCTCCCAGTCCTGGGAACGGGGCTTCGAGAACTGGCCCGCTATCCGTCCGACGCGCAGGACGGGAAGCCCGGAGCTCGTGCACATGATGTCCCCGAGCACGTCGAGCATCTCCACCTTGCGGGCGATGTCGCGCGGTTCGCACTCGGTCGTCAGCTCCACGCAGTCGCCGGCCTGGAGCAGGCAGAACTCGCCCTCGGCGGCCCGGGCGAGCAGCTCGCCGAGGACCTTGACGCTGTCGTACGAGACGAGGGGCGCTTCACCGGCCAGACGCTCGTGTACCTGGGGGAGGACGGAACGGTCGGGCCACTGCGGCTGTTGACGAGCCGTCAGTCCGGTCACCATCGACGCGATCAACGGGTCGTGCTCGGCGCTCGGCAGGGGGTTTCGAAGCATGCTGTCGGCCTTCGCTCTGAGGCGGCCCGTGGGGTGGACGCCTGCGGATGTCTGGGACGGAGGAGCCGCTGAACGGCTGCCCTACGCGATCTGCCGCGCGTGGTGCGGGTCGGCCAGCTGACCCGTCGAGCCGAAGTAGCGGATCATGCGGGAGAGGGACCGGCGGTCGATGTCGGGGTAGTGCAGCCCCAGACGTCCGAGCAGCCGGGACGTCATGTCGTTGCCGTACGTGTTCTCGCCGAGTTCCAGCGCGCCTTCGCGGAACAGCGGGACGGCCGCGGCGAGCGCGTTGCCGCCGGGGCGGCGGGCGGACTCCTCCAGGCGCGTCAGCCACTCGTCGGCCGGCACCGTGTCCAGCGCGTAGCCGCACGCGCGCACGGCGGCGTGCACCGGGGTGAAGTCCGAGCCGCGCGGGTGGAAGAGGTGGAACGTCGCGCCGTCGGCGGAGGGATCGCCCGAGAGGGCCACGACGGCCCTGCTGACGAAGTCCACCGGCAGCAGATCCGTCGTCAGCTCCTCGGCGGGCGGCGCCGAACCGAGCTCGATGAAGCTCTTGATCTGGCGCCAGAGGAAGTCGTCCGCCTGGCAGGCGCCGCTGACGCTGTCGCCGGAGATCCGGCCGATGCGGTAGACGGTCACGGGCAGGCCGCGTTCACGCGCCAGCCGCACGATCCCCTCGGCGACCCACTTGCTCCGGGTGTAACCGATGCCGAGTCCCTCGCTCGTCCCGGGCACCGCCTCCTCGGTGATCGGACCGGCTTCCTGGCCGGGGGCGAACACCGCGATGGTCGACATGTGGTGCACCGGCTTGAGCCGCCCGGTGGCGGCGAACTCCAGCACGGACCGCGTGCCGTCGACGTTGGCCGGCTTCACCGAGGCGTACGGGAGGACGAAGTTGATGTGCGCCGCCGCGTGGTAGACCACCTGCACCGAAGCGGTCAGCTCCCGGTGGTCCGCGTCGGACAGTCCCATGCGCGCGCGGGTGAGGTCCCCGGGGACGGCACGCACCCGGTCCCAGGCGATGTCGTCCGCGATGCGGTACCCGGCGGCGGTCGTGCGCAGCCGCTCCAGGGCGGCCCCCGCATCGGCCGCGCGCACCAGGCAGGTGACCGTGCGGCCGGGGACGGCCGCCAGGTCCCGCAGCAGGAAGCTGCCGAGGAATCCGGTCGCACCGGTCAGCAGGAGCTCCGTCGCGTCGGCCACCGGAACCGTGGCGCGGCCGTCGGCACGTACCGTGTCCGGCAGGGTCACATCGCCGCTCAGGTCCGCCGCGGGAGCCGAGAACGCCGTGGTGTCACCGGCGCGCCGCTCCTCGATGCGCGCGGCCATGCCGGCGACGGTGGGGTTGTCGAACAGGGTCCGCAGCGGTATGTCGATGTCGTACAACCGCCGGAGACGGTAGACCAGTTCGGTGGCGATGATGCTGTTGCCGCCCAGCGTGAAGAAGTCGTCGTCCCGCCCCGTGGAACCGCCTCCCAGCACGTCCGACCACTGGTCCGCGATCTCGCGCTCGGTGCCCGGCCTCGGCTGCTCCGCCGCTGTGCCGCGATCGTCCGCGCGGTGGTCGCGCAGCTCGGCGGCCAGCCTGGCGGCCAGTCCGCCGCGGTCGATCTTCCCGCTGGGGGAGGTGGGGAGCCGGTCCAGGCGGACGAGGTGCGCGGGGAGCATGTAGTCCGGCAGCCGCGTGGCCAGAGCGGCCCGCAGCCGCCCGTCGGCGGCGGCGCCGTCCCCCGTGACCGCGGCGACGAGCCGCCGGTCGCCCGCTCCGAACTCGACCGCCACCACCGCCGAGCTCCGCACCCCGTCCAGTGCGTCGAGGGCGGCCTCGACCTCGGTGGGTTCGATGCGGTACCCGCGGATCTTGATCTGGTCGTCGGCGCGGCCCAGGTACTCCAGGTCGCCGCGCGCGTTCCACCGCACGAGGTCACCCGTGCGGTAGAGCAGGTCGCCCGCCCCGCCGTACGGATCGGCGACGAAGCGCAGCGCCGTCTCCTCGGGCCTGGCGTGGTAGCCGGGCGAGAGGTGCGGGCCGCCGATGTGGAGCTCGCCCGTGACCCCGGGAGGGAGGAGCTCACGGTCGGGTCCGAGGACGCGCAGCCGCATGCCCTGGACCGGACGGCCGATGGCCGGGGCCTCGGGCCACCCGGCGGGGTCGCCGGACAGCTCGTGCCAGGTCGCCAGATGGGTCTCGGAGGGTCCGTACATGTTCAGCAGCCGCGCCCGGGGGTGCCGCGCGAAGAACTCCCGGATCTGCGGGGAGACGACGAGGGCCTCGCCCACGGAGGTGACCTCGCGCAGGCCCTCGCACCGCAGCCCCTCCGCGACCGCGATCGCGGCGAACCGCTGGAGCGCGATGTAGGGCAGGTACAGGCGCGTGACCCGGTGCTCGGCGACGAACGCGACCAGCCGGTGCAGGTCCTTCTGGAGCTCCTCGGGTATCAGGGCGAGCGTCCCGCCCGCGCACAGCGTCCCCAGGATCTCCATCACGGAGACGTCGAAGGAGAGCGTCATGTACTGCAGCGTGGTGCCCTCGGCCCCGCAGGGGGAGATCCGGTGCTGGGCGCCGACCAGATTGCCCACCGTGCGGTCCCGGATGACCACCCCCTTCGGGGCGCCGGTCGACCCGGAGGTGTGGACCATGTAGATCTCGTCGTCGGGGGTCCTGGTCCTGCCCGGTGTCGCGGGATCGGCCGCGGCCGTCCGGTCCGCTTCCCGGTCGATCTCGAACAGCTTCGTTCCGGAGGGGAGTTCCGCGCCCACCGTGCTGTCGGTGAGCACGAGGAAGACGCCGGAGTCGTCGAGGACGTACGCCACCCGCTCCGGCGGGTAGGACGGGTCCACCGGGACGTAGGAGGCCCCCGACTTCACGACGCCGAGCAGCCCCACGACCATGTCGGACGAGCGCGGCAGGCTGATGCCCACCCGGCGGCCCGGCCCCGCCCCCTCCTCGCGCAGGACGCGGGCGAGCCGGTTGGCCCGTTCGTCCAGTTCCCGGTACGTCCACGAGCGGCAGCCGTCCGTCACCGCGACGGCGTCCGGCGTGGCCGACACCTGCCGCTCGAACAGCTCGCCCACCGGCACGGGGCGCGCGCTCCCGTCCACCAGGTCGTCACGGGCCAGCAGGTCCCGCTCCTCCTCGTCGGACAGCAGCCCGAGATCGCGGACGAGGGTGTCCGGCCCGGCCGCCGCCAGCCGGTCCACCAGCCGGCCCAGACGCTCGCCCATCAGCCTGGCCGTGGACTCGTCGAAGAGGTGCGCGTCGTACTCGAGCGTGCCGTGCAGCCCGTCCTCCTCGCGTGCGAACACCACGGACAGGTCGTACTTCGCGCCGTGGGCCATGTCGCGCCGGACCGGCAGCGGTGTGCCGTCGTGGGCGCACTGCGCGGAACCCGGATCGGTCAGCACGAGCATCGTCTGGACGACCGGTGTGTGACCGCTGTTGCGCTCGGGCCTCAGACGCTCGACCACCTTGTCGAAGGGGGCCCACTTCAGCCGCAGCGCGTCGGTGACCTCCTCGCGTGCCCGCGCCAGGACCTCGCGCACGCTCATCGAGCCGGTGACGTCCTGGCGCAGGACGACCATGTTGACGAAGTAGCCGATGAGATCCCGGGTCTGCGCGTCGTCGCGCAGCGAGACCGGGGAGCCGACGAGCACGCGTTCCTGACGCGTCAGCTTGCTGAGGAACACCCCGTACACGGCGAGCAGCGCCATGAACAGCGTCACGCCCTCGCGTTCCGCCAGCCGCTCCAGCCGCTCGGTCACCCCGGCGGGAACCCGCAGGGGCACGGTCGCCCCCCGGTGCTCCTGCGCGGCGGGCCGCGGGCGGTCCGCCGGCAGGTCGAGCACGGGCAGTTCCCCGGCCAGCCGGCCGGCCCACTCGTCGAGGAGTTCCCCGGTCCTCCGCGGCGTCAGGTGCTCGCGGTGCCAGTGCGCGAAGTCCGCGTAGTCCGGACGGCCGGGCACCGCCTCCACGGGCAGACCCCGCCCGATCCGGTCGTAGGCGTCGAGGAGTTCGCGCAGGAAGACACCGGCCGAGGCGGCGTCGGAGGCGATGTGGTGGATGTTGCAGATGATCGCGCTCTCCGCGCCCGGACCGAGCGCACAGGCCACCGCCGTCACCGGCCCGTGCTCCAGGTCGAAGCGCACGTTCGCCACCTGCTGGGCGATGGCGTCCAGTTCCTTCTCGCTGCCGTAGTGCTCGACGCGGTAGTGGAAGGCCGTGTCGTCGTCCGAGACGACCTGGAGGAGCCGGGCGTCGCGTAACGCGTAGGTGGTGCGCAGCACTTCCTGCCGGCGCAGCACCCCGGCGACGGAGCGGCGCAGCCGCTCCCCGTCGAGCCGGAACGGCAGGCGGACCAGGAACGGCCCGTTGTACGCCTCCGGTGTGGGGAGGTACTGGTCGATGAGCCAGATACCGCTCTGGCCGAACGAGGCCTCCGTCGTGCCGCCGGTCCGCGGCGCGGAGCCTGCCTCCAGCTCGTGCCCGCGGGGACCAGGGCGCCCCCGGGCGGTGCGTTCGGCCAACGCCGCCGCGGTGTCCTCACCGCGGAGGCCGGCGGACGGCAGATCCACGGCGAACACGGTCCGCAGGACCGCGCCCAGTTCGTCCAGCCGCCCGGGATCGTCGCAGTGGTCCGAGAATTCCTGATCCGGCCCGAGGCCGGGCGCCCGGAGCGTTCTCCGCGCCAATTCTAGTATTGCCGAGGTAAGGGGATTGTTCACGGTTCCGTCGCCCTCCGGAGACGTAACGCGACCGTGCAGTGCGTGTGCCGGCCGCTGTCGGGAACTCCGTCAGCCGCCGGACGTCGAGGTGCTCGCCTCCTGATTGCGGCTCTCCTCGATGAAACGGGCCAGCTGTTCCACCGTGCCGTGCCGGAATACCGATTCGGTGGTGATCTCGATCCCGAATATCTTCTGCAGACGGGAGGCCAGTTGCACGAAATGGAGGGAGTTCCCGCCATGGCCGAGGAAGGAGTCGGTGGTCGAGAAGCCCTCCATTCCGGAGATCTCGATCCAGGACTGCAGGACGACTGCTTCGAGAGGATTCTGCATAGCTGTTCGGCCTTTCTCTTCGGTGGACTTCCGGTCCGGGGCACCGGACCGCCCGGGAAGGGTGAGTGCGGTGCGGTCGATCTTTCCGTTCACGTTGGTCGGCATCGTCCCGAGGTGACGGAAGGTGGAGGGGACCATGTAGGAGGGCAGCTGCGAGGAGAGCCGGCGGACCAGGTCCGAGGGATCGGCGGGTGCGCCGTCACGGGTGGTGTAGAAGGCGACGAGACGTTTCTCCCGGGCGTCGTCCTCGAACGCCTTCACCGCCGCGTCCCCGATCCCTTCGAGTGAGCGCATCGCCAGGGTGACGGCGCTGGTCTCCACCCGGAAGCCGCGGATCTTCACCATGCTGTCGGACCGCCCGACGAGCACGACGTCGCCGTCCGCGTTCCTGCGTGCGAGGTCGCCCGTGCGGTAGAGCAGCCCGCCGTCCGGTGCCGCGGTGAACTTCTCGGCGGTCAGTTCCGGTCGGCCCGCGTACCCCTGGGCCACACCGGTCCCGCCCACGCACAGTTCCCCCACCTCGTCGGTGTCGCAGGGGCGCATCTCGGGGCCGTACACCTCCAGCGTGACCGTCGGGAGCGGCCTGCCGATCGGCACCATGCCCGCGCCGTCCACCTCGTCGGCGGAGGTCAGCGGGTACAGGGCGGTGATCGAGGAGTTCTCCGTGCAGCCGTAGCCGTTGTAGAGGGTCGCGTCGGTGTGGGCCAAGGCCTTGCGCAGGTGGGCGGGAGAGGGGAAGTCGCCGCTCAGCAGCACGATCCGGACCTTCCTCAGGCACTCCGGCTCGTGGTCGACCAGGGCGTTGAACAGGCCGCACGGAAGACTGAGCACGGTCGCGCCCCGCTCCTCCACGGCGTCGCGCAGCACGGGGAGCGACGGCAGCCCGGGCGGCATCGGCAGCAGTGTGGCGCCGTGCAGCAGGGCGAGCCAGATCTCGATGGTCGAGGCGGCGAAGGAGAAGGCGGCCGACTGGGTCAGGCCGTCCTGCGGGGTGATCGCGAGGGCGCCGCTGTGCGGGCCCAGGCGGGCCAGTCCGCGGTGCGCGATCCGGACACCCTTGGGTGTTCCCGTGGACCCGGAGGTGTACATGAGGAACGCGGTGTCCTCCGGCCCGATGCCGAGATCCGTGTCACCGTCGTCCAGACCCTCACTCCGCCGCACGAGGTCGTCCAGGGAGAGACCGCCCTCACGGGCGCCGGGGGGGAGGCCGTCCGGGTCGTCGCAGACCACCAGTGACGTGTCGGCCTCACCGAGGATGCGGCCGACGAACTCCGTGGGATGCGCGGGGTCGAGCGGCACCACGCACCCGCCGGCCTTGAGAGCCGCGAGCAGGACGGCGTAGAGGTCCGGGGACCGGCGCATGTGCACGCCGACACGGTCGCCCTTCGTCACCCCTTGGCCGGCGAGAAGACGTGCCATGCGATTGGCCCGCCGGTTGAGCTGGTCGTACGTGACGCGTTGCGCGCCGTGCGCCACAGCCACGGCCTCTCGGTTGTTCCGCACCGCTTCTTCGAACAGAGCGGTAAGGACAAGAGGGGGGCTCGTTAATAAAGGGGAGGAACTGTTCTCCGTCATCGCTGATCTCCTCGGCGTGCTGTCCGAAGGAATGGCTTCAGCGATCTCGCCGGGGCGTACTGCGGGAAATCGTGAGCCTGGGCATTCAACTCTTCAGCATGTGGCTGAAAATATGGTTTCCACTTGGAAACCGATGCTAATCACAGAACGGTATCGAAGTCAAACTCCTTTGGTGCGGGGCCGGTTGGTCGGATATCAGGGCCGCTCACGGACCCCTGCCGAAGGAGAAAAAGAGACAGGCGAGGCTTCCCTGACCCGGTGCGGGCCGGGCCGATGCGACTGCTCCCGTACGGAAGTAGCCTCGTCCTTCGGGGCGTTGCGGTCGGCCGGCCCCGACCGGTCCATGGACTCCGGTACCCCGGGTTCGGACTCGCACGCTCCTGATGATGTCCTCAGGGCAACCATTTTTCGCGGCCGCCCTCGGCCACGGGTGTGGCCGCGCGTCCGACCCGGGCGTGGCACCACGTCCGACCTGTGGCCCGTCCGGCGGCACGGTGGATCGCGCGGAGCCCGGCCCGACGGGGTCCGCGGGCTTCCGCCCTGTCATCGGCGTGGCCCCTTGATAGTGTGGAACGTCCCCCACCGGTAATCCTCCGTACCGGAAAGCACCCATGACTCAACGAGACGGCTCGATGTCCCCCTGGCCCTCGGGACCCAGCGGTCTGGAGGCCGCCCTGATCCACCTTCAGTGCCTCCTGGTCGCGCGGCGGTCACGCGCCAACCCCGAGGGCGTCAACTGGCACCAGTACGACGTCCTGGAGCTGCTGCGCGTGCGGGGCGCCATGAGGCCTTCCGAGCTGAGCGCCGCGCTGGACGTCTCCCGGCAGTCCACGTCGAAGGCCCTGCGGGTGCTCAAGGACCTGAACCTGGTGACCCAGACGGCGTCGGGGGAGGACCGGCGAGAACTGAGCACCTCCCTCACTCCCGAGGGCGAGGCGTTTCTCGCCCGGGTCGCCCGGGGCCGCCAGGACATCGGACGGCTCGCCGCCTCCGTGCTGACCGAGGGTGAGGGCGCCCTGTTCGCGGAGCTCTGCGAGAAGGTCGCCGCGGCCATGGAGGACGAACCCGCGCGGTGAGCCTCAGGTGGGTGCCGAGGTCTTGCCGAGGAGCGTGCTGACGTCCACCGTCTCGTCCGGGGACGGAGTGGCCGTGGGGACCGGCCTGTCGAAGCGTGAGAGGTCCACGGCCGCGTCCGCGCTGTCGCCCCGCAGGGTTATCCGCACCGGATGGTGCGCGCCTTCGGTGTCCACGTAGGCCGTCGTCGTCCGGCTGCCGTCCTTCCTGGTGACCGGGACCGTCCGCACACCGTCGACCGTCGTCACCTCGCCCTTCGTCAACGTCCCCTCGGCCGGGTCCGCGTTCTCCGAGACGAGATCGCGGTACGTGTCCAGGTCGCAGGCCGACACGGCGGGGCGCAGCCTCGAGTCGGATACCTCGCCCTTCAGGTACCGCCCGTCGAGGATGGATTCGAAGGTCTCGCCGCCGATCGGGACCTGGTTCTCCCAGAAGTCCGCGTCCGGCTTGACCCAGACGTCGTCCCCCCGCTTGACGATCTCGACGGTGCCCTTGCCCTTGCCCAGCTCGATGTCGCCCGCGCAGTTGCCCGCCCGGTCGAGGGTCAGGTCGATCGTCATCGGGGTCCGGCCCTCGCCCAGGTCGCCCTGTGCCCGCAGGTGGAGGGACCGGGCGCCGAGCAGGGCGTCGCGGGAGCGGTCGGCGATCTGCTGGGCGGTGAGCGACTCGAAGTCGTCGTCGGCGTGAGCCGCCGTACCCGTGGTGACGGCGAGTGCCACGACCGCCGCGCAGGCTGCGGCACGTGCGGCGATGCGCTGACCTGTCACGGCGCCTCCTCGGAAAACGTCCCTGGTCAGGACCTTCGCGAGCCGGATTCGCGGGGGATCGACCCCTTCCAGCGAGCGTACGCCCGCGTACGGTCGCGTGCGCGGTGGCCGGGTGTGCGGAGGGTGAGGCTTGGCGCTGTTCTCGGTCACGGAAGGTGGGGAGAGCGCTCATGTCCCGGGAGAAGCCCTCCGTCGACGCGACCTGTCCGGGTCGAGTCTGTCGGTCCCCTGAGCGGCCGGATGCAGATGCGTCTTTGTGGGCTGTCCGGGGTGTATTGCGCCTTACGTCCAATCCGGGGTGAAGGTGGCGTCGAAGTGAAGGGTGGACCCGCTCCGTTCCGTGGGCGGGCCGACTACCGTTCGGAGTGCAACCGTGCGTACTCGTCTTCTGTCGGCCGCCGCCGCCGGCGCCATCGCGTTGTCCCTCGGGGCTCCCGCTCTCGCATCGGCCGGAACCGAGCCCACCCCGTTCGGCCCACGCGGGCGGGCGGCGTCGGCGGGCCTCATCAGCGTGGGGCTGACCGCCGACCAGCGCCTGGTCGGCTTCCAGGTCACCCGCCCCGCCGAGAGCTGGTCGTTCGGCGAGGTCTCCGGCCTGAGGGCGGACAGGAAGCTCGTCGGCATCGACTTCCGGGTCCAGAACGGCAAGCTCTACGGCGTCGGCGACCGGGGCGGCGTCTACACCGTGAACAGCGAGGCCCGGGCGGTCAAGGTCTCCCAGCTCACCGTCGCGCTCGCGGGCAACAACTTCGGCGTCGACTTCAACCCCGCCGCCAACCGCCTGCGTGTCATCAGCGACACCGGCCAGAACCTGCGCCACAACATCGACGACCCGGCCGCACCGCGCACCACCACCGTCGACGGCACTCTCACCAACCCGACCACGCCGCCGTCGACCGCGCTCGGCGTCACGGGGGCCGCCTACACCAACAACGACCTCGACGCGGCCACCGCCACCACCCTGTTCGACATCGACACGGTCAACGACCGGGTCTCCCTCCAGTCCCCGGCCAACGCCGGCACACTCGCCCCCACCGGAAACCTGGGAGTGAACACCGGACCCTGGGCCGGGTTCGACATCTACTACAAGCCCTCCGACGGCTCCAACCGCGGCTTCGCAGCGCTGTCCACCGGCGGGAAGCAGCGCTTCTACCAGGTGAACGTTCTCCAGGGCAGGGCGTCCCTCGTCGGCTCGTTCCCGGTCGGCCGCCAGGTCGTCGACATCGCACTCCCGCTGAACCAGAACCAGAACCAGAACTGAGAAGGACCGCGCCGGTGCCGGCGGAGACTCCGCCGACACCGGCGCGGACGAACCGTGTGACGGCAGACGAGGCGCGTGACGGCCACGCCGCCGCTCCGCCATCCAGCTCCGCGATGAACCGCATGTGCGTCCAGGACCAATCCGCCTTCTCCACGGCGTCGAATCACACCGACGTGACGAGCGACAGAAGGCAGCCCATGAGCGCACCCACACCCGCCGGACCCGCACCGGGAGGACGCGGCCTCCGGCCTCCCGCCTTCGGCCGACCCTCCGCGGCCTTGCTGGCACGCGCCGACCGCGGCTACGCCCGCTTCCTCGCGCCTCCCACCCCGGCAGCCCCCGACAGCGGTGACCACGACAGGGCGGCGAGGTACCGGTGAGCGACACCCACGCCGCCCTCCAGGACCCCCACGGTCCGACCGCAGCCGAACCCCCACCGGACCGCGCTCCGTACGAGGCCCTCATCACCGCCGTCCTCGCGTGGAGGAAACCGAACCTCACCCCCTGCGACTACGAACAGATCGTGCTCCAACTGACCGGTCACGCACGGGCGGTCGCCGCCGCCATCCAGTGCCGAGCCTCCGCCCTGCCGAAGGGTGACGGCCGCGGCGCCCTTGCCGAAATCGTCCTCCGTGAAGCCACCGCACGCCTGACCGCACCGATAGAGGGCACCGCCCGCTGCACACAGGACCGCGCCCGTCTCGTGCGGGCCCTCTACGAACGGCTTGACCGCCTGACAGAACCCGTCCCACCGATCCGTGGCTCCGTCCGGTCGGCCTCGGGGTGCGATGACCGGCAGAAGTGAGCGGTGACCTGCACGGTGGGCCGGGCCAGACCGATCACAGGGCTGGACGGCGCTCCGGCGGCTGCCCGAAGACGTTCACGCTGCCCGAGCGTCGCGAGATCCAGGAGATCGCGAAGTCCGAGCAGACCGAGCGCGATCTCACGATGCGACCGGCAGCACGAACCTGCGTCTTCTTCACACCTTGAGGACCTGGCGAAGCGTTCCCACGTCACGGCGGAGTCCGGACGGATCGCTCGGTCTAACCTCATCCGTATGACGACCGACTGGATAGCGGAAGCACGACGCGTTGCCCGGGGGCGGCGCTTTGACGCGCTCGGCTCTTCCCCCGTGCAGCAGGGTGCCCGCCCGGCGGCGCCGCTGTCCGAAGCGGAGATCTGCGAAGCGGAGGCGGAGTTGGGCATCGCGTTCCCGGACCCGTACCGCGCGTACTTGTTCCGGCAGGACGCCGGTGACGCGGTGAAGCGCCTGTGCCGCTCCGCGGCAGGCTGGGGCTGGCATCGGGACTCGGACACCAACTACGCCCTGCTCGCCACCGCCTTTCCGCATCCTGACTCCTACCGCGCCTACGAGGACGAGCTGATCGCGCGCGAGCCGCCGGCGGAGGACTTCCCGGACCACCATGCCTACCAGGCAGTGCGTGAGCAGTGGGATGCCGAATACGAGGTGTTCGAGGAGCGCAAGACGTCCGGCGCTGTGTACATCCAGGACAACGGCTGTGGCTTCTCGACCCTGCTCGTCGTCACCGGTCCGCTCCACGGCTCACTGTGGTTCGACGGCAGGGCCACCTGCGACCAGATCCTGCCTCTGCACCTGGACGGTCAGCCGGTGTCCTTCACGGACTGGCTCGCGCGAAGTTCCATGGACCTCGTCGGCTGGTGAACGCTGCCGGGCCACATTCCCGCGAGGGCGGAGCTGTGACGGCGTCCGCGCCGGGCAGACGCCGGGCGGTGGAAAGCGGCTCCTTTTCCGGGGACAGCGAAAAGGAGCCGCACCTCCAGGCCGTGGAAGCACCCCTACCGAGTCCCCCAAGCACCTCAGGCAGGTAAGAGGGCGGCCTCAAGAGACCTTACTTACCGCCGTGCCCGGAGTAGCCGTAGTCATCGCCCTTGCTGTCGTCGTGGCCCTTGCCGTCGTCGTGGCCCTTGCTGTCCTGGTGGTCACGGTCGAAGTCGCCGTTGACGCAGGTGTTCCCGAAGCTGGGGTTCAGGGCGCCGATGATGTTCAGCGAGTTGCCGCATACGTTGATGGGGATGTTGATGGGGACCTGGACGACGTTGCCGGACAGGACACCCGGGGAGCCGTAGGCGACTCCCTGTGCGTCGGCGTCGGCGCTGGCCACACCCGCACCGGCGAACAACAGGGCGCCTGCAGCCGCGGTCAGGACTGCTGCGCTTCCGAGCTTGAACATGAATTCTCCTGCGGTGTGTGAGTGCGGCCGCCTCGATGCGACAGCTTTCCTCACCATGCAAGTTCATCCGGTTCGAGCTCTTCGACGCGCCTGCCCATCGCTGCCAATCCCCTCAATGGCCGCGTCCGGCGTGGTCGGCCGCAGGCCGCGGGGTTGCCCAGCCGTGCAGGCTCATGATGACGGCCGGACCGGTCCCGCACGGACGTGACACGGCCCCATCCCCTCCAGGGGTGGCGGCCACGCTCACCGAGTTCGGCGGCGCTGTGGAGCGATGCCAAGCGGTCGGCCGCTTACCCAGCCGCGCCGGCGCGAGGCGCGGCCGTCACCGTCACGGCCGCCGCGCTCGCCGTGCCGGCCACGGCGGCGGTGGCCGTCGCGCCCGTCGCCGTTCCGCCCGGACTGTCGTGCGACACCGGCAAGCACGCGATCGACGACTGCACCGGATACACGTTGTGCAGGAACAACGGCTCGGCCACGCAGACCTTCTGGGGCCACCTGGTCTGCGGCTGGTCCCCCGACGTGGACGGTGAGCACGTCACGCTCGGGCCTGGGGAGTCCGGGCAGTCGACCGCCCACCGTGCCGGACCGGGTTCGGGCATCGGCGAGATCCACGTACGGCCGTAGTGCCCCGCGGTCCGGCCGTCCCGTCGTCGGCGCCCGTCGTCTCCCGGGGCACGCGGGGAGGAGACGGGCGCCGACCCGCGTGCGGCGTGCTTGAGCGGGGCCTCCCGCCTCGTTACTCTCCAGTAGACCCGCTCGGGTGGACCCCGGGCGACCCCGGGGCCGGTGCTCCGGCGGACGCGAGGAGGCGGTGGCGATGTCCTCAGCAGACCCCACGGAGCGGACCGGACCGATCAGGCCCGCGGAGCCGCCCGTCCAGCCCGGGCTCGCGGAGAGCGCGCGGGACCTGGCCGAGGGCCGTACGACCTCCACCGCGCTGGTCGCCGCGGCGCTCGCACGGATCGAGGCGAGCCGTCACACCCTGAACGCCTTCCGCCAGCTGCGCGTCGACGCCGCGCTCGCCGAGGCCGCCGACGCCGACCGGCGGCTGGCGGCGGGGGAGCGGCTGCCGCTGCTCGGGGTCCCGGTCGCGGTCAAGGACGACACCGACGTCGAGGGCATGCCCACCTACTTCGGCTGCGACGGCGTCCTGCCTCCCGCCGTCGCCGACAGCGAGGCCGTCCGCAGGCTGCGGGCCGCCGGCGCCGTCGTCGTGGGCAAGACCAACTCCTGCGAGCTCGGTCAGTGGGCCTTCACCGAGGGGCCCGCCTTCGGCGTCACCCGTAACCCCTGGAGCACGGCGCACACGCCCGGAGGTTCGTCCGGAGGCTCGGCGGCGGCCGTCGCGGCCGGGCTCGTCCCCGCGGCGCTCGGTTCGGACGGCGCGGGATCCATCCGCATCCCCGCCGCCTGGACGCACCTCGTCGGCATCAAGCCGCAGCGCGGCCGGATCTCCGTGCACCCCCGCAGCGACGCCTTCCAGGGCCTCACCGTCAACGGCCCCCTCGCCCGTACGGTGGCCGACGCCGCCCTGCTCCTGGACGCGGCCGCGGGTCCGCACCCCCGTGACCCGCACCGGCCGCCGGCCGTCGACGCGTCCGCCGCGGCACGCCGCGACCCCGGCAGGCTCCGCATCGGCCTCGCGCTGCGGCCTCCGCTCACCCTCACCCACAACGTGCCGCACCCGGAGGTCCTGCGCGCCGTCACCGCGGTCGCCGAAACGCTGTCCCGGCTCGGCCACCACGTCGAGGAGGCGCGCCCCCGCTACGGTCTGATCGGCCTCTCCTTCGTCCCGCGCGCCACCGCGGGCATCGCCGAACTCGCCGCGCTGCACCCCGAACCCGGCCTCCTGGACCCGCGCACCCGCAGTGCCCTGCGCACCGGGACCCGCCTCGGCGGCCGGGTCGTACGCGCCGCCCGCGCACGGGAGGTGCGCCAGCACGCGAGGATCGGCGCCTTCTTCGACGCCCCGGCACGCGGCGGCCCCGGATACGACGTGCTGCTCACCCCGACCACGGCCGCCCCGCCGCCGCGGATCGGTGCCTTCGACCGGCTCAGCGCCTGGCGCACCGACCTCGCGATGACCTCCGCCTGCCCGTACGCCTGGCCGTGGAACGTCCTCGGCTGGCCCGGCGTCAACGTCCCGGCGGGGTTCACCCACGACGGCCTGCCCCTCGGCGCCCAATTGCTCGGTCCCTCGCGCAGCGAGGCGCGGCTCATCTCCCTCGCCGCCCAGCTGGAGGACGACCGCCGCTGGTACGAGCACCGGCCGCCGGCGCTCAGCGCGGCCGGCGGACGCTGACCACCCGGATCCCGGCCCCCGCAGGACATCTCGGGGCCTCGCGGGACCGGAGGGCGTCCGACCGACGCGGAGATCGCCGTCCACATGGTGGTCAGCCCGTTCACGGCCAAGACCCACATCAGCCGGGCCATGACCAGCCGGGCGCCCGCGACCGCGCCCAGCTGCTCGTCCTCGCCCACGAGTCCGGGCTGGTCGAAGCGCGCAGGCCCCCGGCGCTCCGGGCTCCGGCGGACGGGAGTGACCGGTTCCGCCACCATGGGCGCGGGCCACTGTGGAGAGGGGGGCGGTCAGGAGATATCTTGATGTCAAGCAATGTTGCAGACGTGGAGCGGAGCACCCGGTGACTGACTCGACCATCATCTATACGCACACCGACGAGGCCCCTGCCCTGGCGACGTACTCGTTCCTGCCGGTCATCGAGGCGTACGCCTCGACCGCGGGTGTCACGGTGGAGCGCCGTGACATCTCGCTGGCGGGGCGGATCATCGCCGGCTTCCCGGAGCGTCTCAAGGCCGACCAGCGTATCGATGACGCGCTCGCCGAGCTCGGTGAGCTGGCCAGGACTCCCGGCGCGAACATCATCAAGCTGCCCAACATCTCGGCCTCGATCCCGCAGCTCAAGGCCGCGATCGCCGAGCTCCAGGAGCAGGGCTACGCGCTTCCGGACTACCCGGACGACCCGCGCACCGACGAGGACAAGGACGTCCGCGCCCGGTACGACAAGGTCAAGGGCAGCGCCGTCAACCCCGTCCTGCGTGAGGGCAACTCCGACCGCCGCGCCCCCGCGTCGGTCAAGAACTACGCCAAGGCGCACCCGCACCGCATGGGCGCCTGGACCGCCGACTCGAAGACGAACGTCGCCACGATGGGCGTCGACGACTTCCGCTCGACGGAGAAGTCCGTCGTCATCGACGCGGCCGGATCGCTGCGCATCGAGCTCGCGGGCGACGACGGCACCACCACCGTCCTGCGCGAGTCCGTCCCGGTCCTCGCCGGCGAGGTCGTGGACGCGGCCGTCATGCGCGTCGCCGCGCTGCGTGAGTTCTTCACCGCGCAGGTCGCACGCGCCAAGGCCGAGGACATCCTGTTCTCCGTGCACCTCAAGGCCACGATGATGAAGGTCTCCGACCCGATCATCTTCGGCCACGTGGTCCGCGCGTTCTTCCCGAACACCTTCGCCAAGTACGGTGACGTGCTCGCGTCGGCCGGCCTGACCCCGAACGACGGCCTCGGCGGCATCCTCAAGGGCCTCGACTCCCTGCCGGACGTCGGCGCCGAGGTCAAGGCGTCCTTCGAGGCCGAGCTCGCCGAGGGCCCCGCCCTGGCGATGGTCGACTCCGACAAGGGCATCACCAACCTGCACGTGCCGAGCGACGTCATCGTCGACGCCTCCATGCCGGCCATGATCCGTACGTCCGGTCACATGTGGGGCCCGGACGGCAACGAGGCGGACACCCTCGCCGTCCTGCCGGACAGCAGCTACGCGGGCGTCTACCAGGTCGTCCTCGACGACTGCCGCGCCAACGGCGCCTTCGACCCGTCGACCATGGGCTCCGTACCCAACGTCGGTCTGATGGCGCAGAAGGCCGAGGAGTACGGCAGCCACGACAAGACCTTCGAGATCCCCACCACCGGTACGGTGCGGGTCGTCGACGGCAAGGGCGACGTCGTGCTGGAGCAGGCCGTCGGCGCCGGTGACATCTTCCGGATGTGCCAGACCAAGGACCTCCCGATCCAGGACTGGGTCAAGCTCGCCGTCACCCGCGCCCGCGCGACCGGCAACCCGGCCGTGTTCTGGCTCGACGAGGGCCGCGCGCACGACGCCAACCTCATCGCCAAGGTCAACACCTACCTGGCCGAGCACGACACCGACGGTCTGGACATCTCCATCCGCACGCCGGAGGAGGCGACCGCGTTCTCCCTGGAGCGCATCCGCCGCGGCGAGGACACGATCTCGGTCACCGGCAACGTGCTGCGTGACTACCTCACCGACCTGTTCCCCATCCTCGAGCTGGGCACCAGCGCGAAGATGCTCTCCGTCGTCCCGCTCATGAACGGCGGCGGACTGTTCGAGACGGGCGCCGGCGGCTCCGCCCCCAAGCACGTCCAGCAGCTGGTCAAGGAGGACTACCTGCGCTGGGACAGCCTGGGTGAGTTCCTCGCGCTCGCCGTGAGCTTCGAGCACCTGGCCACCACCACGGACAACGCGCGCGCCAAGGTGCTCGCCGACACCCTGGACAAGGCCACGGGCACCTTCCTCAACGAGGACAAGTCCCCGAGCCGCAAGCTCGGCGGCATCGACAACCGCGGCAGCCACTTCTACCTGGCGCTCTACTGGGCCCAGGAGCTGGCGCGGCAGACCGCCGACGCCGCGCTCGCCGAGGCGTTCGGACCGCTCGCCAAGACGCTGTCCGAGCAGGAGCAGACCATCGTCGACGAGCTCGTCGCCGTCCAGGGCAAGCCCGCCGACATCGGCGGCTACTACCAGCCCGACCCGGCGAAGGCGGAGGCCGTCATGCGTCCGTCGGCCACCTTCAACAAGGCCATCGCGACGCTGGGCTGATCCCCTCCGGCAGCGGGCCACGGCCGCGCACCGGTACGCACGACCGCGCACGTACCGCACCGGTACGCACGACCGCGCACGTACGCACGACCGCCCCGGCAGGCATCCGCCCGCCGGGGCGGTCGTGCGTGGTCGGGGCGGGGGTGCGGGTCAGCCGATCGGACGACCCTGCCCTCAGCCGTCGCGCGCCCGACGGACGGCCGGCCGGCCGATGGCGTCGGCACGAGCGCGGTGGAGGGTGGAGGGGAGCGGCGGAGAAACCCCCGGGCCGCACGAGGCGACAAGGAGCTGTCCGCGATGACCCACAGGGCGGAAGAGGTGCCCCGGACCGTCGGCGCCGTCCTCACCCCGGCCCCCTCCACCGGGCCCGGCACCCGGACACCGGTCGTCCGGAGACGGCTGGCGGCCCTCACGGGGGCGGTGCTCCTCGGCGCGGTGCTCGACGGCTGCGCGGACGGCGGGGCGGGCCCGGCGGAGGCACGGGACGACGGGGCGGCCCCCGCCGAGGCGTCCGCACGGCCGTCGGCACCGGCGCCCACCGGAGACGGACCCGTCCGTACGTCCGAAGGCATGCTCCTGGTCACCGACTTCGGGGCGGACAGCGTCACCTTCCTCGACCCCTCGGAGCCGGACGGAGGGTCCGGGCGGAGCTCGGTGAAGGTCGGCACCGCCCCGTACGGGATCGCGCTCGCCGACGACGGCACCGCATGGGTGGCGACGGCGGAGGGCGTGGCCGCGGTGGACACCGCCACCCGCCGACGCACCGCGCTGATTCCGTACGAGACCGACACCGGCCCCGTGTCGACCGGGGAGTACCGGGGCGGCGGCATGGGGATCGCGCTCTCACCGGACGGCACGCACGTGTACGTCGGGGTGAACGTCCCCGGCGGGAACGGCACCCTGGAGGTCGTCGACACCCGGGAGCGGCGGGTGGTCACCGCGGTCCCGGTCGGGCGCCGCCCCTTCGACGTCGATGTCTCGCGCGACGGCCGGCAGGTCTACACGACCGACCACGACTCCTTCGGCGTGACGGTCGTGGACGCGGGCACCTGGAGGAGCCGCCGCATCGAGGTGGCGCCGTACGGCACGGAGGGCGGGCTCGGTTCCTGGCTGAAGCCGCACTACACGGCCGTACGCCCCTCGGACGGCGCGCTCCTCCTCCCCTTCGAGGGTGAACGCCTCGCGGTGGTCGACCCGGACAGCGGGCGGGTCCGGATCGAGCGCATGACCGCCGACACGCACCAGCACGGAGCGGTGGTCACCGAGGACGGGACCCTGTACGTGGTCGGGACGGGCCCCATCGACCCCGCCGAGGACGAGGGCCCGTCCCTGACCGTCCGCGCGCCCGGTGGCGAGGAGCGTGTCATCCCCCTGGACGGTCCGCACGAGGACGTCGCCGTCTCGGCCGACGGCCGCACCGCGTACGTCTCGGGCGGCTTCACCCGGGACGGGTACTGGAACGGCCTCAGCGTCGTCGATGTCGCGACGGGCGAGGTGCGGCGCGTGGAGGCGGGCGCCCGGCCCCTCGGCATCGCGGTGCTGTAGAGCCCGGTCCGGGACGCCGCGTGGACAGCGAGAGAACGGACTGAAACGCTCCGGATCCGGGCACCCGCCCCGGCGTCCCCCACGAGCGGGACGTCCGCGAGGAGAGAGAGCGAGCATGACGACCGTGCAGCTGACCGACGCCGGACTCCGCCACATGACCCGGGCCGTGGACCTGGCCGCGGAAGCCCTCGACGCCGGTGACGAGCCCTTCGGCTCGGTCCTGGTGAACGCCGCGGGGGAGGTCCTGCGGGAGGCCCGCAACCTCGTCCGCACCTCCGGTGACGAGACCCAGCACCCGGAGTTCGAGCTGGCCCGCTGGGCGGCGGAGCACCTGGACCCGCGGGAACGGCCCCTGTGCGTGGTGTACACCTCCGGTGAGCACTGCCCGATGTGCGCGGCGGCGCACGGCTGGGTGGGCCTCGGGAAGATCGTCTACGCCCATTCCTCGGCAGAGCTCACCCAGTGGCTCGGCGAACTCGGCGTCGCACCGCCGGCGGTGGTCCCGCTGGATATCAGGTCCGTCGTGCCGGGCCTGGAGGTGCAGGGACCGGTCCCGGCCTTCACCGACCGGATGCGTGCGATGCACCGTGAGCTCCGCACGGGGGCCGGGCACCGCCCCTGACCCGCGCGTCCGGCCGCCTGCCCCAGGTGGTCCCGTACTCCGCGGGCCCGCTCCCTGCTCGTATCCTCGGCGCATGACGTCAGGCACCATCGGCGGCGGCCCGGACCACGTCACGCTCCGCCAGGTCCTCGCCCACGACGAGGACGGCGTCCTGCGCCTCCTGCTCGCCCCGGCGGGGCAGGACCCCGTGGTCCACGGCGTGATCATCGGAGACGAAGGGGCGGCGCACCCGCACGGCGGGCGGATCGTGCTGGCGGCGGGGCTCCCGCCGGATCCGACGGCCGCCCCCGCCGCCGTGCGGGAGGCCGCCCGGCGCGGCGCCGCCGCCGTCGTGCTGCGGGAGGCGGAGGGCGTGCCCGTACCGGCCGAGGCCCTCGCGGCGGCCGAGGAGTGCGGCATCGCGCTGCTCGCCCGGGCCGCGTGGGCGGACTGGGGCGACACCCTCGCGCTGCTGCGGTCCGCGTCGGCCTTCGCGTCGGCGGGCCGCGGCGACCTCATGGCGGACTCCGCTGCCGACGGAGGGCTCCCGGCTCTCGCCTCGGCCACCGCCCGTCAACTCCGCGGCTCGATCACGGTGGAGGACACCCGGTTCCGCGTGCTGGCCCACTCCGCGACAGGTCCGGACGCGGACGGGGTGCGCCGGTCCACGATCCTGGGCGGCCGGGTCCCCGACGGACGCGTCGCCGAACTGCGCCGCAGCGGACTGCTGCGCACCCTCTGGACCTCCCAGGACGTCATCCACCGGGCCGCCGACGGCGACAGCCCCGAACGCCTCGTCGTCGCCGTCCGCAGCGGCGGCGAGATGCTGGGCTCGTTGTGGGCGGCGGCCGACGGCCGGCGGCTCTCGCCCGACGCGGCCCAGGTGCTGCGCCGTGCCGCCGCCCTCGCCGTGCCCCACCTGCTCCGGCACCGGCTGCGCGAGAGCGGCACCGTGCGGCGCGAGGCGTACGCCCTGCGCGGACTGCTGCACGCGGACGGTGACCGGCGCGCCCACCTGTGGTCGCTCGGCCTTCCGCCCGACACCCCGTGCGCCGTCGTCGTCGCCGTACGCGGTGACGCCGAAGGGGCGGGGGCCGACCGCACCCTGGAGGCGCTCGCCGTCCAGGCCACCGTGTCGCGGTCCACGGCGCGTGCTCTGCGTGAACAGGACCAGGTCGCCGTGCTGCTGCCCGTGGGCGACGACACCGACGGCCGGCGCGAGGCCCTCGCCCTGGCCCGGGAGCTCGACGCGCTGGCGGCCGGCATCCCGGACACGGCACCCGTCTGGATCGGCGTGGGACAGACCGTACGGTCGGGGCTGGATGCCTCGCTGTCGTACGGGACGGCCCTGCTGGTCGTCCGCGCACTGCGCGAGCGGGAGGCCCGAGGGCGCGACCCCCGCCCCGTACGCCACGCCGGCCCCGGTGACGTCGGGCAGACGATCGACGCCCTGCACCTGCTCGACGCGGTGCGCCCGGTGTGGGAGGCGGGCGCGGGTCCCGTGCACGAGCTGATCCGCGCGGACCTCGCCACGGGCGGTGACCTGGTGCGTTCCCTCGCGGCCTATCTGGAGACCGCCGGGGACGTCCCGGGGGCCGCCAGGCGCCTGACGCTGCACCCGAACACCCTCCGGTACCGGCTGCGGAGGGTCCGTGAGCGCTTCGGCCTCGACCTCGACGACCCCGACACCCGGCTGGTCCTGACCCTGGCGGTGCGACTCACGGGAGTGATTTGAGGGGGTTCGGGGCAGTGCTCGTCCGACCGGCCAAGATGCAGGTGCCGCTTTGTCCCGGGCGACGAAGACGGGCAAGGGGTGCGGGGGTCAGCCTTTCCCCGTACCGCCACGCCGCGCGCACACCCGTGGCGCAGCCCTCACCGGAAAGGCCCTCGTGACACCTCCCAGCGACCTCCCCCCGGAACCTGCCGACCCTTCCCCGGAGCCTGCCGACCTCTCACCGGCACAGCGTGTCTCCGCCGTGCTGCGCCGGGCCGTCGCCACCGGACTCCTCTCGGAGGAACAGCCGGTTGCCGGCTTCCTCGACACCGAGGGGATCCGCGCCTCGGTCGGGAGCCTCGACGCCGCCTTCGCCGCCGCCCCCGACGTGCTCCACACCTTCGCCGTCAAGGCCGCCTCCCTGGTCCCCGTCCTCCGGCTGCTCGCCGGGCTCGGCATGGGCTGCGAGGTGGCGAGCCCGGGGGAGCTGCGCATCGCGCTCGACGCCGGGGTCGAGCCCTCGCGCATCGTCCTCGACTCGCCCGCCAAGACACGGCAGGAGATCAGCGAGGCACTCGCCCGGGGCGTCGCGGTCAACGCCGACAACCTCGACGAGCTGCGCCGCTTCGACGCGCTCCGTCCGGCGCACAGCGCGTCGGTCGTCGGACTGCGCGTCAACCCCCAGGTCGGAGGCGGTTCCATCGGGGCGATGAGCACCGCGACCGCGACCTCGAAGTTCGGGGTCGCCCTGCGCGACCCGGGTGCGCGCGAGCGCGTCGTGCGCGCCTTCGCCGAACGCCCGTGGCTGACCCGGCTCCACGCCCACGTCGGCTCCCAGGGATGCCCGCTGGAACTCATCGCCGAGGGCGTCGCGGAGGCGTACCGGCTGGCCGAGGAGATCAACCGGACGCTGGGCGGTCGGCAGATCACGAGCCTCGACATCGGCGGCGGGCTGCCCGTCAACTTCGACGACGACGAGACGCGCCCGTCCTTCGCCGAGTACACCCGGGCGCTCCTCGCGGCCGTCCCGGACCTCTTCGACGGCCGCTACGCGCTCGTCACCGAGTTCGGCCGCTCCCTGCTCGCCAAGAACGGGTTCATCGGCGCCCGTGTCGAGTACACCAAGGAGGCCGGCGGCCGGCGCATCGCCGTCACCCACGCGGGAGCGCAGACCGCCACGCGCACCGTCCTGATGCCCGAGGCGTGGCCGCTGCGGGTCGGGGCCTTCGACGCCGAGGGCGGCCCCCGGACCGGCGCGCCGCTGCGCCAGGACATCGCGGGTCCGTGCTGCTTCGCGGGTGACGTCGTCGCCCACGGCCAGGAACTGCCGGAACTCGCGGAGGGTGACCTCGTCGTCCTGTACGACACCGGCGCCTACTACTTCTCGACGCACTGGGCGTACAACAGCCTGCCGCGGCCCGCGGTCCACGGCTTCGTGGCCGGGCGGGACGGCGGCGTACGGCTGACGACGGTCCGCACCGCGCAGACGCTCGACGAGATCGCGGCGGAGAGCGGCCTCGCCCACGCCGACGCGCTGGTGTCCTTGGGAGCGGCCGACGAGTCCTGAGGCGCCGTCAGTTCCCGTACCGGTCGTGCCTACGGCACCCGCGCGGTCCACTCCTCCGTGGCGAACTTCGTCTGCACCAGCTCCTCGGCCCGGGCCAGCTCCTCCGTCGTGACCGCGCCGGTGGTCAGCCCGTAGCGGTCACGGAAGGAGGCGATCATGTTCTCGATCACCTGCTCCCGGGCGAGGCCCGTCTGGCGGCGGAGCGGGTCGACGCGCTTCTTGGCGCTCCTGGTGCCCTTGTCCGACATCTTCTCCTTGCCGATGCGGAGGACCTCCAGCATCTTGTCGGCGTCGATGTCGTAGGACATGGTCACGTGGTGCAGGACGGCTCCGGGGCCGCCGTCGGGGCCGACCATCCGCTTCTGGGCGGCGCCCGCGATCTTTCCGGCATCGGTGGCGATGTCGTTGAGGGGCTGGTACCAGGCCTTGATGCCCATGTCACCCAGCGCGCCCAGGACCCAGTCGTCGAGGTAGGCGTAGCTGTCGGCGAAGGAGAGGCCCGAGACCAGCGACTCCGGCACGGACAGCGAGTACGTGATCGTACTCATGGGTTCCACGAACATGGCTCCGCCACCGGACACGCGCCGGACCACCGACATGCCGTGCTTCGCCACCCCTTCGGGGTCCACCTCGTTCCGCAGCGACTGGAAGCTGCCGATGACCACGGCGGGCGAGGCCCATTCCCAGACGCGCAGCGTGGGCGCCCGCCGCCCGGCGGCCACCTCCGCGGTGAGGACCTCGTCCAGTGCCATGTGCAGGGCCGGGGCCTGCGGCTCCATGTGCACCAACTGCCAGTCGTAGTCGCTCCACTCGGTCGCATGACCCAGGGCGCGCCGGACCGCGGTGCCGACGCCCTCCGCGGTCAGTCCGAGCATGACGGTCGACTCCGGCAGTGCCGCCGTGATCCGGGCCGCCAGGCCGGGGGAGTCCGTGGAGGAAGGGGCGCCCTCCAGGGCCCTGTTGATCGAGAGGATCGCCTCGTCGGGCTCCAGGAAGAAGTCCCCGGCGACACGCACGTCGCGGAGGACGCCTCCTTCGACGTCCAGATCCACGACGACAAGCTTGCCGCCGGGCACCTTGTACTCGCCATGCACGGCTTCGTTCCCTTCCCGTGCGCGGCGTGGGTCCCGAGCCTGCTGCTCCGGCATCCGGATGAACGCGCACATGCGTCGTATTGCACCTTAATGCGCCCTCGGTGCACGGGGGCGTGACCGGTACGCGTGGCCGTGGCGCCCGGAGTGCGCCCGGGGCCGCGCGGACAGAGCCCGCCGACCCGCCAGGGGCCGCGCGGACAACTGCCGCCGACGCCGTCAGTCGGCCTTCCTGAACAGCTCCGACATCTGGTCCCCGGTCTCGTGGCGCAGCAGCCCGGTCGAGTCCGTCCCGACCAGACCGACCCGCTCGGCGAGTTCCCGGCCGTGGACGTCGACGGCGGCCTCGATGAGCTCGGCGAGTGAGTCCAGGGCGCTGCGGGCGCGGGAGCGGCCCACCGCCCCGCAGCCGAGGGCGATCAGCGCGGCCGGCCACCACCAGAAGGCGAGCAGCGCGTAGCCCACGGCCCAGGCGGTGAGACGGGCCGCCGCGTCGAAGGAGGTGCGTACCGAGCGGATCTGCTGCCCGGTCGGGTCCGCGAGGATCAGCCACAGGCGCGGCCACAGTGCGGCGAGGTCCATGCCGTAGGCCGCTTGGACGCGGTCCGCCGCCGCCTGCATGCGGTCGCCGTACCAGGTGGGCCGCACGGGTTCGCGGACAGCGACACGGTCGCGGGCGGCGGTGAGGGCCTGGATCCGTCGCTCGCTCCGGGGTGCGACCGTCACGCCTTCGCCGTCCTCGGCGGCGAGGGGGGTGGCTCGGCGGAACGCAGCCTCCAGCTCCCCGTCCCGGCGCCGCCACTTACGCCTGCGCCGGTCCACGAGGGCGTACGACAGCGGGTCCCGGGCGGAGCGCAGCCAGTACAGCTGGATCGCGCTGCCGAGGAACTGCGCGGCGAGTGAGGCCGCCGCGCCGGCGAGCAGGGCCCCCGCGACCAGGAGTACGGCGGTGCCGGTCCGGTCCATCGCGGGGCGCGCGGCGAGTTCGTCCAGGGTGGTGCGCAGCCGATCGAGGTCGTGCCAACGACGGTGTCCCAGCTCGGTGCCGGCGGCGGCGACGGCGAGGAAGAGGGCGCCGGGCAGCACCAGCAGGTTCAGCCAGCGCTCGGTGAGCTTGGTGCCCATGGTGGCGAGGAGCGGGTTCATGCGGTCGGGAGGGCCGGGGCGGTCACGACGCCGATCGCGACGCGGGTCACGACGCCGGCTCCAGACGGGTCTTGCGCATGCGGTCGCCGTTGATGGCGCAGGGCGGGGCAGGGCGGAGGTCACCGGCCCGTTCGAGCCTGCTGCAGCGTATCGGCCCGGGGCACACGGCCACCTTGACGTGCACCCGGAGGCCTGGGGGTCGGGTGCTTCGAGCGCGGGCGAGCAGCCCGTTCGCGTACCCGGCCCGGCGCAAGGCCTGGTCGAGGACGTCGTAGGCGGCCGTCAGGTCGGCGGCGCCCGCCTCCGACCGCAGCAGGGCCGCCGCGCCGTCCGCTGCCGCCTGCACCTCCGGCATCCGCCGCAGCTCGCCCGGCGAACCGAGCAGGGCGCACAATTCGGCTGTCCTGAGGGCCAGTTCGCCGCCGTCGGAGAGTTCAGTCATGGTCCAATTGTGCCGGAGAGCGGGCAGAGCCAAGGGTGAGTCGCCGCAGGACCCGGAGCCGACGACGGGGAGACCGAGAGCGTGAGGGACGAACGGGGTCATCTCCTCCAGGCGATGCGTGACCGTCTCGCGCGCGCCACGACGGCGGACGGCCGGGTGGACGGGGACGTGGTGTTCGCCCCGGAGGCCGACGCCGAACTCCGCTCGCTGCTCAGCGCCGTCGACACGGCGACCGACCTGGAGGCCCGGCACGCCGCCGGCTGGCTCGCCGTGGCCCGGGTGTCGGCTCTCCCCGGTGAACGGGCCGGAGTCCACCGGGCCATGGCCGGCATCCTCCTCTTCCCGGTCTGGACGCACGATCCCCAGCTCGTGCCACCGGTGCTGGCAGCCGCTTTCGACCGCACCGACCCCCACGAGCGCCCCGACCCGGAGAGCGCCGACGGCCCCGCCGAGTGGTCGGCCGAGTGCGTCGCGTCCATGATCGCGGCGGAGGGGGAGCAGTACGATCCGCCACCGGACGCCCCCGAAGGCATCCGCCGGCTGTACGAGTTGGCCGTACGGGCGGCCGCCAAGGCGCCCTCGCGTGAGGCGCTGCTCGACACCGGGCTCGCGATGGGCATCCTCGCCGTCGCGGCGACACCCGAGCACGACCCGGCCTACGAGGACCGGTGCGCCGATCTGCGACACGCCTTCACCCTCGCCGGCCGGCACCGGGCGGACGGCGACGCCCCGAGCCGGAAGGCGGGCGGCACGGACACGGGCCCTCCGGCCGCGGCACCTGCCGTCCGTGGCACCGAGGCGGCGATCGTCCTCGCGTACCGCGCACTCAAGCGCATGCCGGCCGGGTCCGCCGGCCGGATCCACGCCCTCAACGACCTCGGCCTCCACTTCCATGAGCGCTACCAGCAGGCGCACGACCCGGACGACCTGGACGAGGCGATCGGCATGGCCCGGGACGTGATCGACCAGCTTCCGGCCGGGAGCCCGCACCTCGCGGGCTGTCTCAGCAACCTGGCGGCGGCCCTGAGCCTGCGGCTGGACCGGTGGGGCGGTGAGCCCGAGGAGTACGACGAGGCGGTGGATCTGGGACGCCGGGCCGCGCTCGTGGACCCGGAGGGGCCAGGGACGTGTCTCAACCTGGGCCTCGCGCTGCTGCACCGGCACCAGCGTCTCGGCCGACCCGGTGACCTGGACGAAGCGGTCGGTGTCCTGACCCGGGCACTCCAGGCGTGCCGGGAGCCCGGACAGCGCACCGGCGTGCTCAACACCCTCGGCAACGCGCTGCGCGCTCGCTTCCTGCTGAAGGGCGATCCCGCCGACCTGGACGGGGCGATCACACATCTGTCCGACGTGCTGGCCACATCCCGGGAGGTGACGGCACGTCACGTGACACGTCTGCTCGTCCCGGCGATGACCTTGTTCACCCGGTACGAGCTCGACCCGGTCCGGAACGGGGTGGATCTGGACGAGGCCCTGGGACTCCTGCGGCGGGCCGAGTCACTCGCCGCACCGGGTCACACGGCCCGGCCGGTCACCTTGAGCGACCTCGGCCGGGTGCTGCAGAGCAGCTACGAACGGTCGGGAGGGCCCGACGAGTTGAACGAGGCCGTGCACGCCTTCCGGGAGTCGGTGGCCCTCACTCCCGAGGGACACGAGATCCTCGGGCTCCGGCTGGTCAACCTGGCCATGGCCTTGGACCTGCGCCATGAACTGACCCAGGCGAGCGAGGACCTGCGGGAAGCCCGCGACTGCCGTCACCGGGCCACCCTGCTGCCCGGACTCGGCGACGCCCATCGCGCGCTGCTGCTGGGCGCGACGGGCCTCGGTCTGCTGGCGGGTGCCGAACGCGACGCGGCACCTGTCGACCGGCTCGACGACGCGATCACCCACTTCAGAGGGGCGCTGGATCTCACCCCGGCCGGCAGCCCGCTGGTGCCCCGGCGGCGTTTCAATCTGGCGGGTGCCCTCCTCGTCCGCCACGACCTCACGCGACGGCGCCGCGACGCGAAGGAGTCGCGCAGGCTGGCCGACGCGGTCGTCGCCGCGTTGCCGCCGGACTCACCCGAACTGCCCGGCGCCCTGACGCTGGCCGCCCGCGCCCGGCGCGCCGGGTCCGCCGCCGCGTGGTCGCCGGTGGTCCGGCAGGAGCTGCTCACGCTGCTCCGCCGCGCGGTCGAGTCCACCCCGCGCGGCCACCCCTGGACCGCGTGGCGGCTCACGCGACTGGGGGAGGCCCTGTGGGACCGGGGTACGGACGCCGAGCGGGCCGAGGCGTCCGACGTGTTCAGGGCCGCGGCCCTGGAGCAGCAGTGCCCGCCCTCGGACCGCTTGTCCGCCGCCCGGGCCTGGGGCCTGTCCTGCGCGGAACGCGGCGATCACGCCCGCGCCCTGGAGGGGTACGAGGTGGCGGTCGATCTGCTGCCCTCCGTCGCTCCCCGTCATCTCGTCCGCGACGACCAGGAGTTCCTCCTGGGCCGGACGGCCGGGCTCGGGGCCGACGCCGCGGCCTGCGCCGTGCGGTGCGGCCGGCCCGGACTCGCGGTGGGTCTGCTCGAACAGGCCAGAGGCGTGATGCTCTCCCACGCCTTCGACACCGACAGTGATCTGACCCGCCTCCGGGAGGCGGCCCCGGACCTCGCCACCCGCTTCGAGGAGCTGCGTGACGCGCTCGACGTCACGACCGGTGACACGCATCCGCGCGGCGGGGACCTCCTCGACGAGGCCGTGGGTGCGCCGCGTGTGCCCGAGGCGGCCCGAGCCGAACTGCGCCGGCGGCTGGCC
Organism: Streptomyces sp. NBC_01460; assembly: GCF_036227405.1. Taxonomy (NCBI): domain Bacteria; kingdom Bacillati; phylum Actinomycetota; class Actinomycetes; order Kitasatosporales; family Streptomycetaceae; genus Streptomyces; species Streptomyces sp. NBC_01460. The sequence continues at coordinate 6,977,425 of NZ_CP109473.1, forward strand.
GCCGAGTGGCAGGAGCTCACCGGGAGGATCCGCACCGAGCACCCCGAGCTCGGCCTGCTGCGTCCGGTGCGGGAGTGGGACGAGCGCGACGTGTGCGCGACGGCCGCGCGCGGGCCCGTGGTCCTGGTCAACGTCTCCTCGCACGGCAGCGACGCGCTGATCGTGACCGAGCGTGCCATCGACTCCGTACCGCTCCCCGAACTCGTCCCGCAGAAGGTGGCGTCGCGCCGGCAGGCGCTCGATGACGCCCTGGCCCGCATCGAGACGCCCGGCACCTCCCGCAAGCAGTCGCTGGGTGCCCAGCAGGCCGTCCGGGAGACGCTGGACTGGCTGTGGCACGGGGCCACCGGCCCCGTCCTCGACCGCCTGGGCATCAGGTCCGTGCCCTCGGGCCCGTGGCCCCGCCTGTGGTGGTCCCCGGGCGGCAGCCTGCGCACCCTGCCGCTGCACGCCGCCGCCCCGGCCGACGGCACACCCGGGGCGCTGGACCGCGTGGTCTCCTCGTACACGCCCACGCTGCGGGCGCTGCACCACGGCAGGCAACGGGTCGCGCGCCCGGCGGACCGTCCGGCGGACGACGGTGTCCTCGTCGTCGCCGTCCCGGACGCCGCCGGGGCAGGCCCCTTGCCGGGCGCGCGCCGCGAGGCGGAGCACCTGTCCCGGTCACTGCCCGGCGCCACGCTGCTGGTGGGGGCGTCCGCGACCCGGTCCGCGGTGGTCTCCGCCCTGCCCCGGCACGCCTGCGTGCACTTCGCCTGCCACGGGCTGGGCGATCCCCGGCGGCCCTCCGACAGCCTGCTCGTCCTGCACGACCACGGCGAACACCCGCTGACCGTGGGCGACCTCTCCCGGCTCCGGCTGCCCGCGGTGCGGCTCGCCTACCTCTCCGCCTGCGACACCCTGCGCACCAGCCCCGAGCTCGCCGACGAGGCGGTCCACCTGGTGAGCGCCCTCCAGATGGCGGGCTTCCCCCACGTCATCGGCTCGCTGTGGCACGTGGACGACACCGTCGGAGCCGACATGGCCGCAGACGTGTACGGGGCCCTGCACACCGGCAACGGTTCGCTGGACGTCTCCCGGACCGCCCACGCCCTGCACACGGCGGTGCGCACCGTGCGCGCGGCGTACCCCGCGACCCCCAGCCTGTGGGCGTGCCAGGTGCATGTGGGCCCCTGAGGGCCAGGGGTGGAACACAGATGCGGAGCATGCAGCTCCGCTTTGTATACGGCCGCGAGGCGCGACGGGGCTGCCGCGTCCCGGCCCGCCAAGCCCTGACGCCCTGCCGTGAGCGGCCGTACCGGTAGTCCTCGCCAGGGGCGTCCGGTGCTCGTTATCCGATCGTCAGGTAAAAGCTGTCCGCTATGTGAGCGGAGGCCTTGCCTTGCGGACTGTATGCGAAATACGGTCTGCGATATTCCTTGATCACCCCTTGGCGGGAGGTAGGCCCCCGTGCGCCGAAAAGCGGTTGCCCTGGTGGCGGTTGCGTTGGTGTCCCTCACCTCGGGCTGCGCGTCGTTGCAGTCCTCGGCGACCGAAGTCGGTGGTGTGCGCATGACCGACGACCGGTCCGTACGCGACGGCGGGACCCTCACCGTCGCCCTCAACTCGGATCCGGACAAACTGGATCCGAGCCTCGCGCAGACCCTGGTGGGCCGCACGGTCTTCGCGGGCATGTGCGAGAAGCTCTACGACATCGACGAGGACGGCACCCTCGTGCCGCAGCTCGCCGCGTCGCTCCCCACCACCTCGGCCGACGGCCGTACGGTCACCATCCAGGTGCGCCCCGGGCTGAAGTTCAGCGACGGGACCCGCATGGACGCCGACGCGGTCGTCACCTCGCTGCTGCGCCACCGCGATCTGCCCGGATCCGCGCGCGGCACCGAACTGGCCCCGGTCGCCGGGGCCGAGGCCACCGGACCGCTCACGGTCCGTCTGACGCTCGACCACTCCTACGTCCCGCTCACCGGTGTGCTCGCCGACCGGGCCGGGATGGTGATGTCACCGGCCGCCCTCAAGAAGTACGGGAAGAACTTCACCAACCACCCGTCCTGCGTCGGCCCCTTCCGCTTCGTCGAACGCGTCGGCGGCGACCGGATCGTGCTCGAGAAGGACCCGAACTACTACGACGCCGACAAGGTCCACCTGGACGGCGTGGTCTACAAGCCGATACCCGACGGCAACGTCAGGCTCGCGAACCTGCGCTCCGGTGACCTCCAGGTCGGCGACCAGATGGCCCCTGTCGACGTACAGAGCGCTCTGACCGAGCCGAAGCTCCAGCTGTTCAATTCGCCCTCGCTCGGCTACCAGGGCATCGGGATCAACGTCGGCAATGTGAAGGGCCTCGGGCAGAAGCCCGGGAAGCTCGACACCCCGCTCGCCCGCGACGTCCGCGTCCGGGAGGCCTTCGAGCTCGCCATCGACCGCGATCTGCTCAACAAGGTCGTCTTCCAGGGCATGTACGAGCCGGCCTGCGGCCCCGTCTCCCCGCAGTCCGCCATCGCCCCCGGCGTCGCGCCGGAGGACTGCCCCCGGCGCGATGTCGACCGGGCGAAGGAACTGCTGAAGGAGGCCGGGGTGAAGACCCCGGTGAAGATCGAGCTGAAGACGTCCACCACCCCGGAGCAGGGGCGGGTCGGCCAGGTGCTCCAGGCGATGGTCAAGGAGGCGGGCTTCGAGCTGTCGCTGCGGCCCACCGAGTACGCCACCATGCTCGCGGAGACCGACGGCGGCGACTACGACGTCTTCACCAGCGGCTGGTCCGGCCGGCTCGACCCGGACGGCAACGTCTCCAACTTCCTCAAGACGGCCGGCGCCATGAACGCCTACGGTCTCGGCGACCCGGAGATCGACAAGCTGATCGCCGAGGGGCGCAGTGTCGCGGACCCCGCCCGGCGCACCCGGATCTACGAAGAACTCACCCGGCGCGTCCAGGACGCCCACGCGCTGATCTACCTCTACCGGCAGAAGAACTACGTCGTCGCCGGCAAGGACATCGCGGGCATCCACGTCTACGGCGACGGACTGGTCCGGGTCAGGAATGCGGGGTACACCCGATGACGAAGTACCTGCTGACGCGCCTGCGTCAGTCCCTCATCACGCTCTTCCTCGTCAGTGTCGTCGTCTTCGCCGGCATCCGGGCGCTGCCCGGCGACCCGGCGCTCGCCCTGGCCGGTGAGGAGCGGAGCCCCGAGGCCCTCGCCGCGATCCGGGAGAGCTACGGACTGAACGACAACGTGGTCATCCAGTACGCGCGGTTCATCGGGCACGCCCTGACCGGCGACCTGGGCACCTCCTCCCGCACCGGACTCCCCGTCGCCGACGCGATCGGGCAGGCCCTGCCCGTCACCCTGGAGCTGGCCGCGCTCTCGCTGCTCCTGGCGATCGTGGTCGGCATCGGCGCCGGCGTGGTCGCCGCCGTGCGGCGCGGGAAGCCGGAGGAGTGGCTCGCCAACGCCATCGCGCTGATCGGCCTCTCCATCCCGACCTTCTGGCTCGGCATCGTGCTCGTCCTCGGATTCGCCATCGCCGTGCCGGTGTTCGCCGCCTCCGGTTACGTGCCCTTCGGCACCGACCCCGTCGACAACCTGCGCCGCATGGTGCTGCCCGCGATCGTGCTCGGCTCCGGCCTCGCCGCCGTCGTGATGCGGCAGACCCGGGCCGCGATGCTCGACTCGCTCTCGGCCGACTACGTACGGACCGCCCGGGCCAAGGGCCTGTCCAAGGGCTCCGCCATCGGCGGACACGCGCTGCGCAACTCGCTGGTCACCGTCGTGACCGTGCTCGGCCTCCAGCTGGGGCACCTGATCTCCGGGGCCGTCGTCACCGAGCAGATCTTCGTCCTCCCCGGTTTCGGCAAGCTCACCATCGACGCCGTCTTCACCCGCGACTACGCGACGCTCCAGGCCGTGGTGCTCTGCACCTCCGCCGCGTACATCCTCATCAACCTGCTGGTCGACGTGGTCTATTCGGTCATCGACCCGCGCATCCGGCTCGGAGGTGCCCGGTGACCACCGCGACCACAGTGCTGCCCACCCCGCCCGAGGCGAGCCGCCGGAAGCCCGGCGGCGGCAAGCTCCGCGCCCTGCGCAGGAACCGGCTCGCCCTCACCGGCGCGGTCATCGCCGCCGTCTTCGTCCTCGCCGCCCTGTTCGCCCCGCTCATCGCCCCGTACGACCCCTCGCAACCGGACTTCGGGAACGTGCTCGCCGAGCCGAGCGCCGCGCACTGGCTCGGTACGGACGACCTCGGCCGCGACCAGCTCTCCCGCATCGTCCACGGCGCCCGCGCGTCCATGCAGGTCGGTCTCGTCGCCGTCGTGCTGGCCTTCCTCGTCGGCGTCCCGCTGGGGCTGCTCGCCGGGTACTACGGCCGCTTCGCGGACACCGCCGTCTCCCGCCTCACCGACACCATGCTGGCCTTCCCCTTCCTGGTGCTCGCCGTCGGACTCGCCGCGATCCTCGGCCCGTCGCTCACCAACGCGACCATCGCCATCGGCATCTCGCAGATCCCCGCCGTCATCCGGATCACCCGCGCCGAGACCCTGCGGCTCAAGCACGTGGACTACGTCGCCGCGGCCGTCGCCAACGGGGGCGGGGACGGCACCGTCCTCTTCCGGCACATCCTGCCCAACGCGACCTCCGCCCTGATCGTCCAGGCGACCGTCGGCATCCCCGCCGCGATCATCGGCGAGGCGCTGCTCAGCTTCCTCGGCCTCGGCGTCCAGCCGCCGGACCCCTCGCTCGGCGTGATGCTCTCCGGGGCCCAGTCCTTCCTGGCGCCCGCGCCCTGGCTGGCCGTCTTCCCCGGCCTCGCGATCGTCGCGGCGACGCTGGCCTTCAACCTGCTCGGTGACGGGCTGCGTGACGTCCTGGACCCCCGAGGAGGGACCCGATGACCGAGACCGTTCTCGAACCCGTGCGGAAGGCGGCGGCCGAGCCGGCGCTGAGCGTGCGCGACCTGTCGGTCTCCTTCCACTCCGACACCCGCACCGTGCACGCGGTCGACGGGGTCTCCTACGACCTCGCGCCGGGCGAAGTCCTCGCCGTGGTGGGGGAGTCGGGCTGCGGCAAGTCCGTCACCTCGATGGCCACCATGGGGCTGCTGCCTCCGACCGCCCGGATCGGCGGTTCGATCAGGCTCGGCGGGCGTGAGCTGGTCGGCGCCTCGGAGAAGGAGCTGCAGAAGGTCCGCGGCAAGGACATCGCGATGATCTTCCAGGAGCCGATGACCTCGCTGAACCCGGTCCTCACCGTCGGCCGGCAGATCGGCGAGGTGCTGCGCCGGCACCAGGGGCTGAGCCGCAAGGAGGCCAGGGCGCGCGCCGTGGAGCTCCTCGAACTCGTCGGCATCCCCGCACCTGCCCGTCGCATCGACGAGTACCCGCACCAGCTCTCCGGCGGCATGCGGCAGCGCGTCATGATCGCCATCGCGGTGGCCTGCGACCCCGCCGTCCTCATCGCCGACGAACCCACGACCGCGCTGGACGTCACCGTCCAGGCCGGCATCCTCGAAGTCCTCCAGTCCCTGCGCGAGCGCCTCGGCACCGCCATCGTCCTGGTCACCCACGACCTCGGGGTCGTCGCCGACGCGGCCGACCGGGTGCTCGTGATGTACGCCGGGCGCGCCGTCGAACAGGCCCCGGTCCACGACCTGTTCGCCTCCGGGCGCCACCCCTACACCCGTGGTCTGCTCGGCGCCGTGTTGCGGCCCGGCGGTGAGGGCAAGCGGCGGCTCCCGGAGATCCCCGGCCTCGTCCCCAGCCTGGACAGCCAGCCCGACGCCTGTACCTTCGCCCCCCGCTGCTCCCGCGCCGACGACACCTGCACGGGCAGCCGCCCCGGCTTCCGCGCCGTCGACCCCGAGGCCGGGGCGGACGCGGCGCACCGGGCCGCCTGCTGGCACCCGTACGCGGGTACCGATGCCGAGGCCGCCCCCGAAACCCCCGCGCGCCCCGAGGCGCGCCCCGACCAGGAGGCCGGAAAGTGACCACCGCACAGGCCGTCCCCGCCCCGCGCGAGGACGACGCCCCGCACCCCCCGGTGCTGGAGATCAGCGGCATGGAACGGCACTTCGGTGCCTCCGGCGGCGGCACCGTCCGGGCCGTCGACGGCGTCTCGATCACCATCGGCCGCGGTGAGGTCGTCGGCCTCGTCGGCGAGTCGGGCAGCGGCAAGTCGACCGTCGGCCGCTGCGCCGTGCGCCTCGACGAACCCACCGCGGGCACCGTCCACATCAACGGCACCGACATCAGCCACCTCTCCCGCCGGGCGCTGCGCCCGCTGCGCAAGGACTTCCACCTGGTCTTCCAGGACCCGTCGTCCTCGCTCGACCCGCGGATGACGGTCGGCCAGATCATCGCCGAGCCCCTCCGGCTCCACGGCCGCGCCCGCGGAGCGGCCGCCCGGGAGCGGGTCGAGCAGCTGCTCGGCCAGGTCGGCCTGCGTCCCGAGCACGCGGACCGGCACCCGCACGAGCTGTCCGGCGGGCAACGCCAGCGGATCTCGATCGCCCGCGCCCTGTCCTGCGACCCCGACCTCGTCGTCGCCGACGAACCCACCTCGGCGCTCGACGTCTCGGTCCAGGCGTCCGTCCTCAACCTCCTGGCCGACCTCCAGCGCGACCGGGGCTTCGGCTGCCTGTTCATCACCCACGACCTGGCCGCCGTCGAGTTCCTCGCCGACCGGATCGCCGTGATGTACCTCGGGCAGATCGTGGAACAGGCGCCGACCGCCGAGCTGTTCGCCGCCCCCAAGCACCCCTACACCCAGGCGCTGCTCTCCGCGGCGCCGGTCCCCGACCCGGTCGCCCAGCGCTCCCGCGAGCGCATCGTGCTGCACGGCGAGCTGCCCAGCCCCCTCGACCCGCCGGCCGGCTGCCGCTTCCACACCCGCTGCCCGCTCGCCGTCGACCGCTGCCGCACCGAGGTCCCCGCCCTGCGGGAGGTCCCCGGCGGCCGGCAGGTCTCCTGCCATCTCGTCGCCGACGACGGCACCGCCCCCGACGCGGCTGCCTGACCCGCCCGCCGGGGTCCCGCCCCCCCGGTACGTACGATCCGCGAACGCCCCGCACCACCGAGACAGCACGCCGCAGCAAGGAGCCGTATCCGTGTTCACCACCCGCCCCACCCTCCAGGGCACCTTCGGCATGGTGTCCTCCACCCACTGGCTCGCCTCGCAGTCCGCGATGGCCGTCCTGGAGGACGGCGGCAACGCCTACGACGCGGCCGTCGCCGCCGGATTCGTCCTGCACGTCGTCGAGCCGCACCTCAACGGCCCGGCCGGTGAGGTCCCGATGATCCTCGCGCCGAAGGACGGCGACATACAGGTGCTGTGCGGCCAGGGCCCCGCCCCCGCAGGCGCCTCCGCCGCGTACTACCGCTCGCTCGGCCTCGACCTGGTGCCCGGCACCGGACCGCTCGCCGCCGCCGTGCCCGGCGCCTTCGACGCCTGGATGCTGTTGCTGCGCGACCACGGGACCAAGACCCTCGCCGAGGTCCTGAGGTACGCCATCGGATACGCCGAGGACGGCCACGCCCCCGTCGAGCGCGTCGGCCAGACCGTGGAGACCGTCCGCGAGCTCTTCGAGACCGAGTGGCCGACCTCCGCCGAGGTCTACCTCCCCGGCGGCACGTCGCCCGAACCGGGCAAGCTCTTCCGCAACCCCGCCCTCGCCGCGACCTGGCGCCGTCTGACGACCGAGGCCGAGGAGGCGGGCGGCGAGGACCGCGCCGCGCAGATCGACGCCGCCCGCGCGATATGGCGCACCGGATTCATCGCCGAGGCACTGGTCCGCCAGGCCGCCGTTCCCACCATGGACACCAGCGGGACCCGCCACACCGGCACCCTCACCGCCGCCGACCTCGCGGACTGGTCCGCGTCGTACGAGGCACCCGCCACCTACGACTGGAACGGCTGGACGCTCGCCAAGGCGGCCGGCTGGAGCCAGGGCCCGGCCTTCCTCCAGCAGCTCGCCCTCCTCCCGGCCGAGCTCCCGGCGTACGGCTCCGCCGACTACGTCCACCTGCTCGTCGAGGGCTGCAAGCTCGCCATGGCCGACCGGGAGGCGTGGTACGGCGATGCCACCGATGTGCCACTGGAGACGCTGCTCTCGGGGACGTACAACGACGAACGCCGCGCCCTGATCGAGGACACCGCCTCCCTGGAGCTGCGCCCCGGCAGCCCCGGTGGCCGCACCCCGGTCCTCAGCGCCCACGCCCACGCCGTCGCCTCCGGAGAATCCGGCTTCGACGCCATGGGCATCCCGGTCGCCGGCGCGGGCGAGCCGACCGTGGCCAAGGAGGGCGCGGGCGAGCCCACGGCCACCGTGGACCGTGCGGGCGAGCCGACCGTGGCCGAGGACGGGGCGACCAGGGGGGACACCTGCCACCTCGACATCGTCGACCGCTGGGGCAACATGATCGCCGCCACGCCCAGCGGCGGGTGGCTCCAGTCCAACCCGGTCGTGCCCGAGCTGGGCTTCCCGCTCGGCACCCGCCTGCAGATGGCCTGGCTCGACGAGGGACTGCCGAACACGCTGACCCCGGGCCGTCGCCCGCGCACCACGCTGACCCCGTCCCTCGCCCTGCGCGACGGTGTCCCCGTCATGGCGTTCGGCACCCCCGGCGGCGACCAGCAGGACCAGTGGCAGCTGCACTTCTTCCTCGCGGTCGCGCTGCGCCCCGAGGTCCGCGGCGGCCTCGACCTCCAGGGCGCCATCGACGCCCCGAACTGGCACAACGACAGCTTCCCCGGATCCTTCTTCCCCCGTGGGATGCGCCCGGGCAGCGTCACCGTCGAGGAGGGCATCGACCCGGAGGTGGTCGCGGAACTGCGCCGCCGGGGCCATGACGTGACGGTCGGCGACCCGTGGTCCGAGGGCCGCATGTGCGCCGTCGCCCGGGACCCGGAGACCGGCGTCCTCTCCGCCGCGGCCAACCCGCGCGGGATGCAGGGGTACGCCGTCGGCCGCTGACCACCTGCCCGGGGTGAACCCGGCGGGCCGTGCTTAGCTGGAGTCATGATCGATGACTTCCTGTACGGGACCGCCGGGCACGCCGGGGCGACGGCCGAGGTGGAGGCGGTGGTCCGGGCGGCGGCCGCCGCCGAGATCATGCCGCGCTACCGGCAGCTGGCCGCCCACGAGATCGTCGAGAAGAGCGGGCCGCACGACCTGGTCACGGCCGCGGACCGGCTCGCCGAGGAGTACCTGACCGAGGCCCTCACCCGGCTGCTGCCCGGCTCCGTCGTCGTCGGCGAGGAGGCGGTCCACGCCGACCCCGCGGTCTACGACGCGCTCGGCGGTGACGCCCCCGTGTGGATCGTCGACCCGGTCGACGGGACCCGCCAGTTCGTCCACGGCCAGCCCGGCTTCTGCACCCTGGTGGCACTCGCCCGGCACGGAGAGGTGTACGCCTCGTGGACGTACGCCCCCGTCCTCAACGAGATGGCCGTCGCCGTACGGGGCCGGGGCGCCACGCTCAACGGCACGACGGTGCGCAGCGGTTCGCCCGCGCCCGGCGCGGTGCTCAAGGTGGCCATGTCCCACCCCGACTACACCACGGACGCCCAGAAGCGTGCCCTGCTGGGCCTGCGCACCGAGGGCATCGACGCCCGCGCGTGCGGTTCGGCGGGCCTGGAGTACCTCGCCGTCGCCTGCGGGGCGCAGGACGCGGTCGCCTTCAACTGGGAGCTCGCCTGGGACCACGCCGCGGGGCTGCTCCTCGTCTCCGAGGCCGGGGGCACCGAGTCGACGCTCTCCGGCGAGCCGTACCGCATCACCGGCGGGAACGACCTGCCGTTCACCGCGGCCAGGGACCGGGCGACGGCGGACCGGATCCTGCGCGCGCTGCGCGGCCCGGACGCCGGCTGATCAGCCGGCGTCCAGGACGGCCACGACGTCGCGGACGATGCCGGCCGCCTCCTCCACCGCGTGCGCGTCCAGGCCGCGCAGGGCCGAAGAGACCCGGCCCGTGAAGTCCGCCGGCGTGTCCGGCAGGGCGGCGGCCGAAGCGAGCGCGCCCTTCTCGTTGAGGCACCAGGCGCGGTGGTGGGCGTGCAGGGCCTGGGCGAGGACCCCGAAGGCCTTCGACAGACAGAGGGCGACATGGAGCGTGTCCCCGGACGGTGCCGACTTGCGGGCGGAGGCCACGGAGAAGTCCGCCTCCCACGCCGCGTCGGTCAGGGCGCGGCGCAGCGGCTCGGGGTAGGTGCGCGTCGCCTCCTGAAGAGACGTCAGGACACCGCGCGGGTCCTCGATCACGTGGGCCAGGGCGACCTCACCCACGTAGCAGGAGGACCAGAAGCCCAGCGGGTGACCGGGCTGGATCCCCACCTCGAAGCGGCCCTCCCGGCAGTCCGACCACACGGACTCCACCCGGTCCAGATCGCGCAGGATCCAGTCCACGGCGACGCCGTCCACCGTCAGCCACGCCCCGCCGTTCACCCAGGGCCCCCACCCGCCGGGCCCCGCGACCTCGACCGGCGTCCCCTGGGCCTCGGAGGCCAGCGCGGTGAGGGCCGCCAGGTCCGGGGCGCCTCGGTAGTAGAGGCCCAGGTCCCAGTCGGAATCGGGGCGGTGGGTGCCACGGGCCCGGCTTCCGCCCAGGACCACGGCCTCGACACCGGGCACCCGGGCGAGCCGGGAGGCCATCGCGGCGACGGTCGGTGAGGGTGCACACGCGTTGTTCATCGGGCGGGAGGTTACCCGGGCGCCCGTTGTCGGCGCGCGCGAATATCCTGGGTGCCCTGGCCATCGGCTGACGAAGGAGTCCGAAGGTGCCATCGATGCTGGATGCCGTCGTCGTGGGGGCGGGCCCCAACGGGCTGACGGCCGCGGCCGAACTGGCCCGCCGTGGCTTCGCCGTAGAGGTGTTCGAGGCGGGGGAGACCGTCGGGGGCGGGGCCCGCACCGAGGAGCTGACCCTTCCCGGCTTCCGCCACGACCCGTGTTCCGCCGTGCACCCGCTGGGCATCGGATCCCCGGCCTTCAAGGCGATGCCGCTCGCCCGGCACGGCCTCGAATGGCTCCAGGCCCCGCTGTCGCTCGCCCATCCCTTCCCGGACGGCTCCGCGGCGGTGCTCACCCGGTCCGTCGGGGAGAGCGCCATGTCGCTGGGCCCGGCGGACGCGGGCGCCTACCGCAGACTTGTCGCGCCCTTCACCGGCCACTGGGACACGCTCGCCGCCGACTTCCTGCGCACCCCGTGGGACGGTCTGCCCCGCGATCCGTACCGCTGGGCGCGCTTCGGCCTCGACGCCGTCCAGCCGGCCACCCTGCTCTCCCGGCGGTTCAGCGGGGAGAAGGCGCGCGGTCTGATCGCCGGGCTCGCCGGGCACGCCATCGCGCCGGCGAGCGGCTTCGCCACGGGAGGGATCGCCCTGCTCTTCGCGCTCGCGGCGCACGAGAACGGCTGGCCCGTGCCGCGAGGCGGCTCGCAGGCGGTCTCGGACGCCCTGGCCTCCTTCCTGCGTGAGCAGGGCGGCGTGATCCGCACGGGCGTCGAGGTCAAGCGTCTCGACGAGCTCCCGCCCGCCCGCGCGTACGTCTTCGACACCTCGCCGACCGCCCTCGCGCGGATCGCCGGGCTCGGCGGCGCCTACGACCGCTACCGCTACGGCCCCTCCTGCTTCAAGATCGACTACGCGCTGTCGGGCCCGGTGCCCTGGACGGCGGAGGAGGCCCGGCGGGCCGGCACGGTCCATGTCGGCCCCACCGCGGCCGAGATCGACGCGTCCCTGCGCGCCGCGGTGGCGGGCCGTGATCCGGGTGTCCCCTTCCTGATCACCTCGCAGCCCAGCATCGTCGACCCGGGCCGCGCCCCCGAGGGCCGTCACGTCTTCTGGGTGTACGGGCACGTACCGGCGGGCTGGGAGGGGGACGCCACCGAGGTCATCGAGCGCCAACTGGAGCGGTTCGCCCCCGGGTTCCGCGATCTCGTCCTGGCGCGCGCGGTCGCCGGGCCGCCCCGGCTCGCCGCCCGCAACGCCAACTACGTCGGCGGCGACATCGCCACCGGGGCGTTCGCCGGACTGCAGACGGTGCTCCGGCCCAAACTCGCACGCGTGCCGTACGCCACCGCCCACCCCGCGGTCTTCCTCTGCTCGTCGGCCACCCCGCCCGGCCCGGGCGTGCACGGCATGTCCGGACACCACGCGGCGAAGGCGGTGTGGCGGCGACTGAGGGCGCGGTGAGCGGCGGAGAGTACGGACCGCGGGGGCGCCGGCACCGCCGTACGCCCGCCGTTGCCCTCACGGGGATACGCACGCCCACGCCATGCCCCGGTGGCGGGCCGCGGGAGACGGGTCCCCGGTCGCCGCCCTCCCGCACCGGTCCGTGCGTGGCGCGACCATCGCCGCAGGTGGAGGGTGACAGGACTCCTCTTGACAGCCTTTTCGCCGCCGACCTAACGTCCCAGCCATGAGCGAGCCGTTGACGACCCCCGGTGAAGGGTTCCACCCTCATCTCCACGATGCCCCGGGCGGCCCGGCGGCACCCCTGCGCACCCGTCTGCACCACATCCGCGCGGACGCACTGGACGGCGACACGGCACAGACAGGCGGCATGCGCAGATTCGGTGCCGTCAGCGGCAGGACCGTGGGCTCCGAGAAGCTGTGGATGGGCCAGACCCACGTGGCCCCCGCGACCGCCTCCTCCGACCACCACCACGGCGAGTCCGAGACGGCCATCCATGTGGTCAGCGGACACCCGGAGTTCGTGTTCATCGACGACTCGGGGGCGGAGCCGGAGGAGGTCCGGCTACGCACTGCCCCGGGCGACTACATCTTCGTCCCGCCGTTCGTGCCGCACCGCGAGGAGAATCCGGACCCCACCGAGGAGGCCGTGGTCGTCATCGCCCGCAGCACCCAGGAGGCGATCGTGGTGAACCTGCCGCGTCTGTACGCCCTGGAGCCCGACGCGACGGCCTGATCCGCGCACTGCTCCGGCCCCTGTCGCAGCCCCTGAGCCGGCCGCCGTGTGCGGTCCTCAGGAGGTGAAGCGCCGCACGAAGGCCAAGGCGGTCTCGGCGACCTCGCGCCAGCCCCTGTCGATCGTCAGCGCGTGGCCGCGGCCGGCCAGTTCCGTGATCTCCGTGACGGCGGACCCGTTGCGCACCTGCTTCTTGTACGAGGCATGGGCGATGGCCCAGGGAACGGTGTTGTCCTTCTCCCCGGAGACGATCAGCAGGGGCCCTCGCCCGGGGTGGACCGTGTCGACCTTCACCTCGGTCCAGGGGTTGATGTTCGCGACGGCCGCCTGGAAGAGGGGCTCCCCGGGGGCCGGGACCGCGAAGGTCTCGTACAGCTCCTTGGCCTCCTCCTCGCTGACCGCGTTGGCGAAGGCGAACCGGAACTGGTCGTAGGTCAGGGGGACGGCCCGGTGGAAGTTGGCAGGGTTGGAGAGCACGGGCCGCGCGGCACGCAGGGAGGAGACCGGCAGAGGAAGCACCCCACGGAAGGGCGCCGGATCAATGGCCACGGTCGCTGCCGACAGGCCTCGGCCCGCGATCATCTGGGCTATGAGGCCACCGAAGGAATGCCCGATCACCACGGGCCTGCGGTCCAGCGCACCGATCAACTCGGCAACGTGATCGGCGACTTGCGCGACGCTCTTGCCCGCGAAGACCTCGGGGTGGGCGTTGGCCTCGGCGACCGTTGCGGGGTCGTCCGGCCAGCCGGCTGCCAGGGGGGCGAAGCCGGCCTCTTCGAAGACGGCTGCCCACCGGTCCCAGCTGCTGGGCAGCAGCCACAGACCGTGGACGAAGACCACCGGGGTGCGGCCGGTGGCGTTGATCTGCTCGATGCGTTCGAGGTCGTGCGATGCGGGCATGGCGTACGTCCGTTCTCTGCGGGTGGGGGTCAAGGGGAGGGGAGCTCGCGCTTCCCCCTGCGCGGCGTCCGGGGCTCACGTTAGGGACGAGCGGATCCGGTGTGGTGACTGATCGTGCACAGGACTGTCCTGGCGGTGCGCACACCGCACAGGACTGTCCTGGCGGTGCGCACACACACGGCTGTCCACCCGGGGTGGCACGCGGATTCCGGGGGCGCGGCACCCGATGGCCGATAATGCGATTTCTCAGGGTGGGGGAGCCACATGCTGCTGCTGGACACGAACGCCGTGCCTCGGGCCGACCGCGTGGAGGCGTTCCGTCACGCGCTGACCCACGCCTCCGTCCCCAACCACATCGTCCACGAGGAGCCGGAGACGGGGATCCAGGCGCGTATGCACCTGTGGCGGGTCGGTGCGCTCGACCTGTTCACGTCCCACAACACCGGGTTCACGCTGACGCGTACCGCCCGGCACGTACGGCAGGAGAGCCGGCCGATCGTTGCCGTCTCCCTGCAGACCCGGGGGTGCGCCCACGCCGAGATCGACGGTGAGCAGGGGATCGTCGCCCCGGACAGCATCTGTCTGTTCAACGAGATGACACCCCGCGCGTTCGGATGGACGGGCCAGGGGGCGTCCCGGGCCGTGCTGATCGAGTTCGACCGGCTGGGCCTGCCGATGGAAGCCCTGCGGAACACCACCTTCCGGCTGAGGGCGAGCCCGCTGCACGACCTGGTGCTGCACCATGTGAGAGCCCTGTGGCGGGACCCGGACGGATGGGCCGCCGACCCCGGCGCCCCGGCCCTGGCGAACGCGACCGTCGAACTGGTGCGGGCCCTGCTGGTGTCGGCCTCGCAGGACGGCGGTCCGCTCACCCGGGAGGTCATGGACGACACGCTCCTCACCCGCATGCTGGCATACGCGCGCCGCCATCTCGCCGACCACGACCTCGGCGCCGAACGGATCGCCGCCGAGCACCACATCTCGGTGCGCCACCTCTACGAGGTCTTCCGGCGTGCGGGGCTCAGCATGGAGCAGTGGATCATCTCCGAGCGGCTGGAAGGGGCCCGGAACATGCTCGCGTCCCCGGGCCCCGGCCGCCCCACCGTCGCGGCTGTCGCCCGGAGGTGGGGGTTCGTGAACGCCGGCCATTTCACCCGCAGGTTCCGGACGGCCTACGGTCTGACCCCTGGTGAATGGCGCAGGGCATGTGAGGACCACGCGGCTGCGCCACCGGAGAACAGCTGACGTGCGTGCCGGGCACCGCGTGATCGTGCGTCCGGTACGGGTGCCCTGCCGCGCGACGGGTCAGCCACCGACGCCGGTGCCGCTCCGGTTCCGCGACCGGCGCCACTCGCGGGGCGACACCCCGTACGCCTCCTTGAAGACGCGGCTGAAGTGGCTCGCGCTGGTGAAGCCCCAGCGATGGGCGATGGCCGCGACGGTCACCGACCTGTTCCTGGGGCGGGCGAGGTCCTTCCGGCACTGTTCGAGGCGGTTGACCCGGAGCCAGTCGCCGAGACCGATCCCCGACCGGGCCAGGATCGTGTAGAGGTAACGCACCGATATGTGGTGGGCGCGGGCGATACGGGCAGCGCTCAGGTCGTGCTCGGCGAGATGCGCGCGCATGTACTCCGTGATCCGGTACTGCAGGGTCGACTCGAGCGGTTCACGGGCGAGGCGCGAGTCGCCGATGCAGGTGGCGAGCACCGCCCGCAGCAGGTCGACACCGGGTTGTTCCACGGCTCCGGTCTGCTGGGCGTCCATGCGCAGCCGGGTGTCGGCGAGGCGCGCGAAGTACGTCGACGCGAGATCGGCGACCGGGTGGTCCCGGCTCAGACACACCGCCGTGACCTTGCTCAAGGCGGACGCCGGCAGGGCCAGATCCCGGCGGGGGACGCGGAAGTAGTACTGATCGATCCCGCCCTCGTTCACCAGGGTGTACGGCTCGGTGGTGTCGTAGACCGCGAGGTCACCCGGGTGCAGCACCGCTTCCCTGCCGTCCTGCACCACCATGCTCGATCCGGAGACCTGGAGGCTGAGGAAGACGCTGGGCTCGAGGTCGTCGCGCACCAGTGACGGCGTGCGCCGGATGACGGTCGCGTTGGACCTCACCGAGCAGATGCTCATGGCTCCGACGTCGCTGATCGTGCCGACCGCCCGGATCCGCTCCTGCTCCGGATGGTGCTGGATGTCCACGCGGACGACGCGTTCCCAGATGACGTCGCGTATGACCTCGGCCCTGTCGGCCGGTGGTATGTGGGTCGTGTCGAACGTGATGCTCATAGGTCCCCCCTGGCCGGTGCCGCCGGCGGACCGACGGGACCGGACGACTCCCTCCGCAGCCCCCGTACGGAAGCGCAGAGTAGTCACGGAGCATCCCCCGGCTGAAGGCCTCCCGCACTCAGGGAGACGTCCTCCGCACGCTCGGAACAGAGTTGCCACCGGGGTGGAACGGCTAGAGCGCCTCGGGGCCCCGCTCGCCCGTGCGGACCCGCACGGCCGTCTCCACGGGAACCGCCCACACCTTGCCGTCGCCGATCTTTCCGGTCCTGGCGGCCCGGACGACGGCGTCGAGGACCGGCTCCGCGTCCGCGTCCTCGACGAGGACCTCTATACGGACCTTCGGCACCAGGTCCACCCGGTACTCGGCGCCCCGGTAGACCTCGGTGTGCCCGTGCTGGCGTCCGTAGCCGCTGGCTTCCGTGACCGTCATCCCGTTCACGCCGAGGTCCTGGAGGGCCGTCTTCACCTCGTCGAGGCGGTGCGGCTTCACGACTGCGGTGATCAGCTTCATGGGGCGGTGCTCCTGTCCTGGAAACGAAGTGCGGAGTGGCCCGGGGACTGCGCGGCGGCGTGACCCAGACCGCCGTGATCGTAGGCGCTCTCCGCGTGCACCGTCTGATCCAGGCCCGTGAGTTCCTCCTCCTCGGAGGCGCGCACACCCATCAGCCGGTCGATCGCCTTGCCGATCCCGTACGTCACCAGGAAGGTGTACGCGGCCACGGCGAGCACCGCGACGGCCTGCCGGGCGAGTTGGCCCGCCCCGCCGCCGTACAGGAGGCCCTCCGCGCCGCCGGTCATCGCGGCCGTCGCGAACAGCCCGACGAGCAGCGTGCCGACGACGCCGCCCACGAAGTGCACGCCGACGACGTCCAGGGAGTCGTCGTAGTCGAACCGGAACTTCCACGCGACCGCGTACGAGCAGATGACACCGGCGACGAGTCCGACGACGGCCCCGCCGAGGACGCCCACCGTCCCGCACGCGGGGGTGATCGCCACCAGACCGGCGACCGCGCCGGACGCCGCGCCGAAGGTGGTCGGGTGGCCGTCCCGCCTCTGCTCGACGAAGAGCCAGCCGAGCAGACCGGTGCATCCGGCGACGAGGGTGTTGAGGACCGAGGCGGCGGCCAGACCGTTGGCGCCGAGCGCCGAGCCGCCGTTGAAGCCGAGCCAGCCGAACCAGAGCAGGCCGGCGCCGAGCACCACCATCGGCAGGTTGTGCGGGCGCATGGCGTCCTTCTTGAAGCCGAGGCGCGGGCCGGTCACCAGGGCGAGGGCGAGGCCCGACGCCCCGCAGGTGATCTCCACGACGAGGCCCCCGGCGAAGTCGAGGGCACCCAGCGAGTCCGCTATCCACCCGCCGGGGCCCCACACCCAGTGGGCGACGGGAACGTATACGAGCAGGGTCCACACCGGCACGAAGACCAGCCACGCCGCGAACTTCATGCGGTCCGCGATCGCCCCGCTGACCAGTGCCGCGGTGAGGATCGCGAAGGTGAGCTGGAAGGTGGTGAAGAGCAGGGTGGGGACGCTGCCGGTGAGGTCGTCGGGGCCGATGCCGACCATGCCGACGTGGTCGAGCCCGCCGATGAGCCCGGCGAAGGTGTCGTCGCCGAAGGCGAGGGAGTAGCCCGCGACCAGCCAGACGACGGTGACCAGCGCGATCGACACGAAGCTCATCATCAGCATGTTGAGGACGCTCTTCGTGCGGACCATGCCGCCGTAGAACAGGGCCAGGCCCGGCGTCATCAGCAGGACGAGGGCGGTGGCGGCGAGGAGCCATGCGGTGTCGCCTGTGTCGAGGCGTGCCGAGGCCAGGGTCACGGGGGTCAAGAGAGGGTCCCTCCTCGGGGCGGCGTGGGGTCCGGCCCGAAGAGGGTTGCGGGCGTGCGTTTCACGGAGGGCGCCGTCGCGTTTCCGGCGTGTTTCATTGCGTGAAGGTGACCGAAACCTCACCGTGAACGGAGGGGCCGCCTCCGCCGGGTCCGCCGTCGCGGGCCGGCCCGGCGGAGGCGCCGGCGGCCGGGACTACGGCGTCACCTCGTTCCCGCCGAAGGTCACGACCAGGTGGCCGTCCGAGGCGAACGACCAGTCCATGGCGCCGGTGTACGCGGAGCAGCCGGATCCGTTCGATCCGGTCCAGAACTGGTTGGAGCTGTCGGCGTCCCCCACGGTCTTGTCGTTGGAACCGTCGTCCTTGCGGCAGGAGATGTTGTTCCGGAACACCGAAGTGCCCTTGTCGAAGGAGAAGTTTCGCTCGGCGTTGTCGATGCCGACGTTGTCCGACACCGTCATCGACCCGGGGTTGCTGTTGTAGGTGAATCCGTGGTGGCCGTTGTCGTAGGCGATGTTGCGCCGGACGACGTGGTCCACCTCGATGTCGTCGCCGCCCAGCTTGAAGCCGTTGCGGTCGCCGTCCTCGTTCACGGTCCCGTCGGAGAGGGTGCCGTTGCTGTACGAGAGGGAGTCCTCGATGGTCACCGGGCCGATGGGGCCCGTGTCCGTCTTGGTGTAGAGGTCCCAGCCGTCGTCGATGTTGTGGTGGGAGACCGTGTAGCGGAAGACGTTGCCGGGGCCGGAGGTGAGCTTCGACGCGAAGCCGTCGGCGTCCTCGCCGTCGGAGTCGGCGTTGTCGTGCGACTCCGAGCTCAGGATGAGGTTGTCGGACGGCCACTCGTCGTCGGGGGTGTCGGAGGCGATCCGCGAGATCTGCAGGCCGGAGTCGTGGTTGAAGCGCGTCACGACGTGCTCGACGACGTTGTGGCTGCCGCCGACGAAGATGCCGTTGTCGCCGGCGTGCTCGACGACGATGCCGTCCACGTGCCAGTACGCGCCGTTCACGGCGAGCCCGCGGTTGGCCGGGTCCTCGCTCATGGCCGAGAAGTTCAGGACCGGGCGCTCGCCGGGGTAGGCGGCCAGCGTGGTGCGGGCGTTCGCGGAGCCGTCGTTGCCCGGCGGGATGGTGACCGTCTCGGCGTACGCGTACGTCCCGCCACGGAGGTAGATCGTCCCGCCGGAGGTGACACGGCCGATCGCCGCGGCCAGCGTCGTCGGGTCCGCCTCCGTCCCGGCCGCGTCGGCGGCGCCGTCCGGCGCCACGTACAGGGCGTCGGCGGCCACCGCTGCCGGGGCGCCGGCCGCGCTTCTTCCGGCGGCCGCCGGCCCGGGGGCGGACGTGGCCTGCGCCATGGTGCCGGACAGTGCGACCAGTGAGCCGGCCAGCAGGCCGACGCATGCGATGACGGGCTTGGTCTTCTTCTGCATCGTTCGTCTCCAGGTTGGGGGGAATGGCCGGTGGGGGGCCGGAGCGGCGGATCCGGGATGCGGGGGTCTCCCGTCCTTCATGACGTCGGGCGCGGCGATGCCGTCCGTTCGAGGGTGCGAACGGGCGGTACGGCTGGGTCCCCGGGGTAGGGGTGGTGGTAAGCGCTTTCTCCGGACCGTAGGCGTGTGTCGTGAGCGCGTCAAGAGTTGTGTACGTGATGGAGGTTCACTGATCTGAACGTTGTAGGGGTGAGGCCACATAGGTCGGGAACCGTGCGGCGGGCTCGGAGGCGGTACCCGCGGCGGGGCCGGGCGTGCGGACGAGGGTCCGATCCGTGCGGGATCTCCCCGTGAGGTCGATGTCGGATTCCCGCCAGCCTTCGGGCCCCCGGTGCCCGATCCTGGGACCATGCACACCGACACCGAGCGCTGCGTACGGGCCGTACGGTCGAAGGACGCCCGCTTCGACGGATGGTTCTTCACGGCGGTCCTGACCACCCGGATCTACTGCCGGCCCAGCTGTCCTGTCGTGCCGCCGAAGGCCAGGAACATGACCTTCTACCCCAGCGCCGCCGCCTGTCAGCAGGCCGGTTTCCGGGCCTGCAAGCGGTGCCGCCCCGACACCAGCCCCGGCTCCCCGGAGTGGAACTCCCGCGCCGACTCCGTCGCCCGGGCCATGCGCCTCATCCAGGACGGGGTCGTCGACAGGGAGGGCGTCCCGGGGCTCGCCTCCCGGCTCGGCTACTCCGCGCGCCAGATCGAGCGCCAGCTTCTCGCCGAGCTCGGCGCGGGACCGCTCGCGCTCGCCCGGTCCCAGCGGGCCCAGACCGCCCGGGTGCTGATCGAGACGACCGGACTCCCCATGGCCGAGGTCGCGTTCGCGGCCGGGTTCTCGTCCGTCCGCACCTTCAACGACACCGTGCGGGAGGTCTTCGCCCATGCCCCCGGCGAGCTGCGCGCCCGCGCGGCACGCGGCGCCCGGCTGCCGGGCACCACCGCCCCCGGGATCATCACCCTGCGGCTGCCCTACCGGGCCCCGCTCACTCCAAGCAACCTCTTCGGTCATCTGGCCGCGACCGCCGTCCCCGGTGTCGAGGAATGGCGTGAAGGCGCCTACCGCCGCACCCTCACCCTCCCGCACGGCCACGGCATCGTGGCACTGGCCCCGAGGGCCGGCCACATCGACTGCCGGCTCTCGCTCACCGACCCCCGCGACCTCACCCAGGCGATCAGCCGCTGCCGCAGACTCCTCGACCTGGACGCCGACCCGGTGGCCGTGGACGAGGAGCTGCGCGCGGACCCGCTGCTCGCCCCCCTGGTCGACGCGGCCCCCGGGCGGCGGGTCCCGCGGACGGTCGACGCGGCGGAGTTCGCCGTACGCGCGGTGCTCGGCCAGCAGGTCTCCACGGCCGCCGCCCGCACGCACGCGGCCCGCCTGGTCCGTGCCCACGGGGTGCCGGTCGAGGACCCCGAGGGCGGTCTGACCCACCTCTTCCCCACCTCCGGGGCACTGGCCGGACTCGACCCCGGGACGCTCGCCCTGCCGCGCAGCCGCCGCGCCACGCTCACCGGCCTCGTGAGCGCGCTCGCCGACGGGTCCCTGCACCTGGGGGAGGGAGCCGACTGGGAGAGGAGCCGTGCGGAACTGGCCGCGCTGCCCGGCTTCGGCCCCTGGACGGTCGAGGTCGTCGCCATGCGGGCCCTCGGTGACCCGGACGCCTTCCTCCCCACCGACCTGGGGATCCGCAGGGCGGCCGAACAGCTCGGCCTCCCGGCGACCCCCGCGGCGCTCACCGCACGCGCCGCCCGCTGGCGGCCGTGGCGCGCGTACGCCGTGCAGTACCTGTGGACCGTCGACGACCACCCCATCAACCACCTGCCCGCGTGAGGGCGTGAAGGCGAGAACCATGACCACCGCATCCACGGTGACCAGGCAGCACACGGTCATCGACAGCCCGTACGGGGATCTCACCCTGGTCGCGACGGACGGAGTGCTGTCCGGCCTGTACATGACCGGGCAACGGCACCGCCCGGCCGAGGAGACCTTCGGCGTACCGGACCCGGGGCCCTTCCTGGAGGCCGCCCGCCAGCTCGACGCCTACTTCGCGGGCGGGC
Organism: Streptomyces sp. NBC_01460; assembly: GCF_036227405.1. Taxonomy (NCBI): domain Bacteria; kingdom Bacillati; phylum Actinomycetota; class Actinomycetes; order Kitasatosporales; family Streptomycetaceae; genus Streptomyces; species Streptomyces sp. NBC_01460. The sequence continues at coordinate 6,998,908 of NZ_CP109473.1, forward strand.
TGACGGAATTCGACCTGCCGCTGCGCCTGGAGGGCACCCCCTTCCAGCGCGGCGTCTGGGCCGAGCTCGTACGGATCCCGTACGGCGAGACCCGCTCCTACGGCGAACTGGCCGACCGCCTCGGGAAGCCCGGCGCCTCCCGTGCGGTGGGCCTGGCGAACGGCAGGAACCCGGTGGGGATCATCGTCCCCTGCCACCGCGTCGTCGGAGCCTCGGGGAGCCTGACCGGGTACGGCGGCGGGCTGGACCGCAAGCAGCGGCTCCTGTCCTTCGAGCGGGGTACGGAGGACGAGGTGCCCGCCCTGTTCTGAGCGGGGGCGGACGGGGCCGGACACCCGCCCCGTCCGGCGGACCGCCGTCGGCTCAGCCCGTGAAGATCTCGACGACCGACCAGATCGCGAGGCCGAGCATGCAGACACCGCCGATGCGCTGCACCGTCTTCAGCGGCACCCGCTTGGCGATGAACCGTCCCGCCAGGAGGGCCAGCGCGGACACCGACATCAGGGCGATGGCCGAACCGATCGCCGTCGACCAGGCGCCGTTGCTCGCGGCGAGGTTCGCGGTGGTGATCTGGGTCAGGTCGCCCCACTCGCTGATGAAGACCGCCATGAAGGCGGTCGAGTAGACCGGCCAGAAGCCGGTGACGGTCTTGACCTCCTCGTCCTCGTCGTCGTCCCCGCCACCGCTGCGCAGCAGCATGAACGCGCCGAACGCGAAGAGGACGGCGGAGACCAGCTTGACGATCCAGTCGGGGAGCAGGCCGATCAGCCCGCCCGCCCCGACCGCGATGGCGACGTGCACGATGAACGCGGACGACGTACCGAACCAGACGTAGAGCGGGCGCATACGCGTGCCCATGGCCAGCGAGGCGAACATCGTCTTGTCGGGGAGCTCCGCGAGGAAGATCAGCCCGAAGGCGGTGAGGATCGCCAGGGGGTCGAGATGCATTCCGGGTGGCTTTCTGTGAGAGCCGGGCCCCGGGCCTTCCGCGAAGTGCCACAGGGGCTTTTCGGAGGACCACTCGGCCCGGCACGACGGCGGCGCCCGCAGGACGCGGGCGTGTCATACCTGACCGAAGGTCTCGCCCACCCGTAAGGATCTACGAGCCCGGCCACCGGGAACCCGAGGGCTCCAGTGTGTCGACGACCGGTTTGCGGGGCTACTCCCCTTCGCAGCCGTCAACACTACCCCACCCGACCTGCGGGGCGGCCGCTCGGTACAGTCCTACGGTGATCATCCGCGCCGTCCCCCGGAGTGCACCCGTATGAGCCGCCGTCCTCGCAAGGCCGCCGCGGCCGGGCCCTCCCGCCCCACCGTCAGCGTCTGCCGGGGCTGCTGCTGCGGCACCGGGAAGATCCCCGGAGTGGACCACGCGGGCCAGCTCGCGCAGCTGCGGCAGTCCCTCGACGGGGCCGCGACCGTCCGCGCGGTGGAGTGCCTCGACGCGTGCGAGCACGGCAACGTCATCGTCGTACAGCCCTCCGCCGAGGGGCGCCGCGCGGGCGGCCGCCCCGTATGGCTCGGGCTGGTCAACGACCCGCACGCCGTCTCCGACATCGCCACGTGGGCGGGGGAGGGCGGACCCGGCCTCGCGGACCCGCCGGAGATCCTCGACCTGTACGCCTTCAGCCCCTCGCGCCGGATCCGGGCCGGACTGGACGGCGAAGGCGCGTGACGGACCGGGCACACGGCGGGAGCGGGGCGAGGAACCGGCTGACCCGCGTGGCGTCGGTGCTTGCGCTCGGCGCGCTGCTGAGCGGATGCGGGTCCGCTCCCCCGCACACGGGGCCTCCCGCAGCCGGGGACGGGCCCTTCTGGCAGGCCGAGTTCGACGGGGCCGCGGGCACCCGGCCCCCGGAGGGATCCTGGACGACCGAGACGGGGAACCGGGACGCCGAGGGCTGGGGCAACGACGAGCTGCAGTACTACACGGACGACGCGGCCAACTCCGCCCTCGACGGCGCCGGCCACCTCGTGATCTCCGCCCGGCCCGCCCCCGCAGGGTCCGAGCTGCCCTGCTGGACGCGGGAGTTCTGCACCTGGACGTCGGCCCGCCTGACCACCGAGGGCAGGACCGCACTCACGCACGGACGCGTGGAGGTCCGCGCGAAGCTGCCCACCGGCACCGGACTCCTGCCGGCGATCTGGATGCTGGGCGACAACGGGGTCGAGTGGCCCGGACAGGGCGAGATCGACATCTGCGAGGTGGTCGGCGGGGAACCGCGCACGGTGTACGGCACCGCGCACGGGCCGACCTACTTCAACGAGAACGGGATCGGCGGCTCCACCCCCCTCGCGGCCGACGCCTCGGAGGGGTTCCACACCTACGCCGTCGACAAGCGACCGCGCCGCATCACCTGGTCCGTCGACGGGGAGCCGTACTTCACGCTGACCCCGTCGACGCTGCCCTCACCCCGTGACTGGGTCTTCGAACAGGACATGCACCTGTTGCTCAACATCGCCGTCGGAGGCGACTGGCCCGGCCCCCCCGACACCTCGACGCCGTCCCCCGCGTCGATGACGGTCGACTACGTGCGCTTCTACGGCACGGGCCGCGCATGACCGGCCGGCGGACCCGTCACCCCCGGTCCGCGGAGAGCCGCTCCAGCAGCGCGGGCAGGGCCGTCCCGATGGGTTCGCGGACGGTCTCCTCGGCCAGTTCGTCGTAGGGCGTCGGCTCGGCGTTGACGACGACGAGCCGTGCGCCGTGCTCCACCGCGATCCCCGCCAGCGAGGCCGCGGGCTGCACCTGGAGCGTCGTACCCACGGCGATGAACACCTGGCAGGCCTTGGTGACCGCCATGGCCTCGGCGAGCACCCGCGGATCCAGGCGCTCACCGAACATCACCGTCGCCGGCTTCAGGATCCCGCCGCATACCGTGCACGGCGGGTCCGTCTCTCCGGCGTCGAGGCGGGCCAGCGCGTCCGCCGTCGCCGACCGGGCGTGGCACCGGGTGCAGACCACCTCGTGCGCGGTGCCGTGGAGCTCCACGACCTTGCGGGCGGAGAGCCCCGCCCGCTGGTGCAGCCCGTCGATGTTCTGCGTGAGGACCCGGACCGGGGTACCGGACCGTTCGAGCGCGGCCACCGCGCGATGGGCGGCGTTCGGCTCGGCGCCCCACGCCGCCGCGTCGCGGCGCATCAGCCAGGACCGGCGGCGGATCTCCGGATCGGACATGTAGAAGTCGTAGGTGACGAGCTTCTCCGCCTCCGGGTCCTTCCGCCAGAGGCCCTGGGGCCCGCGGTAGTCGGGGATGCCGGAGTCCGTGGAGATGCCGGCGCCGCTGAGGATCGCGACGAGAGTCATGGCCCGAGCCTACGGACGGCCCGGTCCCGCCGCGATGACATTTCCGCGGGCGCCCCCTAGGGTCCACGCATGGCCACAGTGAACGTCAGTCTGGACGCGGAACTCGTCGTGGAGGTCATGGTGCTCGCGGGGGTCGGAAACCCGCAGGACGCCGTCGAACTCGTCGTGCGCGACTACATCGCGCGCGGCCACCGCACCGAGGCACGGGCCGCCGCGCAGGACGACGCGCGGCGGGAGGCCGACGCCAGGCCGCAGGACCCCCAGGGCTGACCCCTCAGGCCGGCACCCTGACGCCGTCCTCCAGCTCGGCCGCACCCGTGCCGGAGTCCAGTACGTCCAGCGCCGCCGCGATACGCCGCCCGAGCCGGTCGGAGAGGTGACCGGCGAGGTCGGCGCGGTCCACCAGCCGCCAGGAGAGCAGCTCGTCCTCCTGGATCCGGATCGCGGCCAGCTCCTCCCGCGCCAGCACACCGCCGTCGTAGACGTACGCGACGATCGGCGGGCGGGCCTCGCCGCGCGCCCAGTCCACCGCGAGCAGCCGGCCGGGCGCGCGGTCGAGACCGATCTCCTCCGCCGTCTCGCGGCGGGCGGCCTGTCGGGGACTCTCGCCGTCGCCCGACTCGACGGTGCCGCCGGGGAGCGCCCAGTCCTCCCGGTAGTTCGGCTCGACGAGCAGGACCCGTCCCCGCTCGTCCCTGAAGAGGGTGGCGGCCGCGGCCAGTACACGGGGGAGCCCTGCGATGTAGGTGGCGTAGTCAGAGGTGGTCACGGACGCAGCGTAGGCGGCGCAGACGTGGTTCCGGACAGCCATGGGCAGATCAGGGGTGGTCCGGATAGGGTCGGGGCGGCGCGACTGCACGTTCGAAAGCAAAGGGATACAAGGTGACGGACGGAGCAGTGATGGAGACCCCCCACGTGCTCGTGGCGGCGGACAAGTTCAAGGGCTCACTGACGGCCGTGGAGGTCGCGGAGCGTGTGACGGCCGGGCTGCGGCGCGTCGTCCCCGGGCTGAGGGTCGAGACCCTGCCCGTCGCGGACGGCGGCGACGGCACGGTCGCGGCGGCGGTGGCCGCCGGATTCGAGCGCCGTGAGACGCGGGTGACCGGGCCGCTCGGTACCCCGGTGAGCGCGGCGTACGCGGTGCGCGACAGCACCGCCGTGGTCGAGATGGCGGAGGCCTCCGGCCTCCAGCACCTGCCCGCGGGGGAGTTCGCCCCGCTCACGGCGACCACGTACGGCTCCGGGGAGCTGCTGGCGGCCGCGCTCGACGCCGGCGCCCGGACGATCGTGTTCGGCGTCGGCGGCAGCGCGACGACCGACGGCGGCGCGGGCATGCTCGCCGCGCTCGGAGCACGCTTCCTGGACGGCGACGGCAAGCCCGTCGGCCCCGGCGGCGCCGCACTCGCGGAGCTGGCCGAGGCCGACCTGTCGGGGCTCGACCCCCGGCTCGCCGGGATCGACCTCATCCTGGCCAGCGACGTGGACAACCCGCTGACCGGCCCGAAGGGCGCCCCGGAGGTCTACGGGCGGCAGAAGGGTGCCACCGAGGACGACATCGCGGTCCTCGACGCGGCGCTCGCCCACTACGCCTCCGTGCTGGGGCCCGAGACCGCCGAGCTGCCCGGAGCGGGCGCCGCCGGAGGCATCGGCTACGGCGCGCTGGTCGCGCTGGGCGCACGCTTCCGGCCCGGCATCGAGGTCATGCTCGACGTCCTGGGCTTCGCCCCCGCGCTGGCCCGCGCCACGCTCGTCGTCACCGGCGAGGGCTCGCTCGACGAGCAGACCCTGCACGGCAAGGCCCCCGCAGGGGTCGCCGCCGCGGCGCGCACCGCGGGCGTGGAGGCCGTCGCCGTGTGCGGACGCCTCGCCCTGCCGCCGGAGGCGCTGGGCAGGGCGGGGATCCGCCGGGCCTACGCCCTGACGGACCTGGAGCCGGACCCCGCGGTCTGCATGGCGCAGGCCGGCCCCCTGCTGGAACGCGCGGCCGAGGCGATCGCCCGCGACTTCCTGTCCTGACGCACCACCGTGAGGGGGCGCCCGCCGGGCGCCCCCTCACGGCTGCGGTGCCGTCAGCCTGAAGGCGTCCAGCGCCAGCATCATCTCGACCAGCTCGCGCGGCCGTGACAGCGACCGTGAGGTCAGCCGCTCCAGCCGGCGCAGCCGGTTGAGCACGGTGTTGCGGTGGCAGTACAGCCTCCCCGCGGCCCTCCCCGCCGACCCCCCGCACTCCAGCCACGCCTCCAGCGTGCGCATCAGCAGCGCCCGGTCCGCCGGGTCCAGGTCCAGCAGCGGGCCGAAGACATCCGCGACCAGCCGCGCCGACAGCTCGGGCTGGCTCACCACGAGCGCCGTGGGCAGCCGCTCCTCCAGCCGCACGATCTCCGTCGTGCCCGGCGGACAGGTCAGCAGGGCCACCTCCGCCAGCCGGCGCGCGTCCCCCAGCCCGGCCAGGCCGTCGGCCACCGGGCCGATCCCGCCGGGACCGGGACACCACCGCACCAGCAGCCCGGCGAGCACCGCCGGATCCCGGTCACCCAGGGCGACGACGACGACCTCGCGGTCCGCCCTCCTCCGCCGGAGGAACCTCAGACCGTCCGCCTCCATGGCCACACCCGCCGGCGCGCCCCCGCCCGGCCGCAGCACCGCCACCGCGTAACGGCCCTGCTCCGGCAGGCCCAGACTGTGTGCCGCGTGCGCCGCGAGGTCCGGCTCCGACCGGCCCTCCAGCAGGGCGTCGAGCAGTGCACGGCCCCGCTCGTCACTGCGCCCCCGCATGTCTTCGCTCCGTTCCGCAGCCGAGCCGCTCATGGCTGGTGAGGATGCCACCGGCCGTGCCGGGGACGACAGGGCATCACCTCCCTCTGTGCGCCCGCACAACGGGGCCCCTCGAAGACTGGTCACCCGCAGCGATTGCGCCCCGGACCGTGGACGCGCGCCGCGCCCGCTGCTGGTCTGTGGCACCACAACGACCAGTCGGAAGGAGGAGGACGCATGGCAACGCTCGAGATCCGCGAACTGTCCGTGGGCTACGGCCCGGTACGGGCACTGCGCGACGTCTCCGTCGACGTGCCGGCCGGCGCGATCACCGCAGTACTCGGTGGCAACGGCGCCGGCAAGACCACGCTGCTGCGGGCCGTATCGCGGACCCTCGGCTTCCACCGCGGGACGGGCACGGGCACCATCCGCTTCGACGGCCGTCCCCTGGACGGGCTCCGCCCCGCCCAGGTGGTGGCGGCGGGAGTGATCCAGGTACCGGAAGGGCGGCAGGTGTTCGCCCGGATGACGGTGGCGGACAATCTGCGGGCGGGCGCCCTCGGGGCACGCGGCGGGCGCAAGGCCGCGGCCGACGCCCTCCGGCGCGTACACGAACTGTTCCCGGTGCTCTCCCAGCGCGCACACCAGCGGGCCGGGCTGCTGTCCGGAGGAGAGCAGCAGATGCTGGCGATGGGCCGCGCCCTGATGGCCGGGCCCCGCCTGCTGCTGCTCGACGAGCCGTCCCTCGGCCTCGCGCCCCTGATGGCGGCGAAGATCGCCGAGACGATCCAGGAGATCAACGCAAGCGGCACCTCCGTCATGCTCGTCGAGCAGAACGCGGCCATCGCGCTGCGGCTCGCCTCCACGGCGTACGTCCTGGACGTCGGCGAGGTCGCGCTCGACGGCCCGGCCGACGAGCTCGCCGCCTCCGACGAGGTACGCCGCCGCTACCTCGGCGTCGTCGACGAGACGGCCGCCGAGGACGCCGCACAGGCGGAAGGCAGCACCCGCACCCTGAGCAGGTGGTCCGCGTGACGGCCGCCCCGGCGCCCCTCGCCGTCCGCGACGTGACCGTGCGCTTCGCCGGGCTCACCGCCCTCGACGCGGTGTCCTTCACCGTCGAACCGGGCAGCGTGCACGCGGTCATCGGACCCAACGGAGCAGGCAAGTCCACCACCTTCAACGTGCTCTCCGGCGTCTACCGCGCCACCTCGGGAAGCGTGCACCTCGGTGACACCGAACTCACCGGTCTCGCCCCGCACCGGATCGCCGACCTCGGCGTGGCCCGCACCTTCCAGAACCTGGCCCTGCCGCCGCACGCCACCGTCGCCGAGAGCCTCATGCTCGGCCGCCACCGGCTCACCCGCGCCGGGTTCGTGGCCTCCGGGCTGCGGCTGCCGTCCGCCACCCGTGAGGCGCGGCTGCACCACGAACGCGTGCGGGAGATCGCCGGGTTCATCGGTCTGGAGAAGGAACTCGACTTCCCCGCGGGCGCGCTCCCGTACGGGAAGCAGAAGCTCGTCGAGCTCGGCCGCGCCCTGTGCATGGAGCCGGAGGTCCTGCTCCTGGACGAGCCCATCGCGGGGATGACGGCCGACGAGCGCCGCCGCACCGCGGCCGTCGTCGCCGGCGTACGCGACAGTCTCGGCATCTCGATCGTCATGGTCGAACACGACATGGGGGTGGTGATGCGGCTCGCGGACGCCGTGACCGTACTCGACTTCGGACGCAGGATCGCGGGGGGCACGCCCGCCGAGGTGCAGAACGACCCGGCCGTCGTGCAGGCCTACCTGGGGGCACAGGAATGACCACCTTCATCGAACTCCTCCTCGGCGGACTGTCCATCGGCTCGGTCTACGCGCTGATCGCCCTGGGCTTCGTCGTCATCTTCAAGGCGACCGAGGTCGTCAACTTCGCCCACGCCTCCCTGCTGCTCGCCGGCGGTTACGTCACCGCGGTGCTCCACGACGACATCGGCTTCTGGCCTGCTCTCGCCGTCGGGATCGCCGGAGCGGCGGTCGTCGGGTCGGCGGTCGAGTTCTTCGTGATGCGCCGTTACCGGGGGAGCGACCAGAGCGTCCTGGCCATCGTCACCATCGGTGTCGACATCCTCCTCACCACCGAACTCACCCGGCGCATGGGGACGGACGTCATGGCCCTGGGCGACCCGTGGGGCGACGACGTCGTCACGATCGGCGGCGTCACCCTCGCCGAGACGCGCATCGCGGCGTTCCTCGTCGCGGGGCTGCTGATCACCGTGTTCCTGCTCGCCTTCCGCTTCACCTCGTGGGGCGTGTCGATGCGGGCCGCAGCCGAGAACCCGCAGACCGCCGCCCTGATGGGCATCCGGCTCGGCAGGGTCTCGCTCTCCGCCTGGGCGGTCGCAGGAGCCCTCGCCGCGGTCGCCGCGCTCTTCCTCACCGTGTTCCCGACCCCCGGCCTCGAACGCGCCACCTCACTCGCCGCGCTCAAGGCGTTCCCCGCCGCGATCCTCGGCGGCCTCGACTCGACGACCGGGGCGCTCGTCGGCGGGCTCCTCGTCGGTGTCACCGAATCACTCGCCACGGGCTACCAGAGCGACCTCTCCTTCCTCGGACGCGGCATCGGTGATCTCGCTCCGTACCTGGTGATGGTGGTCGTCCTGCTCGTCCGGCCGGCGGGACTCTTCGGTACGAAGGAGCTGTCCCGTGTCTGAAGCCACCAAGGACGCCACCGCGCCCGCCCCCGCGGCGGCCCCGCCCGCCACCGGGACGCCGCTCGCCGGCCGGCTGCGCCGCCCCGCTCCCTACCTCTGGCTGGCCGGGTCGGTCCTGCTCCTCCTGTTCCCGTTCTACCTGGACCGGTTCTGGCTCCAGGCAGGACTGTTCGCGATGGCGGCGGCGATCGGTGCCATCGGGCTCAACCTGCTCACCGGCTCCACCGGCCAGCTCTCCATGGGGCACGCCTTCTTCCTGGCGGTGGGCGCGTACGGCTACTGCATCCTGGCGGGCGGGAGCAGCACGGAGAACGGCCACGCCCTCACCGGCCTCGGCCTGCCCACCTGGCTCGCGGCGATCCTCGCCGTGCTCCTGGCGGGAGCCGCCGGCGGGCTCTTCAGCCCCATCGCGGGGCGGCTCAGCGGCGCCTACCTCGGGATCGCCACGCTCGCGCTGATCTTCATCGGCCAGCACGTGCTCTTCAACGCGGGCTCGCTCACCGGCGGCTTCAACGGCCGTCCCGTTCCCCCGCTCTCGCTCTTCGGGTTCACCTTCGACGACGCCGAGGTGGTCGTCGCCGCGGTGCCCTTCCAGTCGTCCGAGAAGCTCTGGTACCTGGCGCTGGCGGCCCTTCTCGCCAGCGGGCTCTTCGCCCGCGGGGTGCTGCGCGGCCGGCCCGGACGCGCGATGAACGCCATCCGGGACCACCGGATCGCGGCGGGCGTGATGGGCGTGCCGGTGGCCCGGTACCGGGCCGGTGTCTTCGTCCTGTCCTCCATGTACGCGGGCCTCGCGGGCGTCCTGCTCGCGCTGGTCTTCCAGCGGACCGTGCCGGAGTACTTCGGCATGATCCTGTCCCTCGAATACCTCGCCATGATCGTCATCGGCGGGCTGGGCAGCGTCGCGGGAGCCGTCATCGGCGCCGCGTTCGTGTCGCTGCTCCCTCAGGTGCTCACCCACTACAGCGACTCCCTCCCCCTGGTGTCCGCCCCTGGTACGGGCGGCATCGCACCGGGGGAGGCGTCCCGCTACCTGTACGGCGCCGCGGTCGTCGCGGTCGTCCTGTTCCTGCCCGGCGGCATCGCGCGTCTGAAGAATCCAGGGGAGAAGAAGAAATGAAGCTACGTGTTGTCGGAGCCGTCGTCGCGGCTCTCACCCTCACCCTCGCGGGATGCAGCGAGAAGGCGAAGTCGTCGGACGACGGCGCCGCCGACAAGAACGGTGTGAAGGCCGGTGAAGGGGTCACCGACTCGAAGATCACCCTCGGGGCCCTCACCGACATGACCGGGGTGTACGCCTCGCTCGGCAAGAGCGTCACCCAGGCCCAGCAGCTCTGGGTGAAGGAGACCAACAAGGCCGGCGGCATCTGCGACCGGCAGATCGAACTGACCGTCCGCGACCACGCGTACGACCCGCAGAAGGCGATCGGCGCCTACACCGAGCTGGAACCGAACGTGCTGGGCTTCACCCAGTTCATCGGCTCCCCGTTCGTCGCCGCGGTCGAGTCGCGCATCGACGGACAGGACAAGGGCATCGTCCTGCCCCAGGCCTGGTCGGCGAATCTCGTCGGGTCGAAGTACGTCCGGGTCATCGGCGCCACCTACGACGTCGAGACGATCAACCTGATCGACTTCCTCCTGGACGAGAAGCGCATCGCCAAGGGCGACAAGATCGGTCACGTCTACTTCGAGGGCGACTACGGCGAGAACGCCCTGGCCGGCTCGAAGCACGCGGCGAAGGAAGCGGGCCTGACCGTCGTCGAGCAGAAGATCAAGCCGACCGACAACGACATGACCGCCCAGGTCTCCGCGCTCAAGCAGGCCGGTGTGAAGGCGATCGTCCTCAGCGCGGGACCGCGCCAGGCCGCCTCGCTGGTCGGTGTGGCCGCGGCCACGGGCTTCGACGTCCCGGTGGTGGGCAACAACTCGGCATACGCCCCGCAGCTCCTGGCCACGCCCGCGGGCCCGGCACTGCAGAAGGACTACTACATCGGTTCCTCCACGCTGCCCATCGGTGACGCGGCCGCCGGTCCGTCGAAGCTCGCCAAGGCGTACGCGGCCCAGTACCCGAAGGACGGCCTCGACAACGGCGTCGTCGCCGGATACAACGCGGCGTCCGTCTTCGGCGAGGCGCTGAAGAAGGCCTGCGAGTCGAAGGACCTCACCCGGGAGGGTGTCGACAAGGCCCTGCTCACCATCAAGGGCTTCGGCAGCGACTTCGGGATCTCGCACGACTTCACCGACCCGGCGGCACCCTCCACCAAGGAGACCGTCATCATGAAGCCGGACGCCAAGAGCCCCGGCGGCCTTAAGGTGGTCCGCCCGGCCGAGGTGGCCCCGGCCGCCGAGTCCTTCACGCTCACGCCCTGATCTCCCCCGCACGGTGACGGGCCCGGCCGCGCAGGCCGGGCCCGTCGTCATGTGCGCGATCAGCTGGTGTAGGCCTCCAGCTCGGACAACTGGCCCGCGGGCCAGCCGGTGTTCGCGGTGAACGTCAGCCGCAGGTAGCGGACCGGCGTCCCCGTCAGCGTCACCGTCGCCGTGTTGCCGCTCGACGGGTTGAACGTGTACCCCGCCGCCGCCTTCAGCGAGCTGTACGCGGAGTTGTCGGTGCTGCCCGTGACGCCGATCGTCTGCGTCCGGGTCGCCCAGGCGGCGGCGGGAGGCAGCTTCAGCACCAGCCGCTTGACCGCCTTCGCGGCACCGAGGTCCACGGTGACGGACTGCGGGAAGGCGTTGTTGCGGCTCTCCCAGTAGCTGTTGGCGTTGCCGTCCACCGCGTTGCCGGCGCCGTACACGTCGGCGTGGCTCGTCTCGGTGACCGGGCGCCCCTGGGCGAGGTTGCCCGTCTCCTCGGGCGGATCGGTCGGGTCGGGCGGGTCCGTCGGGTCCGTCGGGTCGGTGGGTCCGCCGCCCCCGGGGACCCCGCCGTTGGTCCACACCGGGGCCGGCCAGACACCGGTGCAGGCGGGCGGATTCGCGTACCAGCCCGAGTTCCCGGTTCCCTGGGTGATCTGGAAGCCGCTTCCGACACAGTTGTGGATCGGGTTGGACTGGGCGATGTGCGTGGCGACGACCTTGTTGAACGAGGCCGTGCCGGGAGCCTGGATCTGCAGGGCGTACGTGCCCGCGCCGTCGATCTTGATGTTGTCGAAGTGCAGCCCGTTGCTCGCGCCCTCGATCAGGTGGATCGCAGCGTAGGAGCTGTCCAGGATCTCGCTGTCGGTGATGTTGATCGTGGCGTTGTTGATCGGCTCGTTGAGTCCGCTGAACCAGATCGCCCCGACGCCGAACTGCCAGTTGAAGTCGTTGTTCCCGGTCCGGATCAGGGTGTTGCGGGCAGCGGTGTGCGTACCCGAGACGGCCGTCCCCTGACCCGAGTTGACGCCCGGGTAGCGGTTGGCGATGTGCAGCCCGCCGCCGTTGGTGATGGTGTCCGACATGACGTTGTCGGAGATGGTGATGTCCTTGCCGCCGTACGTGACGATGTTGTTGGCGAGGATCGGCAGGATCACCGTGTTGAACGTGAACTTGTTCTTCACGTTCGGGACGTTCTCCGCCCACATGGCCAGTCCGTCGTCACCGGTGTTGCGGACGAAGGTGTTGGTCACCGTGGAGTTCGTGACGCCGTAGTGGAAGTTCACGCCGTCGGCGGTCTGGTCCAGGATGCGGCTGTTCCTGATGGTGAAGTTGTCCATCGGACCGTCCATCCAGGCGCCGCACTTGGTGTGCTGCATCCAGACGTTGTCGACGACCGAGTTGGACATGGCCCCGCCGATGGCGTTGACCTGGTCGTTGTCCACCCGCTCACGGATGTCGCCGATGATGGCGAAGTCCTTGAGCGTGACGTTGCTGCTGCCGCCCTGCGTCGCGTACTTCCCGTAGACCCCGACCGCCTTGCTTCGGTCCGTGGGGTGACGTCCGGTCAGCACGCTGTACCAGGGGCCGGCGCCGCGCAGGGTGACCTTGTCGACGACGATGTGGTCCTGCACCTTGAACGTGCCCTGCGGGATGTACACCTCCTTGCCCTGGGTGCGGCCCGCGTCCACCGCGGCCTGGATCTTCGCCGTGGAGTCGGCGGCCCCCGTCGGGTCGGCGCCGAAGTCGCTCACGACGTCCAGGGCGCCCGACGGCCTGCCGACCGGCGCGCCGACCTGCTCGAAGTCGGCCAGGTCGATCGTGAACGACGGCGAGGCCGCGGTGGAGGTCACCTGGAGCCGGATCTTCGTACCGGCGGCCAGGGTGGACCCGAACATGGTCCGGGTCTCGTCGTAGAAGTGGTGCGGGTTGGTGTCACCCGGGCTGTTGTTGAAGGGGTAACCCCCGTAGTACCAGCCGTACTTCGACGTCACCGGCACGCTCTTGAGCGAGCTGCCGTTGACCCGCAGGTCGAGCGAGCCGTCCCGGCCCGTCCCGGCCGCGTTGTCCGGCAGCGAGTAGCGGAAGGTCATCGCGTTCGCGGGGGCGGTGAGCGTGAACTCGACGTACTCACCGGTGGCGTCGAGGGTGACAGCCTGTCGGCCCGACGCCTCGGAGGGCAGGGAGCCGTACAGGCGGTTCGGACCGATCAGCGAGCCGTTGGTGGCGGCGTACTCGGCCTCCTGTTCCTTGAACGGGACGGTGGCGCCCCGCCCGGATATCCCGACGGGTGACGGCGCGGGGACCGCGGCGGCCTGGGCGGGGGGAGCGCCGGCCAGCACGACCGCGGCGGCGGTGCCCGCCGCGGCGAGTGCGAGGGAGAGGGACGCGGAGAGGGAGCGTCTGAGGAGACGTGGTCGAGACAGTGGTGGGGTCACGTGTGAGTCGTCCTTGCGGCTCGAGGGGCACTTCGGACGCCCCACAGGCTAGGAGCACGCCAGTAAAGAAGTCCACGGTGCTGCGCAAGATTTCGTCTTCATCGCTCAAATAAATGACTCAAGTGCGGGAATAGCGAGCGGTCGAGGAGGGCATACGTGTTCAAGAGGTGAACATTGTCATGTCCATTGACAGCTGTTCCGGGGTCCTGGCTTCATGTGAGCAACGGAATGGGAGCGCTCCCATCCTTCGTGCCCGCCTCACTCCCCTGAAAGGCGACAACGGATGAAGCCACGGACGAGAAAACGACTGGGCAGGGCGCTCGCCGCCGCCGTCACCGCGACCGCTCTGCTGATGACGCTGTCCGGCCCCGTCGCCGCGCAGGCGGCACCGGCCGCTCCGGCGGGCCGGCAGCCGGCCGCGACGCCCGCCGCCGCCGGGACCGACTGGCTGCACACCGAGGGCAACCGGATCGTCGACGCGCAGGGCAACCGCGTCTGGCTCACCGGCGTCAACTGGTTCGGCTTCAACGCCTCCGAGCGGGTCTTCCACGGGCTCTGGTCCGCCAACCTGGACACGGTCACCCGGCAGATGGCGGAGCGCGGCATCAACATCGTCCGTGTGCCGATCTCCACCCAGCTCCTGCTGGAGTGGAAGAACGGGCAGGCCGCGCCGTCCAGCGCGGTCAACACCTGGGCCAACCCCGAGCTCGCGGGCAGGACGACCCTGGGGGTCTTCGACGCCTTCCTCGGAGTGGCGGAGAAGTACGGCATCAAGGTCATGCTGGACGTGCACAGCGCGGAGGCCGACAACTCCGGCCATGTGTACCCGGTCTGGTGGAAGGGCTCGATCACCCCCGAGCAGTTCTACACCGCCTGGGAGTGGGTGACCGCGCGCTACAAGGCCAACGACACGCTCGTGGCGATGGACGTCAAGAACGAGCCGCACGGCAAGCAGTCCGAAAGCCCTCGCGCCAAGTGGGACGGCTCCACGGACCAGGACAACTTCAAGTACACCTGCCAGACCGCGGGCAGGCGGATCCTCGCCGTCAACCCGCAGGTCCTCGTCCTGTGCGAAGGCATCGAGATCTACCCCAGGGACGGCGCGAACTGGTCCTCCACCAACGCGACCGACTACCACGGCATGTGGTGGGGCGGGAACCTGCGCGGGGCGAAGGACCACCCGGTCGACCTCGGCGCGCAGCAGGACCAGCTGGTCTACTCCCCGCACGACTACGGCCCGCTGGTCTACCAGCAGCCCTGGTTCCAGGGCGAGTGGAACCGTACGACGCTGGAGCGCGACGTCTGGGGCCCCAACTGGCTCTACCTGCACAAGGACGGTACCGCACCGCTGTTCATCGGCGAGTGGGGAGGCCACCTCGACAACGGCCCGAACCAGAAGTGGATGACCGCCCTGCGGGGTCTGATCGTGGAGAACGGCATCCACCAGACCTTCTGGTGCCTCAACCCCAACTCCGGTGACACCGGCGGCCTTTTGGGCTACGACTGGGCGACCTGGGACGAGGCCAAGTACGCGATGCTCAAGCCCGCGCTGTGGCAGTCGGGCGGGAAGTTCGTGAGCCTCGACCACGAGGTGAGGCTGGGCGGCGCCGCCGGTACGACAGGGATCAGCCTGGCCGACCTCTACGGCGGCTGACGCCCGCGCGCCCGCCGCATCACCCCCGAACGCCCTGGGGTGCCGATGAAACCCCACCGCCTCGGCACCTCAGGGTCTCCAGCTCACCGGCTCCCCGCACGCGGAGGGGAGCCGTACGCCGTCAGCCGTCCGGCCGCAGGGCGTTGATGAGGAGCAGGGCGATGTCGTCGGTACCGGGCGTGGCCCGCTTCGCGTACCGCACGAGCGTGTCGGCGACGGACTCCATGTCCTGGTCGAGGGCGAGGGCGAAGTGCGCGGCCAGCTCGGCGGCCGCGTCGTCGAAGGCCACCCCCGGTGCCTCCACCAGCCCGTCGGTGAACAGGGCGAGCGCCCCACCGGGAGGGAGCGGCACATCGGTCGTCGGGTACCGCGACGCGGGATCGATGCCGAGCAGGAGGCCGGGCGGCAGATCGAGGACCTCGGTCTGCCCGTCGGGCTGCCGCAGCAGCGGCGGGGGGTGGCCGGCGGTGGCCATGCGCGCGCTGTGCCCGGCGAGGTCGAGGTGGATGTAGAGGCAGCTGGTGAACAGCCCCGGGTCGAGATCGGTGAGCAGGCGGTTGGTGCGTGCCAGGACCTCGTCAGGCGGCGCGCCCGCGGAGGCGTGCACGGCGGTGCGGACCTGGCCCATGAGCGCGGCGGCGTTCTCGTTGTGGCCCTGCACGTCGCCGATGGCCGCGGCGGCCGTGGTCCCGTCCAGCCGGATGAGGTCGTAGAAGTCCCCGCCGATGCCCATGCCCCGGGTCGAGGGAAGGTAGCGGGCCGCCACGTCCAGACCGTCGATGCGGGGCAGGGTCTGGGGCAGCAGATGGGCCTGAAGGCTGTGGGCGAGCCGGTCCTTGGTGTCGTAGAGCCGGGCGCGGTCCAGCGCCTGGGCGAGCAGCCCCGCGATCGAGGTCAGCAGCGCGCGTTCCTCGGGCTCGAAGGGGTGCGGACGGTCGTAGGCGAGGACCAGCGAGCCCACCGGATGCCCGGAGACGATCAGCGGGAGGAAGGCGCAGGCGGCGACGGCATCGCGCAGACCCGCCGAGGGATAGGCGCGCTCCAGCTCGGTGAAGGTGGGGTAGAACTCGGGAATGCCCGTCGTCAGCACGTGCGCGGCGGGGGTCCCCGACGTCAGCGGGGCGCCGTCGAAGCGGTCCATGAGCGCGGGATGGGTGCCGCGGCGGCCCTCGACCCTCAGCCGCCCCTCCGCGGAGGTCATGACGACGAGCGACTGGATGCGGAAGGCCGGCATCAGCTGGTCGCCCGCCAGGCCGATCACGTCCTGGGTGCCGACGGCCTCGGTGAGCGTCGCCGCCAGATGCATCAGGTGGTAGAGGGCGGTGGCCCGGCTGGGCACGTCCGAGGCCGGTGGGAGCTTCGGCGGCGGTGCTCCCGAGGGGCCGGGCCGCGGGATGGGCAGGATCCGGACGCTGATCCCGGTGGCGCTCGGGAACAGGTGGAAGGCCAGCCACCCGTCCGGTGGCCGCAACACGGTGAACGACGTCTGCTGGCGGCCGATGACGGCGGCCCGGTAGTAGTCCTCGACGACGGGGTTGTTCAGCCAGGGGAGCGACTCCCAGGGCAGGGTGCCCAGTACCTCCTCGGCACCGGCCCCCAGGAGGGCCGCGGCGTCGTCGTTGAGGTAGGTGACCCTCCCGTCGAGGGCCAGGGCGCAGCTCCCGCCCGGCAGCCGGTGGACGAATTCCGCGGCGGCGGCGGCCTCGGACGGTTCCGGGCGGGGCGGCTCGGGCGGGAGCAGCACGCGCGGCTGGCTCCCCGGCCGGACCGGGTAGCCGCTGCTCTCGGCCTGCTGCAGGAGCATGCCGATGCCGTGGCACCCGCCGACCATGGCGGCACGCTCCGCGGTGGACAGCTCCGAGGAGTGGGAGCCCGGCCACATCAGCACGAGGCCGCCCCGGTCGGTGGTGCCCGTCCGGATGGGCGCGGCACCCATCGCGAACTGGTACGGCAGGACGAGCGCGGGGCGCGGGTACCGGCGGGCCAGTTCCTCCTGGCTCCCGAGCCAGATCAGGCACCGCAGGCGTACGGCGTCGGCCACCGGGATCGGAGCCGACAGCGGCACCCGGGTCCAGGGGGCGGCCAGCTGGCCCGGCACCCCGACGAGCACGGTCAGGTGCAGCGTGCCGTCGCGTTCCGACTGGAGGTACAGCATCGCCACGGACGCGCCGGTCTCCCGCACGACGTGGGCCACGGCGCTGTCCAGCAGCTCCGTGCCCGATCCCGTGGCGGCGACGGACTCCGTGTGGTCCTGCACGCTCTCCAGCGTCCCCCGTGACGAGCGGGCGCGCACCCGCTGCGGGCCGTGGAGCGGGGCAGGGGGCCGCGGCGGACCGGTGGGGCCACCAGGCGCGCCCAGGCGGCCCGCCGTCGCACGCACGAGGGCCCGGACGCTGGGGAGCGTCCGGGCCCTCGTCGCAGTCTGTTCACGCGTGGTTACGGGAGCTGGGCCGCCCGTGCCTCGCGCCGGTTGTCGCGGAAGGTGTTCACCCGCCGTGCCGTGGCGAAGAGCGGGATCACCGCCCCCAGGACGACCTGCAGGGCGCAGCCGGTCTGCAGGAGCAGCTGGCCGCCGGGGGCGTCGAACGCCCACGCGGCGAGGAGCCCCATCGCGGCCACGATCCAGCTGAGCATCGCCACCGCGAGGACACCCCGCGGCTTCGGGTACTCGACCCGGCTGACCATCAGCCACGCCACTCCGATGATCGCGAGCAGCGTCGGCACGAAGGGGAGCTCAAGGAGCACGATCGAGACGACCGTCAGCGCTCCGAAGGGGCTCGGCATGCCCTGGAACATGCCGTCCTTCAAGGTCACGCACGAGAACCGCGCAAGCCTGAGCACCACCGCCAGCAGCACCACGATCGCCGCGAGCGCCGACACCCTCTGGTGCGCGTCGTCCGCGACCATCCCGTACACCAGGACGAAGTACGCCGGGGCGAGGCCGAAGCTGATGAGGTCGGAGAGGTTGTCCAGCTCCGCACCCATCGGCGACGACCGCAGCTTGCGCGCCACGAGGCCGTCGAAGAGGTCGAACACGGCGGCCATGAGCATGAGGATCACCGCGGTCGCCGCGGAGTGCCTGGCCATGCCCGACTCGTCGCTGCCCGTGAGGTGGGGGATGAGGATCCCCGTGGTGGTGAAGTACACCGCCATGAAACCGCACGTGGCGTTACCGAGGGTGAGGGTGTCCGCTATCGACAGCCGCATCGAGAGCGGCATGTCCTCGGCGTCGTCCTGCTCCTCCGCCTCGGGCACCCAGCTCGCCTGGGTATCAGGATCAATCACGGTCAATTCGAGTCACCCCCGCGGTCGTGGCCTGGCCGACCTCGACCGCGACATCGACACCTTCCGGAAGGTAGATGTCCACGCGCGAGCCGAAGCGGATCAGACCGATGCGTTCGCCCTGCTCCACCTTCGTGCCCTGCGGGATGTAGGGGACGATACGACGGGCGACCGCTCCCGCGATCTGCACCATCTCGATGTCGCCGAGCTCGGTGTCGAAGTGCCAGACAACGCGTTCGTTGTCCTCGCTCTCCTTGTTGAACGCCGGGACGAACCCACCCGGGATGTGCTCGACCGAGGTCACCGTGCCGGACAGGGGAGCCCGGTTGACGTGCACATTCAGCGGGCTCATGAAGATCGCGACGCGGGTGCGCCCGTCCTTCCACGGCATGATGCTCTGCACCACACCGTCGGCCGGCGAGATGACGCGACCCTGGGTGATCTCGCGCTCGGGGTCGCGGAAGAACCACAGCATGCCCGCCGCGAGCGCGGTGGTGGGCACGGCCACGGCGGCCCAGCGTCCGGACTTGCGGGCCCGGGCGAGGCTGAGTGCCGCGGTGGCGACGGTCGGGAGGAGCCACGGCGATGCTCCGCGAGCGAGGCGGACCCCTCCGCGCGATGCAGGGATTTGGCTGTCGGGCATGGATGACCTTCGTAGCGGATGATGCCGCGCTGGCAACGGGGGGACGGCGGCTTTCCGTCGATGCTATCGGGTGCGAGCGGCAACTGGGCAAGCCAGCAGCCGAGTCGGACAGCTGAAAGGCTCCGGACAGGGGTGACCCGGTGTGATGTTCTTCGCCACCAAATCACCCCGTAAGGAACATTTCAGCCCTGGAGCCGGTACTCCTCGAGCAACCGGCGACCGATGATCATTTTCTGGATCTCGGCGGTACCTTCACCGATCAGCAGCATCGGGGCCTCACGGTAGAGGCGCTCGATCTCGTACTCCTTGGAGAAGCCGTAGCCGCCGTGGATGCGGAAGGCGTCCTCGACGACTTCCTTGCAGTACTCGGAGGCGAGGTACTTCGCCATCCCTGCCTCCAGGTCGTTCCGCTCCCCGGAGTCCTTTTTGCGAGCTGCGTTGACCATCATCGCATGCGCGGCTTCGACCTTGGTGGCCATTTCGGCCAGTTTGAACTGGATCGCCTGGTGCTGCGCGATCGGCTTTCCGAAGGTCTGGCGCTGCTGGGCGTAGGAAACGCCGAGCTCGAACGCACGCTGGGCGACACCGCAGCCACGCGCGGCGACATTCACCCGCCCTACCTCGACACCGTCCATCATTTGGTAAAAACCTCGGCCCGTGGTGCCGCCCAGCACACGATTGGCCGGAATGCGCAGTCCGTCCATGATGAGCTCGGTCGTGTCGACGCCCTTGTAGCCCATCTTGTCGATCTTCCCCGGGATCGTGAGACCGGGACGGACCTCCCCGAAGCCCGCCTCCTTCTCGACCAGGAACGTCGTCATCGACTTGTGCGGGGCCGTCCCCTCGGGGTGGCCTTCGTCACTCTTGCAGAGGACGGCGACGAGCGTCGACGTGCCACCGTTCGTCAGCCACATCTTCTGGCCGTCGAGAACGTACTCGTCACCGTCCTTCACGCCCTTGGACGTGATCGCCGAGACATCCGAACCCAGGGCCGGCTCGGACATCGAGAACGCGCCCCGCACCTCGCCCAGGGCCATCCGCGGCAGGAACGTGTCCTTCTGCTCCTGCGTGCCGTGCTGCTTGAGCATGTAGGCCACGATGAAGTGCGTGTTGATGATGCCCGACACGCTCATCCAGCCCCGGGCGATCTCCTCGACGCAGAGCGCGTACGTGAGGAGCGACTCGCCCAGACCGCCGTACTCCTCCGGAATCATCAGCCCGAACAGGCCGAGCTCCTTGAGCCCTTCGACGATCTCCGTCGGATATTCGTCGCGGTGCTCCAGCTGGGTCGCGACAGGGATGATCTCCTTGTCGACGAAATCACGGACCGTGGAGAGGATTTCCTGCTGGACGTCCGTCAGACCGGCGGTCTGCGCGAGTCGGCTCATGGCTACTTCTCCACGTTCTTGCTCGGCGGGGACACGATCTCCGGGCGGCCGGGCTGCTCCCCGCCGCGCTCCTTGATGTACGTCTCGGTGGGCACCATCACCTTGCGGCGGAACACGCAGACCAGCGTGCCGTCCTGCTTGTAGCCCTTCGTCTCCACGTGGACGATGCCGCGGTCGCTCTTGGACCTCGACGGCGTCTTGTCGAGCACGGTCGTCTCGCCGTAGATCGTGTCGCCGTGGAAGGTCGGCGCGACGTGCTTCAGCGACTCCACCTCCAGATTGGCGATCGCCTTCCCGGAGACGTCCGGCACCGACATCCCGAGCAGGAGCGAGTAGACGTAATTGCCCACGACGACGTTCTTCTTGAAATCCGTCGTCTTCTCGGCGTAGTTGCTGTCCATGTGCAGCGGGTGGTGATTCATGGTCAGCAGACAGAAGAGGTGGTCGTCGTACTCCGTGACCGTCTTTCCGGGCCAGTGCTTGTAGACAGCACCGACCTCGAACTCCTCATAGGTGCGTCCGAACTGCATGTCAGGCCTCCGGGGCTTCGAACTTGGAGGTGCGCTGCATACCGGCGGCGCGTCCCTTGCCCGCGACGACCAGGGCCATCTTGCGGCTGGCCTCGTCGATCATCTCGTCGCCGAGCATCGCCGAACCCTTCTTGCCGCCCTCCTCGGAGGTGCACCAGTCGTACGCGTCGAGGATGAGCTCGGCGTGGTCGTAGTCCTCCTGCGAGGGCGAGAAGACCTCGTTCGCCGCGTCGACCTGGCCGGGGTGCAGCACCCACTTGCCGTCGAAGCCCAGCGCCGCCGCGCGCCCCGCGACCTCGCGGTAGGCGTCCACGTCGCGGATCTGGAGGAACGGGCCGTCGATCGCCTGGAGGTCGTGCGTACGGGCCGCCATCAGGATGCGCATCAGGATGTAGTGGTACGCGTCCGCCGGGTAGCCGGGCGGCTGCTGGCCGACGACCAGGGTCTTCATGTTGATCGAGGCCATGAAGTCGGCCGGGCCGAAGATCAGGGTCTCCAGGCGGGGCGAGGCACCGGCGATGTCGTCGATGTTCACCAGGCCCTTGGCGTTCTCGATCTGCGCCTCGATGCCGATCTTCCCGACCTCGAAGCCCATCGTCTTCTCGATCTGGGTCAGCAGCAGATCCAGCGCGACGACCTGCTGCGCGTCCTGGACCTTGGGGAGCATGATGCAGTCGAGGTTCGGGCCCGCGCCCTCGACGACCGTGATGACGTCGCGGTACGTCCAGTGCGTCGTCCAGTCGTTCACCCGGACGACCCTGGTCTTGCCCGTCCAGTCGCCGTTGTTGAGCGCGTCGACGATGTGGTGACGGGCTCCCTCCTTGGCGAGCGGCGCGCAGGCGTCCTCCAGGTCCAGGAAGACCTGGTCGGCCGGGAGGCCCTGGGCCTTCTCCAGGAACCGCGGGTTCGAGCCCGGTACGGCCAGACACGAACGGCGCGGACGCAGCCGGTTCACAGGGGACGAGGGCGTGGTCATGCGGGGACCTCCAGAGGGTCGAGCTTGTTCGCTTTCCGGATCTCGTCGACGATACGGCCGATGATCTCCGTGATGCCGAAGTCCTTCGGGGTGAAGACGGCGGCGACGCCGGCTTCGATGAGGGCGCGGGCGTCGGCCTGCGGGATGATGCCGCCGGCGATCACCGGGATGTCCGGCGCACCGGCCTCACGCAGCCGGTTCAGCACGTCCGGCACCAGCTCGGCGTGCGAGCCGGACAGGATGGACAGGCCGACGCAGTGGACGTCCTCGGCGAGCGCGGCGTCCGTGATCTGCTCGGGCGTCAGCCTGATGCCCTGGTAGACCACCTCGAAGCCGGAGTCCCTGGCGCGTACGGCGATCTGTTCGGCGCCGTTGGAGTGCCCGTCGAGGCCGGGCTTGCCGACCAGCAGCCGCAGCCGTCCCACGCCCAGGTCCGCTGCGGTGCGGGCCACCTTCTCGCGGACCACGGCGAGCGGGGTGCCGGGCTCGGCGGTGACCGCCACCGGTGCGGACGAGACGCCCGTCGGTGCCCGGAACTCACCGAAGACGTCGCGCAGGGCCCAGGCCCACTCACCGGTGGTGACGCCCGCCCTGGCGCACTCGACGGTCGCCTCCATCATGTTCGCGGTGCCCGCCGCGGCCTTCTTCAGGGCCGTCAGCGCCTCGGTGGCGCGGGCCTCGTCGCGGTTGTCGCGCCATTCATGCAGCGCGGCGACGACCCGGGCCTCGTTCTCGGGGTCCACCGTCATGATCGCCGCGTCCAGATCGGCGGTCAGCGGGTTGGGCTCCGTCGTCTCGTAGATGTTGACGCCGACGATCTTCTCCTCGCCGGCCTCGATCCGGGCCCGCCGTGCGGCGTGCGAGGAGACGAGCTCCGACTTGAGGTAGCCCGACTCGACGGCGGCCATCGCGCCGCCCATCTGCTGGATGCGGTCGATCTCCGCCAGGGACTCGGTGACGAGCTCCTCGACCTTGGCCTCGATGACGTGCGAACCGGCGAAGATGTCCTCGTACTCCAGCAGGTCGCTCTCGTGCGCGAGCACCTGCTGGATGCGGAGCGACCACTGCTGGTCCCACGGGCGGGGCAGCCCCAGCGCCTCGTTCCAGGCGGGCAGCTGCACGGCACGGGCGCGCGCGTCCTTGGAGAGGGTGACGGCCAGCATCTCCAGCACGATGCGCTGGACGTTGTTCTCCGGCTGCGCCTCCGTCAGCCCCAGCGAGTTGACCTGTACGCCGTAGCGGAAGCGGCGCTGCTTCGGGTTCGCGATGCCGTAGCGCTCACGCGTGACCTGGTCCCAGATGCGGCCGAAGGCGCGCATCTTGCACATCTCCTCGACGAAGCGGACCCCCGCGTTCACGAAGAAGGAGATGCGGGCGACGACGTCACCGAAACGCTCCTGGGGCACCTGACCCGAGTCGCGCACGGCGTCGAGCACGGCGACGGCCGTCGACATGGCGTACGCGATCTCCTGGACCGGAGTGGCCCCCGCCTCCTGCAGGTGGTAGCTGCAGATGTTGATGGGGTTCCACTTCGGGATGCGGTTGACCGTGTACGTGATCATGTCGGTCGTCAGCCGCAGCGAGGGTCCCGGCGGGAAGACGTGCGTCCCCCGCGACAGGTACTCCTTCACGATGTCGTTCTGCGTCGTGCCCTGGAGCTTGTCGGGATCGGCCCCCTGCTCCTCCGCGACCACCTGGTAGAGCGCCAGCAGCCACATCGCGGTGGCGTTGATCGTCATCGAGGTGTTCATCTGCTCCAGGGGGATGTCCTGGAACAGCCGCCGCATGTCACCGAGGTGCGAGACGGGCACGCCGACCCGGCCCACCTCGCCGCGGGCGAGGACGTGGTCGGGGTCGTACCCGGTCTGCGTGGGCAGATCGAAGGCGACCGACAGACCCGTCTGGCCCTTGGCGAGGTTGCGCCGGTACAGCTCGTTGGACGCCTCGGCCGTCGAGTGACCGGCGTACGTCCGCATGAGCCACGGACGGTCCTTCTGACGTTCGGTCATGGTGGACCTCAGACGTTGCGGAAGCGGTTGATGGCGTCGATGTGCTGCTCGCGGAGCTCCGTGTCGCGCACGCCCAGGCCCTCGCGGGGCGCCAGCGCGAGCACGCCGACCTTGCCCTGGTGGAGGTTGCGGTGCACGTCGTACGCGGCCTGGCCGGTGTCCTCCAGGGAGTAGACCTTGGAGAGCGTCGGGTGGATCTTGCCCTTGGCGATCAGGCGGTTGGCCTCCCACGCCTCGCGGTAGTTGGCGAAGTGGGAGCCGATGATCCGCTTGAGGGACATCCACAGGTAGCGGTTGTCGTACTCGTGGTTGTAGCCCGAGGTCGAGGCGCAGGTGACGATGGTGCCGCCCTTGCGCGTCACGTACACGCTCGCGCCGAACGTCTCGCGGCCGGGGTGCTCGAAGACGATGTCCACGTCCTCGCCGCCGGTCAGCTCACGGATGCGCTTGCCGAAGCGCTTCCACTCGCGGGGGTCCTGGTTGTGCTCGTCCTTCCAGAACTTGAAGCCCTCGGCGTTGCGGTCGATGATCGCGGTCGCGCCCATCTTCCGGCAGATCTCCGCCTTCTGGTCGCTGGAGACGACGCAGATCGGGTTGGCACCGCCGGCCAGCGCGAACTGCGTCGCGTAGGAGCCGAGTCCGCCGCTCGCGCCCCAGATCAGGACGTTGTCGCCCTGCTTCATGCCCGCGCCGTTGCGCGAGACGAGCTGGCGGTACGCGGTGGAGTTGACCAGGCCGGGGGACGCGGCCTCCTCCCAGCTGAGGTGCTTCGGCTTCGGCATCAGCTGGTTGGACTTGACGAGCGCGATCTCGGCCAGGCCGCCGAAGTTGGTCTCGAAACCCCAGATGCGCTGCTCCGGGTCGAGCATCGTGTCGTTGTGGCCGTCGGAGGACTCCAGCTCCACCGAGAGGCAGTGCGCGACGACCTCGTCGCCCGGGTTCCAGGCGTTGACGCCCGGACCGGTGCGCAGGACGACGCCCGCCAGGTCCGATCCGATGACGTGGTACGGCAGGTCGTGGCGCTTGCTGAGGTCGCTGAGCTTCCCGTAGCGCTCCAGGAAGCCGAAGGTCGAGACCGGCTCGAAGATCGACGTCCAGACGGAGTTGTAGTTCACCGAGCTGGCCATGACCGCGACCAGGGCCTCGCCCGGTCCGAGCTCGGGGACCGGCACGTCCTCCACGTGGAGGGACTTGCGCGGGTCCTTGTCGCGGCTGGCGACCCCGGCGAACATCTCCGCCTCGTCCTTGTGCACGGTCACCGCGCGATACGACTCGGGGATGGACAGGGCCGCGAAGTCGGCGGCGGTGCTGTCCTGCGACTGGATCGCGTCCAGGATTTCCTTCACGGTGATGCCTCCGGCAGATCGGGTCTCCGGCGTCGAGGGAAACGCTCGGAGGACCCCTGTGGTCAGGGGAGCGGTGCGGTGTGGAGGTGTGCCGTCGGTTCGGCGGGCGGTGCTGTGTGCCTGCTCGGTGGAGCAGAAGGGTTTGCCTGTGACGCAGGCGCCCGGGCGCGCTGACACGTGGTCTGCGGGGACAGCCGGCGTACGAGAGATCTCTGCACGCCGGCCGCCCGGACGCCTTCAACGTATGGCACTCCGTGACAGGTGGCAAGGCACCCAGTGCCAACAATTTCTCTCAGTTGTCATCTCGTAGGCACGCATGAGCAACATCATGGGTCGTATGTCGTGTTGCTCCCTCTTTTCTGGTGGCTACGGCGCGGTGCGGTACACGTACGGCGTCGTCGTGCACAGGGCCGTGAAGCCGAGCCGCCGCAGGATCGGGGCGGACCGATCCGTCGCGTCGACCTGGAGGAAGCGGTAGCCGCGCTCGGCGGCGATCCGGGCGCGGTGGGCGATCAGGGCCCGGTAGATGCCCCTGCGCTGCCACTCGGGCGCCGTACCGCCGCCCCACAGGCTTGCGAAGCCGGTACCGGGGTGGAGCTCCATCCGGGCCGCGCTCACGGGCTCGCCCTCCGCGAGGACCACGGCCGCGAGGAAGGTGTCGTCGCTCAGGCGGGCCAGGGCCTGATGGCGCAGCCGTGAGCCGTCGGTGCCGAAGGCCAGCTCGTGCGCCCGGACCATCAGCTCCACCCCCGCCGCGTCGGACACCGCCCGGAGCTCCGTGCCGGCCGGGAGGTCCACAGGGGTCGCCAGGCCGGCGGCCGGGGCGACGAACAGGGTCTCCGGCGGCTCCGCCGCGAAACCCGCGGCCAGCAGCCTCCCGCCCAGGTCGGCGGGCCGGTCGTGGGCGTACAGCTTCCACTCGAACTCGTCGTGCCCGAGGGCGGTGTAGTGCTCCACCTGCTCCGCGATCACCGCTTCCGCCCGTACGGCATCGAGGTCCGGGGCCGTCCAGACGACCCCGTTCCAGTCGTCGGCGGCGCCCACCTGGCGGACGACGTCGGGGCCGCGCTCGACCCGTACGCCGGGACCTTCGGGGCGTGCGTGTTCGCGCATCTCGTGGTCGAAGAGGGCCAGCATCTCGTCGGATTCCATGCGCGCATCCGAGCACGCCGGCCACCGCCCCGACCACAGGGTTTCCACCCGCCGGTGCGTCGACCGGGCCGTACGGGGCACACGGAAGTGATCTTGATGTGGTCACAGGGACAGGGGTGGGTACGCGATGGGCATACAGGCGCGCAGAGGTGCCGGGGAGGGCCGCCGGCCCGCGTTCGACGTGCGGCGGACGGCGTTCGGTTTCGCGCTCGTCGCCGTCCTGGTCTGCGGTGTGGGGCTCGCGGTGCGCACGGCGCTGGAGACCGCCGGGCGGCATCCGGTGGTCGCCGGTGTCTCGGCTGCGGGGCTGGTGGCGGCCGTCGTGGTGCTCCTGCGGGCGCGCCGCAGCCGCAGGACGGCGGTCCGGGCGGCCGAGGCGGCCGTCGAGGCGGCGTACGAGGTCGTGGACGCCGCCCTGGAGGAGCTGCCGGACTCCGCCTTGCACCCCGAGCCGCAGCTGCCGGACTCCGTTCTCGACCCCGGGCCGCAGCTGCCGGACTCCGCCTCGGACCCCGAGCCGCCAGGGCCCGTCGACTGGGCGGCCATGGACCCGTACGACTTCGAGGAGGCCGTGGCCTGGCTCTGCCGGCGCGACGGCTGTGCGGACGCCGAGGTCGTCGGGGGCGCCGGCGACCTCGGCGCGGACGTGCTGGCCACCACCCCGGACGGGCGCCGCCTGGTCGTGCAGTGCAAGAGGTACACGAGCGACAACAAGGTCGGCTCCCAGGACCTCCAGCGCTTCGGCGGCACCTGCTACGCGGTCCACGAGGCCGAGGTGGCCGTCGTCGTCACCACCGGCGAATTCACCGAACCGGCCCTCGAGTACGCCGGGCAGTGCGACATCGTCTGCGTCGGGCTCGACGAACTCACCGCGTGGAGCGAGGGCGCCGCGGCGCCGCCCTGGTACGCCGGAGCGGACGTGCAGCCCGCCACGGGCTGAAAGCCCTCTCCGGGCTCAGGTCTCCTTCAGGGCCCGCTGGATCGTGCGCATGACCTCGTCGAGCGGTGCGTCCGTACGCGCCACGGCGACCAGCACCTCGCCCTCCTTGGACACCGACGCCGCGGGCGCCCTCCCGGTGTCGCCACCCACGGTCCTCCCCGCGCCGATCCCCGTGCCGAAGGTCTCCCGCACGATCGCGAAGGCATGGTCGAGCTGTGTCTCCACGTCGCCCTGGCCGTCCGCGCGGAGCCAGCGCCGCAGCACATGGTTGTGCGCGGTCACCACGGCGGACGCGGCCACCTCGGCCAGCAGCGGGTCGTCGTTGCCGACGTGGTGGTCGCGCTCGTCGAAGTGGCCCAGCAGATAGCGCGTGAACAGCCGCTCGTAGCGGGCCACCGAGGCGATCTCCGCCTCGCGGAGCGTGGGAACCTCACGGGTCAGCTTGTAGCGCGCCACGGAGACCGCGGGCTTCGCCGCGTACATCTTCATGACCTCCTTGATGCCGCGGCACACGGTGTCGAGCGGGTGCTCGTGCGCGGGAGCGGCGTTGAGGACGGCCTCGGCCCTGACGAGGGTGTCGTCGTGGTCCGGGAAGATGGCCTCCTCCTTGGAGCGGAAGTGGCGGAAGAAGGTGCGCCGGGCCACCCCGGCGGCCCCCGCGATCTCGTCGACCGTCGTCGCCTCGTACCCCTTCGTGGCGAAGAGTTCCATCGCCGCCGCGGCCAGCTCGCGGCGCATTTTGAGCCGTTGGGCGGCGGCCCGGGTGCTCGCGGCACTCTCCGGGGCGTCCGTCGCGGCGGAGGAACGGGGGGACTTGGCGGGTTGGGACATGAGGTGAACGTAACCCATCGGTGCAGGGGAGTGCGCCTGTGGGGGCGGGTCGTCCGAGGGTCCGAGCAGCCCGCCCCACCGGGCCCCCCGCCCGGGGGGCCCGGCGGCGGGCGACGTGGCGTCGCCCGCCGCCGGCACCTCAGCGGCGGGCATATTCGCGGAAGCCGCGCCCCGTCTTACGGCCGAGGCAGCCCGCGGCCACCAGATGCTCGAGCAGCGGCGCCGGGGCGAGGCCCGGGTCGCGGAACTCGCTGTGCAGGACCTTCTCGATCGCGAGCGAGACGTCCAGGCCGACGACGTCCAGGAGCTCGAACGGTCCCATGGGGTAGCCGCCGCCCAGCTTCATCGCCGCGTCGATGTCGTCGAGCGTCGCGTAGTGCTCCTCGACCATCTTGATCGCGTTGTTGAGGTAGGGGAACAGCAGCGCGTTCACGATGAATCCCGCCCGGTCGCCGCAGTCCACCGGGTGCTTGCGCACCTTGAGGCAGACCTCGCGGACCGTGGCGTGCACGTCGTCGGCGGTCAGCACCGTGCGGACCACCTCGACCAGCTTCATCGCGGGCGCCGGGTTGAAGAAGTGCATCCCGACGACGTCCTCGGGACGCGAGGTCACCCGTGCCACCGCCACGACCGGCAGTGACGAGGTGGTCGTGGCGAGCACCGCGCCCGGCTTGCAGACCTTGTCCAGGGTCGCGAAGAGCTCCCGCTTGATCTCCAGGTCCTCGGCGACCGCCTCGACCGCGAGATCGACCTCGGCGAAGGAGTCCAGGGAGCCCGCCGGGGTGATCCGGGCGAGGGTCTCGTCCCGCGCCTCCTCCGTCAGCCTTCCCTTGGAGACGGAGCGCCCCAGGGACTTGGCGATCCGGGCCTTGGCCGTCTCCGCCTTCTCCTGGCTCCGCGCGGCGAGGACCACGGAGTAGCCGGCCTTCGCGAAGACCTCGGCGATGCCCGACGCCATCGTCCCCGAGCCGGCCACACCGACCGAGGAGACCTCGCGTCCGGCCACCGCGCCCGCGCTCCCGGAGGGCGTCAGGGCGTCCGGCACCACGGTCTGGCCGCCCGGGGCGTCGTACGTGTAGAAGCCGCGGCCCGCCTTGCGGCCGGTCAGCCCCGCCTCGCTGAGCTGCCCGAGCACCGGGGCCGGGGCGTGCAGCCGGTCGTGGGACGCCGTGTACATGGCCTCCAGGACCGTGCGGGCCGTGTCGATCCCGATCAGGTCGAGCAGCGCCAGGGGACCCATCGGCAGGCCGCAGCCCAGCTTCATGGCGGCGTCGATGTCCTCGCGGGAGGCGTAGTTCGCCTCGTACATCGCCGCGGCCTGGTTGAGGTAGCCGAACAGCAGGCCGTCCGCGACGAACCCCGGACGGTCGCCGACCGCGACCGGCTCCTTGCCCAGCTCGCGGGCGAGCCGGGTCACGCTCTCCACGGCCGGCGGTGCGGTCAGCACCGAGGAGACCACCTCGACGAGCTTCATCGCGGGCGCCGGATTGAAGAAGTGCAGACCGAGGACCCGCTCGGGGTGCCGCGACTCCGCGGCCAGCCGGGTCACGGACAGCGCGTTCGTGCCCGTCGCCAGGATCGCGGTGGGGGAGACCACCGCGTCCAGCTCGCGGAAGACCTGCTGCTTGATCTCGTACGTCTCCGGCACGACCTCGATGACCAGCTCCGCGTCCGCGGCGGCCTGGAGATCGGTGAAGGTGCGGAAGCGGGCGAGGATGTCGTGCCGCTCCTGCTCCGTGATGCGCTCGCGGCGCACGGAGCGCGCGGTGGCGGCCTCCAGGGAGGCGACGGCCTGACGGGCGGCTGCTTCACTGACGTCGATGCCGACGACCTCGCGGCCGGCACGGGCCAGGACCTCGGCGATGCCGGTTCCCATGGTGCCGAGACCGACGACGGCAATGGTGGTGAGCGGGATGTCCATCACGGGACTCCAGGGTGAGTGACGACTGAGGAGGAGCACGGCGGCGCGCGTGGCCGAAAGCCCAACCGGCGCTCGGTGCAAGGGAAACTGCGTGTCGTGGTGCACGGTCCCGGGTGCGCACGGCACACCGGGGAAAAAGGTGACGGGCTCTGCCCCGAGCCACGTCTGCAACTGCCGAACCGACAAGCACTCCGGGTGGCTGCGTCACCAGGCCACCGGAGCCGGCGGGGAGTGTGTCCCGCTCACTTGAGATTAACCGGCGAGTAACGAGCGCGCCAGCCCTGGCCGTCTGTGCGCTGGCACACAGTTCGGTGAACACGGTGCGTGCGCGAGGATAAACTCACCGTCATGGATGAGGAGTTCCGCTCGCTGACGGACCGGCTCGGGGCCGAGGCGGGTGAGCCGGAGGTCTTCCGCCGGCTCGTCGCCACCGAGGACGACGAAGAACTGGCCGAGGTGCTCGTCGCACGCGAACGCCCTTTGTGGGCCCGCGAGATCGCGGCGTTCCGGCTCGGCTGCCGGGGGGACCGCCGGGCCTTCGAGGCGCTGGTGCTCCTCCTCAACCACCGCGACCCCGAGCGCTGCGTCTCGGCCGCCCACGCCCTGCGGCTCCTCGGCGACCCCCGGACGCCCAAGGCGGCGGCCGCGCTCGCCACGAACAGCCTGCGCACGGCCTACGCCCTGCACCCGGTGCGGCTGCTCACGGCCCTGCGCGCCCCGGAGTCCGTACCCGCCCTCGTCAGCACGCTCCACAGGCTGCTGATCCCCGGCGAGCCGCACTGGCACGTCGCGCTCGCCTGCGTCGAGGGGCTGGGCACCCTGGGGGACGGGCGGGCCCGTCCCGTCCTGCAAGCCGCACTGCCGCACCCACGCCTCGGCACGGCGGCGGCGGAGGCCCTCAGGCGGCTGCCGGAGGGGTGAGCGGGTGCCCGGTCTCGTGGGCCGAGCGGCTCACGGCACCATCCGTCGCGCCGCAAGGAGGCCGCGGTGATCCAAGAACCGAAACTCGGTTCGATCCGGACGGACGTCGGAGAGGACGCCGCTCTGAACTTCATGACGCTGGCCGCCGGTGACGGAGAGGGTTACCAGTACCTCTCGGCGTCGCAACAGGTATGCGGGGCCGGTGGGCCAGGGCTGTTTCAGAAGTGGCCTTCTGCGCAGCTACTGAGCGTGGCGCTCTGCGGCGGCATGCCACCAACCAGGTGGAGATGCGTCGCTGACCTCAGCGGTGGGTTGGTCGGGGTGGAGCCCATGCCGTCGAAGCGCGCTCGCATGGACGCAGACATCGAACCAGCCGTGCCAGCGGCCGTCAGGACCGATGCCGCAGGCCAGATTCGACCGGATCTCGTCCGGGGCGAAGGGCATCCAGTCGATGCCGCGGTCTCGCAGTCAAGCGCGGGCAGCCGCCATCGGGTGCAGGTGGCCCGGCAGGTTCTCATAGGCCGCAACGCTGATCCAGTCGGTGCTCGGCGAGGTCATGACACCCATGATGCCGGGCGGCCGCGCAGGTGTCACAGCCATTCGTCGAGTACGGCGATGAGAACAGTCGCCTCGTAGCGGACGGCCCGTCGTCGTGGCGAGTGGCCACCGCGGGGCCGCTTGGGTCGATTGATCCCGCACCCCACAGCGTGCCGAGCTCTGTGGTCCCCGCGGTCGAAGCCTCCGAGAAGATCACGTTCTGTGATGACAGCGACCTCGTCCCGCCTGCCCTGGCCGGTGCGTCAGTCGCACGCCGCGAGCAGGTCGCGGACTGCGGT
This sequence comes from Streptomyces sp. NBC_01460, assembly GCF_036227405.1. Lineage (NCBI taxonomy): Bacteria > Bacillati > Actinomycetota > Actinomycetes > Kitasatosporales > Streptomycetaceae > Streptomyces > Streptomyces sp. NBC_01460. Next base: position 7,030,889 of record NZ_CP109473.1, read on the forward strand.
TCTCGCGGAGTCATCCTGGACGAAGCCCCGCCACCCGCCGCTGCTGCGAATCCGCTGATCATGGTCGGGTACACCACGCACGAGTTCGGCGGCAGGCCGGGCGGCACGGCCGATCCGAGTCAGGTAGCGCACTGCGGGGAGCATGACCGGTAGCCATGTTCCCTCGGCCAACCCCCGTACCGCAGACGTCAGCGCCGGTACGGAGCTTTCGGTGTCACGGGTCACTGCCCACAGGGCGTGTGCTGCTTCGACACGGGTCCAGGGGTCTGGATCGGAGGTCATGGCCCGGAGCCGGTCCGCGTGGTGGGCGGCGTGTGTGCCCAGGTCGGCGATCATCCGCAGGGCAGGGCGCGGGAAGCCCGTCTCGGCGACGGTTCGTCCGAGTGCTTCCAGGGCGGCGTCGGGATCGCCGCCGACCTTCCAGGAGGCCCAGGCCGCGATTTCCGTGCGTGCCCCGCCTGCGGCCGACCGGGCCAACAGAAGTTCAAGGGCCTCGTTCCCAGCCCTTCCGATCCCTGCTAGCGCCTTCGCTGCCGATGTCCAGGTCCGGTCGTTCTCCAGCAGGCCGAGCAGTTGCGGGACCCCACCAGCGGCAGCGGGGCCCCAGTCCGCGAGCACCTGGCAGTACGAGTCGAGCACGTGGTCGTCCGTAGCGGTGTCGAGCCGGCCGCAGACCATGGGAAGGAGCAGACCGGCATGGTCGGGAAGGTGGCCGACGACCTCGTGGAGCGCAGGGAGGACCGCGTAATGCCAGTCGGCGGATGATGGATAGTGAGCAGAATGCGAAGCGAAGCCGGATTCGGGGTGAGCCGCCGCGTCGATCAGGCCTGGCACACAGCGAGGGTCGTTCATCCGGGCCAGCGCCCATGTCGCGGCCTCGGCGGCTGTCTCCCGTCTACGTGTGGTCCAGGCGCCGGTGTCGCCGATCAGCGCGGCGATCTCATCGGCGTGAGCCGAGGCCGCCGAACCCAGGCAGGCCAGGAGCTCGGCCGCCCGGAAACGGACCTCGGCGGCGGGATCCTCCAGTCGCGCGACGATTCGTGGAAGGAGCGCGGTGGTCGGCGAGCGCCACTGGGCCAGCAGTCCGCCTGCACGCGCCAGGCCGCTGATCCGCTGTTCGACGTCGGGATGGTCTTCCAGCAGGCCGTGTGCGAAAGAGGGCGACGGGCCGGTGAGCAGCGCAGCTGTCCAGTGGTGAACACCCTGCACACCAGTCTCCACCGTGCTGGTGTGCTGCCACAATTCGACGCTCGGATCCCGTACCGCTTCCAGCAGCAGGCCCAGCTGAAGCGCCGGAAGGGCCGGGTCGGCCGGGGCGATCGCGTGCACCGCTGCCAGGCGTATCTGCGCCTCCGGAGCATCGAGCAGTCCGCGGAGCAAGGTGCGGACCCTGGGACCATGCTCGCCGGTCGGCTCCTGGAGCACCGTATGGCCGAGTGCCAGGACCAGGTCGAGACGCGTCGCCGGATCGTCCTCCGCCTCCCAGCGCCGTAGCAACGCAGGCAGAGTGAGCTCACCGGGACTCCGGCAGGAGCCGATCACGTCGGTCGCGGCTCGCCGTATCTCCGGCTCAGGAGCGTCGAGCAGGACAAGAACCTCCGGAAAGGCGCGCTCCCACGCCGATGGCCAGCCGGGGTCCACCCACTTCTCGGCGACCAGCACGGCCTCGGACACCAGCCTCGATACGAGTTCCAGCAGCGTGCGACGGCTCGGCACGTCCGGCGTCGCGGCCAGGCGCAGCAGAAACGGAAGCGTGGCCGGGGCGGCGGAGCATATCCAGCCACCCTGATGGAAGAGGTGATTGATGAGGTCGTCCGCAGCGCGCTCCGCATCTTCCGGATTCGGCCCCGCGCACCGGCGCAACAGTCCGGGCACGTCCTCGGCGGACCCGTAGTTGTGCCTCAGTGCTGCCCAGTCGATCGAATCCACTTCCGCCCACATGCGCGTGACCCTACGTCGGAGGGGCAGCCTTCGATGCCTCCACGGACCCGGACCCACGCGCTCGCCACGTTGCAACGGGGTGGGGGCGGGTTGAGTTGCCACAGTGGGACGAGCGGTATGGGGTGTCGGCAGGAGATCAGACGTACGCGGCTCTGGCCAGGTGAAGCTTCGTCGTGAGGCCACCGTGTGGTCGGCCGAGCGCCCGCATTCCCACCTCTGATCAGGCAGGAGTAGGAGCCATCCCGGAAGCGTGACAGTCCCGCAGGCTAGGCCTCCGCGGGCAGCGCGGGGAACACGACCACCGAGCCGTCCTTGTCGCGGGCGATCTCGATCGCCACGTCTGTCGCGCGGCTGTTGACCGTGATGCCATCGCCCAGCCGGTGAATCCGATGGGTCGCGCGCAACAGACGATCCACTTCACCCGGCGTGAAGACGGCCGCAAACCGTTCGGACGGGCCAACTCCAGCGCCGACAGGCGCACCAGGGCACCGGCGATGCCCGACTCCAGTTCGTCGAGGCGCTGTTGGTCGCGCCTGATTACGCGCGTGAAGCTCGCGAACAGGTTGCCAGGGTCGTTCTGGGCGTGCTCGACGGCTTGCAGGACGATGACCCGCCGCGAGGCCGCCAATCTACGTGCTCCGCGAACGTGCAACCGCCCTGCCCACAGAGCGGTCGGCCCCGGAATCGGTAACGGAGATTCGGGGCAGTGCGAGCCGGCAGTCGAACGGGCACCTGATTGAGCTCCTGTGGCTCCTTCACAACTCGGCCCAGACCGTCTTGCCGGGTGCGCAGGCGCGTGGCATGACACCCCAGCGGGTGGCCAGGTGCGCTAAAAGCAGGAGCCCGCGGCCGGTCTCGGAGTCCAGGGGCGGGGTGGTGGGCCGACCGGCGACGGCGGGGCGGCGTTCGGTGCGGGTGTCGGTCACCTCGATGCGGAATACCCCCGCTGTCGCGGTCAGACGAACGTGGAAGTCGCGTCCCGGGACGTGCCCGTGCTGCACGGCGTTGGCGCAGAGCTCGCCGGCGATGAGCGAGAGCGTGTCGTGGGCGAGTGAACGGTAGGGGACGCCCCAGGCATCCAGCCGCTCACCGACCAGGAGCCGGGCGAGGCGGGCGCCGCGCGGGGTGGACGTGAAGCGCATGACGAATTCCTGGTCGTCGGGCGGTGGCGCGTTCATGTGAGAGGCGGTCGGGGAGGAAGTCATGGCAGTGAGGCTGGCGGGAGCGACACCCCGTCCACCAGCAGCAACGCTTGTACGGGATCCGGTTGTACGCGCCGCTGGGACTTTCGTACGCCGCTGACAGACGTCTCTGCCGACGGGGCGGGAGACAGGGCGCTCGTTCGGGGGAGCGGGTCGGATTCGGGTACGCAGAGTGAGCGCTGTGCGTAGTTTCGTGACGGACGGAGTGTGCGCGGTGTACGTGGCGGGGTGAGCGGTGGCGGAGACAGAACGGGACGACGGAGTCGTGGGGTTCCTGCGGTGCTTCGGTATGCAGCTGAGGCTGCTACGGGAGCGGGAAGGCCTCACGCGGGCCGAGTTGGGGGCGCGGCTGGGATACGGGGAGGACCAGATCGCCTCGGTGGAGCTGGGGCGGCGCATCCCGAAGCCGGAGATGATCGACCGGGCGGACGAGGTGCTGAGGGCGGGTGGGCTGCTGGTCGCGATAAAGGCGGAGGTGGCTCGGGCGCGGTATCCGTCGTTCTTTCAGCAGGCGGCCAAGCTGGAATCGGAGGCGGTCGAGCTGCACGTCTACGACACCTTGGCGGTCAACGGCCTCCTGCAGACGGAGGATTATGCACGGGCAGTGTTCAGACAGTGGCGCCCCTTCTTGGACGAAGAAGTGGTCGACCAGAGATGCGCATCGCGCATGGCGCGGCAGGAGATCTTCAACCGACGGCCTGCGCCGAACCTGAGCTTCGTGATCGAGGAGGCCGTACTCCACAAACGGATCGGCGGAGACCAGGTCTGGCGGGGACAGCTGGAACACGTCCTGCTGATCGGGCAGAGGCGGAATGTCGATGTTCAGGTGATGCCACTGGGGCGAGGCCAACATGCTGGGCTCGCTGGGCCCTTCACCTTGATGGAGACTGGGGACGGGCGCAGAGTTGCTTACACGGAGGTGCAGAGTGATGGTCGTCTGCACACCGAACGTGGCAAAGTGCGTGAGTTGGAGGCCACATACGGGGCGATGCGCGGGCAGGCTCCTGCGCCTCAGGAGTCCATGGCCTTGATCGAGAAGTTGTTGGGAGAAGCATGAGAGTGGACGAATCCGAGTGCGGGACCGACCCCCGTGCCTGGTTCAGGAGCAGCTACAGCGCCGGTGATGGCGGCCAGTGCGTTGAAGTAGCAAGCTGTCCCGACACTGTCCAAGTTCGTGACTCGACGGACATCACGCGACCCGGCTTGGCCCTTGCTCCGACGGCTTGGACCGCGTTCATCACGTTCGCCCGCGAGGTGTGAGCGGGCTGGGCGGCGCCTCGGCCCGCCGGGCCCCTCAGCCCCACGTAGTCAGCTCAGCCACGAAGTCGTCGTACGAGCGGTTCTTTCCCTGAGGCTTGGCGAGCAGTCCTCGCTCGTACACGGCCTTCGCGATCAGTGCGCCGTCGCTCTCGCGGAAGGTGGGCGAGCCGAGCTTGCTCTTCAGCGTCTCCTTGGGGTCCTTGAGCATCCCCGTGTCGTTCCGCGTAGCTGGGCCGGCACCTTCCAGCGCGGGCGGACGTGCGCGAATGCGGCAGGGAAGAGGAGTAACCACGCCTCCGACTCCCAGGCCGCCAGAGCGAGCGCCGCATCGCAGGGGCTCTGGCGGGAGAGCTCCTCTGACAGTGTCTTGCGTACGGTGCGGTAGCGGTTGTCCGTGAAGCCGTCCAGGTCTTCGTGGACGGCCAGACCGACCAGCGGGCCGCGCTGTTGGAGCGCCTTACCCCTAACCTTGCCGACCAGTGTGCCCACCGCTGTGGCGAGTTCGCATCCGGTCTTCTTCTTCAGGCGCACCGGATCGTTGATGCGTACGATCCTCGCTGAGCCCAGGTTCGGGTGGTGCTGGCGGATGATCGCGTGGCGTCTTGTGGCGCATCAGCAGGTCCGAGGCGCGAAGCTCGGCCGCGGCGGAGTGGCCCGTCTGCACCGCCTGGCCTTCGATGCAAGCCAATGTGCACACCCCCTCTGGCATGTGCCCCTATGGGGCGAGTCAGCTGCAGAGATCCCCGTTACGCATGGTTCGCTGTGAGCGACACGCTGTCAGCGGGGCGTCACGGATAGATGCCAGGCTACGTCGCCGGCGGGGTGAGAGCGCGTACGTACCGGACCTCGGGCACCATGGCTCCACCCGCTTCGAAGGCCTCCTCCGCGCCGTCCGGCCGGAAGCCCGCCCGCTCGTAGAAGCGCCGGGCGCGTACGTTCTCCCTCAGCACCCAGAGCGCCAACTCGCCGAATCCGTCCACCGAGGCCCGTGAGATCACCTCCGCGAGCAGGGAGTGCCCCGTGCCCGTGCCGATCCGCGCCGGATGTACGTAGAGCGCGTACAGCTCCCCGCTCCCGGGGCGTGCGCCCTCGTCGCGGCAGGGCCCGTAGCAGGCCCAGCCGGTCACCGTGGCGTCGGAGGTCTCGGCCACCAGGTTCAGCGGCCCGCCGTCCGTCGTGAGGTACGCGCGCCGGCGCTCGGTGTCCTCGGCGGCGTCCATCGCGTCCAGATACCCCTGGGGGATCATCCCGGCGTACGCCGCCTGCCAGCCGCGCACCCGGATGTCCGCCACGGCGGCGCAGTCGCCGAGTGTCATGGCGCGTATGCGCGGGCCGGGGGCGTATGCGGGGGTGGGGCGTGTCGTCACGCGGTCCATCCTCGCGTACGCCCCCGGCGTGGGGCCCGGCATTTCTCAGCCGTGCATCAGCCGCGGAAGCCCAGCAGGCCGTGCAGGGTGCTGCCCTTCGTGTTCGCGGTCGCCTTCGCGGACGGAGTCGCCTTCGGCTCCGCCAGGGCTGCGCAGACCGCGTCCGCCCCGCTGCCGGCGGCGGCCGGGAGCGTGCCGTCCGTCAGGTAGCGCACCAGGTGCTTGTCCAGGCAGTTGTTGCCGCTCAGCGTGATGCCGTGGTTCCCGCCGCCCTGCTCGACGACGAGGGCCGAGCCCTTGAGCTCGCGGCTCATGGTGACGCCGCCCTCGTACGGGGTCGCCGCGTCGTCGGTCGCCTGGAGGACCAGCGCGGGTCCGATCCTGTCGTTGGTGACCCGCACCGGCTCCAGGGGCTCCACCGGCCAGGTGGCGCAGGGTGCGTTGTACCAGGTGTTGTTCCACGACATGAAGGGCGCCTTCGCGTGGGCCTGCCAGGTGTCGTTGCGCCAGGTGCTCCAGGTCCGGGGCCAGCCCGCGTCACGGCACTGTACGGCCGCGTAGACGGAGTACCCGTTCTCCCCGCTCCTGTCGACGGCGGCGAAGTCCTCGTACGCGGTCGCGAGCGCGTCCTCGTCGTCGTCGTTCACGTACGCCGCGAACGTCTCGGCGAGGCGCGGCCAGTAGCCGTCGTAGTAGCCGCCCGGCATGAAGGTGTCCTCGAGCTCGCCCGGCCCGACCTTGCCGGCCGCGGGGTGCTTCTTCACCGCCTCGCGCATTCCGTACCACGCGGCTTCCACCTGCGCCGGGTCGGTGCCCAGCTTGTACGTGGCGTCGTTCTTGGCGACCCACGCGGCGAAGGCCTTGTGGCGGGCGTCGAACGCGTGGTCCTGGCCGAGGTTGTCCTCGTACCAGACGCCGTCGGGGTCGACGACCGAGTCGAGCACCAGACGGCGCACGTGCTCCGGGAACAGCTTGGCGTAGACCGCGCCGAGGTAGGTGCCGTAGGAGTATCCGAAGTAGTTGATGCGCTTCGCGCCGAGCGCCCGGCGGATGACGTCGAGGTCCTTCGCGGCGCTGACGGTGTCCATGTACGGCAGCAGGTCGCCGTGCTTCTCGCCGCACGCGGCGGCGAAGGCGGCGGCCCGGTTGCGCGCGGTCTTCTCCGCCTCGTAGGAGTCCGGCACGGTGTCGGGGCGCACGGGCTCGAAGTACTTCGGCAGGCAGTTCAGCGCGGGCCGGCTCTTCCCGACCCCGCGCGGGTCGAACCCGATCACGTCGTACTGGGCGGCGAGCTTCTTCGGCAGCGAGGCGGCCACGAAGCCGGCCATGGAGAGCCCGCTGCCGCCGGGTCCGCCCGGATTGACCAGCAGGGGGCCCTGCGAGGTCTTCGCCGTGTGCGGGATGCGGGAGAGGGCGAGGGTGACCGGTCGGCCCGACGGGTTGTCATGGTCGAGCGGCGCGGTGACCGTTGCGCACTGCAGCGTCGGGTAGGACTTCGTCCCGCAGCCGGTCCACTTGAGCGGCGCGGCGGCGGGCCCCGTCCTGGCGGGGGTGGTGGACGGTGCGGACGCGGTGGAGGGCGCGGCGGTCACCAGACCCGCGACCGTGGCGCCGACCGCGACCAGAATTCCTGCACGTTTCGTCATGGGGCCTCCCGTGGTGGGGCAACGCGGCTGTGGGTGGCACAGCTCCCGCCGCATGCTTCCCGGATCCGGGAGCGGAAGGACACGTGAGGCCGAGAGTTGACCCGTTCGGGCCGGGAGACGGATGCGGTCAGAGCAGGCTCAGCTGGGTGGCGCCGGCGGCGGGAGCCGTGGGCGTCCCGCGTACGGTGCGCCGGGCGCCGCCCCGGTCGGCCGGGCCGATGCCGAACTCCGCCGCCAGTTCGTGCACCCGGCGGGTGATGCCCCGCTGGTACCAGGTCGGCGCGTACGCCCCGCCCGCGTACATCTCCTCGTACCGGTGCACCAGGTGCGGGTGGTGGTGCCCGAGCCACTGCATGAACCACTCGCGGGCGCCGGGGCGCAGATGGAGGACGAGCGGGGTCACCGAGGTCGCTCCGGCGTCGGCGATGGCGCGGACCGTGGCGCGCAGCTGGTCGGGGTGGTCGCCGAGGAAGGGGATGACCGGGGCCATCAGCACCCCGCAGCCGATCCCGTTGTCCGCCATGGCCCGTACGACGTCGAGGCGGCGCTCGGGGGAGGGGGTGCCCGGCTCGACCGTGCGCCAGAGCTCGGGGTCGGTGAAGCCGACGGAGACGGAGACGCCGACCTCCGTGACCTCCGCGGCCTGCCGCAGCAGGTCGAGGTCGCGGAGGATCAGGGTGCCCTTCGTGAGGATGGAGAAGGGGTTCGCGTGGTCGCGCAGGGCGGCGATGATGCCGGGCATCAGCCGGTAGCGGCCCTCGGCGCGCTGGTAGCAGTCGACGTTCGTGCCCATCGCGATGTGCTGGCCCTGCCACTGGCGGGAGGCCAGATGGCGGCCCAGCAGCTCGGCGGCGTTGACCTTGACGACGATCTGGGAGTCGAACCCGAGACCGGTGTCCAGGTCCAGGTAGCTGTGGGTCTTCCGGGCGAAGCAGTACACGCAGGCATGGGTGCAGCCCCGGTACGGGTTCACGGTCCACTCGAACGGCATACGGGAGGCGCCGGGCACCCGGTTCACGATCGAGCGGGCACGGATCTCGTGGAAGGTGATCCCCCTGAATTCCGGGGTGTCGAAGGTGCGCGTCGTCACCGCGTCCGCGGCGAAGAGCGCTCCGTTCCCTGCTTTTGTGGTGTTCTCTGCAAGATTGTCCCAGCGCATGAACGCCTCCTCGGTAGTACTCCGCAGAGAATAGAACATATGTTCCCTTGATCGTGCGCGGTGGGACTCCGGGCCCGATTTTGAGGGGCCGTGCCCGAGGTGGTTGGCTCAGCAGCACCCCGAACAACCGAGTGCTGGAGGAGCAGGCATGGCGCAGGTCGAGGCCACGACAGAGCGGATCATCGCGGCGGACGCAGAGACGGTGTTCGATGCGCTGGCCGACTACAAGGAGGTCCGGGGCAAGGTGCTGACCGGGCACTTCAGCGAGTACGAGGTGCGCGAGGGCGGGGACGGCGAGGGCACCCTCGTCCACTGGAAGCTCCAGGCCACGAGCAAGCGGGTCCGCGACTGCCTGCTCGACGTCACCGAGCCCACCGACGGGCAGCTGGTCGAGAAGGACCGCAACTCCACGATGGTCACCACCTGGACCGTCACCCCGGCCGGCGAGGGCAGGTCGAAGGTCGTCGTCACCACCGTCTGGAAGGGCGCGGGCGGCATCGGCGGGTTCTTCGAGAAGACCTTCGCGCCCAAGGGCCTCGGCCGGATCTACGACGAGCTGCTGCAGAACCTCGCCACCGAGGTCGAGAAGTAACCCTGCTCCTCCCGCTGTTGGCGTCACGGCCGGCTCACCGGAACGAGTGGTTTTCCGGGGTGGCCGGTTGTGCGCCGCAGTGCCTCCCACCGGCGCATAAGCCCTCGGAATGCGCCGTGCGCGCGCCCGGTCGCGTTTGCCCTGCCTTGCCGCCTGATGCGAGAAATGGGCGGCGCAGCTGCGACGAGGGGAGCGTCACGTGGTGGGTGGGATCACTCTGGTGAAGGACGGGCCGGGAGGCGCGGAGTACGGGCCGCCCGGGACCCGGGTGGAGCCCGGCACCGCCCTGGAGCCCGGTCCGCCGGCGCCGCCGTCCGCCGCCGGAGCACCCCCACCGTCCGACGGGATCAGCCCCCGCAGGGTCCGGCTGATCTTCCTCGGGCTGATGCTCACGCTGCTGCTCGCGGCGCTCGACCAGATGATCGTGGCCACCGCGCTGCCGAAGATCGTCGGTGAGCTGCACGGCCTGGACAAGATGTCGTGGGCGGTCACCGCCTACCTCCTCGCCTCCACGATCGGTCTGCCGATCTACGGGAAGCTCGGCGACCTCTTCGGCCGCAAGGGCGTCTTCCAGTTCGCGATCATCGTCTTCGTCGTCGGCTCGGCCCTCGCCGGCTGGTCGCGCACCATGGACGAACTGATCGCCTTCCGGGCCGTCCAGGGCATCGGTGGCGGTGGACTCATGATCGGCGTGCAGGCGATCATCGCCGACATCGTCCCGTCCAGGGAACGCGGCCGCTACATGGGGCTCATCGGGGCGGTCTTCGGCCTCGCCTCCGTCGCGGGACCGCTCCTCGGCGGCTTCTTCACCGACCACGCCTCCTGGCGCTGGTGCTTCTACATCAACGTGCCGTTCGGCATCGTCACCCTCGCCGTCATCGCGCTCGTACTGAAACTGCCCAAGCCGGCCGTCCGCCCCCGCCTCGACGTGCTGGGCGCGCTGCTGCTCGCCGCCGCGTCGACCTGCCTGGTGCTGCTCACCAGCTGGGGCGGCACGGAGTACGAGTGGGGCTCGCGGACCATCGTCGGACTCGCCGCGGGTGCCGCCGGAACGACCCTGCTCTTCCTCGTCGTCGAGCACCGGGCCGCCGAACCGATCATCCCCCTGCGGCTGTTCCGCGACTCGGTCTTCAACGTCACCTCGCTGGTGGGCGCCGTCGTCGGGGTCGCGCTCTTCGGGGCCGCCAGCTACCTGCCGACCTATCTCCAGATGGTCGAGGGCGTGTCCGCCACCGAGTCCGGGCTGCTGATGCTGCCCATGATGGGCGGCATCGTCATCGCCTCCGTCGTCTCCGGGCAACTGGTCTCGCGCACCGGCCGCTACCGCGTCTACCCGATCGTCGGGGCGGCGGTCTCCGTCGTCGGCATGTGGCTCCTCTCGCTCCTGGACACCGGCACGTCGGCGCTGGAGTACGGCCTCTGGCAGGCCGTCCTGGGCGTCGGTATCGGTCTCGTCATGTCCATCCTGGTGCTGGCCGTGCAGAACTCCGTACGCCCCGCCGACCTCGGCACCGCCACCAGCGCCCACAACTACTTCCGGCAGATCGGCGGCAGCGTCGGCGCCGCGATCTTCGGCACGCTGTTCGCGGGACGGCTCGCCGACGCGCTCGGTGTGCGGCTCCCCTCCGGAGCGGGCCTGCCCGACGCGGAGTCGATCACCCCGCAGCTGGTCCACACCCTGGAGCCGGCGCTGCGCGACGCCTACATCCAGGCGTACGCCGACGCGATGCCGCGGATCTTCCTCTACCTCGTGCCGGTGCTCCTGCTCGGCCTGTTCCTCGCCTTCTTCCTCAAGGAGAAACCGCTGGTGTCCCACCCCACCTCCCCCACGGCTGCCGACCCGTCCGCGACGCGGTCCACGATCCCGGTGGCCCGCACCGACCCAGGCCCGCCCCAGCCGGGCCCCCTCTCCGGAGTACCTGTACGGGGATGTGTCCAGCACCCCGACGGCACGACGGTGGGGAGGGCCGCCCTCACGCTCATCGACGGCCAGGGGCGGCAGGTCGGACGGGGCGCGAGCGGGGACGACGGGCGCTACGCGCTGAGCGCGCCCGCCGCCGGAGCCTATGTGCTGATCGCCGCCGCCGGCGGGCATCAGCCGCAGGCCGTCAGCGTCACCGTCGGCGAGCGGCCGGTGGAGCTCGATGTGGTCCTGGGCGGGGCGGGGCGGCTCGCCGGGGCGGTCCTCACACCCGACGGAGCCCCCGTCCGTGATGCGGCGGTCACGCTCACCGACGTACGGGGCGAGGTCGTCGCCACCACCCGCACCGGGCGCGAAGGCGCCTATGTGATCAGCGAGTTGGTGGCCGGGGAGTACACCCTGGCGGCCAGCGCCCAGGCATTCCGCCCCGCGGCGCTCCCGGTGAGCGTGCAGGCGGCCCGGGAGACCAGGCAGGACATCGAGCTGGCCGGTGGCGCCGTGCTGCGCGGCATCGTCCGCGCCCCCGGCGGGCGGGCCGTCGAGGACGCCAGGGTCACGCTCCTGGACGCGGCGGGCAACGTGGTCCACACCCTCACCACGGGCTCGGACGGGGCGTTCCGGTTCGTGGACCTGTCCACCGGCGAGTACACCGTCATCGCCGCCGGCTACCCGCCCGTCGCCACCGTGCTCCAGCTCCCCGGAGGGGGACGGACCGAGCGTGACCTCCAGCTGGGGCACGAGGACTGAGGACGGCCGGACCGGTGGGGTGCGCGGAAACGCCCGCACACCCCACCGGACTTCACGGCAGCAGACGGGGCCTCCGCCGCGCCGCGACGTCCTCGACCCAGCCGACGGACACCACGGTGACCGCGATCAGCACCCACGCCACACCGAACTGCCACCACAGGCTCCCCAGCGGGAGGTGCCGCTCCAGCACCGGCACCTCCCACATCAGGTCGATGAGCGGCACCGCGGCCATGAGGGCCACCTCGTGCCAGAGGTAGACCGTGACCGCGCGGGCGTTGAACACCGTGACGAGCCGGTCCGCCACCGGATGGCGTACGAGCCCGTCGAAGCGCGGCCGGAAGCGCAGCAGGAGCAGCACGGACCCCGCCGACCACAGCGCCTGGGCGAGCGGGATGTCGTCCAGGTCGAAGGAGCCGTCCACCGGGTGACCGGACGCCCACCAGGCACCGGCCGCCATCAGCGGCACCGCGACGGCCGTCGCTCCCGGGCCGCGCAGCCGGTCGAGCACCCCGTCGCGGTGCGCGAAGCCCAGCAGCCAGCAGAACAGGAACACCGAGGCGTCGCCGACGGCGCTCCCCAGCCGCCCGTCCGGCACCCCGGAGACCGTCTCCAGGACGACGACGGGGACGAGCGACAGGGCGAGCACGGGGAGGGGCGCGAGCCGGAAGGCACGCAGCAGCAGGGGCGAGAGCAGGACGAACCACAGGTAGGCGCGCAGGTACCAGAGCACCGCCCAGGCCTGCTCCCCCCACGCGGCGCCCGGCGGGTCCCCGACCGGCAGCACCCAGAGCACGGCGTCCGGCCCGGGCTCCCAGCCGTGCAGCAGCATCGCCACCCCGAGCACGAGGCCGAACAGCCACACGGGGATCAGGAGCCTCCGCAGCCTGCCGCGGAGCACCCCGGCGGCCGGCCGCTCCAGCGAGCGGGCCATGAGCGAGCCGGCGAGCGCGAACATCACGCCCATGGAAGGGAAGACGTAGCCCAGCCAGGGCCACTCGAAGGTGTGGTAGGTCACCACCCGGACGAGCGCCACGGCCCGCAGCACGTCGAAGGACCGGTCCCGGCCGGTGCCGGCGGCCACCGCGGGGGACGGCGCGAGCGCCGTCCTGCGGTGCGCTCCCGCCACTACGACGCCCCCACGTGGGGCGCGCCCACCTCGCCGGTGCGCTTCAGCTTCTGCCAGCGCAGCCGGCCGCCGGTCGCCGCCGTGACGCAGGAATGGATCAGCACGAGGTACATCAACTGCCGGTAGGCGAGCTGCTGGAGGGGCAGCATGAGCAGATACCTGTACTTCTCCCCGTCGAGCCGGAAGGCGTACGCCGCGCAGAACAGCTGCACGGCCAGGACCGCCAGCCAGGCGAGCAGCGAGGCACGGAAGTCCACGAAGACCATCGCGTAGACGGTGAAGACGTCGATGAGCGGCGCGAAGACCGGGGTGACGATCTGGAAGAGGACGACCAGCGGCATGCCGACCCGGCCGAACCGCCCGGAGGGCCCCCGGTCGGTGACGGACCGGCGGTGCTTCCACAGCGCCTGCATCGTGCCGTAGCTCCAGCGGTAGCGCTGACGCCACAGCTGCCCGAGCGAGGCCGGTGCCTCGGTCCAGGCGCGGGCGTGTTCGGCGTACACGACCCGCCACCCGGCGCGGTGGAGCGCGATGGTGATGTCGGTGTCCTCGGCCAGGGTGTCCTCGCTCATCCCGCCGACCTCCAGGACCGCCCGGCGGCGGAAGGCACCGATGGCGCCGGGGATGGTGGGCATGCACCGCAGCAGGTCGTACATCCGGCGGTCCAGGTTGAAACCCATCACGTACTCGATGTGCTGCCAGGCGCCGATCATCGTGGACCGGTTGCCGACCTTGGCGTTCCCGGCGACGGCTCCGATGCCGGGGTCGGCGAACGGCTGGACGAGCCGGTGCACCGCGTCCGGCTCGAAGACGGTGTCGCCGTCCATCATCACGACGATGTCGTGACGCGCCTGCCGCACCCCGTTGTTGAGCGCCGCCGACTTGCCGGCGTTCTCCTGCCGGATCACCCGTACGTCGGGCAGGCCGAGCGACTCGGCGATCTCCGCGGTGCCGTCCGTCGAGCCGTCGTCGACGACCACGATCTCGATCGGATGGGTGCTCGCGGCAAGGGAGTTGAGCGTGGCGGCGATGCACTCCTTCTCGTTGTACGCGGGGACGATCACGCTGACCGGGCCGGTCACCTCCGGGCCCCAGGTGAATCCGCGCCGGTTGCGCTGCCGGTGGTGGCGTCGGGCGAGCAGGAGCATCATGCCGAAGCGGACCAGGACCGCGACCCCCACGACGGCCAGGGCGGCGGCCAGCCCGGGCACGCTCCACTCCGCCACGGCGACCGCGGCGAGCAGGGCGCGGCCCTCCCAGACGCTGGCGGTGTCCGCCCGTCGGTGGGCCGCCTGCTCGGCGTCGCCCCGGGGCGCGCCGGCCTGTGCGGGGCCCGGCTGCGCGGCGGTGTCCGCCTCGGTGCCGTTCGCTGCGGTTCCGCCTGCTGCCGTGCCGTCCGTCAGGGAGCCGTCCTGGGCGCCGGCCTGCTGCTGCGCGCCGCTCACCGTGGTGAAGGTGTAGCCCTTCGCCTTCATCTTCTTGATGTACTTCGGCAGCGCGGCCAGCGTCTCGGAGCGGTCACCGCCCGCGTCGTGGAAGAGCACCGAGGCACCGTCACCGTCCTTCGGCGTCGCCCACTCGACGATCTTCGAGACCCCCGGCTGCTGCCAGTCCTCGCTGTCGGTGTCGATGAACACGCTGGTGTAGCCCATCGCCCCCAGGCGCTCGTACACCGGCCAGCTGTAGTCGTCGATCGCGTCGGTCCTGGAGGAGTACGGCGCGCGGAACAGCGTCGTCGTGATGCCGGCGGCGCCCGCGAGGGCGAGCTGCGTCTGCGCGATCTCCCGTTTGACGCGGGCCTCGCTCTGGTAGGAGAGGTCGACGTGGGTGAAGGTGTGGACGCCGACCTCGTTCCCTTCGTCGACCATTCTGCGGACGACGTCCGGATAGCGGGAGATCATCGAGCCGACGAGGAAGAAGGTGCCCGGCACGTCGTTCTCGTCCAGGATGTCCATGACCTTCCCGCTCCACTCGGGATCGGGGCCGTCGTCGAAGGTCAGCACGATGGTCTTGTCCGGCACGGACTGCGTACGGGCGGTGCCGCCGGCGAAGCTCAGGATGGGCCCGCCCTCCAGCACGTCGTCGGGCACCGTGTCCGCCGAGGCGTCGGAGCGCACCCGCTGGTCGTCGCCGACCTCGGCGCGCAGATAGCCGTCCAGCAGCATCGTGCAGACGAGCCCCAGCAACAGCACCAAGGCCATGATCACGCGGGGCCGGGGGACGGCCTGGCGGCCCATGCGGCCGATCCTGCCGGGCGTGGCGTGCCTGCGGCGTGAGGCGGCCATCAGTTCGTCCCGCCCGAAGCCGAAGCCGAAGCCGAAGCCGAAGCGGATGCGGATGCGGATGCCTGGCCGGACGGTGCTTCCTGCCCCGGCGCGGGAGCGCCGCTCGGGGGCGCGGTGCCGCCCGGCGGCAGGCCGTAGCCGGGCCGCGTCGTCCCGCCGCCGGGGCGGGCCTCCGCAGCCGGGCCGCCGTCGAAGGGGAGGAGCTGGGAGGGAGTCAGGGAGATGCCGCCCATGAAGGCGAGCGCCAGCACGGCCGCGTAGCCGACGCAGACGGTGCCCAGCAGGATGCCCGCGCGGCGCAGGAGCCTGGCCCGGCGCCCGGAGCTGTCGACGAAGACGGGCCCTTCCTGCGGCTGTCCTGCCGCGCGGCGCCGTCCGGCCGGGCGGGCCGGGCCGGCGTGTGCCCGGCGTCGGCCGCGCTGCGCCGGGTCTTTCTCGATGACGGGGTCGGATTGCATGTGCGCATGGTGGCGAAGGTTGATGTGCGAAGTCTGGAGCTTTCCTGGCCGCGCGCTGTGAAACGGGCTCCAACCTGTCGGAGTGCTGAGAGTGCGACGGGTGAGCCGTTCCTGCTCGACCTCCCTCCAACCCATGTCCACAAGGGAGTTGGTCATCGGCTCCGAGTGGCGGAGGGGCGTTCCCATGAGGTGTCTGTGTCTTGGGCAGGCCCCCCGATGTGAGAGGTTCGTGGTGTCCAGGCAGCACCGGCTGCCGTTCCGGACGGCCTTACGGGAGCAGGTGCACATTCGTCATGCAAAGGCGCACACGGGTTTCCTCAGCCGTCGCCGGGCTGATCGCGCTCGGCCTCGCGTGCTCGGCCTGTGCGACGGGCGGCGTCGCCGACCAGGCGAAGGGATCGGTGCCGCCTCCACCGGCCGCGGAGACCGCGTACACCCCGTACGTGAGCGCCACGACGGCGGCGGACACGGACTCCGCGGGCTCCCCGGACACGTACAACCTGGCGTTCGTCACCTCCGCCGCATCGGAGTGCACGCCCCTCTGGGGCGGCACCGCGGCGGCCGGCGGTGACGCGGTCGCGGCCCGGGCCGAGGCGCTCACCGCGACCGGGGCGGACCTCCGGGTCTCCTTCGGCGGAGCCGCGGGAACGGAGGCCGCACTGGCCTGCGACAGCGCGGAGGAGCTGGCCGACCTCTACGCCGGGGCCCTGGACGCGGTCGGGGCCACGAAGGCCGACTTCGACATCGAGGGCGACGCGCTCACCGACACCGCCTCCGTCACCCGCCGCAACGAGGCCCTCGCCCTGCTCCAGGAGAAGCGCGACCTGGACGTCACGTACACGCTGCCCGTCATGCCGGGCGGGCTCGAGGACACCGGGCTCGCCGTCCTCCAGGACGCCGAGGACCAGGGGGTCGACGTCTCGGCGGTCGACATCATGGCGATGAACTACAGCACGTCCCACGACGGCGACATGGGGGAGTACGCGGAGCAGGCGGCCGCCGCGGCCCACGACCAGCTCGTGGACGTGCTCGGCCTGTCGCAGGACGCGGCGTGGAAGGCGCTGCACATCACCGTGATGATCGGGGTCAACGATGTCGCGGGGGAGACGTTCACCCTCGACGACGCCGCGTCCCTCCGCTCGTTCGCCACCCGCCGGGGCGTCGGCGCGCTCTCCCTGTGGGCGTCCTTCCGGGACCGGGAGTGCGGAGCGGACGAGGACACCACGACGGCCTCCGACACCTGCAGTGGGGTCGAGCAGGACGCCGGCGCGTTCGCGGAGGCGCTGAGCGGGTGAACGCGGCGGCGCGGCCGGCCCCGCTCAGCGCAGCGGAGCCTCCCGGACCAGCGTCATCAGGGCCTTCGCCCCCGGGCTCATGGCCCGGGCGGGAGGGAGCACGACGACGCTCTCGTACACGGGCCCCTCCGTACCGCCGAGCTCCACGGCGACCAGACCGCGCGCCTCCGGCTTACGGGCGAAGTGGTGCGGCACCACCGCGATGCCGAGACCCTCGTGCACCAGCTCCAGCAGGCTGTGCACGTCGTTGACCTCCAGGGCCACCGTGCGACGGGTCCCCGCCGCGGCGAACGCCTCGTCCGCGGCGCGCCTCGGGCCCCAGTCCGGATGGAAGTCGATGAACGACTCGCCCCGCAGACCGCTCCACGCCACCGGTGCGCCCTCCCCGGCGAGCCGATGACCAGGGGCGCACAGGACGACCATCGGCTCCCGCGCGAGCGGCACGAGATCGCCCCGCCACTCCGGAGGGCTGACGGTCGCGGCGAACGCGAGGTCGAGCCGGCCGCCGGCCACCCCCTCCAGCAGGCTGGACGTGCCCTCCTGCCGGAGCCTGATCTCCATGTGCGGATGCTCCCGGTGGAAGGCCGCGAGCAGCCGGGCCGTGCTGACCCCGGCCACACACTGCTCGACCCCCAGCGTCAGCGTGCCGCGCAGCAGCCCCCGTACGGCGTCCACGGCGTCCCGCGCCGCCCTGGCACCCGCCAGCGTGCGCTCGGCCTCCACCAGAAGGGCCGCGCCCGCCTCGGTGAGCCTGACCGTGCGCGTCGTACGGCTGAACAGCGGCGTCCTCAGCTCGTGCTCCAGTGCCCGGACGGACGCGGACAGCCCGGACTGCGAGACGGCCAGACGTTCGGCCGCCCGGGTGAAGTGCTGTTCCTCGGCGACGGCGACGAAGTGTTCCAGCTGACGCAATTCCATGATTGAGCAATCTAACCGATGAATCCAAGCGGAATCTCCTGTTGGACCGCTGGATCCATCTCCGTCAGTCTTGAGGGCGCGCACCAGACCTGGCGCGCTACGCCGTGTCCCGTGGAGTGCCCGTATGTACCTTCCGTCCGCCGACCGCTACACCGCCATGCCCTACCGGCGCACCGGACGCAGCGGTCTGCTGCTCCCCGCACTGTCGCTCGGGCTCTGGCACAACTTCGGAGGCGACCGGACCCCCGAGAGCCAGGGCGAGATCCTGCGCAGGGCCTTCGACCTCGGCATCACCCACTTCGACCTCGCCAACAACTACGGACCGCCGCCCGGATCCGCCGAGATCGCCATGGGCCGCGCCCTGAGGACGGACTTCGCCGGACTCCGGGACGAGATGGTCATCTCGACCAAGGCGGGCTACCACATGTGGGAGGGCCCGTACGGGGAGTGGGGCTCCCGGAAGAACCTGCGCTCCTCGCTCGACCAGAGCCTCACGAGGCTCGGGCTCGACTACGTCGACATCTTCTACTCGCACCGCTTCGACCCGGACACCCCGCTCGAGGAGACGATGGGCGCCCTCGACATGGCGGTGCGCTCCGGCAAGGCGCTCTACGCGGGCGTCTCCAACTACTCCGCCGAGCAGACCCGCGAGGCCGCCCGCATCCTGAACGAGCTGGGCACCCCCCTCCTCATCCACCAGCCGCGCTACTCGATGCTCGACCGCTGGGTCGAGGACGGGCTGCTGGACGCCCTGGACGAGCTCGGCACCGGCTCCATCGCGTACTCTCCGCTGGAGCAGGGCATCCTCTCGGACCGCTATCTGAACGGCATCCCGGAGGGGTCGCGCGCCGCGGGGGCCAGCCCCTTCCTGTCGGCCGAGGCCGTGACCCCGGACCTGGTGAGCCGCCTGGGCGCGCTGAACGAGCTGGCGCGGGAGCGCGGGCAGTCCCTCGCCCAGATGGCGCTCGCCTGGGTGCTGCGCGGCGGCCGGGTCACCTCCGCCGTCGTCGGCGCCAGCAGCGTCGCGCAGCTGGAGAACAGCGTCGAGGCCGTCCGGGGACTGGAGTTCGGCGACGACGAGCTCGCCCGGATCGAGGAGCTCGTCAAGGGCACCGTCCGCCCCTGACCTCCGGGCCGTCCGCCGTGCGGCCCCGCGCGGCGGACGGGCTTCACCGGACTGGACCAGTGACAGATCACCGAGGCCCTGGCCCGGTGCTGTCCCGGCGCGTACCGTGATCCGGCACGAAGATCCTCTTCCCGGGAACGGGCGGGGGAGCGACCGACCAGGGACAGGACCGCGCACCGTGAAGATCCTCGTCAGCGCCGACATGGAGGGCGCGACCGGAGTGACCTGGCCGGCCGATGTGCTGCCGGGGACCCCGCAGTGGGAGCGGTGCCGCTCCCTCTTCACCTCCGACGTGAACGCCGCCGCTCTCGGTTTCTTCGACGGGGGCGCGGACGAGGTGCTCGTCAACGAGGCCCACTGGACCATGCGCAATCTGCTGCTGGAGCGGCTCGACGAGCGCGTCCAGATGCTCACGGGCCGGCACAAGTCCCTCTCCATGGTCGAGGGCATCCAGCACGGTGACGTCGACGGTGTGGCGTTCGTCGGCTATCACACGGGCGCCGGCACGGAGGGCGTGCTCGCCCACACCTACCTCGCCAACTCCATCACCGGGGTCTGGCTCGACGGTGTCCGTGCCAGTGAGGGCCTTCTCAACGCCCATGTGGCGGCGGAGTACGGCGTACCGGTCGTCCTGGTCACCGGTGACGACCTGACGTGCGTGGACGCCGCCGGCTACGCCCCCGAGGCGCGCACGGTGGCGGTCAAGGACTACGTCTCGCGGTACGCGGCGGTGTGCCGCACCCCGGCCCGCACGGCAGCCGACATCAGGGCCGCCGCGGCCGGAGCGACCGCGCTCGCCGTACGCCACACGCCCGTGACGGGCGGCACCCGCACGGTGGAGCTGGAGTTCGACGCCGAGCATCTGGCATCGGCAGCGACCGTGGTCCCCGGCGTGGCGCCCAGCGGCGAGCGGCGCGTCGCCTATACCAGCGGGACGATGTACGAAGGTATTCGCACGTTCAAGGCGGTGACGACGATCGTGTCGGCCGCCGTGGAGGAGCAGTATGGCTGAGGCGGGCAACCCCACCGGACCCGTGGACGAGCGGGCGCTCGAGGAGTCGGTGACCTTCACCTCCGAGCTGATCCGCATCGACACGACCAACCGCGGCGACGGCAGCTGCCGGGAACGCCCGGCCGCCGAGTACGTCGCCGAGCGCCTGGCCGACGCCGGCCTGGAGCCGGCCCTCCTGGAACGCACGCCGGGACGGACGAACGTCGTCGCCCGGATCGAGGGCACCGACCCCTCCGCCGACGCCCTCCTCGTCCACGGTCACCTGGACGTGGTGCCCGCCATGGCTGCCGACTGGAGTGTGCACCCGTTCTCCGGAGAGGTGCGCGACGGCGTCGTGTGGGGGCGCGGGGCCATCGACATGAAGAACATGGACGCGATGGTCCTCGCCGTCGTCCGGGCCTGGGCGCGCGCGGGCGTCCGCCCGCGCCGTGACATCGTCATCGCCTACACGGCCGACGAGGAGGCCAGCGCGAACGACGGCGCCGGCTTCCTCGCCGACCGGCACCCCGAGCTTTTCGAGGGCTGTACGGAGGGCATCAGCGAGTCCGGGGCCTTCACCTTCCACGCGGGGCCCGGGATGTCCCTGTACCCCGTCGCGGCGGGGGAGCGCGGGACGGGCTGGCTGAAGCTCACCGCGGAGGGCAAGGCCGGTCACGGGTCCAAGGTCAACCGCGCCAACGCCGTCAGCAGGCTCGCCGCCGCGGTCGCCCGGATCGGCGAGTACGAGTGGCCGGTGCGGCTGACCCCGACGGTCCGGGCCGCCCTCACCGAGATCGCGGCGCTCCACCACATCCGCGTCGACCCCGACGCGCCCGGATTCGACGTCGACGAGCTCCTCGGCAAGCTGGGCCCCGCCGCAGCGCTCATCGAACCCATCGTGCGCAACAGCACCAACCCGACGATGCTGGAAGCCGGTTACAAGGTCAACGTCATCCCGGGCCACGCCACCGCCCACATCGACGGACGCATGGTGCCCGGCGGCGAGGACGAGTTCCGCGAGACGATGGACCGGCTGACCGGCCCCGGGGT
The DNA here is from genome assembly GCF_036227405.1 of Streptomyces sp. NBC_01460. Classification (NCBI taxonomy): domain Bacteria; kingdom Bacillati; phylum Actinomycetota; class Actinomycetes; order Kitasatosporales; family Streptomycetaceae; genus Streptomyces; species Streptomyces sp. NBC_01460. The sequence goes on from NZ_CP109473.1 coordinate 7,051,973, forward strand.
CCACTGGGAGTTCGACCACCGCGAGGTCGCGCTGGAAGCCCCGGTCGACTCGCCCACGTACCGGAAGATGCGTACGGCCGTCGAGCTGTTCGACCCCGGCGCGCACGTCGTCCCCTACTGCATGTCGGGCGGCACGGACGCCAAGCAGTTCTCGCGGCTCGGCATCACCGGTTACGGTTTCTCCCCACTCAAGCTGCCCGTCGGCTTCGACTACCAGGCTCTGTTCCACGGAGTCGACGAGCGGGTCCCGGTCGACGCCCTGCACTTCGGCGTCCGGGTCCTGGACCACTTCCTGCGCACCGCCTGACGGACCGCACCACCCGGCGGACCGAACGGCCCGACGGACCGAACGGCCCGCGAACAGAACCGCCCGACCGGAAAGAGGGGGAACCGACCATGGTGTCCACAGCGGCGTACGGCACGTGGCCGTCACCGATCGACGCGGCGCTCTCCGCCTCGCACGACGGCCGGCCGGAGTTCGTCGGGACCGTCGGCGACGAGGTGTGGTGGACGGAGCCGCGCCCCGCCGAGGGGGGCAGGCGCGCACTCGTGCGCCGCAGGGCGGACGGCAGCACCCTTTCGGTGCTCCCCGAGCCGTGGAACCCGCGCAGCCGCGTCATCGAGTACGGCGGAGCGCCCTGGGCCGGCGGGGTCCGGGAGGAGGGCGGGCCGCTGGTCGTCTTCGTCCACTTCCCCGACCAGCGGCTGTACGCCTACGCGCCGGACGGGCCCGACGAGCCGTGGCCGCTGACCCCGCTCTCGGACGTCGGCGGCGGACTGCGCTGGGTGGACCCGCAGTTGCATCTCGCCCGCGGTGAAGTGTGGTGCGTGCTGGAGGAGTTCACCGGCTCGGCCCCCACCGACGTGCGACGGGTGATCGCCGCGGTGCCCCTGGACGGATCGGCAGCCGACGACCGGGGCGCCGTACGCGAACTCACCGACGGCCGGCACCGGTTCGTCACCGGACCCAAGCTGTCGCACGACGGCCGCCGGGCCGCCTGGATCGCGTGGGACCACCCGCGGATGCCGTGGGACGGCACGTTCGCCATGGTGGCCGACGTCGGTGACGACGGCGCCTTCACCGGTGTCCGGCCGCTGGTCGGAGCCGTCGACGAGTCGGTCGTCCAGGTCGAGTGGGACCGGGACGGCTCGCTGCTCTTCGTGTCGGACGTCGGGGGCTGGTGGGAACTCCAGCGGCTCGGGCCCGACGCGGTCGCCGGTGCGGCCGTTCCCGCCGGCCGTCTCTGCACCGGCCGCGGCGAGGAGTTCGGCGGACCGCTGTGGAAGATCGGCCTGCGCTGGTTCCAGCTCCTGGACAACGGGCTGATCGCCGTCATCCACGGCCGGGGCACCACCGCGCTCGGCGTGCTCGACCCGGAGACCGGCGAGCTCGTCGACGCCGTCGGCCCCTGGACCGCCTGGGCGGAGACGCTCGCCGTGCAGGACACGAGGGTCATCGGTATCGCCGCGAGCCCGCACACGTCGTACGAGGTGGTGGAGCTGGACACCGCCACCGGCCACACCCGGACCATCGGCGTGCCCCACCAGGACGCGGTCGACCCCGCCTACTGTCCCGAGCCGCAGATCCGCACCTTCACCGGGCCCGCCGGCCGCGAGATCCACGCCCACGTGTATCCGCCGCGCCACCCCGACCGCACCGGGCCCGAGGGTGAGCTGCCGCCGTACGTCATCTGGGCGCACGGCGGCCCCACCGGCCGCGACCCGCTCGTGCTCGACCTGGAGATCGCCTACTTCACCTCCCGGGGGATCGGCGTCGCCGAGGTCGACTACGGCGGCTCGACCGGCTACGGCCGCGCCTACCGCGAACGGCTCCGGGAGCAGTGGGGCGTCGTCGACGTGGAGGACTGCGCGGCCGTCGCCCTGGGGCTGGCCGAGGAGGGCTCGGCGGACCGCGACCGGCTGGCGATCCGGGGAGGCAGCGCCGGCGGGTGGACCACCGCCGCCTCCCTCACGCAGACGGACGTGTACGCCTGCGGGGCGATCAGCTACCCGATCCTCGACCTGGCGGGCTGGGCGACCGGGGAGACCCACGACTTCGAGTCGCAGTACCTGGAATCGCTCGTGGGTCCCTACGCCGAGGTGCCCGAGCGCTACCGGGAACGCTCGCCGATCAACCGCACGGACACGCTGACGGCGCCGTTCGTGCTGCTCCAGGGGCTCGACGACCCGATCTGCCCGCCCGTCCAGTGCGAGCGCTTCCTCGCCGCGATCGAGGGCCGCGGGATCCCGCACGCCTACCTCGCCTTCGAGGGGGAGAGCCACGGCTTCCGCCGCGCCGACACCGTCAGGCGCGCTCTGGAGGCGGAACTCTCCCTCTACGCGCAGACCTTCGGGCTCGACCGGACCGACGTACCCCGGCTGGAGCTGAAGAAGTGACCCTGGAGCCCCTCGCCCGCCCGGCCCGGCTGCGGCCCGGGGCCAGGGTCGCGGTCGTCTCGCCCAGCGGTCCCGTGCCCGCCGACCGGATGGAGCGCGGTCTCGACCTGCTGCGCGGGTGGGACCTCGACCCCGTCGTGGCCCCCCATGCCCTCGACACGCACCCTGAGCTCGGTCATCTTGCCGGGAGGGACGAGCACCGCGCCCAGGACCTCCAGGAGGCCTGGTGCGACCCGTCCGTGGACGCCGTGCTGTGCGCCCGCGGGGGGTACGGCGCCCACCGCATGGTCGACCTCCTGGACTGGGCCGCGATCCGCGCGGCCGGGCCCAAGGCGTTCGTCGGGTACAGCGACATCACCGTGCTGCACGAGGCGTTCGCGCTGCGGGCCGGGTTCTCTACCCTGCACGGTCCGATGATCGGGACCGAGGTCTTCCTCAAGGACGAGGCCACGCAGCAGGCCCTGCGTTCCACCCTGTTCGAGCCCGAGTCGGTGCGGACGCTCGGTCTGGACGCGGCGGCCGCGCTGGTCCCCGGCACCGCCCGGGGGATCACCTACGGCGGCTGTGTGAGCCTCCTCGCGGCCGACGCCGGCACCCCGTGGGCCCGGACCTCCGCCCGGGGCGGGCTGCTGGTGATCGAGGACACCGGGGAGGAGCCGTACCGGCTGGACGGGATCCTCACCCGGCTGCTGCGCATCGGCGCCCTCGACGGGATAGCCGGGGTGGTGTGCGGCTCGTGGGAGGCCTGCGGGCCCTACGAGGGGGTGCGGGGCGTGCTCGCCGACCGCCTCGGCGGTCTCGGGATCCCGGTGGTCGAGGAGCTGGGCTTCGGCCACGGCCCCACGGCGCTGACCGTCCCGCTCGGCGTGCCCGCGGTGCTGGACGCGCCTGCCGACGGCGGCCGGTGCACCCTCACCGTCCGCGTGCCCGCGCTTGTCTGAAGGCCGGCCCGGCAGGCGCCGGACGGATCAACTCGGAAAACTCGGATCCCGTGCGTTGACAGCGGTGTGACCGGTGTCACAGCATGGGCCCGGCCAGTTACTTACCGGTCGGTAAGGTGTCCTCGGTGTGGAGGTCCATGTGTCGCGTGCTGTGCCCAGATTCCGCCGTCCACTCACCTCGCTCGCCGGGGCGGCGTTACTCGCCCCACTCGTCCTGACGGTCGCCCCGCAGGCATCGGCGGCGGACCGGTACACCGTCACACCCCTGGAGTTCACCGTGCGCGCGGGCGGCCGGTCCTGCACCGTCGACGCCGACCTCTACCGCCCCGCCGGTGTCGACGCGCAGCACCCGGCCCCGGCCGTCCTCGCCACCAACGGGTTCGGCGGCAGCAAGGACGACGGCTCGACCGACGTCATCGGCAAGGCCTTCGCCGAACGCGGCTACGTCTCCCTCGTCTACTCCGGCCTGGGCTTCGGCAAGTCCGGCTGCCTCATCACGCTCGACGACCCGGAGATCGACGGCAAGGCCGCCTCGGGGCTCGTCGACTTCCTCGCCGGCACCCGAGCCGCCGACGACGGCACCGAGGCCGACTACGTCACCTCGGACGGGCCGGGCGATCCGGTGGTCGGCATGATCGGCGGTTCGTACGGCGGGGCCGTCCAACTGGCGACCGCGTCCGCCGACCGCCGCGTGGACGCGCTGGTCCCGCTGATCACCTGGAACGACCTGGCGTACTCGCTCGCCCCCAACAGCACCGGCGCGGCCCGGGGCGTCTCCTCCGGGACGCCCGGCGTCTTCAAGTGGCAGTGGACCAACGGCTTCTACCTGATGGGGGAGGGGCAGCCCCTGCTGGTCCCGAGCCTCGACCCCTCCCGTTTCGGCGGTCTCACCTGCCTGCACTTCTCCGCGCGGGCCTGCGACACCATCCGACTCCTGAACTCCGGCCGCTACCCGGCCGACGAGACCCGGGAGATGCTCACGTACGCGCGGAGCGTCTCGCCGGTCTCGTACCTGTCCGGTGTCACCGCGCCCACGCTGCTCGTCCAGGGCCAGGCCGACAGCCTGTTCAACCTCAACGAGGCCACGGCCACCTACCGGGCGCTCGAGGCCCAGGGCACCACGACGAAGATGATCTGGCAGGCCTGGGGCCACAGCGGCGGCCAGGCGGCTGGTGAACTCGACCTCTCCACGGGCGATCTGGAGGCCAACTACGTCGGTCGGCGCATCCTCGCCTGGTTCGACCGCTACCTGCGCCACGAGGAAACGACCGACACAGGGCCCGAGTTCGCCTACTACCGTGACTGGGAGAGCGGCTACGGCACCGCGGCGGCCGTCCCCGCCGCGTCCCGCACGATGTACCTGTCCGGCGACGGCGCCCTGGTGGACAGCCGTTCGAAGGTCACCCGCGGAAGCCGCCAGTACACCAACTGGCTCCTGCCCACCAGCCACTCCGAGAGCTCCCTCGCCGGCATCATCGGGTTCCCCGACCGGGCGCCCCACGACACCAAGGGCACGTACCTCGGCTGGACCAGCGCGCCGCTGACCTCCCCGGTCGACGTCGTCGGCGCGCCGAAGGCCACCCTGAAGGTCGTCTCGCCGAAGACGGAGCGGGTGCAGAACAGCGGCGACGCCGCGGACAAGCTCGTCCTGTTCGCCAAGGTGTACGACGTGGCACCCGACGGGACCCAGAAGCTGGTGAACCGCCTGGTCGCCCCCGTGCGCGTCCCCGACGTCACCCGCCCCTTCACCGTCGAGCTGCCAGGGATCGTGCACCGGTACGAGGCCGGGCACCGGCTGCGGTTCGTGATCGCCGGGAGTGACACGGCGTACTTCGGCAACCGGGGCGTCAAGCCGGTCACCGTGGTCAGCGCCCCGCAGGACACCGGCGTCCTGGAACTCCCCGTGGTCCGCTGACCGTCACCCGTACGGCCCTGCTCCACAGCTCCCCGGACCCGGGACGGAGTCATCCTGGGGTCCGGGGACCGCCGTTCCCGGCCCCGGCACCAGGACTCAGGGAGGGCGGCTCATGAGCCCCAAGGACGTATCCAGCGACACCGCGAGCGCCTTCACCCCCGCCCGGATCGCCGTCACCGTGCTGGCCGTGCTGACGATCGTCTTCATCTGCGTGAACACCGCCGACGTGACCATCCGCGTCATCATCCCCAAGGTCACGATGCCGCTCTGGGCCGCGCTGCTGGGCGTCTTCGTCGCCGGCGGGCTCTGCGGCGCCTACCTGTTCCGCAGGCGCGCCGACCGGTAGCGCCCCCTCCGTCCTCGTCCTGGACGCCGCCTCGCGGAAGCTGATCCGCACCCGGCCCCCGGCATCGGCCTGAACGGTCGAGCCCTGGGTACGCGCAGGTCATCACCCGCCACGGGGCGTACCGGGCGGCGGCGGAGAGGACACGGACGTGCGGACTGTCGGAGTCGAGGAAGAGCTCCTGCTCGTCGACGCGGAGAGCGGTGACCCCCGGACACTGTCGACGGCGGTGCTGGCCCTGGCGGAACGCCGCGCCGAGGGCGACTCCGTCTTCGAGTCCGAACTGCACGACCAGCAAGTGGAGTTCGGCACCGAACCGCGCGAGGCGATGGCGGACCTGGCGGAGGAGATACGCCGCTGGCGGGCCGAGGCGGCCCGCAGCGCGTCGGAGATGGGCGCCACCGTGGCCGCACTCGCCACCTCCCCGATGCCGGTGAGTCCCTCCATCGGGGAGGACGAGCGGTACCGATGGCTGGCGGAGCGGTTCGGCCTGACCGCGCAGGAGCAGCTGACCTGCGGCTGCCACGTGCACGTGTCGGTGGAATCGGACGAGGAGGGCGTCGCCGTACTGGACCGGGTGCGGCCCTGGCTTCCGGTCCTGCTGGCCCTGAGCGCGAACTCCCCCTTCTGGCAGGGGCAGGACACCGCCTACGACGGCTACCGCAGCAGGGTCTGGGGCCGCTGGCCCTCGGCCGGCCCGGTGGAGGTGTTCGGCTCCGCGGACCGCTACCACGAGCAGGTCCGGACGATGGTCGACACGGGAGTCCTGCGCGACAAGGGGATGATCTACTTCGACGCGCGCCTCTCGCACCGCTACCCCACCGTGGAGGTCAGGGTGGCGGACGTGTGCCTGGAGCCGGCCGACACCGTGCTGCTCGCCACGCTCGTACGCGGTCTGGTCGAGACGGCGGCCCGCGCCTGGCGGGCCGGCGACCCACCGCACCCCGCGTCGGTGAGCGTCCTGCGGATGGCTTCCTGGCAGGCCGCGCGCTCGGGTCTGGAGGGGCGGCTGATCCACCCGCTCACCACGCGGCCCGAGCCCGCGGCGGACGTCGCGCACGCGCTGCTCACCCATGTGGGTGACGCCCTGGAGGACAGCGGTGACCTCGTGGAGGCCGAGAAGGCGCTGCGGACCTTGCTGAAGCGGGGGACGGGCGCCCGGGCGCAGCGTGAGGTCCTCGCGGGCTCGGACAGTCTCCGGACCGTCGTGACCGAGTGCGCCGCGAGGACGCTCGGCTGACCCCACGCGCCCTGGGGCGGGCGGGGCGACCCGCGCCGCCCCGAGGACGCGCGGGCCTTCGGGGCCCGGACCGGGAACTTCTCGGGGAAAGCCGGGGCCTGGACCGAGAACTCCTCGGGAAATGGGGAGACATCCTCCGGCAGGCGCGGTGAGGATGGCCGTATGCGTACACGTGTCGTCCTGGACGCCCCCTCGAACCTGGGGCTGAGGCCCCCCGCCCCCGGCGTCGTCCCCGGGTGCTACAAACTCGCCGGCGCGCTCCGTGAGCAGCGCATCGTGCAGCGGCTCCGGGCGCTGGAGGGCGGTGTCGTCGTACCGCCGCGCTACGACCGGGGTGACTGGGAGGAGGGCGACGGCGTCTTCCACGCCGAGGCCATCGCCCGCTACACGCGCACGCTCGCCGACCGGATCGAAGGACACGTCAGGGCGGGCGAGTTCCCGGTCGTCCTCGGGGGCGACTGCTCCATCCAGCTCGGCGCCGCCCTCGCGCTGCGCCGCATCGGCCGGTACGGGCTCGCCGCGATCGACGGTTCCGCCGACTTCCGGCACCCGGGCAACAGCGACCGGATCGGCGCGGCGGGCGGCGAGGAGCTGGCGCTCTCCACCGGGCGCGGGCAGGCGGACCTCACCGATCTCGAAGGGCTGGGTCCCTATGTCAGGGACGAGGACATCCGTCTCTTCGGGATGCGCGACGAGGACGAGGACCGCGCCGAGATGACCGCGCTGAAGATCTCCAACGCCACGGTGGGGGAGATCAGGGAGTGGGGGCCGGCCGACATCGCCCGCGCCGTGGTGCAGACCCTGGAGGTCCCCGTCCTCGACGGCTTCTGGGTCCACCTCGACGCCGATGTCCTCGACCCGAGCGTGATGCCCGCCGTCGACAGCCCGGACGACGGCGGCCTGTTCCCCGGCGAGCTCGCGGTGCTGCTGCGCACCCTCGTGCGGTCACCCCGCTGTGCGGGGCTCAACGTCACGATCTACGACCCCGACCTCGACCCGGACGGCACGGCCGGCGCCCTGTTCACCGACCTGATCGTCGGTGCTTTCTCCGAGGCGGGACCGGAGGCGCCGGAGCGTTGATCACTACGTCGTGGCGGGGGACCCGGGCTCACCAGCGGTCACAGCGAAGCACCGTCGGCCGGCGGTGGCACGGCGTGCGGGCGGAGGACCATGAGTGAGTCCTCCGGGGTCGCCACCATGGCGAAGGGGAACCGGTCGAGCTCCAGGCAGAGCGCGATGTCATCGGGGTGCACCCCTTGACGCACCCCGTGCTCCAGCTCGTAGGCGGCGCGTGACCGGCCGGCGCGGTCGAGGAAGCCGGTCGCGTCCGTCACTGCTCCGCCCGCCCTGAGGGCGATGTACTGGGCGCACGCCAGGTCCTCATCGGCCTGCCCGTCCTCGCCGGTGACCACGAACGTGACGCCGTCACGCGCCCGGGTCCGCAGGAGCCGGGCGGTCGCCTCCGCCACCACGAAGCCGGCACACAGCACCAGCGACGCCTCCTTCACCGCGAGGGCGCCGACCGTCCCCGCCGTGGTCTTCTGCACCACGGTCCGTCCTTCGAGGTCGACCGACCGCAGCAGTCCCGGCGAGTTGACGGCGTCGAACCCCGGCGCGGGCGGACCGTCCTTGAGCGCCAGCCAGCGCGGGTGGCGGGCCTTGAGCGCCAGGGCCTCGTCGGGCGACCCGGCGAGAACGATCTTCTCCGCACCCTGGGCGAAGGCCCAGGCGGCCACCGTGAAAGCACGCATGACGTCGACCACGACCGCCACGGACGGGGCTTCGGCCAGCTCGGGAATACCGAGGAAACGAGCGTCCATCCGGTCATGATCGCGCAGTCCCGACCTCGCGTGATCTGGCTGTGGCGCGCATCACACCGGCGTCCCGGAGTATGGACGGCGTGCTCGGACGGAAAGCCCGTACACCGCGCCCCGGAGGCCCCTACGCTGGCCACCATGCCGACCCGGGTGCCGATCAGCGACGCGTTGCGCTCCGCGGTGGGCGACCCGGCGGAAGCCGTGCTCCTGGACAGCAGCCCGCGCTCCCGGGTGTGGCGGGTCGAACTGCGCGGTGGTGGCCGGGTGGTCGTCAAACAGATCACCGACGGAGGCGGAGCCGGATCCGACGGGGACACGCGCTACGCGCGGGAGGTCGCCGCGTTGCGGCTCGCCGGGAGGGCGACCGCACCGGCCGTCTCGCCCGCCCTGCTCGGCACGGACCCGGCGGCCCGCGTGATGGTCCTGGAGCACCTGGACGATCTCGGCGCGAGCGACGACTGGATGCCGGGCTACGCCGAGGCCCTCGCCCGGCTGCACGCGCTCACCGGGCCGGCCGACACGGGCACGCTTCCCGCCTGGTCGGGACCGACGGCCGCCGACGCCGAGTCCTTCCTCGCCCTCGCCAGGGCGCTGGACGTTCCCGTCCCGCCCGCGGTGCCGAACGAACTCGCCGGGCTGCTCGACCGGCTCGACCCCACGCCCCACCACGCCCTCCTGCACGGCGACCCCTGCCCCGGCAACGACCTGCGCACCGCCACCGGCGTCCGCTTCGTCGACTTCGAGCAGGCCGCGTCGGGCAACGGCCTGGTCGAACTCGCCTACCTCCGCATCGGGTTCCCCACGTGCTGGTGCGCGATGTCGGTCCCGGCCGCGCCCCTCGCGGAAGCCGAGGAGGTCTACCGCGCCACCTGGCGGAGTCTCACCGGCACGGAAGTTTCCGGCGATCTGGCCGACACCTGCGCCGGCTGGCTGATCCGGGGCGACGCACTCGTCGAACGCGCCCACCGCGAGTCGGCCGACCACCTCGCACGGGTGCCGGCGGAGGACTTCGAGTGGGGCCACGTCTCCGCCCGGGAGCGCCTCGTCCACCGGCTCGGTGCGGTCGCCGACCTGACCCGCGGCCACGACCACCTGCACGCGCTCGGCCGTCTGGGCAACGCCCTGGCCGCGCGCCTGCTGGAACGATGGCCCGCACTGCGCCCCCTGCCCTCCCACGACGCCCGGCCCTGGGACTGACAGCCGGCGGATCAGGTCACGGTGCCTTCCGGACGACCGCCGTCAGGCGGACACGTTCCGGTCGACGTACTCGAAGACCGAGCCGTCCGGGTGCAGGGCGATCAGGTTGCGCCCCACCGGGGTGGGCACGGGGCCCGCGATGACCTTCGCTCCCACCCTGGTGAGTGCCGCGTTGGCCTCGTCGACGTCCTTGACCGCGATCGTCGCCGACACCTTCCGCAGCACCTCCAGCTCCGACTCCGGGCCGCTCATCAGCAGGAAGCAGCCGATCGCGGCCACCGCGACCCCGCCGCGCTCGAAGCGCAGCGCCGGAGTGCCCGTCAGGCCCTCGTAGAAGGCCACCGAGGCCTCCAGGTCGTCGACACAGATACGCAGCGTGGTTCCCAGGATTTCCATGCCCACGAGGGTAGTTGCCGACCCGGTGCGAGGGGATCGGTTCGCTCCCCGCCGCCGGGTCACACCCGGCAGAGCACCTCGCCGTGCGGCACCATGAACCACGCGTCGGGCTCTGCGCCCCAGGCGCGCCAGGCATCCGAGACGGCCGTCAGCTGTTCGGCGCTCGCGTGCCCGCCGTCCACGGCGAGCTCCGCGTACACGGACGCGGTCGTGCGGTCGGCCCAGAGCCCGCTCCACCAGGCACGGTTCTCCGGCGTGGCGAAGCACCAGGCGGCCGCCGTCGGGGTGATGTCGGTGAAGCCGGCCTGCCGGGCCCAGGACAGCAGCCGGCGTCCGGCGTCGGGCTCGCCGCCGTTGGCGCGGGCCACCCGGCCGTACAGGTCCTGCCACTCCCGCATCCCGGGCACCTCCGGGTACCAGGTCATCGCCGCGTAGTCGCTGTCGCGCGCCGCGACGACGCCTCCGGGCCGGCAGACGCGCCGCATCTCGCGCAGTGCCTGCACCGGGTCGCCCACGTGCTGGAGCACCTGATGGGCGTGGACGACGTCGAAGGAGTCGTCGGGGAAGTCCAGGGAATGGACGTCCGCGACGGTGAACTCCACGTTGTCCAGCCCGCGTCCGGCGGCGGCCGCCGCCGCGCGGTCCAGGATGTCGCGGCCGGTGTCGACCGCCGTCACCGGGCCGGGCGCCACCAGCGCGGCGATGTCCGCGGTGATGGTGCCCGGCCCGCAGCCGACGTCCAGGACCGCCTGACCGGGGCGGAGTTCACCGAGGAGGTACGCCGCCGAGTTGGCGGCGGTCCGCCACTGGTGCGAGCGCAGGACCGACTCGTGGTGGCCGTGTGTGTAGACGGCGGTTTCCTTCGGCATGGCCGTACGTCCTCTCCCGGAGCATCGTCGCCGGCGATGGGGCAAAGGTACGCTGCGGTGTCGCATCCTGAGATAGGTGTCTCATCATTCGGTCATCGCTACGCAGGCATCGGGCAGTACACGGTCAGCGCCTCGGGCAGCTTGTCGATCAGCAACTCCTCTCCGGAGTGCGCCACTTCGCCGTCGTAGGCGTACGGGGTGCCCGGCGTGAGGCCGGCGAGCCGCACCGCGCGGCGCCGTACGGCCGCGTGGACGGGGGAGCGGGACAGCGGGCCGGCGATCGCCGCGGCGAGCAGCCGGAGTCCGGGGGTGCGGCCGCCGTGGACCACCCGTACGTCGAGCAGTCCGTCCGCCAGGTTGTGCCGGCGCCCCGGAGCGGGGCCCACCCGCCGGAACAGCCCGTTGCCCACGAAGAGCAGCCACAACGGCCTCCGCCTGCCCTGGAGTTCGGCCGTCAGGGGGCGGGAGCCCCGCAGCGCCTCGAAGGCCGCGAGCACGCCCGCGGGCCACCCGCCGATCCTGGGCGCCCAGTGCTCCCGGGTGCGCACCAGCTCCGGATAGACGCCCAGGCTGAAGGCGTTGAGGAAGTACCCGTGCGCCCCGCCCGGCCCCTGCGGCCCCGGCCGGAAGCGGCCCAGGTCGACCCGGACCGCGTCACCGGCGGTGAGCGCCGTCACCGTGTCGTGCACGGTCTCGATGCCGAGGTCGTACGCGAAGTGGTTGAGGGTCCCGCCGGGGAACACCGCGAGCGGCACGCCGTGGGTGGCCGCGACGGCCGCCGCCATGTTGACCGTGCCGTCGCCCCCGCACACGCCCAGGGCCTTGCCCTCCCGTGCGGCCTCCTCCAGGCACCCCGACAGGTCGGCCGGTGCGCACTCCACCGTCTCCGCGAGGGGCAGCGCGTCGCGGATCACGGCCGCCGCCGCGGTCGCGGAACCGGACTCCCGGTTGACGACCACCACCAGGTCCTTGCCCGCGGGCAGGGCCGGCGCCTCGGCCGGCGGTCTGCCGGGGGCGGGCAGCTGTCCACGGGTCGGTACGACGCCCCGCAGTGCGAACGCCGCCCCGACGCCGAGCGCCGCACCCGCCATCACATCGCTCGGATAGTGGACGCCGGTGTAGACGCGTGACGCCGCCACGGCCACGGCGACCGGGGCCACGACCGCGCCCCAGCCCTTCGACTCCAGGGCGACGCCCGTCGCGAACGCCGCCGCGGACGCCGCGTGCCCCGACGGGAAGGACGTGGTGAAGGGCTGACGCTTCAGCTGCCGTATGACCGGAACCAGATCCACTATCGGCCGGTCCCTGCGTACGGCCCTCTTCCCCACGGTGTTGATCGCGGCCGAGGCCACGGCCAGCGAGGCGACTCCGCGCAGCGCCGCCCTGCGGGACCGCGCGCTGGAGCCCAGCGCCGCCATGCCCGCGGCGGCCCCGAACCAGAGCAGGCCGTGGTTGGCGCTGCGGCTCAGCCGTGGCAGGACGTGCTCGGCGCCGGGCCAGTGTCTTTCTGCCACGCGCTGGAACGCGGCCATGTCGCGCTGGTGGAACCAGGCCTGCCAGCGGCCGGGGGAGGAGAGACTGCTCGATGTGGACATGGGACAGCGAATACCCTGCGACCGGGCGGTGAACCAGGAGGCGCGCGCAAGGTCCTCCGTCGAATTCCGGCCGGATCCCGGTGTGAGGCCCGATCGGAATGCGGAGGATGTGACGAAAAGCACCCTCCGGCCCACCGCGTCGTGCCGCGGACATTGCCCGGACAAGTTCCCTGACGTTAGCCTGCGTTCGTGATTCCGGTCATTGACCGGAGTGTCGAACGAGATTGGCGGGCGATCATGGGGCGACTCGTCCCTGCGGTGACCAGGGCGCTGGATGTTCTCGAACTCTTCCTCCAGGGTGAGGGAACTCTCTCCGCTCCCGAGGTCACGCGCAAGCTCCAACTGCCGCGGACGACCGTCCACGAGCTGCTCACCACGCTCGCCGCACGGTCCTACCTGGTCACGGTCCCGGAGCAGCCGGGCCGCTACCGGCTGGGTGTGCGCACCTACCAGCTGGGCAGCCGCTACGCCGAGCAGCTCGACCTCGCGGCCGAGGGGCAGCAGGTCGCCCGTGAGGTCGCCGAGACCTGCGGCGAGACGGTCCACGTGGCGATCCTGGAGGACACCGAGGTCATCTACATCGCGAAGGTGGACTCCACCCACGCCGTCCGCATGGTCTCGGCCGCCGGAAGGAAGCTGCCCGCGCACTGCACCTCCGTCGGCAAACTGCTGCTCGCCGCGCTCCCGGAGCCGGAGCTCGACGCCCGACTCGACGGGCGTGAGCTCATCGCCATGACCGACAACAGCCTCACCGATCCCGTGGAGCTGCGGGCCGCGCTCGCCGTCGTCCGCAAGCGGGGCATAGCGGTCGAGCACAGGGAGTCGAACCCCGACGTGAGCTGTGTGGCCGCGCCCGTCCGGGACCGGTCCGGCCGTGTCGTCGCCGCGCTCTCCATCTCCGTGCCGATGATCCGCTGGAGCGAGGAGCGCGAGGAGGAGCTCGCGCAGCTCGCCGCGGGCGGCGCCGACGCGCTGTCCGGCCGGCTCGGCCACCACCGGAGCCAGGTGTGAGGACGTCCCCCGAGGTGGCGGTCCGGGCCGAGGCCGAGCTGGGTGAGGGCCCCACCTGGGACCCGGCCGCGGGGCGGCTGATCTGGGTCGACATCCTCTCCTCCCGCGTCCACACCTACGAGCCGTCGACGGGCCGCCGTACGGTCATGGCCACCGGACAGCACGTCGGGGCGGCGAAACCGCGGGCCGGCGGCGGCCTCGTGGTCGTCCTGCGGGACGGCACGGGACTGTACGACGCCGACGGCTCCTTCTCCTGGCTGGTCCACGACCCCGTCCCCGGGCGGCGGGGCAACGACGCGGCCGTGGCACCGGACGGCGCGCTCTGGGCGGGCACCATGCGCTACGACGAGGCGGAGGCGGGCGGGACCCTGTCCCGGATCGCCCCGGACGGCACGGTGAGCCCCGTCCTGGACTCGGTGACGGTCAGCAACGGCACCGGCTGGAGCCCGGACGGCCGGCTGATGTACTACGTCGACACCCCCACCCGCCGCGTCGACGTGTTCGACGTGGACGGGGAGCACGTCCTGAACCGGCGCCCCTTCGTCGCCACCGAGCGGCCCGGATGGCCCGACGGGCTGACGGTGGACGCCGAGGGCTGCGTGTGGGTCGCCTTCTGGGACGGCGCGTCGGTCAGGCGCTACACCCCCGACGGCCGGCTGGACCGGGTCGTGGAGCTGCCGGTCCGGCGGCCCACCGCGTGCGCCTTCGGCGGTCCCGGCCTCCGCGACCTGTACGTCTCCACCGCCCGGACGGGCCTCGACGCCCCCCACCCGCTGTCGGGCTCCCTGCTCGTGCTGCCGGACGCCGGACAGGGGCTGCCCGGGACACCGTTCGCCGGCTGAGCGGGCCGGGGCCCGGATGCGTATTTCCGCCGCCTTCCGGAGCCGGTGCGGGGGCGGACCCCGGGGAACCTCCGTATAAAGGGCTCTGAGGTCGACGCAGGCGGAGGGAGACCCCGGGATGCACGGGAGCGAGCGGACGCGGCCCCACCCCCTCGGGGAGGGGCACGGCCCGGTCCGCTACGGGCCGCCCGCCCCCGACCCCGGTCTCCCCGTGCTGCCCGAGCTCGCCGCCGTGCTGGCCGCGTCCGCCGCGCGGACCCGGCCCGAACCACCCGGTGGCGGAACGATCCTGCGGGAGGCGGCCTGCGGCTACTGGGGGCGGCGTGGCCTGCACGGCGGCCCCGACGGCATCGCGGCGGCCCCGGGCGCCCAGCCCCTCCTCCTCGCGCTGATCGCCGCCCACGGCGGCGATGTGCTCATGCCCCGGCCCTGCCCCGCCACGTGGACGCCCCAGGCACGCCTGCTGGGCCGGCCCGCCTACCACGTGCCGACGCCCGCCGAGTGCGGTGGCATCCCCGACCCGTACGCCCTGCTGGAGACCGTCCGCCGGGTGCGCGCCGAGGGCGGCAGACCCCGGCTGCTCCTGATCTCGGTGGCCGACGATCCCACCGCCACACTGGCCCCGCCGGAACTGGTGCGCGAGGCCTGCGAGGCCGCGGTCTCCGAAGGGCTGCACATCGTCAGCGACGAGACCTGGCGCGACACCCTGCACAAGCCCCACGACACCGTCCTGCTCAGCCCCGCCGAGATGTGCCCCGACGACGTCACCGTCCTGTCCGACCTGGCGGGAGCCCTCACCCCGTCCGCGTGGCCGGTCGCCGTCGCACGCTTCCCGGCCACGGCACGGGCCGCCGCGCGCCGGGCCCGGGTGCTCGACATCCTCACCGCGCTCGGCGCCCTCGTCGCGGAACCGGTCGCCCGGGCCGCCTCCCACGCGCTGGACGAACCCGAGGCCGTCACGACCCGGATCCGGCAGGCCGCCCGCCTCCAGTCCCACGTGGCGTCCGCCGCCCACCGCGCGGTGCTCACCGTCGGCGCCCTGGCCAGACCTCCGCAGGCCGGCCGCCATCTCTACGCCGACCTCGGACCGCTGCGCCCCCGGCTGGCCGCCCGGGGCGTCACGGACTCCATGGAGCTGGAGGAGTACCTGACGGAACGTCTCGGCGCGCCCGCTCCCGGGGGACACCGCTTCGGCGACGAACTGGGCGCGCTGCGGGTGCGGCTGAGCACCGGGCCGCTGCTCGGCGCAACCCCGGAGCAGCAGACGGAGTCCCTCACTGCGGTGGAGCCCTTGGAATTGCCCCATGTCGCCCGAGCACTGAGCATTTTCGCAGCAGCCCTCGATGAACTCCGATGACAGGAGCCTCTCGATGACGGAACAGACCGAGCGTCCGCTCCCCGGAGCCGGACACGCGCCCCCGGGGCGTCCCGCCGCCCCTCCGCGACGTCTCGGCGAGCCCAGGACCTGGCCCCGCTCCTTCGCCGACCGGCTCACCGCCCCGCTCCCGGGTGTCAGGGGCATGACGCGTCTGGCCAGGGAGCGCGCCCTCCGGCCCAACGCCGAGGGACTCCGCGGCATCCACCGGCTGCCCTACGCCCCCCGGCCGCTGCCCGTCGTGGACGTGGACACGACGGCCGTCACCTGGGCCGGACACGCCAGCTGGATCGTCCGCATCGGCGGGCTCACCGTCCTCACCGACCCGGTGTGGTCACGGCGCATCCTCGGCACCCCCGCCAGGATCACCCCGGTCGGCGTCCCGTGGGAGGAACTGCCGCGCGTCGACGCCGTCCTCATCAGTCACAACCACTACGACCACCTGGACGCCCCCACGCTCCGCAGACTTCCCAGGAACACGCCCCTCCTCGTCCCCGCGGGCCTCGGCCGCTGGTGCAGACGCCGTCGTTTCACCTGCGTCACCGAGCTCGACTGGTGGGAATCGGTGGAGCTGGGCGGGGTCCGCTTCGACTTCGTCCCCTCCCACCACTGGTCCAAGCGCACCCTCCTGGACACCTGCCGCTCCCTGTGGGGCGGCTGGGTGCTCGGCGACGCGCGGGGGCGGCGGCTCTACTTCGCGGGGGACACCGGCTACGGCCACTGGTTCGAGGAGATCGGCCGCCGCTATCCCGGCCTGGACCTGGCCATCCTGCCGATCGGGGCCTACGAACCGCGCTGGTGGCTCTCGGACGTGCACACCGACCCGGAAGAGGCCGTACAGGCGTACGAGGACCTGGGGGCCCGGGCGATGGCCCCGATGCACTGGGCGACGTTCGTCCTCTCCGCCGAACCGGTGCTCGAACCGCTCACCCGGCTCCGTACCGCCTGGCAGCGGGCCGGACACCCGCGCACCGACCTCTGGGACCTTCCGGTCGGCGGCTCACGGGTCCTGGAGGCCTGACCGTGGCCGGCCGGCGCCCCGGCCGCTCAGCCGGCCATGCGCGCCCGGAGCCGCCGCCAGAGCGCCGGGGTCCCGCTGATCAGCAGCGTCAGCAGGATCGCGACGAGCACGCCCTCCCACGGTTCGGGAAACAGCGAACCGCCCAGGATCCCGATCAGCTGATACGTCGCCGCCCAGGCCAGACACGCGGCCACATCACCACGGGCGAACTGCCGCAGTGGCATCGTGCCGAGCAGACAGGCCAGCATCACCGGGATGCGCCCGGCCGGCACCAGCCGCGACAGCACCAGCACCATCGTGTCGTGCTCGTCCAGCTTCCGCTGCGCCTGGGCGAGCCGCTCCGGAGCGGCCCTGCGGGTGAGGGCCTCCAGCCACTTCGAACCGTTCCTGGACCGCACCCCGCGCTGCCCCAGCCAGTACAGGCATATGTCCCCGAGGAACGCCGCGCCCGACGCCACGGCGAACACCACGAGCAGGGCGAACGGTGACGACTGGTGCAACGTCACCACGGCCGCCGTGCTCACCAACGCCCCCGTCGGCACCACCGGCACCAGCGACCCCAGGGCCACCAGCAGGAACAATGTCGGATAGCCCGCGGCCTGCTGCGTCGACTCCGTCGGCAACTGCCGCAGCACTTCGTCGATCACCTACGGGCCTCCGGTCTCACATGCTCGCCGTGGCCCAGCCGGTGGACCGCCACGTCCGGTGCCACCCGCGCCGCCTGCCTCACGAACTCGTCGCCCGGCGCGTGGAACTCGTGCGGCCGGATCCCGTCCATCCCGATCGGCCAGTACGTGCCGTAGTGCACCGGCACCGCGGACCGCGGCTCCAGAAGCGTCAGCACCTGCGCGGCACGCGTCGCGTCCAGATGGTGGTGGCCCAGGTTGGGGCCCCAGCCGCCGACCGGCAACAGCGCCACGTCCACCGGACCCACGGCCTCGGCCATGTCGTCGAAGAGCCCGGTGTCCCCGGCGAAGTAGGTGCGGGCCTCGCCCTCCACGACGTATCCGAGAGCGGGCACCCGGTGCGGGCCGACCGGCAGGCGACGCCCGTCGTGCAGGGCCGGGACCGCGCGGACCAGGACCTCACCGACCCGCACCGCGTCACCGGGACCCACCTCGGAGATCCGCAGACCGCGCAGCCGTCGCAGCACCCGCAGGCCGGGGACGGCGCGCACCGCGCCCCGGGGCACGATCACCAGGCTCCCGGGAGCGAGGCGGGCCAGGGAGGGAAGATGCAGATGGTCGGAGTGGAGGTGCGAGATCAGCACCGCGTCGGCGACCGCGGCCTCAGGCGGCGGGACCTCGCCCCGGCGCCGGCGCAGGTGCGCGAAGCGCCGCGCGAACAGGGGGTCGGTCAGCACCCGGACCCCGGTGTCCTCGATGGTGCAGGTGGCATGACCCCACCAGGTGACCTCCACCGCCCCGCCTCCTCGTCCGTCGATCCGCCGTTCCCGTACGCGTACGAGCGTAGGCGCTCCGCGCCCTTCCCCCGCCGGAGTGCTCCTTCACGCCCTTCCCGGCACGGTACCGGGCGGCTACGGAGCGCTACGGCGGGGGTAGGGTCAGGGCCAGCATCCGAGTGCGGGGGGATCCGTTCATGGACGACGTCATCGCAGACGTACGGGTGGCGGCCATCGCCAGTCTCACACCGCTGGAGGAGCTCGACGGCGACCCGTTCCTCGTCGACACCCGCAGCCAGCACGCCATGTGCGCCCGCTGGGCCGAGGACCAGGGCTACGTCGTCACCCGCCAGCTCCGCGTCTACGGGCTGCGCCCCGACCACCAGGCGCTGTGGGCGGGCGTCGAGGGCGAGCAGGTCGAGCTGTTCGTGGCGCCCAACGACCGCGTGCTCGCCCGGGCGCTCGTCTCCGTGCCGGACTTCACCGCGGAGTGCGAGCGGCGCGGCGTGCGTCTGGAGTTCGCCGGTCTGGAGGAGCCCGTCTACACCGCGCGCACCAAGGCCAGCGTCCACCGCAGGCTCTCCATGCCCACCGCGGGGTACGACGGCTGCTGATCCCCGGAGAGGCCCCGGGGCCCCGGAGGAGCCGGAACGGGCTGTGACAGGCTTGGTCCGGGCCATGACGGACACCCGGCCCGGACGTGAGGTGGAACGGCGTGAGTGACGGGCGATGGCGCAGGGCGGGGGGAACCCTCATACGCGTGGTCTCGGTGTGGGGTGTCTCCACCCTCACCCTGCTCGCCCTCGCGGGGATCCTGCCCGACTTCCGGCTCCAGGCCGACGACGGCGACACCGTCACGAGGACCGCCTTCACCGCGGCCTGGGCAGCGGGCGCCTTCGGCCTGCTCTCCGCCCTGGTCTGGCCCGTGCTCGTCCGGGCCCTGCTCATCGTGCCCGCCCTGGTACTGGGCGCCCTGGTCTTCTTCCTCAACGGCTCGCTGCTGCTCATCGCCCTGCGGCTCATCCCGGACGGCCGCGGCGACGCCGCCCCGGAGACCGCCGTCGTCGTGGCGGCCGTGATGTCCGCCGTCGCCTCCGCCGTCTCCACCGCCCTCGCGGTGCGTGACGACGACGCCTACCGGCGCAGGCTCTCCCGGCTCGCCGACCGGCGCCGCAGACGCAGCGGCGTCCCGCACAGCGCGGACGGCGGACGGGCCGGACCGCCCGGCATCGTGTTCGTCCAGCTCGACGGCGTCGGCCACGACGTCCTGGAACAGGCGGCGGCCGACGGGCTCATGCCGACCGTGGCCGGCCTGCTCGCCGACGAGGCGGGCCACCGGCTCACCCCGTGGACCACCGACTGGTCCAGCCAGACGGGCGCCAGCCAGCTCGGCATCCTGCACGGCACCAACTTCGACGTGCCCGCGTTCCGCTGGTTCGAGAAGGAGAGCGGCACCGTCATGGTCTCCAGCAGACCGGCGAGCGCCCTCGAACTGCAGCGCAGGGCCATCGCCCGCACCCATGACGGCGGCCTGCTCACCGTCGACGGCGCGAGCCGGGGCAACCTCTTCAGCGGCGGCGCGGACCAGCTCGCCCTGGTCCTGTCGATGGCGGCCCGGCTGGGCAAGGGGCGCCGCTCGCGCTCCGGCTACTTCGCCTACTTCTCCGACCCCGCCAACGCCGTCCGCACGGCCCTGTCCTTCGTCGCCGAGGTGGGCCGCGAGATCGGCCAGTCGGTCCGGGCACGGGTGCGGAAGGAGTCCCCCCGGGTGAAGCGCGGGGGGCTCTACCCCTTCATCAGGGCCTTCGCCACCGTCGTGGAACGCGACGTGGTGGTCGCGGCGGTGATCGGTGACATGTTCGCGGGGCGCACCGCCGTCTACGCCGACCTGGTCGCCTACGACGAGGTGGCCCACCACTCCGGGCCGCACAGCAGGGACGCGGAGAAGGTCCTCGCACGTCTCGACCGTTCGCTGGGCCTCATCCTGAAGATCGCCGACCACACCCCGCGCGCCTACCGGATCGTGCTGCTGTCCGACCACGGCCAGAGCCCCGGGGAGACCTTCGCGGGGCGGTACGGCCTCACGCTCAAGGACCTCGTACGGGCCGGCTGCGGACTGCCCGTGCCCCGCAGGGCCCAGCGCACCCGCAGCGCCTCGGAGGCCCGCGACGCCGTGCGCATCGCTCTGCACCGGCCGGTCGCCGGGGAGCACGAGCAGGAACACCCCAAGTCCTCCGACCCGGTCGTGCTCGCCTCCGGGAACCTGGGGCTGCTGTCGTTCCCGGACATGGAGGGGCGTGCCTCGCGCGAACAGCTCGACCGTCGCCACCCCGCCCTGCTCAGCACGCTGGCCGCCCATCCGGGGATCGGCTTCCTGCTCGTACGGAGCGAGAAGCACGGCTCGGTCGTGCTCGGCGGGGGCGGGGCGGAGATCCCGGTGGCCGAGCTGACGGACGGCGAGGGGCCGTTGGCCGTCTTCGGGGCCGGCGCGGCGGACGCGGTCCGCCGGACGGACGGATTCCCGCACGTCGCGGACGTCATGGTCAACTCGGCGTACGACCCCGGGACCGGCCGGGTGCACGCCTTCGAGGAACAGATCGGCTCGCACGGCGGGCTCGGCGGCGAACAGTCCCGGCCGTTCCTGCTCTGGCCCCGGACGCTGACGGACCCGCTCGACGCGATGGCGGCGGACGCGCCCCGGGGAGCGTCCCCGGCGGATCCCGCGGGGGTGCCCCGGACCGGTCCTGTGGGGGCGGAAGCGGTGCACCGGGTGCTGGCCCGCTGGCTGCGGGAGCTCTCCGGGCCGCAGGTGCCGCTCGGGCAGGAGGCCTTCACCGGGGCCGCGCCGCCGGACGAGCCCTTCCCGGACGCGTCCTCCCCGATCGAGCCTGCCGGTCAGCCGGTCCGCTCCGGGGGCCCGGCCGGATCCGGCGCCCCGGCCGGCGCGGTCGCACCGCTCCCCGCCGTGCCTGACCCCGACGACGCCGGGCTACCGGGCACACGTGGGTGACGGCCCCGGGCGTCAGGCGGACTCGCGCCGCACCAGCGTCGGGTGGAAGACCACGGACGGCGCGGGGCCGTCGCCCGGCTTGCCGATCTGCTTCAGGAGGAGCCGGGCCATCTCGGAGGCCATCTCCTCGACCGGCTGACGCACCGTCGTCAGCGGCGGATCGCACGCCACCGCCGCGTTGCTGTCGTCGAAGCCCACCACGGCCACGTCCCCGGGCACGTCCCTGCCCGCACGGAGCAGCACGGGCAGCGCGCCCAGCGCCATCAGGTCGGAGGCGATGAACACCCCGTCCAGGTCCGGCCGCTCACGCAGCAGCCGCCGCATCGCGGAAGCCCCGCCCGCGTGCGTGAAGTCGCCCTCGGCGGTCACCACGTCCCCGATGCCGTGCTGTTCGAGCGCGTCCAGGAAGCCGGTCAGCCGCACCTGCCCCGCGGGCGTGTCCTGAGGGCCCGCGACCGTGCCGATGCGCCGCCGGCCCAGGGCGGCCAGATGCCCGGCCGCCATCTGGGCCCCGGCCCGCTGATCCGCCTCGACGTAGGTGAGCGGCGAGGGCCGGCGGGGACGGCCCGCCAGCACGGCGGGCAGCCGGGTGTCGTGGAGCAGGCCGGGCAGCGGGTCGTCGGCGTGCGAGGAGATCAGCACCACCCCGTCGACGTGCCCCTGGCGCAGGTAGGACAACAGCTGGTTCCGGGAGGCCTCGTCGTCGGACAGCATCAGCACCATCTGGATGCCGGCGGGGCGCAGCACGTCCATCAGCCCTTCGACCACACGCCCGAAGTGGGGGTCGGAGAACATCCGGCCGATGAAGGGCTCGGAGACGGGGCGTTTCTCGCGCTCGGAGACCACGAGGGCGATCGAGTCGGTCCGCCGGGTCACCAGCGACCGCGCCGCACGGTTGGGGACGTAGCCCGTGGTGGCCACCGCCTCCTCCACGACGCGCCGCAGGGCCGGGTCCACCGTGGTCGCCCCGTTGATCACGCGGGACACGGTGGCCCGGGAGACGCCCGCCACCGCGGCCACGTCCTCCAAGGTGGCGGGGCGTACGGGCGGTGAGACGTCGGCAGTCATGCAGTCTTTATACCGGGTGATCCGATGGGCAGGCGAAGGGTTCCGGCACGTCAGCGGCCCTGCCCGCGCACAGATCCGTCAGAGCCGCCAGTTGTTCCCCGCGCGCGGCCACCAGGGCGCGCGCCCGCGCTCGGGCATCCGCCGAGCCGCCGGCGGCCGTGGCTGAGCGCGAGACCTGCTCCGACTGGCGCAGATGGTCGTGGATCAGGGTCACGAGCAGGCGGTCGAAGGCCGCGCCCCGGGCGGCGCGGGCGCGGTCGAGATCCTCGGCCGTCACCATGCCCGGCATGTCGTGCCCCTTGTGCAGATCGGTGTCCGGCAGCCCCATCCGGTCCCGCAGCCCCCGCAGCGCGGCCAGTTCGCCGGCCTGCGCGGTCCGCAGGCGGGCCGCCCAGGACCGCAGCCCGGGGCCGGTGGCCTTCCCGGCCGCGACGTCCAGCAGGACGAGGGCCTGTTCGTCCATCGGGATCATCAGCTGGACCCATGCGGCGTCCGTCGGGTCCACGGAGGGGGCGGAGCCGGCCGTCGTGGGGGAGTGGCCGGACGCCGGGTCCGACCGCCGGTCTCCTTCCCCGGCGCACGAGGTCAGAAGGACGAGCAGGAGCAGCAGGGCTGCGGTGCGACGAGCCGTCATCGGCAGGAGGTCCTTGCGCGGGGCGCCCGTCCGGGCCTCGGGGACCCGGACGGGCGCTGGTCGGACGGTGGGTCGATGTGCGGTCAGGGCGTGCCGTCGGCCCCGCACTTGATGATGGCGTTGATGCAGTCGCGCACCCGTTGTGCGATCTCCGCCTCGGGCCAGACATTGAAGAAGTCGCCGTGCATCGTGTAGCCCCGCCCCGAGGCCAGCCGGAGGCGTGCGGGGTCACCGTTGACCGGATAGCGCAGGACCTGACGCAGCTTGGGAACCGGGACCGGGTGGGTCGAGGGGCAGGCCCCGCCGACCGGATAGGCCATGTGGCTCTTGTGGTCGGCCGAGTCGAGGTCCCTGCCGTTCCAGCACTGCGGGAAGTCCAGGTAGCTCTCCATCATGGAGCCCGCGGGGCAGTTGACGAAGTCGTGCGACGGGTCGACCTCGCCGTGGTGCAGACAGGACCAGCGGGAGATGGTGTTGTCGTCCGGGCCGGTGGCCTTGGCGTTGCCCGCGACGATGCGCAGCCCGCGGGGGAACGGCTCGATCGTCCGGATGATGTCGTCCCGCACGCCCTCGCCGAGGTAGTAGAAGGTGGTGCCGGTCGGCTCCACCGCCCGGTCGCCGTCGTACAGCGTGGGGACCCAGTACGAGGAGAGGTCGGTCGCGGGCGCGCAGCTGGTGCGGGCCTTCTCCAGCGAGGCCAGATCGGAGTGGGCGTTCGCGGAGTCGTTGCCGAAGAAGCTGTGCATGTGCGAGGCACCGGGCAGGTTCGGCAGCACGATCGGGTCGTCGGGGGCCCGGTGCGTGTAGGGGCATTCCGCGAGGAACTCGGCTACCCGGACCACGTCGGCGGCGGCCTCGGCCCCGGCCTGGGGGGCGCGATCGCCGGCGGCGTTGCCCGCGTTGGCCTGGATGAGGGAGAGGGCCAGCGCGGCGGCGGCCAGGCCCGCGATCCGGTAGCGCCAGGACGGCAGGGCTCTGCGTGCGCGGTGTTCGGTCGTGCGTCTCTTGAGGAAGGGCACGGCACTCCTGTTCCGAGGAAGTGGGGTTCCTCCGGCCGGTGGTCCGGCCAGGGTAGAGAGCGCTCTCTCAAAGGAACGTAGAAGTGTGACCGAAGCATGTCAATACTTTGAGAGGAGGCCTCAAATGCCTGCTGCTGAACGGGATTCGGGGTCCCATGACCGGGAGAGCGCTCTCCCGGGGGGAGGTTCGACCATGGGGCGAGGGGGACTGTCAGTGGTGGACGGCAGGATGGTGGTCATGACGACGAACTCAGCAGGTGCGCTCGCCGACACCGCCTCCTACGCCGCCGCGGTCGAAGAGGCCAAGCGTGCCGCCGCCGCGTATTACACCGCAGGTGAGAGCAGCCTCGACGACGACGCGTACGACCGGCTCGTGCGCGGGATCGCCGCCTACGAGGAGGAGCACCCGCAGGAGGTTCTGGACGCCTCGCCCACCGGGAAGGTCGCGGGCGGAGCGGCGTCGGGGGACGTGCCGCACACCGTCCCGATGCTCTCGCTGGACAACGTCTTCTCCGCCGAGCAGTTCGTCACCTGGACCGTGTCGGTGGAGCGGCGCATCGGCAGACCCGTCGCCGCCTGGAGCGTGGAGCCGAAGCTCGACGGCCTGGCCGTCGCCGCGCGATACCAGGAGGGCCGCCTCGACCGGCTGATCACCCGCGGCGACGGGACGGCCGGGGAGGACGTCTCGCACGCGATCGGCACGGTGCTCGGTCTGCCCGAGCGGCTCGGTGCTCCCGTCACCCTCGAGGTGCGCGGTGAGATCCTCATGACCAACGAGCAGTTCGAGCAGGCGAACACGGTGCGCACCGGGCACGGCGCGGCCCCCTTCGCCAACCCGCGCAACGGCGCGGCGGGCACACTCCGCGCCAAGGACCGTCCGTACCGGGTGGAGATGACCTTCTTCGCGTACGGCGCGCTCGCGCTCCCGGATTCCGGTGAGCTGACGGCGACCCTTGCCGGACTTCCGCACAGCGAGGTCCTGGAGTACGTCGCGGGGCTCGGCGTGCACACCGCGGCGGACACCGCGGTGGCGCCGCGCACCGTCGGCACGGTCGAGGAGGTGCAGGCCGGGGTCGAGGGCATAGCGGCCCTGCGCGCCTCGCTGCCGTTCGGGATCGACGGCATCGTCATCAAGGCGGACCTGGCCGCGGACCAGCGTGACGCGGGGTCAGGGACGCGGGCGCCGCGCTGGGCCATCGCCTACAAGCTGCCGGCCGTGGAGAAGGTCACCCGGCTGCTGGCCGTCGAGTGGAACGTCGGCAGGACCGGGATCATCGCGCCGCGCGCCGTGCTGGAGCCCGTCGAGATCGACGGATCCACCGTCGGTTACGCCACGCTGCACAATCCGGCCGACATCACCCGCCGTGATCTGCGCCTGGGCGATCACGTCATGGTCTACAAGGCGGGTGACATCATCCCCCGCATCGAGGCCCCTGTGGCGCATCTGCGGACGGGTGAGGAGCAGCCGGTCGAATTCCCCGAGGTGTGCCCCCAGTGCGGCTCGGAGATCGACACGAGTGAGCAGCGCTGGCGCTGCACCCGGGGCCGCAACTGCCGTCTGGTCGCCTCCATCTCCTACGCGGCCGGCCGCGATCAGCTCGACATCGAGGGTCTCGGCGCCACCCGGGTCGTCCAGCTCGTCGACGCGGGCCTCGTCCAGGACTTCGCCGACCTCTTCACGCTGGAGCGGGAC
The DNA here is from genome assembly GCF_036227405.1 of Streptomyces sp. NBC_01460. Lineage (NCBI taxonomy): Bacteria > Bacillati > Actinomycetota > Actinomycetes > Kitasatosporales > Streptomycetaceae > Streptomyces > Streptomyces sp. NBC_01460. Next base: position 7,077,758 of record NZ_CP109473.1, read on the forward strand.
CAGCTGCTCTCCCTGGACCGGATGGGTGAGACGTCCACCGACAACCTGCTCGCGGCCATCGGGGCGGCCAAGGAGCAGCCGCTCTCCCGGGTCTTCTGCGCCCTCGGTGTCCGTGGCACGGGGCGCTCCATGTCCCGCAGGATCGCACGGTACTTCGCCTCGATGGACCGGATCGTTGCGGCCGACGCGGAGGCGTTGCAGCGGGTCGACGGCATCGGCACGGAGAAGGCGGCCGCCGTCGTCACGGAGCTGGCGGAGCTGGCGCCCCTGATCGCCAAGCTGGTGTCCGCCGGGGTCACCATGACGGAGCCCGGCGCGACTCCGCCGCCCGAGCCCGGTGCCGAGCCGGAGGCCGGGGAACAGGGTGAGGCCGGGCTGCCGCTCGCCGGCATGACCGTGGTGGTCACCGGGGCGATGACCGGGGCCCTGGAGAAGCTCTCGCGCAACCAGATGAACGAGCTGATCGAGCGGGCGGGAGGGAAGTCCTCCTCCTCGGTCTCCAAGCGCACGAGTCTGCTCGTCGCCGGGGAGAAGGCCGGATCCAAGCGGACCAAGGCCGAGGACCTGGGGGTCCGGATAGCCGCCCCCGAGGAGTTCGCGGAGCTGGTCGAGGCCCACCTTGCCTCGTAGGCGCGAGAGCCACCCCTGGTGATATCCCTTGGATTTGCCTAGGTGATGGTGTTTTTCGCCTCCGTGTTGCATAGTGAGGGTTCGATCATGCCTTGCTATCCATAGCGTGGGTGTGCGGTGGGGGCCGGAGGATGAGGACCGATGGGTTCTTCGTGTGACGGACGGCGGCATGGCCGGCGGGTCCACCGGCGGAGGAACCCGGCGGACGGCGCGCGCTCACCGCACGACGCGGGGCCGGTCCCCGCACCACCGTCGCCGCACGACAGGCCCTCGCCCGGCACTCCACCGCCGCACGGCACGACGGCCGACGACGCGCCGTCGCCGTACTGCACCCTGGCGCCGTCCTGCACGCCGTCGCCGCACTCCACGTCGTCGGCGCCCCGCTCAGCACCGCACCAGGTGCGGCACCTCCTTGCCGGGCTGGTCCTCGCCGTCCTGACGTTGCTCGGCGGCGCACCGGCGGCAGCCGGGGCGGCGCTCCCCGCGCAGGGGGCCGCGGTCGCGCACACCGACCGTCCCGCCGGCCCCCTCGCCCCTCGGCACACGCACGCCGCCCACCGCGCCGCGCACACGATCCGGGCCGGCGCGTCCGCGTCCGGCGGCGCCGCGCGGGTCTCCGGTCCCTCGGCAGCCACCCGGCCCGTGGACGTCCGGCGGGCGGACGCCGACCCCGCACCCCGGCCGCGCGCGGGCGCCGACCGGCCGCACGCGCCGCACCACCTGCCTCCGCCCGGCCACGCCGCTCTGCCCCCGTGCCCGCACGGTCTTCCCCCTCGGGGGGCCGCGCCCCTGGAGGTAGGCGCAGGGCCCATCGTCGTCGTACGGGTCCGGGCGACGCTTCCCGGCGTACGTGGGCCCCCGGGTGTGACGGCCGCTCAGGCGGCCCGCCACCGGTCCTGTTCCGCAGACCTGTCGCCCCGTCCCCTCTGAGTCCGGGGCGGACGACGCCCACTCGAGGGGATTCCCATGACTCGCGCCACCACGGTGCGAGCGGTTCTGGCTGCCGCCGTGCTGCTCGTCGCCGTGCTCATCACGCTGACCATGTCACCCAGACTCGGCCTCGACCTCCAGGGCGGCACCCGGATGGTGCTGCAGGCCGAGGACTCCCGGGCGGCGAAGGCCGACCGGGAGAGCACCGACCGCACCCTGGAGGTGCTGAGGCAGCGCATCGACTCGCTCGGTGTCGCCGAACCGGTCCTGACCCGCTCGGGCGAGGACCGGATCATCGTCGAACTGCCCGACGTCCAGGACCCCCGCCAGGCAGCCGAGGTCCTGGGCAGGACCGCCCGACTGGGCTTCCACGCCGTGCGGGGGACCGGGGCCGAGCAGGACGGGCGAACGACGCTGCCCGACGAACAGGGCGGTCTCCTCGCCCTCGGCCCGGAGCGGCTCTCCGGTGCGGGGGTCAAGGACGCCACCGCGGAATTCGACGCCCAGCAGGGCACGGGCTGGGCGGTCTCCCTCCACTTCCACAAGGAGGCGGGACAGAAGTGGAAGCGGCTCACCGGGGACGCCGCCTGCCACCCGGCCGGGGACGAACGCCGCCGCGTCGCCATCGTCCTCGACGGCAAGGTCATCTCCTCGCCCCAGATCGATCCGTCGGTCGCCTGCGAGAGCGGCCTGCCCTCCGGCTCCACCCGGATCACCGGCTCCTTCAGCGCCGACGAGGCCCGCGATCTCGCGCTGCTCATCAAGGGCGGCGCACTCCCCGTGCCCGTCGAGATCATCGAACAGCGGACCGTCGGACCGACACTCGGCGCCGCCGCCATCGACGCGAGCGCCAGGGCCGCACTCATCGGCGCGGCAGCCACCGCCCTTTTCGTCACCCTCGTGTACCGGCTCTTCGGAGCGCTCGCCGCCCTCGCCCTCGTCGCGTACGGCGTGATCTCCTACGCGGCCCTGGTGGCGCTCGGAGTCACCCTGACGCTGCCGGGCCTCGCCGGATTCGTCCTCGCCGTCGGCATGGCGGTCGACGCCAACGTCCTCGTCTTCGAACGGGCCCGCGAGGAGTACGCGCACCGGACGAGCCGCCCGCTCCGTTCCGCACTGGCGGCCGGGTTCCGTCACGCGCGAAGCGCGGTCGCCGACTCCAACGTCACCACCCTCATCGCCGCGGGCCTGCTCCTCCTCCTCGGCTCCGGACCGGTCAAGGGCTTCGGGCTCACCCTGGGCATCGGTGTCCTGGCCTCGATGTTCTCGGCACTCGTCATCGCCCGGGCGCTCACCGAGATCGCGGCGGGCTCCCGTTTCGTCAACGACTACCGGGGTGTCAACGGCATCGCGCGCCCCGGTCGCGTCCGCACCTGGCTGAGCACACGTGACCCCCGGCTCTTCCGGTCACCGGGGCGCTGGCTGACGGTCTCCACCGCACTCGTCCTCGTCGCCGTGACCGGAATCCTCGTGCGCGGCGTCGACCTGGGGGTCGAGTTCACCGGCGGGCGGCTCGTCGAGTACTCCACCAGCCGTCCCGTCGGTGTCGAGGAGGCCCGGGACGCGATCGCCGCCGCCGGCTTCACCGACGCCGAGGTCACCACCGCGGGCGAGCACGACCTCTCCGTGCGCACCGGCAGGCTGGACGACGACGGGGAACACGCCCTGCGCGCCGCCCTGGCCGAGGAGGGCGGCGCGACGGCCAAGGTGCGGGACGAGCTCATCGGGCCCAGCCTCGGCGACGAACTGCGGCGCAACGCCCTGATCGCCCTCGGCGTCGCCGTGTGCGTACAACTCGCCTATCTCGCGGCCCGGTTCCGCTGGACGTTCGCCGCGGCCTCGGTCGGCGCCCTGGTGCACGACGTCGTCCTGCTCGTCGGTGCCTTCGCGTGGCTCGGCCGCCCCGTCGACGGCATCTTCCTCGCCGCCCTTCTGACCGTCATCGGCTACTCCGTCAACGACTCCGTCGTGGTGTTCGACCGGGTGCGGGAGCTGTGGGCCCGGAACCGGCGCACCCCGCTCGCCGAGGTGGCCGGCCGCGCCGTCCTGCAGACCGTCCCGCGCACCGTCAACACCGGGATGGGCGCCCTGTTCATCCTCGTCGCCCTCGCCGTGCTGGGTGGTGAGTCCCTCGCGGACTTCGCCCTCGCCCTCCTCATCGGCATCGGCGTGGGTACGTACTCCTCGGTGCTGACCGCGGTACCGGGAGCACTCCTTCTGGAGGGGCACCGCAAGGCCCCGCCTCCCACCGGGAAACGGGCAACGGGGCGCGGGACGACGCGGGGGCGGACACCCGGGCGGACCGGCCGGGACCCGGCCGACGCCGGAGCACGCGTGTAGTCCGCGGGCCGTACGCGTCGGGCCGGGGGAAGCGCACCCCGGCACACCCGGCGCGGCGCGTACGGGTCGGACATCCGGCGGCCTGCGGCACAATCCTGACCACGTCCAGTGAACGGAGCGTGCCGCTCGTGCCTGCCGTGCTGCGTGACGCCCGGGACACGCTCGTACCCGACATGACCGGGCCGCACGGTCCGCTGCCGCCGGTGCTGCTCGTGCTGACCGTGCTCACCGGAACGGTCGACGCGTTCAGCTTCCTGCTCCTCGGGCATGTCTTCGTCGCGAACATGACCGGCAACGTCGTCCTCCTGGGCTTCTCGCTCGCCGGCGCACCGGGCTTCTCGACTCCCGCCTCCGCGGCGGCGCTGGTCGCGTTCGCGGCGGGGGCGCTGACCGGCGGGTTCACCGTGCACCGGGCCAGGGCCCACCGGGGCCAGCAGTTGCAGCACGCGCTTCTTGTCGAGACCGCCTTCGTCACCGCCGCCATGACGGTCGCCCTGGTCTCGGGCCGGCCGTACACGGGAGGGGCCCGCTTCGCGCTCATCGTGCTGCTCGGCCTCGGACTCGGCGTGCAGAACGCCATGGTCCGGGTGCTCGCCGTGCCCGACCTCACCACGACCGTACTCACCCGCACCCTCACCGCGACCATCGCCGACAGCCGGCTCGCCAAGGGACCCGGCGGCCATGCGGGGCGGCGCGTCCTCTCCGCCGGGGCCATGCTGGCCGGCGCCTTCCTCGGAGCTCTGGCCCTACTCAAGGGACACCCGGCCCTGCCTCTGCTGATCGCCGTGGCCCTTCTCGCCGCGGTGACCACGGCGGCGACCCTGTTCGCCCGGAGCGACGCGCTCTGGACGCGGCCGCCCGCGGCCTGATGAAGCGGGCCGTCGCACCGTGCCGGCTTCGGCCGGTGTCGGGCGCGACAGCCGACGGACCCGGGCCGTAACGTCACGGGCACCGCAGGCCGCACCGCTACGCCCCAGGAGGCGCCGTATGCCCACCGAACCGCTGTCCGCGCACGACATCGAGGCAGGGCTGCGCGAGCTGCCCGGCTGGCAACTGGAAGGTGACCGGATCACCCGCACCTACCGACTGCCCTCCCACTTCGCGGCGGCGGGGCTGACCGTCCATGTCGCCCAGGTCCAGGAGGAGCTCGACCACCACTCGGACCTGACGTTGGGCTACAACACCGTGTCCCTCGCCGTGCACACCCACGACGCGGGTGGCGCCGTCACGCGGAAGGACCTCGCGCTGGCGGCACGCGTCGAGGCGATCGCCCCCGGTCACGGGGCGAAGTAGCCCCTGCCGCACGGGAGATCAGAGCGCCGGACCGAACCGGGGGTGTGCGGCCAGCCAGCCCGCGTAGCTGTCGCTGCGCCGCACCGCCTCCGCGTACGCCGACCGGGTGTGCCCGGTCACCGCACCGGCCGCCGCACCGGCGGCGAGGGAACGCGGGTGCCGTCCCAGCAGATGGCGCCAGCTCAGCGGTGAGCCCGTGAGAGGGCGGGTCACCAGGCCCGGCGTCGGCGGGAAGGTGGCCCGGCACAGTCCGATCGCCCGGCCCACCTGGACCAGATGGACGACGGAGGCCGTGTCCGTCTCGTACACCGACACCGGGGTGAAGCCGGCGCGCGCACAGGCCGCGGTGAAGCAGTCGGCGAAGCAGCCGTCGCCCGGCACGTCGGCCCAGCACTCGTCCGCCAACGCGGAGAGCCCGAGCTCCTGTTCGCCCGCCAGCGGGTGGTCCTCGGGCAGCATGACGAACACCGGGTCGATGCCGATCACCTCCCAGACCAGCCGGTCGGCCATCGGTGGCGGACTCTCCCCGCAGGCGCCGATCAGCGCGAAGTCGAGCCTGCCGTCGATCAGCAGCGAGGCGATCTCCCCGACCGACCACGCGGTGTGCGTGGTCACGGGCGCCGTGGGATGCGCGGCGGCCAGCCGGTCGACCAGCCCGCCGAGCAGCGGGCCGTGCGTGCCGCCGAGCCGGAAGCGCTCCACGGTGGCCCACGCGTTGGCGAAGCGCACGGCCTCCTCCTGCAGTCCGCTGACCGCGGGCAGCACCACCCGGGCCCGCTCGAGCACCAGCTCGCCCAGCGGGGTGGGCCGCGCGCCCGTGTGGTCCCGGTCGAAGAGCGGCCCGCCGAGTGCCTTCTCGATCCGCCGCAACTGTGCGCTGAGCGCGGGCTGCGCGAGCCCGAGGGACGCCGCGGCCTTGGTGAGGCTGCCGGTGTCGGCGATGGCCCGTACGGCGCGCAGATGACGTAACTCCAGCTCCATGCGCGCACGGTAGGGGCGGAGGAGCCCCTCGGCAATACGTGGACACGCTTGACGCACTCACCACGAGCAGTCACAGAGTCACCCCACCGGCGTCCTCATAGGATTGCCCCGTGCTGGACTACGACACGGAAGCCGCCCGTTACGACGCCACCCGGGGTGGGACACCCCGCGCCGAGGCCGCCGCCGATGCGGTCCTCCGGCTGGTGCCCCCGTCCGCGCGCACCCTGCTGGACATCGGCTGCGGGACCGGACTGGTCACCGAGCGGATCGCCCTCGGACGTCCAGGGCTCCGGGTGTTCGGGGCGGACGCCGCGTACGGCATGGCGCGGCTGGCCCGGCAGCGCGTCGGCGCGGTCGCCCTGGCGGATGTGCGGACACTTCCCCTGGCCACCGGCACGGTCGACGCGGTGAGCGCGGTCTGGCTGCTGCACCTGCTGCGCGGGGACGGCGTGGTCCGGGAGGTGGTGGCGGAGGCGGCCCGTGTGCTGCGGCCCGGCGGGGTGTTCGTCGCGACCGTCGACAAGGACGCGGGCCACGACGTGGGCAGCGACATCGACGCGGTGCTCGCCCCGTATCTGAGCGCGCGGCCCGCCGACGCCGCGGACCTGGTCACCGGGTACGCCCGCCACGTCGGCCTGGAACCGGCCGGCGACGCAGGGTTCGCGGGCCACGGGCAGGGCCGCTCGCCCCGGCGTACGGCCGGGGCTGTGCTGCGGGGGGACTACGCGTCGCGGCTGACCCTGCCCGGGACGGCCGCCACCCGGCTCGCGGAGCAGCTCCTCGCGCTGCCGGATCCCGACACCCCCCGCGCCGACCCGGTGTACCGGCTGCTGGCCTTTCGCACACGCGGGTGAGCGAGGTGGTCGCCGCAGGCGCCCGAAGACCGGCAAGCACGTCGTTCCGGGCGCGGTGAAGGCGTCCTCACGCACGCAGGACGGCGCCCCACCGCGTACGCGGTGGGGCGCCGTCCTGCGTGCGGAAGGGGCTCAGGCCCCGACGTTGAACTCGGCCGGGTCGGGGCCGAGGCGCTTGCCCTCGTCGAGTGCGGCGAACGCGGCGAGGTCGTCGGCGTCCAGCTCGAAGCCGAAGACGTCGATGTTCTCCGCGATCCGTGACGGCGTCACGGACTTGGGGATCACCACGTGGCCGGTCTGCAGGTGCCAGCGGAGCACCGCCTGGGCGGGGGTCCGGCCGTGCTTGTGCGCGACGGCGACCACCGTGGGGACCTCGAGGAGGCCCTTGCCCGAGCCCAGCGGCGACCATGCCTCGGTGACGATGCCGTGCTCGGCGTGGAAGGCGCGGGACTCGGCCTGCTGGAGCTGCGGGTGCAGCTCGATCTGGTTGACCGCCGGGACGACGGAGGTCTCGCCCAGCAGGCGCTCCAGGTGCTCCGGGTGGAAGTTGGAGACACCGATGGCCTTCGCGCGGCCGTCGGCGAGGATCTTCTCGAAGGCCTTGTACGTGTCGGTGTAGGCGTCCTTGGCGGGCACCGGCCAGTGGATGAGGTAGAGGTCCACGTAGTCCAGACCCAGCTTGTCCAGCGACGCGTCGAAGGCGCGCAGCGTCGAGTCGTGGCCCTGCTCGCTGTTCCACAGCTTGGTGGTGACGAACAGCTCCTCACGGGCCACGCCGGAGGAGGCCAGGGCCTTCCCCGTGCCCGCCTCGTTCCCGTAGATCGCGGCGGTGTCGATGCTCCGGTACCCGGCCTCCAGGGCCGTGGTCACGGCCGCCGTGGCCTCGTCGTCCGGCACCTGCCAGACGCCGAAGCCGAGCTGCGGCATCTCGAGGCCGTTGTTGAGGGTGATGGTGGGGACCTGGCTCACGAGCAGTCGATCCTTACGTTGTAGTCGGTTCTCGCCAGGACAACGATCGGGGCCGCCCGAGCATTCCCGCCTTCCACGATCCGGTGAACCGAACGCCAGTGTGACTGATGAGGCGTCAGGGAGACCGGGCCGCGTTCACCGGTAGAGCGCGTCGACCTCGGCCGAGTACGCCGTCTCGATCGCCTTCCGCTTCAGCTTGAGCGACGGGGTCAGGAGGCCGTGCTCCTCGGTGAACTGGTGCGCCAGGATGCGGAACGTGCGGATGGACTCCGCCTGGGACACCGCCGTGTTCGCGGCCACCACCGCCCGGCGCACCTCCATCTCCAGCTCGGAGTCGCGCACCAGGTCCGCGGCGCGCATCGGCGTACGGCCCTGCATGGCGAGCCAGTGCTCGACCGACTCGTGGTCCACGGTGACGAGCGCCGCGATGTAGGGCCGGTCGTTCCCGACGACGATGCACTGCGCGACCAGCGGATGCGCGCGCACCCGCTCCTCCAGGCCGCTCGGGGCCACGCTCTTGCCCCCGGAGGTCACGAGGATCTCCTTCTTGCGGCCGGTGATGGTCAGGTAGCCGTCCTCGTCGAGTGAGCCGATGTCCCCGGTGGCCAGCCAGCCGTCGTGCAGTACGGAGTCGGTGGCCTTGGGGTCGCCCAGGTAGCCGGAGAACACGTTGGAGCCGTGCACCCAGATCTCGCCGTCCCGGGCGATGTGCACCGAGGACCCCGGGATCGGCTGGCCGACCGTGCCGTAGCGGGTCCGCTCCGGCGGGTTGGCCGTCGCGGCGGCGGTCGTCTCGGTGAGCCCGTAGCCCTCGAAGACCGTGACTCCCGCGCCCGCGAAGAACAGTCCGAGCCGCCGGTCCATGCCGGAGCCGCCCGACATCGCGTGCCGCACCCGGCCGCCCATCGCCTCGCGGACCTTGCGGTAGACGACCTTGTCGAAGAACTGGTGCTGCACGCGCAGCCCCGCGGACGGTCCGGGGCCGGTGCCGAAGGCGCGTTCCTCCATGGCCTCGGCGTACTTCACCGCGATCTCGACGGCCTTGTCGAAGGCTCCGGCCCGGCCCTCGGACTCGGCCTTGCGCCGGGCGCCGTTGAAGACCTTCTCGAAGATGTACGGCACCGCCAGGATGAAGGTGGGCCGGAAGGCCACCAGGTCCGGCATGAGCGCCTTCGCGGACAGTTCCGGCTGGTGTCCCAGCTTCACCCGGCCGCGCAGCGCCGCGATCTCCACCATGCGTCCGAAGACGTGCGCGAGCGGCAGGAAGAGCAGGGTCGCCGCCTCCTCGCCCGGCTTGGAGAGGAACACAGGGTGCCAGCGGGCGACCATGGTGTCGGCCTCGAACATGAAGTTGGCGTGGGTGATGACGCAGCCCTTGGGGCGTCCCGTCGTGCCGGAGGTGTAGATCACGGTCGCCACCGAGTCGGGGGTCACCGCGCGGCGGTGCCGGTGGACGACCTCGTCGTCGATCAGCGTCCCCGCCTCGGTGAGCTCGGCCACCGCGTCGGCGTCCAGCTGCCAGAGCCGGTGCAGATTCGGCAGCCGGTCGATCACGGAGCCGATCGTCATGGCGTGGTCCTCGTGCTCGACCATGACGGCCGCGACCTCGGCGTCGTGCAGCATCCAGAGGACCTGCTCGGCCGACGAGGTCGGGTAGATCGGCACGGACTGGGCGCCCACCGTCCAGAGGGCGAAGTCGAACAGCGTCCACTCGTAGCGCGTACGGGACATCAGCGCGACCCGGTCGCCGAAGCGGACGCCCTGGGCGATCAGCCCCTTCGCGAGCGCCAGCACCTCGTCGCGGAACGCGGCGGCCGACACGTCGTGCCAGCGCCCCTCGGCGTCCTTGCGGCCGAGGGCCGTCCGGTGGGGATCCTCGTCCGCGAAATCGAAGACGGTGTCGGCGAGGCCGCCGACTTGTGGGGCGGCGGCCATGGGTGGGACGGTGAACTCACGCAATGACCTGCTCCTTGTGGCTCCGCACGGCGCCGCGACGCTACCTCACCGCGCGAGCCCGCGGGAGGGTCCGAAGTCTCCGGAAAACGTGGCATCTGGCCAGTCCGACCGCAGAAAACGGGCCAGATGGGCAAGGCTCGGGCGCACTTCTGACCGCCGGGTAAGTAGCTGGGGCGGGAATCTCCACCGAATCTGTACGCGGCGCTTACGCCTGATCCGGGTGCGCGGGCACGACCGGGCCGCGGTGGAGTCGGTCCCCGCCCGCCAGGATCGCCGCCGCGAGGGCGTCCGCGGCCTCCTGGGCCGTGTCCCTGCGGCGGCCGTGCAGCAGCACGAAATCCACATCTCCCAGCTCCGGCAGACCTGCCCGGGCGGGCACCGGCACAAGGCCCGGCGGGATGAGTCCCCGGGTGTGCGCCATCACCCCCAGGCCGGCACGCGCCGCCGCGACCAGAGCGCTGAGGCTCGCGCTCGTGCACGCGAAGCGCCAGGCCCTGCCGTGCTCCTCGAGCACCTCCAGGGCGCGTGCCCGGGTGATGCCGGGGGGCGGGAAGGCGATCAGCGGCAGCGGACGGTCGGGGTCGATCCGCAGCTGCGGGGCGCCGATCCAGGCGAGGGTGTCCTGCCAGACCAGCTCGCCATGGGTGTCACCGATGCGCCGCTTGGCCAGCACCAGATCGAGCCGGCCCGCCGCGAGCTGCCGGTGCAGCGCGCCGGACAGCTCCACCGTCAGCTCCAGCTCGACCTCGGGGTGCTCGCGCCGGAAGGACTCCAGGATCTCCGGGAGCCGGGTCAGGACGAAGTCCTCCGAGGCGCCGAACCGCAGCCGGCCGCGCAGCCGGGTGCCGGTGAAGAACGCCGCCGCCCGCTCGTTGGCCTGCAGGATCGTCCGGGCGAACCCCAGCATGGCCTCGCCGTCCTGGGTGAGGTCGACCCGGTGCGTGTCCCGGGTGAACAGCTGCCGGCCGGCCTCGGACTCCAGGCGGCGGACGTGCTGGCTGACCGTCGACTGGCGCACGCCGAGCCGGCGCGCCGCCTGGGTGAAGCTCAGGGTCTGGGCGACGGCCAGGAAGGTGCGGAGCTGCACGGGGTCGTACACCGTCCGAGGTTATCGCGCATCGTGATGACAGTCAGTGCGGTGTACCGGTTTCCCGATCGCGGCGCCCAGGAGCACGATGGGGAGCGCACGATTCCACCGAGAGAGCACGGAGCACATGAGCCGCCGCACCAGCCGTCGTATCCCCGCGCTTCCGTCCTGGCTGCCGGTCGACCCGTACATCCTGGCGCTGATCGGCACGGTGGTCCTCGCGGCTCTCCTCCCCGTGTCGGGGACCGGCGCCGACGTGGCGGGCGGTGCGTCGACCGGGGCGGTGGCCCTGCTCTTCTTCCTGTACGGAGCGCGCCTCTCGACCGCGGAGGCGCTGGACGGGCTGAAGCACTGGCGGCTCCACCTCACCGTCCTGGCCTGCACCTTCCTGGTGTTCCCGCTGCTCGGGCTCGCCGGCCACGGTCTGGTGCCCCACGTGCTGAGCCCGCAGCTCCAGGACGGCTTCCTCTTCCTGTGCCTGGTCCCCTCGACCATCCAGTCGTCGATCGCCTTCACGTCGATGGCCCGCGGCAACGTGCCGGCCGCGATCTGTGCGGGCTCCTTCTCCAGCATCGCCGGGATCGTGCTCACCCCGCTGCTCGCCGCCGTCCTGCTCGGCGGCAGCGCGGGAGGGTTCTCGACGGATGCGCTGGTGAAGATCGTCCTCCAGCTGCTCGTGCCCTTCCTCGCCGGACAGCTGCTGCGTCGCTGGGTCGGGGGCTTCATCGGCCGCCACCGCAAGGTGCTGGGCTACGTCGACCGCGGCTCGATCCTGCTCGTGGTCTACACGGCCTTCAGCGAGGGCATGGTGGCCGGGATCTGGCACCAGGTCACCCCGCTCCGGCTCGGCGGGCTGCTCGCCGCCGAGGCGGTGCTGCTCGCCCTCATGCTCACGCTGAGCTGGTACGGCGCGAAGCGGCTGGGCTTCGGAAGGGAGGACCGGATCGCCATCCAGTTCGCCGGGTCGAAGAAGAGCCTGGCGGCCGGGCTCCCGATGGCCAGCGTCCTGTTCGGCGCGCACGCGAGCCTCGCGGTGCTGCCCCTGATGCTCTTCCACCAGATGCAGCTGATGGTCTGCGCGGTGATCGCCAAGCGCCGCTCCCGCGATCCGCTGCCGGAGGAGGCCCCGGTTCTGCCTGCTCCGGCGGAGGCGCTGAACTGACGCTCCGGTGGGGGCGTGGCTCCGGTGAGTGGCAGCGGCTGAGTGGACGCGGACGGCGTGGTCGACGCGAACCCGGAGTCGGCCGACGCACCTTGGGGGCCGAGCCCCCGGTGCCGTACCCGGCATCGAGCGGTGCGCGGTCGCTCTCAGCTGCTCGCCGAGCCGCGAACACGTCGTATGGTCCACAGCATGACGGCAGAGGAGAAGGCCCTGAAACCCCGGGTGCAGCTGGTCATCGGCATCATCCGACGAGGCGACGAGATCCTGCTCGTGCGGGAGAGTCTCGGTGCCGCCGGTGAGCTCCTCTGGTCGCTGCCCGGCGGCGGGGTCGAGGACGGTGAGCTCATGCACGAAGCTCTCCGACGCGAGCTGCGGGAGGAGACCGGGCTGCTCGTGGGGGATCCGGTGCGGACCGCCTTCCTCATGCACATCGACTCGGAGCGCTACCCTTCGGCCGTGGCCGCCGCCTTCGAGATCGACGAGTGGTCGGGGGATGTCGCGCCACAGGACGACGACATCGAACAGGCCGCCTTCTTTCCCCTGCCGGATGCCCTCAAGCTGCTGGGTGAGCTGGACAGCGCGACGCAGCGGGAGCCCGTCGTCGGCTATCTGAACGGGGACGCCGCTCCCGGGACCACCTGGCTGTACCGCAACCGGGGTGGAGAAGAGACGCTGGTTGCCCGCTGGTGACCCACGAGAGGTCCGGCCGGCGCAGGGGCGTTCCCCGTCGGCCTGACCTCTGCCCCGTGCGGCGGGTGGGCCTGTCTCAGTCCTGGCCCACCGTCGCCCCGAGGACGATGCGGTGGTCACCCGCGTACACGTTCATGGACTGACCCCGCAGGAAGCCGACGAGGGTCAGTCCGCTCTCGGCGGCGAGGTCCACGGCCAGCGACGACGGTGCCGAGACCGCCGCGAGCATCGGGATCCCCGCCATCACCGCCTTCTGCGCCAGCTCGAAGGAGGCCCGCCCCGACACCAGCAGGATCGACTGCGAAAGCGGCAGGCGGTCGTCCGTGAGGGCGCGCCCCACCAGCTTGTCCACCGCGTTGTGGCGGCCGACGTCCTCCCGGATGTCGAGCAGCTCGCCCTCCGGCGAGAACAGTGCCGCGGCGTGCAGCCCCCCGGTCCGGTCGAACACCCGCTGCGCCTCGCGCAGCCGGTCGGGGAGGGCGGAGAGCAGGGCGGGCGTCACCCGGACCGGGGGAGTGTCGCCGATGGGGTGGCGGGTCGTGGTGCGGACGGCGTCGAGGCTGGCCTTGCCGCACAGCCCGCAGGACGAGGTGGTGTAGACGTTGCGTTCCAGGGTGATGTCCGGGACCACGACGCCGGGCGCGAGCTTCACGTCCACCACGTTGTACGTGTTCACCCCGTCGGCCGTCGCCCCGGCGCAGTACACGATCGACTGGACCTCGGAGCCCTCTCCGATCACGCCCTCGCTCACCAGGAAGCCGGCCGCGAGCGCGAAGTCGTCGCCCGGGGTCCGCATCGTGATGGCGAGCGGCTTGCCGTTCAGCCGGATCTCCAGGGGCTCCTCGGCGACGAGGGTGTCGGGACGGGTCGTGACCGCCCCGTCCCGGATGCGGATCGTGCGGCGACGCTCGGTGACCCGTCCCATAACCGTCAATCCCGATTCTGTACGTGATGGAAGCCGAAACGGCCCTTGATACAGAGGTTGCCACGGGTCACCGGGTTGTCGTACGGCGAGGTGACCGCGAGGATCTCGTCGTTCCGCATGGTGGAGGGGTCACGTCGCCACCCGCACCGGAGCGGTTCGCGCGGAGCGAGGGTGACCAGGGCGGAATACTGTCTACAGTATGCCTTTGTCGCGGCTGGCCCTCGTGACGGCGGGTGCCTGTCCGGTCCGGCATTCGCTGTGCGGCAACAGGGTGTCCAGGAAAGTTCCCCGGAGGCTGTTCGAGACGCTCCAACCTCGGGGCCGGATTCCTGTGGGGTTACATGCCTCTGTACCGATCGGTAGCAACCAAGACTGGATAGTTCCTGCCAAACGTAGCGAGGGGAACCCGTACATGACCGGCTCACGTGTCGTGGCGCTCGGCCACTACCAGCCCGCGAAGGTCCTCACCAACGACGATCTGGCGGCGATGGTCGACACCAGTGACGAGTGGATCACCAGCCGGGTCGGCATCAGGACCCGGCACGTGGGCGGCCCGGACGAACCGGTGGACGAGCTGGCCGCGCACGCGGCGGCCAAGGCCCTGGCCTCGGCCGGACTGCAGCCCTCGGACATCGACATGGTTCTCGTCGCCACCTCCACGGCCATCGACCGCTCGCCGAGCATGTCCGCCCGGGTCGCCGCGCGCCTGGGCATGGGCTCGCCGGCCGTGATGGACATCAACGTCGTCTGCTCCGGGTTCACCCACGCCCTGGCCACCGCCGACCATGCGATCCGGGCCGGGGCCGCCGCGCGCGCCCTCGTCATCGGCGCCGACAAGATGGGTGACATCGTCGACTGGACGGACCGTTCCACCTGCGTGCTGATGGGTGACGGCGCGGGCGCCGCCGTGGTCACCGCCGATCCGGACGGGGGTGACAGGCCCGGGATCGGCCCCGTCCTGTGGGGTTCGGTGCCGTCCATGGGCAACGCCGTGCGCATCGAGGGCACGCCCCCGCGCTTCGCGCAGGAGGGCCAGTCCGTCTACCGCTGGGCCACCACGCAGCTGCCTCCGATCGCCCGTGAGGTCTGTGCGCGGGCCGGTCTCACGCCGGAGGACCTCGGCGCCGTGGTGCTGCACCAGGCCAATCTGAGGATCATCGAACCCGTCGCCCGGAAGATCGGCGCGGTCAACGCCGTCATCGCGCGGGACGTGGTGGATTCCGGCAACACCTCGGCTGCGTCGATCCCGATGGCCCTGTCCAAGCTGGTGGAGCGGGGCGAGGTGGCGAGCGGCGCGCCGGCCCTGCTCTTCGGCTTCGGCGGGAACCTCTCCTACGCGGGTCAGGTGATCCGCTGCCCCTGATTCCCCCGTCGTGGCATTGCGCTCGGTAGACTGTAGACGATAAGCAATTGCCCGGCGCCCGGAGGGGGAGCGCGATGTCGTCCACAGGACTGCCGCAGGGAACGGTGCCGAAGCTGGAGCGGCCGGGGCCGTTGCGGGAGCGCGTCTACGAGGCTCTCCTCGAGCTGATCACCACGCGTGCCCTCAGTCCCGGCCAGCATCTGGTCGAGAGCGAACTGGCCGGGCATCTCGGGGTGTCGCGGCAGCCGGTCCGCGAGGCGCTCCAGCGGCTGAACACCGAGGGCTGGGTCGATCTGCGCCCCGCGCAGGGCGCCTTCGTCCACGAACCCACCGAGGAGGAGGCGGACCAGCTGCTCTCGGTCCGTACCCTGCTGGAGGCCGAGGCCGCCCGGCTGGCCGCCGCGCACTCGGGGCAGCCGGGCATCGAGGCCCTGGAGGAGCTGTGCTCCCAGGGCGAGCGGGCCGTCGCCGCCGACCAGGTGGACGTCGCCGTCGCCACGAACGCCGCGTTCCACGCCAAGGTCATGGAGCTGGCCGGCAACGTCGTCCTGGCCGAGCTCGCCGCCCAGGTGGACCGCCGCGTCCGCTGGTACTACACACCGGTGGCCCGCCGGCGCGGCACCCGGTCCTGGATCGAGCACCGGGAGCTGATCGCGGCGATCGCCTCCCGGGACGAACAGCGCGCGACCGAGATCATGCGTGCCCACACCGAGCACACGCGCCAGACGTACCACCGGCGCGACCAGGGCTGACCGTCAGGGCGGTCGGGGGTGGGCGGCGGAAGGCCGGGGCGTCGAGCCCCGGCTTCCGCCGTGCCCCTCCCGCCATGGCGTGCGGGCCTCTGACCCTCTCGGCGCCCTGCCGTACCGGGAGGGACGGGCCGGCCCCCACTCCGCGAAGGTGCGGTGCGGGGGACGGCCGATGAGCGGAGGTGGACGTCCGCGGGACGCATCTTTGTCCTGAGTGTGGAGAAAGTTGGATCGGATTCCTGCTCAACTTCTTCCCACTCAGGTAAACCGCTGCTACGTTCCCCTCGAAAGCCCGACGGACTGACCGAAGTGGCGGGGGAGGGACGCGTGAGACGCATGACGGCACGACCCGCGAACACGCACCAGGCGCGGCTGCTGCGGCTGTTGCGTGACGGGGGACCCAACTCCCGCGCACAGCTGGGCGACCAGATCGACCTCTCGCGCTCCAAGCTCGCCGTCGAGGTCGACCGGCTCCTGGAGACCGGACTCGTCGTGGCCGACGGACTCGCCGCCTCCCGCGGTGGACGGCGCTCCCACAACATCCGGCTCGCCCCCGGACTCCGCTTCCTCGGCGTCGACATCGGTGCCACCTCGGTCGATGTGGCCGTCACCAACGCCGAGTTGGAGGTCCTGGGACACCTCAACCATCCGATGGACGTACGGGACGGCCCCGTCGCCGTCTTCGAGCAGGTGCTGGCGATGGCGGCCAAGCTCAGGGCCTCCGGCCTCGCCGAGGGCTTCGACGGTGCGGGCATCGGCGTACCGGGGCCCGTCCGATTCCCCGAAGGCATCCCGGTCGCACCGCCGATCATGCCCGGGTGGGACGGCTTCCCGGTCCGCGAGGCACTCAGTCAGGAACTGGGCTGCCCCGTCATGGTCGACAACGACGTGAACCTGATGGCGCTGGGGGAGCAGCACGCGGGCGTCGCCCGCTCCGTGGGCGACTTCCTCTGCGTCAAGATCGGTACGGGTATCGGCTGCGGCATCGTGGTGGGTGGTGAGGTCTACCGCGGTACGACGGGCAGCGCCGGAGACATCGGGCACATCCAGGTGGAACCCGACGGGCGCGCCTGCGCCTGTGGCAACCGGGGCTGCCTGGAGGCCCACTTCAGCGGCGCGGCACTGGCCCGCGACGCCGAGGACGCGGCCCGCGCCGGACGGTCCGCGGAGCTGGCGGCCCGGCTGGATGCGGCCGGGAAGCTCTCGGCCGTCGATGTGGCCGCCGCCGCAGCGGCCGGAGATCCGACCGCGCTGGACCTGATCCGCGAAGGCGGAAACCGGGTCGGCCAGGTCATCGCCGGCCTCGTCAGCTTCTTCAACCCGGGCCTCGTCGTGATCGGCGGCGGGGTGACCGGGCTCGGCCACAACCTGCTGGCCAGCGTCCGTACCCAGGTCTACCGGCAGTCCCTGCCCCTGGCCACGGGCAACCTGCCCATCGTCCTCGGTGAGCTGGGGCCCGTCGCCGGAGTGACCGGCGCGGCCAGGCTCATCAGCGACCACCTGTTCTCGCCGGCCTGATGTCCGGGCCGGTGCGCCGTTCGGCATAGCTCCGCAGCCACCTCCGTAAGCAGCCTGTCCCGAGCTCCGCCCGCAGGACCGCGCGAGCACCGCACCGCACGAGCACCGCACGAGCACAGCACCGCACCGTACGAGCACCGCACAGCACCGCACGAGCACCGCACCAGACCCAGCAGTCCCGTCAGCAGTACGGCACCGCCGGCACTGCGCCCTGCCCGCTCACCGGCCTTCCCCGAGCAGCTCGGCTCCGCCCGAGCAGGGGAGACCCCGTTCGCCGAGGGGATTCGTCATGGCACCAGAACCACCCCTGCTCACCATGTCCGGCATCACCAAGTCCTTCCCCGGTGTGCGCGCCCTCGACGGCGTGGACCTGGAGGTGCTGGCCGGTGAAGTGCACTGCCTCCTCGGCCAGAACGGCGCCGGCAAGTCCACGCTCATCAAGGTGCTCGCCGGGGCCCACCAGCCCGACGGCGGAGCCATCACCTGGGGCGGGGAGACCGTCCAGCTGTCCTCGCCGATCACCGCGATGCGCCTGGGCATCGCCACCATCTACCAGGAACTCGACCTGGTCGAAGGACTGTCGGTCGCGGAGAACGTCTTCCTCGGACACGAACTCACCAGTGCGGGGTTCGTCGTCCGGACCCGCGAGGCCCGCACCCGGGCCGCCGCACTCCTGAAGCGCCTCGGGCACCCGGAGATCGACCCGGCCCGCCTGGTCGGCGACCTGTCCGCGGCCCACCAGCAGATCGTCTCCATGGCGCGGGCCCTCTCCCACGACGTACGGCTCATCGTGATGGACGAGCCGTCGGCGGCGCTGGACCCCGACGAGGTCGACAACCTCTTCCGCATCGTCGACGGGCTCACCGCCGACGGGGTGGCCGTCGTCTACATCTCGCACCGGCTGGAGGAGATCCGCCGCATCGGTGACCGGGTGACCGTGCTCAAGGACGGCAGGGCGGTCGCTGTCGGCCTCCCCGCCAAGTCCACCCCCACGCGCGACATCGTTGCCATGATGACCGGCCGCAACGTCGAGTACGTCTTCCCCGAGCGTCCCGCGCCCGGCGCCCGCGATGCCGCCGACCCCGTACTGACCATCGAAGGGCTGTGCCGCGAGGGCGAGTTCGAGCCCGTCGACCTCGAGGTGAGGCCCGGGGAGATCGTCGGCCTCGCCGGCCTCGTGGGCTCCGGACGCTCCGAGATCCTGGAGACCGTCTACGGCGCCAGGAAGCCGACCGCCGGCCGCGTCCTCGTCGACGGCGCACCGCTGCGGCCCGGCAGCGTCCGGGCGGCGGTGACGGCCGGAATCGGCCTGGCCCCCGAGGAGCGCAAGGCGCAGGCACTGCTGCTGACGGAGTCGGTGACGCGCAACGTCTCGGTCTCCTCGCTGTCCCGCTTCGCCCGCGCCGGCTGGCTCGACCGGGGCGCCGAGCGTGAGGCCGCCAGGACCGCCACCCGGGAACTCTCCCTGCGCCCCGACAACCCCGACGCCGCTGTCCGCACCCTCTCCGGCGGCAACCAGCAGAAGGCCGTCCTGGCCCGCTGGCTGCTGCGCGGCTGCCGGGTCCTGCTGCTCGACGAACCGACCCGCGGTGTGGACGTCGGCGCCCGCGCCGAGCTCTACGCCGTGATCCGCCGGCTGGCCGACGAAGGCCTCGCCGTACTGCTCGTATCCAGCGAAGTGCCCGAAGTGCTGGGCCTCGCCGACCGGGTGCTGGTGCTCCGGGAGGGCCGAGTCGTGCACACGGCCGACGCCCGGGAGCTCGACGAGCACCGTGTCCTCGACCTCGTCATGGAAGGGAGCCCGACGTCATGACACAGCCCGCACCGTCGGCGCAGCACCACGGGCCGCAGAAGGGGGCCGTGCCCGGTCCCGCGGCCGCACCGCCCTCGAAGCAGGGCGGTGGCCTGCGCGCACTCGGCCTGCGCGCCGATGTCCGCAACCTGTCGCTGCTCGGTGTCCTCGCCGTCCTGATCGCCGTCGGCGGCCTCACCGAACCGGAGGCGTTCCTGGACACCGGGAACCTCCAGCTGATCCTGACGCAGTCCTCCGTGATCGGCGTCGTCACCGTCGGCGTCACGTTCGTCATCATCAGCGGCGGCATCGATCTGTCGGTCGGCGCGATGGTCGCCCTGGCCTCGGTCTGGGCGACCACCCTCGCCACCCAGGAGTACGGCTTCGCGGGCATCCTGTTCACCGCGGTGGTCGTCGGCCTCGCCGCCGGTCTCGTCAACGGGCTCCTGATCGCCTACGGCGGCCTGGTCCCGTTCATCGCGACGCTGGCCATGCTCGCCTCGGCCCGCGGACTGGCCCTGCAGATCACCGACGGCAAGACCCAGATCGTCACCGTCCGGTCCGTCCTGGACCTCGGCCTGCCCGACAGCTACGTCCTGGGTATCCCCCCGCTGGTCCTCGTCTTCGCCGCGGTGACCGTGGCCGGCTGGCTCATCCTGAACCGGACGACCTTCGGTCGCCGTACGGTCGCCGTCGGCGGCAACGCGGAAGCGGCCAGGCTCGCGGGCATCGACGTACGCCGCCAGCGCCTCTACCTCTACCTGCTCTCCGGCCTCTGCTGCGGCATCGCCGCCTTCATGCTCGTCATCCTGTCCGGATCGGGCCAGAACACCAACGGCAACCTCTACGAGCTCGACGCCATCGCCGCCGCGATCATCGGCGGCACGCTCCTGAGCGGAGGCCGGGGCACCATCGTCGGCTCCGTGCTCGGGGTCCTGATCTTCACCACGATCACCAACATCTTCGCGCTGAACAACCTTCAGAGCGACGTCCAGCAGATCGCCAAGGGCGCCATCATCGTCGCCGCCGTCCTCGTCCAGCGCCGCACCCTGCGGGGCGGCGAGACCTGAGCACCTCTTCCGTGACAGAGCACTTCTTCCGTCACGGAGCAACTCTTCCGAAGGAGTGCGGCTCTCCCGCGCCAGAGCACTGATCTCTCCCACCCGTAGTTCCGTACGCACCACCCGGATGAAGGGTTCCACAGCCATGCCAGAAACCAGCCGCAGAGGACTGCTCTTCGGCACCGCGGCCGTCTCCGCGGGAGCCTTCCTCACCGCCTGCACCAGCAACGAGCCCAAGGCGTCGGCCGCGCCGAGCAGCCGGCCCGCAGCCGACGACAAGCCGGGGGCGCCGGTCACCATCGGCTTCGCCGGGCCGCAGGCCGACCACGGATGGCTCAACGCCATCAACGTCAACGCCAAGTCGCGGGCGGAGAAGTACTCGGAGGTGACCCTGGAGATCACCGAGGGGTCCAACGACACCGCCG
Source organism: Streptomyces sp. NBC_01460 (assembly GCF_036227405.1). Taxonomy (NCBI): domain Bacteria; kingdom Bacillati; phylum Actinomycetota; class Actinomycetes; order Kitasatosporales; family Streptomycetaceae; genus Streptomyces; species Streptomyces sp. NBC_01460. The sequence goes on from NZ_CP109473.1 coordinate 7,098,483, forward strand.
CCCAGATCGGCCAGGTCAAGACCCTCATCAACAAGAAGGTCGACGTCCTCGTCATCCTCCCCGCCGACGGCAAGGCGCTCACCCAGGTCGGCCTGGAAGCCATGAAGGCCGGCATCCCGGTCGTCAACCTGGACCGCATCTTCGCCTCACCGCAGGCCTACCGCTGCTGGGTCGGCGGCGACAACTACGGCATGGGCCTCAACGCCGGGCACTATATCGGCGAGCAGCTCAAGGACAAGGCGAACGCCAAGGTCGTCGAGCTCGCCGGCCTGGACAACCTGGAACTCACCAAGCAGCGCAGCCAGGGCTTCGCCGACGCCCTCAAGAACTACTCCAACGTCAAGCTGGTGGCCCGTCAGGCCGCCGACTTCACGGTGGAGTCGGGCCAGGCCAAGATGGCGCAGCTCCTCCAGGCCCAGAAGAAGTTCGACGCCCTCTGGAACCACGACGACGACCAGGGCGTGGGCGCCCTGCGGGCCATCGAGCAGGCCGGCCGCGACGAGTTCATCATGGTCGGCGGCGCGGGCGCCAAGTCCGCGATGGACGCCATCAAGGCCGACAACAGCGTCCTGAAGGCCACCGTGCTCTACCCGCCCACGATGGCGGCCTCCGCCATCGACCTGGCGCGCGCCCTCGGCCAGAACAAGGGCGTCGCGGGCCTCTCCGAGATGGAGATCCCGACGTCGCTGACGCTGTACTCGGCCGTGGTCACGAAGGAGAACATCGACCAGTACCTGCCGACGGGCTTCAGCTGATCCCGCACCGCCGCCGCCCCCGAACCACCGATGAGGAGGAAGTCCGCATGGCCCGTAGGGAAGAGTCGGAGCAGGAGACCGAGGCACCGCCGCCGACGGCGACGCTCGGCGTCGGCATGGTCGGATACGCGTTCATGGGCGCCGCCCACTCGCAGGGGTGGCGTACCGCAGGACATGTCTTCGACCTGCCGGTGAGACCTGCTCTCGCCGCGATCTGCGGACGCGACCGCACGGCCGTCGAGGCCGCCGCCGCCCGGCACGGGTGGGCGGCGGCGGAGACCGACTGGCGCGCCCTGATCGCCCGGGACGACGTGCAGCTGGTGGACATCTGCACCCCGGGCGACAGTCATGCGGAGATCGCGATCGCCGCGCTGGAGGCGGGCAAGCACGTGCTGTGCGAGAAGCCGCTCGCCAACACGGTGGAAGAGGCGGAAGCCATGGTCGAGGCCGCGGAGCGTGCCGCGGCCCGCGGCCAGGTGGCGATCGTGGGCTTCAACTACCGCAAGGTGCCCGCCCTCACCTACGCCCGCGCGATGATCGAGGAGGGCAGGCTGGGCGCCCTGCGGCATGTGCGGGCCACCTACCTCCAGGACTGGCTCGTCGACCCGCAGTCGCCGCTGACCTGGCGTCTGCAGCGGGAGCGTGCCGGGTCGGGGGCTCTGGGCGACCTCGGGGCGCACATCGTCGACCTCGCCCAGTACCTGGCAGGGGAACCGCTGATCGGCGTCTCGGCGGTGAGCGAGACCTTCGTCCGGGACAGGCCCGTGCTCGCCGGTGCGGCCGCCGGCCTCTCCGGCGCCGCCGACAGTGCCGCACGGGGGGCGGTCACTGTCGACGACGCGGCACTGTTCACCGGACGGATGGCGTCGGGAGCCCTCGCCTCCTTCGAGGTGACCCGGATGGCGGCGGGCCGTAAGAACGCCCTGCGCCTGGAGATCAACGGGGAGCTGGGGTCGATCGCCTTCGACCTGGAACGGCTCAACGAGCTCTCCTTCCACGACCACACCGAACCCGCCACCAGCGCGGGCTTCCGCCGGATCCTCGTCACCGAGCCCCAGCACCCGTACCTGGAGGCCTGGTGGCCGCCGGGCCACGGTCTGGGCTACGAGCACACTTTCGTCCACCAGGCCAGGGACGTGGTGCGCACGATCGTCGAGGGGCGCGCCCCCGTGCCGTCGTTCGCGGACGGACTCCAGGTCCAGCGGGTCCTCGCCGCCGTCGAGGAGAGCGCCGCCAAGAACTCCGTCCACACCCCGGTCGCCCCGTAGGAGGTTCCCCGCATGCCCCGTCCCTTCACTCTCTTCACCGGCCAGTGGGCCGACCTGCCGTTGGAGGAGGTCTGCCGGCTGGCCCGGGACTTCGGTTACGACGGGCTCGAACTCGCCTGCTGGGGCGATCACTTCGAGGTCGACAAGGCCCTGTCGGACCCCGGCTACCTCGACGGCCGGCGCCAGCTGCTCGACAAGTACGGCCTGAAGTGCTGGGCGGTCTCCAACCACCTGGTCGGCCAGGCCGTCTGCGACAGCCCGATCGACGAGCGTCACCAGGGGATCCTGCCCGCCCGGATCTGGGGGGACGGGGAGCCCGAGGGCGTACGCCGCCGGGCGGCCGAGGAGATCAGGAACACCGCCCGTGCGGCCGCCGCGTTCGGGGTCGACACCGTCATCGGCTTCACCGGATCGTCCATCTGGCATCTGGTCGCCATGTTCCCGCCGGTCCCGCCGCACATGATCGAACGCGGCTACGAGGACTTCGCGGAGCGCTGGAACCCGATCCTGGACGTCTTCGACGCCGAGGGTGTGCGCTTCGCCCACGAGGTGCACCCGAGCGAGATCGCCTACGACTACTGGACCACGCACCGCGCCCTGGAGGCCGTGGACCACCGGCCGGCGTTCGGGCTGAACTTCGACCCGAGTCACTTCGTGTGGCAGGACCTCGACCCGGTCGGCTTCCTGTACGACTTCCGGGACCGGATCTACCACGTGGACTGCAAGGAGGCCCGCAAGCGCCTCGACGGCCGCAACGGGCGCCTCGGCTCCCACCTGCCGTGGGGCGACCCGCGGCGCGGCTGGGACTTCGTCTCCGCGGGACACGGTGACGTGCCCTGGGAGGACGTCTTCCGGATGCTGCGGTCCATCGACTACCAGGGGCCGGTGTCCGTGGAGTGGGAGGACGCGGGCATGGACCGGCTGACGGGGGCGCCGGAAGCGCTGGCCTCACTGAAGCGCTTCGACTTCGACCCGCCGAGTGCCTCCTTCGACGCGGCGTTCGGCGGGGGCGACTAGGGGCCCTCCGGTCCCGATCGCTTCCGCTCCTCCGCACCCCCGGTTCCCGACCGTCGGCGGACTTGACGCCTAGTGGGCTCAGGCCTCGCCGACGGTCGAAGGACACCGCCAGGGGGTGGTTCGTCATGCCCCGGAACGCCTTTGTCCTGCCGCGGGCAGAAGTTCGACTCACCTGCTGCGCAAGGGCTTTCCGTGCCGGATGAAGAGGGCTACCGTCCATTCCGTGTACACGACACGACTCGCGTCACCGGGGGCTCAGCAGCCCCGGTGACGAGCGCGGCAGTCCCCGCGCGGAACGGCAGAACGCACCCGCCCGAACAACCGGCACACTCCGGAGGACGCACGTGCACCGAAGCAGCAGACGGCTCCGCGCCCGAAAGACACTCGCCCTCTTCACCGGCGGACTGCTCGCCGCCGCCACTCTCACCCTGGGCTCCTCGCCCGCAGCGACCGCCGACGCCCCGCGTGAGGCGGTCGCGCAGGACGCCGCCGAGGACTTCCAGCAGGTCACGCTCGCCAAGGGCGCAGCCGAGACCGGCGAACCCATCTCGCTGGCCGTGCTCCCCGACCGCAGCGTGCTGCACACCTCGCGCGGCGGCGAGCTGCGGATCACGGACAGCGCGGGCAACACCCGTGTCTCCGGCACCATCCCGGTCTACTCGCACGACGAGGAAGGCCTCCAGGGCGTCGGGATCGACCCGGACTTCGCGGAGAACCGGGCGATCTACCTCTACTACGCGCCCCCGCTGGACACCCCGGCCGGCGACGCCCCGGAGAACGGCACCGCGGCCGACTTCGCGAAGTTCGACGGAGTGAACAGGCTCTCCCGCTTCGTGCTCAACGAGGACGGCACGCTGGACAACGCCAGCGAGAAGAAGGTCCTCGACATCCCGACCACCCGTGGTATGTGCTGCCACGTGGGCGGCGACATCGACTTCGACGCGCAGGGCAACCTCTACCTCTCGACGGGCGACGACTCCAACCCGTTCGCGTCCGACGGCTTCTCCCCGCTGGACGACCGGGCCGACCGCAACCCCGCCTTCGACGCGCGCCGCACCTCCGGCAACACCAACGACCTCCGCGGCAAGATCCTCCGCATCAAGGTCGGCGACGACGGCGCGTACACCGTGCCCGAGGGCAACCTCTTCGCCCCGGGGACGGAGAAGACGCGCCCCGAGATCTACGCCATGGGCTTCCGCAACCCGTTCCGCTTCAGCGTCGACCGGGCCACCGGCATCCTCTACGTCGGTGACTACGGCCCCGACGCCGGCGCCGCCGACCCGAACCGGGGACCGGCCGGCCAGGTCGAGTTCGCCCGGGTGACGAAGCCCGCCAACTTCGGCTGGCCCTTCTGCACCGGTGACAACGATGCCTTCAACGACTACGACTTCGCCACGGGTACCTCCGGCGCCCGCTTCGACTGCGCCGCCCCGAAGAACGAGTCGCGGTACAACACCGGCCTGGTCGACCTGCCGCCCGCGCAGGCCGCCTGGATCCCGTACGACGGTGCCTCCGTGCCCGAGTTCGGCACCGGCTCCGAGTCCCCCATGGGCGGACCGGTCTACCGTTACGACGCGGACCTCGACTCTCCGGTGAAGTTCCCCGAGGAGTACGACGGGGACTTCTTCGCCGGTGAGTTCGGCCGGCAGTGGATCAAGCGCATCGAGCAGGACGCCGACGGCGCCGTCCAGTCGGTCAACGACGTCCCGTGGACCGGGACACAGATCATGGACATGGCCTTCGGCCCCGACGGCGCGCTGTACGTCCTGGACTACGGCCTCTCCTGGTTCGGCGGCGACGAGCACTCGGCGCTCTACCGCATCGAGAACGCCACCGGCGGCCGTTCGCCCATCGCCGAGGCGTCCTCCGACAAGACCTCCGGCGTCGCACCGCTCAAGGTGAAGTTCTCCTCGGCCGGTACCACCGACGGGGACGGCGACGCCCTCACGTACGCCTGGGACTTCGGCGACGGCGGCACCTCCACGGCCGCCGACCCCACCTACACGTACAAGAAGAACGGCACCTACACCGCCACCGTGACCGCCAAGGACCCGACGGGCCGCACCGGTTCGGCGAGCGTGCACGTGACCGTGGGCAACACCGCGCCCGTCGTTGACATGCAGTTCCCGTCCGACGGCCGGCTCTTCGAGTTCGGCGACGCGGTCCCCTTCAAGGTGACCGTCACGGACCCGGAGGACGGCATGATCGACTGCTCGAAGGTCGAGGTCACGTTCACCCTGGGCCATGACAGCCACGGCCACGACATCACCACCGAGCACGGCTGCGAGGGGACCATCAAGACCGCCATGGAGGGCGGCCACGACCCCAACGCCAACATCTACGGCGGCATCTCGGCCTCCTACACCGACGGCGGTGGCGGCGGACAGGCCGCGCTGACCGGACGCGACCAGGCGCAGCTCCAGCCGCGCCACCGCCAGGCCGAGCACTTCACCGGCTCCTCCGGCATCACCACCCCGAGCAAGACGAGCGCCAACGGCGGCCGCACCGTCGGCGACATCGACAACGACGACTGGATCTCCTTCAAGCCGTACATCCTGGACGGCACCACCAAACTGACCGCCCGCACGTCCTCGGCCGGCGCGGGAGGCTTCCTCGAGGTGCGGACGGGTTCGCCCACCGGCACGATCCTCGGCTCGGCACCCATCCCGGTGACCGGCAGCTGGGACTCGTTCCAGGACGTCGACGTGCCGCTGCGCGGCGCGCCGAAGAAGGCCACGGAACTCTTCCTCGTGTTCAAGGGCGGAGCGGGAGCGCTGTACGACGTGGACGACTTCGAGCTCTCGAACAGCCCGGTGGACCGGACCGCCAAGCGCGTCCTCGTCTTCTCCAGGACCGGCGGCTTCCGCCACGACTCGATCCCCGCGGGCATCGCCGCACTGAAGGAGCTCGGCAAGGACACCAACATCACGGTCGACTCCACCGAGGAGCCCGGCCAGTTCACGACCAGCAACCTGGCACGCTACGACGCCGTCGTCTTCCTCTCGACGACGGGTGACATCCTCGACGCCGGCCAGCAGAAGGCCTTCGAGAACTACGTGGCGACCGGCGGCGGTTACATGGGTGTCCACGCCGCCGCCGACACGGAGTACGACTGGGAGTTCTACGGCGGACTCGTCGGCGCCTACTTCGACTCGCACCCGCAGATCCAGCCCGCGACCGTCCGTGTGGAGAACCACGACCACCCGGCGACCGCGCACCTGGACGAGGCGTGGGACCGTACCGACGAGTGGTACAACTACCGCACCAACCCCCGGGACAAGGCCCAGGTCCTCGCCACGCTGGACGAGACCACCTACACCGGCGGCACCATGAAGGGCGACCACCCGATCTCCTGGTGCCAGGCGTACCAGGGCGGCCGCTCCTTCTACACCGGCCTCGGCCACACCAAGGAGTCGTACGCCGAACCCGGTTTCCGCCAGCACCTGCTGGGCGGTCTGCGCTACGCCGCCGGGCAGGTGAAGGCCAACTGCAAGCCGGACACCGGCTACCGGCCGATCTTCAACGGCAAGACGCTCGAAGGCTGGAAGCAGGCCGGCCCCGGGAAGTTCGCCGTGGCCGACGGTGAGCTGCGCTCCGAGGGCGGCATGGGGCTGCTGACCTACCAGGCCAAGGAGCTGAAGGCGTACTCGCTGAAGCTCGACTGGAAGATGGCGGGCGACGACAACTCCGGTGTCTTCGTCGGGTTCCCCGCGTCGGACGACCCCTGGTCCGCGGTGAACAACGGCTACGAGGTCCAGATCGACGCCACCGACGCGGCGGACCGCACCACCGGCGCCGTCTACACCTTCAAATCCGCCGACATCAAGGCCCGTGACCGGGTCCTGCGGCCGCCCGGCCAGTGGAACAGCTACGAGATCAAGGTCCAGGGCGAGCGGCTCCAGATCTTCCTCAACGGCGTGAAGATCAACGACTTCACCAACACCGACCCCGCCCGCAGTCTCAAGGACGGCTACATCGGTCTCCAGAACCACGGAGCCGACGACCAGGTGTCCTTCCGCGACATCCAGCTGAGGGAGCTGCCCTCGACGTAGGGCGGCCACCTCCTGCGCCGGCGGTGGGCGGGGAAGCGTACGCCTTCCCCGCCCACCGCCCACCACCCCTCTACATCCCCCCAGGGAGGCAGCCCGTGACCGCACATGCCGTTCGTACCGGAATCTGGTTCATCGGAGCACGCGGCTCCGTCGCCACCACCGCCACCGCGGGGTGCGCGGCCATCGCGGCGGGACTCCACCCGCCGACCGGCATGGTCACCGAGACACCGCCCTTCACCGGCGCCGGGCTCCCGCCGCTGACCTCCCTGGTCTTCGGCGGCCACGACACCCTCGACTGCCCCCTGCCCAAGCGGGCCGAGGCCCTCGCGGCCGGGGGAGTCCTCCCGCACGGCCTTCCCTCGGCCGTCGCCGCCGAACTCGGCGCCGCCGACACGGAGATACGGCCGGGCGGTCCGCTCCCCGGCGACACCCGGACCGACGAGGAGCTCATCGCGGCCTTCGCCGCCGACATCGAGGACTTCACCCGCCGCAACGGGCTGGCGCGCACCGTCGTCATCAACGTCGCCTCGACCGAACCCGCCCCCGGCGAGGGCGACTCCCGGCTGCCCGCCAGCTCCCTCTACGCGGCGGCGGCCCTCCGGGCCGGCTGTCCGTACGCCAACTTCACCCCGTCCACGGGGCTGCGCAGCCCGCACCTCCAGGACGCCGTCGCCTCCTGCGCACTTCCCCACGCCGGCCGCGACGGCAAGACGGGCCAGACGCTGCTCCGCTCCGTGCTCGCACCGATGTTCGTGCAGCGCGCGCTGCCGGTGCGGGCGTGGTCGGGCACGAACCTGCTGGGCGGCGGGGACGGAGCGGCGCTGGCCGACCCGGCGGCGGCCGCCGCCAAGAACGCGGGCAAGGAACGCGTACTCGCCGACACCCTCGGGGCCGCCCCCGAGGGAGAGGTCCACATCGACGACGTACCGGCGATGGGGGACTGGAAGACGGCATGGGACCACATCGCCTTCGACGGGTTCCTCGGTTCGCGGATGATCCTCCAGACCATCTGGCAGGGCTGCGACTCCGCCCTGGCCGCACCGCTGGTCCTGGACCTGGCCCGGCTGCTGGCCCGCTCGCACGAGGCGGGCCTCACCGGCCCGCGGCCCGAGCTGGGCTTCTACTTCAAGGACCCGGACGGCGGGCCGGCGGCGCTGCCCGAGCAGTACGCGGCGCTGCTGGACTTCGCCGGACGCCTGCGGGACGCCCGGTGACCCCCCTCCGGCTGCTCGCCATGGTGACCGGCTCCCCGCGCCTGCTCGGTGCACGGCCGCAGGCGCAGGCCGCACCCGTGCGGGTCCCCCCAGTCAGCCTGTCCGGTGCGGGCGGGACTGCGCCCGCACCGGACAGGCACGGTCCCCGGGCCCGCCTGCGGGCCTGGGCCGAGCTGCTCCGGGTGTCCGCGCTGTTCACCGTGCCCGGTGACGCACTCGCCGGGGCCGCGGCCGCCGGGCTGCGGCCCGGCCGGGGCACGGCACTCGCCGTCGGGGCGTCCCTGTGCCTGTACGAGGCGGGCATGGCCCTCAACGACTGGGCGGACCGCGAGGAGGACGCCGTCGACCGCCCCCACCGCCCGATCCCGTCGGGCCGCGTCGCCCCGGGGGCCGCCCTGGCCGCTGCGGGCACCCTGACGGCCGCGGGCCTGGCCCTCGCCGCCCGCGCAGGCCGCCCCACCCTGGCCGTCGCATCGGGCCTGGCGGCCACGGTCTGGGCCTACGACCTGCATCTCAAGCACACCAGGCTGGGGCCCGCCGCGATGGCCGCCGCCCGCACCCTGGACCTGCTGCTCGGGGCCACGGCGACGGCTGCGACGACTGCGACGACCACGAAGGCCACTGGGGCCACGACCGCACCCGCAGCGCCCGCCCGGCCGGCCCGTGTCCGGGCCCCGGCCGCCGCGCTCCCCGCCGCCCTCGCGCTCGGCGCGCACACGTACGCCGTCACCGCCGTCTCGCGGCACGAGACGCAGGGCGGATCCACCACGGCACCGCTCGCGGCGCTGGCCGGTGTCGCCGCGCTCGGGACCGCTGTGCTGCGCGGGCGGCCGGCGCCTTGGGAACCCCCTCGGCCCCACGCCGCCGCCGGAGGGCTGCTGCTCACCGTCTTCACCGGCGCCTACCTCCGGACCTCCGCGACACCCCTCCTCCACGCGGCCCTGAATCCCTCCCCACCCCTCACCCAACGAGCCGTCGGCGGCGGGATCGGGGCGATGATCCCGCTGCAGGCCGCCCTCGCGGCCCGGGCCGGATCGCCACTGAACGGGCTGGCGGTCATGGGTCTCGTCCCTCTCGCCCGCGCCCTCGCACGGAAGGTGAGCCCCACATGACCCTTCGCCTCGGCTACGGCACCAACGGGCTGACGGACCTCCGGCTCGACGACGCCCTCGGCCTGCTCGCCGACCTCGGTTACGACGGCGTGGGCCTGACCCTCGATCACATGCACCTCGATCCGCTCGCCCCGGACCTGGCCGACCGCACCCGTCAGGTGGCCCGCAGGCTCACCGGTCTCGGCCTCGGCGTCACGGTCGAGACAGGCGCGCGGTACGTCCTGGACCCCCGGCGCAAGCACGGTCCCTCCCTCCTCGACCCGGACCCGGACGCCCGCGCGGCGCGTGTCGCCCTGCTCCTCCGCGCCGTCGACGTGGCCGCCGACCTGGGCGCGCACGCGGTGCACTGCTTCAGCGGCGTCGTCCCGCCGGCCACCGGGACGGACGCCGGGGCGGCCGACGGGACGGACGCCGGCAGGGACCTCGCCTGGCAGCGGCTGGCCGACGCGCTCGGTCCCGTACTGGATGCCGCCGCCGGTGCGGGAGTTCCCCTCGCGGTCGAACCGGAACCCGGCCATCTCCTCGCCACGCTCGCCGACTTCCACCATCTGCGCGCCCTCCTCGGTGACCCGGAGCCCCTCGGGCTCACCCTGGACATCGGTCACTGCCAGTGCCTGGAGCCCGCGTCGCCCGTCGACTGCGTGAAGGAGGCCGCGCCCTGGCTGCGCCACGTGCAGATCGAGGACATGCGGCGCGGGGTCCACGAGCACCTGCCGTTCGGCGACGGCGAGATCGACTTCCCGCCGGTGCTCGAAGCGCTCGCCGCCACCGGCTACACCGGCCTCACCGTCGTGGAACTGCCCCGGCACTCCCACGCGGGCCCGGAGATGGCCCGCACCTCCATCGACTTCCTGCGCCGGGCCACCGGGACGACGAACGGAGCCGCACCGTGCTGATCGACCGCAAGGAACTCGACGACCGGCTCCGGGGAGCCGCCAGAGCCTGGCTCGACGAAGCGCTTGCCGAGGCCGCGCACGCCGCCGGCCACCCCGAGGCCGTCAGCGGCAACCCGCCCTGGGAGCTGCGGTTCGCCTCGGCGGGGAGACACTGCGGGTTCGAGCACGCCGACTCCGTACGCGCCCTGCTGCTCGTCGAGGCGCACGCCGGCCTGCCGGCCGTCACCAGGCTCTACGAGCAGGGGACCGCCGCGGAACGCCGAGCCGTCCTGCTGACGCTGCACCGGCTGGACCTCGGCGCCGCCGCGCTCCCGCTCGTCGAGGACGCCCTGCGGACCAACGACACCCGGCTGGTCGCCGCGGCCGTCGGCCCGTACGGCGCGGCCCACCTCGACACGCACGGCTGGCGCCACGCCGTCCTCAAATGCCTCTTCACCGAGGTCCCCGTCGAGGCCCTCGACCGACTCGCCGAGCGGGCCCGTGGTGACGCCGAACTGGCACGCATGCTGGGCGACTTCGCGGCAGAACGCACGGCGGCGGGCCGCACCGTCCCCGCCGGGCTGCGGACCGTACTCGACCTCACGGCCCCGGCGCCCGTCCCCGCCCCCACGTCCACGGAGGAATCCCGATGAGGATCTTCGACCCCCACATCCACATGACCTCCCGCACCACGGACGACTACCAGGCGATGTACGACGCCGGGGTCCGTGCGCTGGTCGAGCCGTCCTTCTGGCTGGGGCAGCCCCGCACCTCGCCCGCCAGTTTCTTCGACTACTTCGACGCCCTCCTCGGCTGGGAGCCCTTCCGGGCCTCGCAGTACGGCATCGCACACCACTGCACGCTCGCCCTCAACCCGAAGGAGGCGAACGACCCGCGCTGCACCCCGGTACTGGACGCCCTGCCCCGGTATCTGGTGAAGGACTCGGTGGTGGCCGTGGGGGAGATCGGCTACGACTCGATGACTCCGGCCGAGGACCACGCCCTGGCGGCTCAGCTCCAGCTCGCGGCCGACCACGGTCTTCCCGCACTGGTCCACACGCCGCACCGCGACAAGCTCGCCGGCCTCCACCGCACCATCGACGTGATCCGTGAGTCCTCCCTCGCCCCTGAGCTGGTGCTGCTGGACCACCTCAACGAGACGACGGTGAAGGCCGCACTCGAGAGTGGCTGCTGGGCCGGTTTCTCCATCTATCCCGACACGAAGATGGACGAGGACCGCATGATCACGGTCCTGCACACCTACGGGACGGACAGGGTCCTGGTCAATTCGGCCGCGGACTGGGGGAAGAGCGATCCGCTGAAGACCCGCAAGGTCGCGGACACGATGCTGAAGGCGGGCTTCGGCGAGGACGACGTCGACAAGGTGCTCTGGCGCAACCCCGTCGCCTTCTACGGGCAGAGCGGCCGGCTCCAGCTCGACATCGCCGCCCCGGACCCGCTGCACGAGGGGAACTCCATCCTGCGCGGCGGGGAGTGAGCCGTGCGCTTCCGCCACCCCGACGGCTCCACCGTCCACCTCGCGTACTGCACGAACGTGCACCCGGCCGAGACCCTCGAAGGGGTGCGGGCCCAGCTGCGTGACCACTGCGAGCCGGTACGCAGACGGCTCGGACGGGACCGGCTGGGCATCGGTCTCTGGCTCGCCAGGGACGCCGCCCGCGTCCTGATCAACGACCCCGCGGCGCTGCGCGCCCTGCGCGGCGAGCTCGACCACCGGGGCCTCGAGGTGGTCACCCTCAACGGCTTCCCGTACGAGGGCTTCGGCGCCCAGGAGGTCAAGTACCGCGTCTACACACCGGACTGGACCGACCCGGAACGCCTCGCCCACACCACCGACCTGGCCCGGCTGCTCGCGGCCCTGCTCCCCGACGACGTCCCCGACGGCACGATCTCGACCCTGCCGATCGCCTGGCGCACCCCCTACGACACGGACCCCACGGCGGCCGTCACCGCGCAGAAGGCGCTCCGCACGCTGGCACAGCGGCTGGACGCCCTGGCCGAGCTCACGGGCAAGTCGATCAGGATCGGTCTGGAGCCCGAGCCGGGGTGCACGGTGGAGACCACCGCCGACGCGATCGGCCCCCTCACCGAGGTGGGCCACGACCGGATCGGCATCTGCGTCGACACCTGCCACCTGGCCACGTCCTTCGAGGACCCCGACACCGCCCTCGACGCCCTGCGCGCGGCAGGTGTCACCGTCGCCAAGGCACAGCTCTCCGCGGCCCTGCACGCCGAGCACCCGCACCTGCCGGAGGTGCGCGCGGCACTGGGCGCCTTCGCCGAACCCCGCTTCCTGCACCAGACACGCACCCTCACCGCCGCCGGCCTCCGCGGGACCGACGACCTGGACGAGGCGGTCTCCGGCGGAGCGCTCCCGGACAGCACCCCGTGGCGCTCCCACTTCCACGTCCCGCTCCACGCGCCTCCCGCGCCTCCGCTCACCTCCACGCTCCCGGTGCTGCAGTCGGTGCTGGCCCGGCTCGTCGGCGGGCCGGTGCCCCTGACCCGGCACCTGGAGGTCGAGACGTACACCTGGCAGGCGCTCCCCGCCGCACTGCGGCCCCGCACCCGCACGCAACTCGCGGACGGCATCGCCGCCGAGCTCACCCTCGCCCGCGACCTCCTCGCCGACCTCGGACTGAAGGAGCTCCCATGACCACACCTGGCACCGGCCCCACCCCGCTCCTCGTCCTCGACGTCGTGGGCCTCACCCCGCAGCTGCTCCGGCACATGCCGAACCTCCGCGCCATGGCCGCGACGGGCGCACAGGCCCCTCTGTCCACGGTCCTGCCGGCGGTGACGTGTGCCGCCCAGTCGACGTTCCTGACCGGCACGACCCCCGCCGAGCACGGCATCGTCGCCAACGGCTGGTACTTCCGTGAGCTCGGGGACGTCCTGCTGTGGCGTCAGCACAACGGGCTCGTCGAGGGCGACAAGCTCTGGGACGCCGCACGGCGCGCCCACCCCGGCTACACGGTGGCCAACGTCTGCTGGTGGTACGCGATGGGCGCCGACACCGACTGGACCGTCACCCCCCGCCCCGTCTACTACGCCGACGGCCGCAAGGAACCCGACTGCTACACCCGGCCGCCCGCCCTGCACGACGAACTGACCGAGAAGCTGGGCACCTTCCCCCTCTTCCACTTCTGGGGTCCCGGCGCCGATCTCGTCTCCTCACAGTGGATCATCGACGCCACCCGGCACATCATGGCCACCCGCACCCCCGACCTGGCCCTGTGCTACCTGCCCCACCTCGACTACGACCTCCAGCGCTTCGGCCCCGACGACCCCCGCTCGCACCGGGCGGCGGCGGACCTCGACCGCGCCATGGGCCCGCTGCTCGACGACGCCAAGACCCAGGGCCGCACCGTCGTCGCCCTCTCCGAGTACGGCATCACCCGCGTCGAGCGGCCCGTCGACATCAACCGCGCCCTGCGCCGGGCCGGGCTGCTGGAGGTCCACACCCAGGACGGCATGGAGTACCTCGACCCGATGGCCTCACGGGCCTTCGCCGTCGCCGACCACCAGCTCGCCCACATCTACGTGCGGCGTCCCGAGGACCTCGAAGCCACCCGGGCGGCCCTCGCGGACCTGCCCGGCATCGAACAGCTCCTGGACGACGAGGGCAAGAAGGCCCACCACCTGGACCATCCCCGCTCCGGAGAGCTCGTCGCCGTCGCGGAGAAGGACGCCTGGTTCACGTACTACTACTGGCTCGACGACGACCGGGCACCCGACTTCGCCCAGCTCGTCGAGATCCACCGCAAACCGGGCTACGACCCCGTCGAACTCTTCATGGACCCCCAGGACCCCTACGTACGGGTCAAGGCGGTCTCCGCGGTCGCGCGCAAGAAGCTCGGGATGCGCTACCGCATGGCCGTCGTCCCCCTGGACCCCTCGCCCATCCGCGGCAGCCACGGCCGGCTCCCCACGGACGACGACGAAGGTCCGCTCATCCTCTGCTCCACCCCCCAGGCGTTCGGCGGCCGAGTCCGGGCCACCGAAGTGAAGTCCCTGCTCCTCCAGCTCGCCGGACTGCGCTGACAGTCCGCCCGCACCCGCACCCCGCACACCCACAGGGAGATTTGTGATCATGAGCCGCACTCCGAAGGACCCCGAGCTCGCCCGCAGACTGAGCCGCCGCAACGTCCTGGGCGTCGCCGCGGGAGCCACGGCCGCGACCCTCCTCAGCGGTGCCGCCGCCCAGGCGACGGGCCCGCAGGCAGGCCGGGGACACGACCGCGGTAAGGGCCACGGCCACGGCAAGGGACGCCCCGTCCTGCCGCCCGGCCGCCTCGGAATCCAGCTCTACAGCCTGCGCGACAAGGTCTCCACCCTCGGCTTCGCCCCCGTCTTCGCCGAACTGGAGGAGTACGGGTACGACGAGATCGAGTTCGCCGGGTACACCCAGGGTTCCGCCGGGGCCATCACCCTGGCCCAGCTCAAGAAGCTGGCCAAGGACCACGGTCTCAACCCCATCGGCAGTCACGTCGGCTACTACGACGACAACAACCCGGGTGCGTACACCTTCGCGCAGAACCTCACCAAGGTCCTCGACGAGGCGGAGGCCCTCGGCCTCAAGCACATCGGCACCGCCTCCGGCCCCTTCCGCTACGGCTCCACCGTGGACGGCTGGAAGCGGGCGGCGGAGGACTTCAACACGTACGGTGCCGCCGCCCGGGCGCGCGGCATGAAGTTCTACCAGCACAACCACGCGGAGGAGTTCTCCTTCGCCACCGACAAGCCGAAGGTGCGGCTCTACGACGTCCTGCTCGCCGAGACCGACCCCGACCTGGTCTACCTGGAGATGGACATCTACTGGGCGTTCTGCGCCCAGTTCCGCTTCGGCAAGCGGGTGGACGGCACACCCGCGCCCTTCAACCCCATCGACTACGTGCTCAAGCAGCCCGACCGCTACCCGCTCTTCCACGTCAAGGACGGGACCCGGAACGACTCCGCCGTCGACGGCTACGACATGACGGACGTCGGCGACGGCGACATCGACTACAAGAACTTCCTGAGCCGGGTCACCGCCCGTACCCACCGGGGCCGCACGTACCACCACTGGCAGACCGAGCACGACAACCCGGTCGAGTCCTTCGCCTTCGCCCGCAAGTCCAGCGAGCACCTGCACGCGCTCCGCGAGAGCCGCTGCGGGGACTGACACCCGACGGGGCACACGTGTGGGGCCCGGTTCCGGCAAGCCCCGGGCCCCACGCAGGGACACGCCGGCGCAGGTCAGCCGATCCCCTGGCGGTCCGGGCGCAGGGCGAACGCCCGCCCGGCCGCCTCGGGCACCGTTCGCTCCACGGCCTCCACCAGGAGTGCGCGGTGCCTGAGCAACGGCGTCCTGCGCTCCCCGGCCGCGAGCAGCAGCAGATCGTCGAACGCCGCCAGCAGCCTCCGCGTGACCTGCGGGCTCCTGGCCGCGCACCCCCGGATCTCCTCGAACGCCAGATCCACGAGATCCGTCCACCCCGGCACCTCCTGGACGAGGCGCAGATCGCCCCGCCTGTCGCGATGGTGCAGAGGGGCCAGCGGCAGACGTACGGCCACCGAGAGGAGTTGCACGAGCCGGTCCAGGCACTGCACCGCGGTGGTCGGATCGTTCACGGAGGGCGACAGGGCCCGCAGCGCGATGTCCGACAGCTGACGCAGGCCGAAGGCCGGATCCTGGTGCAAGGTGCGCTCGACACCGACGAGAGCCGTGCGGCTCAGCGCACGCGGCGGCGGCGCGGCTCCGCCGTACACGGTCAGGACCGGTGTGCCCGGCACCAGGAAGTCCCCGATCCGGGGCACCAGCCGCAGGACGACCCCCTGCCGTTCCGCGGCCCGCACCAGCCGTGCCACCCTCACGCTCCGCAGCACCCCCGCCCGCCCCCGGTGCTCGACGTGCGCCGTCCCGGGCATCGGCGGCAGCGCCGCCTCCGCCGGGTCCCCGGGCTGCTGCTCCATCGCCCGCAGCGACTCGCGGGCGATGTGGTCCAGGACGGGCCCGACCTGCATGAGCCGCAGGGTGGACGAGACGTACGCGACGAACAGGAGGAGGCTCAGGCCGACCAGTCCCAGGGTCAGCAGGCTCTGCAGCAGCGGCGCCGACGTCACCCGCCGGGGATCCGGATCGGTCCCGCCCTCGTACGAGGTCAGCACCAGCAGGGAGAACGCGAAGGTCGCGAGGAACACCGTCAGCGTCAGCCTGCTGATCCTGCTGCGCACGAAGATCCGGACCACGCGCGGGGTGAGCTGCCCGCTCGCCATCTGGACCGCGACCAGCGAGATGCTGAACACGACACCGATGAAGGTCATCATCGCCGCACTGACCGTGGTGACGACCGTCCGCGCGTCGCCGGTGAAGGCGAGGAGGTCCGCCAGCTCCGCGTAAGCCCCTTCCTCCTGGAGGTGGGCGACGATCCTGGTGTCGAGCTCCGAGAGGACCCACCACAGGACGAAGCTGCCCACGAGCCCCACGGCCGGCGCGAGCCAGAAGGTGTCGCGCAACTTCTCCCGCAGCTGCCGGCCGGTCCGCCCGCTCTTCCCACTCATGACGGCGAAGGTAGCCCGGAACGACACCGCGTACGCGTCACGCCACGGAACGTGAGAATTCCCCCTCGGTGGGCGGCCGCACCGCACTGACCATCGAAAACGCAGGTGAGAGGCGCCCCAAACCCCTGGTATTGTTTTCTTTGTCGCCACGGGGAACACCCCGGGACGACAGACACCTTGTCCGGGTGGCGGAATGGCAGACGCGCTAGCTTGAGGTGCTAGTGCCCTTTATCGGGCGTGGGGGTTCAAGTCCCCCCTCGGACACCATGTATGACGAAGAACCCCAGCTCTGCTGGGGTTCTTCGCGTTGTAGGGGGCTGTTCACGGTGCTCTCGTGACCCACGCGGTCCGCCCTCCGGGGGCTCGCACCGCGTGGGTCACGACGTGGGTGTCGTGCACTTCGTCGTGGTTCCGTCGCTCAGGCACGCCCGCACCCAGCGGCCGTCCGTCGCCTTCAGCTTGTCGGCGTCGGCGACCTTCGCGTACGTCCCGCCGGACTGCTTGTCCTCCAGCCACACCGTGACGCCCGCCGTGTCCGAGTGGGCCCAGGCGTAGTGGTCGGTCACGGACCAGTCGGGGCGGCCGCCTGACAGGGTGACGCGGGCGCCGCTCGGCAGGGTCGCCGCCGCCCACTCCGTCGCCTTGGACGACCAGGTGGTGACAGCGCCCGGGGAGATCCCCTCACACGTCTGACCCGGGGCGCACAGGCCGACCGGGCCCTGGACGGACGTCTTGTCGATGTTGTTCCCCTGCTGGGTGGCGAACGCCCACTTCTTGCCGTCCACCACCAGTCCGGCTATCTCGTCCCCGGACAGCGGGTCCAGCGCGACCATCTTCGTCGTGCCCGAGGCGGTCAGCCGGCCGCCGGGCAGTGGCACGGGGCGGGCGGTCCGGGAGTCGGCGCCGCTCGACGCGTGCTTCATGAGCGTGGCCGAGACGTCGTCGCGGCCCGGCGGGAGTTCCGCCTCGCCCCAGTAGTACATGTGGTACGGGTCCCAGGCCGGACGGCCCTGGTAGATCTTGAACCGGCCCCCCAGGTAGATGTTGGCGTCCTCCACCACATCACCCTCGTAGTTCGGCATCCACTCGGTGACGCTCGCCGGGTCGATCCCCGTGCAGGGAAGCGTGCTGCAGGGGGCCCCGGGCGGGGTCGTCGCCATGAAGTCCCCGTCCCTGGTGCACTCCGTGCCCGTCGCGTCGCTGACGCAGGCCCGCAGTTCCGGCAGCCAGGAGAACGCCCGGGTGGAGCCCGTCGCCGTGCGGGAGGCGCCGTCACGCGGGAGCGCGGAGTACACCTGGCCCCAGCGGCCCTCGCCCTGCCACGCCTCCAGCCAGAAGCGCCCGCCCGAGGGCAGCTCGCCCTCCGCCCAGCCCAGATAGCTGCCCTGCTTCAGGCGTCCGGCCACCTGCTGCACGGACGCGCCCGACGGCAGTTCGACCCGGTCGTACGCGGAGCGCTCCACGTATGACCAGTCGGACTGCCGGACCGCCACCGGGTCGGCGATCTCGGCGCACCAGCCCTCGCACGGCCCCAGCGGGACGACCTCGGCCGCGTACTGGTTGAGGCACCCCCGCTCGCTGCCGTCGGTGACGCAGGCGCTGTTGGCGTACGTGCCCTGGGGGACCGAGGTCGAGTACACGAACATGCCGGTGGTGCCGGTGGTGGCGCGGTACGAACGCGGGTGCTGCAGGGTCGTGATGATGTTGATGCCGTCGCCCCAGTTGTCCTCGGTGCGCAGCCACAGCCGGCCGTTCTGCACCCCGGTGCCGAAGCGCACCTCGGCCCAGGTGTAGGTACGGCCGCCGGAGGCGTCCCAGGCCGGCTTGCCGGTGTACTGGATGATCGTGGTCCCCGAGGCGAGGGTCGTCTGCTTCAGGACCTTCGGCGCCCCGCCGGACTGCCACCCGGTCACCTGACCCGGATCCGCTCCCTCGCAGGGGAGTTGGGGACAGGGCGCCGCCTGCGCGGCGGCGGGCGCGGCCTGGGCCGTGGGCGCCGTCAGCAGGGCGGCGCCCACGGCGGCCGCGGCCAGGACGGCGCAGCGGGACCACCACCGCCGTACCGCCGTTACCGCCCGGCGCTCGTCCCCGTGTCCGCGCCCGCGCGCCGCGTCTCTGGCTGCCCCGCCGTCCATCGCACCTCCAGTGCGTCGTGTCACCACCGTGCCGGGCCGGATGGGCCCGGGGCGATGGAACCGGCGTCACCTCTCCGGATCGTCTCGGCGCTGTCTCGGCGCACGGATTACGGCCAGCCGCAGGGGGAGCGGGCAGAGGGAGCGGTGCATCACAATCCGGCCTCGGGCATCGCTCAGGGGGTTGATTTCCGCCATGTAATCGATTCCAATCATCCGTGTAATCGATTCCACGGCCCGTTCCGATGGTTTCGAGGCTCACGGAAACCACAAGGAGGTGGTCCGGAAATGGCGAGCATCAAGGATGTCGCGGCCCAGGCAGGAGTCTCTGTCGCCACGGTCTCCCGCGTCCTCAACAGCCATCCCTCCGTCAGCCCGGACGCGCGTAGACGCGTCCTCGCCGCCGTCGAGGCCCTCGGCTACCGGCCCAACGCGGTGGCCCGCTCACTGCGCACCGACCAGACCCGCACGCTCGGGCTCGTCATCAGCGACGTGCTCAACCCGTACTTCACCGCACTGGCCCGCTCCGTGGAGGAGGAGGCCCGCGCCCTCGGCTACAGCGTGATCATCGGCAACGCCGACGAGCGGACCGAGCAGCAGGACGACCACGTCCGTACGCTCCTGGACCGCCGGATCGACGGACTGCTGGTCTCGCCCGCCGACGGCGAGTCCTCCCTGCTCCGGGACGTCGCCCGCGCCGGCACCCCGATGGTCTTCGTGGACCGCTGGGTGCCCGGGGTGGACGTCCCCGTCGTCCGCGCGGACGGTCACCGCGCCATCCAGGACCTCGTCGCCCACCTGTACGCGCTCGGTCACCGCAGGCTCGCCATCATCGCGGGCCCGGCGGCCACGACCACCGGCAACGAGCGTGTCGAGGCCTTCCGGGAAGCGATGCGCGCCCACGGGCTCGCCCTGCCCGACGCCTACATCGGGCAGGGCGACTTCCAAGCCGACAGCGGCCGGCGCGCGACCGAGCACTTCCTGTCGCTCCCCGACCCGCCCGAGATCGTCTTCGCCGCCGACAACCTCATGGCGCTCGGCGCCCTGGACGCCATCCGCGCACGCGGCCTGCGCGTCCCCGAGGACATCGGGATCGCGGCCTTCGACGACATCCCGTGGTTCGTCCACACCGGTCCGCCGATCACCGCGATCGCCCAGCCGACCGGCGAGCTCGGCCGCGCGGCCGTACGGGCCCTGGTCGACATCGTCGAGGGCCGCCCCCCGCAGTCCGTCACCCTGCCCGCCGGTCTCGTCGTACGCAGCTCCTGCGGCGAGAGCACCCCCAACCCGGGAGCAACGAGTGAGTGAATCAGTCGAGTTGCTGCGCATCGAAGGCGTACGCAAGACCTTCCCCGGTGTCGTCGCCCTGGACAGCGTCGACTTCGACCTGCGCAGCGGCGAAGTGCACGTCCTGCTCGGTGAGAACGGCGCCGGCAAGAGCACCCTCATCAAGATGCTCTCCGGCGCCTACCGCCCGGACGCCGGCCGGATCTTCGCCGGAGGCGACGAGGTGCGCATCCACGGCGCCCAGGACGCCGAGAAGCTCGGAATCGCCACGATCTACCAGGAGTTCAACCTGGTCCCCGATCTGACGGTCGCCGAGAACATCTTCCTCGGCCGCCAGCCGCGCCACTTCGGCATGATCGACCGCCGACGGATGGAAGCCGACGCCGAGGTGCTCCTGCGCCGTGTCGGCCTGCACCTCTCACCCCGGGTCCGGGTCCGTGAACTGGGCATCGCCCGGCTGCAGATGGTCGAGATCGCGAAGGCGCTCAGCCTGGACGCACGCGTCCTGATCATGGACGAACCGACGGCCGTCCTGACCTCGGAGGAGGTCGACAAGCTCTTCGGGATCGTGCGGCAGCTCCGCGCGGACGGCGTCGGCGTCGTCTTCATCACCCACCACCTCGACGAGATCGCCGCCCTCGGCGACCGCGTCACCGTCCTGCGCGACGGCCGCAGCATCGACCAGGTGCCCGCCTCGACCCCCGAGGCGGAGCTCGTCCAGCTCATGGTGGGACGCAGCATCGACCAGCAGTACCCGCGCGAACGCCCGGAGACCGGGGCGCCGTTGCTCTCCGTCCGGGGGCTCACCCGCGACGGCGTGTTCCACGACGTCAGCTTCGACGTGAGGGCCGGTGAGGTCGTCGGCCTCGCCGGACTCGTCGGAGCGGGCCGTACCGAGGTCGCCCGCGCCGTCTTCGGCGCCGACCCCTACGACGCCGGTACCGTCGACGTGGGCGGCGAGCGCCTCGGCAAGCACGACGTGACTGCCGCCATGGGCGCCGGGATCGGGCTCGTCCCCGAGGACCGCAAGGGCCAGGGCCTCGTCCTCGACGCCTCCGTGCAGGAGAACCTCGGTCTGGTCACCCTCCGCTCGGCGACCCGCTCCGGACTCGTCGACGTCAAGGGGCAGCGCACCGCCGCCGCCCGCATCGCCGAGCAGCTCGGCGTACGGATGGCGGGCCTCGGCCAGCACGTCCGGACCCTGTCCGGCGGCAACCAGCAGAAGGTCGTCATCGGCAAGTGGCTCCTGGCCGACACCAGGGTCCTGATCCTCGACGAGCCCACGCGCGGCATCGACGTCGGAGCCAAGGTCGAGATCTACCAGCTGATCAACGAGCTGACGGCGTCCGGGCACGCCGTCCTGATGATCTCCAGCGACCTCCCCGAGGTCCTCGGCATGAGCGACCGGGTCCTCGTCATGGCCCAGGGCCGCATCGCCGGTGAACTCCCCGCCCACGAAGCCACCCAGGACGCCGTGATGGCACTCGCCGTCAGCGGCGCCCCCGTAACAGCCCCGTCCACCGAGGACGACGAGCACACCGAGAACGCAGAGGAGAGCCCCCGTGGCCACTGACACGCATCCGAGCAAGGCGGGCGCGGGCGGCGCCGGACACACCCTCCGCCGGCTCCTGCTCGACAACGGCGCCCTCAGCGCCCTGGTCGTCCTCCTGGTGGCGATGTCGCTGCTCTCCGGCGACTTCCTCACCACCCAGAACCTCCTCAACGTCGGTGTCCAGGCCGCCGTGACCGCGATCCTCGCGTTCGGCGTCACCTTCGTCATCGTCTCCGCGGGCATCGACCTCTCCGTCGGCTCCGTCGCCGCACTCTCCGCGACCGTCCTGGCCTGGTCCGCGACCTCCGCCGGTGTGCCCGTCTGGCTGGCGGTCGTCCTCGCCGTCGCGACCGGCATCGCCTGCGGCTTCGTCAGCGGCGCCCTCGTCGCGTACGGCAAGCTGCCCTCCTTCATCGCGACCCTGGCGATGCTCTCGGTGGCGCGAGGGCTGTCCCTGGTCATCTCCCAGGGCAGGCCGATCCCCTTCCCCGACTCGGTCTCCGTCCTCGGCGACACGCTCGGCGGCTGGCTGCCCGTCCCGGTCCTCGTGATGATCGCCATGGGCCTGATAGCGGCACTCGTCCTGGCCCGCACCTACATCGGCCGGTCCATGTACGCGATCGGCGGCAACGAGGAGGCGGCCCGGCTCTCCGGACTGCGCGTCAAGAAGCAGAAGCTGGCCATCTACGCCCTGTCCGGCCTCTTCGCGGCCGTCGCCGGCATCGTCCTCGCCTCCCGCCTGGTCTCCGCGCAGCCGCAGGCCGCGCAGGGGTACGAGCTCGACGCGATCGCCGCGGTCGTCATCGGCGGCGCCAGCCTCGCGGGCGGCGTCGGCAAGGCGTCCGGCACCCTGATCGGCGCGCTGATCCTCGCCGTGCTGCGCAACGGCCTCAACCTCCTGTCAGTGTCAGCCTTCTGGCAGCAGGTCGTCATCGGTGTCGTCATCGCCCTCGCGGTGCTGCTGGACACGCTGCGCCGCAAGGCGGGATCCGGTGCCGCGTCCGCCGGCGGCTCGTCCGCGGCGCCCGGCGCCCCGGGGAAGGGCCGGAAGGGAGCGATGCAGGTCGGCATCGCGGTGGTCTGCGTGGCCGCCGTGATCGCCGCGGTGACCTTCTTCAAGTCCGGTTCCACCGGCACCACCACCAAGGTGGGCATGTCGCTCTCCACCCTGAACAACCCCTTCTTCGTCCAGATGAAGGAAGGCGCGCAGGAGGAGGCGAAGAAGGCGGGGGTGGACCTCACCGTCACCGACGCCCAGAACGACGCCTCGCAGCAGGCCAACCAGCTGGAGAACTTCACCAGTTCGGGCGTGGACTCCGTCATCGTCAACCCGGTCGACTCCGACGCCGTCGGACCCGTCGTGCGCGGTGCCAACGAGGCCGACATCCCGGTGGTCGCCGCCGACCGCGGCGTCAACAAGGCCGAGACCGCCACGCTCGTCGCCTCCGACAACGTCGCGGGCGGCAAGCTCGCGGCGAAGACGCTCGCCGACCGCCTCGGGGGCAAGGGCAGCATCATCGTCCTCCAGGGCACGGCGGGCACCTCGGCCAGCCGTGAGCGCGGAGCGGGCTTCGCCGCAGGCATCAAGGCCTACCCGGGCATCAAGGTCGTGGCGACCCAGCCGGCCGACTTCGACCGCACCAAGGGCCTGGACGTCATGACCAACCTCCTCCAGTCGCACCCCGGCATCAAGGGTGTCTTCGCCGAGAACGACGAGATGGCGCTCGGCGCGGTCAAGGCCCTGGGCAGCAAGGCCGGGAAGTCCGTCCCGGTGGTCGGCTTCGACGGAACCCCCGACGGCCTGAAGGCGGTCGAGGCGGGCACTCTCTACGCGTCCGTGGCCCAGCAGCCCGCGGAGCTCGGGAAGATCGCCGTGCGGAACGCGATCCGGGCGGCCGACGGCAAGAAGGTCGACAGCACGGTGAAGGTACCGGTCAAGGTCGTCACCCGGCAGAACGTCGCCGACTTCTCCTGATCACGGAAGGCACGATCCAGATGTACGGGAACGATGACCCCGGGCCCTCCGAGGCCCCCCGGTACGACCTGCTGGTCGTCGGCTCGGCCAACGCCGACCTGGTCGTCGGTGTCGACCGCCGCCCCGGGCCGGGGGAGACGGTGCTCGGCTCCGACCTCGTCGTCCACCCCGGCGGCAAGGGCGCCAACCAGGCGGTGGCCGCCGCCCGCCTCGGCGCCCGGACGGCGCTGCTGGCCCGGGTCGGTGACGACGCCCACGGACGCCTGCTGCGCGCCTCGCAGGAGGAGGCCGGCGTCGACACCGGCGGGGTCCTCGTCGGAGGCGCGCCCACCGGTGTCGCTCTCATCACCGTCGACCCCTCGGGCGACAACAGCATCGTCGTGTCCCCGGGCGCCAACGCCCGGCTGACCCCCGAGGACATCAGGGCCGCGGGGCCCCTGTTCGCCTCGGCCCGCGTCGTCTCCGTACAGCTGGAGATCCCGCCGGCCACCGTCGCGGAGACGGCGCGCGCCCTCGGCCCCGGGGCGCGCCTGGTCCTCAACCCGTCGCCGCCCGCGCCGCTCCCCGACGCCGTGCTGGCCGCCTGCGACCCGCTGGTGGTCAACGAGCACGAGGCACGCTTCATCCTGGGGGAGCGCGCGGGCAGCACCCCTGAGTCCTGGGCACGGGCGCTCACCGCCCTCGGCCCGCGTTCGGTGGTGATCACCCTGGGTGCGGAAGGCGCGCTGGTCTCCGACACCCGTGCCGGCGAGCCCGTCCGCGTACCGAGCCCCCGGGTCGAGGCCGTGGACACGACGGGCGCCGGGGACGCGTTCACCGCCGCCCTCGCCTGGCGGCTCGGCCTGGGCGAGGACCTCACCGAGGCCGCCGCCTTCGCCGTTCGGGTCGGTGCGGCAGCCGTCACCAAGCAGGGCGCGCAGGCGTCCTTCCCGACCGCGGAAGAGGTCTCGGCACTGTGAAGAAGTCAGGCATCCTGAACCGCCACCTCGCGGGAGCGCTGGCCGGACTCGGCCACGGCGACGGCGTCCTGATATGCGACGTGGGTATGCCCATCCCGTCGGGGCCGCGCGTCGTCGATCTCGCCTTCCGGGCCGGGGTCCCGTCGTTCGCGGAGGTCGTGGACGGGCTCCTGGACGAGCTGGTCGTGGAGGGCGCGACGGCGGCCGAGGAGATCCGGGAGGCCAACCCCGAGGCCGACCGCCTCCTGACCGCCCGTCTCCCGGGCCTGACCCACGTCCCCCATGAGCGGCTGAAGGAACTCACCGCGTCCGCCCGCCTGGTGGTCCGCACGGGGGAGGCGCGGCCGTACGCGAACGTGCTGCTGAGGTGCGGCGTCTTCTTCTGACGCGGCATCCCCTCCGACACCGCGCCCGCCCCCGGCCGTGCCGCTTCTGCGCCACGGCCGGGGCGGGACCCCGTTCAGTGCTTCCGGGCGCTCACCAGGGCGAAGGAGAGGAGCTCCCCGGCGTCCTCGGTGAGCACGTCGATGACAGGCTGCCGCGCCGTCCGGCCGTCCGGCGTGTGCCCGGCGCACGCCTCGGACCACAGCAGCCGGTCCCGCCAGGCGTCCTCCTGCAGACGGGCGGTGACCTCCACAGGTTCGGTCACCGCCCGATGGAAGCGCCACCCGTTTTCCCCTAGGATCGCCCTCGTGACTGCCGGGTCGGCCATGGGCCATGTACGAGAGCGCTGCCCGGCCCCTGCGTGAGTGTCCGGCGGGCCCGAGCCCCGCCGCCCTGTCGTGTTCTCCCCTCCGGCGCCCCTGCGCGGCGCCCCCTCCCAGCGGAATCCACGACACGGAGACATGACAGACATGACCCGCACACAGCAACAGGACGCGGACAGCAGCCGGCACGGCGTGGACGTCGTCCAGCTGGACCACCACGCCGTGTACGCCAGCGACCGCGGCCTGTCGGCCGAGTTCATCGCCACGGTCCTGGGCCTGGAGGTCGGCTCCCCCTTCGGGCCGTTCCTCCCCGTCGACCTGGGGAACGGCGTGACGCTCGACTACTACGAACTGCGGGACGAGCCCGTGCAGTCGCAGCACTACGCCTTCCTCGTCCCCGACGCGCAGTTCGACACCATGATCGCCCGGCTGCGGACGCTGGAGGTCACCTACTACGCGGACCCCCGGCACACCGAACCCGGGCAGATCAACCGCCTCTTCGGCGGTCGTGGGGCCTACTTCGAGGACCCGGACGGTCACAACATGGAGATCATGACCCGGCCCTACGCCCGGCCCAGGTAGTCGGCGGTCAGGAGTCCGCGAGGCCGTCCACCAGCCCGGCCAGCGCCGAGGCGAGTGCCTCGAGCCCCGGCCCGGCCGGGCCGCCCGGCTCGGCCATGTAGAGGTCGCGCCGGATCTCGATCATCAGCGCGGAGACCCGGCGGTCCGTCCCGTAGTGCTCGAGTGGCACGTACGTTCCGGGGAAGGGGCTGTCGAGCCCCGTGCCGCCGAAGCCGGCGAACGCCGCCTCCGCCCGGGCCAGGAGCCCGGGCGGGGTGTGGAAGCCGTCGGTGCCCAGGCAGACCGGAGGGCGCGGACCCGTTCCGTGCAGTTCGTACGGGAGCGCGGCGGACGGGTAGGAGTGGACGTCGATGACGACCGCGCGCCCCGTGGCGGCGATCCGTTCGTCCACGGCCGCCGTCATCGCCGCGGCGTACGGATGGAAGTAGCGGTCGAGCAGGGGCTGCGGATCCGTGCCGGGCGGGCGGAGCCGCGCCCGGTGCGTGGTGCGGGTGTAGACGGCACCCATGCCGGCGGCCAGCATCTCCTCCCGGTCGTCGGGGAAGCGCTCGGGGTCGACGACCAGGCGGGACAGGCCGTTGACGAAGCGCCAGGGTGTCACCGCACAGGCCGCCGACGCCCCGGCGGCCAGCTCGGCCGTGTGGGAGTCGGTGATGTGGTCGAGTTCGGCCTCGAGCGCCTCGTCGTCCAGCACGATGCCGTGGCGTACGCGCTCCGGGATCGTCCGGGAGGAGTGCGGGACGTGGAGCACCACCGGCGATCCGGGTGCCCCGGGGACGAGCTGGAAGGGGGAGGGGTCGGTGCTCACCGTGGGTCCTTGTCCGTCGGGAAGGCGGACGGGTCCGCCCGGCCCGCACATCCTCCCGCGCGGGCCGGGCTGCGTCTGCCCGGCCCACGCAGGGGGCCGTCGGCGGGGTCAGCTCGCCCAGACCTCGGCGTCGTCGGCCGGGACGGTGGTGGTGAGCTTCAGCTCCTTGCGGGCGGCGACCGTCTTCTGGGGGTCGATGCCGGTGAACGCCATGTCGTAAGCGATGTAGAAGTCGTCGATGCTGCCGGCGGAGGCGGCGTCCTTCCACGCCTCGGCGGTCTCCCCGAGCTGGGTGCGGAGCTTGACGGTCTCCGGCTGGTCCACGCTCTTCAGGGACGCCAGGTGTGCGTCCAGCGCCTTGGAGACGGCCTTGGCCTGCTTCTTGTAGCCGGGCAGGTCCTTGTCGATCTGCTCGGCCTCGGGCTGGTTGTTCCAGAACGCCTGGTAGACGGCGTCCGCGCCCTTCAGATAGGCGCGCTGGTCGGCATCGAGCGACGTGTTCTTGAGGGAGCCGGCGAACGTGCCCGACTCCTTGGCGTACGTGCAGCTCACGGCCCGGTCGCCGGTCGCCCAGCTCTCCTTGGTGGGGTAGTAGATGAAGAGGCCGACCCCTTCGGGGACCGCCCAGGGGTCGGAGACGAACTTCTGCGTCTCCGGAGGACAACCCGTGTCGGCGAGCTTCGAAAGCTCCGCGTCGCCCGGGTACTCCGACTTCTCGTCGACGGAGAACTCGCCGACGACCTGGCCCTTGTGCGCCTCCGTGCACGGCACGACCTCGACGCTGACCTCCTCGCCGTCGCCGACCCCGGCGTTCGGGTTGTAGCAGTCGCCCGGGTCGAGCGAGAAGACCGACCGCTGACGTACGACCTTCTTGGCGCCGTCCTTGGCGCTGTCGATGACATCGGCGCAGCCCACCGCGCCGATCGCGAGAAGGGCTACGGCTGCGGACATGTGGCGTGCGGGGCGGGACGTGACACCGGAAAACATGACGTGGGCATCCTCAAACGGAAGAACTGCGAACAGGTGTGCGCATCGTATGGCATAAGTGTGACAGTGCTGTGTGCAGGCGATACCGGAACGGGCCCCCTGCCCTCCGGGCTCCGTTCGGGGGTTGTCGGACGAGCGGGGGCGGGTGTGATGCCAGATGGTCGATCTTGGCGTCAACTCACCTTGTAGTAACAGATTCTGATAGATAGTCGGCATTCAGAGCCACACGCATATGGACACGCACACGTGCCCGGGGCACCGCCCTGTGGCGCACCGGGCGCGGCTGGGCAGGCCGGGACCGCCGAGGCGGCTCCGGGCAGGAGCCCGCGAGTTCACCGGCCCCGACGGGGCCGGCAGCCAGTTCGTCGACCGGGCCGCAGGGCCGGATTCGGAGCACGCATGAGAGCACTGCAGACCGCGGCACTCCTCGCCTCGGCGGTGGGAGCCGCCCTGATGGCCGGGCTGTTCTGCGCCTTCGCGTACGCCGTCATGCCCGGCCTGGCCCGCGGCGAGGACCGTGCCTTCGTCCGGAGCATGCAGCACATCAACAGGGCCATCCTCAACGGCTGGTTCCTCCTCCCCTTCCTGCTGCCCCTGCCGCTGCTCGTGCTGGCGACGGTGCTCGCGGCGAAGGGGCACAGCCCGGGCGTCCTGCCGTGGATCATCGCGGCGCTGGCGCTGTACGCGGCGGCGTTCCTCGTCACGGGCACGCAGAACGTCCCGCTCAACGACGCGCTCGACAAGGTCCCGCTCGACGCGGGCGCCGATCTCCTCCGGGACGCGCGGGCGGCGTTCGAGGACCGCTGGGTCAGGTGGAACACCGTCCGCGCCGTTCTCCACACCGCGTCCCTCGGCGCGCTGCTCTGGGCGCTCCACCTCCATGGAACGTCCGCGGGGGAAGCGGGCTCGTAGGGCACACGCCCACCCGGGCGGGTCAGGCCGCGACGGCCATCTCCCGCCCGGCGAGGGCGGGGGCCGGTGACGCTGCGGCGGACGGCGACGGTGCGGCGGACGGGGCGAAGACCACCAGCCGCAGCAGCGCGAACCGTCCGACCCCCGCCGCAGCTGACGCCGACAGGTACACGGTCTGCTCGACCACCGCGGACGGCGCCTCCTGCACGGCGTGCAGCACGAGCAGGGCGCCGGTCGTGAACGCGTAACTCACCGCGACCGTGAGCCCGGACCGCAGATGGACCCGCCAGCCCCCGTGTGCGCTCCGGAAGGTGATCCGGCTGTGCAGCTCCGTGGCGACCACCGTGGACACGACGGTGATCACGGCGTTGGCGAGGACCAGGGGCACCCGCTCGCCGAGGAGCACCAGCGCACCACTGGCTGCCAGACCGACACCCCCGCCGCACACGACGAAGCGCACGAAGGCCGGGACGAGCGGACGGGCGGTGCGCTTCGTCGGACGGTGCGCTGGGGCGGTCACGGGGGAGCCTCCGGGAGGGGTGCGTAGCGGTGTTCCGATTCCACCCCACAACCTAGGGACGGCGCGTCCCCCGAGCGATGCAGTCAGGCCCCGACTTGTCTGGGGGGTATCCCCCAGGGGGCCCTGGGGGACAGCAGGTTCGTGGAGGGAAACCGGGTGACCGGAGCACCGGGCCGGCCTATCGTCGATGTGCTTCCCGACGGGAAGCACTGTCACGAGGCGGAGGACGAGCGTGCGATATCGCGAGCTGGGGCGTAGTGGACTGCGGGTGTCCGAGATCGGATACGGCGCCTGGGGCATCGGCGAGTCCAGTTGGGTCGGGGCCACCGAGGACGAGTCCGTAAAGGCCTTGAACCGGGCGGTCGACCTCGGGGTGAACCTCATCGACACGGCACGGGGCTACGGCGAGAGCGAGCGCATCGTCGGCCGGGTCGTCCGCGAGCGGGCCGGCGACGAGGTGCTGGTCGCGACCAAGGTGCCCCCGAGGAACAGGACATGGCCGGCGCCCGACGGGGTGGACCCGGACGACGCGTTCCCCGGCGAACACATCCGTACGAGCCTGGAGACCAGCCTCCGTGCTTCCGGCCTCGACCACTTCGACGTACTGCAGTTCCACGTCTGGAACGACGAGTGGATCGGCCGCGGGGACTGGCTGGAGACGGTCGCGGACCTGAAGCAGGAGGGCAAGATCCGCCTGTTCGGTGTCTCCGTCAACGATCACCAGCCCGAGACCGCACTCGCGCTCGTGCGCAGCGGGGCCGTCGACACCGTGCAGGTCATCTACAACGTGTTCGACCAGGCACCCGCCGACGCGTTCCTGCCTGCCTGCGAGGAGCACGGCGTCGGCGTCATCGTGCGAGTGGCGTTGGACGAGGGCGGCCTCACCGGTCGCATCACCGCCGGCACGACGTTCCCGGAGGGGGACTGGCGCAACCGCTACTTCCGCGGCGACCGCCCGGCGGAGGTGGAGCGGAGGGTTGCCGCGATCGTCGCCGATCTGGGTATCGCTCCCGACGAGATCGCCGAGAACGCGCTGCGGTTCGTGCTGAGTTCGCCCGCGGTCTCCACCGTGATCCCGGGCATGCGATCGGTGCGCAACGTCGAGCGGAACACGGCAGTCAGCGACGGCCGCACGCTCACGCCGGACCAGCTGGCGGTCCTGGGCAAACACCGGTGGCAGCGCAACTTCTATTCCTGACGCACGGACCGGTGTCCGTCCGCGTACGGACCCGCTGCCCGTCGCCGCGCGGACCGGGGCCACGGGGTTCGGACCGGCCGGCCCCGGTCCCTGCGCGCCCGCCCAGGTATGCCTCAGGGGAGACCCGGGCGGGCGCGCAGAGGGGGTTGGCAGCCCCCAGTGCTCGGTTGTCCCCTCGGATTCAGCCGACGGCCTCCGGGGCCTGCGCGGTCGCGGTGATCGATTGGATCCGTGCCCCCACGCGGTGGAGGTGATCCCGGTAGTCCTGTGTGTTCAGCGCCAGGGACCGGTCCAGCCGTGCGGCGTTGAAGAAGATCTCGTCGTGTTCCAGCAGCCCCGGGTCCACGACGAGTTCGAGGTCCGGGTGGAAGCTGAACGGCAGGATGGTGCCGCTGGCGCTCCCCGACAGCGCCTCCGCCCTGTCCGCCGACGCGAACGACACGTAGCTGCCTTCCGCGAGGGCCTTCAGGCCCGGCAGGTCGACCCGGGCGTCTCCGGGGACGACCGCCAGGAAGTACCGCTTGGTGCGTTTGCCCGTCTTGACCATGACGACAAGGCACTTGGCCCCCTGGGACACGGGGTGCCCCCGGTGGCGGCAGACCTCCTCGGTGCGGCCTTCCGGGACGTGGTCGATGACGCGGTACCGGGCGCCGTTCTCGTCGAGCAGCGAGAGGAGCCGCAGGTAGGCGTCGACGCCGGAGGTCTCCGCGGGCTCCTCCGGGACGGATGCAAACTGTTCGGGCACGTGTACCAATCCTCCGTCGGGCAGCCGTTTTCCGCCTCGTTGACGCGGTGCTGCCCTGACGATAATGCTCCGGCTGACGGAGCGTCCGGCGGCTGTCATCCCGTTGCGCGACCTGGCTAGGGTCATGGCATGTCTAGAACAGTCGTAAGGTTCCTCGCGTGCGTCGGATTCGGCGTGATCCTGTGGCTGCTGACCAGCGCACCTGACATCAGCTCGGGCTACCCCGATTCCGAGTGCCGGGCCGTCCTCGGCAGCGACGGCCGTGGTGCCGGCCGCGGGTTGATGGAGGAGGGAGTGGACGCGACGTGCGACTCCCTCCACACGCGACGCCTGGGGTGGGCGGTGCTGGTGTCGGTGCCGACCACCGTGCTGGCGGCGGCGGGACTGCGCAGGCGGACCGCCTGACGGGTGATGTCCGTGGTGGACAGGAAGACGAAGCTGTCGCCCGACAAGCAGTTGTCCTGGTTCACGCGCGACGTCACGTCGCTCCAGCAGTGCAAGCCCGCTCAGGAGACCATGCCGGCCATCGACAGGACGGAAGGGTCATCCGATGCGCCTGTGGCTGACAATGCGACAGATCCCGCTCCGCCCTGCCGCTTTGGTGGTGTACGCCTCTAATTCTCTTCGCCCCTCCTGGCTGCATGGGGCTCGCGTTCTCCCTCAGCAGCAGGCTCCCCGCCGCCGAGGTATCGGGTAGCCGCCTCAGCCCCCGGTTCGACCAGGCTGATCCTGGGCACCGCCATTCCCGCGGTGGCCGTGGCGTACGCCGTCGCCGTGCTCCTCGACACCCCGACCGCGAACACCGCAGGCCGCAACACCGCGTTCCTGGTCGGGCTGATGCTGTGCGCCCGCCGGACAGCGGGTCATCAGGCGGCCGCCGTCCCCCCCGTCGCATGCAGCAGCCCCGGTCATCCGCGACGCGGGCTGACCGAAACGGGCACAGGGTCCCGCCCCTCGCGGAGTCCCTCGGGCGGCGTGATCACCGGACGGGTGGTCGGCACCATGGAGACCATGACCGATTCGGCCGGGGCGGAGAGCAGGGGCATTCACCGGAGCGGCTACGGCACCCAGGCGACCGATCACGGCGCCGTCGGGGTGTCGGTGCTCTCGTGGGCAGCGGCCACGTTCGGTGTACGAGGCACGACCACGATCTGTACGTCGTCCTCGTAGACGACCCGTCCCGGGTCTGCGGAACGCAGCGCCTGGCAGTCGACGCCGTGCGCGGACAGAATCTCCAGATATCCGGAGACGCGAGCGAGGAGATGAGTGGCTGACGGTTTGAACCACGCCGCCGCGCCGGGGTTGATCTCGTCGTCGTAGACGTCGGGGTCGACGGTCGACGGGTCCGTGTACGCGGCGTCGTACCAGCGGTTGTTGCGGCGGCGAAAGGACTCCTCCCCGTCCGAGAGCCTGCCGTCCCTCGCCAGGTTGTTGACGAGCCCGAAGACGCCGGTGAAGTGGCCACGTGGATTCCGGTACGGCGATTGAAACCGCACGTACCGGACGGTCTCGTCATCGATCATGCTCATCAGCACATCGTCCCACCGTTCACCTCATAGTTCGGTGACTTCCCCCGCAGGAGGGGGAGGAGGCTGTTGCGCGACCTCCACCGGGAACAAGCGATTGAGAGCGGACAAAAAGCGCTTTGAGGGGCGCTGCCCGCACAGGTGGTGCCGCGACGATCATCGGGCGCGTCTGCCGGTGGGACCAGTGGTGCGCGTGTTACGAATGCCGGGGCAGCGGTGGGGCGCCTGGATCTCACCCGGACGCCCCCGGAAACGTCCCGGTAATCCGCTCGGCGCGGGAGCTTCCTACCCTCGCTCGGGAATCGTCGGAGCAGCAGACGGAGGCGGTGCCGTGGTCGGCGCACCAGTACGCGGACGACAGGCCGAACACAGTGTGGGGCTCTCCCACCGGATCATCCACGGCTACCGCCGTGCCTACCGGATGGCGGGGGAGGGGCCGGCCATCCTGCTCATCCACGGCATCGGTGACTCCTCCGCGACGTGGGCCGACGTCATCCCCGAGCTCGCCCGCCACCACACCGTGATCGCCCCGGACCTGCTCGGACACGGAGCCTCGGACAAGCCCCGGGCGGACTACTCGGTCGCCGCCTACGCGAACGGGATCCGCGACCTCCTGGGCGTCCTGGGCATCGAACGCGCCACCCTGGTCGGCCACTCCCTCGGTGGCGGCGTGGCCATGCAGTTCGCCTATCAGTACCCCGAGCGCACCGACCGGCTGATCCTCGTCAGCGCGGGCGGTGTGGGGCGGGAGGTCAACCCCGTGCTGCGGGCGGTGTCCCTCCCCGGCGCCGACCTGATGCTGTCCGCGCTGCGCCTGCCCGGCATGCGCAGCCAGGTCGGCCTCTTCACCCGGCTGATCAAGCTGCTCGACACCGACCTCGGCCAGGACGCGGGTGAACTGATCGACCTCGTGGACGCCCTTCCCGACGCCACCTCCCGCAGCGCCTTCATCAGCACACTGAGGGCGGTGGTCGACTGGCGCGGCCAGGTCGTCACGATGCTGGACCGCTGCTATCTGGCGCAGGGCATGCCCACGCTTCTGCTCTGGGGCTCCCGGGACAGCGTCGTCCCCGTCGACCACGCCTACGGTGCCCACGCGGCCATGCCCGGCAGCCGCCTCGAGATCTTCGAAGGCGCCGGACACTTCCCCTTCCACACCGACCCGGTGCGTTTCCGCGCCCTGGTCGAGGACTTCATGAGCACCACGGCCCCCGCCGACTGGAGCCAGGAACGCTGGCGCGAATTCCTCCGCGCCGGGCGCCCAAGCAGCGGGGACGGCGTTCCGGACCCGGCGTTCGACCGGGCGGTGGACCGTGACCTGAGGGAGGCGAGCGAGCGCAGTGCCACCTGAGCGCTCGCCCGCCACGGACCGTCGTTCCCCAGGAGGAGACCGGCCGTCCGACGAGGGAGCAGGCCTCAGTCCTTGCGGGCGACGGCACACCACATGGGCAGGGTGTCGTCCGGGACGTCCGACGGTCCGGGATGCCAGCGCGTCAGGGTGACCACGCCCGGTTCCAGGATCTCCAGGCCCTCCAGGAAGCGCTCGACCTCCTTCCGCGTCCTCGGGGTCGCCGAGGCGTTGCTGGCGGCGCGCTCGTTGTAGATCCGCATCGACTCCGCGACCTCGGGCGCGGTGACGTCGGCGGCCGGGTGGGACAGGACGAGGTAGCTGCCCGGCGCGAGGCGGTCCAGCAGGCGGCGGGTGATGTCCCAGGGGTCCTCGGCGTCCTTGATGTACTGCAGGATCGCCACCAGCATCAGGCCGACCGGCCGGCTCAGATCCAGCGTGCGTGACGCCGCGTCCAGGATCGCGTCCACGTCCCGGGCGTCGGCCTGTACGTAGTCGGTCTGCCCCTCGGGTCCGCTGACCAGCAGCGCACGGGCGTGGGTGAGCACGATCGGGTCGTTGTCGACGTACACGACGCGCGATTCGGGGGCGGCCTGCTGCGCCACCTCGTGCGTGTTGTCCGCAGCGGGG
Organism: Streptomyces sp. NBC_01460; assembly: GCF_036227405.1. Lineage (NCBI taxonomy): Bacteria > Bacillati > Actinomycetota > Actinomycetes > Kitasatosporales > Streptomycetaceae > Streptomyces > Streptomyces sp. NBC_01460. The sequence continues at coordinate 7,133,208 of NZ_CP109473.1, forward strand.
ATGCCCGTGCCGATGTCGAGGAACTGGCGGATCCCGGCCGCCGCGAGATGACGTACGGCGCGGCCGAGGAAGGCCCGGTTGGCCCTGACCGACGGCACGATGGTCGGATTCGCCCGGGCGGCGAGCTCGGCCGCCTCCTGGTCCACCGGGTAGTGGTCCTTGCCACCCAGCCAGACGTTGTAGACGCGGGCGGGATGCGCGTTCGCGGGATGGGGTGCGGGCAGCGGATTTGCGTTCATGGTTCGTCACCTCGTGCGGCCAAGACGGCCCGGTCGGACTCGTGTTCGGCCACGTTACCCCGCAGTTCAGCAGCTGATCGATGATCAGCGGCCAACCCCGGCACGTCAGGTGGAGCGGCCCTCTCCCTCGCCTCCACCGGCAGTAGCCGGCCGGACCCAGGTGGCGGACCGGTGCGGGCCGCTGCCGGTGTGCCTGCCGGGTGCGTCGGACCGGTGACCTCACCGCCCGGCGGTGTGGGCCAGGACGGCGGCGGCCAGTGGAGCCAGGACCTGCCGGGGGAGTGCGTGGCCCATGCCGGGGATCTCGGTCAGCCGGGCCCCGCGCACCACCTGGGCCAGATGCTGCGGGTGCGGCGGAGGGAAGACCGGTTCTGCCGGTGCCGAGATCACCAGGGTGGGCACGTCCGTGGTCGCCAGCTCCTCGGTGCGGTCCATACCCGCCGTGTCGGCGCGGCCGTGCGCGGTGCTGGTCGCGTAGTGGCCGGTGTGCTCGACGATCGCCCGCTCCATGGCGCGTGCGCGCCCCGCGTCGAAGGGGATCCGGTCGCCTCCCAGGGCCCGCCAGTGCTCGACCCGGCGGTCCAACTCGGCCTCCAGACCGTGGTCCTCGACGGGGCCGGCCCACATCTCCAGGACATGGGGAGCGACGCCGGGCAGGTCTGCGGACGGGAGGGGCGTGCCGTCCGGGCGGATGTACGGGGTGGAGCTGAGCGCGCACGTACCGATCAGGGTGGCGCTCAGCAGGCGGTCCGGGTGGTCCGCGACGAGCAACTGGGCGAGCATTCCGCCCAGGGACAGACCCACGACGTGCGCCCGGCCGATACCCAGGAAGTCCAGCACCGTCACCGCGTCCCCGGCGAGGTCGGTGAGTGCGTACGGCTGCTGATCGAACGCCCAGGTGGAACGCCCGGTGTCTCGGTGGTCGTAGCGGATGACGCGGTGGTGCGCGGCGAGAGAGTCCACCAGTTCGTCCGGCCAGCCCAGCCCGGAGGCCTGCGCGCCCATGATCAGGAGGAGGGCGGGGGTGTCTGCCGCCCCCCGCTCCTCCACCCAGAGGTGTACACCGGGTGCGGCGTCGACGAGGTGCTCCATGGCGATGCTCCTTCGAGAGAATGATAAAACGATACGTATCGTCTCGCCTCATGGTCAACCCTGGCGCGAGCGTCGCCGTGTCGCACGGACGGAGCCCGGTGGGCCGCTCCCGGCTGCCCTCCCCCTTGGTGACGTAGTCTCAACAGCTCATGATCTGGGGGTCGGTGTGCGCGCGTCGTCGAACGTGGTGACAGTGGTTCTGGCAAGTCTGTTGCTGGGGACGGCGGTTACGGGCTGTACGGGTGGGGGCGAGGAGAAGGAGCTCTCCGCCGACGAGTTGTTGGCCGAGGCCCACGAGACGATGGGCGCACTCAAGACCGTGACCGTCGCGGCGTCGTCCACCGGAACGGTCGGCAGCAGCATCTCCAGCAGCCTGACCACCGACCTCAAGGGCCGGTGCACGAACAAGATCACCTGGACCAGTGGTGGCACCCTCGAGCAGATCCGGATCGATGGAACCGACTACGTGCGGCCGGATCGCGTGTACCTCGCGCGGTGGTCGGGCCACTCGGTGGCCAAGGACCAGAACCGCTGGATCAGGACGTCCGCCGACCGCGCGAAGCCGGGCGACGGACTGGTCGAGTGCACCTGGCCGTTCACCGCTTTCGGGACGGCGGTCAAGGGCGGGTCGACCGAGGTCGAGGGCCGCCCGGCTCTCGCCCTGAAGGTGGCCGACGAGGCAGCGAAGGGCGAGACGAAGGGCGCCTACACCTTCTACGTCGCCACAGAGGGCAGGCCGTACCTCCTCCGGGTCGTCTACAAGGGCAACGACTACCGGAGCACCACCACGTTCAGCGCGTTCGACGAGCCGTTGGGTGTGCGGGCCCCTGCGGTGGACACCGTTCTGGACTCTGCTGACGCCGAGTAGCCGTCTCCGCAGCAGCCTGCGCACAGTCCTGACCGACGCCGGCCTCGGACCGGAATCAGCCCGCGCCCGGGCCGCGGGCAGCAGTGCCATCGCCGCGTACTCCGAGGGGGAGTTCCTGACGGGCGGCTGGGAAAATCCGGTGGGCTTCGTCCAGGCCACAGCGGCGGCGCTCTCGGACCAGTACCAGCGACAGGGCCCGGACGGGCCGAAAGCGCGGAGAGGGTCGCACGGGTTCCTCGGGCGCTCTACGGCCGGCTCGGCCGTTGCGCGTTCGACTCCGGCTGCGACGGGGCATGAGGCCGGACGGGCTCCGCGGGGGAGAGGGCCTTCGCTGCGCCCGTGCTCCCGGCCGCAGTCACCGGCCGCCGCGCGTCCGACGGCCGGACCAGCCGGTGCTGCGCCAGGCAGGCCGCCACCAGTGTGGCGCCGAGCACCGGCCAGGCGAACGGGCCGACGCTGACGGCGACCCCGACGACGACGGGGCCGAGGCTTCGCTGCGCCGACTGGGCCAGGCCGTGCACACCGAGGTAGGCGCCCTGGGCCTCACCAGGAGCGAGGGCGATGGAGAGCTCCCAGGACGAGAGGGAGTGCAGGATCTCGGCGAGCGTGAAGGCGACGGCCGCGAGGAGGACCGCGGCGGTGGCGAACCACGGGCCGCCGCCGGCCGAGGCCGCGAGCGCGACACCTCCCGTCAGGAAGGCGGCGCCGACCGGGACGAGCAGGCGGCGTGCGGCCGCCGTCGTCGACGCGAAGCGGGACAGGGGGACCTGGAGGGCGATCACCAGCACGCTGTTGAGGACGAGGACCAGCGGCGCCAGCCCGACCGGTGCGTCGGTGGCGTGGACGATCCACAGCGGGAACCCGACCTGAAGGATGCTGTCGTCCAGGAACAGCCAGATCTCCGACCCGGTGAACGCGAGGTAGCGACGGTCCCGCCACGGGGTCGCCGCCTCGGTCGGGGCCGGGGAGGCGCCGAGCCCGGTGACGATCCTGCTGGGTGCCGACGGTTCGGCGCACCGCAGGGTCAGGACCCCGATGACCACGTAGGAGGCCACGTTGGCGAGCAGGAGGACCTGGTACGAGGCTGTGGTGCCCACGGTGAGCGCGGCAGCGGCCCCGGCCGCGCCCACGGCCCAGCCGATGTTCGCGGCGGTCCGCTGGATCGACTGGTAGCGGATGCGGTGAGGGCCCGCTACCCGTGCGGCGAACAGCTTGGTCAGGACGCTCGACGCACGGTCCGGCAGGGAGCCCAGTGCCGAGAACAGCACCAGCAGGACGTAGTCGTTCGTGGTCAGCAGGGCCAGAAGGGCGGCGCCTCGGGCCAGTTGGGCGGCGACCAGGATGCGGGTCACGGGGAAGCGGTCCGCGAGCCGCCCTGCCAGCGGGGGACCGGCTATGCCGAGAATGCCGGACAGCCCCATCAACACGCCGATCTGACTGATCGACAAGTGTGCGACGTAGTGGAAGTAGAGCGCCGCCGCCCCGGTCCAGAGCCCTGTGCCCACTTTGTCGATGACGGCGACGACCAGCATCCGGCGTCCGTCGCGGCCGCCCGGGACGGCAAGGCGCCGGACGAAGGGCAGGCGGCTCGGTGTCGGTTCCATCGGATTCCCCCTTGACGGATATTTTGTATCGGTACAAACTGTGTTCTGTGGCAGAACAATATGGGATCGCGGGCGGCACGGCCAGAGAGATTTCGGCATCGGTCGAAAGTCGCGTGGCCGACGGCACGTTGGGGCCGGGTGCCTCGCTGCCTCCGGTGCGGCGCCTCGCCGAGGCGCTGAGCGTGAGTGCCGGGACGGTCGCGGCTGCCTACAAGGAACTTCGCGGGCGCGGGGTGGTCGTGACCCTGGGCCGCGGGGGCACGGTGGTGGCGTCCGCCCCCGTCGTCACCTCGCGTCGGCCCCCCAAGGTGCCCGAAGGGCTGCGCGACCTCGCCGGGGGACACCCCGACCCCGCCTGCCTCCCGGTGCTGAACCCGCCCGCGAGCATGGGGCCCGTCCCCGGATCTCACCGCGCCGCCCCACGGTTCGCCGTCCTGGAGGACGCCGCCCGTGCCTGGTTCGCGCGTGACGGTGTGCCTACCGGTTCGGTGACCTTCGCCCATGGTGCTCTGGACTGCATCGCCAGGCTGCTCTCCACCGAGCTCAGGCCCGGTGACGCCGTGGCCGTGGAGGACCCCGGCTTCCACCACCTGCTCGACCTGGTGCCGGCGTTGGGTCTGCGCATGCTGCCGGTGGCGGTCGACGACGAAGGCATCCGTCCGGAGGCGTTGCGCACCGCGCTGCGCGCGGGGGCCCGGGCCCTGGTGTGCAGCCCGCGAGGCCAGAGCCCGTTCGGCGCCCGCTTCACGCCCGGCCGCAGGGATCAACTCCTGGCCGTACTGGGGGACTTCCCCGATGCCCTGGTCGTGGAGGACGATCACAACGCGGACATCGCCGGCGCGGACGCGGTGACCCTGGCCGCCGGTGGGCTGCACCGCTGGGCCCATGTGCGTACGGTCTCCAAGCACCTCGGCATCGACCTGCGCTGGGCCGCCCTCGCCTGCGACCCCACCACCCTCGCGCGTCACGACGGGCGGATGCTGCTGACGTCCGGGTGGGTGAGCCACATCCTCCAGTCGACGGTCGCGAATCTCCTGACCGACCCGGCGGTCACCCGGCTGGTGGCCGAGGCGTCCCGCACCTACACCACCCGCCGCGAAGCCCTCGGTAGGGCGCTGGAGGGGCATGGCATCCCGTCCCACGGGGTGAGCGGCCTCAACCTGTGGGTGCCCGTCCGGGACGAGTCGACCGTCGTCAACGGGCTGCGCACGAAGGGCTGGTGGACAGCGGCCGGAACCCGCTTCCGTATCGCGTCCCCCTCCGCTGTACGCGTCACCACCGCGACCCTCACACCGGCCGAGGCCGTGCTGCTCGCCCAGGACTTCGCGGACGTGCTCGGTGACTCGCAGGCGGTCTACGGCGGCTAGGGCGTGTTTTGGAGGTTGCTGGTGTGCTGGGTGGGCCGTCCGGGAAAGTCGCGGGTGGCCGTCCAGATGGTGAGGTCACGGGCGATTTGGTTGATGCTGGTCTCGGTGGCGACGTCGGGTTCGCGACGGGTGGTGTCGCGGCGGACGACCTCGTAGCCGCCTTCGTCCGGGACCGCGACCGAGGTGAACCACACCGGGTCGTCCTCGTCGGGCCGGATGACGACGAAGGTGTTGTCCGCGTCATTGAGACAGCACCTCCTCGGACGGGTCCTCGATGTGGTCGCCGCTCGCTCTCGGTCCGGTAGTACAACCTTGTGAACTTCGCGTGTGTCTAGTGAGGCGACTGAGGCTCCAGGTGCGTCGCTCCAGTCGTTTCGCGGTCCTCGCACGCCCCATCCCTCCGCCAAGGAGTTCCGTTGCGCAGAGCAGCCACGGCCGCCGCCGTGCTCGCCCCTCTCCTCGTCCTCGCCCTCACCCCGGCGACGGCCCTCGCCGCCGCCCCTTACAAGGGGGCCAACACCGCGGCCGTCCAGGACGACTTCAACGGTGATGGATACCGCGACCTGGCTGTCGGTGCACCCCACGCCGCCAACGGCAGCGTGGAGGAAGCCGGCGCCGTCGTCGTCCTGTACGGGTCGGCCTCCTCGGTGAGCGCCACGCGCCGGACGGTGATCACGCAGGCGACCTCCGGGGTCCCCGGCGACCCCGAGGAGTGGGATGCCTTCGGCACGACGGTGACCAGCTCCGATCTGGATCGGGACGGGTACGCGGATCTGATCGTCGGCACCCCGAGGGAGCAGGTCGGCGACAAGGAGGCCCGGGGTTCCGCGACCGTCGTATGGGGCGGGCCCAGCGGGCTGACGGGCGGTGCGACCCTTTCGCCCCCGGCCGGGTACGGGGATGGGCGCACGTACTGCGGTTTCGGGAATTCCCTGGCCGCAGGCGACATGAACGGGGACGGCGCCCCGGAGGTGGCCATCGGATCGCGTTGCGAGGGCGCCTCCTTCAGCGGCCCCTTCACCCGTGCCGGCAAGCCTGCCTCCTCCTACCTGGACGATCGCTTCGGCGAATCCCGTGGCGTGGTGATGGGCGACGTGAACGGTGACGGTGAAGCGGAGCGCTTCTGGCTGCCCGGGCCCGCGGACGACGACGTCCGCGGAGGCGTGTACGTCGACAACGGCCCTCCGACCGACGACTATCTCGCCAATTGGCCCACCGAGCTTCCCCACGCCGACGGCCACGCCGGTCAGATCGGCGACATCAACGGCGACGGGTACGGCGACCTCGTCACCGGTGTCGGGAATGACGACTCCGTCATGAACGCGACCGGCGCGGCGCGCCGAGGTGGCGAGATCCAGGTCCTCCACGGCAGCGCGCAGGGCATCCGCGTCGACCAGCAGCCGCAGGTCTTCCACCAGGACACGCCCGGAGTCCCGGGAGCCGCTGAGGACGGCGACCTATTCGGACAGTCGCTCAGCGTCGGGGACGTCGATGCCGACGGGTACGCCGACGTCCTCGTCGGCTCCCCCGATGAGGCGGTCGGCACCCTCGGGTCGGCAGGCACGGCTGTTCTGCTGCGCGGTTCCGCCTCCGGCCTGACCACGGCCAAGGCGGTCGGCTACACCCAGAACACGGCTGACGTACCCGGCGCCGCGGAGGTCGGCGACCGGTTCGGCGCGACCGTCCACCTCGCCGACCTCACCAAGGACGGCAAGGCCGAGACGGTGGTCGGCATCCCCACCGAGAACAGCGACGGTTGCCTGTGGACCGCCCGCGGCTCGGCCTCCGGGCCGGTCCTGAGCGGTTCGGTCAACCTGTGCGGCCAGAGTGCCGGAATAGCCGTGCGCAATGCGAAGGGGTACTTCGGCGCCGCCCTGCCGAGCCCCTATGTGTCCAACTAGGCAGTGTCCGGCGGGTCATGTGACCTTCTGACCGGTCCTCGTCGGTTCGGGCACGGGGCGGGGGGATCCGGCGAATCGCGAGTGGTCGTTACTGGAGCCGCATCTGCCACCTCTGGGCGGTCGGGGGCGGGCGGTGGACGACCACCGCATCGTGGTCAACGGGATCCTGTTCCGGGTCCGGACCGGTGTCCCATGGCGTGACCTGCCGGAACGTTATGGCTCATGGAAGACCGTCCATGAACGGCATCGCCGCTGGTCGGCGGACGGAACCTGGGACCGGATCCTGTAAGCGGTCCAGGCCGACACCGACCTGGCGGGGAGGATCGACTGGTCGATGGTCGGCGTCGACTCGACGTCCTGCCGGGCCCGTCAGCACGCGGCCGGCGCCCGCAAAGCCCGTCCGCGGATCCCGAAAAAAGACGACGCCCCGGCACCACCGCCCCGACGAGGACTCGGACGGTCCCGGGGCGGCCTGACCTGCAAGATCCACCTCGCCGGCGAAGGCGGCTGCCGCCCTATGGCCCTCCTGCTCACGCCGGGTCAGTGGGGCGACGCCCCGCAGATGGTCGAGGTCCTGGACCGGATACGGGTTCCCCGGCCGCTGGGCGGACGGCCCCGCACCCGGCCGGACCACGTCAGCGGCGACAAGGCTTACAGCTCCCGCCGAAACCGCCGCTACCTGCGAAGACGCCACATCCGGCACACGATCCCGGAACCCGAAGGACCAGCGGGCCAACGTCTTCCACGGCACCGTCACCGCCGCAGCGATCCGACTCCGGCTCCGCCAGTGATCCGCCGGACAGAACCTGGTCCCCGAACCGAGCCCCACTGCTCCGGTCGGCACCAACCGGGCCTTTTCGTCCGGACCAGCAGCGGGCGTGTGTCCGGCGCCTGCTCAGGTGGCAGTCCGGGTGATGCAGCCACGTAACTCATCCGTCGAGAACGGCCTGCGGCATCTGCTCGACGAGTGGGATCCGATCGGCGTCGCCGACGACGTGCAGGACGAGTACGACTGGATGCTCGCCCCCTTGCTCCAGCGTCTCCGTGCCGGTGTCGACCGGACGATCTCGGACAGGGGACCGAGGCACTGGCTACCCGGGTGACTGCTTGGTGGACCCTTGGCGGTAGTGCAGCCGACCGCACCGGCAGCGCGTAGCCGCTCCCCGGCATGGCAACGGCTGAGCTCGGACGCGCAGGCGATCAGGAAGCCGGTGCTCGCACAGCACGCGACGGGGCGCCGCTAGCCTGCCACGTGGGATGTGGCCGCTACCGGTGCGGCCGACCGACGCAAGGAGCACTTCCATGGCGACCACGGCACGGGCGACCAAGCAGATCGAGGACGAGCGGGTCCGCGTCACACGCTGGGACTTCGAGCCTGGAGACAGCACCGGCCACCACGTGCACGCGTACGCCTACGTGGTCGTCCCGGTCACCGACGGCCGGACCGACGTGATCACTCCGGACGGCGCGGTCGTCTCCTCCTACCTTCGGGCCGGGGAGTCCTACGCCCGCCCGGCCGGGGGCGCACACGAAGTCGTCAACGCGGGAGATTCTCCGCTCGCCTTCGTCGAGGTCGAGCTCAAGCTCCCGTAGCCATCTGACGGCCGCGACGCCGAGAGCCCACCATCCGTGCCGTGATGAAACCAGTTGCGTCTGCGGGCCCCCACGACCGACCCTGAGCACCGTGCGATCGAGGAGGACAGGAAGGGGCTCGTGCTCTACCCAGGAGACGAGGATGTGTCCAGCCCGGACATCTCCTGGTCCTGCACCCACTTCCACCTGTTCAGGGTGTGGCTGGCCCAAGCCGAGGGTTTCAGCCTCTCCGAGATGCAGGGCTTCGGCGGAGACCGGCCGTGGAGCACTCTCTCGACAACGCTGGAACCCCTGCTCAACCATCCGGACGACGCTGGTCCGGACCTCGCACCCACTCAGTGTGCGGCCATGCTGCCTCGGCTGGAAGCAATCATCGATGAGCGGCAGCAGGAAGGCGGCGATCCCGATGGCGAACTACGTACCGTCGACGCCCGCCAGCTGGTCGCCGTCATGAAGTTCTGCCTGGACAAGGATGTTGAGCTCATCTTCGGCTGACCATCGGACCGCAGGTGCCCGTGGCCCGTGGGACAGTCCTTGAGTACCGCGGAGTGGATGCGTCGCCCCCACTGGAGCGAACTCCGGGGCAACCCGCCGGGTCGCGCGCCACCCGCCGGTGGCAGCATCTGTGGGATGCCTCCTTCTCTCCAGGTCGGCCCGTACACCGTCATCGCGCTGGCCGACGGCGCGGGTCCCTTCTTCTCTCCCAGGGCGGAGGCGTTCCCCGACGCCACCGGCGAGCAGTGGGCCGCGGCCGACCGGCTCGATCCCGGTGCGCTCGACAAGGACGGGCGCTGGCAGCTCCAGTTCCGCGCGTTCGCGATCCGCAGTGACCGGGGTGTGACACTGGTCGACGCGGGGATCGGCCCGGCCGACAGCCCGGCGGCCTCCTGGGCGCCCGTGCCCGGGGAGCTCCCGGCTTCGCTGGCCGCCGCAGGTATCGAACCGTCCGACGTGGACACCGTGGTGCTCACGCACCTCCACACCGACCACGTGGGCTGGGCCGTCGTCGGCGGCGAGCACGCGCAGCCGTTCTTCCCGAACGCCACGTACGTGGTGCAGCAGGCTGAACTCGACGCGATCGACGACGTCAACCCGCAACTTCGGTCCACGGTGATCGACCCGCTCCGCACGACCGATCAGCTGCGGCTGCTCGACGGCGACACCCCGCTGCGCGGCGGCGAGCGCGTGATCGCCACGCCCGGTCACACACCCGGCCATCAGAGCGTGCTCGTCGCGTCCGGGCGTGATCTGGTCGCCGTCACCGGTGATCTGCTCGTGCACGCGATCCAGTTGCTCCACCCCGAACTCGCCTACGCCCACGAGATGGACCCTGAGCAGGCAAGGGCCTCGAGGCGACAGGTGCTCCACGGCCCGGCCGGCGGCACCCTCCACCTCGCGACCCCGCACCTGACCGATCCGTTCGTCGCACGCTGACCCACCCGGCGGCCGGGCGGCCACGGACACTCAGATCTGGTTCAGGCCGCAGTCGACGTACAGGCTCGAACCGTCCGATGCGGAACGGACTGCCGGCGCCGAACGCGCGCCGAGCCGCCGCAACGGCGCCCGGAGGGGGCGGGTCAGGTCTGCCGCCCGGCCGGGGAGGAGTGCCGCACCAGCAGCGACAGCATGGCTGCCGCCGCGCACAGCGCGCCCAGCACCATCCAGACGGGTGTGTACGTGCCGAAGGCGTCCCGGGTGGCTCCCCCTCCGTAGGCGGCCAGGGCGGCGCCGAGTTGGTGGGCCGCGCCGACCCAGCCGAAGACGATCGCGCCGTCCTCCCCGTAGAAGTCGCGGCACAACGCGATGACCGGCGGGACGGTGGCGAGGTCGAGCAGACCGAAGACGACGACGAAGGCCAGCATCGGCGGCTGGACCGTGGCGCTCATCAACAGGGGCAGGCACATCAGGAGCAGGCCGCGCAGGGCGAAGAACACGGCGAGCAGCCGGCGGGGGTCGGCTCGGTCCGTGGCCCACCCTGAGACGACGGTGCCGATCACGTTGAAGAACCCGATCGCGGCGAGCAGGGAGGACGCGGTGGTGGCGGGCATGCCGTGATCGTGGGCGGCCGGGGTGAAGTGGGTCCACATGATGCCGTTGGTGGAGGCCCCGCAGACCGCGAACGCACCGGAGGTCAGCCAGAACGGGCCGGTGCGCGCCGAGGCGAGCAGGACCACCACGGCCCTGCGCCCCGCGCCCTCGGCGGGTGCGGGCTTCGGCACGTACCGGGCGGCACCGTAGGGCTCGAGGCCTACGTCGGCGGGGTGGTCCCGCAGTCCGAGCCACATCAGCGGGGCCGCCGCGCATGCCGCGAGGACGAGGCTGACGAGGGACGGGCGCCAGCCGTGGTGGTCCACGGTCCAGGAGAGGGCCGGAAGGAACACCATCTGCCCGAAGACGCTGCCGGAGGCGATGACGCCGGTGACCAGACCGCGCCGGCGAACGAACCAGCGCTGGGTCACGGTGGCGCCGAAGGCCGTGGCCATGGAGCCGGTGCCGAGGCCGACGAGCAGGCCCCAGTACAGGGTGAACTGCCATGCCGTGGCCATGACGGTGGTGAGTGCGGCTCCTGACGCGATGACCAGGAGGGCGACCACGACGACCCGGCGTATCCCGAAGCGGTCCATCAGCGCGGCGGCGAACGGGGCGGTGAGCCCGTAGAGGACCATGTTCACCGAGGCCGCCAGGCCGATCGATCCGCGGGACCAGCCGAATTCCTCGTGCAGGGGGCCGGTGAGCAGGCCGGGGAGGGTCGAGAAGGCGCCCGCCACGACGACGGCGAGCAGCGCGGCACCCGCGATCCACCAGGCGCGGTGGCCGAAGCGGTCGGTGCGCGACGGCGCGACATGTACATCCATGCCTTCGATCGTCCGGGGGCTCCCGTACGGCGACCACTGGCGAGACGGACCACTTCTGCAAGAATCTGGCCATGGCGGAAGACAGACATCGGGTGGTCGTGCTCGTGCGTCCGGGGCTCCTGCCCATGGAACTCGGCATCGTGCACCGGCTCTTCGGGCAGGCGGTCTCGGCGACCGGAACGCACCTGTACGAGGTCGTGACCTGCACGCCGCGGCCGGGAGTCGTGCCGACGGACACCGACTTCACCATCAACGTGGCCCTCGGGCCCGAGGCGCTGGACCGCGCGGACACCGTCGTCGTGCCGGCCGCGCAGGAGGACTACGAGCCTCAGGAGCGCGGGCGGATCGACACCGACGTCTCCGAAGCGCTGGCCCGTGTCCCCGGGACCGCACGGGTGGCGTCGATCTGCACCGGCTCCTTCGTCCTGGCGGCTGCCGGCCTGCTCACCGGGCGACGGGCCACGACGCACTGGAAGTCCTGCGCGGAGTTCCGGTCGCTCTACCCGGAGGTCGAGGTGGACACCGACGTGCTGTACACCGACGACCGAGGGGTTCTCACCTCGGCGGGCGTGGCGTCGGGCATCGACCTCTGTCTCCACATGATCCGCACCGACCACGGGGCGGAGGTCGCCAACGCGGTCGCCCGCGGGACCGTGGTCCCACCCCACCGGGAGGGCGGCCAGGCGCAGTACATCGAGAGCCCGGTCACCCCGCCCGAGCAGTGCTCGACAGGCCCGGCCCGGGAGTTCGCCCTGACGCACCTGCACCGACCGCTTCAGCTGGCGGAGTTGGCGGACCGGGCGTCGATGAGTGTGCGTACGTTCAACCGGCGCTTCCGGCAGGAGGCCGGGCTGACACCCATGCAGTGGATCATCCAGCAGCGGGTGGACCGGGCACGCCGACTGCTGGAAGGTACCGACCTGCCGGTGGACAGGATCGCCGCCGACTCCGGCTTCGGGACCGGTTCGGCGCTGCGCCAGCACTTCCACGCGGCGCTGGGGGTGTCACCGCGCGCGTACCGCCGCACGTTCAGAGGCGCCGGCAGCGGCCCGATCGGCTGATGTGCGGTCAGATGGAGCCGGGGGTGCGGATGGCGGCGATGTCGAACTGCAGCCTGAGCCGCTCGCTCACCATGGCGCCGCCCTCGGCCAGCCGGGCGTTGTAGGTCAGGCCCCAGTCCGAGCGGTTGATGGTGGTGGTCCCGTCGAACCCGACCCGCTCGTAGCCGAACGGGTCGGTGACGTAGCCGATGTAGGTGAGGTCCAGGACCACGGGGTTGGTGATGCCCCTGATCGTGAGTCCGCCGGTCATGCGGTAGACGTCCTTGCCGATGAGCTGCACGGCGGTGCTCACGAAGCTGATGCGCGGGTGCTTCGCGGCGTTCAGGAAGTCGCGGCCGACCACGTGCGCGTCGCGCTGCTCGACGCCGGTGTCGACACTGCCGGCGGCGAGCGAGATCTCGGCCCGGGAGCGCCCCGGGTCACGCCCGTCGAAGTAGAGGCTGCTCTCGTACTCCAGGAACGCGCCCCGCACCGTCGTCACCATGGCGTGCCGCACGGAGAAGCCGATCCTGCTGTGCGCGGGGTCGATCATCCACTCCCCGGTGAGAGCCGCCAGACGCGGATCAGGCAGAACCGCGGTGCCTGCGGCCGCCGGGGCGGAGACGGACTCCTCCGGACGGGTCTCCGGGCGACGGAGCAAGGAGGTGCGGCTGAAGAGGTTCATAGAGCATGTTGTTACCCGCGCGTAAGGAGGGCTCGCAACCCTTGATCAACGAACCCGACCATCCCGGAGTGAACCTTCACACGGTGAATCCTCGGCGGTGCGGGGTGGTGGAACGCCAGATCCGGCCGCGGGCCCGACTCCGGTGGAGCGGGATGACAGCCGCCCGGCCATATCGGCGGCGGCGTCCCCGTGCATCGGCTGCGAAGGCCGCATCAGAACCTCAGGCCGACCCGCGCCGGCAGGCGCAGGCCGGTCGTGGAGCTCGGGACCGGCGCTGCTGACACCTCGCGGTCGAGCAGCGCGGGCGGGGTCAAGGGCGGCGTTCTCCAGGGCACCCAGGGGATCACGCGTGGCTGATACGCGGCCGGGCCCTGTCGGGCAGGCCTTCCTCATGCGGTCTCCGGCCCCGCCCCGTTGAGGCGGGCCGACAGCCGGTGTGCTGCGGTGACCACCGCGTCCACCACCCCCGGTACCGCCTCCGGCGGCAGCCGGAAGACCGGTGCCGAGACGTTGAGCGCCGCGACGACGTCTCCCCGGTGGTCGTGCACCGGGGCGGCCACCGCGATCAGTCCGGGCTCCATCTCCTCGGCCGCCACCGCGTAGCCGCGCGCCCGTTCCGTACGCAGCCGCTCCAGCAGGGCCGGCACGTCGCGGGGTGCGGCGTCGGTGCCCGGCAGACGGACGCCCTCTCCCGTGACCAGCAGTGTCCCGACCTGGTCGTCGGGGAGGCCGAAGAGCAGGGCGCGTCCGGCGGAGGTGCAGTTCAGCGGCGAGGTGCGGCCGATCCACTCCTGGGCCTGGAGCGTCCGTGAGGTCCGCTCCGTCAGCACCGTCACCACGCTGTGTCCGGACAGCACCGTCAGGTACGCCGGCTCGCCCACCTGGTGCACCAGCTCGCGCAGGACCTGCGGTGCCTCGCGGTGCAGGCGGTCCTCGCCCGCCGACGCGGCCAGCGCCAGCAGCTGCCAGCCGATGCGGTAGCGCAGGCTGCCCGGATCCCGTTCGAGGAACCCCTCCTCCGCCAGGACCTTCAGGGTCCGGGACACCTGCGACTTCTCCCGGCCCACCGTCCGGGCCACTTCCTGGACGCCCATGGGGCCCTGTCCGAGGGTGCGCAGGACGTCCAGTGCCCGGTGCACGCTGCTCAGGCTCTCGCTCGTCATGCCACCACGATGCCACAGCGGCGTGCGTATGCAGCAACTATAGTTGTGCATGTTGCACGGTGTCGTTCTACCGTCGTCGTCATGTGCGGAATCGCAGCAGTACACAGCCCCTACGCGACCATCGACACCGACCACACCTGCCCACCGGCGGGGGCCTCTGCCGTGGTGGAGGAGATGCTCGGCCGACTGGCCCACCGCGGTCCCGACGACAGCGGGACGCGCACGGTCGGGGACCACACCTGGCTCGGACACCGCAGGCTCTCCATCGTCGACCTCGACGGCGGACACCAGCCGCTGGGCGGTACGGACGCTGACGACGACTGGTCGCTCGTCTGCAACGGTGAGATCTACAACCACCAGGCCCTGCGCGACGAGATGCCCGCCACCGCCTTCGGCTCCTCCTCCGACTCCGCCGCGGCCCTGGCCGTCCTGCGCACCGACGGCCCCCAGGGACTGCACCGGCTCCGCGGCATGTGGGCCCTGTGCGCCGCCACGCCCGGCGGACGCTTCGTCGCCGCCCGCGATGCCGTCGGCATCAAGCCTCTGTACTGGGCGCGTACGGACCCCGCGGTGTACTTCGCCTCGGAGCTGCGCGCCTTCCCGCCCGAGGTGCAGCCGTGCGCCGAGATCTTCCCGCCCGGCCACTGGTGGTCCCCGCAGGAGGGCCTTCGCCGCTTCGCCGAGGCGGTGCCCGGGCCCGCGCGGAGCGCGGAGGCGGTGGACCGGAGCGCCGTGCCGCGGGAAGCCGTCGAGAAGGCGACGTTCGAGTCCGTCGCCGACTCCGTGCGCCGGCACCTGATGGCCGATGTCGAGGTCGGGGTGTTCCTCTCGGGTGGCCTCGACTCCGGTGTCGTCGCCGCTGTCGCGGCCGAGGTGTACGGCCGGCAGGGGCGCAGGCTGAAGACCTTCTCCGTCGGCACGGCGGACTCACCGGATCTGCTCGCCGCCCGCGAGACCGCAGCGTTCCTGGGGACCGATCACCACGAGGCGGTTCTGGACGCCGAGGCGTCGCGCACGGTGCTCGACGACGTGGTCGCCTGCGTGGAGTCCTTCGACGCCAGCCTCATCCGCAGCGCCGTGCCCAACTGGTTCCTGTCCGAACTGGCCTCACGGCACGTCAAGGTGGTGCTGACCGGCGAGGGCGCCGACGAACTGTTCGCCGGCTACGGCTATTACCACGAGCGGCACGCCGCGCCCGAGGACCTGGATGCGGAGCTCCGGCGTACGGTGGCGGCGCTGCACGGTCTCAACCTCCAGCGCTGCGACCGGGTGACCATGGCCCACGGCCTGGAGGCCCGCGTGCCCTTCCTCGACCACGACGTCATGGCCCACGCCATGTCCCTGCCCGCGCACATGAAGGCGCTGGAGGACGACGGCATGGAGAAGGGGCATCTGCGCCGCGCCTTCACGGGGCGGCTGCCGGAACACCTGCTGTGGCGCCGCAAGGAGCAGTTCGGTACGGGCAGTGGTGCGGAGGGCCTGCTCGGTCCGCTGTGGGACAGCCGCATCACGGACGAGGAGTTCGCCGCGGCCGTGGACGATGACGGCATGCCTGAGCTGCGCAGCAAGGAGGAGCTCGGCTACTACTGTACGTTCCGTACGGCCCTCCCGGGTGTCCGTCCCGAGGCCGTGCTCACACGGTTCGCGACGGTGTGAGGGTTCCAGGGGAGGTGCTCGCCCGGCAGGCACCCGACTTCCCGCGCGCCCTGGGGTACGTCATCCGTCCGCGGCGTCCTCGGTCTCCCACCGCAGCAGGTCGCCAGGCTGGCACTCGAGCGCTTCGCAGAGCGCGGCGAGCGTCGCGAAGCGCACCGCCTTGGCGCGGCCGTTCTTGAGCACCGCCAGGTTGGCGGGTGTGATCCCCACGCGGTCCGCCAGCTCGCCCACGGACATCTTCCGCCTGGCCAGCATCACGTCGATGTCGACGGCGATCGGCATCAGATCACCTCGTCCAACTCGGCCCGCATCTGCGACGCTTCGACGTCGCGGGCGACCGCCTGGGCCAACAGGGTGCGCATGACGAGCACGAGGAGCGCGACCCCCAGGACGGCCACGCCCACCCCGCCCATGACGACGGTGACGCCCGGGTCCTCCCGTTGGCCCGGCGCGTTCAGGGCCGTGACCGCGAACCACACGAGAGAGGCCGCCACGATCGCGCCGATCACGGTGTCCACGTACCGGAAGGCGGCGTGGGAGAACACGGTTCCGCGCCGCACCATCGTCACCAGCCGCCACACGCAGACCAGGGCGACCTGGACCGACACCATGCCCAGGATCGTGACCAGGCGCAGCGGGGTCAGCGGGAGCGACCCCTGCTCCGGGTCGGTGGCCAGCGCCCACGCCATCGACGCCTGTACGCACACGGTGCCGGTCAGCACCACCACGAGAACGGCGCGCAGCGCGCGCACGGTCAGCTTCCCCACGACTCACCCTTCCATCGACTTACGATATGAATCTATCGAATGTCGATAGGTCGAGCAAGGTGCGGGATCGAGAAGGAGGAAGGAACGGCGGCGGACCGTCCGGGGCGGGGCACCCCGCCCCGGACGGTCCGCCGGCCGCTGCGGTCAGGTGTGGCCGTCCCCCGCCCCGGCCCTCAGCCCTTCAGCTGTGTGAACCGGAGATGGTTGCCGAAGGGGTCGCGCAGGCCGCAGTCGATGCCGTACGGGCGCTCCGTCGGCTCGTCCGTGAACTCCACGCCCAGGGCTTTCAGCGTCTCGTACGTCGTGCGGCAGTCGTCCGTGGTGAGGATCAGGGCGGCGCCCATCGCGCCCTTCGTCACCAGCTCGCGGACCTGCTCGGCCGTCTCCTCGGACAGGGCCGGAGGGCCCGGCTTCTCCAGCAGGACCTGGCGGTCGGGGTGGCCGGGGACGCTGACGGTGAGCCAGCGCATGAAGCCCATGTCGACATCGGCGTTGACCTCCAGGCCGAGCTTGCCGACGTAGAAGTCGAGGGCCTCGTCCTGGTCGAGGACGTAGATCTGTGAGTGCGTGATGGCGTTGAACATGTGTCTCACGCTAGACGGACGGCTCGGCGAAAACTTATCCGGAACTGCTCAGTCGGCCACCCGTCTGCGGCGCGGTGCGGAACGCTCATGCGTTCGGCCGCGTCCAGGCCTTCGTGAAGCAGGTGGGGACGTCCGCGACCGCCGCTTCCTTGCGGTAGGTCCTCGGCGACCGGCCGACGATGTCGCGGAACGTACGGCTGAAGGTGCCGGTGCTGCCGAAGCCGACCTCGTAGCAGATGTCCGTGACGCTGTGGCCGCTCTCCCGCAGCAGGAACATCGCCCGCTCGACACGGCGGCGCTGCAGGTAGCGGTGAGGTGTCTCGCCGAAGGTGGCCCGGAAGGTGCGCGCGAAGTGTGCCGGGGACACGTGGGCGATCCGGGCCAGGGCCGGGACGTCCAGGGGCTGGGCGTACGCACGGTCCATCGCGTCCCGCGCCCGGAGCATACGGCGGTTGGTCTCTTCCACGGTGCGGCTCACGGCGCCCATCCCACCACGGCGTCCGTCGCCCGCGGATCACTCCGGCGCGACGGCCTTGTCAGACCCCCTCCGTAGGCTCGGGGACATGAGCGTTTCCCTCTACTACAGCGCACGCCGTACGGAGCCGTCGACGGATGCCGAGACGGCCGTTGTCGAGCGCATCGTCGCCGCCCACCACTCGTCCTTCCCGTACGAGGACGAGGAGAGCCTGTACCTGTACGAGGACGGTGGCAGCGAGCCGTCCGAGATCGTGGCCGGATCGACCAAGATGCCGTTCGAGCCCGACCGGGTCCTGACCGTGCTCGACCATGTGCTGGTATCTGTCAGCGAGTTGCGCCGTGCCCTGCCGGGAGCGGAGTGGCACGTGCACCTGGACGACCTCGACGTGCCGTGGGACGAGACCGACGGTTACGCCTTCCCCGGCATGCGCGACGCGGATCCCGCAGCCGAGTCGGGCGGCTTCTGACGCCTGTGCCCCGCAGGTCGCGCGCGGGGTCTCCCGCCGACATGCTCCAGGGTTGCCGTGGGGCGATCCTCGACGTCCGGAGGCCCTGTGTCCCGGGCACCCACGCCGTGTCAGGCGTGAGCACCCGGGAGGCAGTGCGGACCGCCAGGCACGTCAGCCCAGCAGGACGTCGTCATCACCGAGACGCTTGAGCTCGCGGTAGAGGATCGCCAGACCGGTGGCGACCTTGGCGGCTGACACGACGGCGTCGACCAGCCGCAGGGTGTCGTTCTCCTCGCGGGCCATCTTGGCCTGCTTCACGACGCCCAGTGCACCGAACGCGGTGGTTCCGAGCGACAGGTACACCCTGGACCTGGTCTTCTTCTTGGCTGCTGTGCTCATGGTGAGGGCACCTCCTTGCATGGCGGGTACCCCGAGACCGGCGCAGTGATCACTTCGTCCGCCACGGCTTTCGGACTCACCGGCCGACGTGCTCACTGATCCGTGGCAGCCGTCATCCACAGCTCCATGTCCGAGATGACCAGCCGGCCCGGTCGCTGCTCGGCCGTGTCCGGGACCACGGTGCGCACCACGGGCAGGTCGCCCTTCTCCACGGTGACCTCCGCGCCGTCGAACTTCGGCGCCTCGGCACTGACCGCCGCCTTCAGCTTGCTTTTCAGCTCCTGGGCCGTGGCGTCGTCCTTGACCACGAAACAGAGCACCTCCGTGTTCTCGGCCGCTGAGGACGCCTGCTGGCCCAATGCGGAAAGGGGCACCGGATCGGAGGAGCCGTTCGGGTTGAAGTCCGCACGGTAGACGTCTCCCAGGCACTCGGCCGCGCGTCGGAACTGCTTGTCGTCGGCCAGGGAGGAACCGTCCTCGGGGTCGACGGCGGACATCGGGTCGGAGCCCCGGCCGGAGTAGGAGATCTCGTCGTCCGAGACCTGGAGCGAGGGCCCCGTGCCCTTCTGGGTCCAGACCTCTTCGCCGTTCTTCTCGCTCCGTGTGTAGCCGTTGGACTTCAGCGACGTGGTGATCGCAGACGCATCGAACGAGCCCTCCCAGTGGCCCGCCTCGTCCGTGTCGACCGCCGTGTCGATCTGGGTCACCCTGAAGCTCTGCCCGAGCAGACGGGATCCGTCCGAGCCCATCATGAAGCTGCCCGGTTGCGCGACGGAGGCGAACCGGCTCGAATCGCCCTTGCTCAGCTTCTGTACGGCAGCGGCGTCGAGATAGGTCACCTGCTTCGTATCGCTGTCACCCGCAAGCGTTCGGAGCCCTGTGAGCAACCGCGAACCGCCGTCGCCGGAGCCGGAGGAGCAGCCGGCGACCGCTGCCAGAAGGACCATGGCAAGAGCGGCGGCGCCTACGGCCGGTCCGCGTGCTGTTGTGCGCATGATCAGGCAGCGTATACCGCTGTCCGATCGGCGCATGTCAGATGAGCGGAGAGAGCTTCTTCGCCGTACTGCAGTGCTCGGCCCGTCCGTGCCGCCACAGCTGCACCGCGGTCAGGGTGAGCAGTGCGGCGAACACCAGGAGGAAGACGCCCGCGATCACCGTCTGCCGACCGCCCCCTTTCGCCGCGTCATCGAGGGAGAGCAGGCCGAGGGCGGACAGCAGCACCCCCGCCATGTACACCGAGCGGACGCGCCGTAGCTGCCGCACCGCACGAGGAGCAAGAGCAAAACGCTTCACGAGAGCCATGCTCGTCTTCGTACCCCCTACGGCAGCGATGAGACATCGGGTCAGCGGACAACTGAGCCGAGCGGCCGAGGTATTGCGTGTGGCGGAGGCCGGATTCCGGGCACCAGAAGGGATGCCCACCGACCGACCACCGTGAGGAGCCGACCGTGGCCCTGGTACAGCTCGACCTCCCCGACCCGATGGCCCTGCGAGGGCGCTGGGCGGCACTCGCCGCGGTACGGGCCGCCGCAGGGAGCGGTGAGCGGTGCCGGGCGCTCGGCGCGCTGTGGCACTACGACGACGGACACGGCAGCTGGGCCGATCTGCACCACCTCGACGAGGGGCGCGCCGTACTGCTCGGGCAGGACCGGAACGACTCGGAGACGTACTACGCCGAGGCCGCCGACTTCTTCGAGGAGAAGGAGACCGACCTGCTGGCCGGTGCGCCCGACTGGTGGGAGAGGCCCGTCCGGCGGGCCAGGGACGAGGAGCTCTTCCTCGGCTTCGTGTACGGCTTCGACGGCAGCGTCTGGCAGCGCGCGGAGTACGAGCTCGATGACGGGTTCGCGAGTGTGCGGCTCCCGCCGCTCAGCGACGAGCGGACCCGTGAAGGGGTCCCTGGCCCTCGCCTCGCACACGGGCGCCTCGCACACGGCCGAAGCCGGCCTGTCCGGGCCCTCCGAGGAGTCCGTCGACGCGCTGATCGCCGCTGATGCCGAGGTCGATCCCGCCCTGGTCACCAGAGTCGTTCCCGTCGGCTGGGACACGCAGGCCGGGGCCGCGGCGGCCCGCGCGTTCCTGGCGGATGACCGTGCGGGGGTGAGGCCCCGGGGGTGACCCGGGACCTCACCCCCGCCTCCGGAGGCTCGCACCCACCAAGTATCTTGATGATTGAAATACCTTGAGTGGTGCGAGGGGAGTCCTGGGTGATCTCGTCGGCGTTCGCCGTGCTCGCGGCCGCGCAGTTGTGGTTGGCGGTGTCCCTGGGACGCCACTGGCGGGCGACGCCACATCTGCTGTCAGCTGTGCCGACCTTGGTGTGCTCCGCGCTGGTCTGGGACAACGCCGTGATCGCCGTCGGGAGTGCGGCGGGAGCCGGGCCGCTGCTGAAGGCCGTGAGCGTCCCCCGCTTCGTCGCGCACGCGCTGCTGACGCCCTTTCTGGTGCTCTGGTCGTTGTCCGCCGTGGACCGGGCGGGACTGAGCTGGGCAGGGCGAACACCGGTACGGGCGGCCGCCGTCGGCCTCACCGTCCTTCTGGTGGTGCTGGGCGCGCTCCACGACATCCTCGGTCTGTCGCTCCGTGCGGAGCGCTGGGCGGGCTCGCTCCGCTACGTGAACGACGCGGCCTCGCCGGCCGGCCCGCTGCCCGCCATCATCAGCGGACTGGTGGTGCTGGCCGCGGGGATCGTGCTGTGGCGGCGGACCGGGTTCGTGCGGCTGGCGCTCACCGCCGGCGTGATGGTCGCGGTCTCCGGGGCGGCCGCTTCGGTACCCGTACTCGGCAACGCCGGAGAAGTCGTGCTCGGCATCGGGCTGTTGCTGACCGTCCGCAGGCTGCTGCCCCTGCCGCACGAAGGCCGACGGGCCCACCCCGTCGCGCCGCACCGGCCGCGTCCTCGCTGACGGGCCGGCCTCGGCGTCAGGCGTCCGACGGCACGTACCTGCTCAGCCGATAGGTCGTCGGATGTGCCAGGCGTCCGCACAGGGTGTCGATGCGCAGCTCCGACAGGTCTGCCGGACGTGGTCCCGTCCGCAACCTGCGTACCCGCTCACGGAACTCGACCGGGTCCTGGGTCTCCAGGACGACGTCCCAGCGGCCCGCACGGTCCGATGCCGGAGCCGCCCTGCGGCTGTTCACGAGCTTGCGTTTCCTCTGTCCGGGCACGGTGCTCAGCCTGGCGGTACCGGAACGTCCTGGCAAGGCTCGTTCTCGCGTGCCCGCACCCCAGCGGCGCGCCGCGCCCCGTCCACCCTGCTCCCGCACCCTTCCACCCTGCCCCGCGCCCTCCCGCGTTCCTGCGGCGGCACCGGTCCGGTGGTCGTGTGCACCGCGCCGGGGGCCACCCGCCCGGAGCGCACGGCACCGGGCGACCGTGGAGGCCTGACGCCGGAGGACCTTCCGATCGGTGCCCAAAGCTTCACGCAACCTCCCTATAGTGGGGGCGCGTTGATCGTATGGCCGCAACGCGCGAAGCCGTCTCCCAGGAGTCCGTACGATGACGACCCCCTCCTTATCAGCCACGTCCACATCCGGGGGAGGCTGCCCCGCGCACGCCGCGAGCGCCGCCGTGCCTCTGAGCGGGCCCGAGTTCCACACCGAGCCGCAGGCCGTCTACCGGTCCATGCGCCACTCCTACGGACCCGTCGTGCCCGTCGAGCTCCCCGGCGGCTTTCCGGCCTGGCTGGTCATCGGATACCGCGAGCTCCACCAGGTGACCAGCGAAGGGGAGTTGTTCCCCCGTGACGTCGGCCTCTGGAACCAGTGGAAGCACATCCCGGAGGACTGGCCGCTGCTCCCCATGGTCGGACGGCCTATGCCCTCCATCTACTTCACCGCGGGCGCCGAGCACCGGCGGCACTCCGAGATGGTCGTGCCCGCGCTCGAAGCCGCGGACCCCTTCGAGATCCGGGAGCACTGCGAGCAGCTGGCCGACCGCCTCATCGACGCCATCTGCGCCCGGGGGACCGCCGACCTCGTCGCGGAGTTCGCCGAACCGCTGCCCGTGCTCGTCCTCGCCCGCCTCGTCGGCTTCCCGGACGAGGAGGGCGCGGACATCGCCCGGGTGCTGAAGGACCTGGCCGACGGAGGACCCGGCGCCCATGAGGCGTACGGCCGCTTCGGGGAGCACATGCAACAGCTGGTGGCGGCCAAGCGGGTCACCCCCGGCGACGACGTCACCTCCCGGATGCTCGCCGACCCGGAGCCCTTCACGGACGAGGAGTACGCCCTCGACCTCATGGCCGTCACAGCCGCCGGGCACCTCACCACCGCCGACTGGATCAGCAACTCGCTGCGGCTGATGCTCACCGAGGACCAGTTCGCCGACTCCCTCGCGGGAGGGCACCGCAGTGTCGGCGACGCGATGAACGAGGTCCTCTGGGAGGAGAGCCCTACCCAGATCCTCGCCGGCCGGTGGGCGGTCCGCGACACGCAGCTCGGCGGCCGGACCATCCGAGCCGGGGACATGCTCCTGCTCGGCCTGGGGGCGGCCAACACCGACCCGCTGATACGCCAGGAGATGAGCTCGGCCGGCGCGGGGCACCGCTCGGGGAACGGGGCGCATCTGGCGTTCAGCCACGGGGAGTACCGCTGCCCCTTCCCGGCCCAGGAGATCGCGGAGACCATCGCCCGTACCGCCATCGAGGTCATCCTCGACCGGCTGCCCGACCTCGAACTCGCCGTACCCGCCCAGGACCTGGTCCGACGGCCGTCCGCCTTCCTGCGCGGGATGAACGCGCTTCCCGTCCGGTTCGCTCCCGCACACACGACAGGAGACCCGCTGTGAACTGCCCCTACGCGACCGTGGTCATCGACCCCATGGTCCAGGACCTCGACGGTGAGACCGAGGAGCTGCGGGCCTCCGCCCCGCTCGCCCGCATCGAGCTGCTCGGGGTCCCCGCCTGGACCGTCACCAGCCATGCCGAGGCCCGTCAGCTCCTCGTCGACGCACGCCTGGTGAAGGACCTGGACGCCTGGGGCCTCTGGCAGAGCGGAGAGGTCACCCACGCCTGGCCGCTGATCGGCATGATCGACGCCGGGCGCTCCATGTTCACGGTGGACGGCGAGGAGCACCGCCGGCTGCGGACGAAGACCTCCCAGGCCCTCACCCCGCGCCGGCTGGAGGCGATCCGCCCGGACATCGAGAAGTTCACCGAGGAACTGCTGGACGCGCTCGCCGCCCAGGGTGAGGGCGGCGTCGTCGACCTGAAGGCCGTGTTCGCCCAGCCGCTCCCGATGAAGGTGGTCGGCCTCCTGATGGGGGTGGACGAGGCGTTGCACCCCATGCTGACCCGGCAGTACAAGGCCTTCTTCTCCATGCTCACCCCGCAGGAGGACCGGATGGCCCTGCTGGCCGAGCTCGACGTCTTCTACGCCGAACTGGTGCGGGAGAAGACCGCCCGCCCCACCGACGACCTCACCAGCGCGCTGATCCTCGCCGAGGAGGGCGGGAGGCCGCTCACCGAGGAGGAGGTCGTCGGCAACCTCAAGGCGATGGTGGCTGCCGGGCACGAGACCACCATCGGGCTCATCCTCAACGCCGTACGCGCACTGCTCGCCCACCCCGACCAGCTGCGGATGGTGCTGGACGGGGAGGTTCCGTGGGAGACGGTGGTCGAGGAGACACTGCGCTGGGACACGCCCACCACCCACCTGCTGATGCGGTTCGCCGCCGAGGACATCCAGGTCGGCGACCAGGTGATAGCCAAGGGGGAGGGCGTGGTGATCTCCTACCGGGCCATCGGCCGCGACGTCGTCCAGCACGGGGATGATGCCGACGCCTTCGACATCACCCGTGCGACGCCGATCCGGCACATGACCTTCGGCCACGGGCCCCACATCTGCCCCGGTGCCGCGCTGTCCCGGGTCGAGGCCGGCATCGCGCTGCCCGCGCTGTTCGAGCGTTTCCCGGAGCTGAAGCTCGCGATCGCCGACGACGAGATACGCAAGCTGCCGGTGATGACACAGAACGACATGGAGGCCTTCCCGGTGCTGCTGCACGGCTGAACCGGGCCGGGGCGAGGTGTTCCGTCGCCACGGACGGTGAGCCCCCGGTGAGGCTCCCGTCCGTGCCGACGGCCCTCTCGGGCACGTCTGTTCGGAATGTCGGACGTCGTCCGATTCTTCGGAGGAAGTGGGCGGTTCACGGCAACCCATCCGGTTCCGGCGGCGACTCCGGGGTGCACTCCCCACCCCCGACCTCAAGGAGGTCCCCTCGTGAGCCGCACTCCGAGGAGAACCCTCGCCGTCCTCACCGCCGCCTTCCTGCTGGCCCTCGTGCCGGGCAGCGCGTCCGCGTACCCCAACCCGGGTGTCGTCAACGGCGACATCGTCGTCCACGACCCCAGCATGGTCCGCAGCTCGTCCGGCCAGTACCTGCTCTACTCCACCGGTGAGGGCCTCCAGCTCCGTACCTCCACCGACCGCACCGCCTTCGGCCGCTCCGGGAACGCCTTCACCACCAAGCCGAGCTGGTGGAAGAACTACTCCTCGGCCTCCGACCCCTGGGCCCCGGACATCTCCTACCGGGGTGGCAGGTACCTGATGTACTACGCCGTCTCGTCGTTCGGCTCCAACACGTCGGCCATCGGCTTGGCGGCCTCCACCACCGGCCAGGCGGGCAGCTGGAGCGACTACGGGGTCGTCTACACGTCGAGCTCGTCGAGCGACTACAACGCCATCGACCCCAACCTGTTCGTCGACGACGACGGGAAGTGGTGGCTGTCCTTCGGGTCGTGGTGGACCGGGATCAAGATGATCCGGATCGACCCGTCGACCGGCAAGCAGTACGCGGGGGACACCGCCCGCCGCTCCCTCGCCTCCCGGCCGACCGGGACCAAGGCCGTCGAGGCGCCCTCCGTCGTGAAGCGCAACGGCTACTACTACCTCTTCGCCTCGTACGACACCTGCTGCGCCGGCACCGGCTCCACGTACAAGATCAAGGTGGGCCGGGCGACCGGCGTCACCGGTCCCTACAAGGACAGGAACGGCGTCAGCATGCTCAGCAACGGCGGGACGCCCGTCATGGAGTCGCACGGCCGCTACATCGGCCCGGGCGGCCAGTCGATCCTGGCGGACTCCGACGGCGACCTGCTCGTCTACCACTACTACGACGGCCAGGACAACGGCACCCCGAAGCTCGGAGTCAACCTTCTGAACTGGAGCAGCGGATGGCCCGTCGCCTACTGACCCTCCTGAGCGCCCTCCTGCTGGCGCTCGCCCTGGGGCAGCCGACGTCGGCGTCGGCTGCCGAGGGCCGTCCGTACACCAATCCCGTGAAGGCGCAGAAGGGCGCCGACCCCTGGATCTCGTACCACGACGGTCACTACTACCTGGTGTCGACGAGCTGGACCGACGTCATCACCGTGCGGAAGTCGCCGACGCTGGCCGGGCTCTCCACCGCGCCGAGCGTGCAGGTCTGGCAGGGCGACGCGGCCTCGCGCTGCTGCAACATCTGGGCGCCCGAACTGCACTACTCGGGCGGCCGCTGGTACCTCTACTACGTGGCCGGGCAGAACATCACCGACTACAACCCCACGCAGCGCGTGCACGTGCTGCAGAGCGCGGGTTCGGACCCGATGGGGCCCTACACGTACAAGAACCAGCTGGGCGGCAGCTGGATGCTGGACCCGAGCGTGCTCACCGTCAACGGGTCCATGTACCTGCTGGGCAGCGCGAGCGGCGGGGGTACCCAGAACCTCGTCATCGCGCCGATGTCGAACCCGTACACCCTCAGCGGCTCGTTCTCGACGATCTCGACGCCCACGTACGACTGGGAGAGATCGGGAGGCACGGTCAACGAGGGGCCCGAGGTGCTCCAGCGGGGCGGGAAGACGTTCATCGTCTACTCCGCCAGCGGCTGCTGGACCCCCGACTACAAGCTGGGCCGGCTCACCCTGACCGGTTCCGACCCGCTCTCGGCGTCCTCCTGGACCAAGAAGTCCACCCCGGTCTTCCAGCGGAACGACGCCGCCGGGGTCTACGGGCCGGGGCACAACGGCTTCTTCACCTCGCCCGACGGCACGGAGGACTGGATCGTCTACCACGCGAACGACTCGGCGTCCGACGGCTGTGACAACGGGCGTACGGCGCGGGCGCAGAAGTTCGGCTGGAACTCCGACGGCACCCCGAACCTCGGGACGCCCGTCGCCCTCGGTACGACACCGGCCGGGCCCTCCGGGGAGACGGCGGCGACCCCGACCGCCTACACCGTGGTCAGCCGGGCCACCGGGAAGTGCCTCGACGTCAGCGGGGCGTCGACCGCCGACGGCGCCGACGTCCGGCAGTGGACGTGCGACGGCAGCACCGATCAGCGGTGGCGCGTCGAGGACCGGGGTGACGACACGAGCAGGCTGGTGAACGCCGCGACGGGCAAGGTGCTCGACACGGCGGACTGCTCGACGGCCGACGGCGCGAACCTGCGCCAGTGGTCGTGGCTCGACAACACCTGCCAGCGCTTCCGCTTCGTCACCACCGACGCCGGCGGCTGGGTGCGCATCGTCAGCCAGGCCACCGGGAAGGTCGCCGACGTGGCGGACTGCTCGACGGCCGACGGCGCCGACGTGCGGCAGTGGACCTGGCTGAACAACACCTGCCAGCAGTTCAGGCTCGTCCCGGCCACCTGAGGGCGCCCGGGACACCCGAGGCCCTCCCGGCCTCCTGGAGTCCGCCGCAGCTCACGGGGCAGTCGCCCGTGGGCTGCGGCCGCCCAGGACATCTGTGCACGCATCGTCACGCGACGTGATCGGCGCTGTTGAGGGGCCTCTCGCGGCACACCGGGCCGCTGTGTGCCGGAAGTGTCAGGATGGTAGTCATGGACGTGCGGAAGAGGAACCGGGTATCCGTGACGGGCCGGGAGGGCGGCCCGGTGGTGATGCTCGCCCATGGATTCGGATGCGACCAGAACCTGTGGCGTCTCGTCGTGCCCGAACTGGAGAAACGCTTCCGGGTGGTCCTCTTCGACCATGTGGGGTCCGGGCGGTCCGACCTGTCCGCCTGGAGCCCCGAGCGGTACTCCAGCCTGGACGGCTATGCGCAGGACGTGATCGAGATCTGCCAGGAGCTCGCCCTCGGACCCGTGACCTTCGTCGGGCACTCGGTCAGTTCCATGATCGGCGTCCTCGCCGCCGTCCAGGAGCCCGGACTCTTCGACAGGCTGGTCCTCCTCACTCCGTCGCCGTCCTACATCGATGACGGCGACTACCGGGGCGGATTCAGCGAGCAGGACATCGACGAGCTCCTCGAGTCGCTGGCCAGCAACTATCTCGGCTGGTCCGCGACGATGGCCCCGGTGATCATGGGCAACCCGGACCGCCCCGAGCTGGGCGAGGAGCTGACGAACAGCTTCTGCCGGACGGACCCGGAGATCGCCCGGGTGTTCGCGAGGGTGACCTTCCTGTCCGACAATCGTGCGGATCTCGCCGGGGTCGGCGTCCCCACACTCATCGCCGAGAGCGCGCGGGACACGCTCGCCCCGCGCGAGGTCGGCGCCTTCGTCCACGCGCAGATCCCCGGCAGCGAGCTGGTCACCCTGGACTCGACGGGCCACTGCCCCCAGCTGAGCGCGCCCGAGGAGACGGCCGAGGCGATCATCGCCTTCGTGCAGGGGGCGTGACGGTGCCCCCGGGCGGCGAGGAGGCCTGCGAGTCGTGGGCCGCGGGGGACCGTGACCAGGAGCGGCTGCCGTTCTCCGCCCTGCTGGCGGACAGCGCGGAGGACCTGTACGAGAACGCGCCGTGCGGCTACCTCTCCACCCTGATGGACGGCCGGATCGCCAAGGTCAACGGGACCCTCCTGAAGTGGCTCGGCTACCGGCGTGAGGAGGTGGTGGGCCACAAGCAGTTCTCCGACCTGCTGACCATCGGCGGCAAGCTGTACCACGAGACGCATTTCTCACCGCTGCTCCGCATGCAGGGTGAGGTCAGCGGCGTCGCCCTGGAGCTCAAGGCCGCGGACGGGAGCCGGCTGCCCGTCATGGTCACCTCCACCGTCAAGCAGGACGGCGACGGCGAGCCGCTGCTCGTCCGCACCACCCTCCTGGACGCCCGGGACAGGCGTGCCTACGAGCGCGAACTCCTGCGAGCCCGCCGGGACGCCGACCACGAACGTGAACGCCTGCAGCGCCTCGCCGCGACCCTGCAGCGCACCCTGATCCCGCCGGCTCTCGAACCGGTTCCGGGCCTGGAGGTCGCCGCGCGCTACCACTTCGCCTCCCCCGACGAGCTGGGCGGGGACTTCTACGACCTGTTCCCGCTGTCCCCCGGACGCTGGGGGTTCTTCATAGGGGACGTGCGCGGCAAGGGCGCGGGCGCGGCCGTCGTGACGTCGTTGGCGCGGTACACCCTGCGGGCCGCAGCGGTGTCCGATCCCGTACCGGCCACCGTGCTGGCCAACCTCAACACCGCCCTCACCCGTGGATTCCAGGAGGACGAACCGCGCTTCTGCACCGTGATCTTCGGCCTGCTCACCTCCGAGGGGGAGGGCACGGGTTTCCACGTCGTCCTGGCCGGCGGCGGCCACCCGCCTGCCGTGCTGCTGCGCGCCGACGGCAGCGCCGACCACGTGCCCACGCCAGGAGGCCAATTGGTCGGCGTCGTGCCCGACGCGCAGTTCGCCACGGCCACCGTGGAACTGGGTCCCGGTGACACCCTGCTGCTCCACACCGACGGTCTGACCGAGGCACGCACCTCGGCCGCGGGCGGACGCTACGGCGACGAAGCGCTCCTGGACTTCGCACGGCACCTGGCTCCCGCCTCCGCTCCCGGTGTCGTCGAGGAGCTCACCGCGCTCCTGGAGGGATTCGGCGAGGGGCTCGACGACGACACCGCGCTCCTGGCGATGGGCGTACCCCGCGGCGAGCACCCCGACGGTGAGGGGACCGGCGCCGAACGGAGGTGACCGGGGGCCGGAGGGCGCGCGCGAGCGCGCGTCCCGCGCCCGGAACTCCGTTCCGGGGCCCGGCAACCTTCCGGGCGGCCGCGGCGACTACAGGCCGGAACCCCCACCTCTTCCCGACGAACGGAATCAGGTCATGGCAGCCGATCGACGACGCACCGCCTTCCTTCCCGGACCGCGCGGGGCCACCACCGCAGGGGCGGCGGCGCTCCTGGCCGTCGCCACCGTCTGGACCTCCGGGGCGGCCTCAGGGGCGGAAGCGGCGACCACCCTCACCGTCGCCAAGGACGGCAGCGGGCAGTACGCCACCGTCCAGGCGGCGGTCAACGCCATTCCCGCGGGCAACACCGCACGGGTCGTCGTCTCCATCAAGCCGGGGACCTACCGCGAACTGGTGAAGATCCCGTCCACCAAGCAGAACGTCACCCTCCAGGGCAGCGGCTCCAGTCGCAACGACACGGTCATCGTGTACAACAACGCCTCCGGCACGCAGAAGCCCGACGGATCGGGCACCTACGGGACCAGCGGCAGCGCGACGGTCGCGGCCGAGGCCAACGGCTTCCAGGCGCGCAACCTCACGATCTCCAACGACTTCGACGAGGCCGCGAACCAGCACATGAGCGGCCTCCAGGCGGTGGCCCTGCGCACCGCCGCGGACAAGGTCTTCCTGGACTCGGTGATCGTCACCGGCGACCAGGACACCCTGCTGCTCGACACCGCCTCCAAGGCGGCCCTCGGCCGTGTCCACATGACCAACTCGTACGTCGTCGGCAACGTCGACTTCATCTTCGGACGCGCCACCGCGGTGATCGACAAGTCGGTCATCACACTGAAGAAGCGGTGGGACGGCAGCTCCGCCGGCTACATCGCCGCGCCCAGCACCGCAGCCGACCGCAAGGGCTTCCTGATCACCGGATCGACCGTCAACGGAGATGTCTCGGCGTCATCCTTCTACCTCGGGCGGCCGTGGCACGCCGGCGGTGACGCCTCCCTCGACCCGATGGCCACGTTCCGCGGCACCACGCTGAGCTCGGCGATCAAGTCGGCGCCCTGGACCGACATGAGCGGCTTCTCCTGGAAGGACGACCGCTTCGCGGAGTACAAGAACACCGGCCCCGGGTCGGGGGCCGCGAGCAGCAACCGTCCGCAGCTGACCGACTCCCAGGCCGCGAACCAGGAGACCGCCGACTGGCTGGCAGGCTGGACACCTTCGGCGTCCTGAGCCACGGTGAGCGGGAGGGCCCCTGCCTGTGCGTGCCGGTCGAGGCGGGGCCCTGCCGGCAACAGTCGGTCGAAGCGCTTCGACTCCACTCTGGACACTGCCTGTGAGCGAGTCTAGGCTCCTCGGTGTCTGTGCATGTCAGAGTGCGATGGGGAGCACAGCAGGGCGCTGTCGAAGCGCTTCACCGCTCTCCCTTGCGGTCACCATCTGTAGGGGAGAAGCCGAATGGTCACGCTTGCCGAGGTCGCCCAGCACGCCGGAGTCTCCGCGAGCACGGTGAGCTACGTCCTCAGCGGCAAGCGGTCGATCTCGGCCTCGACCCGGGAACGGGTGGAGCACAGTATCCAGCAACTCGGCTACCACCCCAACGCCGGTGCGCGCGCCCTGGCCAGCAGCAGGTCCAACATCATCGCCCTGATGGTGCCGCTGCGCACGGACATGTACGTGCCGGTGATGATGGAGATCGCGATCGCCGTCGCCACGAGTGCCCGCACGCACGGCTACGACGTCCTGCTGCTCACCGGCGAGGAGGGCCCGGCGGCCGTCCGCCGGATCGCGGGGAGCTCGCTGGCGGACGCCATGATCCTCATGGACGTCGAACTCCACGACGAACGGCTCCCGTTGCTCCGCGACTCCGGCAGGACCGCCGTCCTCATCGGTCTGCCCGCCGACACCTCCGGGGTGACCTGCGTGGACCTCGACTTCGAGGCCACCGGGGCGCTCTGCGTGGATCACCTCGCCGGCCTCGGACACCGCGAGGTGGCGGTCATCGGCGAGGCCGCCGCCGTCTACGAGCGGCACACCGGCTTCGCCGAGCGGACCGTCGACGGCATACGCGCCAAGGCGCACGAGACGGGGATGCGGATCCTGCACCGGCCCTGCGAGGGCGGGTACGCCGCGATGGCGGGGACCCTGGCCCGGATCTTCGACGAACGGCCGGGAACGACCGGCTTCGTCGTCCAGAACGAGGCCGCCGTCGAGCCGCTGCTCAACCTGCTCCAGCAGCAGGGCCGTGCGGTCCCGGAGGACGTGTCCGTCGTGGCGATCTGTCCCGAACAGGTCGCCACCCAGGCCTCGGTGCGGCTCACCTCCGTGGCCATTCCGGCCCAGGAGATGGGCCGCCGCGCGGTGGAACAGGTCGTTGCGAAGCTCGCCGGCCGGTCGACGGACGAAGTGCAGCTGCTGGAACCGGTTCTGACGGTGCGTGCGAGCTCGGGGCCCGCTCCGGCCTGAGCGACGCGGTCCCGCTCACGCGTGCGGGCGGGGTGCGCTCCGGGAGCCCCACCGCGACACGGCGACGGGGAGGCGGGCCGGGAGCGTCCTCCCGGCCCGCCTCACACCGGGATCAGCTCGACGAGACGTTGAACCCGTTGGTCGTGAAGTTCAGCCCGCCCGACGACGAGGTGATCTCGTAGCCGAACTGGACGTCGCCGATGGTCTCGTTGCCCCACCAGCCCTTGGTGTCCTTGATCCACTTGAGGATCGGCAGGATGTTCACGGTGCCGGACGAGGAGTCGGAGGTCCGCAGGAAGGAGAAGACCTCGTTGGCCCCGTTGTTCCCCTTGTAGACGGTCCAGGTGTGGCCGCCGAGGGTGACGTTCCCCTGGGACGTGCCGAGGGGGCCGACCGCTCCGTTGTAGTTCACCCAGAGCATGACCTCGTAGTCGTAGTCCGTGTCCCAGATGTCGTACGACGTGTTGTACGCGCCGGATGACGGGACGGTCACGTTGTAGCCGCTGGTCAGCGACGACAGGGAGGAGATCGGCTTGTTGACGATCTTCTTGGCGTTCGGGTACGACTTGATGCCGCCGGTGTTCGGGTGGGCGGCCGTCACGCCCCAGTTGCTCGACGAGTTGGCCCAGATGCTCTGGGTGCCCGCCCCGGAGCCCCAGATGTTGTTGTAGAGGATGTAGCCGTCGGACGTGGTGTAGTTGCCCCACTGCTCCGAAGAGCTCCATACCGCGGCGTGGGCGGGCGCCGCCGCGAATCCGATCAGTGCGGCCACGGCTGCCGTCGGGGCCAGCAGCAGCCGGGTCAGGGTGGATCGTGCCATGGGGTGTTCCTTCCATGTGGGGATGGAGGACTGCTACCGCGGCCCCAGGGTGAGGACGCGGTCCACGCCGGCCGTCAGCTCCAGCGGAGCCGGGGGGTTTCCGGCGGAGGTCTCGGTGAGGGCGAGCCCGTCGCCCGTACGCAGGTCGACGAGGGCGTCGCGGGTGGGACGCAGCACGGCGGTGGCGCCGTCCTCCGCCCACCGCAGGTCGAGGCGGGCACCGAACCGGGTCCGTACGCCGCGGAGTTCACCCGCCGGGTAGGCCGCCGGTACGGCGGGCAGCAGCACCAGGCGGTCCGGCGTCGACTGGACGAGCGACTCGATCACCGCGGCCGGCAGGGTGTGGGCGGCGTCGGCGTTGTAGACGTCGCGGGACGGGTAGTGCGCGCTCATCAGCGAGTCATGGAAGAAGTCGCCGCCCAGCACCGCGTCCAGCGCCGCCGACACCCGCGACGGGTCCCGCAGCCGGGCGGCGATCAGCGCGTGGTGCAGATGCCCGTGGGCCGAGTCGTTCTCCGACCCGCGCAGCTCGAGCGCGCGGTGCGCGGCGGCGGCCAGCTCCGGGGTGTCGTACGGGTTGATCTCGTCCAGCGGCCACACCGGGTAGAGGTGGCTGAGGTGGCGGTGGTCGTACGTCTCCATGAGGCCCGGCCAGGCCCACTCGGCGAGCGCCCCGTCCTCGTTCACCAGATACGCCGGGAGCCTGGCCGCGAGCGACCGCCAGAGGGCGGCGGACGGGTGTCCGGGGGAGTGGTCGGCGGCCGTCGTCAGGGCGTGGCGGGCGGCGGCGATGTCCATCGTGGCGTTCACCGTGCCCCAGCTCGCGTTGGCCGGCCGGTTCTCCGGGGAGTACGAGGGGACGACCGCCACATTCCCGTCCGGGTCCTCCCGGCCGAGGAAGTCCTCGTAGAACAGCGCCGTCTCGACGAGCGCGGCGGTCAGCACGGGGTCCGGGGTGCCGGTCGTGGCCTCCGCGTGCTCCAGGAGGGGCTGCAGCAGCCAGTCGGCCCCCGCCGTCCACAGATGCAGCGGATAGGCGCGCTGGAAGTGCCGGGTGTGGCCCGATTCGCCGTCGGTGTGGGACGGCGCGACGATGCCCCGGGCCCCGAAGAGCGCCGTGGCGTTGTCCCGCCAGTCGGACAACTGGCCCTGGACCAGGGCCGCGTGGGCGTCCGTGACCTCCGGCAGGGCGGCCGCCGAGGCGGAGGCGATCTGGAGGTTGAGATTGGCGTTCGTGGTGAAGGCGCCGGACCAGGCGGTGTCCCAGTCCCCGGTCCACAGGCCGGTCAGCCGGGGCGGCAGCATCCCCGACGAGGAGAGCAGGTGGTAGCGGCCCGCCGCGAAGAGCCGCTCCAGCAGCGCGGGGCTCCTCGGGTCGCGCAGCAGCTCGCTCCCGGACAGCTCCCGCTCCGCCACGGCGTCCCGCAGCGTGAGGGAGGCGCGCCCGTACGCCTCCCGGTGCAGCGGCCGGTGACGGTCCAGCAGCGTCGTGTAGTCCTCGTGGGGCAGGGCTTCCCACAGCGTCCCGAGGTCGGGGCGGCCGGCGGCGCGGACGACCCGGGTCGTCAGGGTGAGGCTCCGCGCCCCCTCGATCCGGATGCCGTCGCCCGCCACGGACACCCGCCCGCCGTCCACCCGCGCCTCGGTGACACCCGTGTACCCGAGCGGGCTGCCCGGGTAGCCCACCCGCAGGGCCAGCCGTGCGCCCCCAGGGGTGAGCACGGTGGAGCGGCCGACCGCCAGCCGCGCGGGCGCACCCGGCAGGGCGTGGTCCAGGAGGACGTCGGCGGTGAGCCCGGGATCGGTGATGTGCTGCACGACCACGTCGTCGGCCCGCGACACGAAGACGCCGCTGCGCCACGCCTCGTACGCCGCGGTCACCTCGCCCGTCGTGTAGTCGGCCTCGCGCCGGTATCCGGAGACCGCCTCGTGCAGCCCCCGGGTGCGGCGCACGCGCGTACGGAACGCGGGGTGGAAGGGCTGCACCCACACCAGCGGGCTGCCCGCGCCGAAGGTCTCCGCCGCCGTCGTGTCCCCGGACAGCAGCGCGTCCTGGAGACGGCCCAGTCCGTCGGCGAGCTCCGGCGGCCGGAGGTCCTCGCTGCCGTTCGGCCGCACCAGGGTGTGGTGGTTGACGACGACCCGGTCGTCCGCCGGGTCGCCGAACACCATCGCCCCGTGACGGCCGTTGCCGCTGAGGAACGCGTCCTCCCAGCGGGTGGCGGGGCAGGGCTCCCACGTGCCGTCGATCATGCGGAGGCGTCTCTGAGCACGGCCACGCCGTAGCGGCCCAGCTCCACGACGCCGTCGGTCGCGTCGCCGGTGAGGACGTCGAGCCGGCGGCCCGGCAGCTTCACCGAGGCCGGTGACCGGCCGTGGTTCAGCAGGAAGAGCAGCTCTCCGCGCCGTACGGCCTCGACCCCCGCGGGCAGCTCCTCCAGCACGGGGCGCACACCCGCCCCGTCCGCGGCCCGGCCGAGCAGGGCGCGCAGCGACCCGGGCTCCGGCAGGGTCGAGACGTACCAGGCCGTTCCCTTGCGGAGCACCGCCGGGAGCCCGTCCAGCTCGCCGCCGCGGTAGGAGGACACCGTCTCCGCGCTGCCGTCGGGCTCGAGCTCCTCCGACCAGAGGGTGCCGCGGAAGCCGTCGCACTCCACCGTCGCGCCGGCGTCCAGCGGCCACCACTCGTGCACCGTGCGGATACCGAAGAGCTCGCGCAGCCGGCCGTCCATCCCACCCGGCCTGATCCGGTCGTCCACGTCCGTGACGCCGGTGAAGAACCCGCAGACGAGGGTGCCGCCGCCCCGTACGTAGGCGACGAGGTTGTCGACCGCCGCGTCGGCGAGGAGCTGGAGCTGAGGCACGAGGACCATGCGGTACGCGCTCAGGTCCGCTCCGGGCCGGGCGAACTCGGTGCTGATGCCGCTCTCCCACAGCCCGCGGTGCCAGGCCTGGACCAGCTCCGGGTACGAGACGAGGGAGGACGGACGGCCTCCCTGGGTGCTCGACCACCAGGCGTCCCAGTCGTGCAGGACGGCGACCTCGGCGGAGACGGTGGTGTCGCTCACCTCCGGCCCGAGCAGGGCGAGTTCGGCACCGATGCGCTTGACCTCCTGGAAGGTCCTGCCGTGCTCGCCGGCGTGGCCGAGCATCGCGGAGTGGAACTTCTCCGCTCCCTGCCGGGACTGCCGCCACTGGAAGTAGCAGAGGGCGTCCGCGCCCCTGGCCACGGACTGGAGCGACCAGAGCCGGTTGAGCCCGGCCGGCTTGGGATGGTTGACGGGCCGCCAGTTGACCGTGCCGGCGGCCTGCTCCATCACCATCCACGGCCCGCCGGCCTGCGAGCGGGTCATGTCGGCGAGCATCGCGTTGTACTGCCCGGCCAGCGGGTCGCTCGGGTCCGGATAGACGTCGACGGAGACGATGTCCTCCTGCTCCGACCACGCCCAGGCGTCCTGGCCCGACCACAGCGGCATGAAGTTGGTCGTCACCGGGATGTGCGGGGTGTGCCGGGCGACGATGTCCCGCTCGGCGGTGTAGCACTCCATCAGGGCGTCGGAGGTGAACCGCTTGAAGTCCAGCTCCTGCGCCGGATTGCGCATGTACTGCGCGCTCCTGGGTGGCAGGACCTCGGCCCAGGTGCCGTAGCGCTGGCTCCAGAAGGCCGTCCCCCACGCCCCGTCGAGCGCCTCCAGGGTGGTGTACCGGGAGGCCAGCCAGCGGCGGAAGTGGGCGGCGGTCCCGTCGCACCAGCAGTGCGTGCAGTACTCGTTGTTGATGTGCCACACGGTGAGCGCCGGATGGTCCGCGTACCGCGCCGCGAGGTCCTCGGTGAGGGCCGCGGCGTAGCGCCGGTAGACCGGCGAGCTCGGGCAGAAGTGCTGCCGGGATCCGTAGTTGACGAGCGAGCCGTCCTCGGCGCGCGGCAGGGTCTCCGGGTGCAGGGCGCCCATCCACGGCGGGGGCGACGACGTCGGGGTGGCGAGGACGACCCCGATGCCGTGGGCGTGGACGAGGTCCAGCAGCCGGTCGAGCCAGCCGAACTCCCTTGCTCCGGGCCGTGGTTCGATCATCGCCCAGGAGAAGACGCCGACCGTGACGGAGTTGACCCCGGCCTCCTTCATCAGCCGGACGTCGTCGGCCCACACCTCCTCGGGCCACTGCTCGGGGTTGTAGTCGCCTCCGAAGAGGATGCGGCCACGGGTGGCGTCGTGCAGGGACGGCATGGACGTCTCGTTCCTCTACTGGGGGTCTGCGTACTGGATGCCGCGGCCGTTGGTGCCCAGGTAGACACGGCCGTGGACGCGGGGGTCACCGGTGATGACCTCGCCGGTCCACCCCCACCGGTGGGCGTCGTCGTTGATGCGGACCCAGGTCGCGCCCGCGTCGTCCGAGCGGAGGACGGCGACACCGTCGTGCGTCGAGGAGACGCGGCCCGTCTGGAACACCGCCGGGTACCCCGCCCGCCCCTTCGCCGGGGCGGCCTTCCCGAAACCGAGGGCGTGCGAGGCCTGACAGCCGGCCACCGGAGCGAAGGTGCGACCGCCGTCGGTGGAGCGCAGCAGCCCGTTGTCCTTGGCGGACAGCCACAGGTCGCCGGAGCGCCCCGGGGCCGCCGCGACGCGGAACTGGACGTCGCCCGAGGGGAGTCCCGTCGCGCCCGCGGTGAAGGTCGCGCCCTTGTCCGTGGACAGGAACACCGAGCCGGTGTCCGTGTCGTACACGTAGAAGCGCTTCGGATCGAGCGGGTCGGCGACCGGTGTGCCGCCCTTGGGGAAGGTGGTCACCTCGGCCCATGTCGCGCCGCCGTCCGTGGAGCGGTGGGCGGCGTACTTCGTGCCGTCCCAGTGGACGAACGACCACAGCAGGGTCGCCCCGTCGGCGGAGACCGCCACCGGGCCCGGCGCCGAAGGGGCGATCGCCGGCTGCGAGGCGAAAGGCCGCCAGCTCGCCCCGCCGTCGCGGGAGTACGCGCCCGCCGAGTCCGAGCCCGACGGCCAGCCGGTCCGCACGACGTACGACGGCTTCAGGGTGGCCAGGGCGAGCCCCGTCGCCGTGCCGAACACGGGGTTCGACGCCATGCCGCGCGACGGGGAGGCGGTCAGGGAGTCGTGGTACATGACCCCGATGTCCCCCAGGCCGCTCAGCAGCCGGGCCCCCGAGGGCGGCGCGATCAGCTGGCGGACCGCCGACTCCTCCAGTCCCCGGATCTCCGGGGCCCAGTGCACCAGGTCGCGCGTGCCGAAGATCGTGGCGCCGGTCCCGTACAGGAGGTGCCGCGAGTCGTACGGGTCGACGGCCACGGCCTGGATCCACCAGCCGAACTTGGGCTCCCCGCCCCACTTCAGATACGGGGTCTCCGACACGTCCAGCACCGCCGTGTCCTTCAGCGAGGTCCAGGTGGACCCGCCGTCGGTGGAGCGGAACAGGGTGTCCACCGCGCCCCACCGGTTGTTCGTGGAGACCACGACCGTGCCGGGACGGGCCGCGTCGACGGCCACCCCGCCGTATCCGAACGCGTCGCCGTCGCCCGGTGCCACCGGGGTGACGTCCGTCCAGGTCCCCTTCACCGTGTCGAGACGGTGCACGGAGCCGTCGGCCTGGTTGTTGGGGCCCGGCCCGTCCGCGTAGGTCACGTACAGCGCGCGGCTGCCCGCGTCGTACGCCGCGCGGACCGGCACCCGCGTCGCCGCCCCGGCCGACGGCTGCCCGGGGACCGCCTCCCAGCCTCCGGCGGAGTTCGTACGGTAGAGGGCCGTGGAGCCGTCGCCCCAGCCCGCGTACACCGTCCGGCCGGCCGCCACCAGTACGGTGACGCCCTGGCCGGTCGCCGAAGCGGTGGCCGGGAAGGAGGCGTCGGCCGCCCAGGTGGCACCGCGGTCCGCGGAGCGCAGCAGCCCGTCGTGGCGGGTGCCGAGCCACAGCGTCTCGCTGTCCCGCGGATCGACCAGGAGCCGCTCGCCGCAGCCCCGGCCGTCCTCGTTGGCCCCCAGGCGGACCGTGAGATCCGTACGCGTCCAGGTCGCGCCCCGGTCCTCGGACCTGAGCACCGCGCCGGGGGACGCCCAGGCCTGCGCGTACGTCCCGAGGGCCAGGTAGAGCCGGTCCGGGTGCGCCGGGTCGACGGCCATCGCCTCGACGCCCAGCAGATTCCAGTCGTCCCAGCCGAGGTGGTCGGTGAGCGGCGTCCAGCGGGATCTCCGGCCGTCCCACCGGTAGGCGCCGCCGATGTCCGTGCGGGCGTAGGCGAGAGAGCGCACGGCCGGGTGGAACAGGATGCCCGTCACGAACCCCGTCCCGCCGATCGCCGCGGTGCGCCAGCGGTGCGGCTGGGTCGTCGCGGGCCGCCGGACGGCTGCGGCCGGCCCCGCCGCCGGCAGCACGGAGGCCGAGGCCGCGACCACCGCCGCACCGGCCAGGACGGTCCGGCGGCGGGGGTGCGGGGCGGGTTCTGGCTGCGGGACGGACGAAGCACGCATGACGAAGACCCTCCGGTGGGGGAGTGACGGGTGACTGCGGGACGGGGACGGGCTCAGCCCTTGACGGCGCCGGTGAGCATGCCTTCCTTGAAGTGCTTCTGGACGAAGGGCGAGAGGAACGCGACCGGGATCAGCGCGAGCACCATGACCGCCATCTGGATGGCCAGCGGCGACAGGTGGCCCGTGTTGATGACCTGGGCGAGGCCGGTGGGCCGCTCCTGCTTGAGCACGAGCTGGTTCATCACGTTCTGGAGCGGCAGCATCTCCGGGTCACTGATGTAGATGGAGGCGTTGAACCAGGCGCTCCAGTAGCCGACCGCGTAGAACAGCGTGATCACGGCGATGACCGCGCGGGACAGCGGCATGACGATCTGCCAGAGGATGCGGAAGTCCCCGGCCCCGTCGATCCGGGCGCTCTCGATGAGCTCCTGGGCCGTACTCATGAAGAAGGCACGCAGGACCAGGATGTTGAAGACGTTCAGCGCGCTCGGGAGGATCAGCGCCAGATAGGAGTCGGTGAGACCGAGGCCCTGGACCACCAGATAGGTGGGGATGAGCCCGGCGCCGAAGAACATCGTGGCGAGCATGAACACCAGCAGCGGCCTGTGCAGCACCGAACCCGTACGGGACAGGCCGTAGGCGCACAGGACCGACACGGTCATGCTGAACAGCGTCCCGACGAGGGTCACGCAGAGGCTGATCACGGTGGCCCGGGTGACCTGGCCGCCGCCGAGCAGCTCCTGGTAGGCGACGAACGTGATGCCCCGGGGGATCACCACCAGCCCGCCGGTCTCGGTGATGGTCTTCACCGAGGACAGACTGGTGACGACCACGACCCACAGGGGGAACAGTACGGCGAGGCAGATCGCGACCAGGAACACGCCCTTGGAGGCGAGACCCGTCCTCGACGGCTCCTCCTCCCACACCGGACGCAGACGTCCGCGGGTTCCCGGCTTCACACCGCCCAGGCCGGTCAGGCCGGAGAGCAGGCTGGTCATTTCTTGTACACCCCCTGCTCACCCATGAGATGGGCGACCTTGTTGGCCCCGAGGACCAGCAGCAGACCGAAGATTCCCTTGACGATCCCGACGGCCGCCGCGTAGCTGAACCCGCCGTTGGTGATACCGACGTTCCAGACGTACGTGTCGAGCACCTCGGAGGCACCCGGACCGACCGCCGTGCGCTGGAGCAGGATCTGCTCGAAGCCGACGGTCAGGGCGCTGCCCACCTGGAGCACCAGCAACAGGGCCACGACGGGGCGCAGGGCGGGCAGCGTGATGTGCCACATGCGCCGCCAGCGGTTCGCGCCGTCCATGGCGCTCGCCTCGTAGAGGTCCGGGCTGACCGCCGCCAGGGCGGCGAGGAAGACGATGACGCCCCAGCCGGCGTCCTTCCAGATCATCTCGAAGGTGATCAGGAACTTGAACAGACCGGGGTCGGTCATGAGGTCGAAGCCCTCGTGGCCGTTCTCCCGCAGCGTCTGGGCGATGAGCCCGGCCCCGCCGAACATCTGCTGGAACACCGTGACGACCAGGACCCAGGAGAAGAAGTGGGGCAGGTAGAGGATCGCCTGCGCCACCGCCCGCACCCGGGGCCGCACGAAGCTGTTGATGAACAGCGCGAGCAGGATCGGCACCGGGAAGAACAGCGTCAGCTGAAGGAGGAAGATCGTCAGCGTGTTCCACAGCGCCGACCAGAACAGCCGGTCGTTCACCATCTGCTGGAACCACTCGAACCCGACCCAGGGGCTCTGCGCGATCGCCTCGAAGGCGTTGTCCGCGACGTACGGGTCGTAGTCCTGGAAGGCGACGATGTTGCCGGCCAGCGGGATGTAAGCGAAGACCAGCAGCAGCAGCATCGCCGGCAGGGTCATCAGCAGGAGTGTGCGGTCCCGGCGCAGCCGGTGCCGCAGCGGCATGCGCGCGGTCACCGGCCGTGCGCCGCCCGCCCGTGTCGTGACCGGCGGCGTCCGTGACTCCTGCGCGCGCCGGTCGTCTGTGCTCAGTGACATGTCAGGAGGCCGACTCACCGGTCTCGTCGAGCAGCTTCTTGTACCAGTCGCGAAGCTTGTCGCCGCCCCTGGTCTTCCAGTCGGAGACCTGCTGCTGCATGTCGCCGACCTTCTTGCGCCCGCGCACGATGTCCTTCTCCAGGTCCTCGAACTGCGCGTTGAGTTCGGTGAAGCGGGTGGGCTCCTGGATCTGCATGCCGTGGAAGAGCGGCTTCTTCAGGTGCGCGCCCTGGCGCTGCTGCCACTCGATCACGCCCTTCACCACGTCCGGGTGGTCGGGGTAGGCGCGGAAGGGGGCGGGGGACGCCACGTACTCGTAGGTGGCGAAGACCTGGTTGTTGCCCTGCTCCGTCTTGACGAGGACGCCGTCCTTGAGCGTGTGGTGGGTGCCCTCGATCCCGTACGCCTTCAGACGCTGCTCCTTGGTGCCGTAAGGGGCCGCCGTGTAGTTGGCGAGGGCGAGGATGTCCTCGATCGTCTTCTTGTCCGCGTTCTTGTTGACGAAGCACCAGATGTTGGAGGGCGCGGCCTCGTAGATCACCGGCGCGCCGCCGTCGTGGGCGAAGAAGTCCATCGCGCCCATCCGGAACTCCGGCTTGTCCAGCCGCTGGATCGCTGTCGCGGCGTACCAGTCGGAGATGTCCGCGTTGTACATGAGGGCGTTGCCGGAGGAGAACGTGGTGCGCATGTCACCCGTCTCGGCCTTGGCATCCGGGTGGACGAAGCCCGCCGAGTACAGCGAACGCGACCACTCCAGCGCCTCGAGGTACTCCGGGGTCTCGTAGCGGTTGACCAGCTTGCCGTCGACGAGCTTCCAGTAGTACGGCTTCTCCGGCAGCACCCCGAAGAAGACGAACGCCGACCACGTCATGTCGCTGCACGCCCACACCTTGCTCTTCGGGGCGTTGATCTCCTTGCAGAGGTCGTAGAACTCCTGCGTGGTGGTCGGGACCTCGTAACCCTTCTCCTCGAAGATGTCCGCGCGGTAGAAGGGGGTGATGTTGGGCGTCGACTCGGCGGGCATGGGCAGGCCGCGCAGCTTCTCTGCGAAGACGCCGCGCTGCCAGGCGCCCGTGGGGATGGCCGCGAGGTTCGGGTAGTCCTTGACCTTGTCGCCCGAGAGGTAGGGGCCCAGGTCGGCGAACTTGTTGGCGATGGCGCTCGGTATCTTGCCGCCCAGTTCCCAGCCGGGGACGACGACGGCGTCAGGGATGCTGCTGGAGGCGAGCACCGCGCCGAGTTTCTGGCCGTAGACGTTGCCGTCCTGGTTCTGCCACTTGACCTTGACGCCGACCGCTTCGTCCATCGCCGTCCAGTACGGGTTCCCCTCACCGGGCGAGGTGCCCCACAGCGGCGCCATGATGCTCAGCTCACTGCCCTTGCCCAGCTTCTTCGGTACCGACACGGCCAGTTGGGCGGCCGGGAGCGCGGTGGTGAAACCGACGGCGGAGCCGTTCTTCGCGGGGATGTCCCCGGTGACCGCCTTGGACGGCACGAAGGTCGGGAGGATGTCCTGCAGCTTCTTGCCCGTGGTCGTGCCCTCGTTCTTCGAACCACCGGAACCACCGCCGCAGGCGGCGAGGAGCGGCATCCCGCCGCCCACGGCTGCCGCGACGACCACGGAGGAGGCGAGGAATCGTCTCCGGCTGGGGGCGGAGGGGGAGTTCGGCGTCATTGCGTCAACCCTTCGTGGTGCAACAGGACGGCCCGCGGCGGCGACTGCCGCTCGGCCCTGTGTCTGAGGTAGGGGCGTTACCGGCCGAGCCGGCGGCACTGCGCCGGCTGAGCTGAAGCGGTCAACGGGCTGCCTCGTCGAAGCGCTTCGATGTTGCAGCGAGATTAAGTGAAGGGTTCCGGTCACACAAGAGTTCGTTTCGATATTCCTCCGACCTGTTTCCGAACCGTTTCCTGGTGCGACACG
The DNA here is from genome assembly GCF_036227405.1 of Streptomyces sp. NBC_01460. Classification (NCBI taxonomy): domain Bacteria; kingdom Bacillati; phylum Actinomycetota; class Actinomycetes; order Kitasatosporales; family Streptomycetaceae; genus Streptomyces; species Streptomyces sp. NBC_01460. The sequence continues at coordinate 7,176,529 of NZ_CP109473.1, forward strand.
GCTTTGATACGTCCGTAAGAGCCTCTTTGGGGCGGTAGCACCCTTGACACGCGCGGGGTGGGCCGCAGAGCATCGAAGCGCTTCGAAAGATCTTCTCCGCGCATCGAAGACCTCTTCGACACCCGCAGACCCGGAAAACCTCCCACCTCTCCAAGGGGACCCGCACGTGACGGACCATCCGCTTCCCTTCCGCGACCCGCAGCTGTCCTTCTCCCTGCGCGCCGACGATCTGCTCGGGCGGCTCACGCTCGACGAGCGGATCGCGATGCTGCACCAGTTCGCCCCCGCGGTGGAGCGGCTGGGCGTCGGTCCGTTCCGTACCGGGCAGGAAGCCCTCCACGGGGTCGCCTGGATGGGGCCCGCCACCGTCTTCCCGCAGGCCGTCGGGCTCGGCGCCACCTGGAACGACGATCTCGTCCGCAGGGTCGGCGAGGCCGTCGGCGACGAGGTGCGGACCAAGCGCGCCCAGGACGACCGCGTCGGGCTCAACGTCTGGGCCCCGACGGTCAACCTGCTGCGCCACCCCCTGTGGGGCCGCGGCGAGGAGGGGTACTCCGAGGACCCGGCGCTGACCTCCGCCATCGCCGTCGCGTACACCCGGGGACTGCGCGGGGACGACCCGCACTACTGGCGCACCGCCCCCGTGCTCAAGCACTGGCTCGCGCACAACAACGAGACCGACCGGGACACCGCGTCCTCCTCGGTCCGGCCGCGCGTCCTCCACGAGTACGACCTGCGGGCCTTCCGCGACGCGGTGCGCGCCGGAGCGGTGGCCGGAGTGATGCCCGCCTACAACCTCGTCAACGGCCGTCCCAACCACGTCTCCCCGCTCCTGGAGCAGCACCTGCGGAGCTGGACCGACCAGCCCCTCGTCGTCTGCTCGGACGCGGGCGCGCCCTCCAACCTGGTCGACTCCGAGCACTACTTCGACACCCACGAGGAGGCCACCGCCGCCTCGCTGAAGGCGGGTGTCGACAGCTTCACCGACCACGGCACGGACTCCACCGTCATGACCGGCCGCATCCGCGACGCGCTCGCGAAGGGCCTCATCGACGAGGGCGACATCGACACGGCGGTCCACCGGCTGCTCTCCATGCGCTTCGCGCTCGGCGAGTTCGACCCGGAACTCGACCCGTACGCGGGCGTGGACGCCCTGGACACCGAGGAGCACCGGGCACTGGCCCTGGAAGCCGCGGAACAGGCCGTCGTCCTGCTGAGGAACGACGGCCTGCTGCCGCTGGAGCCGAAGCGCGACCGCACCGTCGCCGTGGTCGGACTCCTCGGCGACGCCTGCAAGCTCGACTGGTACAGCGGCACGCTCATGCACCGCTCGACGCCGCTCGACGGGATCCGCGAGCGCTACGGAGCCGACAACGTCCTGTACGCGGAAGGTGTGGACCGGGTCCGGCTGAAGAGCTCCGACGGCTGGCTCCGGGTGCCCGAGGCCGAGGGTCCGGCGGGCGGCGAGACCCGTGGCGCCGAGGGCGCCCTCGACCCGGCACTCCTGGCCGGCCGCACCGACCTGCCTCCGCTGACCTGCGGCGAGGAGGCCACCGAGCTGGCCCTCGTCGACTGGGGCGACGGAGTCCTCACCCTGCGGACCGACGAGGGGCTGTACCTCTCGGTCGCCGACGACGGATACGTCAGGGCGTCGGCCGACGAGCCGGGCGGCTGGGTCGTCCAGGAGACGTTCCGCCTGGAAGCGGTGGAGGGACACGACGGTGGGCACCGCCTTCTGCACATCGGGACGGGTGGATACGTGTCTGTCGCCACCGACGGCGCGAAGGTTGCCGAGTCCGGCGAGAAGATTCCCGGCGACGGCGCGACCGTCTTCGAGGTGGAGACCGTCGAGCACGGCGCGGACGCCGTGGCCAGGGCCGCCGCGGCAGCCGACACGGTGATCGTCGTCGCCGGGAACGACCCCCACATCAACGGCCGAGAGACCGAGGACCGCACGACCCTCGCCCTCCCCGCCCAGCAGGACCGGCTGTGGCGCGCCGCGCACGCCGCCAACCCGCGTACCGTCCTGGTCCTGGCATCGGCCTACCCGTACGCCGTCGTCGACGCGGCGGAGACGCTGCCGGCCCTGCTCTGGACGGCCCACGGCGGCCAGGCGGCGGGCACCGCGCTCGCACGGGTGCTCGCCGGCGACGTCTCCCCGGCCGGCCGGCTCCCGCAGACCTGGTACGCGGGCGACGACGACCTTCCCGGCCTCTTCGACTACGACATCATCGGCTCCCGGCAGACCTACCTCTACTTCGACGGCACTCCGCTCTACCCCTTCGGACACGGCCTGGCCTACGCCGACTTCACCCACACCGCGCTGCGGGCGGAGGTGGACGGGGAGCGGCTCCGGGTGTCCTGGACCGTGACCAACGAGGGCGGGACCGCCGGTGACGAAGTGCCGCAGCTCTACGTCCGTGCGGCCAGGCCCGGCGAGACCGGGCCCCCTCCCGAGGGCCTGGGGCGCCGGCTGGGCGGCCTGGGCGAGCCCCTGGACCTGCCGTTGCGCAAGCTGGTCGGCCACCGCCGGGTGCACCTCTCGGCCGGAGCGGTGGAGCGCGTCGAATTCGACGTATCCGTAGAGGAGTTGGGCCACTGGAGTGTGGCGCACGGCCGATGGACCGTCGAGCCGGGGGCGTACGAGGTACTCGCGGGCGCGTCGAGCGCCGACATCCGGCTCACCGCCACGGTGCTGGTCGACGGGGAGGCGCAGGGCCCGCGCCGGCTGGTGACCCGAGGTCTGGAGGCCGCCGACTTCGACCGTCAGCGGGGCACCGAGATCGTCGACCGCACCAGGACGGAGGGCGACGCCGTCACGCCCGCCTCCGCCGACAGCGAGGCGCAGCTCGTCTACAGGGCGTGCGACTTCGGCGCGGGTGTGGACGGACTGAGGTTCCTGGTCTCGGGCGAGGGAAGCATCACCGTGAGCGCGGGCGGGCACAGCACGGGGATCACGTTCCCCGGCACCGGCGGTCGTCACGACTACCGCGTCCTCGATGCGGCGCTCGGCCTCAGCGGTGTGCAGGACCTGCGGGTCGGGCTCAAGGGATCCGTGCGCCTCGCCCGCATCGACGTCGTCACCGGCAAGGAGTCCGAATGAAGTTCACCGACGGCTTCTGGCTCATGCGTGAAGGTGTCCGCGCCTCCTACGCGACCGAGATCCGTGACCTGCGTGTCGAAGCCGACCGGTTCACCGCGTACGCGGCGGTCAAACGCGTCGCGGCACGCGGCGACACCCTCAACACCCCGCTGATCACGGTCGAGTGCTTCTCCCCGGCCGAGGGCGTCATCGGCGTCCGCACCACCCATCACGCGGGCAGGGCCCGACGGGGACCGGACTTCACGATCCTCCCGGGCGACGCCACGGCCTCCGCCGCCCGCACCCACCGGGACGGCGCGGTCACCGAACTCACCAGCGGCCCTCTGACGTTGCGCATGGACGGCGACGGGCCCTGGGGGATCACCTTCCTCGACGGCGACGGCCGACGGCTCACCGGGGTGGATCCGAAGGGGACGGCCTTCGCGACCACACCCGACGGAGCCCACCACATGATCGGCCAACTCGCCCTGGAGGTCGGCGAGAACATCTACGGTCTCGGCGAGCGCTTCACCCCGTACGTGAAGAACGGCCAGACCGTCGACATCTGGCAGGCCGACGGCGGTACGAGCAGCGAGCTGGCCTACAAGAACATCCCGTTCTACCTCTCCTCGCGTGGCTACGGCGTCTTCGTCAACCACCCCGGCAAGGTGTCCTTCGAGGTCGGCTCGGAGTCCGTCGGCCAGGTGCAGTTCAGCGTCGAGGACCAGTCGCTCGAGTACTACGTCGTCGCCGGCCCGACCCCGAAGGACGTACTGTCCCGCTACACGGCCCTCACCGGCCGCCCCGCGCTGCCGCCGGCCTGGTCGTTCGGACTCTGGCTGACCACCTCGTTCTGCACCTCCTACGACGAGGAGACCGTCACCTCCTTCGTCGACGGCATGGCCGAGCGGGGCATCCCGCTGAGCGTCTTCCACTTCGACTGCTTCTGGATGCGCGAGTACCAGTGGTCGGACTTCCTCTGGGACCCCGAGGTCTTCCCCGATCCGGAGGGCATGCTGGCCCGCCTCAAGGAGCGCGGCCTCCGCATCAGCATGTGGATCAACCCCTACATCGCCCAGAAGTCGTCCCTGTTCGCGGAGGGCGCCGAACACGGCTACCTGGTGCGCCGGCCCGACGGGGACGTCTGGCAGTGGGACCTGTGGCAGCCGGGGATGGCGCTGGTCGACTTCACCAACCCGGCCGCCCGTGCCTGGTACGACGACAAGCTGCGCGTCCTGCTCGACCAGGGGGTCGACTGCTTCAAGACCGACTTCGGCGAGCGCATCCCCACAGATGTCGTCTGGCACGACGGTTCCGACCCGGAGCGCATGCACAACTACTACGCGCAGATCTACAACCGCACCGTCTTCGAGCTCCTGGAGAAGGAGCGCGGCACCGGGGAGGCGGTGCTCTTCGCCCGGTCGGCGACGGCCGGCGGCCAGCAGTTCCCGGTGCACTGGGGCGGTGACTGCTTCGCCTCGTTCACCGCGATGGCCGAGTCGTTGCGCGGGGGGCTGTCCCTGAGCCTGTCCGGCTTCGGCTTCTGGAGCCACGACATCGGCGGCTTCGAGGGCACCCCCGACCCGGCGGTCTTCAAGCGCTGGCTCGCCTTCGGGCTGCTCTCCTCGCACAGCCGTCTCCACGGCAACGTCTCCTACCGCGTCCCGTGGGAGTTCGGCGAGGAAGCGGTCGACGTGGCACGGAAGTTCACCCTGCTCAAGCACCGGCTCATGCCCTACCTCTACGGGGTGGCCGCCGAGGCGCACCGCACGGGTGTCCCGATGATGCGGCCGATGCTGGCGGAGTTCCCCGGCGACCCCGCCTCCCGCACCCTGGACCGTCAGTACATGCTCGGCCCGGACCTGCTGGTCGCCCCGGTCTTCACGGAGGGCGGCGAGGTCGAGTACTACGTGCCCGAGGGCACCTGGACCTCCCTGCTCACCGGCGAGCGCGTCACCGGCCCCGCCTGGCGGCACGAGACGCACGGCTTCGACAGCCTGCCCCTCCTGGTGAGGGACGGCGCCGCACTCCCGTGGGGCGCCGACGACCAGCGCCCGGACGCTGACTGGCTCGACGGGCTCACCCTGCGGGTGTTCGGGCCGGGCACCGGGGAGCGGACCGTCAGCGTGCCGGATCTGACGGGGAGCCCGGCTGCCGTGTTCCGTGTCGTACGGGACGCGGACGGCGTGCACGTCACGGCGGAGGGCACGGACCGGCCGTACCGGGTGACGGTCGAGGAGACCGGTTCGGCGGGTGAGGGGGCGGGAGTGGTCACCGTCGCCTGACCAGGGCCGGGTGGGAGCGGTCACCGTCGTCCGACCCGGGCCGGCCCCGGAGAGAGCCGCCCCGGCGCGCCCCCTCTCCGGGGCCGACCCATACCCGTGACGGCCGCACGGCCCCCGCCCGGCACGGCCTGACACAGCCCGAATTCGCTACGTTGCCCCTGGACCACCCGCAACCGGGCCCGTACACGAAGGCGGCACATATGACCCAGCGTCAGAAGACCTTCCGCGCCCTCGACATCGGGGACGGGACCGACGGCCGCTGGGCGTCGCACACCCAGGCTATCCGGCCGCACACGGGGGACTGGTTCGGCGAGGAGGCCCGGACCCCCGAGGCGGCGAAGAACGCCCGGGTGCTCTTCGAGACGCACATGCCGGAGCTGGTCCCCGTGCTCGACCGGCTCGCCGGACAGCTGGACCGGCCCGACGGCGCCACGTTCCTCACCCACGCGGCGCTGCGGCCCTTCTTCTCGGGCTGTACGCAGATCGGCGGTGACGGAACGCTGCTGCGCAACTACGACTTCAGCCCCGACGCGTGCGAGGGGACGATCGTCTCCTCGCGGTTCCTGCGCCCGGTGATCGGGATGCAGGAAGCGGGCTGGGGCCTGCTGGACGGCATGAACGACGCCGGACTCGCCGTCTCGCTCACCTTCGGCGGACGGTTCGTCCACGGGCCCGGCTTCGCCGTGCTCATCGTGCTGCGGTATCTGCTGGAGACCTGCACCACCGTCGAGCAGGCGCTCGCCAGGCTGCGGTCGATACCGGTCTCGATCCCGCAGAACATCACCCTGGTGGACTCCGAACAGGTCATGACGGTGTTCGTCGGACCGGACATCCCGCTGACCGTGACACCGGACGCCTGCGCCGCCAACCATCAGCAGGCGCCGGTGCCGGAGGAGCAGGAACGGTTCTCGCGTACCCAGGAGCGGCTGCGAGCCGTGCGTGCCGCGGGCGTCGGCGACGTGGCGGCGATGCTGCGGCCACCGCTGTACCAGTACTCCTACGACGAGGGTCTCGGCACCCTGTACACGGCTGCCTACCGGCCGGGGGAGGGGCGGGTGGCCTACCTCTGGCCCGGCGGGAGCTGGGAGCAGTCCTTCGCCGCCTTCGTCCCGGGCGCGCGCACGGTCACCCTCGGCCGAGAGGACTGAGACGGCCCCCGTCCCGGCCCTGGCGGTCAGCACGTCGTCGGCGGTCAGGCCGCGCGGCGTCACGGGGCTCCGCCCGTCTCCGTCCCGAGGTCGACCCGGGACATGCGGCTCGGCCACGCCGAAAAGTCGTCCGCAAGTCAACCATCTGCATGAAAACTAGGCGTCGCGGGAGTGTGTCGCCTCGTGCCGTAGCGCCCTGCCAGTGAGTCATGTCACCCAGGGTGAGTTTCTCGGCATACATTCCGCCGGACCGGAGAGGTGTCCGGGCTGCTGGTGTGCCCCCATCCCGGTCCACCGGCGCGGAAGAGTGCTCGGCCGGACCGGTGCGGAGCAATTCAGGCACGGAAGGCAGACCACTACATGTCGGCTCACCCCTCGTCGGCCCACGCCACGGCCGCCCTGGACACCCTCCACATCGACGGTGTGTGGCAGGCGGCGGCGTCAGGCGCGACACGTGAGGTCCTCGACCCCGCGGACGCCACCGTCCTGGCGCTCGTCTCCGAGGGCGGCACCGAGGACACCGACGCGGCCGTGGCCGCCGCGCGCCGCGCCTTCGACGACGGCCCCTGGCCCCACCGGCCCGTCGGTGAGCGCGCCGAGCTGCTGCGCCGGGTCGCCGGGCTCCTCCAGCGGGACCGCGAGGAGATCGCGATCATCGAGAGCCGCGACACCGGCAAGACCCTGGAGGAGGGCCGCGTCGACGTCGACGACGTGACCAACGCCTTCCGCTACTTCGCCGACCTCGTCATGAACGAGAGCGGCGGCCGGGTCGTCGACGCGGGCGACCCCGACGTGCACAGCGTCGTCGTGCACGAGCCGGTCGGCGTCTGCGCCCTGATCGCCCCGTGGAACTACCCGCTGCTCCAGGCCAGCTGGAAGATCGCCCCGGCCCTCGCCGCGGGCAACACCTTCGTGCTCAAGCCCAGCGAGGTCACCCCGCTCTCCACCGTCCACCTGATCCGCCTGCTCGCGGAGGCCGGACTCCCCGACGGCGTCGCCAACCTCGTCACGGGCGCGGGCGACCCCGTCGGTGCCCGGCTCTCCGAGCACCCGGACGTCGACCTCGTCTCCTTCACCGGCGGACTCGCCAGCGGTACGAAGGTCGCCCAGGCCGCCGCACCCACCGTCAAGAAGGTCGCCCTGGAGCTCGGCGGCAAGAACCCCAACGTCGTGTTCGCCGACGCCTGCGCCACCGACGACGGCTTCGACACCGCCGTCGACCAGGCCCTGAACGCCGCCTTCTTCCACAGCGGCCAGGTCTGCTCCGCAGGGGCCCGCCTCATCGTCGAGGAGTCCGTCAGCGAGCGCTTCGTCACCGAACTCGCCCGCCGCGCCGACGCGATCCGGCTCGGCCGGGGCACCGTCGACGGCGTCGAATGCGGTCCGCTCGTCTCCGCGCAGCAGCTCGCCAAGGTCGAGGCGTACGTGGCGTCCGCCCGCGAGGAGGGCGCGGTCGTCCGCTCCGGCGGCGCCCGCCCCGAGCCCACCGGCATCCGGCCCGCGAGCGGCTACTTCTACCGGCCGACCGTCCTGGACGGGTGCCACCGGGAGATGAGGGTGGTCCGCGAGGAGACCTTCGGCCCGATCCTCACCGTCGAGACCTTCCGCACCGAGGAAGAAGCCGTCACCCTGGCCAACGACACGGACTACGGCCTCGCCGGCGCCGTCTGGACCACCGACGCGGGCCGGGCCCGGCGCGTCGCCGGCCGCCTGCGGCACGGCACCGTCTGGATCAACGACTACCACCCCTACCTCCCGCAGGCCGAGTGGGGAGGCTTCGGCAAGTCCGGTACCGGCCGCGAACTCGGCCCCACCGGGCTCGCCGAGTACCGCGAGTCCAAGCACATCTACCAGAACCTCAACCCGCGCCCGCAGCGCTGGTTCGCCGGCTGAGCGCAACCGACCCTCCCCGCCCGGCTGTTCGCAGCACCACGCACACGTCAGCACCTTGCAGAAGGAGCAACCGATGCCACCGTCCCCCAGCACCGCACGCCCCGAACCGGTCGACTACGTGATCGTCGGAGGGGGTACGGCCGGCTCGGTCATCGCCTCCCGCCTCACCGAGGACCCCGATGTCACCGTCACCGTCATCGAGGGCGGCCCCTCGGACATCGACCGCGAGGACGTCCTCACCCTCCGCCGGTGGCTCGGCCTGCTCGGGGGTGACCTCGACTACGACTACCCCACCACCGAACAGCCACGCGGCAACTCCCACATCCGGCACAGCCGCGCCCGCGTCCTCGGCGGATGCTCCTCGCACAACACGCTGATCAGCTTCAAGCCGCTGCCCGGTGACTGGGACGAATGGGCCGAGGCCGGGGCCGAGGGCTGGGACGCGGCCGCGATGGACCCCTACTTCGCCCGGCTGCGGAACAACATCGTGCCGGTCGACGAGAAGGACCGGAACGCCATCGCCCGCGACTTCGTCGACGCCGCCCAGGCGGCCGCCGGTGTCCCGCGCGTGGACAGCTTCAACAAGAAGCCCTTCCACGAGGGCGCCGGCTTCTTCGACCTGGCGTACCACCCGGAGAACAACAAGCGCTCCTCCGCGTCCGTCGCCTACCTCCACCCGCACATCGAGGCGGGCGACCGCCCCAACCTGTCGATCCTGCTGGAGACTTGGGCGTGCCGCCTGGAGTTCGACGGCAACCGCGCCACCGGTGTGCACGTCCGGACCAAGGACGGCGAGGAGACGCTCCTGCACGCCGCCCGTGAGGTCATCGTCTGCGCAGGGGCGGTGGACACCCCGCGGCTGCTGATGCACTCCGGCGTCGGACCGGCGAAGGACCTCACCGCGCTCGGCATCCCCGTCGTCCACGACGCGCCGGGGATCGGCGAGAACCTGCTCGACCACCCCGAGTCGGTCATCGTCTGGGAGACCGACGGACCCATCCCGGAGAACTCCGCGATGGACTCCGACGCGGGCCTCTTCGTACGCCGCGACCCCGGATCCCGGGGCCCCGACCTGATGTTCCACTTCTACCAGATCCCCTTCACCGACAACCCGGAGCGCCTCGGCTACGAGAAGCCCGAGCACGGCGTGTCGATGACCCCGAACATCCCCAAGCCGCGCAGCCGCGGCCGGCTGTACCTCACCAGCGCCGACCCCGAGGTCAAACCGGCCCTGGACTTCCGCTACTTCACGGACGAGGACGACTACGACGCCCGCACCCTCGTCGACGGCATCAAGCTCGCCCGCGCGATAGCGAGGACCGAGCCGCTGGCCCACTGGCTCACGCGCGAGGTGTGCCCCGGACCCGAGGTCACGTCCGACGAGGACATCAGCGAGTACGCCCGCAAGGTCGCCCACACCGTCTACCACCCGGCCGGCACCTGCCGGATGGGAGCGGTGGGCGACCCGGCGGCCGTCGTGGACCCGCAGCTGCGGATCCAGGGCCTGGAGGGCATCCGCATCGCCGACGCCTCCGTCTTCCCGACCATGCCCGCCGTGAACCCGATGATCGGTGTCCTGATGGTGGGCGAGAAGTGCGCCGAACTGCTCCGAGCGACCCCGACCACCGGAGGCGACGTCCGATGAGTGAAGCCGGTACCCCTGTGTTCAGCGTCCGGAACCTGTGGAAGGTCTTCGGCCCCAAGGCCGACCGCATCCCCGGCAGCGAGTTCGCCGGCCTGCCTCCGGCGGAACTGCGCGAGCGCACCGGCTGCACCGCAGCCGTGCGTGACGTCTCCTTCGACGTCGAGAAGGGCGAGGTCTTCGTCGTCATGGGCCTGTCGGGCTCCGGCAAGTCCACCCTCGTCCGCTGTCTGACCCGGCTCATCGAGCCCACCGGCGGCACGCTCGCCATCGACGGCGAGGACGTCCTCGCCATGGACACCACCCGGCTGCGCGAACTGCGCCGCCACCGCGCCGCGATGGTCTTCCAGCACTTCGGGCTGCTCCCGCACCGCACCGTCCTCGACAACGTCGCCTACGGCCTGGAGATCCAGGGCCTCGGCAAGGCCGAACGGCGCGCAAGGGCGGCCGAGCTGGTCGAGAAGGTCGGCCTCGCGGGCCTCGAGGAGCGTCGCCCCGCCCAGCTCTCCGGCGGTCAGCAGCAGCGCGTCGGCCTCGCCCGCGCACTCGCCGTCGACCCGTCCGTCCTCCTCTTCGACGAGCCGTTCAGCGCGCTCGACCCGCTGATCCGGCGCGAGATGCAGGACGAGGTGGTCCGGCTGCACCGCGAGGAGGGCCGCACCATGGTCTTCATCACGCACGACCTCGGCGAGGCGCTCCGCCTGGGCACCCGAATTGCGCTGATGCGGGACGGCGGCATCGTCCAGCTGGGCACCCCCGAGGAGATCGTCGGCTCGCCGGCCGACGACTACGTACGCGAGTTCGTCCGGGACGTGCCGCGCGAGCAGGTCCTCACCGTCGCCACCGCCATGCGGCCGCCGACCGTGGGCGAAGGCGAGGGCGGACCCGCCGTCCGCCCCGCCGCCACCGTCTCCGAGGCCATCGAGGCGCTCTCCCGCTCCGGCGACCCCGTCGCCCGGGTGATGGACAACGGGAGGCTGCTCGGAGTCGTCGACCACGCGTGCCTGCTCGACGTCGTCGCCGGTGTGGGCCCGGAAGCCCGTGAGGTGACCGTCTGATGGCCACCGCACAGGCGGCCACCCGCACCGTCCCAGGACCCCCGGGGAAGGGCCCGCTGGCGGCCCTGCGCGACCGGCCCGTCCTCGCCAAGATCCTCTCGCTCCTGGTGATCGCCGCCGTCGCCGTACCCCTCGCACACGCCCGCTGGGGTGGCGGGGTCTGGCCCGGAGCCCTGACCGTCGACCTGAGCGGGCCGCTCGGCGACGTCAACGACTGGATCATCGGCAACCGCGACAGCCACCCGCTGTTCCTCTACTTCTTCGGCCACATCAGCAACGCCGTCGTCCTCTCGGTACGCGGCGTCTACCTGGCGCTGCTCGCCCTCGGCTGGGCCGGTGTCACCGCCGTCGCCGCGCTCGTCGCCTGGCGCACGGCCGGATGGCGCCTCGCGCTGACCGCCGGAGCGTCCTTCCTCGTCTGCGGGCTGCTCGGCATGTGGGTCCCGACCATGCAGACCCTCGCCCTGATGGTCGTCGCGGTCCTGGCCTCCGTGGTGCTGGGCCTGCTCCTCGGGCTGGCCGGCGGGCTCTCGGAGCGCACCTTCCGTGTCCTGCGCCCCGTCCTGGACACCATGCAGGTGCTGCCGGCCTTCGCCTACCTGCTGCCCGTCGTGCTGATCTTCGGCATCGGCGTGCCCGGCGCGGTCCTCGCCACCGTCGTCTACGCGGCCCCGCCGATGGCCCGGCTCACCGCACTCGGACTGCGCGGTGCCGACGCCGGCGTCATGGAGGCCGTCACCTCGCTCGGCGCCACCGGCCGGCAGCGCCTCCTGAGCGCCCGGCTCCCGCTGGCCCGCAAGGAACTGCTCCTCGGCCTCAACCAGACGATCATGATGGCGCTGTCCATGGCCGTCATCGCCTCCGTCATCGGAGCCGGCGGCCTCGGTGACCGCGTCTACCAGGCGCTCTCCTCCGTCGACGTCGGCGCCGCCCTCGCCGCGGGCATCCCCATCGTGCTGCTGGCGGTCGTCCTGGACCGTACGACCGAGGCGGCCGGCCGGAAGATCGGTACGGAGCCCACCGGTCCCGCCGTCCTGCGCGGAGCACGCGGATGGGCCCTGGCCGCCCTGGCCGCCGCCGCGGTCGCCGTCGTCGGCCGCTTCACGGGCGGACGCGTCTGGCCCGAGGGCGGGATCGTGGCCATCGCGGGTCCCGTCAACACCGCCAAGGACTGGATGGTCGACCACCTCTACACCGGCATCCCCGTCATCGGCGGAACCGCCGACTGGGCCGCCCACTTCACCAGCTGGATCCTCAACCCGCTCCGCAGCGGACTGCAGGGCCTGCCCTGGTGGTCCGTGCTGCTGATCGTCGCCGCCCTCGCCTGGACCATCGGCACCTGGCGCACCGCGCTCACCGCCGTGCTGGCCATGGCCGCCATCGGCGTCCTCGGCGTATGGGACCTGTCGATGGACACGCTCAGCCAGGTCATCGCGGCCGTCGCCGTCACCCTGGTCCTCGGCTTCGGCATCGCCGTCGGTGCCGCGCGCAGCCGGCGCCTCGAACGCGTGCTCCGCCCCGTCCTGGACGTCTTCCAGACGATGCCGCAGTTCGTCTACCTCATCCCCGTCGTCGCTCTCTTCGGCGTCGGCCGTGCCCCCGCGGCCGCGGCAGCCGTCGTCTACGCGCTTCCGGCCGTCGTCCGCATCACGACCCAGGGGCTGCGGGGCGTCGACCCCGCCGCGATGGAGTGCGCCCGCTCCCTCGGCGCCACCAGCGGCCAGCAACTGCGCCAGGTCCAGATCCCGCTGGCCAGGCCCGCCCTGCTGCTCGCCGTCAACCAGGGCGTCGTCCTGGTCCTCGCGGTGGTCATCATCGGCGGCCTCGTCGGCTCCGGGGCACTCGGCTACGAGGTCGTCTTCGGCCTGGCGCAGGGCGATCTGGCCACCGGTCTCGTCGCGGGCGCCGCCATCGTCTGCCTGGGACTGATGCTGGACCGCGTCACCCAGCCCACCGCCCGCCGCCAGCGGAAGGAGAGCTGACATGGCTCGCACCCGTACCCGTGCCCGCCTCCGTACGTCCGCGATTGTCGCCTCGGCCGGCGCCCTGCTGGCCGTCACCGGCTGCGGCGCGGCCGACATGACCAAGCAGGCCTCCCCGTTCGCGGCACCCGCGGACATCAAGACCGTCACCCTGTCCGTCCAGTCCTGGGTCGGCGCACAGGCCAACGTGGCCGTCGCCCAGAAGATCCTCGAGGACGAGCTCGGCTACCGCGTCGACCTCGTGCAGACCGACGAGGTACCCGCCTGGGACGCCCTCAGCCAGGGCCGGGTGGACGCCATGCTGGAGGACTGGGGCCACCCCGACCAGGAGAAGCTGTACGTCAAGGACAAGAAGACCATCGTGTCCGGCGGCGACCTCGGCGTCACCGGCCACATCGGCTGGTACGTCCCCAAGTACTGGGCGGACGAGCACCCGGACGTCACGAACTGGAAGAACCTCGACAGGTACGCCGACGAACTGCGCACCGCCGAGAGCGGCGACAAGGGCCAGCTGATGGACGGTTCGCCGTCCTACGTCACCAACGACAAGGCGCTGGTGAAGAATCTCGGCCTCGACTACAAGGTCGTCTTCGCCGGCTCCGAGGCCGCCCAGATCACGCAGATGCAGCAGTTCGCCAAGGAGAAGAAGCCCTTCCTCAGCTACTGGTACCAGCCCCAGTGGCTGTTCAACGAGGTGCCGATGGTCGAGGTGAAGCTCCCCGAGTACTCCGACGCCTGCGCGGCGAAGGCCCCGGCCGACATCGACTGCGCGTACCCGACGACCCCGCTGCAGAAGTACCTCAACGCGGACTTCTCGAAGCGAGGCGGGGACGCGGCCGCGTTCCTGAAGAAGTTCCACTGGTCGGAGAAGGACCAGAACGAGGTGTCCGAGATGATCGCCTCCGAGCGGCTGTCGCCCGACGAGGCCGCGGGGCGCTGGATCGAGAAGCACCCCGGCACCTGGAAGAAGTGGCTGGACCGGTGACCTGATCCGGGGCCCGGCCCGGCCCGGCCTCGCCCCGCCCACCGTCAGCCGCCGCGGCACCACCGCGGCGGCTGACGGCGTTCCGGGGCTGCTCCTGCTGTTCGCGGCTGCTCCGGCTGCTTCAGGCCACTCATGGCCGGACTCACTATTCACTCAGTACATGTACCGAGGATATAGTCGGCCGCATGAGCACCCGCCACGTCCTCCTGGGCCTGCTCGCAGCGGGTCCCTGTCACGGCTACGACCTGAAGCGGCAGTACGACGCACGCTTCCCGCAGGCCCGCCCGCTGGCCTACGGGCAGGTCTACACGACGCTGCAGCGCCTGGTGCGTGACGGTCTGGCCGCGATCGACAGCACCGACTCGGACGGCGGCCCGGAACGCACCCTCTACCGGTCCACGGACGAGGGATCACACGAACTCGGGCGCTGGGCCGAGGAGATCACCGCGCCCGCCCCCTTCGTGACGAACGAGATCTTCTCCAAGGTGGTGGTCTCGATCCTCGTCGCGGCAGCCGGCACACGGACGGGCCAGGACGGGCGCACGCCGGACGCCGCCGCGCACCTCCGGGCCCAGCGCACCGCCCACATGGAGCGGATGCGCGAGCTCACCGCGCTGAAGACCACGCCCGGCGCCGACCTCAGCACGGTGCTCTCGGCCGACTACGCCCTTGCCCATCTCGACGCCGACGTACGGTGGATGACCACCACCGCGGCCCGGATCGACACCTTGACCGCGGAGGTCAACTCAGCATGAGCACACGGGACGAACAGGCCTCTCCGGAGGCCCCGGCGCTGATCTCGGCGCACGGTCTGAAGAAGTCGTACGGCAGGACCGAGGCACTTCGGGGCGCCTCCCTCGACCTCCACGCGGGCGAGATCCTGGCCGTCACCGGCACGAGCGGCAGCGGCAAGTCCACGCTGCTGCACTGCCTGTCGGGGATCGTCCGGCCCGACGAAGGCACCGTCGTCTACGGGGGCGAGGACCTCGGCGGGCTGTCCGAGGACCGGCTCAGCCGGCTGCGGCGAGACGACTTCGGGGTGGTCTTCCAGTTCGGTCAGCTGATCCCCGAGCTCACCGCGCTCGACAACGTGGCGCTGCCTCTGCTCCTGGCGGGGATCCGGCGCGACCTTGCCGGCCGGCGGGCGGGGGAGTGGCTGGAGCGCTTCGGTGTACGCGGCCAGGCAGATCTGCGGCCCGGCGAGATGAGCGGGGGCCAGAGCCAACGGGTCGCACTGGCAAGGGCCCTGGTCACCGGGCCCAAGGCGGTCTTCGCGGACGAGCCGACCGGAGCCCTCGACGCGCTCGCCGGGGAACAGGTGATGACGGCCCTGGTGCACACCGCGAGGGAGACGGCCACGGCAGTCCTCCTGATCACGCATGACGCCCAGATCGCCGCGTACGCGGACCGTGAGGTGGTGCTCCGGGACGGAGCCGTCCTCTCCGGCTCGGCCGAGCCTGCCGGTCAGGAGGCGGCCCGCCGTGAGATCTGACATCCGCATCGCCTGGATCCTCGCGCGCGGCTCGGAGCGCCGCGAGTGGTGGAGGCTCTCGCTCACCCTTCTCGGCGCCCTGCTCGCCACCGCCTTCGCGCTCGCGGCGGTGACGGTCGCCGCCGTGCCGGGCCAGGTGTCGATCCCCTCCGCACACGGGCTGCTGGACCAGCCGGGCCAGCGTGCGGGGGTCGTGCTCACGCTCGTGCTCCTGCTCGTCCCGGTGGTCGGATTCCTGGGGCAGTGCGCCCGCATCGGCGCCGTCCACCGGCACCGGAGGACGGCCGGGATGCGGCTCGCCGGGGCGACACCCCTCCAGGTGAGGAGGATCGCAGCCGTGGAGTCGGCGTTGGCCTGCCTGGCCGGTTCGGCCGTCGGCTTCGGGGCGTTCGTCCTGCTCCTCGCCGTACAGGGCCACACCCCGCCCCCTGCGGCCTGGGCGGGTTTCGTCGGGGTCGTCCTCGCCGTCCCGGTGGTCGCCGCCGCGGTGAGCGTCCTCGTCCTGCGCCGTGTGGTCGCCTCACCCCTCGGCCATCTGCGCCGGACGGGGCCCGACCGCGGGCGCCGGGCTGCGCTCGGCTTCCTGCTCGGCGCCGTGCTGATCGCCACCGGAGCAGTGCTGCTCCTGCTGCCGGCCGACACCGGCGGGACTCCGTTCGGGCTGATGGTCCTGGCGTTGGTGTCCCTCACCGGGGCGGGCGCGATCTGGGCGGCCGGGGCTTCGGCGGCGTACACGGGCCGCAGGCTCACCCTCCGGGCGAAGAGCCCGGCGGTGCTCATCGCCGCGAGCCGCCTGGCGCACGATCCGTGGGCCGCCGCGCGCACCCACGGCGCGCTGCTGCTGGTCACGGTCGTCGGCGTGGGTTTCGTGGGCGTGCGCGGAGTTCTGCTCGCGGAGTTGCAAAGGCCCGGCCACCCGCCGGAGGGAATGGCCTTCTACACCACCGGTATCGACCTCGCCGGATCCGCCGTGCTGACAGCTCTGGCCATCAGCCTCTGCGGCCTCGCCGTGGGCGCCGCCGAGTCGCTCGCCACCCGCCGCAGGGGACTCGCGGCGCAGGCGGCGGCCGGCGTGCCGTACCGGGTCCTCGCCGCGGCCACACTGCTGGAGACCGCGATCCCCCTGGCCCCCGCGCTCCTGCTCGCGGGGGCCGGAGGAACGGTGGTGTACCTGGCGTACACCACCGTCGTGAACAACGGCTTCGTACCGTTGCTGCCGCTGTTCGTCCCCCTGGCCGTCTACGCCGCCTGCCTGCTGGTCGCGGCGACGTCCCTGCCGCTCCTGCGGCGCGTGACCCATCCGTCGGAACTGCGGTTCACGTAGGGCCTCCTGCCCGCGTCATGCCGCTCCCGCTTCGGCGGCATCCGCCCCGCCGTCCGCACGCGTCGCCACGACGAGTGTCGCCGCGACGAGTGCGGCGGCGAGGACACCGGTGGTGAGCACCGGGACCGGGAGGAACGTCGTGGCCAGGACGGCGAGGACCGCGACGGGGTGGATGAGGTCGTTCCGGCTGCGGAGTTCCTCCGCCCGGTGGTGGAGCAGCCACACCAGGGTGATGAAGACGGCCACCGGGACGGTGAACGTCGCCGCGGCGGCGCGGTCGGAGAGGTGGCCGTGACCGCCGGCGTGGGCGACGTTGACCGCCAGTCCGGCACCGACCGCCGCGGCCGAGGCGAAGACGGCATAGTGGCCGTAGCCCCAGAGGATCGCCGCCCTGAAACCGGTGAGCCGCTGGGGGGCGTTCTGTGCGAAGTAGAGCCACCACAGGGCGAACACGGTCAGCACGCCGCCGACGACCAGGGTCGCGATGTCGCCCAGGTCCGTCTCGCCGTCGAGCGCGGTCCGGACGGCGGCGGTCGCCGCGGTGATGGTCTCACCGAGCACGATGAGGGTGAACAGCCCGTACCGTTCGGCGATGTGGTGAGGATGCCAGGTGGTGTTCGCCGGGCTCTCGGCCCAGACGGGGACGGCGATCTCGGCCAGGACCAGGACCGCGAACAGCGGCAGGCCCCAGTCCTCGGGCAGCGCCAGCCTCGCGACCCAGCCGACCTGCACGATCAGGATGCCGACCGCGTAGCGCACGCAGGAGCGCCGGCGTTCCGGGTCGGAGCGTGCGGCGCGCAGCCACTGGGTGGCCATCGCGAGCCGCATGACGACGTATCCCCAGGTGATGACGGTGAAGTCGTCGTGCGAGAGGGCGTCGGCCGCGCCGGCGGCCAGGATCAGGGCACCCGTGATCTGGACCAGGGTGAGGAGCCGGTACGGGACGTCGTCGGTGTCGTAGGCGGAGGCGAACCAGGTGAAGTTCATCCAGGCCCACCAGATCGCGAAGAACACCATCGCGTAGCCCAGGACCCCGTCCCCGACGTGCCCCTCGGCGAGTTCGTGCTCGAAGGCTCCCGACGCCTGGGCGACGGCGGTGACGAAGCACAGGTCGAAGAACAGCTCCAGCGCGGTCGCCGTGCGGTTCTCCTCACCCGCGAGGCGTGCGACCATCGGCCGGTGCCATGCCCCGAGGGCGGACGGTGACTGACTCATGCGTACCCGGTTTTCACGTTCGGAGGGCTGTCGCGGCCCGGCCGTTCCGAGACGGCCGGGGCTGCCGACGCCGACCGGGCAGGCCACCGGCCGGTCGGTCGGCTCGACGGACACCGGTCACGTTACGAGCGCCGCCTGACCTCGTGCAACGCCGACAGGCCACGGCGCGCGCGGTCGCTCAGTCGAGGCAGAACTCGTTGCCCTCGACGTCCTGCATGTTGAGGCACGACTCGTTCTCCTCGTCGGCGAGCAGCAGCTGTCCGCGCACCGCGCCGAGCGGGACCAGCCGCGCGCACTCGGCCTCCAGTGCGGCGAGGCGCTCCGCACCCACGAGCCCGGTGCCGACCCGCACGTCGAGATGGACCCGGTTCTTGGCGGTCTTGCCCTCGGGAACGCGCTGGAAGTACAGCCGCGGCCCCACACCTGAGGGATCCGTGCAGACGGCCCACGAGCCCCGGTCCTCGGACGGCTGGGTGCGGTCGAAGTCCTCCCAGGTGTCGAAGCCCTCGGGCGGCGGCGTCATGACGTACCCCAGCACCTCGCTCCAGAAACGCGCGACGCGCCGAGGATCCGAGCAGTCGAAGGTGACCTGGACCTGCCTGATCGTTGCCATCGGCACATCGTAGTGCCGCTCACCGCGCCCTGCCGTGGCCCTGCCGTCCGGGCGCGGGTGGGCCGTCCGCACCGGTGGCACCCCCCCGCCACCGTACCCAAGTCCCTGGCGAAAGGCCCCGGAACGGCCTTCACCTCCGCGCCTCCCAGCCGGCTGTTCCACGGGCCTACGGCCGTGTTCGTCCCCTGACTGGTTGTCACCGTTCGCTTTCTGATAGTTGTTTCAGCGGGGCACGGGCGCTGGCCCGTGGCGGCGCCCACGGGCGCCCGCAGGGGAGGACACACATGGGCACCACCACGCACGACGAGGTCATCGCCACCGAGCAGAAGGCGGTGGACCACGCGTACGACTGCTACACCGCGAAGCTGGCCGAGATGACCGGGACGTCGGCCGCCACGGCAGCGGCCAGCGGCAAGGACGGCATCGCCAATCGGAAGCACGCGGAGGCGCTGGCCGAGGCGTACGACGGGCTCGGCGACGAGGCGCTGGTCTTCTCCCGCGTGGACGCGCCTGACGACCCCGGCACGAAGCCGCGTCCCTGGTACATCGGCAGACGGGGCGTGCGCGACGCCTCGAACGATCCAGTCGTCCTGCTGTGGACCAGCAAGCTCGCGAAACAATGGGCGGAGGCCTTGCCGGAGGCACCCGGAGAGGTCGTTCTGCGGCGGCGGCTGCGGTGCGTGCAGCGTGTCGTGCAGGACTACTTCGACGAGATCGCCGCGCCGGTCATCCCGGTCATCCCCTCTCTCGAGGCCATTCCGCCGCCGCGTCCGGCCGCGGACGACGCGACCGAGGCCGGGACACAGGCTGGCGCCGAGACGCCGGTCCAGGAGCCTCCGGAACAGGCCGAGGGCCGACGTGAGGTGCGTCCGCCGTCCCCGACGCCCGGCGACGTCGTCCGCGGCCGGCGCCGTAAGCCGCTCCAGCCCGACGACTTCCTGCTGCGTGAACTGCGGCGCTCGCGCGGCGGCCGGATGCGGGACATCGTCGAGACCATCCGCCGGGACCAGATGGACCTGGTGACCGGCACACCGTCCGACATCCTCGTCGTGCAGGGCGGCCCCGGTACCGGTAAGTCCGCCGTCGGTCTGCACCGCGTGACCTGGCTCGTCGACAACGAGCACTTCAAGGCCCAGGACATCCTCGTCATCGGCCCCCACCAGAGGTTCCTCGACTACGTCGGCCAGGTGCTGCCCACCCTCGGCACACGGGACGTCAACGCCGTCCAGCTGGACCGGCTGTGGGACGGGGAGATCCGCGGCACCGACACCCCGCGGGCGCGGCTGGTGAAGTCCGGCGAGCGGATGGCGGCCGTACTGCGACGCCGTGTCGAGAGCGACTGCCGGCCCGAGGCGCTCGACGACCTCACCACCGCACCGTCCTACGAGGGCGACGAACCGGCCGTCGTCGTCACCGCCGGCAGCACCACGCTGCGCGTGCCCAAGTCCGAAGTCCTGACACTCCTCGAGGACGTACGTGCCGCCGAAGGCCCCTACCGGCAGCGTCGCGAACGCTTCCGCAGCCTGTTCGTCGACCGGCTCCTCCAGGAGCTCGCTACCATCGCGCCCCGCCGCGGCCAGGGCGGCACGATCCGCCGCGACCTCGAACGCAACCGCCGCGTCGAGCGGCTCGTCGAACGTATCTGGCCCGCTCCAGGCGCCAGGGAGGCCCTGCGCAGCCTCTACGACTCGCCCGACCTCCTGGGCGCATGCGCGGACGGCATCCTCGACGCCGACGAACAGGCGGCCCTGCACCGGCCACGTGCCGACACCGCCGACGCCGAGCCATGGACCCTCGACGACCACGTCTGCCTCGAAGAACTCCGGTTCCTCATCGACGGGGAAACGCCCCGGCGCTACGGGCACATCGTCGTCGACGAGGCCCAGGACCTCACCCCGCTGCAGGCCCGCGCACTGCGCCGCCGCTGCGCCGTCGGGGGCTCCATGACGGTCCTCGGCGACCTCGCCCAGGCCACCGGCCCCCACACCCACCTCAGCTGGGACCCGCTCGGCACGCTTCTGTCGGACCACGGGGACTGGCGCGTCGCCGAGCTGAACACCAGCTACCGCGTACCGGCCGAGATCATGGAGTTCGTCGCACCCCTCGCCCGTGCGGTCGCCCCCGGACTGCCGTACCCGCGAGCCGTACGAAAGGCGGGCGAGGACGCCGTACGAACGGTGGCGACCGAGCCGTGGAAGCTGCTCGACGACACCGTCGCCCAGATGACCCGTCTGGTGGGCACCAGCGACGGGAGTACACCGCGCTCCGTCGCGGTCATCGTCCCCGACGACTCGTCCTGGCTCGACGAGATCAGCCGCCGTCTCGACGAGGGTTCCGGCCTGACGGGCATGAGTCGTGAGGCCGTGTCCGTCCTGGCCGCCGCTCAGGCGAAGGGCATGGAGTACGACCATGTCCTGGTCGTCGAGCCCGCCACCATCGCAGACCGTGGCCCCGCCGGCCTGCGGCAGCTGTACATCGCCCTCACCCGCAGCACGCAGAGTCTGACGGTGCTGCACACCTCGCCGCTCCCGGAGGTCCTCACGCACCCGGATGCCGTCCCGCACGTGCCGGCGGAAGAAACAGCCCCCGGCACGGACCTGGGCGACGTTCTGGAGATCGGGGCCGACATCCGCGTCCGCGTCATCGGCCCGGGTCCCGGCGGCCGCTACAAGGTCAAGGCGCTCAGCCCCGCGACGGACCGTCCCCTGGCCCTGACGGTCCGGCACGGCTCCACGCCTCCCCGCCCCGGCGACGAACTGGACTGCTGGGTCTTCGCCAACGAGACCGGCCAGAGCGTGCTGACCGCCGACACGCGAGGCCGTCTGCCCATCTCGCCGAGGATGGCGCAGCGGTACACGACGGCGGTCGACGTGCTCGACGACCTGGCGACCGGCGGTGAAGGGGCCTCGGAGGACGCCCGCGCGCGCCTGTCCGACCTGCAGGGCATGGCCAACCGCATCCTCCGCCGCGACCAGGCGGACTGGGTGGACGTGTACCGCGTCCTCGGCTCCCCCGACCGGCAGCGCCTGGGCATCCTGCGCGACCTCGCGGCACGTACCAACCGCGCGCTCAAGGACAGCACCCTGCACACCGGCCGACTGCGGGCCGAACTCGTCGAGTCCGGCTGGGCCGCGGCTCTGACCGAAGCACAACAGACGCTCCGTGCCCGCCTGACCGACGCGGAGGCCCTGGACGACCCGACCGCACCCGAAGCCGCACCCGTCGCCCTCCAGCCCGACCACCCCGAGCAGAAGGAAGCCGAACCCGTGACCACCGTCGAAGAAGCACCGGTCGTACAGGCAGTGACCACGAAGGACGACTTCCTGCTCGCCCTGGCGGCTTCGGCCGCCGTGGACCGGACCTGCAAGAAGCACGAGGCGGTACGCCACGCACTGAAGTCGGAACTGCTGTGGGCGGACCTCCAGCCGACCGACTCCGAGGCCGCCGACGTCGTCTGCGCCGTGGACGACGGCCTGTTCCTCTACGAGGTCCTGGGAGCCGGGCGCTCCGCGTACGAGGAACTCCGTGCGGGAGCGACCCGCCTTCTCGAGATCAACCACACCCTGCACACGAAGGCTGACCGCCTCTACCTGGTCCTGTGCGGGGCGCCTGCCGAGGAATGGGCCGCGAGTACCGTGCGCGAGGTCTTCGGCGTCCACGTCCTGTGGCGTACTCCTGGCAACTGGGGCGGCGACGACCCCGATACCGCCCTGGGCCGCCCCCAGGCGTGAAGCCGGGCCCCTCACCGGCACCGGCCGCCGATCCTCACCCGTGCGCAGGCGGAAGCGCTCCTCGCCAGGGCCGGCCTGTGGGCCCGATCGGCAGGGGTCCGTGCCCGCACCGCGGATCGCGGCGCGGGCGTCGGCCGGGCGGGGCGCGTGCCGGGGTGGAGTCCTCCGCCCTCCCCACCGGCTCGTCCCCGGCCGGCCACACACCTGCCGGGCGGCGGTCAACCGACGGGCCGGGCCGCCTCTTCCGGCTCCGCGCGGTCGAACTGGGTGCGGTGCAGCTCCTCGTACCGTCCTCCGACGGCCAGCAGCTCCTCGTGCGTGCCCCGTTCGACGACGCGGCCGTCCTCGACGACCAGGATGAGGTCCGCGGAGCGCACGGTCGACAGCCGGTGGGCGATGACCACGGCCGTGCGGCCTTCCAGGGCCTCGGCCAGCGCCTCCTGGACGGCCGCCTCCGAGGTGGAGTCCAGGTGCGCGGTCGCCTCGTCCAGGATCACCACCCGCTGACGGGCCAGCAGCAGCCGGGCGATGGTGAGCCGCTGGCGTTCGCCGCCGGAGAGCCGGTAGCCGCGCTCACCCACCACCGTGTCCAGCCCGTCGGGGAGCGATGCCACCAGGCCGTCCAGGCGGGAGCGGCGCAACGCCTCCCAGATCTCCTCCTCGGTGGCCTCCGGCCGGGCGAGCAGCAGATTGGCGCGGACCGACTCGTGGAAGAGGTGCCCGTCCTGGGTGACCATCCCGAGCGTCTCCCGGATCGAGTCGGCCGTCAGGTCGCGTACGTCGACGCCGTTGAGCCGCACGGTGCCGGCATCGGTGTCGTACAGCCGGGGGAGCAACTGCGCGATGGTCGACTTCCCGGCTCCGGACGATCCCACGAGGGCGACCATCCGGCCGGGCTCCGCCGTGAAGGAGACGTCGTGCAGGACCTGCGAGCCGTCCCCCGAGTCGAGCGTGGCGACCTCTTCGAGGGAGGCGAGCGAGACCTTGTCGGCGGAGGGGTAGCCGAAGGAGACCCCGTCGAACTCCACGGACACCGGTCCGTCGGGCACCCGGCGGGCGTCCGGCTTCTCCGCGATCAGCGGCTTCAGGTCGAGGATCTCGAAGACCCGCTCGAAGCTGACCAGGGCGCTCATCACCTCGACGCGGGCTCCGGCCAGAGCCGTCAGCGGCGCGTAGAGCCGGGTGAGGAGGAGGGCCAGGGCGACGACGGCCCCGGGCTCCAGGGTGCCGCGCAGCGCGTAGTGGCCGCCGAGCCCGTAGACGAGGGCGAGGGCGAGTGCCGACACCAGGGTGAGCGCCGTGATGAACGTGGACTGGAGCATCGCCGTGCGGACGCCGATGTCACGCACCCGTCCCGCCCGGGCCGCGAATTCGGCGGACTCGTCGGCGGGGCGCCCGAAGAGCTTGATGAGCGTCGCGCCCGGCGCCGAGAAGCGCTCGGTCATCTGCGTGCCCATGGTGGCGTTGTGGCCGGCGGCCTCCCGCTGGAGATCCGCCATCCGCGCGCCCATCCGGCGGGCGGGGACCACGAACACCGGCAGCAGCACCAGGGCGAGCAGCGTGATCTGCCACGAGATCGTCAGCATCACGGCCAGGGTCAGCAGCAGGGTGACCACGTTGGAGACGACGCCGGAGAGCGTGTTGCTGAACGCCCGCTGCGCGCCGATCACGTCGTTGTTGAGCCGGCTGACCAGCGCACCGGTCCTGGTGCGGGTGAAGAAGGCGACGGGCATCCGCTGGACGTGGTCGAAGACGGCCGTCCGCAGGTCGAGGATCAGCCCCTCGCCGAGGGTGGCCGAGAGCCATCGGACGAGGAGGCCGAGCCCCGCCTCCGCCACGGCGATCAGAGCGATGAGCAGGGCGTACCGGACGACCGTGCCGGGGTCCCGGCCCTGCACGATCGCGTCGACGACCCGCCCGGCCAGCACGGGTGTGGCCACCGCCAGAAGGGCGGTGACCACACTGAGGAGCAGGAAGCGGACGATCCTGCCCCGGTGCGGCCTGGCGAAGGCCCCGATGCGGTGCAGTGTGGCCTTGGAGAAGGGTCTGCGGTCCGTCTGCGCGTTCACCGTGCTGTGCAGCGAGTGCCACGCCGTGACTTCCATGTCCATGCGGTCCTCCGGGGTCGGTCGGTATGCGGGGAACGTTAGGACCTCAAGTGAAGTTGAGGTCAAACGTTCCCGTCCGGCTTCACCCGTCGGCGCGGTCAGCGCGCCCGTACGGTCGCCATGACCTCCCGGTCCGGCTGCAGGGTCAGGGTCGGCACGGGGTTGACGGTGCCCGGGTCGACCTCCAGCTCGAAGCGGCGCGCCAGGACGGCCAGGATCAGCACCGCCTCGACCATCGCGAAACGGGTGCCCAGGCAGACCCGGGGGCCGCCGCCGAACGGGTACCAGGCGTACTCGGGGATCTCGTCCCCGTCCTCCGCGTCCCAGCGCTCGGGACGGAACGCCTCGGGCTCGGGGAACCACCGTTCGTCCCGGTGCGTGGCCCACTGGCTGCTCCACACCCGCGTGCCCTCCGCCAACGGCACCCCGCCGATCCGGGCCCCCTCCTTGGCGATCCCCGTGACCAGCCAGATCGTCGGATACAGCCGGAGGGTCTCCTTCACCACCGCCTGGGCGTACGGCAGTCGCGCGTAGTCGTCGATCCCCGGCTCCCGGTCGCCCAGCACCCGGTCCAGCTCCTCGGTGAGCGCGGCGAGCGCCCGAGGCGTACGGGACAGGAGGTACCAGGCCCACACCAGCGTGGAGGCGGTCGTCTCGTGACCGCCGATGTACAGGGTGACGGTCTCGTCCCGGATCTCCTGGTCGGTGAGGTGCGCCCCGGTCTCGTCCACCGCCGTGAGCAGCCGGCTCAGCAGATCGGGGCGTTCGCCGTCCCCGTCGCGATGGCGGGCCACCACGCGCCCGACCTCGGCGTCGATCACCGCGGCGGCCTTCTTGATCCTGGCCCGCCCGGGCGTCGGCACCCAGTCGGGCAGGACGGCTCCCAGGCCGCTGAACTCCTTGCCGATCTCCTGCTGGGCGATGTCCATGGCCCGGCCCATCGACGCCGCGTCGGCCGGTGTGTCCACCCCGAAGATCGTGCGGACCGCGATCTTCTGCGTCAGGGCCGCCATCTCCCGCTTGATGTCGACGCGTTCACCGCCCGACCAGGTGTCGGCCAGGTCCACCGCGCACGCCGTCATCGTGGAGGCGTACGACTTCACCTGCTTGGGCCGCACCGAGGGCTGCACCAGCGAGCGCTTGCGCCGCCAGTCGGCGCCGCGGGCGACGACGACACCGTTGCCCATGACGGTACGGAAGGCGATGCCCAGCAGCGGCTGGTCGAAGGTGCGTTCCGTCTCGGTGAGGAGTTCGCCGATGCACTGCGGATCGGCGATGAAGACGCAGTCGTTGCGGCCGAAGCGCCAGCGCACCATGTCCCCGTAACCACGCAGGCGCTCGAAGAACGCGAGAGGGTCCTTGCCGAACTGGGGCAGGCTTCCCAGGAGCGGCACACCCCTGGGCCCCTGGACGATCCGGTGGCCGCGCGGTTCGGCGTCGAGGGCCGCACCGGTTTCCGTGGACATGGGGAACTCCCGTCATCTGCCGTGCGCAGTACGTGAGTTGCCGAGCCTAGTGCCAGTCGGCCATGGGTTCGAAGCGGAGATCTCCGGTTCAGGCCACGGCATGACCGAGGGCCGCAGACGGTCGCCTGCGGCCCTCGGTCATGCCGTGCTACGGGTCAGACGCCCGGCGGGACCCGGGACGGGCGGCCGCCTCCCCGCGTCAGGGAGTAGCCGAACACGCCCGCGAGCGCGGCGAGTGCGGCTCCGCCGGCGGTCCACAGCCAGCGGCTGGTCCACCACCCGGAGGACCAGCCGTCCTCCGGTTCGCTGCCGGACAGGGTGACGCCCTGGGCCGAGGCCGCGGAGACGCCCGGCACCAGCGGCTCGGCGAGCGTGCCGTCCACGTCGTGGGCGCCGCCCTGGTCGGCCGAGGTGACCTCGGTCTCGACGTGGAACGGCAGGCCCAGGTCCTCCTCGGCCAGGCCGACCACCGTCAGGCGTACGTAGTAGGTGCC
Organism: Streptomyces sp. NBC_01460; assembly: GCF_036227405.1. Lineage (NCBI taxonomy): Bacteria > Bacillati > Actinomycetota > Actinomycetes > Kitasatosporales > Streptomycetaceae > Streptomyces > Streptomyces sp. NBC_01460. The sequence continues at coordinate 7,203,047 of NZ_CP109473.1, forward strand.
GGGCAGCGGATCGGACGCCCACGGCTCGGACCAGGCGCGCACCGTGCGCAGCACGCAGGACAGCTCGACGGTGCCCGTGTCGGGCGCCGCCTTCCGCGTCTGGTGCCCGTACACGCAGGCCTGCCGGCGGCGGAGGCCGTCGTACACGTCGACCTGCCAGGTCGAGGCCCCGTGCCGGGTGGCGCTCTCCGGCAGGGTCACCTTCGCGCGGACGGTGGGGCGCTGTCCGGTGTCGCCGGGGAAGGCCCAGTACAGGTAGTCGCCGGTGGACGCGTCCGCGGTGGCCGTCTGTCCCTGCCGGACCGGAGTGGCGGTGCGGAAGGTGGTGCCCGCCTCCGTCGGCCCCGCCGCCTCGCCCTCCGACGGGCTCGCGCTCGCGGACGGGTCGTCGGCGACGGCGGTGCCGGCCGGGGTGAGCAGGGTGACGGCGGCCAGCAGCGCCCCCACGCATACGCGTCGCACGGTGTTCCTGCGGGTGGTACGCATCAGTTGGTCCTCCATACGGCGACGCGCCAACGCGAGATCCAGCCGAACAGCAGACCGGCGATCAGCCCGGCCAGCACCATGACGCCCAGCAGCCACCAGCCGCGGCCCAGGCCGAACGCGGCGGTGTCGGCGGCCTCGTCGGGTGACGTCACGAGGTCGATGGTCAGCTCGACGGGCATGCCGGGAGTGGTCTTCACCGACGCGGGCGCCGAGAAGGAGTTGCCGAGTTCGAGGCAGACGCTCTCGGCCGCGGGCTTCAGGTCCTCGTCGGAGACGTCGTCGTCGTCCCGCTCGGCCGTCGGGTAGCGCAGGCCGGAGGATATGGCGTCCGTGCGCCCCGAGCCGGACTCCGATCCGCGGACGATCTCGCGGCCGTGCGTGGTCACGGCGCGCAGCAGGACCCCGTAGTCGTTGTTCACGGCGCGGTCCGCGCCCACGCTCACCGAGGCGCGCAGTTCCTGGCCGGGCAGGACGTCCACCCGGTACCAGCGGTGCCTGCCGATCTCCTGACGGTCCGTGTAGAGCCCGGCCTTCAGCGCCGGGGCGGCGGAGCAGCTGCCCGCGCCCTCGGTCGCCACCGGGGTGACGACGGGCTCGGCGGCCCGGTCCACCAGCTGTGTGACCCGGCCGGAGAGTTCCTCGGTGTGCTGCACCGCGGTGTAGGTGCCGCCGGTGGCCTCGGCGATGCAGGTCAGCTGCTGCCGGATCTTGGCGTTCGGTACCAGGCCCAGGGTGTCGATGACCAGGTGGGTCCCCCGGGCGGCGATCTCGCGCGCGACCTCGCAGGGGTCCAGCGGGCCGCAGGTGTCCTCGCCGTCGGTGATCAGGACGATCCGCCGGGTGGCGTCCCCACCCTCGAGGTCGTCCGCGGCGCCGAGCAGGGCCGGGCCGATCGGGGTCCAGCCGGTCGGCGCCAGTGTGGCGACGGCGGTCTTGGCCTCGGTGCGGTCGAGCGGGCCGACCGGGTAGAGCTGCTTGGTGTCCTTGCAGCCGACCTTGCGGTCGTCGCCCGGGTAGTCGGCGCCGAGCGTACGGATGCCGAGCTCGACCTCCTCGGGCACCGCGTCCAGGACATCGTTGAACGCCTGCTTGGCGGCGGATATCCGGGACCCGCCGTCGATGTCGCGGGTGCGCATGGAACCGCTGACGTCAAGGACCAGCTCGACCTTGGGCGATGCGGCGGTGGGGGGTTCGTCGGCTGCGGCCGGAAGGGCCGTGCCGAACCCGGCGGCCAGGGTGGCGAGAAGAACGCACACCCCGGCCCTCAGCCGTTTTCTTGTGATCATCGCCGGATCCTATTGAAGATCCGCAGCCATCCCCAAAACGCGTGCGCCGGACGCGATTTCGGGGCGCCCCCTCATCCGCCGAGCAGCGGCTCCGACGCCCTGTCCAGCACCGATCCCACACGCTCCCAGGTCTCGGTGTCCCGCTCCACCGCTGGGAGTTCGGCGTCGTCCGACGTCGCGTTCCACCGCGCCGCGACGGCGACCGGGTCCCCGCCGCCCGCCGCGGAGGCGGCCAGTGCCGCCGCGCCGAGCGCGACCAGCTCGCCACTGCCCGGCACGATCAGGGGCCGGCCGGAGAGGCGGCGTACCGTCTCCACCCAGGTCCGGCCCTGGGCGCCGCCGCCGACCAGCCGCAGCGGCCGGCCGGCCACCTCGGGGTCGGCCGGGTCCAGGCCGCACGCCCGCAACAGCTCGTCGAGCGCCCGCAGCACGGTGTAGGCCGCCCCCTCGTACGCCGCGCCCAGGAGCTGCTGCGGCGTGGTGTCGTGCCGGAGCCCGGTCAGGAGACCGGACGAGGTAGGCAGGTCCGGGGTGCGCTCGCCGTCCAGGTACGGGAGGAGGACGGCCTCGCCGCCGGGCGTCGCGTCGTCGCGGTGCAGGCCGAGCAGCGTGGCCACCCTGTCGACGGCCAGGGTGCAGTTGAGCGTGCAGGCCAGCGGGAGGTACGTACCGTCGGCCGCGGCGAAACCCGAGAGGGCGGTGGACGCCGGGCGCGTCCGGGAGGCGGCGAAGACCGTGCCGGAGGTGCCGAGGCTCAGGACGGGGTGGTCCAGCAGCCCCGCGCCGCCCAGGCCGAGGCCCACGGCGGCGCTCATGTTGTCCCCGGTGCCGGCGGCCACGGCGATCCCGGCCGGCAGGCCGAGCGCCTCCGCCGCGGCCTCGGTCAGGGACCCGATCCTGGTCCCGCCCGTGGCGGCGACCTCCGGCAGCATCGAGAGGTCCAGGCCGAGCCTGTCCAGGAGCTCCGGGTCGTACGCGCCCGTGTCGGTGGAGTACCAGCAGGTGCCCGACGCGTCCCCCGGGTCCGTCGCCGCGACGCCCGAGAGCCGCTCGGTGAGGAAGTCGTGGGGCAGCCGCACGGCAGCCGTCGCCTCGGCGCTCGCCGGATCGTTCTCGCGCAGCCACCGCCACTTCGTCGCGGTCATGGACGCCACGGGCACCGTGCCGGTACGCGCGGTCCACGCCTCGGGGCCGCCCAGCTCGGCGACGAGCGCCGCGGCCTGCGGCGCGGAGCGCGTGTCGTTCCACAGGAGCGCGGGGCGCAGCGGCCTGCCGGACCGGTCGAGGACCACGAGCCCGTGCTGCTGCCCGGCCACGGCGATGCCGGTGACGGCGGACGCGGAGAGGCCGGACTCCTTGAGCCCGGCCGCGACGGCGTCGCACAGCGCCCGCCACCAGACCTCGGGGTCGGTCTCGCGTGCTCCGCCGTCACCCGTGACGACGTGCGGTGCGCGGCCGACGGCGAGCAGCTCACCGGTCTCGGCGTCGGTGACTGCAGCCTTGGTGGACTGGGTGGAGCTGTCCACGCCGATGACGACGGTACGCGGCGGCATGGGCTACCTCTTCTCGTGCGGTTTCCGGTGGTGCCGATTTTGGGAGTGCGACAAACAAATTACGTGATCGACGGCGTGGCGACCAGGGGTGTCCTCGTTTCGCCGTCCGGGGGGTTACGTCCACGCGGTGCCGTGTGCATAATTAATCATGTCAGTGAACAAATAGGCCCGGGGTGACGCGACGGTCCCGGACCCCCGGCAGTCGAAGGCGGACAGACGATGACGGAACGCTTCACTCCCACCCCTGCGGACAGGTTCACCTTCGGTCTGTGGACCGTGGGCTGGCGTGGCAACGACCCGTTCGGTGAGCCGACGCGTCCCGCGCTGGACCCGGTCGAGTCCGTGGAGCGGCTCGCGGAGCTCGGCGCGCACGGGGTGACGTTCCACGACGACGACCTGATCCCGTTCGGGTCCGACGAGGCGGAGCGGGCCCGGCTGATCGGCCGGTTCAAGGACGCACTGGACCGCACCGGGATGAAGGTCCCGATGGCCACGACCAACCTGTTCACGCACCCGGTGTTCAAGGACGGCGGGTTCACCGCGAACGACCGTGACGTGCGCCGCTTCGCGCTGCGCAAGGTCATGCGCAACATCGACCTGGCCGCCGAGCTCGGCGCCACCACCTACGTCGCCTGGGGCGGACGCGAGGGAGCGGAGTCCGGCGGCGCGAAGGACGTCCGTATCGCCCTGGACCGCATGAAGGAAGCCTTCGACCTGCTGGGCGACTACGTCACAGAGCAGGGCTACGACCTGCGCTTCGCGATCGAGCCCAAGCCCAACGAGCCCCGCGGCGACATCCTCCTGCCCACCATCGGCCACGCCCTGGCCTTCATCGAGCGCCTCGAGCGCCCCGAGATGGTCGGCGTGAACCCGGAGACCGGCCACGAGCAGATGGCCGGACTCAACTTCCCCCACGGCATCGCCCAGGCCCTGTGGGCCGGCAAGCTCTTCCACATCGACCTCAACGGCCAGTCCGGCATCAAGTACGACCAGGACTTCCGCTTCGGCGCCGGCGACCTGCGCCAGGCCTTCTGGCTCGTCGACCTCCTGGAGACCTCCGACTACACCGGATCCCTCCACTTCGACTTCAAGCCCGTACGCACCGACGGCATCGACGGCGTGTGGGAGTCCGCGAAGAACTGCATGCGCAACTACCTCATCCTCAAGGAACGCGCCCTCGCCTTCCGCGCCGACCCCGCCGTCCAGGAAGCCCTCACCGCCTCCCGCCTGCACGAACTCGCCCAGCCCACCGCCGCCGACGGCCTCAAGGCACTCCTCGCCGACACCACCGCCTACGAGACCTTCGACGCCACCGCCGCAGCCGAACGCTCCATGGCCTTCGAAGCCCTCGACCAGCTCGCCATGGAACACCTCCTCAACGTCCGCTGACCCACCCCCCCGGGGCACCCGGCACACCACCACCGGGCGCCCCGGACCCAGCAGGTCCCGCCGTCAGGCGTCCACGGACGCGGGCGGGGCGTACGCGACAGGGTCGGCCAGCACGTCCTGGACGACCAGCGCCGCCGCGCCCCGCGCCGCGTCACCCGCCACGGACGACGCGCGAAGCCTGCCGCCGCCCCGGGACCAGAGGCCGGACACCACGCGGTCCGTCAGCTCCGCGTCCGCGGGCGGCGAGAGCCACGGCATCAGGCCGCGGTATATCCCGCCCAGCACCACCGCGTCCGGGTCGAACAGATTGACCGCGCCGGACAGCACCTGCCCCAGCATCCGGCCGGCGTCGGCCACGGCGGCCAGCGTCACGGGGTCACCCGCCTGCGCCCGCCGCTCCAGCTCCATCACGCCCGCGGCCCCGCCCGCGCCCTCGCCGATGCCGGCCGCCCGCAGCAGGGCCGACTGGCCGGCGTACTGCTCGAGGCAGCCGCGCGAGCCGCACCGGCACTCGGGCCCGGTGGGGTCCACCACCACGTGCCCGATCTCCCCGGCGAATCCGTGCGCTCCGCGCAGCAGTTCGCCGTCGAGCACCAGGGCCCCGCCGACGCCGATCTCACCCGTCAGGTAGAGGAAGCTGCGGACCGTGTCGAGCCCGCCGAACCACAGCTCGGCCAGGGCCGCCAGATTGGCCTCGTTCTCGGACCGCACGGGCAGGGGCGCCGTGCCGGGGCGCAGACCGGCGAGCGCGCCGGCGAACAGCTCCTCGGCGGGGACCTGGTTCCAGCCCAGGTTCGGCGCCTGGCGCACCGAGCCGCCCGAGACGAGTCCCGGCAGCGCGAGTGCGGTACCGACCGGGTGGAGCTCCTGTTCCCGCGCCGAGTCGAGGGTGCGGGCGGCGATCCCGGCCGCCCGGGCCAGGACCTCCTCCGGCGGGGCGCCGCGGTTGTCCAGGTGCTCGGTCTGCCGCACCCGGCCGGTGCCCGCCAGGTCCACCACGCACACCGACACGTAGTCGATGTTGATCTCCACACCCAGCCCCGCGGGCCCGGTGCGCGCCACTTTCAGGGCCGTGCCGGGGCGCCCGGCCTGCCCGCTGAAGGTCTTGCCCGACTCGGTGACGAAGCCGCTGTCCAGCAGCTGCTCGACCAGGGAGGACACCGCGGCCCGGGTCAGCCCGACCCGCGCGGACACCCCGGCGCGGGTGGCCTCGCCGGCCTCGCCCTCGTCCCGCACGGCACGCAGCACCAGGCTCAGGTTGTGGCGGCGCACGGTGTCCTTGTCGGCCTTGGACCCCAGGGGCGCGAGGTAGCTCTTCATATCGTCGACGAGCCTATGCGATGCCCCCGGCGACCCGGCTCGCGGCAGGAGACCGGACGGCCTGCTACAGGTCCGCCGCGTCCCTCACGGCGCCCAGGTCCACGAACTTGAAGCCGGTCGCCTCCCGGCCCTCCTCGCTCCCCGACGCCGACGTCTCGTGGCCGTCCTGGACCACGAGCAGCCCGTGCGGGTAGCGCGCCCCCAGCGGCTCGTTCAGCACGGCGGCACCGTCGCACTCCTCGCTGCCGTCGAGGTCCGCCGATACGGCGGTGACACGGAAGCCGCCCTCGTACGCGTTGCCCTCGGAGATCTCGCGGTCGTACACCGCGAAGGTGTCGTCACCCTGGCCGGACGCCATGAGGTGGCCGTCGCCGCCGGACTCCTTGACGAGGGTCAGGCCCTCCACGTCGGCCGACAGCCGCTTGCCGCCGAACCCGGGGTCCGCGCCGGGCGCGCACTCCTCGGTCTCCGGGTCGTACGTCCCTGGTACGCCGTACTCGCGGACCTTGTCGACCAGGACCGGGCGCCCGTTCAGCCCGGCCGGGAGCCGCCAGATGCCGACGTCCTCCTGGCCCGCGTAGAGCGTGCCGTTCGCCGGGTCGACGACCATGCCCTCGACCTGAGGCAGCTCACCCGGCTCACCGCACGGGGTCCACGACGTGCCGCCCGGGAGCCGGAAGGACGAGGGGAGGGAGAGGGTGCGCACCAGGCGGTAGCCCACCGTGCCCGCCGCGGTCGGCCGCAGTTCCAGGAGCGCGAGGTCCGTGGTGTTGCGCCGACTGACGAGCGCGTACGAGCGTCCGGAGGAGCGGTCCTGCCAGGTGGCGAGCCCGTACGCGGTCCGCTGCTCGTTGATCTCCGCCTGGTCCGCCGAGAAGACCGGGGCGGCACCGGGATCGGTGACGTCCTTCAGCGGGCCACCCGGCTGGGAGGGATCGACGCGGTAGATCCGGAGGCGGTCGTTGCCCCGGTCGCTCACCACCGCCACGTCGGTCCGGCCGGCCGGGGTGCGGAGCCCGGTCACGAGGTCGACGTTGTTGAACCTGCCCGGCGCGTCGTCCTCCGTGGCGGCGGCCGGTGCCGGGACCGACTGGACCAGGCGCGCGTCGAGGCCGTAGACCCGCAGCCCGCCCTCCTTGGCGGTGGCCACGACCAGACTGCGCCCGGGGTCGGCGGCGTTGCGCCAGATGGCCGGGTCGTCGGCGTTGGCGTTGCCGCCGGCCTCGTCGTCGTACAGCGCGGCCGTCTCCGCCGTCGCGCCGACGGCCGGGAGCGACCGGGCGTGGGCGGAGGACAGAGGGACGACGGTGACGAGCGCCGTACCGAGGAGGGCGGTGGCCGCCAGGCGAGGGGAGCGGTGCAGGCGCACAGTGCTTCCTGTCGTGAGAGGGACATGTCCATGACTCGTCAGGAAGTGTCGGGCGCGGGAGCGGTGCACCGGTGACGTGCCCATGAGAACGACAAGGGCGGCAGGTGAATTCGCGGTGTCAGGGGTCAGGCGGCGCCGGCCGCCGGACCCCTGACACCCCTGCGGCGAGGAGTCAGGGCTTCGCGCCGCGGGCCTCGAGCATGTCCGCCATCAGCGAGATCTCCGACTCCTGCGCCCGGGCCATGCCGCCGGCCAGATTCCTGATCTCGTCCGTGCCGGCCGAACCGGCCGCCGCCCGTGCCATGTCGGCGCCCGCGCGGTGATGGACGGTCATCAGCCGCAGGAACAGCACCTCGGCGTCCCTGCCCCGTGCCGCGCGGAGCCTGTCCAGCTCGGTGTCCGTCGCCATGCCCGGCATGAGGGAGCCGTCGGACGGGGTGACGGGGTGCCCCATCCACTCCATCGGCGGCCGGTCCGCGCTCTTGGGCCTGCCCCAGGACTCCAGCCAGCCCAGCATCATGCCCCGCTGGTTGGCCTGCGTGTTGATGATGTCGTAGGCGAGCCGCCGCACGGCCTCGTCATCGGTGCGGTCCCGCACGAGGAACGCCATCTCCACCGCCTGCTGGTGGTGGACCGACATGTCCCGCGCGAACCCCACGTCCGCCGAGCTCTCCTCGGGAGCCGCCCCGGAACCGGACGGGGAGGCGGCCGAGGGACGTACGACCATCAGGAGCACGAGCCCCACGGCCACCACGAAAACCAGGGCCCCGGCCCACACCAGTGAGCGGGGAGCCCGCGCCGACGCGGTCACCCGGCGACCCCGCCGGAGCAGGCGGCGCCCGGCTCGGGGGTCTGCGCACCCTGGACGTACTTGGTGAAGAACTGCGCGACACGCGCGTCGGTGGCGCTCTTCACGGTGAGCTGCTTGCCCCAGGCGCTGAGCATCAGCGGGTCCTTCTGGTCGGCCTTGGGGCTCATCAGCGAGTAGGGCGTCTTCGCGACGCGCTCGGAGAGTGCCTCGACGTCGGCGTCCTCCGCCTTGTCGTTGTACGTGACCCAGACGGCGCCGTGCTCCAGGGAGTGGACCGCGTTCTCGTCCGGTATCGCCTCGGTGTAGACGTCGGCGTCGCAGTTCATCCAGACCGGGTCGTGGTTCCCGCCGACCGGCGGGTTCATCGGGTAGTCGACGGGCGTCTGGACGTGGTCCTGGGTCAGGTCGTCCCAGGACTTCTCGCCGGTGACCGGCGAGGTCCTGGCCTGCTCCTCGGCCTTGTCCTGCTCGTCGGCGGCGGACATCAGGTAGCCGCCCCCGGCGACGAGGCCGGCGAGCACGACGACGGCCGCGGTGATGGTGACGACGCGGCTCCGGCGCTCGCGGGCCCGCTCCTTGCGGCGGGCCTCCTCGAGCTTGGCGCGGCGCGCGGCGGCGGGGGTGTTCCGGTTCTTGGCGGAAGCCATGTCAGGTCCTCGGGATCGGCGGATCGCGTGCGCACGGGGCGCGACGCGGGGAAGGGGCACACGGAAAGCCGCCTCCGGCGCATCGGCTGCGCGGGGGACGGACCGGGTGGGCCTAGATCCGCTGGACCTGGAGACGCAGTCGGTCGACGGCGTCCACGCTGTCGTCGGAGGGGCCGCGGATGGCGGCGGCCCCGGTGAGCGGCGCGGTCCGGTACGCAGCCGAGGGGCCGGGCAGGGCGACGGGAGCGGGGTGGCCGGGCAGGACGACGGCCGCCGAATGGTCCGGCGTCCCGTGGCAGGAGCTGCCGATACCGCGTTCGTCGGGGGCGTCGGCCACGACGACCGACACGACCGCTTCGGGCACCGGGGTGAAGGCCCGGGCCGCGCTCCCGGAGGGTGCCGCGGCCGGGGTCGCGGCCGTGGCGGCGGGGGAGCAGCAGAGGAAGACCGCCATGAGCATCAGCGCCCAGCCCAGCGCGACGGGCAGGCCCATGCCGCTCCGTCGCCGGTCCGTCCGTGCGCTTGCTCCGGTCATCGCCGCCATCGTAGATGGTGTGTGAACCTTCAATGAGTTCGGGCCCACAGCTTGGCGGGATAGTGTGCCCCGGTGACGACGCAATCGAACGTACCTGCGGGCTGGCACCCGGACCCCCACGGCGCGCCCCAACTGCTGCGCTACTGGGACGGCTCCCGCTGGACGGAACACACGCACCCGGCGGAGGGGCAGGCGCCCGCTCAGGCCCAGGCACCCGCCGCTCAGCCGCAGGCGGCGCCTCAGCAGAACGCCCCGCAGCAGCACGTGGCGCCCCAGCAGCAGGCGGCGCCCCAGCAGTTCGCCCCCCAGCAGTTCGCCCCCCAGCAGGGCGTTCCGGCGCAGGGTGTTCCCCAGCAGGGTGCCCCGGGCGCCGGATCACTCTTCAACCAGCAGGTCCTGGTCGTGAACCAGAAGGCCAAGCTGATCGAGGTCACGAACGAGTACCGCGTCTTCGACCAGCAGGGCAACACCGTCGGTTCGGTCGTCCAGGTCGGCCAGAGCGCGCTGCGCAAGGTGCTCAGGTTCGTCTCCAGCATCGACCAGTACCTCACGCACCGCCTGGAGATCCGCGACGCCCACGGGCAGCCGCAGCTGCTCCTGACCCGGCCGGCCAAGTTCATCAAGTCCCGGGTCGTCGTGCAGCGCCCGGACGGACAGCCCGTCGGCGAGATCGTCCAGCAGAACGCCATCGGCAAGATCAATTTCGCCATGACGGTCGACGGACAGCAGGTCGGAGCGATCAAGGCCGAGAACTGGCGCGCCTGGAACTTCGCCATCGTCGACCACAACGGTGCCGAGATAGCCCGGATCACCAAGACGTGGGAAGGCCTGGCGAAGACCATGTTCACCACGGCGGACAACTACGTGCTGCAGATCCACTACCAGCTCCCCGAGCCGCTGCTGAGCCTCGTCGTGGCGACGGCCCTGACCGTGGACACCGCACTCAAGCAGGACGCACGCGGCCTCGGCTGAGCTCCCGGACGAGCGGACCGGCGTCCGGCAGTATGGCGGGCATGCCGATACTGGTGCCCCCTCACATCCCGCCCGGACGGCTCTCCTCGTCCCCGCAGCCGTCCCTCCCCGTCGAGGACGGTCTGCTCCTGCGGCCCTGGTGTCCGGCGGACGCGCCGGCCGTCCTGTCCGCCTTCTCCGATCCCACGATCCAGCGGTGGCACATGCGCAGGGCCGACTCCGAGGAGGAGGCCGCGTCCTGGATCGAGCAGTGGACATCGGCCTGGTACACCGAGACCGACATCCACTGGGCGATCGTCCGGCCCGGCACCGAAGGGCGTGACGAGGTGCTCGGGCGGATCGCGCTGCGGGGCCTGATCCCGCAGGTCGGATACGCCGAGTGCGCCTACTGGGTTTTGCCCGCCGCCCGGGGCCGGGGTGTCGCGCCCCTGGCCGTCGGCACGGTGCGGCGATGGGCCTTCGACGAGGGGACGGGCTTCGAACGCCTCGAACTCGTCCACTCGTTGGTCAACGAGGCTTCCTGCCGCGTCGCGGCCAAGGCCGGGTTCCCCCTCGAAGGCATCCGCAGACGGGGAAACCTGCACGCCGACGGATGGCACGACATGCATGTCCACGCCCGCGTCCGGGGCGACGGTCAGCCCGGCTGAGTGTCGCCCCGCTCCGCCTCCGCCATCCCGGAGAGCACCCGTTCGGCCACCGCGAACGCCGCGTTCGCCGCCGGCACCCCGCAGTAGACCCCCGTCTGCAGGAGCGCGGCACCGATCTCCCGCGGGCTGAGCCCGTTGCGCACCGCCGCCCTGACGTGCATCGCCAGCTCGTCGTGATGGCCGTGGGCGACCAGGGCGGTCAGCGTGATCAGGCTGCGCTCGCGCCGGGACAGCGTCGGGTCCGTCCAGATCTCGCCCCAGGCGTAGCGGGAGATGAACTCCTGGAACGGGGCGGTGAATTCGGTGGTCGCCGCCTGCGCCCGGTCCACGTGCGCGTCGCCCAGGACCTCGCGGCGCACGGCCGTCCCGCTCCCGCGTTCCCGGGGCGCGAAGTGGGCGCGCAGCGCCTCCCGTACGGCCTCCGGGCGCTCGGCCGGAGCCAGGTGGGAGGCGTGCGGCAGCTCGGTCAGCGCGGCGCCGGGGACGGCGTCGGCGATCTCCCGGGCGTGCGAGGGCGGCGTGGCCGGATCCTCACGCCCGGCGACGACCAGGGTCCGCGCCCGTACCCCGGACAGCCCGGACCGCAGGTCGTAGTCGGCGAGCACGTCGCAGCACGCGGCGTACGCCGACGGATCGGTGGCCAGGAGGTCGTCGAGCAGCCGGGGTTCGGTGAAGCCGGGCGTGAACCAGCGGCCGGCCGCGCTCTCCGCGACCTTGCCGAGCCCCTCGGCGCGCACCAGCGCGGCCCGCTCCCGCCACGGCCCCGGGTCGCCGAAGTGGGCGGACGAGCAGACGACGGCCAGGCGGTCGACGCGTTCGGGGCGGTGGACCGCGAGCCAGAGGCCCACGGCCCCGCCCAGCGACACCCCGGCGTACGAGAACCGCTCCAGCGACAGCGAGTCGGCGAGCGCCAGGACCAGCTCACCCAGGTCGGCGATCCCGGCGCCCGGGCCGATGAGTCCGGCGGGCGACCCGCCGTGCCCGGGGAGGTCCCACCGCACGACCCGGTGGGCGGCGGAGAGCTCGGGGGCGACCCCGTCCCAGAGCGCGGTGGAGGTGCCGAGCGACGGGCCGAGCAGGAGCGGGGGAGCGTCCGCCGGTCCTTCGGCGCGGTGGTGGAGGAGGCGGTCGGGTGTCATGGTCATCGGCGCTCCAGGGCGCGGTCGGTGAGGGGCCCGGCACAGCCGGTGTACCGGGCGGGGTCGGTCAGTTCGGCGAGGTCCAGGCCGTCGAAGGCGGGTTCCCCCGCGAGGATCCCGGCGAGGGACCTGCCCTCGTCGCGGGCCAGGGCGGCGGCCTCGGTCAGGATCTCCTTGGCGCGGGCACGGCCCACCCGCCCGGCGGCGACGGCGGCCAGCCGCTCCGAGACGATCAGTCCGCCGGTCAGCCCCAGATGGCTTCGCATGGCCGCCGGGAACACCCTGAGTCCCTCGATGAGTTCCGCCGCGTCCCTCGCGGCGCCGCCGGCCAGGCGCAGCAGGTCGCGCAGCGGCTCCCACTCGGCGTGCCAGGCCCCGGCGGGCCGCTCGTCCTCGGCGGCGAGCGAACCGAACAGCGTGGCCGCCGCCCCGGGCGCGCGGCGGGCCGCCGCGGCGATCAGGGTGGCGCGGACCGGATTGGCCTTGTGCGGCATCGCGGAGGATCCGCCGCCGGACCCCTCGGCGACCTCGGCGATCTCGGTGCGGGAGAGCGTGAGCACATCGGCCGCCACCTTGCCGAGCGCACCCGCGGTGAAGGCGAGCGCTCCGGCCAGGTCGGCGACCGGGGTGCGCAGGGTGTGCCAGGGCAGCAGCGGCTCGGCCAGGCCCAGTTCCTCCGCGTACGCCGTGACGAGCGCGAGTCCTGCTGTGCCTCCCTCGCCCGTGGGGAAGGCGGCCAGTGTGCCCGCCGCGCCGCCCAACTGGACGGGGAGCGTGCCGCGCACGGTCGCCACCCGGTCCCGCGCGTCGAGCACCAGCGACCGCCAGCCGGCGGCCTTGAGACCGAAGGCCGTCGGTACGGCGTGCTGCGTCAGGGTGCGGCCGGGCATCGGTGTGTCGCGGTGCTCCGCCGCCAGCCGCTCCAGCGCGCCGGCGGTCCGCCCCAGGTCGTCGAGGACGAGTGCCAGGGTCCGGGAAGCCACCAGCATCGCCGCCGTGTCGAGGATGTCCTGGCTGGTCGCACCCCGGTGGACGAAGGGCCGCACCTCCTCGCCGACGGCCGCCGTCAGGGCGGCGACCAGCGGGATCACCGGATTGCCGCCCTCCCGCGCGCGCAGCGCCAGCTCCCGTACGTCGAAACGGTCCGCGTCCGCGGCCTCGGTGACCGCCCGCCCCGCCTCGGCGGGGGCGAGCCCGGAGGCGGAGCAGACCCGGGTGAGCGCCGCCTCGGCGTCCAGGAGTGCCTGCAGGAAGGCGTGGTCGCCGGTGGCGGCCTCGGCCGCCGAGCCGGCCCGCCCGGGGGCGAGGAGCCCGGCGTCGCTCTCGTGCATCAGCTGAACTCCAGGAAGACCGTCTCGCCGTCGCCCTGGAGACGGATGTCGAAGCGGTAGGTGCGGGCGTCCGTGCGTGTCGCGACCAGTGTGGCGCGCCGTTCCGCGTCCAGCGACCCCAGCAGCGGATCGCCCGCCTCCGTGCCCTCGTCGAGCAGATCGGGGAGGTAGACCCGGGTGTAGAGGTGGTGGACCAGACCGCGGGCGAAGACGGCCGCACAGATGTAGGGGGCCCCGCCGGGCCGGAGTGTACGCACGAACCAGCGTCCGGCCGCGTCCGTGGGCGCCCGGCCGAACCCGGTGAAGTCCACGCCGTCGCGTCCGACGACCTTGCCCGTCGCGGGGTCGTGGCGGAGCGTTCCCGGGAGGCCGGCGCGTGATCCGTCGGGCGCGGGCTGCCAGGTCTCGACGATCGCGTCGGGCACGGGGTCGCCCCGGCCGTCGAGCACCCGGCCGTGCACCGTGACCGTGCCGGGGTGCCCGGCCGGGGCGACCTCGCTGCCGCCGGGGAAGGGCAGCGCGTAGCCGTAGAAGGGGCCCACGGTCTGGGAGGGGGTCGGGGCGTGGGACATCAGGCGTCGCCTTCTTCCTCGGTCCAGGTGGCGCACGGTCCGTCCAGGACGATGTCCCAGCGGTAGCCGAGGGACCACTCGGGGACGGACAGGTCGTGGTCGTACGCCGATATCAGCCGCTCGCGTGCGGCCTGGTCGGTGACGGAGCGGATGACCGGGTCGTACGGGAGGAGCGGGTCACCCGGGAAGTACATCTGGGTGACGAGCCGCTGGCTGAACGACGTGCCGAACAGCGAGAAGTGGATGTGCGCGGGACGCCAGGCGTTGGTGTGGTTGCGCCACGGGTAGGCGCCCGGCTTGACGGTCGTGAAGGAGTAACCGCCGTCGTCGTCGGTCAGGCAGCGTCCGAACCCCGTGAAGTTCGGGTCGAGGGGCGCGGGGTGCCGGTCGAGCTGGTGGGCGTACCGCCCGGAGGCGTTGGCCTGCCACAGCTCGACGAGCTGGCCCCGCACCGGCCGGCCTGCCCGGTCCAGCACCCGGCCGGTGACGGTGATCCGCTCCCCGAGGGGCTCGCCGTCGTGCTGCGCGGTGAGGTCGCGGTCCAGTGCCGTCACGTCCGTGACGCCGAAGGCGGGTCCGGACAGCTCGACGGCCTCCGGGTCGCGCACGGGGACGAGGGAGCGGCGGGGGTGGCGGAAGTGGCTGCTGCGGTACGGGGGGTAGTCGCGCGGCGGGTGGTGGGCGCCCGGTTCGGCCGCCGCCTGGGCCCTGGCCACCTCGGCGTCGATCTCCTGCTGGGTCAACCCGTCGGGCAGCGGATGTGCGGGAAGGTCACGTGCGGTCATGTCACGGCTCCGTGAAGTGCGGACAATGCTCAGTGCACTGAGTAAAATGCGATGGTCATGAAGCTACCCAGGGCTTGCTGTTGTGGTCAATACCCTCAGTACACTGTGTATCTTCGGCCGTCCGGCCGAGGTGGCAGGCGGCCTACGGCCGACGGAGAGAGGACGGTGCCGTGCAGGCGGTCGACCTGAGCACCCACCCCGGGCACCTGGCCCGGCGCCTCCAGCAGGCGCACCACCTGCTCTGGAACACGATGGTCTCCCAGGAGATCACCTCGCCCCAGTTCGCCGTCCTCAACGCCCTGACCGCCGAACCGGGCCTCGACCAGCGGACGGTGGGGGAGCGGGTCGGCCTCGACCGGTCCACCGTCGCCGAGGTGATCACCCGGCTGCTGCGCAGGGAGCTGCTGGACAAGGTGCGTGACCCGGGCGACGGGCGCCGCTTCCTGCTCCGCCTCACGGACGAGGGCGCGCGCACCCACCGGCGGCTCGCCCTGCGCACGGTCGGGATGAACCAGGTCTTCCTCGGCCCGCTCACACCGGACGAGCAGCAGACGCTCTTCGGTCTGATGCACCGGGTGGCCGATGCCGCCGAGGCCTTCCGGGCGCCGGAGGAGGCCAGGCCGGCTTCGGGGCGGTGACCGGGCGCCGTCAGGGCGTGCGGATGCCGAACCGCGCGCCCAGGGGGTCGCGGAGCGTGGCGACCCAGGGCCCGCCCGGCACGCGGGCCGGCGGTGTGATCGGCTCGCCGCCCGCGGTCAGGGCCCGGGCCGCGGTGGCCTCGGCGTCGGACACCACGAAGTAGGGCACCCAGTGCGGTGGCGTCCCGGCCCGTTCGTCGTCGTCCTGCTCCTTCAGGCCGCCGAAGTCGGCCCCGTCCACGCCCCAGTGGGTGAAGCGCTCCTGGATGTCGGCGGTCCAGCCGAGGGCGGCCGGGTAGAAGGCGAGGGCGCCCTGCGGGTCCGGGGTGCGGAGCTCCACCCACCCCAGGGCGCCCGGACTGTTGAAGCGCCCCGCTCCGGGGAAGGCGCGCGCCTGCCAGAGGGAGAACACCGCGCCGGACGGGTCGGCCGCCACGGCGAATCTTCCCTGGTCGAAGATGTCCATCGGCTCCATCAGCACCGTGCCGCCCGCGTCACGCACCGCGTCGGCCGAGGCATCCGCGTCCTCGGCGGCGAAGGAGACCGTCCAGGCGGCCGGCCGGCCGGGCTGGTAGAGGGGGCTGAGGGCCGCGACGGCGTCCTCGTCGACGCGCGCCGTCGTGTATCCGCCCGCCTCGGGCCTCGGATCGGTCTCGCACCGCCAGCCGAAGAGCCCCGCGTAGTACGCCCGGGCGGCCGGCACGTCCGAGGTGCTGAGCTCGACCCAGCAGGGGCCGCCGGGGACCGGTTCGGTGAGCTTCATGCGTTTCCTCCCGAGGCTGGCAGCCGGAGACGTTCCCGCGCCGCTGTCCAGCACGCTAGGGCCGCGTGTGGACGGCTGCTACCGGAGACGGCCGCTCGGCGCGAAAATGTTTTACGTGTGTAACACCTGTTAACCTAAATGAGTGAGTGATACAGCCGTACGACCCCGGAAGTCATCCGTCCACAAACTGCCGGTCACCGGTGTCCTGCGGCTGAAGAGCCCCGCGGAGATCTGGTACAAGCCCGCGCTGAGCGTGGTGGTCGCCTCCGCCGTCCCGAATCTCCTGCTGTACTCGCTCGACCGCCTCGACCTCGTCATGTACACGATGGCGGGATCGCTCTGCGCGCTGTACGGGCACAACCTGCCGTACGCCCGCCGGGCCCACACCGTCCTCCGCGTCATCCTCGGGATGGCGGCCGGGCTGGCCGTCTCCCTGGTCGTCGCCTCGCTCACCGGCTCGACGGCCGTGCTGATCGCCGTCGGAGCCCTGCTCGCCGCCGTGCAGAAGACCTTCTGCGACGCGACCCGCATCGGCCCGCCCGGGAACGTGATCTTCGCCTTCGTCACCTCGGCCGCCCTCTTCGCCCCGCAGGAGCTCGGGCAGGTACCGGGCCACATGGCCCTGATGCTGGCCGCGGGTGCCTTCTCCTGGCTGGTCACCGCCGGCCCGGCCCTCCGGCGCAGGGAGGGGCCCGAGCGCCTCGCCACCGCCCGCGCGCTCGACGCCGCCGCGGCGTACGCGGCGGATCCCGGCCCCCGGACCCGCCACGCGGCGGCGGCGGCGGTCCAGGGCGCCTGGCAGTCCCTGCTGGCCGCCGGGCGCCCCACCCCCGCACGGCAAGCGCTCGAACGGCTGGTCGTCCACGCCGAGCGCGCCCTCGCCACCACCACGGCCGGCGGGCACCTCGGCGGCGCCGGCCCCGAGGAGCTGCGCGGATGGGCGGCGAGGACCCGGGGCCGCGGTCCCGTCCCCGGCCCTCCGCCCGTTCCCGGCACGGTCGAGCAGCTCTTCGGGATCGACGCCGAACGGGCCGGACAGCGGATGCGGCGAGGGCGTCGAGAAGCCCGGCGCAGGCTGCTGTGCGCGCTCGCCCCCGGCTCCCCGGTGCTGCCGGTCGCCGTCCGTACGCTCGTCGGCTGCGCCCTCGCCGGCTACGTGTCCTCGGCGCTCGGTGTCGGCCACCCGTACTGGGCCGTCGTCACCGCGGCCTCCGTCTACCAGCCCAATCTCAGCCTCTCGTGGAGCCGGGGGCTGCAGCGGACGGTGGGCAACCTTCTCGGTGTGCTGGTCTTCGCGGCCGTCATCCCGCTCGCCCGGGTCAGCCCGCTCGTCCTCGTGCTGTGCGTCCTCCTCTTCAACTTCGCCGCCGAGGCTTTGATCACCCGCAACTACTGGCTCGGCTCCGTCGCCGTCACCCCGATGGCCCTGCTGATCCTGGAGTTCGGCGGGTTCCAGCCCGCCGGGCAACTCGTTGCGGACCGCGCCCTGGACACCCTCGTGGGCGTCGCGGTGGGCCTCCTCGCCGTGGTCGCGGTCACCAACCGCCGGGCGTCCGGCCTCGTGGAACGGGCCCTCGCCGCGGCGTGGGACGCCCGCGAGAGTGCGGAGCGGTCGGTCGCCGACCCGGCCGCCGACCCCCAGGCCCTCGAAGCGGCACGCAGGCGGCTCACGGCTGCCCTCGTCGAGCTGCGCGACGCCGGCGACGTCGCGTCGGGCGAATGGTGGCAGCGCGCCCTGCCCGAGGAAGAGTTGCTCGCAACTGAGCAGGCAGGACACCGTACGCTCGCGGCGACAGCACAACGGCAGGGGCTGATCACCCTGCCCCCGGCGAACGGAGCGGTGTGACCGACGACATCGTGGCCTCGGTGGTACGGCAGTGGCAGGCCGTCAACCCGGGTCTTGACACCGGACCGATGGAGCTCATCGGCCGCATCAACCGCTGTGCGGCCCTCCTCCAGCAGGCGGAGGACGCGCCCCTGCGGGCCGCCGGTCTGACCCGTGCCGAGTTCGATCTGCTCGGCGCGATGCGGCGCACGGACCGTGAGCTCACCCCGGGCGAGCTGGCCCGCGAGACCTTCTCGTCCGGAGCCGCCGTCACGAAGCGGCTGCGCGTGCTGCAGGAGGCCGGTCTGATCGGGCGTCGCAGCGACGACAGGGACCGCAGGGTCGCCCACGTGGGGCTGACGGAGGCCGGACGGGCCCTGGTCGACCGTCTGCTGCCCGAACAGCTCGCCTACGAGAGGTCGGTGCTCTCCGGGCTCGACGAGGAGACGCGCAGCGGGCTCAGCGGACAGCTCGGCGAACTGCTGGTGCAGCTGGAGGGCAGGCTCGGCGGCGGCCGCCGCTGACGAGCCGCCCGCGTGGTGGGGCTTCCATAGGCCCGGCGGCCGCGGAGCTCACCGACTGTGAGGGTGTCGCGGGCCGAGGGTGCCCGCGACATCCGGATGCGGGAGCCCGGCGTTGCGAGGGCGGAGTCTCCGTGAAGACCGGGCCGGAGCCTTCGCACATCCGTCCGTCGCTCTGGAATGTGCTCCTTTCGATCCGATTCGATCGCATGTGCCCTTGTCCCGCTCTGAGGTGCGTGGGTATTCGTATGCGTTGATGATTTTCGCTTACATGTTCCTGTTATCCAGCGTATTCGCTGGAAATCCGCCTCTCCTGGTGGCCATGTGCGGCTCCTCCCTGTCCCGCACAGCAGGACAGGGAGGTCTACTTTCTCCTGATTTCCCCATGTCGTCACTCCCTGCGCATGCTCGACGGCGGTGAGTGCGAAAACTGGCGAGTGTATTACTGCCGACGGGCTCGCGCAGGGGGTTGGGCGAATATGCCGAGGCACTGTTCTGATCTGGTTAGGCTCACGCGCAGTGAAGTCGAGTTGAGATGAATCAGGGCACTTGTTCATACCTGTCCGCGCAAGTGCGTATACCTCCCGAATCAACCGCCAGAGGGTTTAGATGGTCCGTGTTGAATCACCGCCGACCAACAGAGACGTCCCCGTAGTCCGCGCCGCGCTCCTGCCCGTCGTGCTGATGGCCGGTGCCACGGCCGCCGGCGCCGTGCCGTTCACCGGGGCCACACGGGCGGCAGTCGTCTGGTGCGGTGCGATCGCCACAGTCGTGGTCGCCGCGCTCACCGTCGTGCTGAACCGCCGGCGCCGGGCGATGCGCGTCCAGCGAGCCGAGTACGAACAGCGCATCGCCTTCCTGGAGCGGCGCATCGCCTCGTACGACCAGGAGACCGAGCGGCTCAGCAAGGAACTCCTGCCCGCCGCCATCCGCCGGCTGCGCGCCAGCAACTCGCCGCAGGAGGTGATGCGCGACGTCGTCGACGCCGACGAGTCGTACCGCGACCTCCCCAAGGCGCAACGCGCACTGGTCCTCCAGGTCCTCGACATCATCGACAACGAGGAGGCCATGCGTGACTCCGCGCAGCGCGCCTTCGTCAGCGTCGCGCGCCGGGTCCAGGCCATCGTCCACCGACAGGCCAGTGAGCTCCGGGAGATGGAGGACCACCACGGCCGCAACCCCGACGTCTTCGACGACCTGCTCCGCATCGACCACGGCACGGCGCTGATCGGGCGTCTCGCCGACTCCATCGCCGTACTCGGCGGTGCCCGCCCGAGCCGCCAGTGGCCCAAGGCCGTACCGCTGTTCAGCGTGCTGCGCGGAGCGATGTCCCGGATCCTCGAGTACCAGCGCGTGGACCTGCACTCGATCGCGAAGGTCGCCATCGTCGGCACCGCGGTCGAACCGCTCATCCACGCCTGCGCCGAGCTCCTCGACAACGCGACGCGCTACTCGCCGCCCCAGACCCGGGTGCACGTCACCGCGGTCGAGGTGCAGACGGGCATCGCCATCGAGATCGAGGACGGCGGCGTCAGCCTCAGCGAGGAGGCCCGGGTGCGGGCCGAGAACATGCTCGCCCAGGCCCAGGCCGGCATCAACATGAACGACCTCGGGGAGTCCCCGCGCCTCGGTATGGCCGTGGTCGGCCGGCTCGCCCGCATGTACCAACTCCAGGTCTCCCTGAGGCAGTCCGCCTACGGAGGTGTCCGCGCGGTGCTCATCGTGCCGCGCGACATGATCACCACCGGCCCCGCACCGGGCATCGCGCACGGCATCGGCGCCACCTCGCGTCCGCAGAGCTCGCTCGACATGTCGCAGATGCAGCACGTCGTGCCGCCCCGCGGCAAGCACAAGGCGCGGCACGACGCGACCGGGCCCGTCCCGTCGCTCGCGTCCTCCGCCCCTGCCCCCGCCCCCGCCAAGGCCCCGGCTCCGGCGGCGTCCGCCGCGCGGCCCGGGCCCGCGGCGTCGGCGATGGGTGGCGGCGACGACGAGATCGTCGTCACCGAGTGGACCGAGGGCGGACTCCCGCAGCGCCGCAGCAGGGGGCGCGCACCCCTCGGTTCGCACAACCTCCCGCAGCAGTCGGCGCCGGCCGCGGAGCCCGCCGCACGCAACGGGCACAACGGGCACGGCGGGCACGGCGGGCACGGCGGGCACGGCGGAGGCGACACGCCACCGCCCGGTCTCTGGCTGGAGGCCTTCACCCAGGCCGTCAACGGTGTGCCCAAGGAGCCCAGGAACGACTCGGAGTCTGACGACGCGTGGGACAAGGGAGACGAGAAGTGATCCAGCAGCGGGGAAACATGGACTGGATGCTCAAGGAACTGGCCGACGACGTACCGAGCATCCACCAGATCGTGGTGCTCTCCGCCGACGGCCTCCGCATCGCCCGGCACGGCGGTGACCCCGACGTCGCCGACCGTCTGGCCGCCGCCTGTGCGGGGCTGCAGAGCCTCGCCGCGGCCGTCGCCACCGAGATCCCGTACAGCGACGGCCTGATGAAGCTCGTCGTCATCGAGGTCACCGGCGGGTTCTTCTACCTGATGGCGGCGGGCACCGGCGCCTACCTCGCGGTCCTGGCCGGCGAGACGGTCGACGCCGGGCTGGTGGGCGCCCGCATGCGCGACATGGTCGTGCGGATCGGCGCGCACCTGACGAGCCCTCCGCGCCATGACGGGCAGGCCGGATGAGTCCTCCCCGACGAGAACGCCGAAAGGCCGAACCGGCGTTGAGCGACCCGGAACGGCTCTACGTGATCACCGGCGCGCCCGACGGGGAACGAGCGGCACTCGACCTCGTCACGATGGTGGTGGCGCAGGCCGAGCCGTCGCCCACGGTCCAGCCCGAGCAGGCCGCGATCCTGCGGCTCTGCAAGGCACCGTTGTCCGTCGCCGAGATCTCGGCCTATCTGAGCCTGCCCTTCAGCGTGGTCACCTCGCTCCTGACAGAACTCCTGGCGACCGAACTGATCGAATCGCGCGCGCCCATCGTCCGCGCCGCGCTCCCGGACCGGTCCCTCCTCGAAGCGGTGATGCATGGACTTCAGAAGCTCTGACACGATCACGGGCCCCCGCACCGAGGACGTCCTTCCCAGCACGGCCACGGCCGCGGTGAAGGTCGTCGTCGTCGGCGGGTTCGGGGTCGGCAAGACGACCATGGTCGGCTCGGTGAGCGAGATCCGGCCCCTGACGACCGAAGAGACCATGACCCAGGCCGGTGTCGGCGTGGACGACACGGTGGGTGTGGAGACCAAGACCGCCACCACCGTCGCCATGGACTTCGGCCGGATCAGCCTCAGCGAGGAACTGATCCTCTATCTGTTCGGCACCCCGGGCCAGGAACGCTTCTGGTTCCTGTGGAACGGACTGTTCGAAGGAGCGCTCGGGGCCGTCGTCCTCATCGACACCCGTCGGCTCCAGGTCAGCTTCGACGTCATCGGAAGGCTGGAGGAGCGCGGCGTGCCGTTCGTCGTCGCGGTCAACACCTTCCCCGACGCACCGCACCACCCCGTCGAGGCCCTGCGCAGCGCACTGGACCTGCCGGACGAGGTGCCGATGATCGACTGCGACGCCCGGCTGCGCGCGTCCAGCCGCGATGTGCTGATGACCCTGATGCGTTACCTGCACCGCCTTGCCGTGCCGCTCACCTGACGACGGCACACCCCCTGCCGGTGAACGGGCCTTGTCCCCCACGCGCCCGGTCCCGGAACGTCTTGATTTCATGGAGCCACTGTGACAACCCCCTTCCAGCACGAACCCGGATCGGCCACCGGACCGGTGCCGCCCCCGCAGTGCCCCGCGCACGGCATGGGTATCGGCCCCGGCGGACTGCGCCGGCTGTACGGTGCCGAGGCCGAGGCGGACCCCACGGGTCTCTACGAGAAGCTGCGTGCCGAACACGGCACGGTGGCCCCCGTCCTGCTGCACGAGGACGTGCCCGCCTGGCTGGTGCTCGGGCACGCCGAGAACCTCCACATGACCCGTACCCCCTCGCAGTTCTCCCGCGACTCGCGACGCTGGCGCGCCCTGCAGGACGGCAGCGTGGCGCCGGACCACCCGCTCGCCCCGCTCTTCACCTGGCAGCCGGTGTGCTCGTTCGCCGAGGGCGCCGAGCACGAAAGGCTGCGCGGCGCGGTCACCGACAGCATGGGGCGCATCGACACCCGCGGCGTGCGTCGCCACATCAACCGGTACAGCAACCGGCTCGTCAACGACTTCTGCCGTACCGGCCGCGTCGAGCTGGTCAGCCAGTTCGCCGAGCGGCTCCCGATGATGGTGATGTGCGCGATCATCGGCATGCCGGAGGAGTACGACGACCGCCTGGTCCAGGCCGCCCGCGACATGACGCGCGGCTCGGAGACCGCCGTGGCGAGCAACGCCTACGTGATCGGCGCGCTCGACCGGCTGGTCCAGCGCCGCAGGGTGGCGCCCGCCGAGGACTTCGCCACCTGGCTCGTCGAACACCCCGCCGGCCTCACCGACAAGGAGGTCAGCGAGCACCTGCGGGTGGTCCTCGTCGTCGCCTACGAGACGACCACCAACCTGATCGCCAACGTGCTGCGCATGGTCCTCACGGACCCCCGGTTCCGGGCCAGGCTCAGCGGCGGGCACATGACCGTCCCCGAGGCGGTCGAGCAGACGCTGTGGGACGAGCCGCCGTTCACGTCGGTCCTGGGCCGCTGGGCCGTGGGCGACACCGAGCTCGGCGGGCAGCAGATCAAGGCCGGGGACGCCCTGATCGTCGGCATCGCGCCGGCCAACACGGACCCCGCGGTACGGCCCGACCTCACCGTCAACATGGAGGGCAACCGCGCGCACATGGCGTTCAGCAGCGGCCCCCACGAGTGCCCCGGCCAGGACATCGGCCGTGCCATCGCCGACGTGGGCGTCGACGCCCTGCTGATGCGCCTGCCCGACCTGGAGCTCGGGGTCGAGGAGAGCGCCCTGAGCTGGGAGGGGAACTTCATGTCGCGGCACCTGGTGGACCTGCCGGCGGGCTTCGCTCCCACCGCGGAGCAGGAGATCGACGCCGAGCCGCTGCCGGCGGTGTCCCACGCCCGCTCCCGTGCCGACTGGGAGGTGTCGTCGCCCGCCGTTCACCGGAGGCCCGCCCAGGCCCCGGCGAACCACGCCCCGGCCGGAGCCGGCACCACTGTGCCGGCGCCGGGGGAGGGAGCCGTCATCCCGGCGCAGCGGAGCGGGCCGTCCAGGGTCTGGAAGGCCGTCGTCCGGTGGTGGAGCGGCCACTGACACCGGCTCCGTACGCCGTTCCGGGTGCCCCGGGCCCTCGGGGTCCGGGGCACCCGGCTTCCCGCCCCGTACCATCGAGCAGCGTGAAGCTGACAATTCTTGGGGGCGGCGGATTCCGGGTCCCCCTCGTGTACGGGGCGCTGCTCGGCGACCACGCCGAAGGCCGCGTCTCCCGGGTGACCCTGTACGACACGGACACGGACCGGCTCACCGCTGTCGCCCGGGTCCTGGCGGAACAGGCGGACGGCGTCCCCGACGCGCCCGCCGTCGTCGCCACCGGTGATCTCGACGAGGCCCTGCGGGGGGCGGATTTCGTCTTCTCCGCGATCCGGGTCGGCGGTCTCGAGGGCCGGGCGGCGGACGAGCGCGTCGCTCTCGACGAAGGCGTCCTGGGCCAGGAGACGGTGGGGGCCGGCGGCATCGCCTTCGGGCTGCGCACCGTCCCCGTCGCGACGGCCCTCGCCCGGCGCATCGCCCGGCTCGCCCCCGACGCGTGGGTCATCAACTTCACCAACCCGGCGGGCCTGGTCACCGAGGCCATGGCGCGCCACCTCGGCGACCGGGTCATCGGCATCTGCGACTCCCCGGTGGGCCTCGGCCGCCGCATCGCCCGGGTCCTCGGCGCCGACCCGGACCGGGCCCGGATCGACTACGTCGGGCTCAACCACCTCGGCTGGGTCCGCGGCCTCTGGGTCGGCGGCCGCGACGAGCTCCCGCGGCTGCTCGCGGACCCGGAGCTGCTCGGCTCGTTCGAGGAGGGCAGGCTCTTCGGCCCCGACTGGCTCCGCTCGCTCGGCTCGGTCCCCAACGAGTACCTGCACTACTACTACTTCAACCGGGAAGCGGTCCGTGCCTACCAGGACGCCGAGCAGACCCGGGGCGCCTTCCTCCGTGACCAGCAGGAGGGCTTCTACGCCCGGATGAAGGACCCGGCGGCCCCGCCCCTGGCCACGTGGGACCGTACGCGTGCCGAACGCGAGGCGACGTACATGGCGGAGAACCGGGACGTGGCCGGAGCGGGGGAGCGCGAGGAGAGCGACCTGGAGTCCGGGGGCTACGAGCAGGTGGCCCTCGCCCTGATGCGGGCCGTCGCCCGCGACGAACGCACCTCGCTGATCCTCGACGTGCGCAACCGGGGCACCCTCGCGGTGCTCGACGAGGACGCCGTGATCGAGGTGCCGTGCCTGGTCGACGCCAACGGCGCGCACCCCGTCGCCGTCGACCCGCTCCCGTACCACGCGGTCGGGCTGGTCACCGCGGTCAAGGCCGTGGAGCGGGAGGTGCTCGAAGCGGCGGAGAGCGGCTCACGGGCGGCGGCCGTGCGGGCCTTCGCCCTGCATCCGCTGGTCGACTCGGTCTCGGTGGCCCGCCGGCTGGTCGAGGGATACACCCGGGTCCACCCCGGGCTCGCCTATCTCGACCGGCCGTGAACGGAAGGCGGTGCCCCGTCAGGGAGCGGGTACCGCCCTCGGCCTGCCGGACGGGGCCCAGGAGGGCGTGACACCGGTGACCTGGCAGACCATGAGGAAGAGAGGGATGGGCGGCGTGTACGGGGTGCGGCTCTCCGGCGCGTGGATCAGACGGGGCCGGCCCGCGGGGACGTAGGCCCCGGCGGCGTACGACGCCTGCTCCGGCCAGTCCAGGTCGAGGTCGGAGCCGGACGGGACGATCCACCACCACTGGTCCGCGTCGGCGAACACACAGCCGGCGCGCGGCAGATGCGACATCAGGCGGAAGCCGTACTGCGCGGGAACCCCCACCGCGTCGCAGCCGAGGCTCGCCGACAGCGCGGGCGGCAGCGGGAGCCGGACCCGGCCCTGCGGTCCGTCCTCCTCCTCGGGGCGGGCCCGGCGCGCGCCGAGCAGGTGGGACAGGGCGTTTCTCAGCATGTCCGCTCCGGGCCGTACGGCAGCTCCGCCCAGACGATGCGCCCCGAGTGGTTCCCCGCGTCGTGGGACCCCCAGGCGGTGCTCATGGAGTCGACGAGCAGCAGTCCGCGCCCGTGCTCCCCCTCGGCGGTGAGCGACAGCCGGGGGCCGCCGGGCTGATGTCCCTGGTCCTGTACGGAGATGCGCAGGCGGCCCCCGTCGCAGCGCAGTTCGGAGACGACCCGTGTGCTCGCCGTGTGCACCACCGCGTTGGTGACCAGCTCGGAGACGATCAGCACCGCCGCGTCGTGGGTGTCCCCGGTCAGCCCCCAGTCCGCCAGCCGGGCGCGCGTGAGGCGCCGGGCACCGGCGACCGACTCGGGGTGCGCCGGCAGCGCGAAGCAGTAACGGAGCGCTTCCGTCCCGGGGCTGAGGTCCATGAGCCGGGGGATGAGCGCACTGCCAGGTGCCACGACCGATTCCTCACAGTGGGGGCTGTGTCACGCTTCGCGCCGCCCCTGGGCGGGGTGGCCACGATCACGCGAACTGGTTCGGTGTCCAACTCTCCCCCTGACATGAACACTTGGCAAGAGGCACTCTGAAAAATTCAGAGTGACTGTGTCCCTCGAGCCATGCGCATGGCACACTGCTCGCAACAGCGCATCGGGAGGTCTGAAGTGAGCGAACCGCGGTCCGCCCCGACCGTGGGTCAGGTCGTTCTCGGCAAGCGTCTGCAGGATCTGCGGGAGCGCGTCGGCCTGAGCCGGGACCAGGCGGCGAAGGTGCTCCGTGTCGCCCCGGGGACCATACGCAGGATGGAGACCGCCGAGGTCGGGCTGAAGATCCCGTACGTCCAGCTCCTCCTCAAGGCCTACGGCATCGCCGACGACGAGACCGACGCCTTCGTCGAGCTCGCCGAGGAGGCCAACAAGCCCGGCTGGTGGCAGCGTTTCCACGACGTGCTGCCCGACTGGTTCAGCATGTACGTCAGCCTGGAGGGCGCCGCGAGCCTCCTGCGCACCTACGAGCCGCACTTCGTCCCCGGCCTGCTGCAGACCGAGGACTACGCGCGCTCCGTCCTGCGCACCGGCGCGGTCGGGCAGACCCGGCCCGCGGACATCGAGCGGCATGTCGCGCTCCGGATGGAACGGCAGTCCCTGCTCACCAAGGCGGAGGCGCCGAAGCTGTGGGTGGTGATGGACGAGACCGTCCTGCGCCGCCCCGTCGGCAGCCCCGACGCCATGCGGGCCCAGGTCGACCGCCTCCTCGAAGCGACCGACCTGCCCAATGTGACGTTGCAGATCGCGGAGTTCGCGACCGGCCACCACCCGGGCACCTACGGTCCGTTCGTCCTCTTCCGCTTCGCGGTCCCCGAGCTCCCCGACATGGTCTACACCGAGTACCTGACCGGCGCCGTCTACTTCGACGCGCGCCCCGAGGTGGCCTCCTACCTCGAGGTCATGGACCGAATGGCGGCTCAGGCCGCAACTGCACAACGCACGAAGGAAATCCTCAGGGACTTCCGCAAGGAGCTGTGATGAACCACATATACAACGGCATGCCGGCCGCCGACCTCGGCACCGAAGGCTGGTACAAGCCGTGGAGCGGTGGTAACGGGGGCAACTGCATCGAGGCCATGAAGCTGGCCGACGGCCGGGTGGCGGTCCGGCAGTCCGCCGACCCCGACGGCCCGGCGCTCATCTACTCCAACGGCGAGATCGCCGCATTCATCCAGGGTGCCAAGGCCGGACAGGCCGACTTCCTCCTCACCTGACACACCGCCACATACGCTCGCACCACACGCTGTTCGCCGATCTCACCGACCAACGGAGTGCGTCATGACCGGGCAGGAACCCCAGGCCGTCGAGATCGACACGAGCAAGCCGCATCCGGCACGGATGTACGACTGGTTCCTCGGTGGCAAGGACAACTACCCGGTCGACGAACAGATGGCCGAGCAACTCCTCGCCCTGGACGCCCGGGGCCGCGACATGGCGCGGGTCAACCGCGCGTTCATGCACCGCGCGACCCGCTGGCTCGCCGAGAACGGCGTGCGCCAGTTCCTCGACATCGGCTCGGGCATACCCACCGAGCCGAACCTCCACCAGATCGCTCAGCGGACCGCCCCGGACGCGCGCGTCGTCTACTGCGACAACGACCCGATCGTGCTCGCCCACGCGGCGGCGCTGCTGCGCTCCACCCCCGAGGGCGCGACCGAGTACATCCAGGCCGACGCCCGGAAGCCGGACGCGATCCTGGAGGCGGCCGGCAAGATCCTCGACTTCGACCGGCCGATCGCGCTCTCCCTCCTCGCCCTCCTGCACTTCGTGGACGACGAGGACGGCGCCGGCGAGCTCGTCGACCGGCTGGTGGAGCGGCTGCCCTCCGGCAGCTATCTCGTCCTCTCGCACACCACGGGTGACTTCGACCCCGAGGGCGCGGCAGCGGCCCGGGCCATGTACAAGGCGCGGGGGATGACCCTGCGGCCCCGCTCCCGCGCCGAGCTCACCGCGTTCTTCCACGGCCTCGAGATCGTCGAGCCCGGCGTCTCGCTCTCCGCCGACTGGCGCCCCGAGCTCGGCGAGGTCATCGACGTACCGGGCCACGAGCCGATCCCCGGGTACGCGGGCGTGGCGCGCAAGCGCTGACCGGCTGCGGGCCGCGGGTACGGCGGGACGCCCGTCCGGGCGGATCCGCCCACAGGTCACAATGGACGCATGTCACGACGCACCTCACACCCCCGCCGGCCGGCCGCTCCGCAGGCGGTGCCCCCGCGGATCACCGCCGAGTCACCGTGCCCGTGCGGTCTGCCGGCCGCCTACGGGGACTGCTGCGGCCGGATGCACGCGGGCACCGCTGCCGCCCCGACGTGCGAGGCGCTGATGCGCTCGCGGTACGCAGCCTTCGTCGTCCAGGACGCCGCCTATCTGCTGCGCACCTGGCACCCCGATGCCCGCCCGCCGGCCGTCGACTTCGACCCGGCCATGCGCTGGACGGGCCTGGAGATCCTCGAGACGACCGAGGGCAGCGCCTTCCACACCACCGGCACGGTCACCTTCCGCGCCCACTACACCGACGACGGCCGGCCCGACGCACTCCACGAGAAGAGCCGGTTCGTCCGTGAGCACGGCGCGTGGGTGTACGAGGCCGCGGTCTTCGTCGACTGAAAACGCTTGTACGCGCCTCGGACCGGTGGGGCCGCCGTGCGTGGGAGCCCCCGCTCAGACCCGTGCGGCCGTCCGTTCCGTCGAGGGCGCCAGCTGCTGCTCCAGGTCCTCCGCGAGCAGCCGCTTGGCGATCACGTCGACCGCGGCCCGCAGCTGCCGGTCGTCGGGCCGGGCGCCGTCCTCGGCCAGCCGCTCGTTGAGCCAGCGGCCCCAGGCCGCCGAGATCGTCGCGGCCTCGCGGCTGCCCGCCGCCGTATGGGTGAAGAGCCGGCCGTCCCCGGCGAGGTAGCCCTCCTCGATCATCCGGTCGAAGACGGGCACCAGCACCTCCGGCGGGACGCGGTGCCGGGCGGCGATCAGCCGGAGCCCCGCGTGGCCGACCATCCGGGTGAAGAGGTCGACCTGCATCACGGCCCAGGCCCCCGCAGTGTCGAGCCGGGTGTCGGACTCCGCCACGATCCGGCGTGCCGTGTCGGGACCGGCCTGGTGGATGATCCTGGCCACGGCGGATTCGAGCACGTTCGCCGCGTCACCGGTCTTCGGCTGGGCGAAGCCCTCGCCCATGTCGGTCGAGCTCGCCCGCGCGCTGTCGCGCAGCTTCACCTGCTTCAGGAAGAGGGAGACGACGAAGCCCAGCAGAGCCACCGGCACCGTCCACAGGAAGACCGTGTGCAGGGTGTCCGCGTAGGCCTGCGCGAGGGGGGCCGTCTGCTCGGGGGGCAGGGCGTGCACGGCCTGCGGACTCTCGGCGGCGCGTGCCAGTGACGCCGGATCGCCGCCCGCGCGGGCCGCCTCCTCGACGCCCTGCGTCAGATTCGGCCGCAGCGCGTTGGCGTAGATCGTCCCGAACACCGCGGTGCCGAAGGAGCTGCCGAGGGTACGGAAGAACGTCACCCCGGACGTGGCGGTGCCCAGGTCCGCGTAGTCGACCGTGTTCTGCACGGCGATCGTCAGCACCTGCATCGACAGGCCGATCCCGACGCCGAGCACCAGCATGTACAGCGACTCCAGCCAGACGCCGCTGCCCGGGCCCATGCGGGACAGGAGGTAGAGGCCCGCCGCCATCACAAGGGAGCCGATGACGGGGAAGAAGCGGTAGTGGCCGGTCTTGCTCACCACGTTGCCGCTGAAGATCGAGGCGGCCAGCAGGCCCAGGACGAGGGGCAGGGTCCGCACGCCGGAGAGCGTGGCCGAGTCACCGTCGACGTACTGGAGATACGTCGGCAGATAGATCATCGCCCCGAGCATGGCGAAGCCCACGATGAAGCTGAGGACGGAGCAGACCGCGAACACCGGGTTGCGGAAGAGCCTCATCGGCAGCATCGGCTCCTTGGCGCGTGTCTCCACGAGGCAGAAGAGCGCCAGGGCGACGAGCCCGCCGATGAACAGCCCGATGATGACCGGCGAGCCCCAGGCGTACTCGTTGCCGCCCCAGCTGGTGCCGAGGATGAGCGCGCTGGCGCCGAGGGCGACCAGGGCGATGCCCAGGTAGTCGATGACCGGGCGGCCCGCCGCGCGCACGGAGGGGATGTTGCGGGCGGCGGCGATGACCACCACGACCGCGATCGGCACATTGACGTAGAACGCCCACCGCCAGGTCAGATGGTCGGTGAAGAGTCCGCCCAGCAGCGGGCCGACGACCGTGGCGACACCGAAGACCGCACCGATCGCTCCTTGGTACTTGCCCCGGTCGCGCAGGGGGATGACATCGGCGATCAGCGCCATCGAGGTGACCATGAGCCCGCCCGCGCCGACGCCCTGCAGACCCCGCCAGATGATCAGCAGCAGCATGTTCGACGCGAGGCCGCAGAGGAACGACCCGGTGATGAAGATGACGGCCGAGATCTGGAAGATCAGCTTCCGGCCGAAGAGGTCGCCGAACTTGCCGACGAGCACCGTCGCCACGGTCTCCGCCAGCAGGTAGGCCGTCACCACCCACGACATGTGCTCCGCGCCGCCGAGGTCCGAGACGATCGTGGGGAGGGCCGTCCCCACGATCGTCTGGTCGAGAGCGGCCAGCAGGATCCCGAGGACGATCGTGGCGAAGACGATGTTGCGGCGCCGGGGATCGAGGACGGGGGGCGCGGTGGCACTCTGCGGGGCGGGGGCCTTCTCGCTGGCAGTGGTCACCCTCGCACCCTCACACCGGCCCCCTGCCCCCGCATGCGGGGGCAGGCCGGACGGGTCAGGCCAGCAGCTCCCTCAGCGAGGCGCTCATCCGGGTGACGAAGGCCTCGCGGACCTCGTCCGTCACGCGGTCGAGCGACAGATACGGATTGAGGTCCTCCAGCTCGACGAGCAGCAGGTCACCCTCCGGTGTCCGGCAGGCGTCCACGCGCTGGATGCCGTGGGCGAGGGAGTTCCACTCCACGAAGCGGCGCGCGAAGTCCAGGTCCTCGGAGCTCGCCGCATACGGTTCGAGCACCCACCGCCTGTCCGGATGCGGTGCGTGCAGGGCGTACTGGAAGTCGTGGTCGACGAAGTAGAAGGACACCTCGTAGCGGAAGTCGATCCGGGGCTGGACGAGCAGGGTGCCGTCGGCGTCCTCGGGCAGCTCCGGTTCCTCGGTGAACCGGAGTCCCACCGAGTCCGCGCCGAGCTTCGGCTTGACCACGTACCCGTCCGACCGGGAGAGCAGCCCGAGGTCGGCCGCGCGGTCCACGGTCGGGATCACCGGGAACCCGGCCCGGCTCAGATCGACCAGGTACTGCTTGCCCGCCATGTCCCCGCGGCCGTCGAGCGAGTTGTAGACCCGGGTCCCCGACTCCCGGGCCCGGGTCCGGAACGCGTCGTACGCCTCCTGGTAGTGCAGGACCGGACCGCTGTTGCGCACCACGACCGCGTCGAACCCGTCCAGCAGCGCCGCCGCGTCCCGGGGGTGACAGAGCGCGACGTCGAAGGACTCGCGCAGCCGTGACGTCAGGAAGATGTCCTCGTCGCAGTACCGCCGGCCGCGCGCCTCGTAGGCGAGGTCGGTGACGAAGAGGACGGACGGGCGGGGTGCGGCGGGCGCGGCGATCAAGAAGTACTCCCAGGGGGTTCGGTTGCGGGCCGTCGGTCAATAGCCTTGCCGGTGCTGCCCGTTCACTGCCGTGCAGCGCCCTGATCTCTGCCCCACAGGAGTCACACGTGTCCCAGGCTTCGTCACCACCCGACATTCTCTCGCCCGCGTTCGCCGCCGATCCCTACGGGGCCTACCGGACGATGCGCGAGAGCGCCCCCCTGATCCACCACGAGGCGACGGGGAGTTACCTCGTGTCCCGGTACGAGGACGTCGAGCGCGTCTTCAAGGACCGGTCCCAGGAATTCACCACCGAGAACTACGACTGGCAGCTAGAGCCCGTCCACGGCCGGACGATCCTCCAGCTCAGCGGCAGGGAGCACGCCGTACGCAGGGCCCTGGTCGCTCCGGCCTTCCGGGGCGCGGACCTCCAGGAGAAGTTCCTGCCCGTCATCGAGCGCAACGCCCGCGAGCTCATCGACACCTTCCGGCACACCGGAGAGGCGGACCTCGTCGAGGCGTTCGCAACCCGTTTCCCCGTCCTGGTCATCGCCGACATGCTCGGCCTGGACCGGGACGACCACCAGCGGTTCCACGGCTGGTACACCAACGTCATCGCCTTCCTCGGCAACCTGGCGGGCGACCCCGAGGTCACCGCGGCGGGGGAGCGGACCCGCCAGGAGTTCGCCGAGTACATGATCCCCGTCATCCAGCGGCGCAGGGAGGAGCCCGGGGACGACCTGCTCTCCGCGCTCTGCGCCGCCGAGGTCGACGGGGTGCGGATGAGCGACGAGGACATCAAGGCGTTCTGCAGCCTCCTCCTCGCCGCCGGCGGGGAGACCACCGACAAGGCCATCGCCTCGGTCTTCGCGAACCTGCTGGCCCACCCCGAGCAGCTGGCCGCCGTGCAGCGGGACCGGTCGCTCGTCGACCGGGCCTTCGCCGAGACGCTGCGGTACACCCCTCCGGTCCACATGATCATGCGGCAGACGGCGGGCGAGGTTGAGCTGTCCGGTGGCACCGTCCCGGCCGGAGCCACCGTGACCTGTCTGATCGGCTCGGCCAACCGGGACGAGGCCCGCTACGCCGAACCCGACCGCTTCGACCTCTTCCGTGACGACCTGACCAGCACCACGGCGTTCTCCGCCGCCGCCGACCACCTGGCGTTCGCGCTGGGCCGGCACTTCTGCGTGGGCGCGCTGCTGGCCAGGGCCGAGGTCGAGACGGGCGTCAACCAGCTGCTCGACGCGATGCCGGAACTGCGTCTCGCCGACGGCTTCCAGCCGGTCGAGACGGGCGTCTTCACCCGTGGCCCGGCTTCGCTGCCCGTACGGTTCACCCCGGCCGCGGTGTGAGCGCCGCCGGTGCGGCGGACCGCCGCACCGGCACCTCCGGGCAGTCAGCGGATGTGACGCCCCGATATGGCCCGGGCGATGACCAGGCGCTGGATCTCGCTCGTCCCCTCGAAGATGGTGTAGATCTTCGCGTCGCGGTACATCCGCTCCACCGGGTGTTCCCTGCTGTAGCCGGCACCGCCGAGGATCTGGACGGCCTTCTCCGTCGCGGAGACCGCGAGTTCACCCGCGCGGAGCTTGGACATGGACCCCTGTCCGGCGTCGAAGGTCCGGTCGTTGCGGGCCATCCACGCGGCCTGCCAGATCAGCAGGCGTACGGCCTCGATCTCGGTGCGGATGTCGGCCAGCGCGAACGCGATCGACTGGTTCTCGATGATGGGGCGGCCGAACGCCTCGCGCTCTCCCGCGTACTCCAGCGCGTACTCGTACGCCGCCCGCGCGATGCCCAGCGCCTGCGCCCCCACCGTGGGACGGCTGACCTCGAAGGTCGCCATGGCCGCCTGGCCCTTGGCGGTCCCGCCCTCGCGGGCGCGGGCCAGCCGGGCGTCGAGCTTCTCCTTCCCGCCGAGCAGACAGTGCCCGGGGACGCGTACGTCGTCGAGGAAGACGTCGGCGGTGTGCGACGCGCGGAGGCCCAGCTTCTTGATGGTGCGGCTCGCCGCCAGACCCTTCGTACCGGGCGGGACGATGAACGCCGCCTGCCCGCGGGCGCCGAGCGAGGAGTCGACCGAGGCGACCACGACATGGACCTCGGCGATCCCGCCGTTGGTGATCCACGCCTTCTGGCCGGAGAGCACCCACTCGTCCTTGGCCTCGTCGTAGCGGGCCCGGGTGGCCATCGCGGAGACGTCGGAGCCCGCCTGGGGCTCGGAGACGCAGAACGCCGCCACCTTGGGGTCGTCCTCGTCGCCGTAGCACTGGGGGACCCACTCGGCGAGCTGGTCCGGGGTGCCGGAGGCGAAGATCCCGGCGACCGCGAGCGAGGTGCCGAACAGCGCCATGCCGATGCCCGCGTCGCCCCAGAACAGCTCCTCGTTGGCGATCTGGAGGGAGAGTCCGCTCGGGTCCCCGTACATGTCGGCGAGGGACTCGAAGCCGTACAGACCGATCCTGGCGGCTTCCTGGATGACCGGCCACGGGGTCTCTTCCCGCGCGTCCCATTCGGCGGCCGCCGGGCGGACCACCTGGGCGGCGAAGCCGTGCACCCAGTCGCGCAGGTCCCGCTGTTCCTCGGTCAGGGCGAGGGAGAAGTAGCTCATGGGCTCAGGCCTTCGGGATGTCGAAGTAGCGGGTGAGCCCCGAGGCCAGGCCGACGTCGCCGGCGATCTTCAGCTTGCGCATCATGAACATCGTCACGGGATTGCCGTTGCCGGAGACCAGCTTGAGGAACTCCGCGTCGCCCATGACCAGCGTCGTGCGGGGCTCCGCGTCCGAGCGGCCCGCGCTCACCGTGCAGGCACCGTCGGCTATGGAGGTCTCGTAGACCTCTTCGCTCTCGCCGGTGATCTTCCAGCGGATCAGGGCCTTCAGCTGACCGGCCGCCTCCGGACGGAACTGCTGGCGCATCCGGCCGAAGACCTCGCTCAGCACCCGGGTGCGCAGGTCACCGTGCATGACCTCGCCGAGCTGCCTGGCGGACAGGCCCTTGACGATCCGTGCGAACTCCTCGGGGGAGACGGCCGCGAAGTCGAGCCCGGACAGTTCGTCGGTGAGGTTGCCGCTGCTGTTCTCGGCCACGCCAAATCCTTACTCCAGAGTAAACTTACTTCTGGGTAAGGTAAGGCGGCCGCCGCCGCTTAGCAAGCAGCCGTCACCAGGATCCGTCCGGGTGCACCGCCAGGTGCGGGTGATGGGCCGACAGCACCTTGTTGGCCCGGGCGAGCTCGGACAGCGCCTGCTCGCGGTCGGCCTGGTCCTCGATGCCGAGCCTCGGCCCCCGGAACCTGCGGACCTCGCGGGCGGCGCA
Organism: Streptomyces sp. NBC_01460; assembly: GCF_036227405.1. NCBI lineage: Bacteria > Bacillati > Actinomycetota > Actinomycetes > Kitasatosporales > Streptomycetaceae > Streptomyces > Streptomyces sp. NBC_01460. The sequence continues at coordinate 7,238,245 of NZ_CP109473.1, forward strand.
GTCGGCGTCCAGCTCCGCCTGCAGGATGTGCGGCGGGGTGCAGGACCCGATCAGCGCGGCGACCCGGTCGGGGATCGGTACGGGGACGAGCAGGTGCGAGGCGGTCATGTGGGGGTTCCCTCTCGGATGGTCGGCCAGGAGGTGGTGCTCCGCGACGGCCGGTGGGCCACCGCTCCTCCTTATGTAACGGGACGCAGTTCCTGGTTTCTCGTTGAGAACGTCTCCGTGTCGCAACCGTTTGGGACTGACCGTCTATTTCGCGTTACCTGGCAGTAAGTTGATTCTGTGCGCGGTGTGTGATGCTCCCTCAGTTGAGGGACTGGCCGCCGCGGGCGCGTAACCGCAGGGCGCGCAGCACGGCTTCGGTCGAGAAACGGCTCTCCGGGTCGGTGAGCTGATCTCCGAAGATGGCCTCCAGACTGCGCATCCGGTAACGGACCGTCTGGGGGTGGACGTCCAGCAACTCGCCCATCTGCGCCGCGGTGCCGCGCGTGTCGAGCCAGATCCGCAAGGTCTCGATCAGTCGCTCGCGCCGTGTGGCGCTGATGCCGGAGACGGGGGACAGTTCGCGCTCGGCGAGCTGGTCGAGGAGGACGGGGTCGGAGAGGAGCCACAGCGTGGTGAGGTGGTCCTCGCAGAGGATGACCGGTGCGTCGTCGATGACCCCCGCGTCGACCAGTTCGAGTACGCGGCGTGCCCAACGGATCGAGTCCGAGGCGAGCGCGGTCGGCACGGTCAGCCCGATCGCCGCGCCACCGCCGGGAATCGTCCGGTCGAGCATCTCCCTGCGCGTGTCGTTCATCGGGCCGGGGATCAGCAGATGCGGCTGCGGATCGGCGGGGTCGATCAGGACGTCGTGGTCCGCGCTGATCCGGTCCACGCCGGACGGAGCGCGTACGGCGACGAGCGTGACCTGCTCGGGCAGTGTCCAGCCGGTCTGCTCGCACAGCTCGGCGATGGCGCTGCGGGGTACCGGTCTGCCGGTGAGGATCAGATGCAGCAGCCGTCGGCGCACCGCCTCGCCCTGCTGGTCGGACTGGGCCTGCACCTCCAGATAGCCCTCGCGGGACAGTGACTCGAGCTCGTCCACGTACGCGAAGAGCGCGTCGGCGAAGCTGAGCATCAGTGCCGGCGAGAAGTTGTAACTCCGGCCCACTTTCTTCGCCCGTCGCAGCGCGACCCGCGCGCCCAGCCGGTACGCGCCCTGCAGCGCGTCCATGGTGCGGCCCTCGTAGGCCTCGAACCGGCCGAATCTCCGGCACATGTCGTCGCGCAGGACCGTGGGGGAGGTGGGCTCGGCGACCAGATCGACGAAGGAGGAAAGGCTCTGTTCGACGCCCATGCGAATGGACGCGCCGTTGGGTCCGTTCAGAAGACGCGCGTATTCCGGATAGGCGCGGGTCACTTCCATGCCTATCTCTTTGATCAGGCTCGGCAGTTCGGGTCGCATGATCGCGGCGAACTCCTGGGGGAGGGGCCCCAGCGGGTCTCCGGTGTCCAGCGGCTGGATAAGTCTCGGCATGACCGTCCCCTCGTCTGTCCCGGGTCCGGTGTGGAGGAGCAGGTGGGGGAGAGCGCTCCCATGGACCGACAGGTGTATACCAACATCGGCGCCGAAGATAGACCAAGTCGGGCGGGGTGCACACTGCTTGGACAAGATCGAACTGCAAGGGGCACACACCGTGGCCCAGTTGTGGTGCTCCCGTGCAGGTGGGGCGGTAAATGCTCACTTCCGGACAATGTTTTCGGCCGTGGGTGGCACCGAGGGTGCCGGCGAGGGGGTGCGACAGCCCCGCCGACGGCCACGTCGGGATGACTGTCGGGCCCTCGGCCGGATCCCACGTGATCTTCGCCCGTTGCCCGGTGGGGCAGCGGCGTCCGCTCCGGGATTCCGGCACCGCGCTCCATTCCCTTGAGATATTGCGCACCAAGTGACAAGTGTGCGGGCCGAATTAGTGATCTGCTGACGAGGAAAAAAACTTGCCGGACCAATCTTGACCCGCAGGATTGTGCTCCAAGTTTCCCGCAAGTAACGTCACGCCCTGTCACAGAACGTGTGTGGCTGAAAGCGCAGCACGGCCCCCCACGCAACACGATTCATCGCGGCACTCCCTGCGCCTTTGCAGGAATTCGAGTGCTGTCCCCGCAACAGTGCGCCCGCACTGCCGAATCGGAGGAACTCACTGTGCGCAACACCCTCAGAAAGATCGCACTCACGGCCGGTGCCGCCGCGGCCGCCGTCACTCTCGGCGCGACCACCGCCACCGCCGGTGTGGCCGCACCGACCTGGACCGTCACCCCCGCTCCCTCGCCGGTGGCGGTCTCGGCCACCAACTCCGGCACCGTCTCCCTCAGCCTCAACGGCATCCCGCTGACGTGTACGACATCGGCGGCCAGCGCCGTGCTGGCGACCGCCTCCGGCACCACCAACGTGACGGTCGGCACCATCGCTCCGCTGACCTGGAGCGGGTGCACCAGTCCGTTCGGCCCGGTGACACCGACCGCCAACACCTCCCCGGCGTGGCAGCTGAAGGCGAACACCTACAGCGCCGGCACCACCACCGGTTACATCTCCGGTGTCAAGGCCACGCTGACCGTCCTCACGTGCACCTTCACGGTGACGGGCGATGTCACCGCCGGCTACAACAACACCAGCGGTCAGCTCACGATCGGCAACAACGCCACCTACCAGCTGACCGTCGCCACCGTCACCCCGGGCTGCGCCGGGATCGCGGCCGTGGGCCAGCACCCGACCTACACCGCCAAGTACAACGCGGTCAAGACCGGTACCACCATCAAGCCGGGCATCGTGTACACCCCCTGATCAGGCCACGAGCCACTCAGGAGTGAGCAGGGATCGCACGGCGGGGTCCGCCCGCCGTGCGATCCCCGTGTCCACCGGCACGCGACCGGAACGGAGGAGCCAGCTGTGCGCAGATCTCCCGGGAAGCTCGCCACGGCGGCGGGTGCCGCCCTCGCCGCGGTCACCTTCGCGGCACCTGTCGCCACGGCGGGCGTCGCGGCGCCGGCCTGGACGGTCGGCCCGAGTCCGGTGCAGACCTTCTCCGCCGGCTCAGGGGCCGTGCGGATCCAGTGGGGCGTCAGCGCCGGTATTCCTCTCGTGTGCACGTCATCGGTGGCGCGGGGCAACCTGGCGTCAGCCACCGGCGCCGTGGACGTGCAGATCGGCGCCATCGCCCCGATGACCTGGAGCAACTGCTCCAGCCCGTTCGGCCCCATGAATCCTGTCGCCGACACGTCCACCCCGTGGAAGGTGATGGCGAACAGCTACAACGCCGGTGTCACCAGGGGGTACATCTCCGGTGTGAAGCTCCGGCTGCAGATGCTCACCTGCACCATGGCCGTCTCGGGCCGACTCGCCACCACCTACACCAACTCGACGGGCGAGCTCGAAGTCAAGAACGACGCCACCTACAAGCTCACGGTGGCCACCACCACCGCGGGGTGTTCCGGGCTCACCGCCGTGGGCGACAACTGGGTGTACGCGGCCCGTCATTCGGTGGTCACGCCGAGTGGCGGCACTGCCAAGCCGAGCATCGTGCACACCTCCTGAACCGGGCCGCACACCAGTCCTGAGCGAACAGGGGCCCCGTCGCGAGTCCACCCGCCGGGGGTACACGTCCGACCGGTCCGAAAGGGGACATCGTCAGTGAGAGGCACTCGTACGACGGGAGCACGCAGGCGCACGGCACGGGGGGCCGCAGTGGCCACCGCGGTGCTGCTGGGAAGCATGGTCCCCGGTGCGCAGGCCGTGGCCGGTGTGCAGGACGTCGATACGGAGCTGGCCTACACCTGCGGCCTTCCGGAGGGCGAGCACGCGGTGAAGGTCCACGTCACCGCGAAGGTTCCCGAGTCCGCTGAGGCAGGACAGGTGATCCAGCCCGAGGCCCTGGGGCTGGACCTGACGCTGCCCGAGGGCGCGTCGGCCGTACTCGCCGACTCCGGAGCGGCGACCGTGAGCGCCGAGGCGCAGCTCTCGGTCGACGTCGCCCAGGGGGATCAGCACGCCCGGACCGAGTGGATCGGGAAGACCGCCGAGCCGGCGCCGATCCCCGAGGCGGGCGACCTGGCGCTGAGCACGTCGGGGAGCGTCCCCTACGTGAAGCCCGAAGTGCCCGGTGACCTGGCATTCGAGGCGGGCGCCCTCTCCGTGGAACTCGCTCTCAAGAAGGCCGACGGGGCACCGGCCGAGCCGCCGGCCCTGTCCCTGAACTGCACCCCGGACGCCGGGCAGGAGGCGACGCTGGCAGAGGTGCCCGTGAGCGGCGGGAGTGGGGAGCCGGGGGCGGAGCCCACCCCGACCGGATCCTGGCCCGAGGAGCAGGTGACAGGCGGAGACGAGGACCTCCCGAAGGTCGGAGCTCCGGCCGAGCCCGCTGCGGCCGACGCGCCTCCGTGCGCGGGCGATCCGAGTGACTACATGGGCATGGTCGCCTATGTCACCGGCTATGCGAACGTGACGAAACTCAAGGGGGCGACAAAATTCCCGCCGGCTTGTGCGCGGATCACTCAGGGCGAGAGCAGGATCGTGCCCGATGGTGAATTCCTGCACGTGTACCAGGACTCGGCGGTGGATCTCGACCACGAGGGGAAAACGCAGCTTCCTCCTGCCTCCGGCACCTTCTTGACCTTCGGATTCATGCCGACGACCGCGACCCTGGAAATGACGCAGATCCCCCCGGCGACCAACCCTGACGGGACCCGCGTTCCGAACATCAAGTCAGACCTGGCGATCAACATCGCCGAGGGTTCGACCAAGGCCGTGACGGTGGTGACTCTCGAGCTGATGCTCAGGCTCCGTGACGTCGAGGTCAACGGCGTGCCCTTGGACGTGGGTGACAACTGCCGCACCAGCAAACCCTTCACCCTGAGGCTGGAGGGGCACATGACGCTGAAGGACGGGGTCCAGGTGGGGTACACCCTGGCGACCGGGGGTGAGCTGACCGGGGCGGTGACACTGCCTCCCTTCAGTGGGTGTGGTGCCGACGAGGACCTGGACAACCTCTTCACCGCGTCCCTTTCCGGAGTGCCGGGCTATGTCAAGCAGGTGCAGGGTGCTCCTTGTGCGCCCTCGCAGCACACGCCCGGTGCCGAAGGCGTGTGCACGGACGCCTACGAGCCGACGGATGTGCCCGAAGCCAGCCGTTGACCTGGATCCGCATGACCGACCGCTGCCGACGGGCGGGCCCTGAGCCCAGCCGCAGACCTGAATCCGCACGACAGACCGCACCGAACAGAGCAATCCCCCGACCCGCCTCACGAATTGAGGGAACGATGAGATCTGCCTCGAAGACCTGGATCAAGGCCGGCGGAGCAGTCGCCGCGTCTGCCGCGCTGGTCATGCCCCTGACCGCGTCGCCGGCCGGTGCCGCCACCGCCGCAGCGACCCAGCTCAACGGCGCCTGGGCTCCTTTCGACCGCTGTCCGGTGGATGCCCCCGCGATGCTCGCGGCGGACGGGGACACCGATGTTCCCCTGTGTGTGACGTCCTCCTCGCCCAACGGGTCGATCAAGCTCGGCAACACCCAGGCGACGACGGGCTCGACGAACCTGCAGTTCGGTGTCGTCCAGCACCCGGCCGATGGGACGTACACGGTTGTCCCGCCGCCGGCCGGATCCATCGTCAGCGGGAAGACCACCATCCCCGGCGGTCTCCTCGGCATCATGTGCCCCAGCAACGTCCCCGTGGTCTCCGCCGTCTGCGGGCAGATCACCAACGCCACCCTGAACAAGGTGACCGCCACGGTCGAGTCGGCCGGTACGCCGACCGACTTCAGCCTGGTCGCCGGGATCTCCTCCGGGCCGATCGTCAAACTGCCCGTCAAGATCCGCCTGGAGAACCCCCTGCTCGGGTCCAACTGCTACATAGGGAGCAGCAGCAACCCGGTGCTCCTGCGCCCCGGGAACCTCAGTGCCCCGGCCCTGGCCGCCTCCAGGTTCAACGGTGACGGGACGGCCAACCCGGACGAGGGCTCGCTCATCAACCTCGCCCTGACGGGGGCTGCGCAGGGCGACAGCCAGTTCTCCGTGCCGAAGGCGAGCGGCTGCGGTCTCGCCGGCATCCTCAGCTGGGCGATCGACCTCAAGGTGGGCCTGCCCGCCGCGGCCGGGTCGAACAACCTCGTCCTGAACGACGCCAAGACCTCGACGATCGGCCTGACCGCGCCGGGGCTGTCCGTACCGAACGCGGGCAAGGAGCTCTCCCAGAACTGGCACTCCGCCGTGAAGTAGCCCCGGGGGTCCGACGCGTCGTGCGCCTTTGTCACTTGGTGCGTGCCGTCGTACCGCCCGTCCGAGCCCGCCCCGACCGCATGAACCCTGGTCGGGGCGGGCTTCGGCGTGTCCCGGGCGGCATTCCCGAGCCGGCGGCTGTCACTCGAAGGCCCTCACTTTTCTATAGGTTTCGCGCGCCGATTACTCATCGGGGCATAAGAAAACGAGGCTGCGCGATTACCTCGGAGAAAGTTCGTGAACTGCTATTGCGGACTTAGGTTACTGGCCCGTAGCGTCCCGCTTGAGCGGCTCGGAAACACGTCCGTACCTGCTTGTTCGACATATGTGGAGTCCTGGTCGAGCCCTCTTGGGCCGGGATTCCGCCGGGAGTTCCCACGACTCCGGACCTTCCGTCGGAGGGGGATCTTCCACTCCTGGGGCCTCGTGGCTCCGGGAGTCCAGGGCCGCAGGGCCCCGGAGCACCCGGAGGGCTTGCGCAGTTTCCGACAAAGCCGCCGAGCGGGTTTGTCAATCGGTGACAAGTGATCCACACCGAGATCGACATCCGGCGATTTCCGCTGTTCAACGGCTTGTCCTGGCGGTTTCGACGGACATAACGTGCGCCCCCTGGTGCATGTGTGACAAGCCGTCGTTGCACGGACCGGAGCCGGAGCGCAGACAGATGACGTCGTTCACCACCACTTCGAGGGAGGGCCGATGGGAATCGAAGTAGTCGTCGAAGGCCTGACGAAATCCTTCGGCAAGCAGAACATCTGGCAGGACGTCAGTCTCACGCTGCCGGCGGGTGAGGTGAGCGTCATGCTCGGCCCTTCCGGGACCGGGAAGACCGTGTTCCTGAAATCCATCATCGGACTGCTGAAGCCGGAAAAAGGCCGTGTCCTGATCAACGGCGTCGACATGGTCAACAGCCCCGAGCGGGAGATCATGGAGACCCGGAAACTGTTCGGGCTCATGTTCCAGGACGGCGCCCTCTTCGGCTCGATGTCGCTCTTCGACAACATCGCCTTCCCCTTGCGTGAACACACCCGCAAGAAGGAGTCCGAGATCCGGCGCATCGTCATGGAGCGGATCGACATCGTCGGCCTGCTCGGCGCCGAGGGAAAGCTGCCGGGTGAGATATCCGGCGGTATGCGCAAGAGGGCCGGCCTGGCCCGTGCCCTCGTCCTGGACCCGCAGATCATCCTCTGCGACGAGCCCGACTCCGGACTCGACCCGGTGCGCACCGCCTACCTCTCGCAGCTCCTCATCGACCTCAACGCGCAGATCGACGCGACGATGCTCATCGTCACCCACAACCTCGACATCGCGGCCACCGTCCCGGACAACATGGGGATGCTCTTCTGCCGCAACCTCGTCACCTTCGGCCCGCGCGAAGTGCTGCTCACCAGCGACATGCCCGTGGTCTCGCAGTTCCTCGCCGGACGCCGTGAAGGTCCCATCGGCATGTCGGAGGAGAAGGACGCGGCCACCCTCGCAGCCGAGCAGACGAACGGCAACGGGTACGCGGCGGGGCCCCGCACCGTCGTACCCCAGCTGGAACCCTCGCCCGGGATGCCCGTACGGCAGGCGGCCCTGCGCCGCCGGGAGCGGGTCGTCTCCATGATGGGCCAGCTGCCGGAGGCCGCCCGTACGGCCATCCTGAACAGCTACACGCCGACCTTGGACGGTGGGCGCCGATGACGGCACCGCTGCCCGTACGGCCACCGGCGGAGCCGGCCACCGAGAAGGCTCCTCAGGCGTCGGGGCGGAAGCAGCCCTCGCGGCTCCTCGCCCCCCTGCGCCAGACCGGCCAGCTGTTCGCGCTCGCCCTGGCGGTCTCCCGGGCCGTCTTCCGCAGGCCGTTCCAGATGCGGGAGTTCATCGAGCAGTTCTGGTTCGTCGCCAGCGTCACCATCCTGCCCGCCGCCCTCGTGTCGATCCCCTTCGGCGCGGTCATCGCGCTCCAGGTCGGCTCCCTCACCGAGCAGCTCGGCGCCCAGTCCTTCACCGGCGGAGCCAGCGTCCTCGCCGTCATCCAGCAGGCCAGCCCGCTCATCGTGGCGCTGCTCATCGCCGGGGCCGCGGGGTCCGCCATCTGCGCCGACCTCGGGTCCCGCAAGATCCGCGAGGAACTGGACGCCATGGAGGTCATGGGCGTCTCGCCCGTCCAGCGCCTCGTCGTCCCGCGCGTGCTGGCCACCATGTTCGTCGCCGTACTGCTCAACGGGCTGGTGTCCGTCGTCGGCACGCTCGGCGGCTACTTCTTCAACGTCATCATGCAGGGCGGGACCCCCGGCGCCTACCTCGCGAGCTTCTCCGCCCTCGCCCAGCTGCCCGACCTCTACGTCGGTGAACTCAAGGCGCTGATCTTCGGCTTCATCGCCGGCATCGTCGCGGCGTACCGGGGACTGAACCCGCGCGGCGGCCCGAAGGGCGTCGGCGACGCGGTCAACCAGTCCGTCGTCATCACCTTCATGCTCCTGTTCGCCGTGAACATGGTCCTCACGGCGATCTACCTCCAGATCGTCCCCCCGAAGGGGGGCTGAGCGATGTCGATGCTCGGCTGGCTGGACCGCTCCGGCGAACAGCTCACCTTCTACGTACGCGCCCTGATCTGGATCCCCAGGACCCTGCGCCGCTACCTCAAGGAGGTCCAGCGGCTCCTCGCCGAGGTCGCCTTCGGCAGCGGCGGCCTCGGCGTCATCGGCGGAACCATCGGCGTGATGATCGCGATGACCCTCGCCACCGGCTCGGTCGTCGGCCTCCAGGGGTACGCCGCCCTCGACCAGATCGGCACCTCCGCCTTCACCGGTTTCATCTCCGCCTACTTCAACACCCGTGAGATCGCCCCGCTCGTCGCCGGCCTCGCCCTCTCCGCGACCGTCGGCGCCGGCTTCACCGCCCAGCTCGGCGCCATGCGGATCAACGAGGAGGTCGACGCCCTCGAAGCGATGGGCGTGCGCTCCATGCCCTACCTCGTCACCACACGGATCATCGCCGGCATCGTCGCCATCATCCCGCTGTACGCGATCGGGCTGCTCTCCTCCTACCTCGCGTCCCGCTACATCACCGTCCTGTTCAACGGGCAGTCGGCGGGCACGTACGACCACTACTTCAATCTCTTCCTCTCCCCGGACGACGTCCTGCTGTCGGTGCTCAAGGTGCTGATCTTCAGCGTGCTGGTGATCCTCGCCCACTGCTACTACGGCTTCCACGCCACCGGCGGACCCGCGGGAGTGGGCGTCGCCGTCGGCCGGTCGGTGCGCAACGCCATCGTGCTCATCAGCGTCACCGACTTCTTCCTCTCGCTCGCCATCTGGGGCGCGACGACAACGGTGAAGGTGGCCGGCTGATGTCCTCCTCCACGGCGCAGACGGTGCGCCGCAGACTCGCGGGTGTGGCCTTCGTGCTCGTGCCCGCCGTGCTCGTATGGGTGTCGGTCTCGGTGTACGAGAAGGACTTCACCGACGACGCCACCGTGACCGTACGCACCGGGAGCGTCGGCAACGAGATGCACGACAACGCCGAGGTGAAGCTGCGCGGCGTCGTCATCGGCGAGGTGCGCCACATCGCCTCCGACGGCGACGGGGCCCGTCTCACGCTCGCCATCGAGCCGGACCGGCTCGAGCAGATCCCGGCCGACGTCACCGCGCAGATGCTGCCCACCACGCTCTTCGGGGAACGGTTCGTCGCCCTCGTACCGCCCGCCGTCCCCTCCGCCGAGACCCTGCGGGCAGGAGCGGTGATCCCGCAGGACCGCTCCAGCAACGCGATCGAGCTGGAGGAGGTCCTGGACAACGTCCTGCCGATGCTGACCGCCGTCAAGCCGGAGAAGCTCGCCGCGACGCTGGGCGCCGTCTCCCAGGCGCTCGAAGGGCGCGGCGACAAGCTCGGCGACACGCTGGTCACCCTCGACGCGCACCTCAAGGAGTTCAACCCCCAACTCCCCACGCTCAACGCGGACATCAAGGAACTCGTCAAGGTGAGCCACCTCTACGCCGACGCCGCGCCCGACGTCCTGGACGCCCTGACCGACTTCACCACCACCAGCGGCACGATCGCCGAACAGCAGGCGGAGCTCGCGGATCTGTACGGATCCACCACCGCCTCCGCGAACGACGTCACCGCCTTCCTGCGGAGGAACAAGGACAACCTCATCCGCCTCTCCGCCTCCGGACGTCCCACCCTGGAACTCCTCGCGGAGTACTCCGACGCCTTCCCCTGCACCCTGCGCACCATGGCCGGGTTCGTCCCGGCCATGGACAAGGCGCTCGGCAAGGGCACCGACGAGCCGGGACTCCACGTCACCGTCAAGGTGGTGGAGTCCAAGGGAAAGTACGTGCCCGGAAGGGACACCCCGGTCTACCGGGCGACCGGCGGGCCGCACTGCTACTCGGTGCCGTACACCGGCAGGGCGGTCCCGACGGCCGACGCGCGCAAGGCCCCGGCCCCGGACGCCGGTGACGTGGAAGCGGCCGGGACCCCGGACATCACCGACACCGCCGACACCGCGCTCGGCGTCCCGAACTCCCCCGAGGAGAGCCGGCTCGTCAACGAGCTCGTCGCCCCCTCACTCGAAGTCCAGCCGCAGGCCCTGCCCGACTGGAGCAGCGTGCTCATCGGTCCGGCCTTCCGCGGTGCGGAGGTGAAGCTCAAGTGAAGCGCCGCTCCCTCACGGGCCCGATCGTGAAGTCCGTCGTCTTCATCGTGGTGACCGCCCTGGCGACCACCGTCCTGGCCCTGTCCATCGCCAACACGGGGGTCGGCGACACCGTCTCGTACAAGGCGAGGTTCACCGACGCCACCGGACTGGTCGTCGGCGACAGCGTCAGGATCGCGGGCGTCAAGGTCGGGCAGGTCGAGTCCATCAGGGTCGCCGACAGGCGGCAGGCCGAAGTCGGCTTCGCCGTGGACCAGGGCCGTGACCTGCCCGCCTCGGTGACCGCGTCGATCAAGTACCTCAACATGGTCGGGCAGCGCTACATCGACCTCGACCAGGGCACCGGGCCCGTGGGGGCGACCTTCAGGTCCGGGGCGACGATCCCGCTCTCGCGCACCACGCCCGCGCTCGACCTCACCCAGCTCTTCAACGGCTTCCAGCCCCTCTTCGAAGGGCTCTCCCCGCCGGACGTCAACCAACTCGCCGGCTCCATCGTGCAGGTCCTCCAGGGCGAGGGCGGCACGGTCGACAGCATTCTCTCCCACGTCGGATCGCTGACCGGCACCGTCGCGGCCAAGGACAAGGTGATCGGCGAGGTGATCAAGAACCTCAACACGGTTCTCACGACCGTGAACGACCGCGAGGCGGGATTCGACGACCTCGTCGTCACCCTCGAGAAGCTCGTCAAGGGCTTCTCCGGCGACCGCAAGCCGCTCGGTGACGCGGTCACGGCGATGGGGGCGCTCACCACCGTCACCGCCGACCTCCTGGAGGACGGCCGGGCTCCCCTGAAGAAGGACATCGCCGAGCTCGGCAGGCTCAGCGGGCAGCTCGACCGGAACGCCCCGACGATCGAGAGCTTCCTGCGGAAGGCGCCCGCCAAGATGGAGGCCATCACCCGCCTCACCTCGTACGGCTCCTGGCTCAACCTCTACCTCTGCGAGGCGAAGGTGGCCGGTGTGACGACCGAGGACGGCAGCGCCCCGCCCACCGGCATCACGATCGGCGGACCGAGGTGCACGGGATGAGGATCAAGCCCGTACGGGAACGGAATCCCGTCGCCGTCGGCGTCATCGGACTCGTCGTCCTGGCCCTCCTCGGCCTCGCCGCCTACCGCGCCGACGCCCTGCCCTTCATCGGCGGCGGCACCGCCTACAGCGCCGACTTCACCGAGTCCGCCGGGCTCGACGCCGGCGACGAGGTGCGGATCGCCGGGGTGAAGGTCGGAGAGGTCACCGGCGTCTCGCTCGACGGCGCCAAGGTGAAGGTCGACTTCGAGGTCCAGGACGCCTGGATCGGCGACTCCTCCACCGTCGGGATCGCCATCAAGACCCTCCTGGGCGACAAGTACCTCGCCATCGACCCGCTCGGCGACGCCCCGCAGGACCCGGACTCCCGCATCACGTCGAGCCGCACCACCTCCCCGTACGACGTCACCCAGGCGTTCAACGGACTCGGCGAGACCATCGAGGAGATCGACACCGCCCAGCTCGCCCAGAGCTTCGAGACCATCTCGGACACCTTCAAGGACTCCCCGCCCGACGTGCGCAGCGCGGCGGAAGGGCTCTCCGCGCTGTCGAGGACGGTCTCCGAGCGTGACGCGCAGCTCGCCACCCTCCTCAAGGGCAGCAAGCAGCTCACCAGGACGCTCGCCACGAAGAAGAGCAGCTTCGAGACCCTGCTGGAGGACGGCAACCTGCTCCTGGGCGAGATCCAGGCCCGGCGCGACTCCATCCACCTGCTGCTCACCGGCACCCGGGACCTCGGCACCCAGCTCACCGGTCTCGTCGCCGACAACGACAAGCAGCTGAAGCCCACCCTCGACTCGCTGGGGCGGGTCACCGCCGTCCTGGTGAAGAACCGCAAGAGCCTCGACCAGGTGCTCTCGATGGCCGGGACCTACAACCGGCTCGTCGGCAACACCCTCGGCAACGGCCGCTGGTTCGACAACTACGTCTGCGGCGTCGTCCCCAAGGACTACCTGCCGAAGGACACGCCCCCGACGAACGACTGCATGCCGCCGAAGCAGGGGGGCCGCTGACATGAGACGCACCCGCATCATCGGCATCGGAGCCGGCCTCGCCGTCGTGGCCGTGGCCGTCGGCTCGGGCGTGGCGGCCATGGACCAGGAGGGCACGACCACCGTCACCGCCTACTTCGACCGGGCCACCGGGGTGTACCCCGGTTCGGACCTGCGGATCCTCGGGGTGAAGGTGGGCACCGTCGAATCGGTGAAGCCCCACGGCGAGGAGGTCAGGATCACCCTGCGCCTCGACGAGGGCGTGCAGGTCCCCGCGGACGCCCACGCCCTCGTCGTCGCGCCCAGCCTCGTCGCCGACCGGTACGTCCAGCTCGCCCCGGCCTACACCGGCGGACCGCGGCTGGCGGGGGGCGCCGTCCTCCCCGCGGCGAACAACGCCACCCCCATCGAGGTGGACCAGCTCTACGAGTCGATCACGGAACTCTCCACCGCACTCGGCCCCGACGGGGCCAACGCCGAAGGGGCGCTCTCCGGACTCCTGGAGACCGGGTCCAAGAACCTCAAGGGCAACGGAGAGGCCATCGGGGACTCCATCGAACAGTTCGGCAAGGCGACGAAGACGCTCGACAAGAGCAGCGGCAACCTCTTCGACACGCTCTCCTACCTGCAGACCTTCACCACCATGCTGAAGGAGAAGGACGGGGACGTACGCGCCGCGGAGCAGCAGCTCAACACCGTCACCGGCTTCCTCGCCGACGACAAGGAGAACCTCAGCGCGGCGCTGAAGGAGCTGGGCACCGCGCTCGGCCAGGTCAAGACCTTCATCCAGAAGAACCGCGGTGCCCTCAAGAAGAACGTGGACCTCCTGGTGCCGCTCACCCAGATCCTGGTGGACCAACGCGCCTCGCTCGCCGAGTCGCTCGACACGCTCCCGCTCGCGGCGGGCAACGTGCTCAACGCCTACGACCCGGCCAACCGCACCCTCAACGGGCGGACGAACCTCAACGAGCTGTCCATGGGCGGGCCGCTCGTCGACTCCGGGGCGGCGACCGCCGGCCTCGACGGTCTCGCCCCGGTGGACGCCACCCGGCAGAGGGCCCTGCCCGTCCTGCCGCTGCCCGCCGTCGGCACCGTCTACGGAACCCCGGCGGACACGGGGGACCAGAAGAAGAAGACCGGCACCGGCGAGAACAAGGAGGGGGACCGATGAGCCCCGCCGCGCACACCACCGGCACCCGTGTGGTCGCGGGCCTCGGCGCCCTGGTCGCCGCCGGCGTCTGCTTCACGCTCGTCGCCACGACCACCGGCCTGCCCTCGTTCCCGGGCATCGACCAGATGCCGCTGCCCGGCGGAGCCGACCTCGGTGACCACCCGTACGAGATCACCGCCGAGTTCGGCGACGTCCTCAGCCTCGCGCCGCAGTCGTCCGTCAAGGTCAACGACGTGGCCGTGGGCCGGGTCACCAGGATCTCCCTCACCCCGGGCAGCTGGACCGCCAAGGTCACCATGCGGGTCAACGGGAAGATCAGGATGCCTGCCAACGCCTACGCCCACCTCGAACAGTCCAGCCTCCTCGGCGAGAAGTACGTCCAGCTCTCACCGCCCGCCGAGGGCACGGCCCAGGGCGCGCTGTCCGACGGTGACCGGATCCCGCTCGTCCGCACGAACCGCAACCCCGAGGTCGAAGAGGTCTTCGGCGCCCTGTCCATGCTCCTCAACGGCGGTGGCGTCGCCCAGTTGAAGACCATCACCACGGAGCTCAACAAGGCACTGGCCGGACAGGAGCCCCAGATCCGCTCGATGCTGAGCCGCGTCGACACGCTCGTCACCGATCTGGACACCCACAAGGAGGACATCACCGACGCGCTCGACGGGGTGAACCGGCTGGCCGCCACCCTCGCCACCCGGAAGCAGGACGTCGGGACCGTGCTCACCGGGCTCAGCCCGGGGCTGAAGGTCCTGGAGAAGCAGCGCGGATCGCTGCTCACCATGCTGCGCTCCCTCGACACCCTCTCCACCGTCGCCGTCGACACGGTCAACAGGAGCAAGGCCGACATGGTCGCCGACCTCAAGGCCCTCGCCCCCACCCTCACCGCGCTCGCCGACTCCGGGAACGACCTCCCCGACTCCCTGCAGGTGCTGCTCACCTACCCGTTCACCGACGAGGTGCTGCGCGGGGTGAAGGGCGACTACCTCAACGTCTACCTGGACGTGACCGCCATGCCCGGCACCCAGATCATCCCCGCGCTCACCCCGGACGCCCCGGCGGCGACCGGCACCCGGAAGTCCGGCTCGGCGCTGCCTTTGCCGCTTCCCTCGGTCACCACGTCCGGCACGGAGGGCACCCGCTGATGATCACCGTCGCCACCCGGCTCAAGAACATCGCCTTCCTGGTCATCGCGGTGCTCGTCCTCGGCTACCTGGGCGTCCGCTACGCCGACCTCGGCCACTACGTGGGCCTGCGCGGCTACTACACCGTCAAGGTGCAACTCCCTCAGACGGGCGGCCTGTTCACGCACTCCAACGTCACCTACCGGGGTGTCTCCGTCGGTCGGGTCGGCCCGATCGAGCTGACCGACGACGGCGTCGAGGCCGAACTGCGCATCGAGGACGACGCGCCGCCCATCCCCGACGGCCTGCACGCCGTCGTCGCCAGTCTCTCCGCCGTCGGTGAGCAGTACGTCGATCTCCGTCCCACCCGCGACGACGGCCCGTTCCTGGAGAACGGCTCGGTCATCGACGAGGCCGACACCACCGTCCCCGCGCCCGTCACCGACGTGCTCACCAGCGTCAACGACCTCACGGCCTCCGTCGACACCGAGGCCCTGCGCACCGTCGTCGAGGAGTTCGGCGCGGCGTTCGAGGGGCGCGGCGACGACCTCCAGGTCCTGCTCGACACCGGCAGCGAGTTCGTCGACGCCGCCGACGAGGCCCTGCCGACCACCACCAGACTGATGGCGGACGGCGAGACGGTGCTCCGTACCCAGGCCGAACAGGGCGAGGCGCTCAAGGGATTCGCTTCCGGAGCCGAGGAACTGGCCGCCGAACTCAAGGGATCCGACACCGACCTGCGCCGGCTCATCGCGACGGCTCCCGGTGCGACCGCCCAGATCAGCGGGCTCCTGCGCGACCTCGAACCCGGCTTCGGCGTGGTCGTCGCCAACCTCCTCACCACCTCCGAGATCGCCGTGACCCGGCAGCGCGGACTGGAGGAGCTCCTGGTGAAGGTGCCCGCGGTCGCCGCGGCCGGAGCGAGCATCATCGACGAGAGCGGGGAGGCCCGCTTCGGGATGTCCGTCACCTTCTTCGAGCCGCTGCCCTGCACCGCCGGGTACGGCTCCACCACCTACCGCCCCGGCAAGGACCTCTCGGCCGCCCCACCGGTCAACACCGGGGCGCGCTGCGCCTCCTCGCCCGGCAGCGGCATCAACGTCCGCGGCAGCGCCAACGCCCCCGGCGGCGGAGGCGTACCGGAGCCGGCGGTACCCGGCTCCCTGCTCACGGGCGGAGACGGGACCCGGCTGCCCGGCGCCCTCGGCGCCGGCACGGACAGCGCGGGGACGGCCGACGGCATGGCCGGGCTGCTGGGACTGGGAGGCGGAGCGTGAACACCCGTACCAAGAGGCTGAGCGGCTGGGCCGGAATGCTCGCCGCCGTGCTGGTCTGCGCGTTCGGCGGCTGGTCCTACGCGCAGGCGCGCGGCGACGACACCCTGGCGTACGCCGAGGCGCGTGACGCCGCGCTCGCCGACGGCAGGACGAACCTCGCGCGGCTGAACAGCATGGACGGCAGGAGCGCGTCGAGCGTGAGGACCGGACTCGCCGCCTGGCTGGCCTCCTCCACCGGCCCGCTGCACGACCGGCTGGAGAGCACACGGAAGAAGGACACCGCCGAGCTCACCGACGACGGGGCCACCGCGCGCGGCAAGGTCACCGACGCGGCGCTCACGGCACTCGACGAGCGGGCCGGTACGGCGGCGCTGATCGCCACCGTGGACGTCGAGGTCACCCCGCGCACCGGCAAGGCAGGCACGCAGCGCAAACGCTTCGAGGCGAGCCTGGCCCGCACCGGGGACGGCTGGAAGATCAAGGCACTGGACGCGATACCGGTCGGGAGCGGCGGATGACACGGACCGGAGGGACCACGATCGAGGACGCCTCCTCGACCCCGGAGCCGGACGAGGAGGTACGGGACGAGGAGGCCGGCACCGGCCGGGAGCCGGGCACCTCCCGTCGCGCGGCCTGGCGGCGCGGTCTCGCGGCGGTCCTGGCCGCCGCCCTGCTGGCCACCGGTGCCGTCCTCCTGGTCGAGGCGCGGCAGCTGCGGGACACCCCCGCCACCTCGAACCGGGCGCTCACCGACACCGCGGAGACCACTCGGGTCGTGGGCGACGTGAGCAGCGCCCTGGGCAAGGTCTTCTCCTACAGCCCGCAGGGAACCGCCGCCACCAAGGAAGCGGCGAAGCGCCTCCTCGCGGGCGAGGCGCTGCGGCAGTACGCGGCGCTGTTCGGCCAGGTGGAGAAGCAGGCGGCCGACCAGAAGCTCACGCTCACCTCGCAGGCCGTACGCGCCGGAGTCACCCGGCTCGGCCCCCGCAGCGCCCACCTCCTCGTCTTCCTCGACCAGGTGTACGAGCGCGAGGGGAAGGCGGCCACCACGGCGGCGGCGCAGCTCTCGGTGACGGCGGAACTGCGCGGCAGCCGCTGGGTCATCGTCGACATCACCTCCAGGTAGGGGAGAGGCACCAATGGCACGGGTACGGACGACGAGGAATCCGCTGGTGGTGGCGGCGATCGTGCTGACGGTCGCGGCGGCCGGCGCGGCGGGATGGGGCGGCTGGTCGCGCTACGACGCCGCGCACGACGGATCGGCGGCCTACGCGGAGGCCCGCGACGCGGCGCTGGCCGCGGGGGAGCAGGCCGTGCAGAACATGAACACGCTGGACCACGCCCAGGTCGAGAAGGGGCTCGACAGGTGGGAGGACTCGACCACCGGAGACCTCCACCGGCAACTCGTCGACGGGCGGGACGCGTTCGTGAAGCAGATCGAGGCGGCCAGGACCGTCAGCACGGCCAGGATCCTGTCGGGCGCCGTGACCGAGCTCGACGAGAGGGCCGGCAAGGCGGGGGTGATGGTCGCGCTGCGGGTCACCGTGACCGCGCCCGAGGGCAAGCCCGCGGTCAAGGAGAGCCGGATGCTCGGGCAGCTCACCCGCACTTCCGGGGGATGGAAGCTCAGCGCCCTCGGCCAGGCGCCCGTCGGCAACACCGCCGGCTGAAACCGCCCGACCGCCCCGCCCCGAGAGGACCCCCGACATGTCGACGACCCGACACCTCGTCAACCGCCGCCGCCGTCTCGCCACCGTCGCCACGGCCCCGGCCGTCCCGCGTACGGACACCGCCCCGGCGGACGAGCGCGAGCCTACGGCCCCGACCACGGCCGGACCGGAACCCGCCGCGGAAGACACGCCCGAGGCGGCCGCCGAGCCCGACGACGACGCCGCCCCGGTGGAGGAGCCCGCCGGGGACGAACGGCTCCGCGGCAGACTGCCCCGTCCGCGCATCCGGCTCCCCGCCGTGCTCTGCGCGGCCACCGTCCTCCTCGGGGCCTTCGCCGCCTGGGCGTTCAGCTCCGCCGCGGCGCTCCGGGACGATCCGACCCGGCAGAACACCGCCCTCACCGACATCAGCCGGACCAGCGAGGTGAAGGGCCAGATCACCGAAGCCGTGGGGGCCGTCTTCTCGTACACGTACGCCTCGCCGGGGAAGTCGGACCTGTCCGCGCAGAAGTACCTGACCGGCAAGGCCGTCCAGCAGCACAAGGACATGCTCGCCGAGGTACGCGCCCAGGCGCCGAAGCAGAAGCTGGTGCTCACCACGACCGTCACCGAGAGCGGGGTCGAACTCCTCGACGGCGACCGGGCCCGGCTGCTGGTCTTCGCGGACCAGAGCAACACCCGTACCGGCAAGGAGGAGGAGACGACGTACGCCGCCGCCATGTTCGCCGTGGACGCCGTCCGCCGCGGTGACAGCTGGCGGATCGCCGCCATCGACACCTTCACGCGATGACCCAGGAGAGGGAGGACACATGAGGTTCGACGGAACCATGCGCCGCGGACTCGCCGGCACGGCCACCGCGGTCGCCGCCATGGCGGCGCTCACCGCGTCCCAGGCCCCGGGGCTCACGGGCGGCGCCGCCGCGGACGACATGAAGAACGTGGCGTCGGACGACGTCGTCTGGACCGAGGTGCCCAACGACGACAGCTACCACACGGAGCTGCCGCCCCTGCGGTCACCGGAGCCCCCGGAACCCATCGGGAAGAAGAAGCCCGGCCCGGCCGTCGTGCAGTCCTGGGCCGAGGCAGGCATCCCCGCCACCGTCCTCGCCGCCTACCGGAACGCGCAGAGCGCGCTCGGCCGCCGCGACCCCGGCTGCCGGCTTCCCTGGCACCTGCTCGCGGCGATCGGCAAGGTGGAGTCCGGGCACGCGGGCGGGGGACGGGTGGACGCCGCCGGCACCACCCTCACCCCGATCCTCGGCCCCGTCCTGAACGGTGCGGGGTTCGCCTACATCCCGGACACCGACGGCGGGGCCTACGACGGCGACGCCACGTACGACAGGGCCGTCGGGCCGATGCAGTTCATCCCGTCCACCTGGGCGCACTGGGGCAAGGACGGCAACGGCGACGGGCGCAGGGACCCGAACAACGTGGCGGACGCCGCGCTCGCCGCGGGCCACTACCTCTGCGCGGGAAACCGGAACCTGTCCGCCCAGGCGGATCTGGACAGGGCTGTCCTCAGCTACAACCACTCGGACACCTATCTGCGCACGGTCCTGTCCTGGCTGGACTTCTACCGCAAGGGCGTCCACTCCGTCGCCGACGGCAGGGGCGTCATCCCGCGGAGCCCCGGAGCGGGCAGCCCCCACGCCCCGAAGGCACCGGTCGGAGGCCCCGGCAGCCCGAGCGGCCCCGGTCACGGAGGCGGCGGCATCATCGTCGGCCCGCAGCCCAGCGCCACACCGACACCCTCCACCTCACCGACCCCCACACCCACGCCGACGGACCCCGGCAGCCCAGGCCCCACCCCGGACCCCACGGACCCCGGACCCACCCCCGACCCCACCGACACCGGTCCCACCCCGGATCCGACGACAACCCCGGACCCGACCCCCACGCCCGACCCGACCACGACCCCGGACCCGACCACCACCCCCGACCCGGAGCCCGGCACCACCGGCCCCGGCTGCCCCACCCCGTCGGCGGAGCCCGACCCCGCCGCCCCCACGGACGCGCCCTCCGACGACCCCTGCGCCACTCCCGCCGCCTGACGGGTCAGCCGCCGCCGAACACCTCGGACAGGTCGTACCGCACCACTTCCTCCAGCTGCGCGTAGGTGCAGCCGGAGGGGGTGCGGTCCGGCCGCCACCGCCGGAACTGGGTGGTGTGGCGGAATCGGTCGCCCTCCATGTGGTCGTACGCCACCTCGCAGACCCTCTCGGGCGCGAGCGCCACCCAGGACAGGTCCTTCTTGCCCGACCAGCGGCTCGGAGCGCCCGGCAGCCGTGACCCCTCGTGCGCCGCCGCGTCCGCCCAGGCCGCCCAGGGGTGGTCCGCCGGCTCGACGCGCAACGGGTCGAGCTCCTCCAGGAGTTCGGCGCGCCGCTTCATCGTGAAGGCCGCGCACACGCCCACATGCTGCAGGGCGCCCCCGGAGTCGTACAGACCGAGCAGCAGTGAGCCGACCACGGGGCCGCTCTTGTGGAAGCGGTACCCCGCCACCACACAGTCGGCGGTCCGCTCGTGCTTGATCTTGTACATGGTGCGTACGTCCGGGCGGTACGGCAGATCGAGAGGCTTGGCGACCACCCCGTCGAGCCCCGCGCCCTCGTACCGTTCGAACCACTCCCGGGCGAGGGCCGGGTCCGTGGTGGAGGGGGCGAGGTGGACCGGGGCCGAGGCGCCGGCCAGCGCGCCCTCCAGGACGGTCCGCCGCTCGGCCTGCACGGTGGTGAGCAGCGACGTGTCGTCCAGGGCGAGGACGTCGAAGGCGACGAAACTCGCCGGGGTCCGCTCGGCGAGGGTCCGCACCCGGGAGTCGGCCGGATGGATCCGCTCGCTCAGCCGGTCGAAGTCCAGCCGCCCCTCGTACGGCAGGACGATCTCGCCGTCGACCACGCAGCGGGGCGGCAGGTTCTCCCGGACGGCGGTGACCACCTCGGGGAAGTAGCGGGTGAGCGGCTTGCCCGTCCGGCTGCCGATCACCACCTCGTCGCCGTCCCGGTGCACGATCGCCCGGAACCCGTCCCACTTCGCCTCGTACTGCATCCCCGGGGGGATCGAGGACACGGACTTGGCGAGCATCGGCTTCACAGGAGGCATCACCGGCAGGTCCATGGCCCCGATTCTCGCCCACCGCTCGTGCCTCGTCCTCCGATATGCGGCATATGTGGGCCCGGCCTACGGTGTCCGACATGGGAGCAGGAGCAGCGGTGGAGCTGGACGCGGACGGACGGGCCGTACGGCTGTCGAACCCGGACAAGGTGTACTTCCCGGAGAAGGGCTACACCAAGAGGGACGTGGCCGACTACTTCCGGGCCGTCGGGCCCGGGATCCTCCGCGCCCTGCGCGAGCGGCCCACCACCCTCCAGCGCTTCGTCGACGGGGTCGAGGGCGACTTCTTCTACCAGAAGCGGGCGCCGAAGAACCTCCCCGACTGGACCCCCACCGCCCGGATCGAGTTCCCCAGCGGCCGGCACGCCGACGAGATGTGCCCCACCGAGCTGGGGTCCGTCCTCTGGGCCGCCAACCTGGGCACCCTGACCTTCCACCCCTGGCCGGTGCGCAGGGCGGACACCGACCACCCCGACGAACTGCGCATCGACCTCGACCCGCAGCCCGGCACCGACTACGCCGACGCGGTGACGGCGGCGCACGAACTGCGCGCGGTCCTGGAGGACCACGGGCTGCGCGGCTGGCCCAAGACCTCCGGCGGGCGCGGCATCCACGTCTTCGTCCCGATCGTCCCCGAGTGGACGTTCACCCAGGTCAGACGCTCCGCCATCGCGGTGGGACGGGAGCTGGAACGGCGGATGCCGGACCGGGTCACCACGGCCTGGTGGAAGGAGGAGCGGGGCGAGCGGATCTTCGTCGACTACAACCAGACCGCCCGCGACCGCACCATCGCTTCCGCCTACTCCGTGCGCCCCTTCCCGCACGCCCCGGTCTCCGCCCCGCTGCGCTGGGAGGAGATCGACGACGCCGAGCCCCGCGACTTCGACCTCCGGACCATGCCCGTGCGGTACGCCGAGGTGGGCGACCTGCACGCCGACATGGACGACCACGCCTTCCGGCTCGACCAGGTGCTGGAGCTGGCGCGGCGGGACGAGCACGAACACGAGCTCGGCGACCTGCCCTATCCGCCGGAGTACCCCAAGATGCCGGGCGAACCGAAGCGCGTGCAGCCCAGCCGCGCCCGGCACGACACCGGTGACGACGCGTGAGCGCCGACGAGGGGGCCACCGGGCCTCCCGCGCACGGCGCGCACGGCAGGCCCCCGACGCGGGCCGAGAAGTGGGCCTCGTACAAGCAGTCGCCGTACGTCCCGGCGTTCGTGCTGGTCTTCATCCTGGCCGCCGCGGCGGGGCTCTTCGCCGGCTCGTACACCTACACGATGGCCGACCCGACGCCGCGCCGGATCCCCGCCGCCGTGGTCAGCGGCGTCGGGACCCGGGGCGGGACGGAGTTCATCGCGGGGATGGAGAAGGCCCTCGACGCCTCCCTCCAGCTGCACCCGTACGCCACCCGGGGCGCCGCTCGTCTGGCCATGGAGGAGCAGAAGGTCTTCGTGACCGTGCGGCCGGCGACGCGCGGGGTGGCCATGGACATCGCCGGGGCCGGCGGGGCCACGGTCGCCCAGCTGCTCGCCGAGACCGGCGCGAAGGTCGCGAAGGCGACCGGGGTCCCCGTGACGATCACGGACGTCAAACCCCTCCAGAAGGGCGACCCGCGCGGCCTGGCGCTCTTCTACATCTCGCTGGCCGCCGTCATCATCGGCTTCGTCGGAGCCATCCAGCTCAGCGTGCACGCACGGGCGCTCAACCCGCTCGAACGGATCGGCTTCACCCTCGCCTACGCCCTGCTGGGCGGCTTCGCGATCGCCGCGGTGGTGGACTGGCTGATCGGCGCGCTGGATCTGCCGTTCGTCGAGTCCTGGCTGATCCTCGCGTTCACGATGTTCGCCTCGGGCATGGTCTTCACCATGTTCAACACCATCATGGGGCGCTGGGCGATGATCCCCACCTGGGGGCTCATGGTGCTGCTGGGCAATCCGTCGTCGGGCGGCGCGGTGTCCTGGCCGCTGCTGCCCTCGGCGCTCGGGCACATCGGGCGGTGGCTGCCGCCCGGCGCCTCGGTCAACGCCCAGCACACGGCGGTCTACTACCAGGGCCACCAGTACGCCTTCCCGTTCCTGGTGCTGACGGGCTGGGCGCTCGTCTCCTGCACGGTCTTCTGGGTGTGGCGCCACCGGCACCCCGGCGGCCGCGGCCGCATGCCGGAGCATGCGGCCACGGCCGCCTGAGCGCGCGCTCGCCCCTACAACTCCTTGATGCGGATGTCGCGGTAGGAGATCACGTCCGTGGTGCTGTGGACCTGGAGACCGATGTAGCCGGAGGCGTACCGCCGGCCGTCGGTACCCGGGTCGTCGCCCCGCGGCGGCTCGAAGAGCTGACCGCCGGTGTTGTCGAACTCGTTGATCAGGACACCGTTGCGGTAGACCGAGTAGTGCTGGTCCACCACCTTGACCTCGTAGTCGTTCCAGGTGCCCTTGGGGGTGACCCCGGCGCC
Organism: Streptomyces sp. NBC_01460; assembly: GCF_036227405.1. Lineage (NCBI taxonomy): Bacteria > Bacillati > Actinomycetota > Actinomycetes > Kitasatosporales > Streptomycetaceae > Streptomyces > Streptomyces sp. NBC_01460. The sequence goes on from NZ_CP109473.1 coordinate 7,261,966, forward strand.
GCCGAGGCCGACCCGGTCGAAGCCGTACAGGGAACCGGTCTTGTACATGTCGCCGTCGGGACGGTCGTTGACCTGGATCTCATGGCCGTACTTGATGGCGACCCACTCCGGACGGGACTCCTCCGGGTGGTCGTGGACGTCCGGGAAGCGGACGAACACGCCGCCGTTGGCGTTGCCCGTGCCGGGGGCGTCGTCCCGCCACTGGAGCTTCAGCGAGAAGTCCCCGTACTGCCGGGCCGGGAACCACAGCATCCCCATGCCGTCCACGGTGGTGGAGCTGGTGATCGAGCCGTCCTCCGTGTTCAGCCCGAACTTCCCGCCGCCGACCTGCTCCCACTTGGCGAGCGAGGCGGCGGTGCCGTCGAAGAGCTTGCGGTAGCCCTCGTCCCGGCCAGGCCCGCCGATGCCGGACTGCTTGGCGGCCCTGTAGATCTTCTTGTGCTCACGGGCGTCGACGACCCCGTCGGAGAGCAGCTTGTCCAGGACCTTGTCGACGTGCTTGAGGAACAGCGCGTGCGAGGACCAGTCCTTCTCGTCCTCGATCAGTTCGTTGATGGTGCAGCGGTTCCCGGTGAGCCGGTTGGGAACACCCGTGTCGACCGTGCCGACGATCACGGTGAGCCGTGTGTCGTACTCCGGGCAGTTGGGCGCCGGGACGCCGCCGCTCTCGGCGATGGTGAACGAGGACTGCTTCGCCGCGGAGGTGTTGCCGGCCTTGTCCGTCGCCCGGTGGGCGAACGTGTGACGGCCGACGCGGTCGATGATGACGGGGGAGGAGTAAGCGAGGTACGGCCCGCCGTCCAGGGAGTACTCGACCTTGTCCACGCCCGAGTCCGCGTCGGTCGCCTTGACCGTGGCCTCGGCGCTGGTGATGAACGCGCCGTCGGAGTTCTTGTCGCCCGACACCACCACCGATGTCTCCGGCGGCGTCTTGTCCTGCGACGGGGGTTCGACGACGGTGAAGTCGACGGACTTCTCGGCCGCCACGTTGCCCGACTTGTCGGTGGCGCGGTAGCGGACGGTGTGTGCCCCGACCTCGTGCACCATCACGGGTGCGGTGTACGCCTTCCAGGCGCCGTCCGCCCCGATCGCGTACTCGATGGTGTTGACGCCCGACCCGGTGTCGGACGCGGTCACGGTGACCGTGGCCATGCCGAGGTACGCGCCCGCGTCGTCCTTCTCGCCGGACACCGTCGCCGAGGTCTCCGGCGGGGTCTTGTCGTCGGTCGGAGGCGCGGCGACCGCGAACTCGGCGGACTTCTCCGCCGCCGCGTTGCCGGCCTTGTCGGTGGCGCGGTAGCGGACGGTGTGCGATCCGACCTCGTTCACCACGACGGGCGTGGTGTACGGCTGCCAGGCGCCGTCCGCGCCGATCGCGTACTCGACGGTGTCGACACCCGATCCCGCGTCGGTCGCCGCCACGGTGACGGTCGCCTGGCCGATGTACGCGCCGTCGGCGTTCTTGTCGCCGTCCACGGTCGCCGACGTCTCGGGAGCGGTGGTGTCCTCGCCACCGCCGCCGTCCTCGGTCACCGTGAGGATGCCCTGCATGGAGCCGTGGCCGGGGATGGTGCAGTGGTAGAAGTACCGGCCGGGCGTGAGGGTGACCTCGACGCTGTGCTTGCCGCCCTCGCTGTCACTGGGGTTGGCGAGGATGTTGACCGGCACGTCGCTGTTGAACTCCGGGTCCGACACGCTGAACGTCAGCGTGTGCGGCATGCCCGTGGTGTTGCCCGTGGCCGCGCTGTTCTCGAAGACGATGGTCGCCGCGCCGGCCACCGCCGTCTTCGGCGCCGTCAGATAGTGGTCGATGGGGTCGCCGGCGCTCCAGTTGAGCACCTGGGCGGCGGCTGCCGCCGCCCGGTCGTCGTCCCGTCCGTAGGCGGCCGTCGACGCCAGCCCGAGGACCATGAGGAACGAACCGAGCAGGGCGAGCCACCACCGGGCGGGCCCGTACCGCCGTCGCGCGAGGAGTGAAGGGTGTCTCACTGCGCTGCCGCCTTCCTGGCCAGGTCTGCGACGGCCGGGGTCGGGCCGCCGCCCTTGTAGGTCACGCGCCACAGCGCGGACTTGGAGTCGGAGGTGAAGAAGCCGCGCCCGTAGTCCAGGACGTAGAGCGAACCGTCCGGGGCGAACTTCCAGTCCATGAGGTTGCGGATGCCGTCCGCCCCCACCGGGATGATCTTCTTCAGGGACTCGGCGTGCGTGGGCAGACCGCCCTTGCCGACCGTCTTCGGGTCGGTCAGCACGGCGTGACGCGGCTGGGTGTCGTCGTAGAAGTCACCGACGAACCACTTCCCGTCCCAGTACGACGGCCACTTGGCCTCGCTCGTGCTCGCCGCGTCGTAGCGGTAGACCGGGCCGTTCATCGTGGCCTGGCCGCCGCCCTTGAGCCAGGGCAGGAGCTGCTTCTGGTCCTCCACCCTGTAGCTCGGGATGCCGTCGGCGTCGCGCGGGTAGTCGACGCCGCCGCCCTGGGGGGAGTACCAGATGGTGTTGCCGGTCACCGGCGGGATCTTGACCAGGCCGTCGTTGTTCGGCGACTCGTTCCTCGGCGCGTCGCAGTCGTACCAGCCGAGCGGCTTGGACGGGTCGGGCAGGTTGCGGTCCCGGTAGGGCTGCTTGTTGCCCATGCAGTACGGCCAGCCGTGGTTGCCGGCCTTGGTGATCGCGGCGAACGTGTCGTACTTGGCGGGACCCCAGGTGGTGCTCGGGGCGCCGGCGTCGGGGCCGACCCAGCCCGCGTACAGGGTGTCCGTCGACGTGTCGACGGAGATGCGCGCCGGGTTGCGGACGCCCATCACGTAGATCTCGCCGCGGGTCTTGCCGCCGCCCTCGTCCGGCTCCTCGCCGGTGAAGAGGTTGCCGGACGGCAGGGTGTAGGTGCCGTCGTCCTCGGGGTGGATCCGGAGGATCTTGCCGTTGAGGTTGTTGGTGTTCCCCGCGGTGCGGCGGGCATCGGCGAACGAGACGCCCTTGTAGTTCGGCTCCGGGTTGTTGCCCGAGTAACCGTCGCTGAAGCCCGAGGAGTTGTTGTCACCCGTGGCGATGTACAGGTTGTCCTTCGAGTCCCAGGCCATGCCGCCGCCCGCGTGGCAGCAGCTGTGGATCTGGACCGGCCAGTGCAGCAGCACCTTCTCGGACGCCAGGTCCAGCTTGTTCGTGGCGGGGTCGAAGGTGAAGCGCGAGACCTGGCGCACCGCCATCTGCTTGTCCCGGTCGATCTTGGCGTGCGGGGTGTAGTGCAGGTAGACCCAGCCGTTGGTGGCGAAGTCGGGGTCCAGCTCGATCCCGAGCAGTCCCTCCTCCACCTTGACCAGCTCGTCGCCGCCGCCCTTGTTGCCGAAGACGCTCAGCTTCCCGGCGAGGGTGACCTTCTTGGTCGCGGGATCGTACACATGGATCTCGCCCTCGCCCTTGCCGACGTTCGGGTCCTTCCAGTCGGTCACGACCGGCACGCTGCTGTCCGCGCCGCCGCGCCCGATGTAGAAGACCCGCCCGTCCTTGGCGGTGACCAGGCCGTGCGGTTCGCCGATCTGGTCGTTCTGCCCGGGCTGGTTGGGCTGGGTGAGCCGCTCGGCCGTGTAGTTGGAGTCGATCGTGGCCTTGCAGTCCGCCTGCGAGATGCGGCTCGTCCAGGCCAGCGCGCCGCGCAGGTGGTCGCGGAAGTCGGTCTCCGCGAAGCTCGCGGCCGTGCCGCCCATGGCGGTGTAGAAGGACCGGCCGCCGTCGTAGTCACGGCACCAGGAGACCGGGTGGTCCCAGCCGTTGGCGCTCTTGCCCGGGGTGTAGGTGATCTCGCGGACCCGGGCCACGGTGTGGACGTCGCCGGACGGGTTGTCCTTCCAGTTCAGCCACTTGTCCGGGCGCTTCCACTCCAGCGGCAGGTTCTTCGTCGCCGGGTGCTGGCGGTCGCCGATCTCCACCGTGGCGCGCTGGACGCCGGTCGGGCTGTCCGCCGCCGGGCGGGCGCCCACCAGACCGGTGAACCAGTCGGAGTACGGCTCGGTACGCGCCGCGTCGTGGATGCCGAGGAAGCCGCCGCCGGCCTCCATGTAGGCCTCCAGGCCCGCTTCCTGCTCCGGGTCGAGGACGTCACCGCCGCCGGTCAGGAAGACGACGGCGTTGTACTTGCCGAGCTGCTTGCCGTTGGTGAAGACGGCGGCGTCGTCGGTGGCCACGGTCTTGAAGCGGCCGGCCTCGGGCCCGGTGAGACCGATCTTCTCGACGGCCGCGATGCCCGCGTCGACGGTCGGCGACTCCTCGCCCGCCGAGGCGTGGAACACCAGCACCTTGACGTCGGCCCCGCCGGGCGGCGTGGGCAGGGACAACGTTGTCGCGATGCGTTCCTTCAGCCCCGGGTCCGGATGCGGGCCGGCGTTGGCCGCGTTGCCGCCGAGCAGGGACGCGGTCAGGCCGCCCACCGCGACGGCCGCCGCGATGCCGCGGCGTGATCTGGACCTGCGATGTGGTGTGCGCTGCATGTGGTCACCCACCCCTCTGGGTCACTTCTCCGGTCACTTCTCTCGTCATCGCACCTCTGTGGTCACTGCGACAGCGCCCGAAGTTAGACCTCTTTTCGCGACTCGCCAATAGGTATGGCAGCAATCGAACGAACTTTGTCCTGAGTGTGGATAAACGCGGAACCCCCGACTACGGTATGGGCCGTCCAGGGGAGCAGCGCGTCAGTTTCCTTCTTGCAGTGGGGAGTTCGACATGGACCGAAGGACCTTCAACCGGCGGATGCTGGTGGGCGGTGGAGTGGCGGCGGCCACCGGGGTGACATCGATGTCACTCGGAGCGGTGCAGGCCACGTCCGCGGAGAACCCGGCGAAGACGGCCCCCGCGGGAGGAGCTGTACGCCATCTCAAGCTGTACGCCGAGACCCTGGCCGACGGCTCGATGGGATACGGCTTCGAGAAGGGCAAGGCGTCGGTCCCCGGGCCGCTCATCGAGATCACCGAGGGTGACACGCTGCACATCGAGTTCGAGAACACCACGGACGTCGACGCCAGCCTCCATGTCCACGGCGTCGACTACGACATCGCGAGCGACGGCACGCGGATGAACCGCAGCCACGTCGAACCCGGCGGCACCCGCACGTACACCTGGCGCACCCACACCCCGGGGCGCCGCAAGGACGGCACCTGGCAGGCGGGCAGCGCCGGTTACTGGCACTACCACGACCACGTCGTCGGCACGGACCACGGCACGGGCGGCATCCGCAAGGGCCTGTACGGACCGCTCGTCGTGCGCCGCAAGGGTGACGTCCTGCCCGACAAGACGATCACGATCGTCTTCAACGACATGACGATCAACAACAAGGCGGCGCACGAGAGCCCCGACTTCGAGGCCACGGTGGGCGACCGGGTCGAGGTCGTCATGATCACGCACGGTGAGTACTACCACACGTTCCACATCCACGGGCACCGCTGGGCGGACAACAGGACGGGCCTGCTCACCGGTCCCGACGACCCCAGCCGCGTGGTCGACACCAAGATCTGCGGACCCGCCGACTCCTTCGGCTTCCAGATCATCGCGGGTGAACACGTCGGAGCCGGTGCCTGGATGTACCACTGCCACGTCCAGAGCCACTCCGACATGGGCATGGCCGGCCTGCTCCTCGTCGCCAAGGCCGACGGCACGGTCCCGGGGTACGACCCGCCGCACCACGCCGCCGGTGCGGCCGAGGCGCACGAACACTGACGGGCGGTCATACCTGCGCGGCGAGCCGCAGCTGCTCCTCCTCGACGATGCGCCGGGCGAGCGCCCCGTCCGACACGTCGACGGCGTCGGGCGTCGCCTCGGCGACATCACTGCGGCGCGCGTAGGCGTCGAAGAGCCGGTCCTTGCGCGCCAGGATCTCCAGCATCCGCTGGTCCACGCTGTCCACCGCGAGGAGCCGGTGGACCCGCACACTCCGTATCTGCCCCATGCGGTGCGCCCTGGCCACCGCCTGGTGCTCCATCGTCGGCTTGATCTGCGGCTCGCAGAGGATGACGACGGACGCCGCCTGGATGTTGAGCCCGACGCCGCCGGCCTGTATCTGGCCGAGCAGCACCGCGTGCCCGTCGACCGCGCCGAAGGAGTCGACCAGCTCCTGCCGGCGCGCGGCCGGGACCCTGCCGGAGACGGGTCCGAACACCCCGTCGCCCAGGGCCTCCCCGACCGCCCGGAGAACCTCGCCGAAGTAGGAGAACACCACGACCTTGAGGCCGTTGCCCTCGGCCTCCGCGACGAGCTCGCGCAGCCGGTTCAGCTTCGCCGACGTCTCCGGGCGGGCGTAGGCGGCGCGGCGCATCCGCATGAAGTGCCCCGAGCCGACGGCCTCGCGGTACGCCTCGAGGTCGGCCGGCGAGAACTCCTCCCACTCGTCGGCCTGCACCAGCGCGGGGAGTTCGCCCAGGACGTCGGCCTGGTTCCGCCGCAGATAGGCGGGGGCGACGGCCCTGCGGAACGCCTGCGAACCGGCGACGCCGTGCGTGGAGGTGACGAGTGGCGCCAGCTCGGGCCTCAACTGGCGCACCAGGCTGCGGAACTCCTCGACCCGGTTCTCCATCGGGGTGCCGGTCAGGAACAGCACCCGCTCGGTGTGCCGGGTCCAGCCGCCGACGGCCCGGGAGCGCCGGGTCGCGGGATTCTTCACGAAGTGGGCCTCGTCCACCACCACCATGCCCGGCCGCACCCCGCACCCGGGGCCCTCCGGCAGTGTGGACAGCGCGTCGAAGGTGGTCAGGGCGACCCCGCCCCGCTCGCGCCACTCGCCGAAGGCCCCGAGGCGCTCCGGACCGTGCACCTGGACCGGCCGCAGGGTGGAGCGCGCGGATACCTCCCGCCGCCAGTTGATCAGGACGCTCGCCGGGCACACCACCAGGAAGTGGGTCTCGCCCCCGGCGGCGAGATGAGCCAGCGCGGCGATGGCCTGGACGGTCTTGCCGAGCCCCATCTCGTCCCCGAGGATCACCCGCTTCTGGGCCAGCGCGAAGCGCGCGCCGAACGACTGGTAGCCGCGCAGCGAGACCCGCAGGCACGTGTCGTCGAGCCGCAGCCCGCGGACCCGGTCCGCGATCCCCGCCGGCAGGAACCCCTCGGCCGCGTCCCGGTCCGGTCCGCTGCCGGACAGCTCGGCGAGCAGGCTGTAGTACTCGGCCGGGCGCAGCTCGAAGTCGACCCAGGCCTCCGCCTCCGACGCGGGCCCCCGCAGCAGGTCGACGGAGACCTGCCCGAACAGGGTCCTGAGTCCCCGCGCGGCCGCGGCCGCCGTCACCGACCCGACGGAGGCGACGGACTCCTGGACCCGGGCACCGGCCGCCCGCCCCGAGAACAGCATCCGCAGCCGGCTCCGCGCCGGTGCGGCCGCCGCGAGCAGTGGTTCCAGCTCCTCGGTGAGACGCCGCGCGAGGTCGACCGCCCGGCGCACGTCGGGCCCGCCCTCCACCAGCCGGTGGAGGGCCACCAGCAGCGCGGTCGTGGCCGCGTCCGGCGCGTCCATGTCGATCCGTACGGCGACGGTGTCCCGCACGGCGTGCGCGATCTGCCGCGCCGCGGCGAGCGCATGGTCCGCCGTCTGCGCCCCTACGCCCGGGATCTGGCGGAGCTCGTAACGCCCGGCTCCGTGCACCCGGCCCACCGTCGCGTAGCCCGCCTGTTCCACGGCGCCGAGCCGCAGGCGGCCCTCCGTGACGTCGGCGAGCCGGGAGACGGGGATCGAGGCCAGCTCGGCCTCCACCAGGGCGTCCAGAGCGGGAGTGAGCGCGGTGTGCGCGGCCTCGACGGCGGAGATGTGGTCGCCCAGCACCGCGCGGGCCGTCGCGGCCAGCGCCTCGGCGTCGTCGAGCAGCTCACGTGCGGCTCTTCCCCTGGGTGCCGCGCCCGCGGGTCCGGCCTGAGTCATGTGCGTCCCTCTGTCCCCGCCGCCCCTCCGTGACCGGCGGCCGTCGCCCTCCCGGGCGCGTCCCATCGTGCCACGGGCGCGGAGCGGCGCCGCGCCTCACAGGGCGGGCGGCCTGCGCTCCGCCGGTGTCAGCAGCAGCACCGCCAGGGCGCGCGCGCAGGACCGGGCCTCTTCGAGGAACCGGTCCATCCGTTCGTCGGTGATCACGGAGGGGGTGGCGCGCACCGCGAGCGCGAAGCGCGCGTGACCGGCGCCGTCCAGCACGGGGACGGCCAGGGTGCGCACCCCGAGCGCCGACTCGCCGTCGTTCAGTGCGTACGCCGCGTGACGCACCCGCGCCAACTCGGCCTGCAACAGCGCAGGTTCGACGATCGTACGATCAGTGAAGGCGCGCAGCGGCGGGAGTGCGGCGGGGCCGCCGTCGCCCGGCCGGGCCCAGGCCAGCAACACCTTGCCCAGGGCTGTCGAGTGCAGGGGCCGGCGCAGCCCCATCCGCGGGGTGACCGAACCGCCCGCGACGATCACGGCGTGCGGGCCGCTGCGCAGGGCCAGATCAGCCGTCGCGCCCGTGCGCTCGGCCAGGTCGGCCAGCTCCGGCGCCGCCAGATGCAGTCCGCGCTGGTGGTACGAGAGCCGGCCGAGCTCCGTCACCGCTGGGCCCAGCCGGTAGCGCGCGGTGCGCGGGTCCTGCTCCAGGAAGCCCGAACCCAGCAGGGTGCGGGCCAGCCGGTGTGCCGTGGAGGCGGAGAGCTCCAGGCGCCTGGCGAGGTCGGAGGCGCTCAGGTCCGGTCCGTTGTCGTGGAAACAGTGCAGGACGTCCAGCGCCCGCCGGACCGCCTGCGCCCCGCCCGGGGGGCTCTGCGCCGCTGCCTCGCTCATGCCGCTCTCGCTCTCCGCTGGTGAGGTGGAAGGAGACATGGTCTCCACATTACGGGAGCGGAATGATCGTGAAAGGGCGCTCCGCAACACTCTGTTCATACTCGATCCCACATGGTGGGAGAAAGGTTGTGGACCGGTGCGGGGCCGTGGCACTGTGCAGTCCTCGTCACCGGCGTACGGAAAGGAGCAGAGCCATGGCAGACCTCGGTGTCACCTCCTCCGGCAGCTCCGCTCCGGTCACCCTCGCCCTCACGCTGCGCCGTCACATCGACCTGGCGCGCGTCTCCAGCGCCGCCTGTCGCTGACCTCCCGCACCGTCCCGGGCCGCGCACCGCGCTGACGCGGGCCCGGCGCCCCCTGTTCCGCCCCTTCCGCCGCCCGCGATCCGCGCCCTCCGCGCGCCGCGCGGCCGCCGGGCGCACTCCGCACCCCTGCTCCGCCGACCCCTCCGGGAAGAGTCCATGACGCGCTCCGCCGTGCTGCCCAGCACCCTCTGGTTCACCCGCTGTCCCGTCCCGACCGCCACGGGCATCGCCGCCGACCGGCACTGGCTCAGCGAGGAGTTCGCGCCCGACGGCATCACCGTGCGCTCCCTCCAGGACGCCGCCCCCGACGCGGACCGCGCCTCCCACTACACCCACGCCCTGCCCGGTCTCTTCCGGGAGGGCGGCAACGTGCCCGCCCTCTGGGCCCGTTCACGCGGGGAGGCGACCCGTCTCATCGGCCTCACCTGGATCGAGGAACGGCAGGCCGTGCTGGTCGCGCCCGGATCCGGGATCAGGGGCGCCCACGCCCTGCGCGGCCTGCGGCTCGCCGTGCCCTCGCACGCCCTCGCCATCGACTTCTGGCGGGCCATGGCGCTGCGCGGATTCGAGGGCGCGCTGGCCTCCGCCGGTCTCGCCCTCGACGACGCCGTACCCGTCGACGTACCCGCCGACGCGCACGACGGCCAGTGGGCCGCCGAGATCGCCGCGCTCCGGCGCGGTGACGTGGACGCGGTGTACGTGAAGGGCGCGCTGGCCGTGGAGGCGGCCCGCCGGGCCGGAGCCGAGGTCGCCGTCGAACTCGACGAACTCCCCGACCGCCGGTTCCGCGTCAACAACGGCACGCCCCGCCCCATCACCGTCCATCAGCGGCTGCTGGACGACCACCCCGGCCTCGTCGACCGCTTCCTCGCCGTCCTGCTCAGGGCGGCCGACTGGGCCGCAGGCCATCCCGCCGACGTCGACCGCATCCTGGGTGCCGAGACCGGGGCGGGCGCCGACGGAGTCGCCGGCGCCTACCGCCCCGGCACCCACCTCACCCTGCACCCCGACCTGTCGGCCGAGCGCCTCGCCCTGCTCGCAGAGCAGGAGGCGGGGCTGCGCGCCCACGGCTTCCTCCCGGAGCCCGTCGACGTCGCCGCCTGGGCCGACCCCGAGCCGCTGCGCAGGGCAGCCGCCCTCGCAGGCCTCCGCCCCGTCCCCTCGCCCGCCCGCGAACCCGAAGGACCGCTGTCCGTATGAACCAGCACCGATCAGTCCGTACGACCCTCGCGCCCGCCCTCCTCACGGTCACCGCGCTCGTGGCCCTCAGCGCCTGCGGCACCTCCGAGGCGGACAGAGACAGCGGTTCCGGTGCCACGGGCACCGTCACCGTGCGCATCCCCGACCCCGGCAACTCCGGCGTGCTCGCCGTCGGCAAGAAGGACGGCAGCCTCGACAAGGCCCTCGCCAAGGCCGGCGCCACGGTGGAGTGGACCGGCAGCGCCGGGCCCTTCGCGCCCGCGGCCCAGGCCATGAACGCGGACCAGCTCGACTTCGCCACCGGCTCCATCACCTCCGGCATCACCTCGCTGGCCCAGCGGCCCGGGTTCAAGTTCTTCACCGCCGTCGACCCCGACGCGGCGGGCGAGGGCATCCTCGTCCGTGACGGTTCGGGTATCGGTTCCGTCGCCGACCTCGTGGGGAAGAAGGTCGCCGTCAACCAGGGCGGCACCGGTGAGTACCTCCTGCTGAAGGCACTCGACAAGGCCGGGATCCCCGCGGACAAGGTCCAGCGGGTCTATCTGCGCCCCGACCAGACCGCCGCCGTCTTCAACGCCGGCAAGGTCGACGCCTGGGCCGTCTGGGCCACCTACGCCGTGGCCGAGATCGGCAGCGGCAAGGCGCACTTCGTCGCCGACGGCGCGGCCGTCGGCTCCGACAACTACAGCCTGAACGCGGTACGGACCGGCTTCGCCGAGAAGCACCCCGACGTCGTCAAGGCGCTCTACCAGTACCTCCACACGTCCAGCGTCAAGGAGAAGAAGAACCCCGCCGCCTACCTGAACGTCTTCACCGACGTCGGCCCCACCGCCGTCACCGGCAAGGCCGAGGAGGTGCAGACCGGGTTCATCGCCCAGGGCGGCACGGTCGACCCGATCGGCCCCGAGGACATCACCCGCTTCGAGGCCGTCGCCGCCTTCTACGCCGAACAGAAGGTCACCAGGACCCAGGTGGACGTCGCGGCCCACCTCCTCGACATCGAGAAGCTGACGTGAGCGCGGTCTCCGAGGCGGCGGCCACCGAGGGCCTGGTCACCCCCCGCCCCGCGCTCCGCACGACGCGCGCCCGTCCCTTCGCCCTGACCGTGCGCGCGCTGGGCCCTGTCGCCCTGCTCGTCCTGTGGTGGGTGGCCTCGGCCACCGGTGTACTCACCCCGGACGTGCTGGCCTCTCCCGCCGAAGTCCTGCGCGCCGTGGGCGAGCTGTGGGGGAACGGGCAGCTGCCGGACGCCCTCACCACCTCCTTGACCCGCTCCGGCATCGGCCTGCTGATCGGTCTCGTCGCCGGGCTGACCCTCGGCGTCCTCACCGGATTCACCAGGATCGGCGACGAGCTCCTCGACTCCTCCCTCCAGACCCTGCGCACCATCCCCTTCCTCGCCCTGGTGCCGCTGTTCATGGTGTGGTTCGGGATCAACGAGACGGCGAAGATCCTTCTCATCGCCGTCGCCACCACGTTCCCCATGTACGTCTCCACGTCGAGCGGGGTGCGCAACACCGACCCGAAGCTCGTCGAGGCCATGCGCAGCTTCGGGATGGGCCGGCTCGCCGTCGTCCGCGAGGTCGTCCTTCCCGGGGCACTGCCGTCCCTGCTGGCCGGACTGCGGCTGTCCATGACGCTCAGCGTGATCGCGCTCATCGCCGCCGAGGAGATCAACGCCACCGCAGGCATCGGATACCTGATGTCCCAGGCGCAGAGCTACGCCCGGACCGACATCCTCGCCGTCTGCATCGTGATCTACGGCCTGCTCGGGCTGGCCGCCGACATCGCCGTACGGCTGCTGGAACGCGTCCTGATGCCCTGGCGGCCCTCGCGGGGAGGGACCCGATGAGCGCCGGCACCGTACGGCCCGCCGTGCGGGTACGCGGCCTGCGCCGGGTGTTCGGCAGCAGGGCCGTGCTCGACGACCTGCGACTCGACATCGCGCGTGGCGAGTTCGTCGCCCTGCTCGGCGCGAGCGGAAGCGGCAAGACCACCCTGCTCCGCATCCTCGGTGCGCTGGACGGTGCCGACGGGGGAGAGGTGCTGGTCCCGGAGGCCCGCACCATCGTCTTCCAGGAGCCCCGCCTCGTGCCGTCCAAGAGGGTCCTGGCCAACGTGACCGTCGCCCTGCCCCGCAGCCGTGCGCCGCACGGGCTGCGGGCCCTGGCGGAGGTCGGTCTGGAAGGGCACGCGGAGGCCTGGCCCGGCACGCTCTCCGGCGGCGAGGCGCAGCGCGTGGCGCTCGCCCGTGCGCTGGTACGGGAGCCCGAACTCCTCCTGCTGGACGAGCCGTTCGCCGCGCTGGACGCCCTGACCCGGCTGAAGATGCAGGACCTGGTCGGGGAGTTGTGCCGCAAGCACCGCCCCGCGGTCCTCCTGGTCACCCATGACGTCGACGAGGCGGTACGGCTCGCGGACCGCGTCGCCGTCCTGCGCGACGGGAAGCTCGTCACCGACGAGCCCGTCGACATCGGCGGACCACGCGACCCCGGCGACCCCGCGTTCGCCGCACTGCGCCGCCGGCTGCTCCACGATCTCGGCGTCGACGCGGGCCCCGGCCCGCTCCCCGCACCCTCCTCCCCATCCTCACCGTCCCGCACACCTTCCGAAGCCGGAGCGATCTGAATGACCGTCACCATCGGTGTCCACAGCAGCAACCCGTCCCTCTACCACCTGTACCACCTCTCCCGTCTCGGCTTCGCCCAGGAGGAACTGGCCGCGCTGGGCGAGACGGTGGCCTTCTTCCCGTACACCGACGGGGTCCGCACCGGCGAGCTGCTCACCCAGGGTGTGATCGACTTCGGCGGCACCGGCTCGACCCCGCCGGTCACCGCGCAGGCCGCGGGACACGACCTCGTCTACACCGCCGTCTCCGCCCCGCGTCCCGGGCACGGCGCGCTCCTGGTGCCCGAGGACAGCCCCGTCCGCACGGTCGCCGGTCTCAAGGGGGCGACCGTCCACCTCGCGATCGGGTCCTGGCAGACCCATCTGATCGCCAAGGCGCTGGACGACGCGGGGCTCTCCTACGCCGACGACATCACCGCCGTCCGGAGCAACGGCGACAGCGAGCGGCTGCTGCTTGCCGGGGAGATCGGCGCCTGGGTCGCCCAGGGGCCCGAGCTCGCCGCCGCCCGCAGGACCGGCGGACTGCGCACGCTCGTCGCCACCGGGGACGTCATCTCGGACCGCTCCGTCTTCTTCACCCGGCGCGACTTCGCCGAGAACCGCCCCGAGGTCGTCGAGGCGCTGACCCGCGCCCTCCGGCGCGCAGACGACTGGGCGGCGGCCAACCCCCGCGCCGCCGCCGAGATCGCCGCCGCCGACCTGGGCGGAAGCGCCGACGACTGGGAGACCGCCCTGCGCGCCCTGCCGTGGACGATCGAGGCCGTGAGCGACGCGTTCATCGCCGAGCAGCAGGAGGCCGCGGACATCTTCCACCGCACCGGCTTCATCGACCGGCCGGTCGAGGTCGCCGGAGCCCGGGCGCGCGTCACCGGTGCCACCGGCCCGAAGGGGGCCTGAGCACCGTGGCGGCCGAAGTCCTCTGGTACATCATCCCGCGCGAAGGCGCCTACCCCTGGGAACCCGAGGGCCGGCGGACCGCCGACCTCGGCTATCTCAGCCGGCTCGCCGGAACCGTCGAACAGCTCGGTTACAGCGGCGCCCTGCTCGCCACCGACCTGTACGACGTGTGGCCGCTGGGCAGCGCCCTCGCCGCGTCCACCAGCACCCGGTTCAAGCCGCTGCTCGCCGTCCATCCCGGGCTCATCTCGCCGACCCTACTGGCCAAGATGGCGCTCAGCTTCGACCAGCTCTTCGGGGGGCGCCTGCGCTTCAACGTCGTCAACGGCTCGACGAAGTCGCTCCAGGAGTACGGACTCCATGTGGAGCACGACGAGCGGTACGCGCTCAGCGCCGAGTACTGGTCGATCGTGAAGAGGCTGACGGCGGGAGAGGTGTTCGACCACAAGGGCCGCTTCTACGACCTGAAGAACGCGGGAGCCTCGTTCCGTGACCTGAAGCCGGTACAGGCCCCGCACATCCCGCTGTGGTTCGGGGGCTCGTCCGACCCGGGGATCGAGATGGCGGCCGAGCACGTCGACGTCTTCCTCACCTGGGGTGAACCGCCACACCTGCTCAAGGAGAAGCTGGAGAAGGTCCGGGCGCGGGCCCGCGCCCACGGCCGCACCCTGCGCATCGGACTGCGGCTCCACCTCATCGTGCGCGACACGGAGGACGAGGCGTGGGCCGCCGCCGACCGGCTGCTGGACGTCACCAGCGAGGCGACGTACGCCCGCATGCTCGGCGACCGGGCCGGTGAGGAGGGAGTGGGCTGGCAGCGTCAGTTCCGGCAGCACGGCGGGCGGGTCCCGGCCCGTGCGCGGGAACTGGAGACGCACCCCAACATGTGGCCGGGCATGAGTCTCTTCAGGCCCGGCCCCGGCACGGCGGTCGTCGGCTCGACGGCCCAGGTCGTGGAGCGTCTCAAGGAGTTCGAGGACCTGGGTGTCGACACCTTCATCCTGTCCGGGAACCCACTCCTGGAGGAGGCCTACAGGGTCGCGGAAACCGTGCTCCCGGCGCTCGGTGTCGTGCGCTGAGCCCGGTCCCGGCCGGGCGCCGCCGCGCTCCCCGGCCGCTCGGCCGGGGCTGCGGTCGCCGGTCCCCGGTGCAAGACTCGGAAGGTGAGTGATGTCCGGCGTGTGCGAACGCGCCGGGCACGGAATCCGCCCGAGGAGCACACCATGCTCGACCCCGCTTTCGTCACCGGCGCCCCCAACTGGGTCGACCTCGGCACTCCCGACATCGACGCCGCCACGGCCTTCTACCACGGGCTCTTCGGCTGGGAGCTGGTGCCCGGTGGCCCCGAGACAGGCAGGTACGGGACGTACCGGCTGAGGGACAGGACCGTCGCCGGCGTCATGACCGTCCCCGAGGAGCAGGGCAAGCCGGCCTGGTCGGTCTACTTCCAGACCCCCGACGCCGACGCCACCACGAGGACGGTCGAGCAGGCCGGCGGCCGTGCGATGTTCCCCCCGCTGGACGTACTCGGCTACGGGCGCATGGGCGGCTTCACGGACAGCGCCGGCGCGTACTTCGGCGTCTGGCAGCCGGGGACGAACACCGGCCTCGGCATCACCATGGAGCCGGGCGCGCTGATCTGGTCCGAGCTCCACACCCCGGACGTTCCCTCGGCGGCCGCCTTCTTCCACACGGTCTTCGGCTGGCAGACCGAGGCCATGGCCTACCCCAGCGGTTCCTACACGATGGTCCGCCCGGCCGGCGGTGAGGGTGCCGACTCGTCCTTCGGCGGCATCGTGCCCCTCGACGAGGCTCCCGGCCAGGAGCCGGCGGGGCCGCACTGGCTGCCGTACTTCGCCGTGGACGACGCCGACGCGACCGCCGCCGGGGCGGAACGGCTGGGCGGGCGGGTGGTCGTGCCCGCCACCGACGTACCCGAGGTCGGCCGGATCGCCACCCTCACCGATCCCGCGGGAGCGGCGTTCGCGGTGATCAAGCCCGCCCCCATGTAGCCCGTGACCGGGCCCGCCCGGCTGCGGCGGGGCGGGCCCGGAGCCCTGTCGGCCCGCTGTCGACCAATCGTTGATCACTTGTTTATCGGGACAGGGCACCGTGTGGCCCATGCCCACCAACACCATGACCGACGAGCTCGCCTGGCAGGAGACCGCGTTGTGCGCGCAGGCCGGGCCCGACTTCTTCTTCCCGGCCCCGGGAAGCTCCACCCGGGAGGCCAAGCAGCTCTGCAACGCCTGCGAGAACCGTGCGGCCTGCCTGGAGTTCGCACTCGCCCACGACGAGCGCTTCGGGGTCTGGGGAGGACTCTCCGAGAAGGAACGGGAGCGGCTCCGCCGAGGCCGGTCCGAGCGACGCTGACGCGGCGCGAGCTCCCGCCGCCGGGGCCGTGATCCAGTCGCGCGCCCCGGTCGTGTGACCGCTCCGCGTGACCGTGTCACGTGACCGCCCCACGCGCCGGTTCCACGTGACGGTCTCACGCGACGGGGTCACGTGATCCGGAAGGTCTCCCCGTACACCTTCCACACCAGTGGCTTCGTCAGTTCGAGATTGCCGTCGCGCAGGGACATCCGCTGCGCGGTGTCGATCCGCGTCGTGTCCCGCTGGACCTTCCGCGCCTTGTTCGCCGACCGGCTCTCGTCGAGGAAGGCGTTCAGGTGCGCCGTCTCGTCGCCGCCCTCGCGGCCGTGTCCGCCGACGCCATCGCCGCGTCGCGGATGCCGTAGAAGCCGTCCGCCTCGACACCGGGCCCGTGCAGCACCATCGCGTCGTAGTAGACGAACTGTCCCGGGGTGCCGAGGCCGTCCAGCTTCGCGAGCCGCACCACGGGCTCGAAGTGGAGCCTGTCGCGGGTCGCGTCCTGGGCCTCCCGGAACGCCGGATCCTCCGCGGCCCGGTGCCAGGCGCCGGTGAAGCCCGGGTCCAGGCCCTCGTGCGAGTCGGAGCCGTCCACCGCGCGCGGAGCGGGAAGGAACGGCGCCAGGGGATCGTCCGGGTGCTCCTCGGTGTACGCCTCGACGCAGCGCGTCGATCTCCTCGTCGTGCTCGTCGGCCTGCCCGGCCGCCTCCGGCTCCGCCGTGCCGGTCTTCTCGGTTCCGGTCGCCTGCCGAATGATCGTGGGCGGCTCGGAGTCGCCACCGCTGAACAGGATCGAAGCGGCGATCGCAAGCGGCGCACCGAGAAGGACAAGACGCGTCACAGGTCTCACCCGGCACGAGGCACGTTCCGTGAAGCTGTGGGGTCAGCCCGGACGTGGAGCGCCGGCGCACGCGTGCCGCGTGCGCCGCCGCTGTCCGGCGGTCCGGGGAGCGGATCCCGGGCCCTGCCGGCTGGATGCCGGGCGGATCAGCCCTGGGCGGCCCGGGCCGCCACGCGCGCCTTGCGCGCCGCCAGCTTCTCGTCGAACTTGGACGCCTCGCTGTCCAGGCCGCTCATGTACAGCCCGAGTTCCTCCTGCGCCTTGAGGCCCTCCGGGCCGAGTCCGTCGATCTCGAGGACCTTCAGGTAGCGCAGGACGGGCTGGATCACGTCGTCGTGGTGGATCCGCATGTTGTAGATCTCGCCGATCGCCATCTGCGCGGCGGCCCGCTCGAAGCCGGGCATGCCGTGTCCGGGCATCCGGAAGTTCACGACGACGTCCCGCACGGACTGCATCGTGAGGTCCGGGGCGAGGTCGAAGGCCGCGCCCAGCAGGTTGCGGTAGAAGACCATGTGCAGGTTCTCGTCGGTCGCGATGCGGGCCAGCATCCGGTCGCAGACGGGGTCGCCCGACTGGTGGCCGGTGTTGCGGTGCGAGACGCGCGTCGCGAGCTCCTGGAACGCGACGTACGCGACGGAGTGCAGCATGGAGTGGCGGTTGTCGGACTCGAAGCCCTCCGCCATGTGCGCCATGCGGAACTGCTCCAGCTTGTCCGGGTCCACGGCGCGCGAGGTCAGCAGGTAGTCGCGCATCACGATGCCGTGCCTGCCCTCCTCCGCGGTCCAGCGGTGCACCCAGGTGCCCCAGGCGCCGTCGCGGCCGAAGAGGGAGGCGATCTCGTGGTGGTAGCTGGGGAGGTTGTCCTCGGTGAGCAGGTTCACGACGAGTGCGATGCGTCCGATGTCGGTGACCTTGGACTGGCCGGTCTCCCACGCCTCGCCGTCCTCGAAGATGCCGGGGAAGTTCCGGCCGTCGGAGAACGGTACGTACTCGTGGGGCATCCAGTCCTTGGCGACCTTGAGATGGCGGTTGAGTTCCTTCTCCACCACCTCTTCCAGCGCGTACAGCAGCTGGGCGTCGGTCCACGCCTTCGAACTGCCGAGGTGGGGAGAGGTGATCGTCACGGGGGCTCCTGGGGACGGGAGAATGACCTACGGCTTCGTAGGTTACGTGACCGTAGGTTAAGGCGGCGGTAAGGCCATAGCCAAGCCCTGCCCTCGCGGTGCCCGCTCACCCTCCGTCATCCGTGCAGGTCATCGCCGCACGAGAGCGGACAATTCAGACGTCCTCGCTCCCGATCCCCGGCAGCTGACCAGGGGCGATGTCCCGCAGCCCGTCCGCGTCCAGCAGCAGCCACCGGGTGATTCCCAGCGACCTCAGGAAGGCCAGGTCGTGACTCGCCACGATCAGCGCGCCCTCGTAGGCCGCCAGCGCCGACGTCAGCCGGCGCACACCGGACAGGTCGAGGCTGTTCGTCGGCTCGTCCAGCATCAGCAGCCGGGGAGCCGGCTCGGCGAGCAGCAGCGCCGCCAGCGTGGCCCGGAGGCGCTCGCCGCCCGAGAGGGTGCCTGCGGGGCGGTCCGCACGCCCGCCCTTGAAGAGGAAGTGTGCCAGCTTCGCCCGGATGCCGTTGGCCGTCGTCGCCGGTGCGACCCGTGCCACGTTGTCCACCAGGGACAGGGCGTCGTCGAGGACGTCGAGGCGCTGCGGCAGGAAGCCCACCGGGACCTGGGCGGTCATCGCGCCCGACACGGGGTCCAGCTCGCCGGCGATCGTGCGGAGCAGCGTCGTCTTGCCGGCGCCGTTGCGGCCGACCAGCGCGATCCGCTCCGGACCGCGCAGGTCCCACTCGCCCCGCACCCGTACCCCGTGGGCGAGTTCGAGATCGCTCAGGACCAGCACACCGAGGCCGGGATGCACCTGGGTGCGCGGCAGCTCGATCCGGATCGTCTCGTCGTCCCGCACCGCCCCGACGGCCTCGTCGAGGCGATCCTCGGCGTCGGCCAGGCGTTCGGTGTGCATGATGCGGTGCTTGCCGGCCGACTCCTGGGCGGTTCTCCTGCGCTGGGCCATCACGGCCTTCGGCTCGCGCTTGGTGTCCCACATCTTCTGCCCGTACCGCTTGCGCCGGGACAGTTTGACGTGCGCGTCGGCGAGTTCGCGCTTCTGCCGCCGCACGTCGGCCTCCGCGACCCGCACCATCCGCTCGGCGGCCTCCTGTTCCACGGCCAGGGCCTGCTCGTAGGCGGACAGGTTGCCGCCGTACCACCTGACCGCGCCGTCACGGAGGTCGGCGATCCGGTCCACCCGCTCCAGCAGCTCGCGGTCGTGACTGACGACGACCAGCACCCCGGTCCAGGCGTCGACGGCGTCGTGGAGCCGTCCGCGTGCCTGCAGATCGAGGTTGTTCGTCGGCTCGTCCAGCAGCAGGACGGAGGGGCGGGCCAGCAGCAGCGCGGCCAGGCGCAGCAGCACGCACTCGCCGCCGGACAGGTCACCGATGGTGCGGTCGAGGCCGATACCTGCCAGGCCCAGCTGTCCGAGTACGGCCAGGGCGCGTTCCTCGACGTCCCAGTCGTCCCCGACGGCGGTGAAGTGCTCCTCGCCGGTATCGCCCGCCTCGATGGCGTGGAGGGCCGCCCGCGTCGTGGCGACGCCCAGCACCTGGTCCACCCGCAGCGCCGTGTCCAGGACCAGGTCCTGAGGGAGGTAGCCGATGTCGCCGCCCGTGGTGACGTGCCCGGCGGTCGGGGTGAGTTCACCCGCGATCAGCTTCAACAGGGTCGATTTCCCAGAGCCGTTGAGGCCGATCAGCCCCGTCCGGCCGGGCCCCACAGCCAGCTGGAAGTCGTCGAACACCTCGCTCCCGTCCGGCCAGGCGAACGAGAGGGAGGAACAGAGGATATGCGTGGTGGATGCAGGCACAAGGGCTCCCGGCTGCGTCGAGGAATCACGGAGAACGGCTCGGACGGCTCGGACACTGAGGTGGCACAGGCGCACGCATGCCCGTGGGGGCGGTGCGGCGTGGTGTGCGGACACCTCAGATGTGGAGCAACGTCCTTCTCCGATCCGGCGACGACAGGGACACCGGTGACGTTACGAGCGGGGCCGGCCCGCCCGCAACCGAATTACGGGGCGCCGGGCCGGCGGCCGCTCAGGCGGACCCGCCCAGCAGATCCGTCAGATCTCCGTCCAGGTCGAGGAATCGGTACTCGTCGCCCGCCGGGACCAGTTCCTGCGCGCGCTTCAGGAAGCGGCGCAGTTCGGACGTGCGGACATGCACCATGGCGATGCCCTCGACGGCGTGGAACTCCAGCACCGTACGGTCGTACCCGAAGGGCCGGACCCGGACGTCGCCGACCCCGGCCGGGGTGTCCATGCCGGTGGCGAGCAGCTCACGGGAGAACTCCCAGGACACCTCGGTGCCTTCGAGGGTCGCGGGGCCGGGGAACGCCATGCGGACGGCGAAGGGGTCCTTGCGGTCGTAGTGCAGAGTGGCGGGCAGAGTCTCCATACGCGGCGCGGACGCGACCATACGGGCCTGCACGGACTGCTCGATAACGCTGGACAAGACCTGCTCCCTCTCGCCTCGGACGAACGGTTCCCGGCATTGGAGTAGACGACGGAACGCCTCCATCCGTGCACTGGCGGGTGGCGTGAGCTGCGTCACCGCCCTGCCTCCCTCTGATCAACTGCCCCGTTTCGTGCGGCGCACCCTGGACGGCCGCCCCCCGGTGGGTTAGCTTCCAGCGCCATGAGGGCCATGGGGAAGACGAGACGGCTGGTGGCACTGGGACTCTGCGGCGCGGCGGTGACCGCCGCGCTGGCCGCACCGTCCGCGCAGGCCGGACAGGCCGCGGACCGGGACAGGGAGCCCGCGTGGACGCTCACCGCGACGGGAACGGAGGCGCGCTTCCGCGGTCTCGCGGCCGTCGGCCGCGACGCCGCCTGGGCCGCGGGTTCCGGGGGCACGGTACTGCGCACGACGGACGGGGGACGGCACTGGCGAGACGTGTCGCCGGCCGGCGCTTCGGGGCTGGAGTTCCGTGACATCGAGGCGTTCGGCCGAAACAGGGCGGTCGCCCTGGCCATCGGCGAGGGCGACGCGTCCCGGGTCTTCCGCACCGAGGACGGCGGCGCGACCTGGACCGAGTCCTTCCGCAACACCGACGCCCGGGCCTTCTACGACTGCATGACCTTCTTCGACAGCCGTCACGGCCTGGCGATGAGCGACCCGGTGGACGGGAGGTTCCGCATCCTGTCGACCTCCGACGGAGGCCGGAACTGGCGGGTGCTGCCCGATGCCGGGATGCCCGCGGCGCAGCCCGGCGAGGCCGGGTTCGCGGCGAGCGGCCAGTGCCTCGTCAGCGCGGGTGCCAAGGACGTCTGGCTCGCCACCGGCGGCGCGGCGACCGCGCGGGTGCTGCACTCGGGCGACCGCGGACTGACCTGGACGCAGGCCGCCTCGCCGATCCCGGCGGGGGACCCGGCGCGTGGGGTGTTCGGCCTCGCGTTCCGTGACCGTACGCACGGCATCGCGGTGGGCGGCGACTACCGGGCCGGCCAGGCGTCGCCTGCCGCCGCGTCCGTCACCGCGAACGGCGGGCGGAGCTGGCAGGGTTCGGCCACCCCGCCGCCCGCCTACCGGTCCGGCGTCGCCTGGCTGCCGCACACCAGGGCGTCGGCGCTCGCGGTGGGCCCCACCGGTACGGATGTCACCCGGGACGGCGGACGTACCTGGCTTACCGTGGACTCCGGCTCGTACGACACGGTCGACTGCGCACCGGACGGCGGCTGCTGGGCCTCGGGGGAGAAGGGACGAGTGGCGCGGCTGGGGTAGCGGCCGGAGACCTCACACAGGTACGCACCTCACGCAGGCACGCACCTCACGCAGGCACGCACCTCATGCACGTACGACCTCATGCACGTACGACCTCACGCACGTACGACCTCATGCACGTGCGACCTCACGCACGTACGCACGCATGCACGAAGGGACCTTTCCGCTGTGACGGACGCCGACCACGAGGATGTTCTGGGCAGGATCGCCGAGGGGCTCGTCTACACCGAGTCGGAAGCCGCCTTCCTGGCCCCCCGGCGCCGCGCCGACCAGATCTTCGCGTACAACGCGACACCACCCGGCCAGGAGGAGAGGCGTCGGTCGCTGCTCGTCGAGATCTTCGGCTCGGTCGGGGCGCGTACGGCGCTGCTGGCGCCGTTCCACGCGGCGTTCGGCAGCAACGTCCACATAGGCGACGACTTCTTCGGCAACGTCAACCTCACGTTCGTCGACGACGTGGACATCCGCATCGGCAACGATGTCATGATCGCTCCCAGCGTGACCCTGACCACGACGGGGCACCCGGTGCACCCATCGCGCCGCGCCGACTTCGGGCGGTTCTCCGAGCCGATCGACATCGAGGACAAGGTGTGGATCGGCAGCAACGTGGTGATCCTGCCCGGCGTCCGCATCGGATACGGGTCGGTCATCGGCGCGGGCAGCGTCGTCAGCCGCAGCATCCCCCCGATGTCCGTCGCGCTCGGGACACCGTGCCGGGTGATCCGCGCCATCACGGACGAGGACCTCACCACGCGTACCGCGGGACACCGGGGAGCGCGCCGAGCCGTGACCGAAGCCCCGCTCCACGAGCCGGTGGCGGCCGTCCGCGGCGAGTCGGGTGAGATCATGCGTCCATGAGCGGCGACCTGGAAGTGAGTGCACTGGCGATCAACGTCACGATCCCGGAGGCTCTCCGGTGGACGGACACCCGACGCGGCGAAGCGTTCACGCTGACCACACTGAACGTCCGGCTCCTCCCGGACGGACAGCTCGCTGCGAAGGCCTACGGCCGGCCGGTCGGCGGGGGCCGGGGCGCATACGTCTCGTTCCCCGTCCCGGACAGGCCCGAGTTGGCGGCGCTGATCGGCACTGCCGCCGACCGTGCCGGGACGTTGTGGGCCGCTCACCGTGGTCTCGGCTGACCCGGGCCGACGTGAAGCCGGGCGGTGGCAGCCCGGGCAGTGGCCCCCTGCGGCAGCAGGGCGGGGCGCACATGGTCCGACGCGTTGCCCGCCGGGCAGCTACTGCCGGTACGGCGCGAGCGCGTCCGAGGTCTTCGTCGCGATGAACTCCGTGATCCGGTAGGCGCACACCCCGTGCACCGCGAAGGGGTCGGAGGCCGCGATCCTCTCCATCTCGCCGCGGTCCTCGCCGACGGCCAGGATCACGCCGCCGTCGCGGGGGCTCTTCCGCCCGGAGGCGATGAACACCCCGGCCGCGTACTGCGCGTCCAGCCAGGTGACGTGCTCCGTCATGAGGGCGTCGACGCGCTCGACCGGTGCGGTGTAGGTCAACTCGAGAACGAACATGATCGCCAGATTACCGGCTGCCTAGACTGACGCGTCATGACGACTTTCAGGATGCCCGCCGACGAGGCCGAAGCCCGGGCGGTCCAGGACGCGTTGCGCGAGCGGGTCGTGCTGGACGAGCCGGGGCCGCCACCGGGCACCGGCCGGGTGACCGGGGTCGATGTCGCCTACGACGACGAGCGGGACGTGGTCGTCGCGGCGGCCGTCGTCCTGGACGCGGCGACCCTGGAGGTGGTCGCCGAGTCCACCGCCGAGGGCCGGGTGACGTTCCCGTACGTCCCCGGGCTCCTCGCCTTCCGGGAGATCCCGGCCGTCATGGCCGCGTTGGAGGGCCTGCCGGTGGATCCCGGGCTCGTCGTCTGCGACGGCTACGGGCGCGCCCACCCGCGCAGGTTCGGCCTCGCCAGCCACCTCGGCGTCCTCACCGGCCTTCCGGTCATCGGCGTCGCGAAGAACCCGTTCACCTTCCGTTACGAACAACCCGGGCCCCGGCGCGGGGACTTCACCCCGCTGATGGACGGGGACGAGGAGGTGGGCCGGGCCCTGCGCACGCAGGACTCCACGAAGCCCGTCTTCGTCTCCGTCGGTCACCGCACCGGCCTGGACAACGCCTGCGCCCAGACGCTGGCGCTGGCCCGCGACTTCCGCCAGCCGGAGACCACGCGCAGGGCGGACGCCCTCTGCCGGTCGGCACTCCGGGAAGCGATCGGCTGATCCCGGACCCGCTCGCCGATCTGTTGCGAACTGAGTACATGTACGGATGTTGCTCGTCGAACATCAGGGGCAGGCTGGTACACATGATCGACCACCACGCACCTCAGATGAGCACCGGAACCGTACGTCTCTCCCAGCGCGGCGTCGCCGTGGGCATGACTCTGGGCGTCCTCGCAGGAGGGGCCTGGACCGTCTCCATGGTCGTCACGCTGGCCTCCTGGGTGTTCTGACCGGAGGCGGGTGTCCGCGGGCGCTCAGCGCACCGCCGCGACCCGGAAGCGCAGACCGGCGGCGGTCAGCCGCTCCAGCAGCGCGTCGCCCATCGCCACGGCCGTCGTGACCTGACCCGACGTCGCCGGAAGGTCGTCGAGGGCGAGCGAGAGAGCCGCCTCGGCCAGCATCTTCGCCGTCTCGCCGTACCCCGGGTCGCCCCCCGACACCTCGGTGAAGACCCGGCGGCCGCCACCCTCGCCGACGAAGCGGACCGTGAACCAGCTGCGCTTCCTGCGCTCCTCGCCCGGGCCCGTCCCCGGCTCGACCCGGGCCGACAGCCAGTCGCGCGCGGCCGGGATCTGGGCGGCGCCCGCCAGCAGGACGACGGCCCCCACGCCGCCGAGCGCCACCGGAAGGCGCTTCACCGAGGCGAAGTGCCGGTAGCGGAAGTCGGGACCGTAGCGCTCCAGCGCCCGCGCCGACCGCTCCACGACGCGCGGGTCCAGGGTCGGCAGCGGCAGCGCCCAGGTCCCGGTCTCCGGGCTGAAGTGCGGTG
Source organism: Streptomyces sp. NBC_01460 (assembly GCF_036227405.1). Taxonomy (NCBI): domain Bacteria; kingdom Bacillati; phylum Actinomycetota; class Actinomycetes; order Kitasatosporales; family Streptomycetaceae; genus Streptomyces; species Streptomyces sp. NBC_01460. The sequence continues at coordinate 7,286,833 of NZ_CP109473.1, forward strand.
TCCCCTGCGGCGCCCGGGCCCGGCGCCCGACCAGACGCGGCTCGTGCAGCCGGCGCTCCTTCGCGGCGCGCACCATCTGCGGACCGCGGCCCATCGCGGTGAGCGCCGAGGCGAAGGTGCCGCCGGAGAAGACCGCGTCGGTGCGGACGTAGCCGTCGACGGTCAGCGGAACGCCTTCCGGGAGCTGACGCACGGTGAACCAGACGCCGAGGTCGTGCGGTACGGAGTCGAAGCCGCACGCGTGCACGAGACGCGCTCCCGTCTCACGGGCCCGGCCGTCGTGTTCCAGGTACATCCGGTCGACGAACTCCGCCTCACCCGTGAGGTCGGTGTAGTCGGTCCCGGCCTCCGCGCAGGCGGCGACCAGCTTCTCGCCGTACCAGACGTACGGTCCGACCGTGGATGCCACCACGTGCGCCGACTCGGCGAGTGCGCGCAGGGCGTCGGTGTCGTCCGCGTCCGCCGTCAGCAGGGGCAGGTCCGCGCAGTGCGGGTGCCGTGCCGCGAGACGTTCGCGCAGCTGTTCCAGCTTGCCGCGGCTCCGCCCGGCCAGGGCCCAGCGGCAGCCTTCCGGCGCGTGTGCGGCCAGATATTCGGCCGTGAGCGCCCCCACGAAGCCGGTGGCTCCGAAAAGGACGACGTCATAAGGCCGTTCCGGCCCGTTCTGCCTGTTCATGAGTGCCTCCGTGGACGCCGGTGCCGATCTGGGAGGCAGAGGGTAGCGGAGGTGTTCGTGGTGCCGTGCGGCCGGGCGGGCCCCGGTGCGAGAGGATCCAGGGAAAAGAACTAAGCGCTTGCTCGGCCAAAAGGGTTGTGCGGAGCGTGGTCCGTTCTTAGCATCATCGATGTTACATCAGTTGTGTCACACCGCTGGGGGCTTGATGGCAAGGACAGGGCACGGGTCGCAGGGCCCGCTGACCGGGGTGCGCGTCGTCGAACTGGCGGGCATCGGCCCGGGGCCGTTCGCCGCGATGCTCCTCGCCGACCTCGGCGCCGACGTGGTGCGCGTCGACCGGCCGGGAGGTTCGGCGCTCGGTATCGAACCGGCCTTCGACCTCACCAACCGCAACAAGAGATCGGTCCTCGTCGACCTCAAGGCCGAGGACGGAGCCGGTCAGGTCCTCGACCTCGTCGAGCGCGCGGACGTCCTCATCGAGGGCTACCGGCCGGGCGTCGCCGAACGTCTCGGCGTGGGCCCCGACGCCTGTCTGGAGCGCAACCCTCGGCTCGTCTACGGGCGGATGACCGGCTGGGGCCAGGACGGGCCGCTGGCCGACCGGGCAGGACACGACATCGGCTACATCGCCCTCACCGGCACCCTGTCCATGATCGGCAGGTCCGGCGAACCGCCCACGGTGCCCGCCAACCTGGTCGGCGACTACGCCGGCGGCTCGCTCTACCTCGTCGTCGGCGTGCTCGCCGCCCTCCAGCACGCCCGCACACCGGGCGGCACCGGGCAGGTCGTCGACGCGGCCATCGTCGACGGTGCCGCCCATCTCGCCACGATGATCCACGGCATGCTGGCGGCCGGCAGCTGGCAGGACCGGCGCGGCGCCAATCTCCTCGACGGAGGCTGCCCCTTCTACGGCTCCTACGAGACCTCCGACGGCCTGTACATGGCGGTCGGGGCTCTGGAGCCGCGCTTCTACGAGGAGTTCACCGAGCTCCTCGGCCTCGGGGCCGAGGCCCCCGACCGCAACGACCTCGGCCGCTGGGAGGAGCTGCGCGCCCTCGTCGCCGACCGTTTCAGCACCCGTACGCGCGCCGAGTGGACCGAGATCTTCGAGGGGACGGATGCCTGCGTGGCGCCCGTCCTCTCGCTCCGCGAGGCACCCCGCCACCCCCACCTCGCCGCCCGCTCCACCTATGTGGAGCACAGCGGACTCACCCAGCCCGCCCCCGCGCCCCGCTTCTCCGCGACCCCCGTGTCCGTGCGCACCGCACCCGCGCTGCCCGGAGCGGACACCGGGTCCGTCGCGGCCGACTGGGACGTGCCGGGCCTGCTGACCACCGGGAAGGAAACGACCGGCTGATGGAACTCTCCCTGCCGCTGAACTACGCGGGTGACCCGCGCGCCGCCTGCGACGAGGTCGCCGCGCTCGAGTCCGCCGGACTCGATGCCGTCTGGGTCGCCGAGGCGTACGGCTTCGACTCGCCCACCCTCATGGGATACCTCGCCGCCCGCACCGAGCACATGAGGATCGGCGCGGCGATCCTCAACGTCTACTCCCGCACCCCCGCCCTCATCGCCCAGACCGGCGCCGGACTCGACGCCGTGTCGGGCGGCCGGGCCCTGCTCGGCCTCGGCGCGTCCGGCCCGCAGGTCGTGGAGGGCTGGCACGGCAAGCCGTACGACAAGCCGCTCGGCCGGACCCGCGAGACCGTCGAGCTCTGCCGCCGGATCTGGCGCCGCGAGGTCATCGACCACCACGGCATCACCGACATGCCCTTGCCGAAGGAGAAGGGCGGCAAGCTCGGCAAGCCGCTGAAGATCCTCACCCGGCCGGTCCGCGAGACCATCCCCCTCTACGTCGCCTCCCTCGGCCCCGCCAACGTCCGGCTGACCGCCGAGATCGCCGACGGCTGGCTGCCCACCCTCTACATCCCCGAGAAGGCCCAGCAGGTCTGGGGCACGGCCCTGGCCGAGGGCGCGGCGAAGCGCGACCCGGCCCTCGGCCCCCTGCAGACCGTCGCCGGCGGCCTGCTGGCCATCGGCGACGACGCGGCCGCCGTCAGGGACCTCGCCCGCCCCCAGATCGCGCTGTACGTCGGCGGCATGGGCGCGCCCGGCAAGAACTTCTACAACGACCTCGCCGTCGCCTACGGCTACGAGAAGGAGGCCGCCACCATCCAGGAGCTCTACCTCTCCGGGAGGAAGAGGGAGGCGGAGGCCGCCGTGCCGGACGAATTCTGCGAGCTCATGACCCTCTGCGGCCCCGAGGGGTACGTACGCGACCGCCTGGACGCCTTCCGCGAGGCCGGCGTCACCATGCTCAACGTCACGCCCGTCGGCCCCGATCCGGCGCGGCTGATCTCCACCGTCAAGAACTGGCTCCAGGGGGCTTGAAGTGCAGAGGCAGATCTTCACCGAGGAGCACGACGCGTTCCGCGAGACCGTCCGCACGTTCCTGTCCAAGGAGGTTCTCCCGTACTACGAGCAGTGGGAGAAGGACGGCATCGTCGCGCGCGAGGCCTGGCTCGCGGCCGGCCGGCAGGGGCTGCTCGGCCTCGCCGTCCCCGAGGAGTACGGCGGCGGGGGCAACGCCGACTTCCGCTACAGCGCGGTGCTCGCCGAGGAGTTCACCCGGGCGGGTGTCTCCGGGCTGGCGCTCGGCCTCCACAACGACATCATCGGCCCCTACCTCACCGGCCTCGCCACCGACGAGCAGAAGCGGCGGTGGCTGCCCGGCTTCTGCAGCGGCGAGACCATCACCGCCATCGCCATGACGGAACCCGGAGCGGGCTCAGACCTCCAGGGCATCCGGACCGCGGCCGAGGACAAGGGCGACCACTGGCTCCTCAACGGCTCGAAGACGTTCATCTCCAACGGCATCCTCGCCGACCTGGTGATCGTCGTCGCGAAGACCTCGCCGGAGGGCGGGGCGAAGGGCCTCTCGCTCCTCGTCGTCGAGCGCGGCGCCGATGGCTTCGAGCGGGGCCGCAACCTCGACAAGATCGGGCAGAAGTCCCAGGACACCGCCGAGCTGTTCTTCGACGACGTACGCGTCCCCAAGGAGAACCTCCTCGGGGAGCTCGACGGGGCCTTCATCCACCTCATGACCAACCTGGCCCAGGAGCGGATGGGCATAGCGGTCGCCGGGATCGCCGCCGCCGAACACCTCCTGGAGATCACCACCCAGTACGTCAAGGAGCGCGAGGCCTTCGGGCGCCCGCTCTCCAAGCTCCAGCACATCCGCTTCGAGATCGCCGAGATGGCCACCGAGTGCGCCGTCACCCGGGCCTTCCTCGACCGCTGCATCGTCGACCACTCCGAGGGCACACTCGACGCCGTCCACGCCTCGATGGCCAAGTGGTGGGCCACCGAACTGCAGAAGCGCGTCGCCGACCGCTGCCTGCAACTCCACGGCGGATACGGCTACATGACGGAGTACCGGGTCGCCAAGGCCTTCACCGACGGCCGCATCCAGACCATCTACGGCGGGACGACCGAGATCATGAAGGAGATCATCGGCCGTTCGCTGCTCGCCTGACCCCTCCGCCCAGCACCGACCCCGAAAGGCAGCTGCCTTGAGTACCGAAGCATTCGTCTACGACGCGATCCGCACCCCGCGCGGCCGCGGCAAGGCCAACGGCGCCCTGCACGGCACCAAGCCGATCGACCTCGTCGTCGGCCTCATCCACGAGATCCGTGGCCGCTTCCCCGGCCTCGACCCGGCGGCCATCGACGACATCGTCCTCGGCGTGGTCAGCCCGCTCGGCGACCAGGGCTCCGACATCGCCCGGATCGCCGCCATCGCCGCCGGACTGCCGGACTCGGTCGCCGGCGTGCAGGAGAACCGCTTCTGTGCCTCGGGCCTCGAAGCGGTCAACCTGGCCGCCGCGAAGGTCCGTTCGGGGTGGGAGGACCTCGTCCTGGCGGGCGGTGTCGAGTCGATGTCCCGCGTGCCGATGGGCTCCGACGGTGGTGCCTGGGCCATGGACCCGATGACCAGCTTCGAGACCGGCTTCGCCCCGCAGGGAATCGGCGCCGACCTCATCGCCACCATCGAGGGCTTCTCACGCCGCGACGTGGACGAGTACGCCGCACTGTCCCAGGAGCGCGCCGCCATCGCCTGGAAGGAGGAGCGCTTCGCCCGGTCCGTCGTCCCCGTCAGGGACCGCAACGGGCTGCTCGTCCTCGACCACGACGAGCACATGCGCCCCGGCACGACCGCCGACTCCCTCGCGTCACTGAAGCCCTCGTTCGCCGCGATCGGCGAGATGGGCGGCTTCGACGCCGTGGCGCTCCAGAAGTACCACTGGGTCGAGAAGATCGACCACGTCCACCACGCGGGCAACTCCTCCGGGATCGTGGACGGCGCCGCCCTCGTCGCGATCGGGTCCAAGGAGACCGGCGAGCGCTACGGGCTCACCCCGCGCGCCCGGATCGTCTCCGCCGCCGTCTCGGGATCCGAGCCGACCATCATGCTCACCGGCCCCGCCCCCGCCACCCGCAAGGCGCTGGCCAAGGCCGGGCTCACCATCGACGACATCGACCTGGTCGAGATCAACGAGGCCTTCGCCGGAGTCGTCCTGCGCTTCGTCAAGGACATGGGCCTCAGCCTCGACAAGGTCAACGTCAACGGCGGCGCCATCGCACTCGGACACCCCCTCGGCGCGACCGGGGCGATGATCCTCGGCACCCTCATCGACGAACTGGAGCGCCAGGACAAGCGCTACGGCCTCGCCACCCTCTGCGTCGGCGGCGGCATGGGCGTCGCCACCGTCATCGAGCGTCTCTGACCGTCCCGTCCCCAGACCTCTCACGGAGAAGACAAGCAATGACCGAGAGCACGACCATTCGCTGGGAACAGGACGAGACCGGCGTCGTCACCCTCGTACTCGACGACCCCGCCCAGTCCGCCAACACGATGAACCAGGCCTTCCGCGACTCCATCGCGGCCGTCGCCGACCGCGCGGAGGCCGAGAAGGACTCCATCCGGGGCATCATCTACACCTCCGCCAAGAAGACCTTCTTCGCGGGCGGCGACCTCAAGGACATGATCCGGATCGGCCCGGAGAACGCCCAGGACGCCTTCGACGCCGGAACCGCCATCAAGAACTCCCTGCGCCGCATCGAGACCCTCGGCAAGCCGGTCGTCGCGGCCATCAACGGCGCCGCGCTCGGCGGGGGGTACGAGATCGCGCTCGCCTCCCACCACCGCGTCGCCCTGGACGCCCCCGGCTCGCGGATCGGCCTGCCGGAGGTCACCCTCGGCCTGCTGCCCGCGGGCGGCGGAGTCACCCGCACCGTACGGCTGATGGGCATCGCCGACGCCCTGCTGAAGGTCCTGCTCCAGGGCACCCAGTACACCCCGCGGCGGGCGCTGGAGAACGGCCTCGTCCACGAGGTCGCCGACACCCGGGAGGAGATGCTCGACAAGGCCCGCGCCTTCATCGACGCCAACCCCGAGTCGCAGCAGCCCTGGGACGTCAAGGGCTACCGCATCCCCGGCGGCACCCCGTCGCACCCGAAGTTCGCGGCCAACCTGCCGGCGTTCCCCGCCAACCTCAAGAAGCAGCTCGCGGGCGCGCCCATGCCGGCGCCCCGCAACATCATGGCCGCGGCGGTCGAGGGCTCGCAGGTCGACTTCGAGAGCGCCCAGGTCATCGAGGCGCGCTACTTCACCGAGCTGGTCACCGGCCAGGTCGCGAAGAACATGATCCAGGCGTTCTTCTTCGACCTCCAGGCCGTCAACTCCGGTGCCAGCCGCCCGGACGGCATCGAGGAGCGCCAGGTCCGCAAGGTGGCGGTCCTCGGCGCCGGGATGATGGGCGCCGGCATCGCCTACTCCTGTGCCCGCGCCGGCATCGACGTCGTCCTGAAGGACGTCTCCGCCGAGGCCGCCGCCAAGGGCAAGGCGTACAGCGAGAAGCTGCTCGCCAAGGCGCTCTCCCGGGGCCGCACGACCGAGGCGAAGCGGGACGAGCTGCTGGCCCGCATCACCCCGACCGGTGACCCGGCCGACCTGGCGGGCTGCGACGCCGTGATCGAGGCGGTGTTCGAGGACACCGCGCTCAAGCACAAGGTGTTCCAGGAGATCCAGGGCGTCATCGAGCCCGACGCGCTGCTCTGCTCCAACACCTCGACCCTGCCGATCACCGTGCTCGCCGAGGGCGTCGAGCGTCCGGTGGACTTCATCGGGCTGCACTTCTTCTCACCCGTGGACAAGATGCCGCTGGTCGAGATCATCAAGGGCGGGAAGACCGGGGACGAGGCCCTCGCCCGCGCCTTCGACCTGGTGCGCCGGATCAAGAAGACCCCGATCGTCGTCAACGACTCACGTGGCTTCTTCACCTCGCGCGTCATCGGCCACTTCATCAACGAGGGCGTCGCGATGGTCGGCGAGGGCGTCGAGCCCGCGTCGGTCGAGCAGGCGGCGGCGCAGGCCGGCTACCCGGCCAAGGTGCTCTCCCTCATGGACGAGCTCACGCTCACCCTGCCGCGCAAGATCCGCAACGAGACCCGGCGCGCCGTCGAGGAGGCGGGCGGCACCTGGGCCACGCACCCCGCGGACGCCGTCATCGACCGGATGGTCGACGAGTTCGGGCGGCCCGGCCGCAGCGGGGGAGCGGGCTTCTACGAGTACGGCGAGGACGGCGGGCGCGGCCTGCTGTGGCCCGGACTCCGTGAGCACTTCACGAAGCCGGGGACCGAGATCCCGTTCGAGGACATGAAGGAGCGGATGCTCTTCTCCGAGGCACTGGACAGCGTCCGCTGCCTGGAGGAGAACGTCCTCATGACCGTCGCCGACGCCAACATCGGCTCCATCATGGGCATCGGCTTCCCCGCGTGGACCGGCGGTGTGCTCCAGTACATCAACGGGTACGAAGGCGGCCTGCCCGGATTCGTGGCGCGCGCCCGGCAGCTGGCGGAGCGCTACGGCGACCGCTTCCTGCCGTCCGCGCTCCTGCTGGAGAAGGCGGAGAAGGGCGAGACCTTCCACGACTGACGGCGCCCCCGCGGGCCGTGTTCACTCCCGCTCGTCGGCGGTGAACGCGGCCCGCAGCTCCTCCTTCAGCGACCGCTGGAAGGCCGTGAGCAGGGCCTGGAGCACCATCGGCTGCATGTGGGCGGAGAGTGACTTCATCGCCTTCACGTGCTCCGGGTCCGACTCCCGCTCCCGGTAGGGGTTCCACACCTCGTCCCGGAACAGCCGGGTCAGCTCGTGGGCGGCCGAGCGGGTGTGCTCCAGAAGGACCGTGCGCGCGGCCAGGATCGTCTCGTGCGCGATCGGCACCTCCAGCAGCTCCACCCCGAGCCGCAACAGCCCCGGGTCCACCAGGAAGGGGCTCCCGGGCGCGGCGGGACGCTCCAGCACCCCCATGGCCGCGAGCCGGTCGACGTCCTGCTCGCTGAGGGGCCGGCCCGCGCGCCGCTCCAGCTCGGGGCGCTCCATGTCCTCGGCCGAGTCCGGGGCCCAGGACGCCACCAGGGCGCGGTGGATCGCCAGGTCCTGCGCGCTCAGGTCGGGCGGCAGCTGCTGCAGGTAGCGCTCGATGGCGGCCAGCGTCATGCCCTGGTGCTGGAGCTCCTCGATCAGGGCCAGCCGGGAGAGATGGTCGTGCCCGTAGTGCCCGACGCGCCGGGGTCCGATCACCGGGGGCGGCAGCAGGCCCCTGGTGCTGTAGAAGCGCACGGTGCGCACGGTGACCCCCGCGCGCGCCGCCAGTTCGTCGACGGTCAGCGTCGGTTCGTCCGTCCCGGTCGCCATGTCCACTCCTCGTTGCCGGGCCGTGCCCGGCCGTGTTCGGCCGTGCTGGGCGGTGTTGGGCCGTGCTGGGCCGTGCTGGGCCTGTGCACCAATCAGGTGCAACAGTATTGCTGTCTCACCACTGTTGTGAAAGTGTCCGGCAGCATCGAAGCGCAGTCCCACCACCGGTACGGACCGCACGGTCCGGCCGAACGGACAGGAGGCGGCCGTGACCACGATCCTGCGACTTCCCACCGGACCCGATCAACTCACACTCCCTGCCCTGCTGCTGCGCAATGCCGAGGACCACGGAGATCTTCCCGCCCTCTCCTGGCAGGACGCGAGCGGCGGACGGACCACTCTCACCTGGAGCGAGGTCCGCCACGAGACGGCCGTGCTCGCCGCCGGTTACGGCGCCCTCGGGGTGGAACGCGGCGAACAGGTCCTCATGATGATGGGCAACCGGCCCGAGCACTGGCTCAGCGACCTGGCCCTCACCCACCTCGGGGCCGTCCCCGTCTCCGTCTACGGCACCGCGGCGCCAGGCCAGATCGCCCACATAGCGCGCCACAGCCGCGCGAGGTTCGCGATCGTCGAGGGCGCGGGCGAACTGGAGCGCTGGGCGCCCCTGCTGGCGGACGCCAACGTACCGCTGGAGGCCCTCGTGGTCGTGGAGCCGTCGGAGGCGGGACCCCACAGGTCCTACGGCAGGTTGCGCGCGACGGGGGAGCGGCTGCGGAGCGACGAGGCCTTCGACAAGGCCTGGCGCGAGACCCGCGCCCAGGACCCGCTGACGGTCGTCTACACCTCGGGAACCACGGGCGACCCGAAGGCCGTTCCGATCAGCCACCGCGGCGTCGTGTCCAACGCACTCGCCCTGGACCGGGTGGTGGAGCTCCCCGACCACGTGGAGCACATCTGCTACCTGCCCTTCGCGCACATCGCGGAACGGATGCTGGGCATCTACCTGCCGGTCTTCCGGGCCTCGCACGTCCACCTCTGCGCGGACACCGCGGCCGTCGCGGTCACGGCGCGCGCCCTGCACCCCGCCCAGTTCTTCGGGGTGCCGCGGGTGTGGGAGAAGCTCGCCGCGTCCCTGCGGGCCGCCCTGGGCGGGCTGCCGGAGGAGCGGCGGGCCGCCGTCGAGGCGGCGAACGCGACGGCCCGTGAGCACGTGGCCTGCCGGGAGCGCGGTGAGCGGCCGTCCGCCGAACTGGAGGCCTCGTACAAGGCCGCCAAGGAGACCGTGCTGGACCCCGTGCTGTCGCTGGCGGGCTTCGAACGGCTGGTGTGGACGGCCAGCGCCTCCGCACCGATGCCGCTCGACGTGGTGCGCTTCTGGGCGGGCTTCGGGATCGTCGTCATGGACGCCTGGGGACTCACCGAGACCGTCGGGGTGTTCACCACCAACAGCCCGTCGGCCTTCCGCCTGGGTTCGGTGGGACGCCCGCTGGAGGGCCTGGAGCTCCGGATCGCCGACGACGGGGAGATCCTGGTCCGCGGCGGGACGGTGTTCGCCGGCTACCTGCGCGCCGACGGCACCCTGGACGGGGCGCTCGACGCGGACGGCTGGTTCCCGACCGGGGACATCGGCCGGATCGACGACGACGGCTACCTCTGGCTCACCGACCGCAAGAAGGAAATGATCATCACCTCGACCGGGAAGAACGTCTCCCCGGCGCTCGTCGAGAACACGCTCAAGGAACACCCGCTGATCGGCCAGGCCCTCGTCCACGGCGACGGGCGCTCGTACCTGGTGGCCCTGCTCGTCCTCGACACGGAGATGGCCCCGGCCTGGGCGGCGGCCCGTGGCATCGAGGGGGACCCGCTCACCAGTCCCGAGGTCCACGAGGAGATCGCCCGGGCCGTCGAGGCCGCAAACGCCCGGCTGAACCGCACCGAACAGATCAAGCGCCACCGGCTGCTGACGCGGGAGTGGGGCCCGGAGACCGGCGAGCTCACGCCCTCCCTGAAGCTCCGCCGCCGGGTCATCCGCGAGCAGTACGCGGACGCGCTCGACGCGTTGTACGCACGGGAGGAGGACTGAACCGGGGGCCGTCGCCCAGGTGACCCGGCCGGTGGCTCCACCGCCCGCGCGGGAGCGGGGTCAGGCCGGCTGCCACAGCTCGACCCGGTTGCCCTCGGGGTCGGTCACCCAGCCGAAGCGACCCACACCCTCCAGGTCCTGTGTCTCCTCCGCCACGTCCGCTCCCCGGGCACGCAGCTGCGCGATCATCGCGTCCAGGTCGCGGACGCGGAAGTTGAGCATGGTCCGCTGGTCCCGGGAACCGAAGTACCCGGTGTCGGACCCGAACGTCGCCATCACCGTCGGCCCGGCCTCCTGGAGCCACCGACCGTGCTCATCCGTGTCCAGGCCGAGGCAGTCGCGATACCACGCGCTCAGGGCCGTCGGTTCGGAAGCCCGCATGAAGTACCCGCCGATTCCCCGCACACGTTCCATGCCGCGATCCTGCCAGAACCGGAACCCACTACGAGTATCGGTGTCAGTGACGGTCCGTACGCTGGGGACATGCCGGGGATCACGTATGTACGGGGGGACGCCACCGCTCCGCAGGGCAAGGGCGTCAAGCTGATCGTGCACGTCTGCAACGACCTGGGCGGCTGGGGCAAGGGCTTCGTCCTGGCCCTGTCCCGCCGCTGGTCCGAGCCGGAAGCCGCCTACCGCCGGTGGCACCGGGGGCGTTCGGGCAACGACTTCGGGCTGGGAGCCGTGCAGTTCGTCCAGGCCGAGCCGTACGTCTGGGTGGCCAACGTCGTGGGCCAGCGGGGGATACGCACCGGCAGCAAGGGCGTGCCGGTGCGTTACGAGGCGATCGACGAGGGACTGCGGAAGGTGGCCGTGCGGGCCGCCGAGCTCGGTGCCTCGGTCCACATGCCCAGGATCGGCTGCGGTCTCGCGGGCGGGACCTGGTCCAGGGTCGAACCCCTCGTCACCGAGCGGCTGGTGGGCCGGGGCATCGGTGTGACGGTGTACGACCACGGGTGAGCGCCGCCCGGCGCGCCCTCAGAGGCCGTAGCTCCTGCCGATGATGTCGCGCTGGATCTCACTCGTGCCGCCGTACACCGTCGACACGACCGCAGCCCGCAGATGCCGCTCCATGTCGTACTCGGTCGCGTAGCCGTAGCCGCCCATCATCTGCATGCCCTCCAGCGCCGCGTGCTTGGCCGTCTCGGTGGCCTTGAGCTTCGCCATGGACGCCTCGCGGGGGAACGTCTTCTCCGGCTCGGCGTCGCAGGCCGCCGCGACGTCGAAGACGAGCAGCCGCGCGCACTCGATCTCCGTCGCCAGGTCGGCCAGCCGGTGCCGCAGCGCCTGGAAGGAGCCGACCGGGCGGCCGAACTGCTCGCGTCCCCGCACGTACGCGACGGTGTCGTCCAGGATCCGCTCCGCCAGGCCCAGCATGTTCGCCGCCAGGAAGAGCCGTTCGGCGTCGAGGCCTGCCATCAGCTGGGACCACGCGTGGTCGGCCGTGCCGACCACGGCGTCGGCGGGCAGCCGGACACCGGTGAGGAAGACGTCGTTGACCTCGCGTCCGCCCATCGTCCCGATCGGCCGGATGTCGATCCCCGGGGTGCGGGCCGGGACGTGGAACATGGTCAGGCCCTCGTGCTTCGCCCCGCCCGTGCCGGTTCTGGCCACCAGCAGGATGTGCTCGGCCAGATGCGCGTTGGAGATCCACGTCTTGTGGCCGTCGACCAGCCAGCCGCCGTCCGGCGCGCGTCCGGCCTTGCACCGCAGCGCCGCCACGTCCGATCCGGCGCCCGGCTCCGACATCGCTATGGACAGCACCTGTCCGGCCACCGCGCCACCGACGGCCGCCTTGCACTGTGCCTCGCTGCCGAACCGTTCGTAGGCCTTCGCGGTGATCACCGAGGTGATGAACCCGCCCGCCGGCACGAGGCCGCGCGAGGTCTCCCGCAGGAACAGGCAGGCGTCCGTCATCCCGCCGCCCGCGCCGCCGTACGCCTCGGGCAGGCACACCCCGAGCCAGCCGAGCTCGGCCAGCCGGGCGTAGAGCGACGGGGCGTGCGGGCCGCCCGTCTCCGCCGCCAGCGCGTCACGCTGCTCACGCGTACCGCACTCACGCCGGGCGAAGTCCCGCAGGGCCGTGACGAAGTCCCGTTGCTCCGCGGAGAGGGAGCGGGGGAGGGCATGGGTGGTCGACAAGGAGTACCTCCGGAAAGGGGTGCGGAGAAGGGCTACAGAGAGACATGCGGAGTGACACTGTTGCAGTGTCGGTATGGTGGGGTGAGTGCACCGAACGGGGAGGGCTCATGGCGGCACCGGACACCAACGAGGCACTGCTGGCCAGGGCGCTCGTCGAGACGCCGCCGTCCGACGCGCTGAGCGAGCAGATCCTGGACGCGGCACGTGAGCAGTTCATGACCTTCGGGCTGCGCCGCTCGACCGTCGACGACGTGGCCAAGCGCGCCAAGGTCTCCCGGGTCACCGTGTACCGGCGGATCGGCAACAAGGACAGCCTGGTCTCCGCCTGCCTGCTGCGTGAGTACCGCCGGTTCGTCGTCGACGTGGACGAGGCGGTGGCCGCTCTGCCCACCATGGAGGACCGGCTCGTCGCCGGCTTCGTCGCCGTCCTCAAGCACATCCGTGAACACCCGCTGGTCGGCGGGCTGCTGAGGCTGGAGCCGGAGATCATGCTCCCCTTCCTCACTCTGGAGAGCGGCCCCGCCTTCCTCGCCATGCGGGAGTACCTGTCGGACCGGCTCCGCCACGCGCAGCGCGCCGAAGGGCGTCCGGAGACGGATCCGACACCGGTCGCCGAACTGATGGTGCGGATCACCGTCTCCTTCCTCCTCAACCCGGTGAGCTGCTTCGAGCTGGACGACGACGCGCAGGTGGGCGACTTCGCCCGCCGCTACCTGGTGCCGCTCCTCAGCGCCGGGTGACCGCCCTCAGAACCGGGCGTGCAGCTTCCTGCCGAGCTCGACGGCCCGGGCGACCTTCTCCCGGGGCGTGGCGAAGGACGTCAGGTCCACCGCCGGTGCGAACCGCCGCACGGTGACGGAGCGGGGAGCCGCGAAGGCGCGCAGCCCCTCCTCGCCGTGGATCCGCCCGTACCCCGACTCGCCGGCACCGCCGAAGGGCAGGGAGGGGATCGCGGCGAAGCCGAGCACCGAGTTCACCGACACCGCGCCGGAGCCGAGGCGTTCGGCCAGGGCGAGCCCCGCCGCCGCGGAACGGGTGAACACGGCGGCGCCCAGCGCGTACGCCGACGCGTTGGCACGCTCCACGGCCTCGTCCATGTCCCGCACCGGGTTCACCACGACGACCGGGCCGAACGTCTCCTCCGTCACCGCGGGTGAGTCCTCCGGCACGCCCGACAGCACCACCGGTCCGAGCACCCGGTCCCGCACGGAGTCGGGGCCGCCCAGCTCGGCGCTGCCGCCGTCCACCAGTGCCTGCTTCACATGGCGCTCGACCACGGCGAGCTGGGACGGCAGGATGAGCGGACCGTACGTGTCCCCAGGCGTCAGCGCCCGTGCCCGGCTCACGATGCGCGCGCACAGGGCCTCGTGCACCGAGGCCTCGGCGTACACCCGCTCCACGCCGGCGCAGGTCTGGCCGGCGTTGCTCATCGCTCCCCACACGATCGCGTCGGCCGCCGCGTCCAGATCGGCGTCCGCCGAGACCAGCACCGCGTCCTTGCCCCCGCACTCGGCGAGCAGCGGCGTGAGCGTGGCCGCGCAGGCGGCCGCGACCTTGCGGGCGGTGCCGGGGGAGCCCGTGAAGGCGACCTTGTCCACGCCGGACGGCCCTTCCGCACCGGCCAGGGCGGCCCCGGTGGACCCCGGGCCGGTGACCGTCCGCAGCAGGTCCGTGTGGTCCGGTACGGCTTCCCCGAAGCTCCGGGCCAGCAGGATCCCCACCTCCGGGGTGAGCTCGGACGGCTTGAACACCACGGCGTTGCCCGCCGCGAGGGCGTAGCCGATCGAGCCCATCGGTGTGTACAGCGGATAGTTCCACGGACCGATGACGCCGATGACGCCGAGGGGACGGTAGGCCAGCAGGGCCCGCTGATGGACCGACAGGAGACCGGAGCGCACCCGTCGCCGGCCCAGCACGCGGTGGGCGTTGCGCGCGGCCCAGTCCAGATGGACCAGCGTGAGCAGCACCTCGGAGCGCGCGTCGTGGACCGGCTTCCCCGTCTCGGCCGCGATCACCTCGGCGAACTCATCGGTGCGTCGCGCCAGTTCGCGCTTCCATCGCAGCAGAGCCGCACGCCGCTCGCGCGCCTCGAGCGCGGCCCAGCCCAGGCCGGCGCTCCTGGCCCGCGCCACCGCGGCGCGGATGTCGTCGAGGGTGTGCTCCGGGCGGTCGGTGCGGGTCGTCATGACGTCTCCAGGGGTAGGGGCAGGGGCTCCAGCGGACGGCTCTGCGCCCAGTGGGGACCGAGATCGTCGAGCCGGTATCCGAAGGGGTAGCTGCGCGGCCGGGGCCGGGAGGGCAGCCACCGGGGCCGGGCCGGCAGCAGGCGTACGCCGCGCGACCGGGCGCGCACCGCACGGACGGCGGCCCGGCGCACCCACCGGGGCTGTTCCGGGAAACCCAGCGCCCGCAGTAACGGCTCGTCCAGCAGCGCGAGGGAGAGCCGCGCGACCAGGGGGCGCAGCGGGGCCGGGTACCACGCGGCCATGACACGGAAGGTGGCGTTGGCGACACGGCGGTTCGCCGGGTCGTACGCGAACATCCGTGCCTCGTAGGAGTCGAGCAGCTTCTCGAACTCCTCGTAGGTGCCCGGAGCGCCCTCGATGCCCATCATGGCGGCCATCCGCCGCCCCACCTCTGCCAGCGCCGCCGTCTCCTGGGCGCACAGCGGCCGCCATCCGAAGCGGTCGATCCAGCGTTTGGGGCCGACGACCGTGGTGGCCAGCACATAGAGGTAGTCCTCGTTGGGGATGCGGTACCTGCCGTGGATCCGGTTGAGATGACGGGCCGCGGCGCGGGCCCGCTCCGAGTCGAACCCCTCGGCCGCCATCTCGTACCCGAACAGGACGGTGTCGTCGTAGCGCTTCTGCCCGTTGCGCTCGAACTCCTGGGTGCGGTCGAGCAGCAGGGAGATCCGCGGCACGCCGTAGTCGCGCAGGAAAGCGACGCTGACGCCCTGCCGGTAGTCCCAGGGGAACTCGTACTGGGACATCAGCCGGAGTATCTCGGCGCAGTCGCGGGCGGGATCCATCCGGCGGATCTCACGCAGTCGGCTGTAGCGGCCCATGGTGTGCGACCTCCTGTGGTCGGGGCGGGCATTCGCCGTGCGGGGCTCTCGGTGAGGCCGGTGCGGTGGGCATCGCCGTCGTCGACGAGGACCTGGCCCGCCCTCAGAGCTCAACTCCCCTGTCGCATCGGGCATGCGAAGGCCCTCTCCCCATGAGAGTCAAAGTTACAAATACTATTGACTTGTTTCACGAGGTGCGTCAACCGTGCTGACACAGATTCGAGCACGGGGCGCGCACGGGCACGGACGGACGCGACGCCGGCGCGCCTCCGGGGCGACCGGCGGTTCGAGGAGGGCCTCGACGCAGGGACTGCCGGTGGAGACCCTCGCCATGGGCCGACCGCGGCCTTCTGTCATTCTTCCTGGCATGTCTGCACGCAACCGAAGGCTGCCCCGGCACCGCGCCTGGCCCCTGACCAGCACCGACATCAGCGAGTGCCTCGGGGTGTACGCCGCGCGCGTCACGGACCTGCACTTCCTCACCGGGCAGGACAGCGGGACCATCCGCCTCGGAGTCGCGTGGACCGCTCCGAGGCCCCGCACCTACGGCAGGGGCGTCCACCCGGACTCGGTCGGCTTCCAGGTGGACGTCCACCCGGTCGATGCCACCGAACGCGCCGCCACCCGCGCTGTTCTGCGCGCCCAGGCCCTCCCGCAGCTCCATGAGCGGATCGCGCGGGCGGTCGCCGCCGACGAGACCTGGCGACTGACCGATCACCGGCACTACTGGCGGGTCGCCGACGGTCACCTCACCCACGGCGACGAGGCGTGAACCCGGTCCCGCCGGCCCGCACCCCGCCGCACCGGCGAGGTGACGGTGTCATCGGGGTGATCGCATACTGGATTACGGACGGGCCCCCGCACGGTCCGAGCACCCGCCGATCCCTGGGAGCACCCGCATGACCAGCACAGGAGAGCCTTCACCGCCCCCGCCGGGCGGCGTCCTGTGGAGCCTCGCCGGTGACATCCGCGGACTGCTGATGCTGCCCGCCGCCCTCACCCTCCAGGTCGCCCACCCGGCCGTCGGAGCCGGCGTCGACGACCACTCGGTCTTCCGTACGGACCCCTGGGGGCGCGGTGAGCGCTCCCTGAGCTCACTCCAGCTCTGGGTGTACGGGGGAGAGGCCGCGGCGGAGGAGGGCCGCAGGCTCAGGAAGCTGCACCGCACCATCCAGGGCACCGACACCAGGGGCCGCCGCTACCACGCGCTCACGCCCGCGAACTACGCATGGGTGCACGCCACCGGCTTCCCCGTCTACCAGCACGCGTCGCGCTACCTCGTCCGCCCCCTGACCGACGCCCAGGAGCGAGCCCTGTACCGGGAGTGGCTCCAGGTCGGCCGGATCCTGGGCATCCACGACCGGCACATGCCGCAGACGATCGAGGAGTTCTGGCCCTACTACCGCAGGATGCTGGCCGACGAGGTGGAGGCGACCGTCGTCGTACGGGAACTGGTGGCCGCGGACGCCGCTGTGCCACCGCCGGACCGCGGGCCCCTCCTCCTGCGGCTGCTCCTGAAGGCTCTGTGGCCGGTACTGCTCCCGCCGCTGGCCCGGTTCCGCAGCTTCCTCACCGTCGGGCTGATGCCGCCCGACGCCCGCGAGGCCCTCGGGCTCGACTGGACCCCGGAGCAGGAGCGGCGCCTGCGGCGCTTCGGAGCCGTGGTGCGCCGGATCGTGCCGGTGCTCCCGGAGCGGCTGCGCTATCTGCCCCGCGCCAGGACGGCGCGGGCCGAGTGGCGAGCGGGCCCGGCGACCCCGGGTGGAAGGCCCGGCACGCGGGGGTGAGCCGGGCGGACCGGTGGCACGCGAGGCTCCCGGCTCGCCTCGCCGTCCCCGGAAGCGGGCCGCTCAGGCCGAGGCGCGGCGGATCAGTTCGGTCGGGGTGATCACGGACTCGGGCCAGTCACCCGTGCCGCTGTTCAGCCGTTCCATCAGCAGCCGCACCATCAACCGCCCCATGCCCTCGACGTCCTGACGTATCGTCGTCAGCGGTGGTTCGGTCGCCTCCGCCACCGAGGTCATGTCGTCGAATCCGACGACGGCCACGTCCTCCGGAACGCGGACACCCCGCTCGCGGAGCACCCTCAGCGCACCCGAGGCCATCATGTCGTTGGACACGAAGACGGCGTCGAGATCGGGGCGGGCGTCCAGCAGGCGGGCCATGGCCCGGGCCCCGCCCTCGACGGTGAAGTCCCCCTCCTCGACGAGATCCGGCTCCGCGTCGGGGAGCACGTCGTGGTACCCGTCGATCCGGTCGAGCGCTGATGTCTGGTCGCGGGGACCGGCGATGTGCGCGACACGACGCCGCCCGAGCGAGACGAGATGGCGTACGGCTTCGCGGGCGCCGCCCCGGTTGTCGCAGTCGACGTACGGTACCTGTGGTGCGTCCCCGGCCTCGGTGCGAGGGTGCTCCGGCCGGCCTCCGTAGACCGTCGGGACCCGGAACCGCCGGATGATCGCGGGCAGTTCGTCGTCGGTGTGCAGCGAGAAGGCCAGCACGCCGTCCACATGGCCACCGGCCAGGTAGCGGGTGACCCGGTCGAAGTCGCCGCTGCCCTCCACCAGGAGCAGGACGAGCTGCGCGTCGTGGGCGTTGAGCTCGCGGCTGATCCCACGGATCTGGCGGGAAAAGAACGGGTCGGAGAAGATCCGGAACTCGGGTTCGTCGATGATCACGGCGACCGCGCCGTTGCGCCGGGTGACCAGCGTCCGCGCCGCGTGGTTCGGGATGTAGCCGAGCTCGTCGACCGCCTTGCGCACCTTGTCCACCAGGGGCTGCCGTACTCCGGCACCGCCGTTGACGACACGTGAGGCCGTCGCCCTGGACACACCGGCGGCGGCCGCCACGGCCTCCAGGGTGGGGCGGGCGTCACGCTGGGGGTCGGTGTTCGGGTCGGGCAAGAGTCGCTCCTCGTACACGCGCACCCCGTCGGGGAACGGCTGGAACCGGCGGGTTCGGCGCGAACGGACCGGGGTTCGGCGCGAACGCCGTCAGCCTAGCCGCCCGGTCCCCGGCGGTCGGACGGGTGATCGCCCGGCCCATGATGGCAAATTGCCTCATATGTGGTCACAACGGCACGGCTCGTTGGTCCCGTCAGATGCGCGCTCCGTGTGGTACTGCCTACGGAGAGCGAAATTTCGCACTGCGTGAAAGGTGCCATCTGTGTCACACGACGAGCAGGGAACCGGCGGGCGGGGGGACTATCTCCCCGTCACCGCCGATCTACCCAGCGACCCGCACCACGGCCGGCGCGCCTCGACCGACCGGGTGGTCTTCGGCGTCACCGCGGTGCTCACCGTCGCCTTCGTGGTCTGGGGTTCCACAGCCACCGATTCGCTGGAGAGCGTCTCCAGCAGGCTGCTGAACGGCCTCATCCACAACGGCGGCTGGGCCTTCATGCTGGCGGCCTCCGGTTTCGTGGTCTTCGCCCTCTGGCTCGCGATCAGCCGGTACGGGACGATCTCGCTCGGGCAGGAGGGCGAGGAACCCGAATTCCGCACGGTCTCCTGGGTCGCGATGATGTTCAGCGCCGGCATGGGGATCGGCCTGATGTTCTACGGCGTCAGCGAGCCGCTGGCCCACTTCGCCGATCCGCCGCCCGGAACGCGCCCCGCGGACGCCGCCGAGGCGATGCAGACGGCGATGGCCACCACCCTCTTCCACTGGACCCTGCACCCCTGGGCGATCTACGCGGTCGTCGGGCTCGCCATCGCGTACAGCGCCTACCGCCGGCACCGGAGGCAGACGATCAGCTCCGTCTTCGTCCCGCTCATCGGCGAGAAGCGCGCCCACGGAACCGTCGGCCGGATCATCGACATCCTCGCCATCTTCGCCACGCTCTTCGGCTCCGCCGCCTCGCTCGGGCTCGGCGCGCTCCAGATCGGCAGCGGTTTCCAGGAGCTCAACTGGATGGAGAAGACCGGCACGGGTCTCCTGGTCGCCATCATCGCCGTGCTGACGGTCGCCTTCGTCGCCTCCGCCGTGTCCGGGGTCGAGAAGGGCATCCAGTGGCTGTCCAACATCAACATGGTGCTCGCCCTGATCCTGGTGGTCTTCGTCTTCATCGCGGGGCCGACGATCATCGTGCTCGACCTGCTGCCCACCTCCATCGCCGCGTACTTCGGTGACCTCGCCCAGCTCGCCGGGCGCACGGAGGCCACCGGGGAAGGGGCGGTGGCCGACTGGCTCGCCAGCTGGACGGTCTTCTACTGGGCGTGGTGGATCTCCTGGACGCCCTTCGTCGGCATGTTCATCGCGAGGATCAGCCGCGGCCGGACGATCCGCCAGTTCGTCGGCGGCGTGATCCTCGTGCCCAGCACGGTCAGCCTGATCTGGTTCGCCGTCTTCGGCGGCTCGGCGATCCGGCTGGAGGAGGCGGGACAGCTCAAGGGCGTCGGCGACACCCCGGAGGCGCAGCTCTTCGGCGTCCTGCAGCAGTTCCCGGTCGCCACCCTCATGAGCATCCTCGTGATGGTCCTGGTCGGGATCTTCTTCGTCTCGGGCGCCGACGCCGCGTCGATCGTCATGGGCACCCTCTCCCAGAAGGGCGTCCTCGAACCCGCGAAGTGGGTCGTGATCTTCTGGGGCGTCGTCACCGGTGCCGTGGCGGCCGTCATGCTGCTCATCGGCGACGGCCAGGGCGACGCACTGGCAGGCCTGCAGAACCTGACCATTCTCGTGGCCGCGCCGTTCACCATCGTCATGATCGGCATGTGCGTGGCCCTGATGAGGGACCTGCGCCAGGACCCGATGATCGTCCGCAGGGAGTTCGGCGTGGAGGCCGTCGAGACGGCGGTCATCCAGGGACACGCGAAGTACGACGGGGACTTCGAGATCCGGATCGGGCCCGGGCCCGCGGAGGTCACGTCGGACGAACGGCACAAGGACGAGCCCCCGGCCTGACCGGCGCTGCGGCTCAGCCCACCAGCTGGGCCGCAGCCCGCGCGCAGCCCCGGGCGACCGTGACCCCGGCGCCGCCGTGGCCGTAGTTGTGCACCAGCAGGCCGCCGCCCGGCAACTCCTCCGCCTCGATGCGCACCCCGGCGTCCCGGGCGGGACGCAGCCCCACCCGGTGGCCGATGACACGGGCGCCCGCGATCTCGGGCCGCACCCGTGCGCAACGCGCCACGATCTCCTCGGCCGTACGCGGATCGGGCTCCGTCCGCGTGTCGTCGGTCTCCGCCGTGCCGCCCAGCACCAGC
The DNA here is from genome assembly GCF_036227405.1 of Streptomyces sp. NBC_01460. Taxonomy (NCBI): domain Bacteria; kingdom Bacillati; phylum Actinomycetota; class Actinomycetes; order Kitasatosporales; family Streptomycetaceae; genus Streptomyces; species Streptomyces sp. NBC_01460. Next base: position 7,307,707 of record NZ_CP109473.1, read on the forward strand.
CCGCCCGGCTGCGGGAAGAGATACGTCGTGGCGCTCGACGCGGGGTCCGCCGCGGTGTACCACTCGTCGATGCCCGGGTTCTCCACCACCACGAGCTGACCACGGACCGGCCGCACCCCGGGATCCGGGACCAGCTCGCGGGCGCCGAGCCCGGTGCAGTTGACCACCACCGGCGCCTCGGCCGCCGCCTCGGCGAGGCCGCGCACCGTACGCCGCTCGACCACGCCCCCGGCCGCGGCGAGCCGGTCCTCCAGCCAGCGCAGGTGGGCCGGCATGTCGATCAGCGGAAGCGTCACCCGCAGGCCCTCGGCCACCTGGGAGGCGCCCTCCAGCCGGCGGGCCCACGGCCCCAGTGCGGCGAGACGCTCTCCCTCGTGCACCCCCGCGACCATGCGCACCCCGGTCCGGGACGGGTCGGCGGCCAGTTCCTCGTACACGCGGAGGGTCTCGAGCGACCATGCGCCGACCAGTGCCGCTGGCTCGATCCGGTACGGCCACCAGAGCGCCCCGGCCACGGCCGAGGTCGTCGCCGAGGCCGGATCCCTGGACCAGACCCGCACGCGCAGGCCGCGCTCGGCCAGCAGCAGCGCCGTGGTCAGCCCGCTGACCCCGCCGCCCACGACGATCACGTCCGCCATCGCACCCACCCCTGTCCTCGCGACGCCCCCGTGCGTACCGGGGCCGGACAGGCCATGGTCGCACCCCGGTCCGGCGGGCGGCACGGCCGCCGCGGTTCGTTAGGATCGTCAGCCTGATGACTGCCACTCTCGTCGCCAAGGAACTCGCCGCCGGGCACGGCGACCGCACACTCTTCGCGGGACTCGACCTCGTGGTCGCGCCCGGCGACGTGATCGGTCTCGTCGGAGCCAACGGCGCGGGCAAATCCTCCCTGCTCCGCCTCCTCGCGGGGCTCGACCGTCCGGAGGAGGGCGAGCTGCGCCTCTCCCCGCCCACCGCCACCGTCGGACACCTCCCGCAGGAGCCCGAGCGCCGCGCGGGCGAGTCCGTACGGGAATTCCTCGCCCGCCGTACCGGGGTCGCGGACGCCCAGACCGCGATGGACGCCGCCACCCAGGCCCTGGTCGACGGAGCACCCGGCGCGGACGACGCGTACTCCGAGACGCTGGAGCGCTGGCTCTCCCTCGGCGGCGCCGACCTGGACGAACGCGCCGAGGAGGTCGCCGCCGAGCTGGGCCTGACCGTCGGCCTCGACCTCCCGATGACGGCCCTCTCCGGCGGCCAGGCGGCCCGCGCCGGTCTGGCCTCGCTGCTGCTCTCGCGCTACGACGTCTTCCTGCTCGACGAGCCCACCAACGACCTGGACCTCGACGGCCTGGAGCGGCTGGAACGCTTCGTGTCCGGGCTGCGCGCCGGCACCGTCGTCGTCAGCCACGACCGTGAGTTCCTGATGCGCACGGTCACCAAGGTCCTCGAACTCGATCTCGCCCAGCAGGAGATCAACCTCTACGGCGGTGGCTACGCCTCCTACCTGGAGGAGCGCGAGCGCGCGCGCACGCACGCCCGTGAGGAGTTCGAGGAGTACGCCGACAAGCGCTCCGCGCTCGAGGGCCGGGCCCAGATGCAGCGCGGATGGATGGACAAGGGCGTCAAGAACGCCCGCCGCAAGGCCACCGACAACGACAAGATCGGCCGTAAGTTCCGCAGCGAGGCCAGCGAGAAGCAGGCCGCGAAGGCCAAGCAGACGCAGCGCATGATCGAGCGCCTCGACGTCGTCGAGGAGCCGCGCAAGGAGTGGGAGCTGCGGATGGAGATCGCCTCCGCGCCGCGCTCCGGATCCGTCGTGGCCACGCTGCGGGACGCCGCCGTGACCCGCGGCGGATTCTCCTTCGGTCCCGCCACCCTGCAGATCGACTGGGCGGACCGGGTCGCCATCACCGGGGCCAACGGGGCGGGCAAGTCCACACTGCTCGCCGCCCTGCTGGGCCGGCTGCCGCTCGACGCGGGCCACGCCTCGCTCGGCTCGGGCGTCGTGGTGGGCGAGGTGGACCAGGCGCGCAAGCTGTTCCACGGCACGGAGAGCCTGCTGGAGGCCTTCTGCGCCGCGGTCCCGGACACCGAGCCGGCCGAGGTGCGCACCCTGCTCGCCAAGTTCGGTCTGCGTGCGGCGCATGTGCTGCGGCCCGCCACCACGCTCTCGCCCGGCGAGCGCACCCGGGCGGGCCTCGCCCTCCTCCAGGGCAGGGGCGTCAACCTGCTGGTCCTGGACGAGCCGACGAACCACCTGGACCTTCCGGCGATCGAACAGCTGGAGTCGGCGCTGGAGGCGTACACCGGGACGCTGCTGCTGGTCACGCACGACCGGCGGATGCTGGAGGCCGTCCGTACGACCCGCCGGGTCGAGGTCGCCGACGGCAAGGTCACCGAGTCCGGCTGAGACGGGAGCCGGGCGTACGAGCCGGGCACGGGAGTCCGGGCACGAACTCCTGGTACGCGAGCCGGCACGAGACCCTGACACGACAACCTGCCCGCCCCGGAGACCGGGACGGGCAGGTTGTCGTGTGCGCGGGACGCCTCAGTCGACGTAGGTGATGTCGGACGAGGAGTAGATGCAGTTCGTGCCGTCGGCGCCCGTCCCGATCTTGCTGGGTTCGCCGCTCGTCGTGCCCTTGTACTTGACGCAGACGTCCAGGTCGCGGCCGCCGTCGTCGTAGATGGTGATGTCCGAGAACCGCGCCGTGTCGCCGTAGTTGGTGTTGATGCCCACCAGCGAGTCACCGGGCGTGGTCGCCCAGATGTTCTGGAGCTGGATGTGCCGGCCGTACTGCGTGGAGCAGTTGCCGCACGAGCGGACCAGCTTCCCGAAGTCGTCGACCTGGAAGTTCTTGACGATCAGCGTGCCGGCCCCGTTGTGCTGGAGGACCTTGTCCTCCGCGAGCCTCGCACCGCCCCCGTCGACCGTGCGGACCGTCGAGGAGGAACTGCCGCGGAAGGTCGCGGCGTCCTCGCCCACGTCCTCCCACCAGACGTTCTTGATGGTGCAGGCGCCCGAGCAGTGCACGCCGTCGGCCGCCGGGGCGCCGAGGATGACGTTCTGCAGGGTGGCGCCGTCCGCCAGCTCGATCAGCGCGGGCTGGTCCTCGTCCTGACCGCCGCTGCCGAGGTCACCACTGCCGTACAGCCGCTTCATGCCGCCGTCGTACGTCCCCGAGACCTTGATGGTCGAGGAGACCGCCTGGCTGCCGTTGGCGGTCGGCCACGCGGGCCGGTCCGTGGGCGGGTCGGTGGGGTCGGTCGGCGGGTCCGTCGGGTCGGTGGGCGGGTCCGTGGGCACGGTGCCCGAAGCGGTGAAGGTCCAGCTCTTGCTGCTCACCGAGTCGCAGGAGTTCTGCTGGACCAGTGCACCCGACGCCGTCGAACTGTCCTTCACGTTCAGGCACTTGCCGCCGTTGCTGTTCACGACGCGGTAGGTGTTGCCGCTGACCGAGGCCAGGGTCCACACCTGCGTGGCCCCACCGCCGCAGTTCTGCTGCTCCACGGCCTTGCCCGCGCTGGTGGAGGCGTCCCGCACACCGGCGCACTTGGCGCTGTTCGCCGCGGCCAGGGTGTAGCCGCTGCCCGACGCCGTGAGCTTCCAGGTCTGGTTGGCGGCTCCGTTGCAGGCGCTCTGGGCGAGCTGGGTCCCCGCAGAGGTGCTCGAGCCGGGTACGCCCAGACACAGACCGCTGGCAGCGTTCGCCAGGCTGTACGAGCCCGCAGCCGGGGCTGCCGAGGCGGATCCGGTCGCGAAGAGCGCGGTGAGGCCTGCCGCGATGAGGGAGACCACGGCGACGAATGTGGCGGCCGCACGGCCGCCACGTCTTCTGACGTGCTGATTCTCTGTACGCACTGGCTATTCCTTTCACCGCCTGCGGCGTCCTCCGCAGGCACCTGTCAGTGGTTGGTGCGGTGGTGAAGGCTGTTCCCGGCTCCGGAATCGATGTTCCGTAATATGAACCGAGTTCGTGTATGCGAACAGCGGTGACGGTACGTCACCCACGTCGAGCGGTCAACACAATGGTGCGGACGATCAGTCGGCAGGCCGGGCAGGTGCCGCGGTGGAATCCCTGACGACCAGTGAGGTGGCCAGCGTGGTCTGCGCCGTGGCCGGATCGGCGCCCCCTGTCTCGACGGTCTGGATCAGCAGGTCGACCGCGGTCCGACCGGCCGGGGCGGTCGGCATGACGACCGTGGTCAGCCGTGGCCGGTTCAGGCGTCCGGCCACGGTGTCGTCCACGCCGACCACGCTGACGTCACGCGGCACCCGCACGTCCCGGTCGTCCAGGCCCTCGATGAGGCCGATGGCGACCAGGTCGTTGTAGGCGATCACGCCGGTGGCGCCCGTCCTCAGTACGGCGGCCGTCGCGGCGATCCCGCCCTGTTCCGTCGGGGCGTTGGGGCCGAGCACGTCGAGCCGGATCCCCCGGCCCGCGGCGGCGGCCCCCGCGGCCCGGCGCATCTCGGCGCTGGTCCACGACCCTCGGGGGCCGCCGACCAGGGCCAGGTGGCCGTGGCCGAGCCCTGCGAGGTGGTCCACCGCGAGGGTGGCGCCGTGCGCCGCGTCCATCAGGACGGCGGAGAGCCCTGCCACCTGACGGTTGACCAGGACGAAGGGCAGGTCCCCGCCCAGCCGGGCGATGACGTCGTTGGCCAGCCGGGGGCTGACCAGGACCACGCCGTCGACCTGGCGCGACAGGGTCCGGATCAGCTCCTCCTCCGCCCGGACGTCCTCGTCGGTGTCCGCCACGAAGACCTGGTAGCCGCGGACACGGGCGTACGCCTGCGCCGCCTTGATGAGCGGCGGATAGAACGGGTTGGCGATGTCCGAGACGATCAGCCCGAGATTCCGGGTGCGGCCCGTGGTCAGCGCCCGTGCGGTCTCATTGGGCTGGTAGCCCAGCTCCGCGGCGACCGCCAGGACGTGGTCCCGGGTCTCCCGCTTCACCAGGTGCGAGGCCGAGAAGGCGCGCGAGACGGTGGAGACGTGAACCCCCGCGGCCTGTGCGACATCACGGATGGTCATCGCCACGGTTGCTTCCCCTTGCCCGCCCTGCGGCATCGGCCGCCCGTTCCGAAACGTACCCCTGCCGGCCCTCGGTGCACATGGGTCCGCCCGATCATGGCCGGCCCCGGTCCGACGTTCTGCAACCGGTTGCACCAAGGTGCGTACGTCAGGGAGCCGGCGGGGGCCGGACGTCGGCGCGGACGAGTCGGCCCGTCGGCGGGGCGGGGGCGGTGCGTGCGGGTCTTCGTGTACCGGACATCGGCAGTCCTCTCCGCCAGGGAGTCAGAAGGGAGTGCGCGAGACGGGGGAGCCTCACACCTCCGGCGTACGGCCCGTGCTGCCGGGATGCGACCGGTGCGCTGCAACCGGTTGCATCCCGGGCTGGCACTCAGCGTGGAGGCGAGTCCTGAGCATGTCAATGCTTCGCGCAGCACTCGTTCCGCGCGGCGGTGCCGCCGGGCGCCGCCCATGCGCGACGTCCGGCAGGTGACAGCCGTTCGCCCCAGGTGCGGTGGGCGCGAACGCGCGGGCGGACGGACGGAAGAAGCCTGTCCGCCCGCCCGCGTACGGGACTCAGCGCTTGGCGCCGCCCCGGTCGGAACCGCCCGTCAGTCCCGCGCGCCGCAGCGCGTCAGCCATCGCGCTGTTGGCCGGGGCCGCCGCGGGCCGGGGTGCTCCACCACCGCTGCCACCGCCTCCGCGCCGGTCCCGGCGCTGGCCGCCCTGACGGTTGTCCTGGCCCTGACCCTGATTCTGGCCCTGACCCTGCCGCTGGCGGGGCGGGCGCTCGGCACCGCCCTGCGCGTTCCGTTCGCGCTTCTGGCCCTGTCCGCCGCCCTGCCCGGCCGGGGCGTCGTCGTCGAGCCGCAGGGTCAGTGAAACCCGCTTGCGCGGGATGTCGACGTCCATGACCTTCACCTTCACGATGTCGCCCGGCTTCACGACGTCCCTCGGGTCCTTGACGAAGGTCCGCGACATCGCCGACACGTGCACGAGGCCGTCCTGGTGGACGCCGACGTCGACGAACGCGCCGAACGCCGCCACGTTCGTGACGACACCCTCCAGCACCATCCCGGGGGCCAGGTCGCCGAGCTTCTCGACGCCCTCCTTGAAGGTGGCCGTCCGGAAGGCGGGCCGGGGGTCGCGGCCCGGTTTCTCCAGCTCCTTGATGATGTCCGTGACCGTCGGAAGGCCGAACTTCTCGTCCACGAAATCGTCCGGCCGCAGCGACCGGAGCGTGTCCGAGGCGCCGATCAGCGAAGCGACGTCGCCGCCGGTCCGCTTCGCCATCGTCCGCACGACGGGATACGCCTCCGGGTGCACGCTCGACCCGTCCAGGGGGTCGTCGCCGCCCCGGATCCGGAGGAAGCCGGCGCACTGCTCGTACGCCTTCGGGCCCAGCCGCGCCACGTCCTTGAGGGCCCGGCGTGAGCGGAACGGTCCGTTGGCGTCCCGGTGGGTCACGATGTTCTCGGCCAGCCCGGACCCGATGCCCGACACCCGCGAGAGCAGCGGGGCCGAGGCGGTGTTGACGTCGACCCCGACGCCGTTCACGCAGTCCTCGACCACCGCGTCCAGGGAACGCGACAGCTTCACCTCGGAGAGGTCGTGCTGGTACTGGCCGACGCCGATCGACTTCGGGTCGATCTTCACCAGTTCGGCCAGCGGGTCCTGCAGTCGCCGTGCGATCGAGACCGCGCCGCGCAACGACACGTCCATGTCCGGGAGTTCCTGCGAGGCGAAGGCCGACGCCGAGTACACCGAGGCGCCCGCCTCCGACACCATCACCTTGGTGAGCTTCAGCTCGGGGTGCTTGTCGCACAGTTCACCAGCGAGCTTGTCGGTCTCGCGGGACGCCGTGCCGTTCCCGATCGCGATCAGGTCGACCTGATGCTCCCTCGCCAGGCGCTCCAGCGTGGCGAGCGACTTGTCCCACTTGTTCGCCGGTACGTGCGGGTGGATGACGTCCGTGGCGACGACCTTGCCGGTCGCGTCGACGACGGCGACCTTCACCCCGGTACGGAAACCGGGGTCGAGCCCCAGGGTCGCCCGGGTGCCGGCCGGTGCGGCGAGCAGCAGGTCACGCAGGTTCGACGCGAACACGCGCACGGCCTCGTCCTCCGCCGCGGTGCGCAGCCGGAGCCGGAGATCGATGCCGAGATGCACGAGGATCCTGGTCCGCCAGGCCCACCGCACCGTGTCGCCCAGCCACTTGTCGCCAGGACGCCCGCGGTCGGCGACGCCGAAACGGCGGGCGATCATGTTCTCGTACGACGAGGGACCGGGGTGCTCCGACGGCTCCTCCGGCTCCAGAACCAGGTCGAGGACGTCCTCCTTCTCGCCCCGCAGCATCGCGAGGACCCGGTGCGAGGGCAGCGCGGTGAACGGCTCGGCGAAGTCGAAGTAGTCGGCGAACTTCGCGCCCGCCTCCTCCTTGCCGTCCCTCACCTTGGCGAGGACCCTGCCGCGCGACCACATGCGTTCACGCAGCTCGCCCGTCAGGTCGGCGTCCTCCGAGAAGCGCTCCGCCAGGATCGACCGGGCGCCCTCCAGGGCGGCAGCCGCGTCCGCGACACCCTTCTCGGCGTCGACGAAGGCCGCGGCCGCGACGGCCGGGTCCACGGACGGGTCGGTGAGCAGCCCCTCGGCCAGGGGTTCCAGGCCCGCCTCACGCGCGATCTGCGCCTTCGTCCGGCGCTTCGGCTTGAAGGGCAGGTAGATGTCCTCCAGCCGCGCCTTGGTGTCGGCCGCCCGGATCTGCGCCTCCAGGGCCGCGTCGAGCTTGCCCTGTTCACGTACGGAATCGAGGACGGCCGCACGGCGGTCCTCGAGTTCCCGCAGATACCGCAGCCGTTCCTCGAGCGTGCGCAGCTGCGCGTCGTCGAGCATCTCGGTCGCTTCCTTGCGGTAGCGCGCGATGAACGGCACGGTCGACCCGCTGTCGAGCAGGTCGACAGCCGCCTTCACCTGACGCTCGCGTACGCCGAGCTCCTCGGCGATCCTGCCTTCGATGGACGTCGTCACGGTTTTCCCGACTCGCCTTCTCGTACTGGCTGTGCTGGCTGTGCTGGCTGGGGTGGTCCACACCCGGGTGGGCCCCTTCGCCTGCATTGTGCCGGGTGGCCGGGGGCCGTGTCGCGTGACCTGCTCGATCACGGTCCCGATGCGCCCCTGGCGGCGGTCGGGCGGGCCGGGTCCGGCCGTCGCGCGACGTGCCGCCGAAGCGGCCCGCCAGGAGCCGGAAGGCGGGGTCAGCCCTTGCCGACCAGGTCCTCCGGGAACGCGCCCGCGGAGGCCGCGGTGAACAGGAATCCCCGGGCCAGTTCGGTGAGCCGGTCCACGCCCTCGGCGCCCAGGTGCTCGTACGGCGCGGCGTCCATCAGGTCCGTCGACTCCTCCAGCCCGGCACGGAGGGCGGTGCCCGCGTCGGTCAGTTCGCCCTCGGCGTCCAGCAGGCCCCGGCCGCGCAGCCGCTCCACCGCCGCGTCCCAGTCCGTGCGCCGCCAGCCGCGGGTGGCCAGGACCCAGCGGGGCGCCATGCCCTTGCCGGTGGCGGTGTGGCTGACCAGGGCTTCCAGCGGGTCCAGGCCGGCCGTGAGCAGCGCGGCCAGGTGCGCGTCGCCGCGGTGTTCGCGCAGCAGCGTCGCCGCGTGCCAGTACGCCAGATGCGGCTGCTCCGGCACCGGCAGGTCCGCGTGCGCCGCGTACAGCGGACGGGCGTGACGGGTGCACGCCTCGGTGGCGCGCAGGGCCAGCGCCGCCGCCTCCGCCATCTCGGGGGAGGCGAGGGTCTCCTCGCCGAGGACCCGGCGCAGCGTCGAGTCGGCCGCCCGGAGGCGGGCGTCGAGCGCCGCCTCGGGGGTGATGTCCGACCAGACGGCGGGCAGGTGGCGGGCCACGAGCTCATGGTTGAAGTTGTAGAAGGTCGCGGTGACCGCACCCGCTCCGACAGCCCCCAGGGCAGCACCGCGGGCGGCGAAGTAGACGCGGCTCTCGTTCTCGACGCCGAGCTCCGCGAACTCCTTGCCGAGGTCGGGGGAGAAGTAGACGCAGGAGTGCAGCGGGTTGACGGCGTTGTGGCAGCGGCGCCCGGCGCGCGGCGGAAGAGTGCTCATGCCCGCACGTTACCGACTGGTTGGTACGTGGGGTAGCCCCGGGGTGTCGGCGGGAGCACCGAGCGGCGGGCGTGGCAGGAAAGGTGGGGAACTCGTCATTGCCGCCATCGCGCCCGCCGCCCAGGATGGCGGACATGAAGCAGCGATCCGTGCTCGTCGTCCTCTTCGAAGGCGTCCAGAGCCTCGACGTCAGCGGCCCCATGGAGGTCTTCGCGGGCGCCTCCCGGTTCCCCGGGATCTCCTACGAGCTGCGCACCGCCTCGCTCGACGGCGCGCCGGTCCGCTGCTCCAGCGGTCTCACCCTCGTCCCCGACGGCACCCTCGACGACGCCGCGACGCCCGATCTCCTCCTGGTGCCGGGCGGTGCGGGCACCCGCGCGCCGGAACCGGCGCTCGTCGCCTGGATCCGCGCGCACGCCCCGTCGGCCGGGCAGCTGGTCTCGGTCTGCACCGGCGCGCTGCTCCTGGCCGCCGCGGGCCAGCTCGACGGCCACCGGGTGACCACCCACTGGTCGGTCTGCGCCCATCTCGCCCGCAGCCATCCGGACGTGGAGGTGGACCCGGACCCCATCTTCGTACGCGACGGACGACTGGCCACCTCCGCCGGCGTCACCGCGGGCATCGACCTCGCGCTCGCCCTGGTCGAGGAGGAGCACGGGAGGGAGGTGGCGCTCGGCATCGCCCGCCATCTGGTCGTCTTCCTGCGCCGTCCCGGGAACCAGGCACAGTTCAGCGCCCAGCTCACCGCGCAGACCGCCGTCCGCGAACCGCTCCGCGACGTACAGCACTGGGTCACCGAGCATCCGGACGCGGACCTCTCTGTGGAGGCGCTGGCAGCCCGGGCCAGGCTCTCGCCCCGCCACTTCGCGCGTGCCTTCCAGGCGGAGACCGGCCTGACCCCCGGCAGGTACGTCGAGCGCGTACGCCTGGAACAGGCCCGCCGGCTGCTGGAGGACACCACCGAGGGTGTCGCCGGGATCGCCCGTGCCAGCGGCTACGGCACTCCGGAGGCGATGCGCCGGGCCTTCGTGAAGGCCCTCGGCACGGCGCCCGCCGAGTACCGCCGGCGCTTCCGCACCCAGTCCGTGTGACCGCCCGGCCCCACGACACCATCGGTGAGAGGACCTTCCATGCAGATCGCCATCGTGCTCTTCGACCGCTTCACCGCGCTCGACGCCGTCGGCCCGTACGAGATGCTCAGCCGGGCCCCCGGTGCCGAGACCGTCCTCGTCGCGGAACGGACGGGGCCCGTGCGCAACGACAGCGGGAGCCTCTCGCTCGTCGCCGACCGCACGCTCGCCGAGGTGCCCGCGCCCGACCTGGTCATCGTGCCGGGCGGCCCCGGACAGAGCGACCAGATGGAGAACGGGACGCTGCTCGACTGGCTGCGCACGGCCGACGCCACCAGCACGTGGACGACCTCCGTCTGCTCCGGTTCGCTCCTGCTCGGCGCCGCCGGACTGCTCACCGGACGGCGCGCCACCTCGCACTGGCTCGCCCTCGACGCCCTGAAGGACCACGGGGCCGAGCCCACGGGCGAGCGGGTCGTCGTCGACGGCAAGTACGTCACCGCCGCCGGGGTCTCCGCGGGCATCGACATGGGCCTCACCCTGCTCGGCAGGATCGCGGGGGACACGTACGCCCGGACCGTCCAGCTCCTGACCGAGTACGACCCGCAGCCGCCCTACGACACGGGATCCCCGGAGAAGGCGCCTGCGGCCATGGTCGCGGAATGGCGGGCGAGGAGCCGGTTCATCCTGACGTAGGCGCGGACTCCGCGCTCCCCGTCGTCCAGGTGAAACGGGGAGCACGGCGCTCCAGGAAGGCGGCGACCCCCTCCGCGGTGTCGCCGCTGCCGCGCGCCTGCTCCGACCAGTACGCGTCGCGGTCCTCGCGGCCGGCGGCGAACTCCTTCGCCGCCGCCTGCGTCAGCTGCGAGCGCGACGCCAGGACCCGCGCGAAGGAACGCACCCGGTCCTCCAGACCGCCGGCCGGCAGGACCTCGTCCACGAGCCCCGTGCGCAGGGCGCGTTCCGTACCGATCAGCTCACCGGAGAACAGCAGGTACTTCGCCGATGCCGGGCCGACCAGGGAGACGAGCCGGCGGGTCGAGGACGCGGTGTAGACGATCCCGAGCTTGGCCGGGGTCACACCGAAGGACGCGCCCTCCTCGGCGAACCGCAGGTCGCACGCCGCCGCGAGCTGGCTGCCGCCGCCCACGCAGTACCCGCGCACGGCGGCCAGGGTCGGCCGGGGGAACGCCGCCAGGGCCTCCTCCGCCTCCACCGCGAGGGCCTGGGGGCGCCCGCCCGGGTCCCGGAGGGAGCCGATGTCCGCACCTGCGCAGAAGGTGTCACCGGCGCCGGTGAGCACGAGGACGCGCACGCCCGGCTCCGAGGCCAGGGCCTCCAGCAGCGCGGGCAGCGCCTGCCACATTCCGGTGGTCATGGCGTTGCGCTTGGCGGGGTTGCTGATGACGACGGTGGCGACGCCGTCCACGACCGTGTGCTCCAGCCGTGGCTCCGTCGGTGCCGTCCGCTCCCTGAGGTCCATGCGCCGGATGCTATCCGCACGGCCCGAACCTATGATCAAGAAGGGGTCGCGAAGCAGGCACGCACCGTGAGGAGCTGTCGATGGCCGGACCCACGAGCGAGAGCGGGAAGCCCGGTCCCACGGGTGAGGGCGGGAAGCCCGGTCCCACGGGTGAGGGCGGGAAGCCCGGACCCGCGACCGGGGGCAGGAGGCCCGGACCCGTGGGCAAGGGCGGGAAGTCCGGGCCGGTGGCAGAGGGCAGGAAGCTCAGCCGCAGTTTCGGTGTGCTCGCCCTGCTGGGAGCCCTGCTCGCCGTCGCGGGGCTCGTCGGCCTCGTCTACACCGGCGTGGCCACGCTGACCTCGATGATCCTCTTCGGCTGGCTGCTGCTGGTCGGCGGCCTCGTCGGCCTCCTCCACGCGGTGCAGGCCCGCGGCACCCCGTACTTCTGGCTGGGGGTGGTGGTCGCCGCGCTGAACCTGGCGGCCGGTGTCGTCGTCATCAGGAATCCGGTGGGCACGGCCGAGGCGCTGACGATGTTCGCGGCACTCCTCTTCCTCACCGGCGGAGTGTTCCGGCTGGTCGGCAGCGTCGTCGTACGCGGTCCCCAGTTCGGCTGGACGCTGCTGCAGGGAGCCTTCGGGCTGCTGCTGGGTGTGCTCGTGCTCGTCGACTGGCCGCACAGCAGTCTCTACGTGCTCGGGTGCTTCTTCTCCCTGGCCCTGCTGTTCGACGGGCTCGGCCTGATCGCGATCGGCGTGGGAGGGCGACGCGTCGTCAGTCTGGTGACGGACCAGATGACGCCTGAAGAAGGTGAGAAGTAGTCCCCTCACCTGACGCTGTCATACCCACTCGGTCATATTGCCTCTAGAACCGACCACTTATGGTCAGAGCTGCGGTCCGGACCACACCCTTCCCGACACTCATTACTCGATGGTCAGTGACATGCGAGCCGAGAGCGGGTGCCGGTCTATGGAGAGCCGTGGGAGTGTTCCTGCCCATCCCGTGCCGTACGAGGGCGTGTGGCGCTTCACCGCCCCCGCCGTGGACGTCTCGGTGCCGCAGGCCCGGCACGCGGTACGGGACCTGCTCGACCGGCAGGGCGTGCCCGTCGAGGACGACATCCTGCAGGGCCTGCTGCTGATCCTGTCGGAACTGGTCACCAACGCGGTCCGGCACGCGGCACTGCTCTCGCCCGAGCTGGCGGTCGAGGTGGCCATCGGCGCGGAATGGATCAGGATCTCCGTCGAGGACAACCACCCCTACCGCCCGACGGCGCTGGTCACCGACTACGCGCAGACCGGCGGACGCGGGCTGCTCCTGGTCAGGGAGATCACCGCCGAGGCGGGCGGAACCTGCGACGTGGAGCACACCGCGGGCGGTGGCAAGATCATCTGGGCGGCGCTGCCCCTGAAGACGCAGCTCTGACCGCCCTGCGGGCGAAAGGTGTCACCAGCCGGCGGAGGGTCCCGTCAGCTCCCGGATCGCGGGCCGTGCGGCGTCCAGCACGGTCATGAACCAGGCCGAGAACGGCGCCGCCGCATGACGCTCCGCCAGCTCACCCGCGGTCACGAAGGCCGCCTCGCCGACCTCCTCCTCGTCCGGCCGCAGCTGTTCCTGCACCATTCCGACGAACAGGTGGTTGAACTCCTGCTCGACCAGGCCCGACACCGGGTCGGGGTGGTTGTAGCGGACCGTGCCCGCCGCGGCGAGCAGCGAGGGCGAGACCCCCAGCTCCTCGTACGTACGCCGTGCCGCCGCCGCGAACGGCGCCTCGCCCGGGTACGGGTGACCGCAGCAGGTGTTCGACCACACGCCGGGGGAGTGGTACTTGCCGAGTGCGCGGCGCTGCAGCAGCAGCCGCCCCTGCTCGTCGAAGAGGAAGACGGAGAACGCCCGGTGCAACTGGCCGGGGGCCTGGTGCGCGGCGAGCTTCTCCGCGGTGCCGATGGTGGTGCCGCTCTCGTCGACCAGTTCGAGCATGATCGCGTCTGCTGTTCCGTTCGACGAGTTGTTGGCCGCGGTGGCTGGTGTGGTCGGCATACCCATCCTTCGCTTTGGTTCCCGGCCTCGTGCGCCGGACCCCTCGAGTGCGGTCAAGTCTGCCGTACAAAAGCCGCTTGTCCGCACTTCGGGTCCGGGCATGTCCGCCCCGCCGCACCCCGGAAGGGGCGGCGGGACGTACACGGCGTCAGACTCCGAAGGCCCCCGGACAACGGATCGTGCCCTCCGGCACCGGCACGGAATCGTCGAGGACCAGCGCCGTCATCGCCTCGTCGGGCACCTCGAAGCCCGGCCGGATCCCGAACCGCGACGCCGGCGCGAATCCGATGGCCGGGGAGTACCCCGGATGCCCGGGCACCAGGACGAGTGACTCGCCTCGCAGCCGCGCGGCGTCCGGCACCGCCGCACCACCGCGCGCCCGGCGCCCGCGCGCTGATGACCGGGCGCGGGCGCCACGGGCGCCGGGGCGAGCGCCGGGGCGTCCCCGATCCGGCACCGGGTCAGCAGGGCGTGCGCCGCGACGGAGCCGTCCGGGGCCTCGGCCACGTACGACAGACCCGGGAGCCAGAGGCCCGGGTCGGTGCGCAGCGCGTCGACCGGATCGGCCTCGTCCCGGGTCGGGAACGCGGCCCCGACGACGCCGCGCACCGCGGAGACGCGACGGAGACCTTGGCACCGGGCCCGCGGACGGTTCAGTGGCAGAGCCGCGCCTCGTGCTCCGCGTGCCCGCTGGGCTCCAGCTGGAAGGTGCAGTGCTCGACGTCGAAGTGATCGCCCAGGCAGCCCTGCAGATCGTGCAGGAGCTTCTCGTGGCCGATCGAGTCGAGCATCTCCTGGTGCACGACCACATGGGCGGAGAGGACCGGCATGCCGGAGGTGATCGTCCAGGCGTGCAGGTCGTGGACGTCCAGCACACCCGGCAGGGCCGTGATGTGGGCGCGTACCTCTTCCATGTCGACGCCCTTGGGGGCCGACTCCAGCAGGACGTCGAGCGTCTCCCGCAGGAGTCTCACCGTACGGGGGACGATCATGAGGCCGATGAGCAGCGAGGCGATCGGGTCCGCGGCCTGCCAGCCGGTGGCCATGATGACGCCCGCGGCGACGAGCACGGTCACCGAGCCGAGCGTGTCCGCGACGACCTCGAGATAGGCGCCCCGCACGTTGAGGCTGTCCCGCTGCCCGCGCATCAGCAGCGAGAGGGAGACCACGTTGGCCACCAGCCCGACCGCGGCGAACGCGATGGTGAGGCCGCCCCGGGTCTCGGCCGGGGTGATGAAGCGGTCGACGGCTTCGACGACCAGGTAGCCGCCGACGCCGAGGAGCAGCAGGCAGTTGGCCAGCGCGGCGAGGATCTCGGCCCGGGCGAAACCGAAGGTGCGGTTGGGGCCGGCCGGTTTGTTGGCGAAGTGGATGGCCAGCAGGGCCATGCCCAGGCCCAGGGCGTCGGTCGCCATGTGGGCGGCGTCCGCGATCAGGGCCAGCGAATCGGCGAGCAGTCCGCCGACCATCTCCATGACCATGACGCCGAGCGTGATGCCCAGGGCGACCCTGAGCCGGCCCCGGTACGCGGCGGCGGCCGTCGTCCCCGTCGGGGGCGGCCCTCCGTGCGTGTGCCCGTGATCGTGGCCAGCCCCCATGAGAACGCCTCCGGAAACGCGTCGTACCCCTCGAAGGGTTCGGACGCACCTCGCCCGATGCGGCCAGTGAACTACGGGGGCGGGGTAGCGGGCAACACGGCACTGAACACCGTTGTCATGTGCTCTGACCTGCGGAAACGATCGCAGGTCAGAGCGCTGTGAGGGTGCGCTTCCTCATCGCGCGGAGCGGGCCTCCGGGTGACGCAGGCACCAGCCCTCCCAGGCCGACTCCACCATCTCCCGCATGCCCCGGCGAGCCGTCCAGCCCAGCTCCCCGGTCATCCGGGCGGACGACGCGACGGCCCGGGCCGCGTCCCCCGACCTGCGCGGCTCGACCACGGGCTCCACGGTGATGCCGGTGACCTCGGCCACCAGCTCGGCGAGCCGGCGGACCGACACGCCCTCGCCCCGGCCGATGTTCACGGTGAGGTCGCCGCCGGCGGTCTCCCCCGCGTCCCGGTCCAGTTTCCTGGCGACGGCGAGATGCGCCTCGGCCAGGTCGGCGACATGGATGTAGTCACGCACACAGGTGCCGTCAGGTGTGGGGTAGTCGTCACCGAAGATCCGCGGCGCCTCGCCCCGCGTCAGCCGGTCGAAGAACATCGGCACGACGTTGAAGACACCCGTGTCGGCCAGTGCGGGCTCGGCGGACCCCGCCACGTTGAAGTACCGCAGACAGGCCGTCGAGATGCCGTGCGCCCTGCCCGTCGCGCGCACCAGCCACTCCCCGGCGAGTTTGGTCTCGCCGTACGGGTTGATCGGCGCGCACGGCGTGTCCTCCGTGATGAGCTCGACGTCCGGGACGCCGTACACCGCCGCCGACGAGGAGAGGAGGAAGCGCCGCACACCGGCCGCGACCACCGCCTCCAGCAGCACGCCGAGCCCGGTCACGTTCTCCCGGTAGTAGAGCAGCGGCTTCTCGACGGACTCACCGACCTGCTTCTTCGCCGCGAGGTGCACCACACCGGAGACGGCGTGCTCCGCCAGGACCCGGTCCACCACCCCGCGGTCAAAGGCCGAGCCCCGCACCAGCGTGACGTCGGCGGGCAGCCGCTCCGCGATGCCCGAGGAGAGGTCGTCGAGGACGACGACCCGCTCCCCGGCCGCCGCCATGGCCTTCGCCACATGTGCTCCGATGTAACCGGCCCCGCCTGTGATCAACCACGTCATGCGCCTCAGCCTATGCGCTGTTCCGGACGCGGTTTGTGAGCCGAGGCGTTGATCGACGATGATGATCGCGAACGGCGCCGCATGATGGCCGATTCGCCCGAACGGAGCACAAACGGGCGGTGAACTCGGTCTTCCGTTCATCCGATAGCCTCAGCCGACGTGCCGCCGGTCCACCTCCGGGCCTCATGTCGCGCGCCGTTCCCGTCAGCACCAAGGAGTGAGTTCGTCTGTCGACCGCCATCCTCACCGGTGCGCCGGTACCCGGATCGTCGCTCACGGACGATCTGCGGTCACTCGGCTTCGAGGTGACTGCCGCAGCTGACGCCTCCGAGGCCGCCGAGCTGCTCGCCGCAGTCCCCGCGAGCAGACGTGTCGCGCTCGTGGACCCCCGCTTCGTCGGCCACCTCCATGCCCTCAGGCTCGGACTCACCGACCCCCGTTTCGCCGCCGCGTCGATCCCCGGGGCGCTCACCGCGCAGCCCGAGGCCCGCCCGGCGCTGCTCCGCGCCCTGCGGCGGGCCGTGACCGCCGTCGGCGCGGGAAGCCCTGTGGCGCCTCCCGGTGCCACACCCGTCACCGAGGAACGCACGGTGCCCGGCCGACTGGCCGTGGCCCTGGACGCGGAAGGCACCGCCGTGCGGCGCCCCGAGCTCGGTTCGCTCACGGCCGCCGTGCCCACGGGACCCGACGAGCGGGCCGCCGCACAGGCAGCCGTGGACGCCGTCGACGACGAGGCCGTGCGGCTGCGCAGCGCGGTGAAGGCGCACGACGGCTTCTTCACCACCTACTTCATCAGCCCCTACTCCCGCTACATCGCCCGCTGGTGCGCGCGACGGGGGCTCACCCCGAACCAGGTCACCACCGCCTCGCTGATCACCGCGCTGATCGCGGCCGGCTGCGCGGCGACCGGCACCCGCGGCGGCTACGTCGCGGCCGGGATCCTCCTGCTCCTCTCCTTCGTCCTGGACTGCACCGACGGGCAGCTCGCCCGGTACTCGCTCCAGTACTCGACGATGGGCGCCTGGCTTGACGCCACCTTCGACCGGGCCAAGGAGTACGCCTACTACGCGGGCCTGGCCCTCGGCGCCGCCCGCGGCGGTGACGACGTGTGGGTCCTCGCGCTCGGTGCGATGGTGCTCCAGGCCTGCCGCCATGTCGTCGACTTCTCGTTCAACGAGGCCAACCACGACGCGGAGTCCAACACGAGCCCCACCGCCGCGCTCTCCGACAGGCTCGACAGCGTCGGCTGGACGGTCTGGCTCCGCCGGATGATAGTGCTGCCCATCGGTGAGCGCTGGGCCATGATCGCCGTGCTCACCGCCGTGACCACACCCCGGATCGTCTTCTACGCCCTGCTCGTCGGCTGCGCCCTGGCGGCCTGCTACACCACGGCCGGCCGGCTGCTGCGCTCACTGACCCGCAAGGCGAAGCGCACCGACCGTGCCGCCCGGGCCCTGGCCGAGCTGGCCGACTCCGGTCCGCTCGCCCAGGCCGTCGGGGCCGTGCTCCGGCGTCCGGGCGGAGGCTTCACGGCGCCGCTCCTGGCCTTCGCCGGAGCGCTGGTCATGGTCGGCGCGGCGCTGTTCGCCCCCTACGGCGACTGGCTGACCGTGGGAGCCGCCGCGGTGTACGCGGTCCTCTCCGGCCTGGCCGTGTCGCGGCCGCTCAAGGGTGCGCTGGACTGGCTGGTCCCGCCGGTCTTCCGGGCCGCCGAGTACTGCACGATCCTCGCCCTGGCGGCCCGCAGTGACGTACCGCATGCCGTTCCCGCGGCATTCGGCCTGGTTTCGGCCGTCGCCTACCATCACTACGACACGGTCTACCGCATCCGGGGCGGCACCGGGGCACCGCCCCGCTGGCTGGTGCGCACCATCGGCGGACACGAGGGCCGGACCCTGGTCGTGGCCGTTCTCGCCGCCGTACTGATCCATGGTTCAGGTTTCACCACGGCTCTCACCGCGCTCGCGGCCGCCGTGGCTCTGGTGGTGCTCGTGGAGTCCATCCGCTTCTGGGTGTCCTCCTCGGCCCCCGCCGTACACGACGAAGGAGAACTCGCATGATCGGCCTCGTACTGGCTGCCGGTGCCGGACGCCGTCTGCGTCCCTACACGGACACGCTTCCCAAGGCCCTGGTGCCGGTGGACGGCGAGAAGACGGTGCTGGACCTGACGCTGGCCAACTTCGCCGAGGTCGGGCTCACCGAGGTCGCGGTCGTCGTCGGCTACCGCAAGGAGGCGGTCTACGCCCGCAAGGCCGAGTTCGAGGCCACGTACGGCGTGACGCTGACGCTGATCGACAACGACAAGGCCGAGGAGTGGAACAACGCCTACTCCCTCTGGTGCGCGCGTGAGGTCCTGAAGAAGGGCGTCATCCTCGCCAACGGCGACACCGTGCACCCGGTCTCCGTCGAGAAGACCCTCCTGGACGCGCGCGGCAAGGGCCAGAAGATCATCCTCGCCCTCGACACGGTGAAGAACCTCGCCGACGAGGAGATGAAGGTCATCACCGACGGTGCGAAGGGCGTCAGCCGGATCACCAAGCTGATGGACCCGGCCACCGCGACCGGCGAGTACATCGGCGTCACGCTGATCGAGTCCGAGGCCGCCGAGGAACTCGCCGACGCCCTGAGGACCACCTTCGAGCGCGACCCCGACCTCTACTACGAGGACGGCTACCAGGAGCTCGTGAACCGCGGCTTCACCGTCGACGTCGCGCCCATCGGCGAGGTGACGTGGGTCGAGATCGACAACCACGACGACCTCGCCAGGGGCAGGGAGATCGCGTGCCTGTACTGACCCGCCTCATCCCGTCCCCGGTCGTCGTCGACATCCGGCGCGGCGCGATGGACGATCTGGCCGGTCTCCTCGCCGACCAGCGGATCTCCGCGTCGGGCAAGCTCGCCATCGCGATCAGCGGGGGTTCCGGGCGTGCCCTGCGCGAGAGGCTCGCCCCGGTGCTGCCGGGAGCCGACTGGTACCCGGTCACCGACGGCACGATCGACTCCGCGGTACGGCTCGCCGACGGCATCAAGGGCAACCGCTACGACGCCGTGGTCGGCCTCGGCGGTGGCAAGATCATCGACGTGGCGAAGTACGCCGCGGCGCGCGTCGGCATGCCCATGGTCGCCGTGGCGACGAACCTGTCCCACGACGGGCTCTGCTCCCCGGTGGCGACCCTGGACAACGACAACGGGCGGGGCTCCTACGGGGTCCCCACCCCGATCGCCGTGGTCATCGACCTCGACGTGATCCGCGAGGCGCCCGCACGCTACGTGCGCTCGGGCGCCGGCGACGCGATCTCCAACATCTCCTGCGTCGCCGACTGGGAGCTCGCCCACGAGGTCCAGGGCGAGGAGATCGACGGACTCGCGGCCGCCATGGCCAGGCAGGCCGGCGAGGCCGTGCTGCGCCACCCCGGCGGGGTCGGCGACGACGCGTTCCTCAAGGTGCTGGCCGAGGGGCTCGTGCTGACGGGCATCGCGATGTCCGTCGCCGGCGACTCCAGGCCCGCCTCGGGTGCCTGCCACGAGATCAACCACGCCTTCGACCTGCTGTACCCGAAGCGCGCGGCCAGCCACGGGGAGCAGGTCGGCCTCGGCGCCTGCTTCGCCATGCACCTGCGCGGCGCGCGCGACGAGGCCCTCGAGATGGCCACCGTACTGAGGCGCCACGGGCTGCCGGTGCTGCCCGACGAGATCGGATTCACCACCGAAGAGTTCGTGCGGGCCGTCGAGTACGCCCCGCAGACGCGCCCGGGACGCTTCACCATCCTGGAACACCTCAACCTGTCCACCGACCAGATCAGGGACGCGTACGCCGACTATGCAAAAGCCATCCATAGCTGAACTCCGCCCGGTCGTGCACCCCCCGGGTGTGAAGGACCGGCGCAGTGGCGAGCACTGGGCGGGTCGGCTCTACATGCGCGAGATCTCGCTGCGCATCACCCGGCGCCTGGTGACCACCAAGGTCACGCCCAACCAGCTGACCTACGTGATGACCGTCGCCGGCGTGCTCGCGGCGCCCGCCCTGCTGGTCCCGGGCATCCCGGGCGCCCTGCTCGGCGTGCTCGCGGTCCAGCTCTACCTGCTGTTCGACTGTGTCGACGGCGAGGTGGCCCGCTGGAAGAAGCAGTACTCGCTGGGCGGGGTCTACCTGGACCGGGTGGCCGCCTACCTGTGCGACGCGGCGGTGCTGGTCGGCTTCGGCCTGCGCGCCGCCGACCTGTGGGGCCCGGGACGCGTCGACTGGCTGTGGGCCTTCCTGGGCACGCTCGCCGCTCTCGGCGCCATCCTGATCAAGGCCGAGACCGACCTCGTCGGCGTCGCCCGTCACCAGGGCGGGCTGCCGCCCGTCAAGGAGGCCGCGTCCGAGCCCCGCTCCTCCGGCATGGCGCTGGCCCGCCGGGCCGCCGGCGCACTCAAGTTCCACCGGCTGATCCTCGGCATCGAGGCGTCCTTCGTGATCCTCGTGGTGGCCGTGCTCGACGTGGTCAGGGACGACTTCTTCTTCAGCCGTCTCGCGGTCGCGGTCATGGCCGGCATCGCCCTACTCCAGACCGTCCTGCACCTGGTGTCGATCCTGGCGTCCAGCAGGCTGAAGTGAGCTCTCCCATGAAACTCGGCGCGGTCATCATCACCATGGGCAACCGCCCCGACGAACTGCGCGCCCTCCTCGATTCGGTCGCCGAGCAGGACGGCGACCGGATCGAGGTGGTCGTCGTCGGCAACGGCGCCCCGGTCCCCGACGTCCCCCCGGGCGTGCGGACCGTCGAGCTGCCCGAGAACCTGGGCATTCCGGGCGGCCGCAACGTCGGCATCGAGGCGTTCGGCCCGTCCGGAGCCGACGTGGACGCCCTGCTCTTCCTCGACGACGACGGGCACCTGCCGAACAGCGACACCGCCGAGCTCTGCCGGCAGGCGTTCGAGGCCGACCCGCAGCTCGGCATCATCACGTTCCGCATCGCGGACCCGGACACCGGGGCGACCCAGCGTCGGCACGTGCCGCGGCTGCGCGCGTCCGACCCGATGCGCTCGTCCCGCGTCACGACGTTCCTCGGCGGCGCGAACGCCGTGCGCAGCCAGGTGATCGCCGAGGCCGGCCCGCTCCCCGGCGAGTTCTTCTACGCGCACGAGGAGACCGACCTCGCGTGGCGTGCCCTGGACGCCGGCTGGATGATCGACTACCGCGCGGACATGGTGCTCAACCACCCCACCACCGCCCCCTCGCGGCACGCGGTCTACCACCGCATGGTGGCCCGCAACCGCGTCTGGCTCGCCCGCCGGAACCTGCCCGCGCCGCTGGTGCCCCTCTACGTGGGCGTCTGGCTGCTCCTCACCCTGGTCCGCAGGCCCTCGCTGCCCGCCCTCAAGGCGTGGTTCGGCGGTTTCCGGGAAGGCTGGACCACGCCCTGCGGACCCCGGCGCCCCATGAGGTGGCGTACGGTGTGGCGGCTGACCAGACTGGGCCGCCCGCCCGTGATCTGAGAGGCTCACCTCTGAGACCATGAGCCGTATTCATTCCGTACGGGGAACCTGTCCGCCTCGGCCGCGCCCGCGACCGGCTGCGCATTGTGAAGACGAGAGTTCTTAACTGTGAGTGACACGACCCACGACGGCGGGATTGCGCTGAGCAGCCCGCCGTCCGCCGACGAGGGACTGAGCGCGTCCCAGCTGGCCGACAAGTACGGCTTGACGGTGAGCGGCGCCCGGCCCGGGCTGTTCGCGTACGTCCGGCAGCTCTGGGGACGCAGGCATTTCATCCTGGCGTTCTCGAGGGCGAAGCTGACCGCCCAGTACAGCCAGGCCAAGCTCGGCCAGCTGTGGCAGGTGGCCACACCGCTGCTGAACGCCCTGGTCTACTTCCTGATCTTCGGCCTGATCCTGGGCACCAACAGGGGGATGAGCCAGGAGGTCTTCATCCCGTTCCTGGTGACCGGGGTCTTCGTCTTCACCTTCACCCAGAGTTCGGTCATGGCGGGGGTCCGCTCCATCGCGGGCAACCTCGGCCTGGTCCGGGCGCTGCACTTCCCCCGCGCGTCGCTGCCGGTCTCGTTCTCGCTCCAGCAGCTCCAGCAGCTGATGTACTCGATGATCGTGCTGGTGGCCGTGGCGGTGGGCTTCGGCAGCTACCCGGCCCTCTCCTGGCTGCTCGTGATCCCGGCGCTGGCCATGCAGTTCCTCTTCAACACCGGCCTCGCGCTCGTCATGGCCCGGCTGGGCAGCAAGACCCCCGACCTCGCCCAGCTGATGCCGTTCGTCATGCGTACGTGGATGTACGGCTCGGGCGTCATGTTCTCCATCCCGGTGATGCTGGAGGACAAGCCGCAGTGGATCGCCGACGTGCTGCAGTACAACCCGGCGGCCATCTACATGGACCTGGTCCGCTTCGCCCTGATCGACGGCTACGGTTCCGAGAACCTGCCGCAGCACGTCTGGGCCGTGGGGCTCGCCTGGGCGCTCGTCGTGGGCGTCGTGGGCTTCGTGTACTTCTGGAAGGCAGAGGAACGGTACGGCCGTGGCTGAGGAAACGTCCCAGGGACACATCCCCACCGTGATCGCGGACGACGTGCACATCGTGTACCGCGTCAACGGCACGGGCGGGGGCAAGGGCAGCGCCACCGCGGCACTGAGCCGGATCATGCGCCGCGGCAAGGGCGAACCGCGCGGTGTGCGCAAGGTGCACGCCGTACGGGGTGTCTCCTTCACCGCCTACCGCGGCCAGGCCATCGGCCTCATCGGCACCAACGGGTCCGGCAAGTCGACCCTGCTGCGGGCCATCGCCGGCCTGCTGCCGACCGAGCACGGGAAGGTGTACACCGACGGCCAGCCGTCGCTGCTCGGCGTCAACGCGGCGCTGATGAGCGACCTGACGGGTGAGCGCAACGTGGTGCTCGGCGGACTCGCGATGGGCATGAGCCGCGAGGAGATCCGCGCGCGGTACAAGGACATCGTGGACTTCTCCGGGATCAACGAGAAGGGCGACTTCATCACGCTGCCGATGCGGACGTACTCGTCCGGCATGGCGGCCCGCCTGCGCTTCTCGATCGCGGCGGCCAAGAACCACGACGTCCTCATGATCGACGAGGCCCTGGCCACCGGTGACCGCAAGTTCCGGGTGCGCTCCGAGGAGCGGATCCGCGAGCTGCGCAAGGAGGCGGGCACCGTCTTCCTGGTCAGCCACAACAACAAGACGATCCGGGACACCTGCGACCGGGTGCTGTGGCTGGAAAAGGGCGAGCTCCTGATGGACGGTCCCACCGAAGAGGTGCTGAAGGCCTACGAGCGGGAGACCGGCAAGTAGCCGTCGTCCGCGTGTGGCCCCCGCCGGAGTGCAGAGGCGGGGGCCGCGCGGTGTCACGGCCGGGGGAGGCCCGCGGTGCGGGACGCCCGGGGGATCTCCTCCCGGCGGATGACGTCAATCACCCCGGGTCCGGGGAGGGTTGACGACGGCCGGAGTGGTCCGGGAGGCCGTGCCGCACCCCGGCGCGGCTCTGTGAGCTGTACAACGTAAGCTGTCACGGTACTGATTCGCGGCACTGTGGGGTGATACGCCCCGGCACATCGCCCGTTGTGTGCATGTCGCACTCGGCCGGACGAGCGGCGTGTCCGAAAAGGGATGTTTTGGGTCGGCAGTGTAGAACGGGAGATATGACGGCA
Source organism: Streptomyces sp. NBC_01460 (assembly GCF_036227405.1). Lineage (NCBI taxonomy): Bacteria > Bacillati > Actinomycetota > Actinomycetes > Kitasatosporales > Streptomycetaceae > Streptomyces > Streptomyces sp. NBC_01460. Next base: position 7,331,820 of record NZ_CP109473.1, read on the forward strand.
ATGATGGAAAATCTCCAGCTCCGACGTGGTTTCGCCGTCCCCGCGTCGGGTGGTACGCAGTGACCCGTACCCAGCAGGCACCCGCCGACGCCGCCGCGGCCGCCACGCTCGGCAAGGCCGCGGACGAGAACTTCCCCGTGGCGCCGTTCTTCCTGCCCCGCGCCTGGCGCGACGACCTGATGGCCGTCTACGGCTTCGCCCGCCTCGTCGACGACATCGGCGACGGTGACCTGGCCCCCGGCGGTGCCGACGCCCGCCACCTCGGCCTCGAACCCGGACAGGGCGACGACCGCCTCGCCGTGCTGGACGCCCTGGAGGCCGACCTGCACCGCGTCTTCTCGGCCACCGGCGACGGCCCCCGCCACCCCCTGATGCGCGCCCTGCGCCCCACCGTGCGGCGCTGCGCGCTCACCCCCGAACCCTTCCTCGGCCTGGTCGAGGCGAACCGGCAGGACCAGAAGGTCCGCCGCTACGGGACCTACGCGGAGCTGCTGGCCTACTGCGAGCTCTCCGCGAACCCCGTCGGCCGCCTCGTCCTCCAGATCACCGGCACCGCGAGCCCCGAACGCATCCGCCGCTCCGATGCCGTCTGCACCGCGCTGCAGATCGCCGAGCACCTCCAGGACGTCGCCGAGGACCTCGGCCGCGACCGGATCTACCTCCCCGCCGAGGACATGGCCCGTTTCCACGTCGGTGAATCCGACCTGGCCGCGCCGTCCGCGGGCGCCGCCGTGCGCGCCCTGATCGCCTTCGAGGCGGAGCGCGCCCGCGAACTGCTGGACGAGGGCGTCCCCCTGGTCGGCAGCGTCCGCGGCCGGCTCAAGCTGCTGCTCGCCGGATTCGTCGGCGGAGGGCGAGCCGCCCTCGGCGCCGTCTCCGCCGCAGGTTTCGACGTACTGCCCGGACCGCCCAGGCCCACCGCGCCCAGACTGCTGCGCGAGGTGGGAGACGTCCTGCGAAGAGCGCACAGAGAGGGGTGAGCCGGACCGTGGAGGGACAGACGACGTACATGTCGGCACCGGTACAGGCCGCGTACAGCTACTGCGAGGCCGTCACCGGACAGCAGGCCCGTAATTTCGCGTACGGCATCCGACTGCTGCCGTACGAGAAGCGGCAGGCCATGTCGGCGCTGTACGCCTTCTCCCGTCGGGTCGACGACATCGGCGACGGCGAGCTGGAACCGGAGACCAAGCACGCCCGGCTGGAGGACACCCGGCTGCTGCTCGGCCGGATCCGGGACGGCAAGGTCGACGAGGACGACACCGACCCGGTCGCGGTCGCCCTGGCCGACGCCGCCCACCGCTTCCCGCTGCCGCTCGGCGGCCTCGACGAGCTCATCGACGGCGTGCTCATGGACGTACGCGGCGCGACCTACGAGACCTGGGACGACCTGAAGACGTACTGCCGCTGTGTCGCCGGTGCCATCGGGCGCCTCAGCCTGGGCGTCTTCGGGACGGAAGCGGGCGCGCCCGGCGCCGAACGGGCCCCGGAGTACGCCGACACCCTCGGCCTCGCCCTCCAGCTCACCAACATCCTGCGTGACGTCCGCGAGGACGCCGGCAACGGGCGTACCTACCTGCCCGCCGACGACCTCGCGAAGTTCGGCTGCTCCGCGGGCTTCCACCGGGCCACCCCGCCTCCCGGGTCCGACTTCGCCGGCCTGGTGCACTTCGAGGTCCGGCGCGCCCGGGCGCTCTTCGCCGAGGGCTACCGGCTGCTGCCCATGCTGGACCGGCGCAGCGGTGCCTGCGTGGCGGCCATGGCCGGCATCTACCGCCGGCTCCTCGACCGGATCGAACGTGATCCCGAGGCCGTCCTGCGGGGCAGGGTCTCGCTGCCCGGCCACGAGAAGGCGTACGTTGCGGTGCGCGGCCTGTCGGGCCTCGACGCGCGCCACATCTCACGCCGGACTGCCAGGGGGAGGGTCTGATGACGGCTCCGATCCGGCGTGCGGGGCGGGCAACCTCCGCGCGCCCCCGTGCGTCCCTCTCTGCGACGGCGCGGCGTGAGCCGATGACCGCGGCGACCCGGCGAAGGGAGCGGGCATGACCGGCCGGAGCCCTCGGTCCTCCCGTGCCGTGGTCGTCGGCGGCGGCCTCGCCGGCGTCACCACGGCGCTGCGGCTCGCCGACGCGGGGCTCGACGTGACCCTCCTGGAAGGGCGCCCCCGGCTCGGCGGCCTCGCCTTCTCCTTCCGTCGCGGCGACCTCTCCGTCGACAACGGCCAGCACGTCTACCTGCGCTGTTGCACGGCTTACCGCTGGTTCCTCGACCGGATCGAGGGCACCCACCTCGCGCCGCTCCAGGACCGTCTCGACGTGCCCGTGCTCGACGTGGGCCGGCCCGCCGGGCCCCGGCTCGGACGGCTGCGCCGCACCGCGCTGCCCGTACCGCTGCACCTCGCCGGCGGGCTCGCCGCCTACCCTCACCTCTCGCTCGCGGAGAAGGCCGGCGTCGCCCGCGCCGCCCTGGCCCTCGGCCGTCTCGACCCCGCCGACCCCGCGCTCGACGGCATCGACTTCGCCACCTGGCTGCGCCGCCAGGGTCAGTCGGACCGCACCATCGAGGCCCTGTGGGACCTCGTCGGCGTCGCCACGCTCAACGCCACCGCGCCGCACGCCTCCATGGCGCTGGCCGCGAAGGTCTTCAAGACGGGGCTCCTCTCCGAACCGGGCGCCGCCGACATCGGCTGGGCCGCCGTACCCCTCGGGGACCTCCACGACACCCTCGCCCGGAAGGCGCTGGAATCGGCGGGGGTGGCGATCCACCTGCGCACCCGGGTCACCTCCCTCGCCCGCGCCGAGGACGGCCGCTGGGCCGTGGGGACCGACGGGGAGACGATCGACGCGGACGCCGTCGTCCTCGCCGTGCCCCAGGGCGAGACCCACCGGCTGCTGCCGGAGGGAGCGCTCGACGAACCGGGCCGGCTGCTCGACCTCACCGACGCGCCGATCCTCAACGTGCACGTCGTCTATGACCGCACGGTGCTGCGCAGGCCCTTCTTCGCGGCGCTCGGATCGCCCGTGCAGTGGGTCTTCGACCGCACGGCGTCCTCCGGACTCCAGGGAGGCGGCCAGTACCTCGCGGTCTCCCAGTCCGCCGCGCAGGACGAGATCGACCTGCCCGTCGCCGAGCTGCGCACGCGGTACGTGCCCGAGCTGGAACGGCTCCTCCCGGCGGCGCGAGGGGCCGGGATCCGCGACTTCTTCGTCACCCGGGAACGCACCGCGACCTTCGCGCCCACACCGGGGGTGGGACGCCTCCGGCCGGGCACGCACACCCGCGCCCCCGGGCTGCACCTGGCGGGAGCATGGACCGCCACCGGCTGGCCCGCCACGATGGAGGGCGCCGTCCGCAGCGGCTTCACCGCCGCGGACGCCGCGCTCGCGGCCCTCGGCCGGCCCCACGAACATCCGCTGCAGGAGGCGGCATGAGCAGTACCACCGGAACAAGAGGAGAGTCTGTGACCCCGGCGAATCCGGCTTACGACACCGTGGTGGACACCGCGGACGTCACCGCGCTTCTGGAGCGTGGAAGGGCCCTGTCAGCGCCGGTGCTGCGAGCTGCCGTGGACCGGCTGGCGCCGCCCATGGACACCGTCGCGGCCTATCACTTCGGCTGGATCGACGCCCAGGGCCGGCCCGCCGACGGCGACGGCGGCAAGGCCGTCCGCCCCGCGCTGGCCCTGCTGTCCGCGGAAGCGGCGGGAGCCCCGGCAGAGGCAGGGATCCCCGGCGCCGTAGCCGTCGAACTCGTGCACAACTTCTCGCTGCTGCACGACGACCTGATGGACGGCGACGAGCAGCGCCGCCACCGCGACACCGTGTGGAAGGTGCACGGCCCCGCCCAGGCGATCCTCGTCGGCGACGCGCTCTTCGCGCTGGCCAACGAGATCCTGCTGGAGCTCGGCACCGTCGAGGCCGGCCGGGCGGCCCGCAGGCTGACCACGGCCAGCCGCAAGCTGATCGACGGTCAGGCCCAGGACATCTCCTACGAGCACCGCGAGCGGGTCACCGTCGAGGAGTGCCTGGAGATGGAGGGCAACAAGACGGGTGCGCTGCTCGCCTGCGCGGTCTCCATCGGAGCCGTGCTCGGCGGAGCCGACGACCGCACAGCCGACGTCCTGGAGGCGTACGGCTACCACCTCGGCCTCGCCTTCCAGGCGGTCGACGACCTCCTCGGGATCTGGGGCGACCCCGAGTCGACGGGCAAGCAGACCTGGAGCGACCTGCGCCAGCGTAAGAAGTCACTGCCCGTCGTGGCCGCCCTCGCGGCGGGCGGACCGGCCTCGGAGCGGCTGGGCGAGCTGCTCGCCGCCGACGCCAGGAGCACCGACTTCGACAGCTTCTCCGAAGAGGAGTTCGCCGCCCGTGCGGCACTCATCGAGGAGGCGGGCGGCCGCGAGTGGACCGCCCAGGAAGCCCGCCGTCAGCACGCGGTAGCCATCGAGGCGCTGCACGGCGTCGACATGCCGGAACGAGTGCGGGCGCAGCTCACCGAGCTCGCCGACTTCGTGGTCGTACGAAAGAGATGATCACCATCCAGATATGACTCGCAGTCGCCGGCGGGCGCCCCACGGGGCGCCCGCCGACGGAGACCCCAGCACAGCAGAGGACCAGACTGCACGAAGGGGAAGCCATGACAGCGACGACCGACGGAAGCACCGGGGCCGCGAACCTCCGCGCAGCCTCGGCAAGCGATCCGACCGAATCAACCACTGCCGCGGACGACCTGTTCGCCGTCGCGCGGCTGGCCGCGGAACGCTCGGTGGAGCACCTCCTCGGCAGACAGGACGAGCAGGGCTGGTGGAAGGGCGACCTCGCCACCAACGTCACCATGGACGCGGAGGACCTGCTGCTCCGTCAGTTCCTGGGCATCCAGGACCCGGACACCGTCAAGGCCGCCGCCCGCTTCATCCGGGGCGAACAGCTCGGCGACGGCACCTGGAACACCTTCTACGAGGGGCCGCCCGACCTCTCCGCCACCATCGAGGCCTACGTCGCCCTGCGGCTGGCCGGGGACAGACCGGACGATCCCCACATGATCCGTGCCGCGGGCTGGGTCAGGGAACAGGGCGGCATCGCGGAATCCCGGGTCTTCACCCGGATCTGGCTCGCGCTCTTCGGCTGGTGGAAGTGGGACGACCTGCCGGAGCTCCCGCCCGAGCTGATGTTCTTCCCGAAGTGGGTCCCGCTCAACATCTACGACTTCGGCTGCTGGGCCCGCCAGACCATCGTGCCGCTCACCATCGTGTCCGCGAAACGGCCCGTACGCCCGGCGCCCTTCACCCTGGACGAACTGCACACCGACCCGGCGTGCCCCAACCCGCCCGGACCCACGGCGCCCGCCGCCAGTTGGGACGGTGTCTTCCAACGGCTCGACAAGGCGCTGCACTTCTACCACAAGGTGGCTCCGCGCAGGCTGCGCCGCATCGCCATGAACGCCGCCGCCCGCTGGATCATCGAACGCCAGGAGAACGACGGCTGCTGGGGCGGAATCCAGCCGCCCGCCGTGTACTCCGTCATCGCCCTGCACCTGCTGGGCTACGACCTCGACCACCCGGTCATGCGGGCCGGACTCGACTCGCTCGACCGGTTCACCGTCTGGCGCGAGGACGGCGCCCGCATGATCGAGGCCTGCCAGTCCCCGGTCTGGGACACCTGCCTCGCCACCATCGCCCTCGCCGACGCGGGGGTGAGCCCCGACCATCCGGCGCTCGTCAGGGCGGCGGACTGGATGCTCGGCGAGGAGATCGTACGGCCCGGGGACTGGTCCGTACGCAAGCCCGGACTCGCCCCGGGAGGCTGGGCGTTCGAGTTCCACAACAACAACTACCCCGACATCGACGACACCGCCGAAGTCGTCCTGGCGCTGCGCCGCGTCCAGCACCCCGACCCCGCGAGGATCGAGGGAGCCATCGAGCGCGGCGTGCGCTGGAACCTCGGCATGCAGTCGCGCAACGGCGCCTGGGGAGCCTTCGACGCGGACAACACCAGCCCCTTCCCCAACCGCCTGCCGTTCTGCGACTTCGGCGAGGTCATCGACCCGCCGTCGGCCGACGTCACCGGACACGTGGTCGAGATGCTCGCTGTCGAGGGCAGGGCGAACGACCCCCGCACCCGCCGCGGCATCGACTGGCTGCTCGCCGAACAGGAGGCGAGCGGGGCGTGGTTCGGCCGGTGGGGCGTCAACTACATCTACGGAACGGGGTCCGTGGTACCGGCGCTGATCGCCGCCGGGCTGCCGGCCGCGCACCCCGCGGTCAGGCGGGCCGTCGACTGGCTGAGGTCCGTCCAGAACGACGACGGCGGCTGGGGCGAGGACCTGCGTTCCTACCGCGAGGAGAAGTGGATCGGCCACGGCAGCTCCACCGCCTCCCAGACCGCCTGGGCCCTGCTCGCGCTCCTGTCGGCGGGGGAGCGGGAGAGCAGGTCCGTGGAGCGGGGGGTCGGCTGGCTGGCGGAGACCCAGCAGGCCGACGGCTCCTGGGACGAGCCGCACTTCACCGGAACCGGCTTCCCCTGGGACTTCTCCATCAACTACCACCTCTACCGGCAGGTCTTCCCCCTCACGGCCCTCGGCCGGTACGTGTACGGAGACCCCTTCGCCACCGCCTCCGGAATCGGCGCCGGTGCCGGCAAGGGGGTCTGAGCCCATGGGTGGTGCACAGGAGCCGCCCGGACCCACCACGCCGCTGCTGATCGCCTGCGCACTGGGCATCGAGCGTCTCGCCCTGCGCACCGGGAGGAAGGGCGGACTCCCCGGGCCCGGCCCCGTCAGCATCATCAGCTCCGGGATGGGCCCCCGGGCCGCCGAGAACGCCGTCCGGGAGGCCCTGGGGCTGCACGGGGCCGGGGGTACGGCGGTCATCGCCTCCGGCTTCTGCGCCGGGCTGGAGCCCGGCATGCATCCGGGCGACCTGGTGGTGGCCGAGGAGACCAGGGACGCAGCGGGCACCACGCCCTGCACCGGCACAGGCCTCCTGGTCGACGCGCTGGTCAGGGCGGTGCCAGGGCGTACGGTCCACACCGGCCCGCTCGCCGGCTCGGGACACGTCGTGCGGGGTCCGGAGCGGGCCGGCCTGAGGGCCACCGGCGCGGTCGCGGTGGACATGGAGTCCGCCGCCACCCTCCGCACCGCCGTACGGACCGGGCCACGCCCGGTTGCGGCCGTACGGGTGGTCGTGGACGCTCCAGAGCATGAGCTCGTCCGCATCGGCACGGTCCGCGGTGGAATATCGGCATTCCGTGTTCTCCGTGCTGTCCTTCCGGCTTTTCATGAATGGCACCGATCTTTGCTGCTCCCCAGGAGGTGAGCCCAGATGGCCATGCCGCTCCGTCAGTCCATCAAGGTTGCGACGTATCTCTTCGAACAGAAGCTCCGCAAGCGGGAGAAGTTCCCGCTGATCGTCGAGCTGGAGCCCTTGTTCGCCTGCAATCTGGCGTGCGAGGGCTGTGGCAAGATCCAGCACCCGGCCGGAGTGCTGAAGCAGCGCATGCCGGTAGCCCAAGCGGTGGGGGCGGTGCTGGAATCAGGTGCCCCGATGGTCTCCATCGCCGGTGGCGAACCCCTGATGCACCCTCAGATCGACGAGATCGTACGTCAGCTGGTGGCGAGGAAGAAGTACGTCTTCCTCTGCACCAACGCGATGCTGATGCGCAAGAAGCTCGAAAAGTTCACGCCCTCCCCCTACTTCGCCTTCGCGGTGCACATCGACGGGCTCCGTGAGCGGCACGACGAGTCGGTCGCCAAGGAAGGGGTCTTCGACGAAGCGGTCGAGGCGATGAAGGAGGCCAAGAAACGCGGCTTCCGGGTCACGACCAACTCCACCTTCTTCAACACGGACACCCCCCAGACCGTCATCGAGGTGCTGAACTTCCTCAATGACGAGATGAAGGTCGACGAGATGATGATCTCGCCCGCCTACGCCTACGAGAAGGCACCCGACCAGGAGCACTTCCTGGGTGTGGAGCAGACCCGCGAGCTCTTCAAGAAGTCCTTCGCGGGCGGCAACCGCAGCCGTTGGAGGCTCAACCACTCCCCGCTCTTCCTGGACTTCCTGGAGGGGAAGGCGGACTTCCCCTGCACGGCCTGGGCGATCCCCAACTACTCGCTCTTCGGCTGGCAGCGGCCCTGCTACCTGATGAGCGACGGGTACGTCCCGACCTACCGGGAACTCATCGAGGACACCGACTGGGACAAGTACGGCCGGGGCAAGGACCCGCGCTGCGCCAACTGCATGGCGCACTGCGGATACGAGCCCACCGCGGTGCTGGCCACCATGGGATCGCTGAAGGAATCCCTGAGAGCGGCACGGGAGACGATCGGCGGGAACCGGTGACGTGATGACCGCGGGAGAGCCGGTCACGCCGGGTCTCCCCGCGCTCCCGGCCCGGCCGCTCACGGTACGCCGCCCCTCGCGGCGCGTCCGGGCCGGGTCGGTGGCCGTCGGCGGGGAGATCCCGGCGCCGGCGCGGTCGATGACGACGACGCGAGCGTGAGCCGACAACAGACCAGGGAGAGGGGCCCGGGCGTGACGACGCTGGAATCCATCAAGGGGCCGCAGGACCTCAAGGCGCTGAGCAGGCCGGAGATCGCTGAACTCGCGCAGGAGATCAGGGAGTTCCTCATCCGGGCCGTGACGAGGACGGGCGGTCACCTCGGCCCCAACCTCGGAGTGGTCGAGCTCACCATCGCCCTGCACCGGGTCTTCGACTCACCGGTGGACCGCATCCTGTGGGACACCGGCCACCAGAGCTACGTGCACAAACTGCTGACGGGGCGTCAGGACTTCTCCAGGCTGCGCGGCAAGGGCGGCCTCTCCGGTTACCCCTCGCGCGAGGAGTCCGAGCACGACGTCATCGAGAGCTCCCACGCCTCGGCCGTCCTCGGCTGGGCGGACGGCCTCGCCAAGGCCGACGAGGTGCTGGGCCGCCCGCACCACGTGGTGGCGGTCATCGGCGACGGGGCCCTCACCGGCGGGATGGCCTGGGAGGCGCTCAACAACATCGCGGCGGCCGGCGACCGCCCGCTGATCATCGTCGTCAACGACAACGAGCGCTCGTACGCCCCGACCATCGGCGGCCTCGCGAACCATCTCGCCACCCTCCGCACCACCGACGGCTACGAGCGCTTCCTGTCCTGGGGCAAGGGCGTGCTCCAGCAGACCCCGGTCATCGGACCACCGCTCTACGGATCGCTGCACGGGGCGAAGAAGGGCTTCAAGGACACGTTCGCCCCCCAGGGCCTGTTCGAGGACCTGGGCCTGAAGTACGTCGGACCGGTCGACGGCCACGACACCGCGGCCGTCGAATCCGCGCTGCAGCGGGCCAAGCGGTTCCACGGCCCCGTGCTGGTGCACTGCATCACCGAGAAGGGCCGTGGCTACGCGCCCGCCCTGGCCGACGACGCCGACCGCTTCCACACGGTCGGCAGGATGGACCCGCTGACCTGCGAGCCACTCGTCGTGCCCGCCGCGCCGTCCTGGACATCGGTGTTCGGCGACGAGATCGCGGAGATCGGTGCCGAGCGCCCGGACGTGGTCGCGATCACCGCGGCCATGCTGCACCCGGTCGGGCTGACCCGCTTCGCGGCGGAGTTCCCCGACCGGATCTGGGACGTCGGGATCGCCGAGCAGCATGCCGCGGTCTCCGCCGCCGGGCTGGCCACCGGCGGCCTGCACCCGGTCGTCGCCGTCTACGCGACCTTCCTCAACCGGGCGTTCGACCAACTGCTGATGGACGTCGCCCTGCACAGGTGCGGGGTGACCTTCGTCCTGGACCGGGCCGGGGTCACCGGCGTCGACGGTCCCTCGCACAACGGCATGTGGGACCTGTCCGTCCTCCAGGTCGTCCCGGGGCTCCGGATCGCGGCCCCGCGCGACGCCGACCGGCTGCGGGAGGAACTACGGGAGGCCGTCGAGGTCGAGGACGCGCCGACGGTGATCCGCTTCCCCAAGGAGTCGGTGGGGGAGTCCGTCGCGGCGGTCGGACGGATCGGCGGGATGGACGTCCTGCACAGGGCACCGGATCCGGACGTCCTGCTGGTGGCCGTCGGAGTGTTCGCCCCGCTCTGCCTGCGGGCGGCCGATCTGCTCGCCGCATCCGGGATCCGCTGCACGGTCGTCGACCCCCGCTGGGTCAAGCCGGTCGACGAGCAGCTGCCCCCGCTCGCCGCGCGACACCGGCTGGTGGCGGTCGTCGAGGACAACAGCAGGACCGGCGGAGTCGGCTGGGCCGTCGGACAGGCCCTGCGGGACGCGGACGTCGACGTACCACTTCGGACGTTCGGCATCCCCGAGGAGTTCCTCGCGCACGCCGGGCGCGGTGAGGTACTGGCCGAGATCGGGCTCACCCCGGTGGAGGTCGCCGGGCGGATCCGTGCGGCGCTGGAGCGCCGCACGGCAGGGGGAGAGCGGCACGTGCCTGAGGAGAACGGGTCATGAAGGACGACGAGCAGGGTTTCGATCTGGCACGGCTCCTCGCGGAACGAGGTGGCGAACGCTACGAGCTGCACACCCGGCACCTCAACCACCAGCTGCCGCGGATGCTGCGCACCCTCGGTTTCGACAAGGTCTACGAGAGAGCCGAGGGCGCGCACTTCTGGGACGCGGAGGGCAACGACTACCTCGACATGCTCGCCGGGTTCGGCGTGATGGGGCTGGGCAGGCACCACCCCGTCGTGCGCAGGGCGCTCCACGACGTCCTGGACGCCTCGCTCGCCGACCTCACCCGCTTCGACTGCCAGCCGCTGCCCGGACTGCTGGCGGAGAAGCTGCTGGCGCACAGCCCGCACCTGGACCGGGTCTTCTTCGGCAACAGCGGTACGGAGGCGGTCGAGACAGCGCTGAAGTTCGCCCGGTACGCCACCGGCAAGCCGCGGATCCTCTACTGCGACCACGCCTTCCACGGGCTGACCGCCGGCTCGCTCTCCGTCAACGGGGAGACGGGTTTCCGGGACGGGTTCGCGCCCCTCCTGCCCGACACCGCCATCGCGCTCGGCGACCTCGACGCCCTCCGGCGTGAGCTGAGGCGCGGTGACGTGGCCGGGCTCGTCGTGGAGCCGATCCAGGGCAAGGGTGTCCACGCCTCACCGCCCGGCTTCCTCCGGGAGGCGCAGGAACTGCTCCACCGGCACAAGGCGGTGCTCATCGCCGACGAGGTGCAGACCGGGCTCGGCAGGACCGGTGACTTCTACGCGTACCAGCACGAGGAAGGCGTCGAACCGGATCTGCTCTGTGTCGCCAAGGCGCTCTCCGGCGGGTACGTGCCGGTCGGTGCCACGCTCGGCAAGGACTGGATCTTCAAGCGCGTCTACTCCTCCATGGACCGGGTCCTCGTCCACTCCGCGAGCTTCGGATCCAACGCCCAGGCCATGGCGGCCGGGCTCGCCGTCCTCACGGTGATGGAGCAGGAGGAGACCGTCGCGCACGCCCGTCGCACCGGAGACCTGCTGCGGGAGCGGCTCGCCGCGCTCGTCGGCCGCTACGAGCTGCTGCACGAGGTGCGCGGACGCGGGCTGATGATCGGCATCGAGTTCGGCCGGCCGTCCTCCCTCAAGCTCCGCAGCCGCTGGACGATGCTGCAGGCGGCCCGCAAGGGCCTCTTCGCGCAGATGGTGGTGGTGCCGCTGCTGCAGAAGCACCGGATCCTCACCCAGGTGTCGGGAGACCACCTGGAGGTGATCAAGCTGATTCCACCGCTGGTCATCGGGGAACCGGACGTCGACCGCTTCGTGACCGCGTTCACCGCCGTCATGGACGACGCGCACAGCGGGGGTGGTCTGATGTGGGACTTCGGCCGGACCCTGGTGAAACAGGCCGTCGCCAACCGCTGAGCGTCTCCGGGCTTCTTTGCCTCTGAGGCAAAAAATTTGCCTCAGAGGAAAGGTCCTGGCCCAATGGAGGTATGAATCCTCCTGACGGAGGGGTGGCCGACGAGCTCCCCGGGGTCGCACCGCGCCTGCGCGACCTGCGGCGCGACCGCGGCCTCACGCTGGAGGCGGCGGCCGGGCGGGCCGGCCTCTCGCCGGCCCACCTCTCCCGGCTCGAAACGGGCCGCAGACAGCCTTCGCTGCCGATGCTGCTCGGCCTCGCCCGTGTCTACGGTACGACCGTCTCCGAGCTCCTGGGGGAGATGCCGCCCGAACGTGACGCGATCGTCCGCGGCGGTCGCCTCGAGGCCACGCCGCGCGGCACCGGAGCGGGCGGCTGGGTCTACCGGCAGGCCGGTGGACCGGGCCGCGCCATGCAGGCCCTGAGGGTCCACGTCCCGTACGGCACCGAGGGGGACCTCGTGCGTGTCCACCCCGGTGAGGAGTGGCTGTACGTCCTCGACGGCCGGCTCCGGGTCGTGCTCGGCGAGACCGTCCACGACCTCGGTCCGGGGGACAGCGCGCACTTCGACTCGCTCACCCCGCACCGGATCGCAGCGCTCGACGCCGGCGGGGCGCGCCTGCTCTTCGTCCACACGCTGCTGCAGAGCCCCACCGCCGAGCTGTGCCTGGGCAGCACGGTCCACCGGCTCTGATCCCGCTCACGCACCCCGCACCGCACGTCCCGTCCCGTTCGTCACGCCGGTCCCAGATGCCGGAAGAGAGGACTGTCATGTCCGATTCGGAGCACTACGACCCCCTGACTCCCCGGAGGGCGAGGAGCGCGGACACCCAGGAGCGGCGGATGCCCCGCGGCGTCGTGATCCGGCTCCTCGCCTACCTGGTGGCCGGGCACGTGGTCGCGGCCTTCCTCTTCCTTCTCTTCACCGTGGCCGGCAAGGGCTGACCCCGGTGCTCACGCGTCCTCGACGAGCCGCTCACGCAGTCGCTCGCGGGTCTCGGGGGTGATCTTCAGGCCTTCGAGGAAGTAGCGGTCCGTGCTGCCCCAGATCTCCTCGATGGCGGCGAACGCGGCGCCGAGGTAGTCGGGGTGGGCGCCGAAGAGGGGGTTGAGCAGCTCCATCACCTCGTCGGACATCCCCGCCGACGAGGAGTCGCTGCGCTTCACCTTGTAGCGGCGGTGCGCGTCGTTCGACTTGAGGTAGTCGGCCTCGATGGCCTCCTTCTCGACGCCGACCGCGAGCAGGGAGACCGCGACCGAGAGGCCGGCCCGGTCCTTCCCGGCCGCACAGTGCATCAGCGCGGGCATGCTGTCCTCCGCCAGGGCGTGCAGCACGCGGCTGTGTTCGGCGGTGCGGTCCTTGATGATCGAGCGGTACGAGGCGACCATGCGGTCCGTCCCCTTGCCGTCGGCCAGGATCGAGCGCAGCTGCTGGATGTTCCCGTCGCGCACCAGCCGCCAGAACTCCGCGCCGTCGGCCGGGTCGGAGAGAGGAATGCTGACATTCCGGACACCCGGCAGCTCCACGTCGAGGCCGTCGAGCTTGTGGTCGGCCGCGTTGCGGAAGTCGAAGACCGTGTGCAGGCCGAGCCCGGAGAGGAAGGTGGCGTCGGCCTCCGTGGCGTGGGCGAGATGGCCGCTGCGGTAGAGGCGCCCGTAGCGCACGGTGCGGCCGTCCATGGTCGGAAGCCCGCCGACGTCGCGGAAGTTGCGGACACCGGTCAGGTCGACGTCCGTCGGCTCGGGGCCGGCCGGGGGGACCTCTGGCAGCTGCGTCACAAGGGCTCCTGGGGTGTCGGGCGTCGGCGCCGCTCGCCGACGGGGGCACGCTCGCGACGATACGACATGGCTGCATCGGCCAACCGTCTCGGTCGCAGAGGTGTCGGTCCGCCCTGTAGGTGGTGGCCATGACATGTCCGTATTGGCGTATTTAGCGGAACATGCCCCGCTTGTGCGGGAGATGGGGTGAGGTGGGTGAGCGGGATCATATCCGTGACGGTGCGTGGCGGAGATCGCGACAGGTATTCCGGACGCCGTGCGGAAAGCCAAGATCCCGGATCCACGGAGTGTGACGGGAATTCCGCACCGGAATTGAAGCGCCGATTCCGGTCCGCAATGCGGGGCTTGTTCGCGGCGTCCCGGCTCGCTTACGGTCACGGTCAATCCGGACGGAACGCCTAATCCTGCCGCCGCCCGGAATCCGCACCGACTCACGTGTGGCAGGAGCGGGGGAACCAGGTAGGCCGCCGGCCGGAGGGATCCGGTACGGCTTGGGGTCAAGTCGCGCACCACGTGGCCGGGCATCTCCAGCCCGAACCCGACAGCTCACCTCGCAGGCGCCGGAGAGGAATTCCCCCATGCCCGCAAAAGGCAAGCACCGTCGTACGAAGACCGGCCCGATCTCCCGAGGCGTCCTTGCCGCCGGGACCGGTGGCGCCGTCCTCGCCCTCCCGCTGATCGGCGCCACCGGCGCCCATGCCGCCGAGCAGGCCGCCCCGGCCGCCAAGTCCGCCGCCGCCCACAGCGCGCCCGCGTCGGCCAAGAGCTCGGCGAAGACCTACTCCGTGGTCTCCGGCGACTACCTGGCGAAGATCGCGGCCGACAAGAAGGTCAAGGGCGGCTGGCAGAAGCTGTACCAGGACAACCGTGACGTCGTCGGCGAGAACCCGAGCCTGATCCGCCCGGGCATGAAGCTCACCCTCGGCGCCAAGGCGTCCGGCTCCGCGGAGAAGGCAGCCCAGGCCGCGCCCTCCAAGGCCGCGCCGAAGGCCGCCGCTCCCGCGGAGAAGGCCGCCGCTCCGGTCGAGGAGACGGCCGCGAAGACCGCCGACTCCGCCGCGTCGGAGAGCACCGGATCGGGCTGGGCCACCCCGGTCGAGAACGCCGTGGTCACCACCCAGTACCGCGCCTCAGGCGCCAGCTGGTCCAGCGGCTACCACACCGGTTCGGACTTCCAGGCCGCCTCCGGCACCAGCGTCCGATCCATCGGCCAGGGGACCGTGGTCTCCGCCGGATGGAGCGGCTCGTACGGCAACGAGGTCGTCATCCAGCACAGCGACGGCATGTACTCCCAGTACGCCCACCTGTCCTCGCTCGAGGTCTCGGCCGGCCAGACCGTGACCGGCGGCCAGCAGATCGGCCTCTCCGGCTCCACCGGCAACTCCACCGGCCCGCACCTCCACTTCGAGGTCCGGACCGGCCCGAGCTACGGCTCGGACGTCGACCCGATCGCCTACCTGCGTTCGCACGGCGTCTCCATCTGAGACTCCGTCCGGGACACATCACCCGGTTCGATCGCTTCGAGGAGAGGGGCGGTGCGCCACGGCGCACCGCCCCTCTCCTTATTCCTGCTTTACCAAAAACTGACCGGGTGGTCTTTCTCACCACCCGTCAACCCCTTATTACGGTCGCGTAGGTCACATTCGAAGGTGCAGGATAAGCGCTTGTGGCAGACGATTCGAGAAACAGACAACGAGGCATCATCGGGTCGTACGCAGCGATTGGCGACAGCTTCACCGAGGGTGTCGGAGACCCCGGCCCCGGCGGGACGCTCGTCGGCTGGGCGGACCGGCTCGCGGTCCTCCTCGCGGACCAGCTCCCCGTCCTCGGTGCGACGGTCGGCCCCGCGGACGACCCGCACGGGAATTTCCGGTACGCCAATCTCGCCGTACGCGGACGCCTCCTCGACCAGATAGTCGAGGAACAGGTCCCCCGGGCGAAGGAGCTGGCACCCGACCTGGTCAGCTTCTGCGCGGGCGGCAACGACATCCTCCGCCCCGGTTCCGACCCGGACGACGTGGCGGAACGCTTCGAGCGTGCGGTCGCCGAGCTGACCCAGGCGGTCGGAACCGTCATGGTCACCACCGGGTTCGACACCCGCGGCATCCCCGTGCTCAAGCACCTGCGGGGCAAGATCGCCATGTTCACCGCGCACGTCCGGTCCATCGCCGACCGCTACGACTGCCCGGTGCTGGACCTGTGGTCCCTGCGGTCCGTGCAGGACCGGCGGGCGTGGGACAGCGACAGGCTGCACCTCTCGGCCGAGGGGCACACCCGGGTCGCGCTGCGCGCCGCCCAGGTCCTCGGCCTCGACGCGCCGGCCGACCCGGACCAGGTGTGGCCTCCGCAGGTGCACCGCGGGACGTTCGAGGTGCGCCGTGACGACATCCAGTGGGCGCGCGAGTACCTCGTCCCGTGGATCGGGCGGCGACTGCGCGGGGAGTCCTCCGGGGACCACGTCGAGGCCAAGCGCCCCGACCTGCTGCCGCTCTGACCCCTGCCGCTGACGGGCGGTCAGCGGCCGACGAGGGGGAGCAGACGCCGGGCCGGGTCCGCGGGCACGAGCCCGTCCGGGGCGGGTATCCGCATCGGACGGGCGGGTATCCGCTCCAGCACCCCGCCCGCGAAGACGTCGTACAGCGGCAGTGTCTCCAGGTGCACATAGCCGATGTGGCAGTCGCACACGTCGAGCGGACAGCCGCGCGGGCCGAGTGAGCTCCGATAACTCCCGTCGTAGAGGTTGCCCAGCTCGTCGCGGACGAAGTGACAGCGGCGCACCGTCCCGTCACCGTCCACCGAGACGACCGATCCGCCCGTCCTGCACGGGAGTCCGGCCGAGCGGTGGGGGTGCCTGCTGTAGGGGAACAGGGGGTCGAGGGCCGTCCAGCGGTCGGCCTGCTCGTCGGTGTACGTGTGGCCCTCGGCGGCGTTGACCCAGAGATACACATCGGACGGCAGCGCCGAGCGGAGCCGGCGGGCCTCCTCCAGGTGTTCCTCCAGACCGACGACCCCGACGCTGTGGCGCACACCCAGAGCCGCCAGCTCCCGGCACCGGCCGAGGAACCGCTCGTACGGCGTCTGACCCGGGTGGTACGTGCACCAGAGGGCGACCTTGTCGCGCTGCGCCTCACCCAGCCAGGCGGTGCGGCCGCTGAGGTTGGTCTGGATGGCGACCCGGCGGATGTGCGGGAGCCGCGACAGCTCGACGAGCGCCTTCCGGTACCAGGACCGCACCAGGCCCTCGCCCCAGGGGGTGAACAGAACCGACAGCCGGTCACCGGTCTGCGCCGAGGCCCATGCGGTGAACCGCTCCAGGGCCGCACGGTCGGAGCGGAGCTGATCACCGCTGTCCCGCCGCTTGGCGAAGGGACAGTAGGGGCAGTCGTAGTCGCACGAGGAGAGCGGGCCCCGGTAGAGGATCGTCAGGTCCATGCCTATCGCTTCTCCCACTTCGCGTCTCTCACTTCGCCTCGTACGCGGCCATGGCGGCCCGCACGGCCGGGGAGAACAGGTCCGGGCCCAGGGCATCGGAGTGGGCCAGCCCCTCCGGGGAGAGGCGCAGCAGGGCCGGGCACGCCGAATCGTCCAGCCAGCCCCGCGCCGAGAAGAGCTCCAGCTCGGCGGGGAAGTCCTCGTAGGGGTCGGTGCCGAAGCGCTCGCGGTACTCGGAGGGCCGCATGCCCTCGGCCTGGAGGAGCGACTGGAGAAGATGGCGCCGGCGCGCCTCGCCTTCGTCCACGTACCGGCCGACCTCCGCCCGGGAGAAGTCCACGGTGGTGGTGAAGCCGTCGATGATGCCCCGGATCTCCCGCATCTCCACGGCGTAGTCGAAGGAGTAGTGCAGGGACGAGGTGTACGAGCGGGCACCGCAGCCGAGCCCGATCATGCCGTCGGTCTGGCAGGCGTAGTCGTCGGCGCCCGCGTGCGGGGCGTCCGCGCGGCGGAACATCCGCATCGACACCTGCTCGTAGCCGCTGGCGAGCAGGTGGTCGCGGCCCGCGCGGTACAGCCGCAGCCGCTGTTCGTCCCAGGCGGTGTCCGGGGCCTGCGGTGCTGCCGCGCCACCGGTCGTCCGGCCGAGACCGGTCAACGGGCGGACGTAGAGCGGGTAGAGGTACAGCTCCTCGGGGCGCCAGGCCAGGGCGGCGTCCAGTGAGGTGCGCCAACTCGCTCCGGTCTGGCCCTCGATGCCGTAGATCAGGTCGATGTTGAGGACCGGGATACGGGCGTCACGGATCCGCCCGAGGGCGGCCTCGACCTCGGAGCGGCGCTGCGGGCGGACCGCGGCCCGGGCCTCGGCGTCGACGAAGCTCTGCACACCGATGCTGATCCGGGTGGTGCCCCGGCCGGCCAGGACCGTCAGCCGGTCCGCCGTCGCCGTCGACGGCGAGGTCTCGACCGACAGGGGCACCGCTCCCAGGTCGGCGCCCATCCGCTTCTCTGCGATGTCGCAGAGGCGCTCCAGCTCGCCGGCGGTGAGGAAGGTGGGGGTGCCGCCCCCGAAGGCGGCTGCCGCGAAGCGCACCGGCCCGTCGTCGCCGAGAGCGTCACGGACGGTGGTGGCCTGCCGGTCGAGCGCGTCGAGGTAACGCGTCGTCAGCTCGTCGGGCGCGCCGATGCGGGTGAACAGATTGCAGAAGCCGCAGCGGACCTCGCAGAACGGTATGTGCAGGTAGAGGGAGAGCGCGTCCTTCCGCTCGGACGCCCAGAGCTCGCTCAGCGAGGGAGGCCCCGCGGGGTGCTCGCCGAGGGGGCGGTAGGCGGTCTTGTGCGGGTAGGCGTAGACATAGCTGCGGTACGGGCCGGTGTCCGCGCCGGGCTCGGTCCCGGTGGTGGTTGTGGTGCCGGTCATCGGGTCGCCCCCGGTTCGAGGAGGAAGTGGGCGTAGGGCACGGTCCAGACGGCCTCATGGCCGAGCCGGTGACCGGTGTAGCCGTCGTCCCCGTAGGCCGTGCCGTGATCGGAACAGACGATGGCGAAACACCTGCGACGGCTGCTCGCTGCCGCGAGGAGTCGACCTATGTGACGGTCGACGTACTCCAGGGCGGCGGCGTGGGTGGTCCTGGAGTCACCCGCGTCCGCGGTGGCGCCGGGTAGGTGGAACCAGTTGGGCTGGTGAAGCGCCGACACGTTGACGAAGAGGAACAGCTTCTGTTCCTGCGGGAGTTCCCCGATCACCTGCTCGGCGCGTGCGACCTGCGCCTCGAAGGACGTCGGCGAGGCGACACCGAACTCCGGCTCCCAGTGGCGCTCCTGGAACATACCGGGCAGCACCGAGCCGAGCGGGGGACGGCGGTTGAAGAACCCCACCCCGCCGACGCACACCGTGCGGTAGCCCACGGCGGCGAGGCCGGACAGGATGTCGGGTGTGTCGTGGACGAAGGTGCCGTCCGCGGTCGACTCACTGCCCTCGAAGCGTGCGGCGAACAGCCGCGGATGAGGACCGGGGCGAGCGGGAGTCGGCAGGAAACCCGCGAAGATCGCCTGATGGGAGGCGTAGGTGAAGCTGCCCGGAGCGTGCCTCTTCTCCCAGACCCCGCCGGGCAGATGCCGGACGAGATTCGGGATGCGCCCGGCCGCGGCCAGTTCCTCGGCCACGTCGAACCGCAGGGTGTCCAGGGTGACGAGCAGGAGATCGTGGCTGCCCACGATCGCGTTCATGTCGGGGGTCCCCGGCTGTGCGTCGCAGGGCGCGGGATCAGGATGCATCGATGACACGGTCGTTCCTCGGGTGGTCGGTACTCGTCCGGCGGGGCTCGCGGCCGTCCTCGCGGCGGTCCTCGCGCCGCCCTCCGTCGTGCGGTGCGTCGTCGTGCGGCCCGTTCTTGTGCGGCCCGTCCTTGTGCGGCGAGCGGGCCAGCACGGCCGCGATCTGCGCTCCGTAGGTGTCCAGGCCCTCCGCGCCGCTGCCCGGCAGCCCGGTCAGACGGGGCAGGAGGTCTCCGAAGGCATTCACCTCGCCGACGGCGAAGCGCCGCCAGCCCGTCGCAGGCAGCAGGTCGACGCCCACGCACAGCGTGTCCGGGAAGCAGGACGCGGCCCGCTCGCACACGGCGAGCGCGGCGCTCCAACTGCCGCCCGCCGCCTCGACGGCGGCCCGAGCCTCGTCCAGATCACCGCGCGCTCCGCCCAGGTGCAGATTGGTCATGGGGGACCGGCTGGTCCGTACGACGGCATGGGTCGCGCGACCCGCGACGACCACGACCCGGAGGTCGGCGGCCCGCCCCCGCTGGGACGCCTTGGGCAGCCAGCGCTCGATGTGCAGGCCGTCCGGCGCCAGCGCGTCGACGAGGCCGGCCACCTCGCTCTCGGTCGTGCAGCGGCGCACCCGGAGCGAGTTGAACAGCCGGCCCGCCTCGTCCCGCTCCACGGAGGTGGTCGCCCGGATCCTCGCGGGGCCGGCCGTCTCCAGGGCGATCACCCCGGAGGCGGAGGATCCGTGCGCGGGTTTGAGGAAGACCCTCGGCATGCGGTGATCCGCCATCAGCGCGCGCACATCCGCCCAGCCCCGCACGGGCGCCGCGTCCGGCCCGGAGGTGGGGGAGTCCGGCACCGGCACCACCGCGGCGTCCATCACGCCGTGGCAGAGCCGCTTGTCGAACATCACCGCGATGTCCTCGGGATCGTCCAGCAGGACGGCGCCCGCCATCGAGGCCGCCCGTGCCACGTCCCGTACGGCCGAGGTGAAGCGGGCGTACCAGCGGGCCGACCCCTCCACGCGGGTCGGATCACCGGCGCCGCGCAGCAGACGATCCACCTCGGCGTCCTCACCGGGCGAGTCGACACGCACGATCTCCCCGGGAAGGAAGGCCGCATCTCCTGCCAGGACCGCAGCCCACGACACCGTGCGCGCGGCGGGCAGCCCGGCGGCGCGCATCGCTTCCTGGAAGAGCCCGACCCTGCGGTCGGCGGGAACACCGACCACCGCGAGACGCGGCGGCGCGCTACTCGCTGACGGCGACATAGCGCGGCTCGTCGTCCTCGAGGTCCAGGTCGTCCACCCCGTCGAGATCGACGCGGACGTCCGCCCGGGCACACAGCCCCCTGATCCGGGAGACGAAGGGTTCCGAGAGGTAGTGGTGGTGCAGATCCAGGGAGGACAGGTGGGTGAGCGGCTGTCCGTCGAGGAGGGCCTGCGCCCCGGTGTCGCTGAGGGTGCCCATCGAGAGGGACAGCGTGTCGAGCCGGGCGACCACCGGGGCCGAGGCGACCGCTGCGGCGATCTCGTCCTGGATCTCGCTGTTCTGCAGTCCCAGTCGGCGCAGGCTCGGGAATGCGGCGCCCGACAGCACGGGTGCCAGGTCCGCCACCGTGGCGTCGCCGCCGTACCAGTCGGTGCCGAACCAGAACTCCAGATGTTCGAGGGCGGGCAGTTCGGAAGCGCCGACCGCGCGGACGACATGCCCCGGCAGTCCGCCCGACTCGAATCGCAGGGACCTCAGGGCGCGGTGCCGCACTGGCCTCAGCCTCAGATGCTCCTCGTCGGGCACCGGGTCACCGCCTCCGCGCACACTCAGCTCCTCCAGGAGGGGCAGGGCTTCCAGCACGGGTGTGATGTCGCACATCTCCAGCCAGGACACCTCGCACTCCTCGCTCTCCACATCGGCGAGGAACAACGCGCGCAGGGCGGGGAAGCGATGGGCGTCGGAGACGATCGCCTCGACGACCGGCTCGAAGGAGACGTACTCCTCCTTCCACCAGGGGCCGATCAGCAGAGCACGGACCTGGGCGGTGTCCACCTCGGCGAGGAAGCCCTGCCAGGTCTCCTCGAACGTCAGCGCGTACTGGGAGTCCAGGCGCCACGCCACGGAGGCGGCCGGGGGCCGCACCGGTGTCCCGGCCGGGTCGGGCAGGGGCAGCGTGTGCACCGGCAGGCCGTGGAAGACCTCGGGGTGCGTGATGTCGGTCATCGTGCCATCACTCCGCGACCGCGGTGTAGCGGCCCTCGATGCCGCGGTCGCCCCACGGCTCGCAGCGGCCGGACAGATCGACCGACACACCGTGCGGTTCCAGGGCCTGTGAGATCCGGTGCTCCATCGGCTCGGTCAGGAAGTGGTGGTGCAGGTCGAGCGAGGTGAGATGGGTGAGAGGCTGGCCCGCGAGCAGGGCCGCCGCGCCTTCGTCCCCCAGCGTGCCGTTGGACAGGTCGAGTGTGCGGAGCTGCGCGACCACGGGTGCGGAGCCGATCGCGGCAGCGATCTCGTTCTGCAACTCGCTGTTGCGCAGACCCAGATGGCGCAGCCGGGGGAACCGGGTGCCGGCGAGCAGCGGCGCCAGGTCCGGGACGACCACGTCACCGCCGTACGCGGAGACACCCAGCCACAGATCCAGGCGCTCCAGAGCCGGCAGCTCGCTGTCCAGGACTCCGCGCAGCGCCTCCGCGGGCAACCCGCCGCTCTCGATGGTCAGCTCACGCAGGGCCTCGTGCCTGACGGGCGGGAACACCAGGTCCGTGCCGCCGCGCACACCGAGACAGGTCAGCCCCGGGAAGGCGGTGAGCAGAGCGGTGACATCCGACTGCTCGATCCACGAATTCTCGGCCTCCTCCGCCACCAGGTCCCCGACGAAGACGGCCTTGAGCGAGGTCAGCCGGCCGGCCGCGGCCACGACGAGCCCTATGGGGTAGGCGGAGGTCTCCTCGTACGACTCACCCCACTGACCGATGATCAGAGCCTGGACACCTGACGGTTCGACGGCTTCGAGGAAGGCGCCGAACTCCGCCTCCCAGTCGGCGTCCCCCTCGCCTGGGTCGTAGGGGTCGACGCTGACGCGCCACGCCGCGGCATGTGCCGCGGGCCGGGAGGACCCGTCGGCCTCGCGCTGGAAATCGACGGCCGGAAGGCCGAGCAACTCGTGCAGACGGTCCGCGTCGGCCATGGCACTGAGCTCCTGAGACTCGGGAGGACTGATGTCCGCAAGGTGTATCAAGAGCCACTGACATCGCCGCGACCGGCCCGGGTCGGACGGGCGGAATCAGCGAGAACTACGCGTCCGTCGGGGGGCGTGCGCAGGCGGAGCACAGGGGGACGGAGCGTGCGGACAGGGGACGTGCGCTGCTGGAACGGGCTCCGACGGCCCTCACTGTCAGACCCCTCTCGTAGCGTTTTTCCTGTGACCGGCACAGCGGGTGCCGGGACGGAGGGGAGAGGCCTGTGTACCGGCAGGGCGACGTACTGATGGTGGCACTGGAGGAGTCCGAGGTGCCCGCGCGCTTCCTCGACGCACCGGGCGAACCGCGTGACGGCAGGGGGCGGCTCGTCCTGGCGCTGGGCGAGGTCACCGGCCACGCCCACGCGGTGCAGGGGCCGGGCCGGCTGATGCGGGAAGCGGGTCCGCTCGGTCCGATGCTGCTCCATCTCCCCGAGGGCGGACGCGTGGTCCACGAGGAGCACGCCGTGATCGCCTTGCCGAAGGGCTGGTTCCGCGTCGTGCGTCAGCGCGAGTACGCCCCGGGCGGGGTCCGGATCGTCGCGGACTGATGCCTGCCGGGGTGCGCGGGTGCCCGGTGACGTGCCGGCCGGGAGGAAGGACACCGGGGCCGGAGATGTGCGGTCAGGACAGGAACAGGGACAGGGGACGGGGAACACCGATGCAGTACGTGAACGAGTGGCGGGCCGTGGCGGCCGCGACGGGCAGGGCCGACCGGGACGCCGCCGAGGACGGGGTGCGACGGGCCTACCGCACCGCGGGGCTCGCGGAGCCGGAGCGCGTCATCTGGGTCGACTCGCCCAGGGCGGCCGTCGAGGCCGTGGAGAAGCTGACCGGCGCCGGACGCTCGGTCCGCGAAGAGGTCCGCACCCGCCCCTGGGCGGAGGAACGACGGCGCTTGTACGACGAGTTGGGCCCGGCCGGCTGGTCCGCCCTGTGGTCCGCCACCGGGGCCCAGCTGTGGGAGACCACGGCAGCCCTGGCCGAACGGATACGGACGGGAGTCGTCGCGGAGCTCGCGTCACGCCCCGAGGAGGAGTCCGACGTCCGGCTGGTTCTGCTCGACGCGGTCCTCGGCCAGCACGACGCGGCCTGGCTGTCGGCCTTCGACGGCCGGGGCGAGCGGCTGACCGGACTGGCGGAGGTCGCCAGGAACGCCGGCTGGTGGTGGCCCTACGAGCACGCCGTGGTGATCAGCGAACGGCCCGAAGTGCTCCACCGCGACGAGGCGGGGCGGCTCGACCGGGGCGACGGGCCGGCCCTGGCCTACCCGGACGGATTCGCCCTGTACGCCTGGCGCGGAATGCCCGTCCCGGTCGAGTTCCTGGACAGCCTGGCGAGCCTGACCCCGGGCCGCATCCGGACCGAGGAGAACGCGGAGCTGCGCCGCGTGATGCTCGAGTTCTACGGTTACGACCGTTACCTGGCCGAATCGGGTGCGGAGCCGGTGCACAAGGACGAGACGGGAATACTCTGGCGCATCGCGATGGAGGGCGACGAGGACGTCGTGATGGTCGAAGTGGTCAACTCCACCCCTGAGCCCGACGGGACGCACCGCACCTACTGGCTGCGGGTGCCGCCCAGGACCCGGACCGCGAAGGAGGGCGTCGCCTGGACCTTCGGCCTCGAAGGAGACGTCTACGCCCCTGTGCGTCAGACCTGACCGCAGGTGCGGCCCCGCGATCGCCGCCGGTCCGTGGACGTCTCCCGCGTGGTCCGCGCCGGGGCCCCTCAGGCGGTCAGTACCCGGTGCTCGATGCCGAGTTCGCGGGCGAGCGCCTCTTCGGTCCACAGCAGCATGGTGGCCCGCGAGAGCGGACCCGCGTACGACGTCATCTGGACGGCCAGCCCGTCCAGCAGAGCGGTCAGCCGCCAGGCCACGGACATCGGGTCGTCGCAGTGGAACTCACCCGCCGCGGCGCCCTCCTCGATGACTTCGGCCAGCTCGGCCTTCCACTGCTGGTCGAGATCACCGGCCACTTCGCGCAGCACCGGGTCACGCAGGGAGGACGCCCAGCCCTCGATCCACAGCCGCCAGCCCTTGGCCTGGCCGGTCGGCGCATACCAGCGGACGGCGGCACGGAGCCGCCGGACCGCGCTGGTGCGGCGGGTCAGGAGTTTGCGCAGGTGGGCGAGATCGGCCTCGGCCGCGTACGCGAAGGCGGCGGCCACCAGCTTCTCCTTGGACGAGAAGTGGTAGAGCACCAGGGCGTTGCTGACGCCGAGAACAGCGGCCACATCGGCGATCCGGACGGCGGAGACGCCTCGCACCTCGATCTGTTCGACGGCAGCACGCAGGAGCTCCTCACGACGCTCCGCCACGCTCAGTCGCACTCTCGCCACGACGTCACCCTAACCAACCCACACGCACGGAGGTCCGCCGCCCGCGCCCCGGAGGCCTACCGGTACCAGCCGAAACGCTCCGCCATGACCGGCAGCCGGTCCGCGGCGAGCGCGTGTGCGGCCGCCCGGGGTGTGCAGCCGTCCGCCGCCGCCCGGTCCAGGACACGGTCGACGAGAGCGCGCATCGACCGGCGGGTGTGCCCGAACGCCTCCTCGGCATCGGGCCCGATGTCCCCGAACAGCGTCCACCACCACCACGCATTGGTACCGGAGTTGACGACCACATCGGGGAGCACCGTGATCCCTCGAGCGGCAAGCAGCGGCTCCGCTTCCGGCAGCACCGGCATGTTCGCCGCCTCGACCACCCATCGGGCCCTGACCGAAGCCTGGTTCACGGCGTCCACGGCGTACGACACGGCAGCCGGCACCAGCACCTCCGCGTCGGCGGCCAGCCAGGCGTCGGCCGGCAGCTCCCGGTACCCCTTCCGCAGCGCCCCGCGGTCCACCGTCCCGTGCGCGTCGCGCGCGCCCAGCAGCGTTTCGACGTCCAGGCCGGACGGATCGGCGATCGTGCCCTTCACATCGGCGATCGCGACGACGGTCAGCCCGGCCCGGGAGAGGAATCGGGCCGTCGCTCCTCCCATCGTGCCGAATCCCTGCAGGGACACCCGGGCGCCGGTGTGAGGCACACCCGCCCGGTCCAGTGCGGCGAGCACGGACTCCGCGACCCCGCAGCCGCCGACCAGCTCGTCCAGCCCGAGCCCGTCCACCGTCACGGCGAAGGCGTCCGCCAGCCGCCGCCGCGCCCCCGCCTCGTCGTCCAGCAGGGGGTAGACCGCCTGGACCGTCGAGACGAGCCCGGCCTCGGCCGCCGCCCGGTCGACGAGGTCCTGGCTGAGCCCGAGATCCTCGCCGGTCGTCCAGACGCTCTCCACGTACGGCCGCATCGCCCGCAGGAAGCGGACGAGCACCCCGTACGCGGCCGGATCGCGCGGGTCGCAGTCGATTCCCCCCTTGGCACCGCCCAGCGGGATGTAGCGAGCCCGCGTGTCGCCGGAGTCGAAGTGCAGGGCCTCCTTCATGGTCATGCCCCTCGCCAGCCCCGCGACCTCCGCCAGGGTGCATCCCTTCCTCATCCGCAGGCCCCCGCTCGACACGCCACGCACCAGCCGGTCCACGACGAGGTAGCCCTCGGTCCCGGTGACGTGGTCCGTCCAGGTCAGGGAGATCAGCGGGGCGGGAAAGGGGGACGTCACAGGGCAGCTCCTCCGGATCGCATGGCCTTGTCTACTGAACAGCGAGTCAGTATCCGGAGGTGCCACGACCGCTGTCAACGCGTGCGGTCCACCGGATGTGACGCGGTCGGACCCCGGATGCGGAATCCTGCGGGGGGCACGGACGTTGGACTCGGCATGACTGACTTCGAACCGGGACGTGAGGCGCTGCTCCGACTCCTCGGTGAGTACGACGGCGGGGTGCTGGTCACCCTCAAGCGTGACGGCAGGCCCCAGCTGTCCAACGTGAACCACGCCTACTACCCCGACGAGGGCGTGCTCCGGGTGTCCGTCACGGAGGGCCGGGCGAAGACCCGTAACCTCCGCCGGGACCCGCGGGCGAGCTACCACGTGACCAGCGACGACCGCTGGGCCTGGACCGTGGCCGACGTCACGGCCGAGCTCACCCCGCCCGCCGCTGATCCGCACGACGCGGTCGTGGAGCAGCTGATCACCCTCTACCGGGACGTCAGGGGAGAGCATCCCGACTGGGACGAGTACCGCCGGGTGATGGTCCAGGACCGCAGGGCAGTCCTGACGCTGCGGATCGATCATGTGTACGGCCAGCCCCGCGCCTGACGCGGCACCCCTTGAGGCAAGGGGGCGGGGAGCGAGATCTCGACGGTGCTCCGATCACCGTCGAGATCTCGCTCCGTCGTACCTCCCGACCATAATGAGACGACACCGACTCCCCCAGGAGATGCTGTGACCGGCGCCGACCACCAGCCCTCGCTCCGTACCCGACTCCGCTCCCTGCGCCCGGACGCCTTCGGGGCGGACCCGGCCGGTGCCCGGATGGAGCGGATCCGGCGCTCTCCCCACTTCGCCGACGGAGTGTTCCAGAACCCGGAAGGCGCCCGGACCAGGCCGTCCGGTTCCATGATCGAATTTGCCAAGGTCTACTTCCACAAGGAGCAGCGGGCCCGTAGATCCCCGCTCGGCACCGTGCCCGTCCACGCCACGACCCTGGCCGACCTGGCCGCGCCGCCGGCGTCGGGCCTGCGGGTGACCTGGCTCGGCCACTCGAGCGTCCTCACCGAGATCGACGGCCGCCGGGTGCTCTTCGACCCGGTCTGGGGAGAGCGCTGCTCACCGTTCGCCTTCGCCGGACCCAAGCGACTGCACCCCGCGCCGCTGCCGCTGGCGGCGATGGGGCCCGTCGACGCCGTGGTGATCTCCCACGACCACTACGACCACCTCGACCTGCCCACGATCAAGGCCCTCGCGGGCACGGACACGGTTTTCGCAGTACCGCTCGGCGTCGGCGCCCACCTGGAGCGCTGGGGGGTGCCCCTGGACCGGATCCAGGAGCTCGACTGGAACGAGACCGCGCAGGTCGCCGGCATCAGCTTCACCGCCACCCCCGCGCGGCATTTCTGCGGCCGAGGGCTGCGCAACCAGCAGCACACGCTCTGGGCGTCGTGGGTCGTCGCGGGCCCGGAGCACCGGGTGTACCACAGCGGCGACACCGGCTACTTCTCCGGTTTCCAGGACATCGGGGCCGAGCACGGCCCCTTCGACGTGACGATGATCCAGGTCGGCGCCTATTCGGAGTACTGGCCCAAGAACCACACGGACTGTACGCCGCTGCCGGGGGCCTGGCCAGACATCCACATGTCGCCCGCTCAGGGCGTTCAGGCGCACCTTGACCTGCAGGGCGGTCGGCCGCACGGTGCGCTGATGCCGATTCACTGGGGCACGTTCAACCTGGCACCGCATGCGTGGGCGGAGCCGGCGGAGTGGATCAAGGATGTGGCTGAGGACGTGGGGCAGCCGATGGCGTTCCCTCGTCCGGGTGAGCCGTTCGAGCCGGCAGGGGAGCTTCCCTCGGATGCGTGGTGGCGTGCGGTGTCGGCGCCGATTGCGCACCCATGGCGTCGCCCGGTGGTGGATGCGGCACCGGTACACCGGGAGGAAGTCGACCTTGCGCGCGAGCGGTGACGGGGGCCAACGGCGATTTCGGGGAACTCGTTCGGTTGCTGGGTGATCTGCCGCGCGAGGAGCGGGACTGTCTGTGGGCGGCTATCGACGGGCCCTCGCGCGAGGGCGGGTCGGCAGCGCCGCGACAGTCCACACCGTTGCCCTCCAATCAGGGCTCATCGCGGATCTTGGTCAAGACTCGCACGGTCTGACTCATTCGTTCGCAGCAGATTGGCCCCGAACGGCAGGTTCGAGGCAATACGAGCGTGTGGGGTATCGCCGCTCTCTTGCGATGTTGATCGCTTGGACGCGTGCTGAGGCCGAAGCTGTGCGTACAGCCCGGTCTTGTCCGAAGACTTCCCCCCGACACTCTCTACCGGCGAGGAGCGCAGGCGGTTCCCTCGGAGGGCGAGGACGACCGACACGGTTGTCTCCGCACTACAGTCACCAGCCGGTGCGAGAGTGAAACTTTTCCATCATCGGTCTGAAGTGGCCAGATGCAGAGTGAGGACGGCTTGGACAAGGTCGGTGATTTTCGTGGTCGAGCACCGGAGTTTGCGGAGGAGTCGCCAGCACTTGAGGGTGGCCATGCCCTGTTCGACGAGTGCATGGATCGTCGCGTGTGATCGGTTCACCGCATGTTCCCCGGTGGAGTGGTCTCCCATCGGCCCCGGCAGGGGATGCGGATCGTTCCCGCCGACGCCCCGGTAGCCCTTGTCGGCAAGGAAGGTCCCCTCCAGGAGCACGAAAGCCTTCGTCGACGAGGTGCGGACGGCGTCGACCAGGTTGGGAGCGCCGAACTAGTTGCCCAACGACCCCTGCTGGTGTCGCCGCGGGCGAAATGCTGGACGGTGGACCCATCCCCATCGGAGACCTTCGATCCAGAGCCCAGGGCCCACTCACCTCACCTGCCATCGGGCACGTGGGTTCTGCCGTTCCGCCCGTTAGCGACCGGCTGTGGGGAACGACCATGCGTGAGGTGGAGCGCAGCGCCCAATGTGCACGGAACCTGTCGATGATCTTCCGGGCGCTGCGTGGCGAGACGCTCATCCCCAGACGGGCATCGACGAGTCGCTGGAGGTCTGCTTACGTTTTCTCTGATCCGGTGTATGCCGCCCGTTTTTGCCTCCGCGAGGCTGGTCATTGCTCTGCGTCACGTACCAGGAGTGCGATCTGCACCCGGTTGTCGACCCCCAGCTTGGCGAACAGGTTGCCTACGTGCGCCTTGACGGTCGCGACGCTGATGTACAGCCGCTCGGCGATCTCCGGGTTGCCCAGTCCGTCCGCGACGGCCCGAGCGGTTTCGAGTTCTCGTTCGGTCAGTGCGGACAGCTGTTTCCGCGCGGCTTCGCGGGACGAGTCGCGAGCGTAGGAGGACTGCGGGCTGGTGGCTGCGGTGATCACCCGTGCCGTGACCGCTGGGGACAGCACGGAGTTGCCGTCCGCGACGGTCCGCACCGCGTCGAGGATCCGCGCCGGTGGGGTGTCCTTGAGGACGAACCCGAGTGCTCCGGCGTGCAGCGCGCCGAGTACCAGATCGTCGGAGTCGAATGTGGTCAACATGAGCACCCGCGGCGGAGCCGGTCGGGTGAGGAGTTCCCGGGTCGCGCTGAGACCGTCGCGGCCGGGCATCCGCACGTCCATCAGAACGACGTCCGGCCGCTGCTCGTCCACCACGGTGATCGCGTCGTCCCCGTCCGCCGCTTCCGCGACGACGGTCAGGTCCGGTTCGGCGTCGATGACGAGCCGCAGCGCCATCCGCACCAGCCGGTCGTCGTCGACAATGACGACGCGCACCCGCTCCCGCTCGGTATCCACTCATTCTCTCTTTTCGTGGGTGGGGTTCGGCCAGGGTAGCTGCGCGGTGAGGATGTATCCGTTGTCGGGTGTGCGGTGGTGGCTGAGTTCTCCGCCGGCGAGGCTGATCCGTTCTGTGAGGCCCAGCAGACCGAATCCCGATGTCGGTGGTCGTGAGGTTGCCGTGGTGGCGGGGGAGTTGTGGACGCTGACGCTGAGGTTGTCGCCGGCTGTTCCTTCGAGGGTGATGTGTACGTGCGCACCTGGGGCGTGTTTTGCGGCGTTGGTCAGTCCTTCCTGGACGATCCGGTAACAGGTGCGTCCGACGGCATTGGACGGTGTTCCCGCCACGGTGCCGGTGAGCGTGACGTCCAGTCCGGATGTGCGGGCTTCGGCTATCAGTTCGGGGACGCGGTCAAGGGAGGGCTGGGGAGGTTCCGGGCGGCCCGGGTCGGCCCGAAGCACACCGAGGACATCCCGTAGTTCTTCCAGTGCCTGGTGGGAGCCGTCGGCGATACCGCGGACCAGCACGCGGCTTTCCTCCGCGGTGAGGTCGCTGCGGTGGTCCAGCACTCCGGCCTGCATGGCGACCAGGGAGATCCGGTGTGCGAGTACGTCGTGCATCTCGCGGGCGATCCGGTTCCGCTCCAGGGCGCGTGCCTGCGCCGCTCGTGCGGTCTGCTCACGTTCCGCGCTCTCCGCCCGGTCTCGCAAGGACCGCACTTCGACGCGCCGCCCCCCGATGGCCATGCCCATGGCCACCGCGATGCCCGCGATCAGTGCCGGGAGCGCGAGCTGGTACCACAACAGGCCGGGCGAGCTCTGGACCGGGTAGAACCCACCGGCGAACTGTGACGCGGTCACCAAGGCCAGAGCGACGACCCCGATCTCCACCGGCCGACGACGCGTGGAGATCGAAACCAGCGCGAGAAACGCGGCGCCGGAAGCGAGTGCCGACGCGGTCGAGGCGATCACGACCGTCATGGCGACGGCGAGCGGGAACCGCCGCCGCCACAGAAGCGCCGTCAGGCAGCCGAAAGCCACCAGCGGATCACCGATGACGAACCACGAGCCCGTTTCGTCCGTCTGACCCCGCAGTAACACACCGATGGACAGCCAGAGCGGTATCCCCACTGCCGAGGCCGCACACAGCCGCCATGTCTGCTGCCACCACCCGAGCCGTGGTGCTACGTCGGTGTTCACCCGGCCATTGTCGCGAAGCCGTGCGGCCGGTGAGTCCGACCGAGGGATGATGCGCCCCCGACCAGAGTCGAATCACCGCCCCGCCTCCGGTCGAAGGCGGGGCGAGCCGCAGGGCTGATGTGTCTGCCGCACCGTACGGACAGACTCGTCCATGTGCCGAGACAACCGAACACCAGACGGAGCAACGCGATGCGCAAGGGTGGCTACACGGCGCTTGAGGCGGTCGGCATGGTGATCACAGCCCTGGCCGCCCAAGGGATGATCCGCGCTCTGCTCAACCAGGGCTCCCCCGAGCCGCTGTGGGGCCTCCTCAACCGGGCCCCCGGCGGCCTCACCGGCCAGATGATCCTCCTCGGACTCGTCGCGCTCGCCGCAACGGTGGCCGGTGGCTGGGCACACACCCGCAAGGAACCGACCACCGAGCGGGCCGGAGATCTTGGGGGAATCCGCGACCGAGGAGCAACCTGACGCCCATCCGACGACAGACCCGTACTTACGGCATGCGTGCCCACGCGCCCTGGGGAGAGCATTCGCCGTCCATGCGCTCAGCCTGGCCGCCCACGGTCTCCGCGACCCCGCCCGGATCGACGTGCTGGTCCGCTTGAACGGCCCGCGGCGGGGTTGTCCCGAGCATGCCCGTTTCGGCGCCCCCGTGCGCCCCTCAGGAGGACATCAGATGCGCAGGAGAACCTTGCACCTCACCCTCGCCGTCACCACGGTGACGGCGGTCGCCGTGGCGTCAACCGTGCTTCCGGACGTGTCGGTGGCGACGCCGGGCACCGCGGCGACGACGCCGGACACCGTGCGGTGGGGCCCGTGCTCGGAGAAGAAGGCCCCTTCACCCGGTAAGGCCGCGTCATCTCGTCTCGAGTGCTCGACACTCGAAGTTCCGTTGGACTACCGCAATCCCGACGGCCGGCAGATCGACGTCGCGATCTCCCGGCTGGCGAGCGAGAAGCCGTCGCAGCGCCGCGGTGTGCTGCTGACCAATCCGGGCGGTCCCGGCATCTCAGGTCTCGGCTACCCAGTCGCTCTCGCCGCCTCAGGGCTGCCGCAGGACGTGCTGGACTCCTACGACGTGATCGGCTTCGACCCGCGGGGCACCGGCCGCAGCACCCCGGTGACCTGTGACCTGACGCAGGCACAGCGCAACCGCGGCAACCTGCCGCCGTACGCGCACACCGCGGCCGATGTCACGCGGGAGGCGGGGAACGCGCGGACCGTCGCCGGGCAGTGTGCCACCTCGCGGACGGCGTGGATGCTGCCGCACACCACCACCGCGAACACCGCGCGTGACATGGACCGGATCCGGGCGGCACTGGGCGAGCCGAAGCTCTCGTACCTCGGTGGGTCCTACGGCAGTTACCTCGGGGCGGTGTACACGACGATGTTCCCGAAGCGCAGCGACCGGATCGTGCTGGACAGCAACCTGGGCCCCGGCGGGTACGACCTCACGGCCACGCGGTTGCTCGCCCGGGGGATGGAGGAACGGTTCCCGGACTTCGCGGCGTTCGCCGCGGCGCACCCCGAGTACGGCCTGGGCACCACACCGGAGCAGGTGACCGTGAAGTTCTTCGAACTCGCGAAGCAGCTGGAGGCGAAGCCGGTTCAGGGCATGGACGCGACCCTGTTCCGAGGGCTCACCTTCGACCGCCTCTACAGCGACGCATCCATGCCCCTGGTGGCCGCGATGTGGCAGGCGCTCGACAAGGACCATCCGCTGCCACCCGACACCCCACCGGCGATGGACGGAATGGAGAACTCCATGGCGGCCAGGTGGTATGTGATCTGCGGGGATGCGCGCTGGCCGGGGACGGTCCGGGAGTATCAGCGCAATGTCGCGGTCGACCGGGTGAGGTACCCGATGCTCGGCGGGTCCGCGGCAGGCATCGGACCGTGCGCGTTCTGGCCGGACAAGCGGGTCGAGCCGCCGGTGCGCATCGGGGATCGGGGCCCGTCGAACGTGCTCATGGTGCAGAACGAGCGCGACCCGGGGACCCCGCTGGCCGGCGCCCAGGAGCTGCGGCGGGCGTTTGGCAAGCGGGCCACGATGGTGACGGCCGACCAAGGCGGGCACGGCGTCTATCCGTTCGGCCCCAACACGTGCGCGAACGACGCGGTGACGACGTTCCTGACCACCGGGCAGCGCCCGCCGCAGGACCTCGCCTGCGCGGCGGAGCCGAGTGAGTAGCGGGAGCGGAGACATGTTCAAGGAGTGGCGACATCGTCGGGCCGTGCAGCGGGTCAAGCCCGGGGACGGGCGACCGTTGAAGCGTTTCCGCTGGTGGCAGATGCTTACCCGCGCACTGTTCCATCTTCGGCTGGCAGGTGACGACGGTCGGCAGACGGTCTACACCGTCGACGTAAGGCATCAAAAACAGTCGTCGAACGGCCACGTCAAGGCCCACCTGTACCTCGATGGCAGGCACCACGCCGAGTCCAGAGTCCCCGCCGTCTTTCCCGTCCCGGGCGGCACCGTCGAAGTGAGGGCGAGCAATTTCGGGCTCAAGCGCTGCCACTACGTCACCGCCGAGAGTGCCGAGTTCCAGCTCGTCCCGGACACCGCCTCCGCCGAGGGACGCCGCGCGCGCCTCGACCGCGCGCACCCCGCGCTGAGCCGCTTGATCGGTTCCCTCTCGGTGATGGTGCTCGTCATCGGCCTGGTCCTCCTTATCCTTCAGCTCGTCGAACAGGTCACCCGGGACCCGGAGGGCCTCGCCCAGTACGTCGGCACCTTCACCTCGCCCGCCGATCTGCCGGGCTGGGGCAACGCCGTGCTCGGACTCGCCACCATCGCGGCCAGCACGGAGCGGGCGCTGCGGCTGCGCTACAGCAGGCTGCTCGACGGCGGGGCGGGCTGACCCCGCTCCTCCGCACTCCCCAACCTCCAGGAACACGGCCCCTTAAACCCGGTCTGCCACAGCGCCACCAGCGACAAGGCGTTGCGCCTGGCCGCGCTCATCAACGGACGGTGGAAGCGCGGCGGCGGGTGACAACATCAAATCCCGCGGATCGTTGAGCCTCACATGACATACCGGAAGAGGTCGAGGCCGCCCCCACGCTGATGATGTGCGATTTTTTGGCGGTGGTGGTTCGGGCGTTGTGATGTCAGTGCTGCAGGTGTGGGGGTCGCTATGAGTGGTGGTGTCAGCGGGGGAGGGAGGCGGTGACGGTTTTGCCGCCGGGTATCCGGCGGGTGATGGTGGTGGTGCGGGCGAGGCGGTTGACCATGGGCCAGCCGAAGTCGCCGCCGGTCAGGTGGCAGGCGGCTCAGGGAGGGCGTGCCCGAGGGTGCGGTGCAGAAGCGCCGAACCACCACGGCTGGCTTTCAGCCCGTACATCCCCGCCGGTATCACTCATGTTTTCGAAACTCCATCGACCTCATGCGTTTCTTCACGCAACTCAAGCCTCGTAAGACTTCACCAGCTACAAGGCACCATTGCGTCCCCTTCGCCACGCCCCGTAGCTTCGGAGGTTCATTCATCCGGGGGAGAGTCTCTTGACGCCTGATCCGCACGAGGAGTAGAGAGAAAAGTTCGCTGCGTTCAGCCTGAAGGAAGCTGACCTGAGGGCGGCCAAGGCGCTTCAAAGGATTGGCTGGCTAATCCTGTTAGGTTCGTTGACCCTGACGGGAATACTTGGATACACCGTAGTCGTCGGCCTCTGGAAAACGAACGATGGGGTCACTCGGTGGATCTCCCTGGCCATCGTCAACATCTTATGGATTGCATGCTCGTACTGGCTCTACAACAATCACAAAAACCTGGCTACCAAAGCGAGTTCCTTTCGTGATGCTCTGCAGAAGCGCCAGACAGCGGCCGCTCAACTTCCCCTCGACACGACCTCGGGCCTGCGCGTCTACCGGGAGGCCTCGCTTGATGTCATCGCCTCTTACCGCGCCCAGGCTAGCCGCAACAGGCGGGTACACAACCTATTCCAGCTGATCATTATCGCTGGGTCGATTGTGGTGTCAACTCTCACGGCGATGAATGAAGGGTCCAACGCAGTCCTATCCATATTCACCTCATCCTTGAGTGCACTGGTCGGAATCTCTGCCGGAGTCACCGGATACTTCAAATTTCGAGAGCGTGGCACCACCTCGCAGTCGACAGCAGACGACATCGAGAAGAATTACAACGCCAGCGGGTTCCAGCTCGGTGACTACCAAGGACTGGAGGAGGATCCTCGGCTCGTCCTCTATGCCGGAACGGTCGAAAGGATCAAAGAGGAACAGCGTAAACGCGAAGTGCAGCTGGAGCAGAGCACCTCACACGACGAGCGATCAGCGCAATGAGCAGCGGCAGAGAGGGAACCGAACGAGACCGGGCCGTACCGCTGACGAGGGTCCGTTGGTTGCTGGCACCGCGCTGGCAGGGGCGCACCCGCCGGCTGCGGGCCGCCCATGGCCACACACTGTCTTACGAAGTTGCTTGGTGTCTTATCGCGCTTGCCAGCGACGTGGCCAACCTGCCCTACGTGCGGCGGCGCCTCCGACCCGTGCCCAGCGTGCCGCCCGGGGTGATGGTCGATGTGTGGGCGCCGCTCGACTCGGCTGAACAGCAACGGCGCAAGGCCTGGCTGACCAGCCACGGCCGGACTCCACTGCACCTGCTGGGAATCCCGGAGGAACTGATCGAGCTGGCGGGCCTGCACGTCACCGAATGGTCCCTCCCGCCGGATGTGCCATCAATCTCGTTAGTGGTCCAGAAACGGTCCCGGCCGAGGAGGAAGGACTGACTGGGAGAGGTGAGAGCGTGGGCACGCCAACATTGCGGCCATGCGGTGCCCGGTCGAGGGGAGCTCGCCAGTCGAGCTCGCCTCGCCCCCTGCTGATGTCGACGAGGGCGAGATAAAGCGGGCCGTAAAGCGGATGGACTCGATGGCCGGCCGAGGACACCAGCGGCACCGGACCCAGTAGCGCGACGCTCCGAGAACTCATCGACGTGAAGGTGCACGGCAAGGAGCCACCGGAACCTGGCGAGGAGAGTGGCCAGTAGCCGGGAAGGTTTGTCGACCTGATGGCAGCGCTGAACGTGAGTGCGCAGAAGGCCAAGGAGACCACGGCGAGGACGACGGTGATCACGCCACGATCCGCGAGATGAGGACCCTCAAGAACACGGCAACGAGGAGGAAGTCGCAGGCAAATAAGCCGCTGTGGACTGAGAGAGTCAAGAATGACTTCTGGCCGGACATCCACATGACACCGGCCGAGGGCCTGCGGGCGCACCTGGACCTCCAGGGCGGGCGGCCGCACGGGGCGCTGCTGCCCATCCACTGGGGCACCTTCAACCTCGCCCCGCACCCGTGGTCGGAGCCGGGGGAGTGGATGAAGGACGCCGCCGAGGAGGTTGGACAGCCGCTGGCGTTGCCCCGTCCCGGCGAGCCGTTCGAACCGGCGGGGCAGCTTCCTTCCGAACCTTGGTGGCGTGCGGTGTCGGCACCGATCGCGCAGCCGTGGCGACGCACGGAAGTGGCGGACGCGACACCGGTGCACCGGGAGGAAGTCGACCTCGCGGGCGAACGGTGACGGAAGGCAAGGGTGATCTTGAGTAGCCCTGCCGGCTGTGAGTGGTCTGCTGCGCGAGCAGAGCACCCGTCCATGTCCACCTCCCGGCCCGGCCTCCTCGGTGATGGGTGCTCACCACGTTCGCCGGCGGCGGACGGTATGGCCGTGGATGGTCAGCCAGGTGCCGTCGCCGAGGGCCAGCGGGTCGAGGCAGGTCGTGCCGGGGTGGTGGAGTTCGCCCAGCGGCCGGAGCGAGCGGGCGTCGAGGATGAGGTGGTGGGCGTCGTCGGACCACTGCTCTTCGGCTACGGGGCAGCGGAAGACGAGCGGGGCGTCCCTGTCCGCGCAGTACTTCGTGACGTCGATCAGTGGGCGGGTGTCATCGATGCGTCGGTGAAGGACGGCTTCGTCGGCGGCTCGGGGCCGCCCCGCCCAGTGGGGCGCGTGCACGGAGCCGCGCTCACGTCGGCCACCCGTCTCGCGGCCGAGCGAAGCGTCCGTACCGGGGCACGGGCTCGTGATGCCCCACCACGGTCGCGGACGCTCGTCTCACCCGGTCAGGGAATCCACGTACGGGGCCAGCTTGGCGGGGTTCATCACCCACATGATGTGTTCGATGCCGCGTGCCGATACGTCGACGGACAGAAGTGCCACGGCCCGGCCCCCGGACGAGACGAGGACGGCCGGCCTTCCGTTGGCCTCGACCCGGCGAATCTCGGTCCCGGGCCAGAAGCGGGGCGCGAAGGCGACGAGGTACCTGGAGACCTGCGGCCGCCCGACCACCGGGATCCTGGACGCCCCGCGCACCCCTCCGCCGTCGGAGTGGCTGACGACGTCCGCCGTGAGCACGTCCTCCAGGGCTGACAGGCGTCCGCTCCGCGCCGCGGCCAGGAAGACCTCCAGGAGCCGCCGGTGGTCGTCCGAGCCGACGGGCTCCCTGCGTTCCGCGGACAGGTGCTTCCGGGCGCGGCTCACCAACTGGCGGGTGTTGGCTTCGCTCGTCTCCAGGATGTCGGCGATCCGCTTGTACGGGTAGTCGAAGGCTTCCCGCAGCACGTAGGCAGCCCGTTCGACCGGATTCAGCTTCTCCAGGAGGAAGAGCACGGCCAGGTCGAGCGCCTCCGCCCGTTCCGCGCCCAGCTGCGGATCAGCACTCGT
This sequence comes from Streptomyces sp. NBC_01460, assembly GCF_036227405.1. Taxonomy (NCBI): domain Bacteria; kingdom Bacillati; phylum Actinomycetota; class Actinomycetes; order Kitasatosporales; family Streptomycetaceae; genus Streptomyces; species Streptomyces sp. NBC_01460. The sequence continues at coordinate 7,369,561 of NZ_CP109473.1, forward strand.
GTCGACCGGCTCGGGAAGCCAGGACCCGGTGTACGACTCGCGGCGCACCCTGGCGGACCGGGCCGTGTTGATCGCCAGACGGGTTGTCACCGTGGCCAGGAACGCCGCTGGTTCCTGGACGATGTCCTCGGCCTCCACGGCACTGCCGAGGACGCGGTACGCGATGCCGAAGAGCTGGGGCCGCGCTCCCATGAACTCCCTCGTGGCCCGGTCGAGGGAGTGCGGGTCGTCCGCGGCGCGCATAGGTCTCCTCCAGCCCTGGATCATCAGGCTACAAGCCGGCACGTGGGGACGCCCCGCGATGCGCGGGCCGGTTCACGCTGACCTCCACCTGCGACCGGAGCGGCGGCCCCGGCGTCTCGCGGCACCCCGTGTCGCTGCCGTCAGCAGACCGTGCCCGGGGACTCCGCGGTCGCCCTCAGCAGGTCCCGTACGAGGCCGAAGTCGACCGCTCCGGGATGGCGGAACCTCAGACAGCCCTTGCCCATGTCCTGGTCTGCCAGCCGTTCCTCGAACGCCTGCCGGACATCACTGCGCATGAGGTAGAAGGAGATGTACCGCTTCTGATTCGCGAAGGCGATCTCGGCGGCACCGTCCCGTTCGTACACGGGCATGCCGAACGCCATGACCTCCTCGAAACCGGCGAGCTCGGATCGGCACAGCTGCCGCAGCCCGCGCATGACGTCCCTGCGGTCCTCCGGCACTTCGGCCAGGTACTCGTCGACATCCGCCGCCTCGCTCCGCACCATGCGCCGAGCGTACGTCGAGGTGCGCGGTGCCGGTGGCCCGTCCGCCACGCCGACTGCGACGTGAGGAGACGGACCACCTGCCGGGGGCCGGCGGCGCAGGTCAGCCGAACCGGCCGGGCTGGTAGTCCCCGGCGGGCTGCTGGTTGATCACGTTGATGCGGTTGTAGGCGTTGATCACGGCGATCAGGGAGATCAGCGCCACCAGCTGTTCCTCGTCGTAGTGCTCGGCCGCGTTCGCCCAGGCCTCATCGGTGACACCACCTGCGGCGTCGGCGATCCTGGTGCCCTGCTCGGCGATCTCCAGGGCCGCGCGCTCGGCCTCGGTGAACACCGTGGCCTCGCGCCAGGTGGCGACGAGGTTGAGGCGCTGAGCGGTTTCCCCGGCGTGTGCGGCGTCCTTGGTGTGCATGTCGGTGCAGAAGCCGCAGCCGTTGATCTGGCTGGAGCGGATCTTCACCAGTTCCTGGGTCGCGGCCGGAAGCGTCGAGTCAGCCACCGCTTTGCTCGCCGAGTTGAAGTGCCTCAGCACCTTCCCGGCGAAGGGGTTACCGAAGTAGTCGAGACGTGATTCCACGAGGTTCTCCTAGCCGTGTCGCGGTTACACACCTCTGACCGGGAAGACCTGGGAGATGTGACAGCGAACGGGGTGTGACCTGCGTCTCATCGCCTGCCGGGTGGTACGGCCGTGGGATGGGCGGTGCCCCTACTGCTCAGTGTGCCGCCAGCCAGTCCGCGTAGCGGGTGGGCGCGAGCGAGGCGTCGGCCCGGCCCGTGAGGACGTCTCCGCGAACGGCGGCGAACATGCCGGCCGTGTCGTCCGTGGTGACGGTACGGCTGTCGGAACGGGCCGCGAGAGTGATCCTGCCGAGTTCGTCGAGAGGGAAGACCTCGGGCCCCGCGATGTTGTGGATTCCCTGCAGGGGTTCCCCGGCGGCGACCGCCGCGACGGCGTCGGCGACGTCCTGGGCGGCAATGGGCTGGAGGGGGGTGGTGGGCAACCGGACCGTGCCGGCGTCGGCGGTCCAGCTCATGATCGAGTCGACGAACTCCATGAACTGGGTGGCGCGGACGACGGAGTACGGGAGCGGCCCGGCGGCGAGGACCTCCTCCTGGAGGGTCTTGGCGCGGTAGTAGTCCAGCTCCGGCACCTGGTCCACGCCGACGATCGACAGTACGACGACGTGCCGCACGCCCGCCTTCCGCCCGGCTTCCAGCAGGTTGTCCATCGACTGCTGGAAGAAGGCCGACGAGGCGTCGTCGAACGTCGGGGAGTTCGTCAGGTTGACGACGGCGTCCGCCCCGGCAGCCGCCCGATCGAGGCCCTCGCCCGTGATGACGTCCACGCCCGTCGACTTCGAGTGGGGCACCGCCTCGTGCCCGGCCTCATTCAGCTTCTTCACGACTTTCGAGCCGATCAGCCCGGTACCACCGACCACCGCGAATCTCATGACAGGCCTTTCCTCCGGGGATCCGCATTCCTGTCGCAGATCACCGATCCACTGAAACACGGCCGTCTCCGTGCCGCACACGCTCTCTCCCACCGGCGGGGCGCGGACGGACCGGACCGTCGAGACGGAAGGTGCGGAGCGGAGGCTTCCGACGGCCTGCCATTCTGTGCGCTGACACATCGTCGATCCCTGAGGAGCGTCATCACTCATGCGCTTGACCCGTCTCACCTCCGCAGCCCTGGTCACCGCGCTCGGCCTCGCCGGCGCGCTCGCCACCGGTCCGGGTGCCAGTGCCTCGGCGCAGGCCGGATGCCAGTACAAGGTCGTGTGGCCGACCGCTGGCGTGTACGAGAATCCGAATCCGAACAGTGTCGTCGTCAAGACCAAGCACGCCGGCGACATAGTCGGAGCGTCGACCTGTGAGGGCGCGGCGTACAACGAGTACGGCTACGTGCTGGTCGCCTCCGACGCGGCGGCGGACGGCCGTGGCTGGGTGCGCGAGGACGCGGTCGTCGCCGTCTGACCGTCCCTCCGCGCACCCCCGGTGTGTCGAGGGCCGGGTCCGAGCCGCCGCCAGGTCCGGCCGAGGCGCGTCCCGGGGCGGCATCCGCAACACCGGTGGGCTCTTCGCGATCTTCGTGGAGAGCCCACCGGGCCAGGTCGATCGTCCGTCCGGGGCTCGGTCCGGTCAGTCAGCCGTCATGGCCGCGTGGTGTTCCGCGAGGCGCGCCTCGGTCAGTTCCCTCGGGTACACCGCGACTTTGCCGATCCCGCCGAGGAAGTAGGAGCGCAGGGCCGCGCTGCCGATCCGCAGGGGTGACGTGGTGTTGCCCGGGACGATGTCGTAGTCGGCCAGTGCGTCGCTGTCCCGCAGCCGGCCGTCCCGGTAGAGCTTGGTGCGACCCGGCGGCCGGGCCGGGCCGTCCGGTGCGGTGGTGATGACGAGCGCGTAGTGGATCCACTCGCCGGGCCGGAGCGGGTCCTGGAAGTACGAGCCGGCGCCCAGCCCGCCCGGCGGGTTGAAGGCGTAACCGGAGATCCGGTTGGCGCGGCCCTCCGTGTTGTCCGCCGAGTAGATCCGGGCGACCCATTCGCACTGGTTGACGGTGGCGTAGGTGAGCTTGCCGAGCCAGTGGACGTAACCGGAGCCTTCCGTTCGGGGGAAGACCAGTACGTCCGGACGCAGCCACGCCTCGATGGTCAGCGTTCCCGTGGCGGAGACGGAAAGGGCGTCACTGTCGGGCACTTCGACGTACTGGCCACCGGTGCCGTCGAACAGTGTGGCAGGGTCGCCGTTCGGCAGATGCGTGTGTCCGGGAGAGCCGTGATACGCCGCGGTCGGTCCGCCCGGGGACACTTCGGTGCCGGCGCCGCCGAGTCTCAGGAACAGCACCGGGTCGTCCGAAAGGATCATCTGGTCGTAGCTGCTCACGGAAACTTCCTCCTCGCTGCCGGTCGCACCGCTGCTCGGCTGCTGATGCCGTCTCTCACGACGAAGCGGCGCAGCGGCGGCGAACCGTCCCACTCTAGGAGCAGGCGATCGCGGGGGTAACGGCGTTCGGGTGGGTGCAGGAGAGCGGGGGAGGTGCGCCGGAGCGCGTCTCCGGCAAGGCACGCCGGGGCGCCTCCGGGTACCTGATTGGCCCAGGAACCCTGCGCCCAAGTGGCCCTCGGTACTGGGCCGGTGTGGCCATAGAGTCGTGTCCATGACTGAGAACGCGATCGACTCGCCCCTTCCGGTGCTCACTCGTCACGCCGACGCCGAGACGACGGTCGACCCGAGCAGCGTGATGCGTCTGCTCGGCGAGGGCCGCCACGCCGGCGGGGGTTTCACCAGCTACCGGTCCTCCTTCGCCGAAGGGGCGGTGGGGGCGCCGGCCCACTTCCACACCAAGGCGACCGAGTTGTTCTTCGTGCTCGGGGGAGCCCTGCGCGTGCTCGTCGGCGACGAGGTGACCGTGCTGCGGGACGGTGACTTCCTGGCGGTTCCGCCGCACACCCCGCATGCCTTCGCCGCCGCCCCCGGCTCCACCGCCGACGTGCTGTTCGTGTTCGACCGTCACATGGACCGCTTCGCGTACCTGCGTCTGCTCAACAGGGTGATGCGAGGAGAGGCCGACCCGAAGGAGATCGCCGAGTCCGCCCGGCGCTTCGACAACCACTACGTGGAAAGTGCTGCCTGGAGCGCCGCGCTGCAGGCATCGTGAGCGCGTGCGGGCGGGAGGTGCGGGGCGGCTCCGGTCGGGGCCGCCGCACCCCGCGCGGGCGACCGGGACGTGCGCGGGCATGCGTGCGCTGCCGACTACCGGGTAGTCGGCAGCGCAAGGCGTAACCGAGTGAAAGAAGGGGTTGTTCTCCATGTCCGCCTCCCTCGTCGAAACCGTCGATATCAAGGCCCCGGTCAGCGTCACCTGGGCGCTGTGGAGCGATGTGACCCAGTGGCCCAAGTTCCTGAGCCATGTGCGGAGGGTCGACCCGATGGACGAGCGCAGGTTCTCCTGGCAGCTGTCCCTGCCGGGCGCCGACAAGGGCTTCGTCGCGGAGCTCACCGAGGTCGTCCCGCAGGACCGGATCGCCTGGAAGACGATCGAGGGCGTGCACCACGCGGGTGTGGTCACCTTCCACCGGCTCGACGACACGTCCAGCCGGGTCGCCCTCCAGATCGAGTACGACCCCAGTGGGTTCGTCGAGCACCTGGGTGCCCTCACCAACCTCGACTCGGCTCTCGCCAACTACGACCTGGGCGAGTTCCAGAAGCTGGCCGAGTCCACGGCGGCGGGTGACGGCCCCCGGGGGCTGTGACCACCGCGTCCGCCGGGGCGTCGACAGCCCCGCACACGTGACCGCCCGTGCACACCTCCGGAGGTGTGCACGGGCGGTCACGTCTGTCGCGGCCGGCGCGGGATCAGCGTCGGGACGGCGTGGAGGGTTCGGACCGCGGGATCAGTGTCGGGACGGTGTGGAGGGTTCGGGCCCGCGGGTGGCCGGTCCGGTGGCGTCGGCCTGCGGCTCGTGCGGTGCCTCGTCCTTCGCCACGGGAGCCGCCCCGGCCGCGCGCACCTCGGACTCGCGGGCCGCCCTCGCCTCGCGCGCGGTGCGCAGCGGTGACTGGGTCCACTCGGCGAACCACCAGACGCCGGCCACCACGCACGACCACATAAGGCCGCCCAGGACCGCGCTCGGCCACGGTTCCTGCTCGGCCCATCGCTCCACGGCCGTCAGGGCCACCCAGCCGCCGAGCAGCACGGTCAGAACTCGTACACGCCTATACCTGAACATCTCGGCCCGCTACCCGGTCGGCGGGGGATTACGCAGCGTGACCCCGAATAAAACCGCACGCCGCTCCGGAGGACTCCGGGGGAGGAGGTGGCCGCGCACGCACCGGTGCGTGCGCGGCTTCCGTCTCTCCTCGTGGAAGGGGGGTTGTCGGAGGCGGTGGGAGCAGATGGGATGACCTCATGAAGAAAGCGCTTTCACCGCTCGGCGCCGAACCCCACGCGCCCTTCGACCACCTCGATCACCGCTACCGCGGCGAGAACCCGGTCCGCACCCTCGGTCTTCTCTTCCGCCCCGACCGCGGCCGGCTGGCCCTGGCGGTCGCCCTCTTCGTCGTGAAGCACAGCCCCATATGGCTGCTCCCGCTGATCACCGCCACCGTCCTCGACGTCGTCGTCCAGCATGGCCCGGAGTCGGGCATCTGGCAGTCCGTCGGCCTGCTCCTGTTCATCCTCGTGATCAACTATCCGCTGCACCAGTGGTACGTGCGGTGCCTCGGCGGCAGCATCCGCCGCATGGGTACGACCCTGCGTTCCGCGCTCTGCCGCCGCATGCAGCAACTGTCCATCGGCTACCACTCGCGGGTCAGTTCGAGCGTGCTCCAGGCCAAGGTGGTCCGTGACGTCGAAGCCGTGGAGCAGATGGTCCAGCAGAGCTCCGACATGGGACTCGGCGCGGTCGTCACCCTGGTCGGCGGGCTCGTCGTCATCGGCATACGGGTGCCCGAGTTCCTGCCCGTCTTCCTCGTCGTGGTCCCCGCCTCCGGCATCCTCGTGATGAAGCTGCGCAGCCGACTGCGCAGCCACAACGAGTCCTTCCGGCGCGAGGTCGAACAACTCTCTTCCCGCGTAGGGGAGATGACCACCCTCATCCCCATCACCCGCGCCCACGGGCTGGAGCGGACCGCGCTCGGCCGGGTCGACGGATCGCTGCGCCAGGTGTTCGCGGCCGGGCTGCGTCTGGACATGATCAACGGCCGGTTCGGGTCGCTCGCCTGGGTCATCCTCAACACGCTCGGCGTCCTCTGCCTCACGGGATCGGCCCTGGTCGCCTACCACGGCTGGATGCCGATCACCGCGGGCGACGTGGTGATGCTCAGTGCCTTCTTCACCGTGCTGACCGGATCCGTCACCACGCTGCTGGGCCTGGCTCCCGTCCTCACCAAGGGCCTGGAGTCGGTGCGGTCGGCGGGCGAGGTGCTCCAGGCACCGGACCTGGAGAACAACGCGGGCAAGGCGCGGGTCGACAGCGTCGTCGGCCGCATCGACTTCGAGGACGTCGGATTCGCCTACGAGGACGGGGAGCCGGCGGTCGACGGATTCACGCTCTCGGCACGGCCGGGGGAGACCATCGCGCTGGTCGGGGCCTCGGGTGCGGGCAAGTCCACCGTGCTCAACCTGCTCATCGGATTCATCCGGCCCACCTCGGGCCGCATCCTGCTCGACGGCACCGACATGGCCGGACTCGATCTGCGGTCCTACCGTCGCTTCCTGTCGGTGGTGCCCCAGGAATCGATCCTCTTCGAGGGCAGCATCCGTGAGAACGTCACGTACGGCATGGCGGACACGGACGAGGACACGCTGATGAGCGCCCTCCGCGACGCCAACGCGCTGGAGTTCGTCAACGGCCTTCCCCGGGGACTGGACACGGTCATCGGGGAGCGGGGCGCACAGCTGTCGGGTGGTCAGAAGCAGCGTCTCGCCATCGCCAGGGCTCTGATCCGGGACCCGAGGGTGCTGGTGCTCGACGAGGCCACCTCCGCGCTCGACAACCGTTCGGAGGCCTTGGTGCAGGAGGCCCTCACCCGGCTCGTGGAGGGCCGGACCGTCTTCGTCGTCGCCCACCGGCTGTCCACGATCCAGGGGGCCGACCGCATCGTGGCCATGGAGGACGGGCGGATCGCCGAGGTGGGGACGCACGACGAGCTCCTGCGCACGGACGGCGTGTACGCGGGACTGCAGCCCGTCCACCCGGGCTGAGGCACGGACGTCCCGCGGGGCGTGGACGTCCCGCGGGGCGTGGACGTCCCGCGGGGCCTGGACGTCCCTCTGGGCCTGTACGTCCCTCCGGGCCCGGACACCTCCCTGAGACCGGTGGCCGAGAAGATGCTCCGACGGGGAGTGAGGTGACCGGGGAGCGGCCTGCCCGAAGGCGGTTGCTCTCCTGGTCGTCACGCCGGTCCGCCGGCGGGGAGTGCCGGTCGATCCGCAGGTCTCCGGGGCGGGAGACGCGGGCGACGGACGCGGCCACGGGCGGCCCCTCCCCGCCGGTCGCGGATCCTGCTTCCGCCGGTGTGCTTCCGGTTAGGCTGCGGGCATGACGGAGTACCCCGGGTTCGGCGCGCTGCTGGCACGGCTGCTGCACCACAGGGAGCTCGATGCCGAGGTGCCGGCCGAGCGGGCCGGATCGGCTGCGGACGAGATCCGGGCGGTGCTCGCCGGGCAGGCCCCCGAGGAGGAGCTGCTCCGGCGGCTCGCGCCCGCCGTGGGTCTCCACGCCCTCGATCTGTTCATTCTCGCGGGTGGGGCGGTCCCGGACGATGTCGCGCCGGTGGACGCCGCTGCCGAGCAGTGGGTGGGGCACATGGTGATCGACGGGGTGCACCTCCCGGCGGCGGGACGGCGGGAACTCCTGCGGCTCATCCGCTCGCTGCCGAAGGCGGAACCGTCGTCCCCCTTCGCCCCGAGGCTGCTTGCGCAGCCCGCCGACGGTCCGGGCGCGTGGATCATCCGTATGCTCCAGTACCGCAACCTGAGCCGGACAGGCATGGCCCACCTACTGGCGGTCGTGACCCCGACCTGTCCGTCGGCTGCGACCTACGGCGCGGTCGGCGCAGGCCGCAAGAGCCTGACGCCTCGCCTGGTGACGGACTTCGCCGGCCTGCTGGGCATGGACCCCGGTGAACTCGCCGCGCTGACGGCCGTCGTCCTTCCCGGTGTGCCCCGGCCTCCGGCTCCGGAGGTGCAGGACGCCGCGGCACTGCTGTGGGAGGCGCGCCGTCTGTCCGCGGCCCAGGCCTGTCACGTCTCCGGACTGGCGCGCTCGATGCGCGGGGACTCCGACGCCGGCTACCGCTTGAACCTGCCTGCCTTCTGACACCTGCGGGCGCCCGAGCGTCACGTCGTGGCGGCCGCCCGCCCCGGTGTCCCCCGAGGGCCGTCCTCCTGAGGAGGACGCGATACGCGCACACGGTCGGTACCAGGATCCCTGTACGAAGTTGACGACGCCCGGATTCGGCTGCCCGTGCGAGGCGTCATACCAGAGCGGGACGCCCGGCGGGCAACTTCGACAACTGCACGCCGAGCGCGGACGATTGACGACTACCGTGTGTGGCCGGTGATCAACGGTGGGCTCCTATCGGTCGAGCCTGCCCCAGCCGTTGACCCGGGCCTGACCGACCACCGTAGGTGTCACCACACGAATGCCGATTCCTGGTGCCCCACGTACCGAGGACGATGATGTCTCAACTTCGCGCACCCACCGCGCGACCGGAACGCCGCGAAGGCGGACGGCACGGCCGTCCGGGTGGCCGTTCGCACTCGGCCGCGAACCGGCCGCGCGCCGCGCAGTCCGCCCCCGACACCCGCCTGCGGCCACAGTTGCTGCGCACGGCCCTCCTGCCGACCGTGGCCGCCGTGCTCAGCGGGGCCGCAGCCGTCATCTTCACCATCCGGGCCTCCGGGGTGCGCCCGTCCGGCAGCCTCCTGGCCGCGCTCGGCGGATCCGGGGCGCTGGCCGTGGCGGCCGTCGCGGCGGCCCTCCTCGGAGCCAACCGTGTCGCCACCGCAGTCCACGACCGCTGTACGGCGCTGCGGCGCACCGGCGCCCGGCACCAGGCCGAGCTCCAGCGCGTCGTGGAACAGCTCCGTGACGGTGAACCCCTGCCCGCCCGCCCCGCCACGCCCGCCGCCACCCCCGGCGCGGACGCCTTCGACCTCCTCGCCCAGGAGATGAGCCGCGCGCAGGACGACGCGGTGGCGGCCGTCGTCCAGGCCTCGCAGCTCTTCCGGGGGAACGGGAACGAACAGAAGGTCGAGGTCTTCGTCAACCTCGCCCGCCGGCTGCAGTCCCTCGTGCACCGCGAGATCCAGATCCTGGACGAGCTGGAGCAGGAGGTCGAGGACCCCGACCTCCTCAAGGGCCTCTTCCACGTCGACCACCTCGCCACCCGCATCCGCAGGCACGCCGAGAACCTCGCCGTACTCGGTGGTGCCGTGTCACGGCGGCAGTGGAGCAACCCCGTCACCATGACCGAGGTCCTCCGCTCGGCGATCGCCGAGGTCGAGCAGTACCCACGGGTGAAGCTGGTCCCGCCGATCGACGGCACCCTGCGCGGGCACGCCGTCGCCGACGTGATCCACCTCCTCGCCGAACTCGTGGAGAACGCCACGGTGTTCTCCGCGCCGCACACCCAGGTCCTGCTGCGCGCCCAGCGCGTCACCGCCGGGCTCGCCCTCGAGGTGGAGGACCGGGGGCTCGGCATGCCCGGCCCCGAGCAGAAGCGGATGAACACCCTGCTCGCCGACCCCGACCAGGTCAATGTCGCGCACCTCCTGCAGGACGGGCGGATCGGGCTGTTCGTGGTCGCCTCCCTGGCCCGCAGGCACGGCATCGCCGTACGGCTGCAGAGCAACATCTACGGAGGCACGCAAGCGGTACTCGTGCTGCCCGAGGTCCTTCTGGGCATCGACATCGATGCCACGACGGCTCCGGAGGCGGTACCGGCCACGCCCGCCGGTCCCGTGCACCGGCCGCCCACCCACGACACACCGCCCCTGGTCCCGCAGCAGGCTGGGCCGCCCCCGCCGCGGCTGGACCAGCAGCCCGGGCCGGACCGGCGCCAAGCGGAGGGGCCGCCCTTGCCGTTGCGAGCGGAGCGGGTCGACCGCCCCAACCTCGCCGCCTCCCCACCGGTCGTCCGCTCCGTCGCGCCGGCCGGTCCCGTGGTGTCGACCGCCCCCGTCGGTTCCGCCGTTCCGGGCCCCTCCGCCGCGGTCCCCGCGCCCTCGGCCGGGTCCGCTCCTGCGGGAGCCGCTCCCGCAGGGGCCGCTCCGGGTGGGTCCGCTCCTGCCGGGGCCGCTCCTGGTGGGTCCGTCGAGCACGTACGGCCCGCGACGGGCGCGGGTGCTCCCGCCGAAGAGTCCGCCGCAGCCGGGTCGGATCCCGGCCGGCCCCGGCTCCCCAGGCGCAGCAACCAGGAGCATCTGGTTCCGCAGCTCCGGGAGGTTCCTGCCCCGCGTACGGAGGACGAGAACGTCCTGCACGACCCCGGACTGATGGCGGCCTTCCGGCGCGGGGTCGACCTCGCCGAGGCCCAGACCGCCGAGGAGTCACCACCCGCGGAACCGTACGGTGCCCCGGGTTCCGCTCCTCCCGGCACCGGCGGCCCCGCCGTCCGCGTAGGGGGCCGGCGGTCCCCGGGCCTGGCCCCGTTGCCGTTCCGCACCCCCACCACCACGACGGTCCCCGAGCGGGGGATCCCCGTGTACCGGGGACCGCAGACGTCCGAACCGGATCCACGAACCGAGAACATGTTCAAGGAGTAGTAACACCATGACGACAGAAATGCCGTCCGGTCAGGTCTCGGACCTCGACTGGCTGCTGAGCGGCCTTGTCCAACGCGTGCCGTACACCCGCAGCGCGGTCCTCCTCTCGGCGGACGGCCTGGTGAAATCCGCGCACGGCATGGACGCCGACAGCGCCGACCACATGGCGGCCCTGGCCGCCGGCCTGTACTCGCTCGGCCGGAGCGCGGGTGCCCGGTTCGGCGACAACGGCGACGTGCGGCAGGTCGTGGTCGAGCTCGACTCGACGCTCCTGTTCGTCTCGACCGCGGGCGCCGGCACCTGTCTCGCCGTCCTCGCGGGCCGTGAGGCGGATGCCGCCGTGCTGGGCTACGAGATGGCCATGCTGGTCAAGAGCGTGCGCCCCTACCTGATGACGCCGCTCCGGCAGCCGGCCGGAGCTCCGTTCACTCCGGGGCTGTGAGGATGCCGGCCCCGCAGGACGGGCCGTTGCTCGACGACGCGGCAGGCCGGCTCATCCGCCCGTACACCGTGAGCAACGGCCGGACGAGGCCGACCACCGTGCTCGACCTGCTCTCCCTGGTGATGGCCACGGGAAGCAGACCCCAGTTCCACCTCGGCCCCGAGCACACCGTGGCCCTGGAGCTCTGCGACGGTCCCATGTCCGTGGCCGAGATCGCCGCACATCTCCGGCTGCCCGCGGTCATCACCAAGGTCCTCCTCTCCGACCTGGTCGACTGCGGAGCGGTCACCGCGCACGCCCCCGCGTTCCAAGACATGCCAACCGACCGATCTCTGCTGGAGGCAGTGCTCGATGGTCTACGACGACAGCTCTGACAGCTCCGGAAGCTCCGGATACTTCCCCGTGGCCCTCAAGATCCTGGTCGCGGGAGGGTTCGGCGTCGGCAAGACGACGTTCGTGGGCGCCGTCAGTGAGATCGCGCCGCTCAGTACCGAGGAACTCCTGACACAGGTCAGCGCGGCGACCGACAGCCTCGAAGGAATCGAGTCCAAGTCGGCGACCACCGTGGCCATGGACTTCGGCCGGATCACCCTGTCCGAACAGCATGTGCTCTACCTCTTCGGCACCCCGGGGCAGGAGCGCTTCTGGTTCATGTGGGACGAGCTGTCCAAAGGCGCGCTGGGAGCGGTCGTCATCGCCGACACCCGCCGGCTGGCCGAGTGCTTCGCCGCCGTCGACTTCTTCGAGCGGCGCGGCATCGGATTCATCGTCGCCGTCAACGAGTTCGACGGCGCCTACCGCTACGAGCCCGAAGAAGTGCGGGCGGCGCTCGACCTGGGGCCCGACGTGCCGGTCGTCCTGTGCGACGCCAGGATCGCGAGCTCGGGCACCGGAGCGCTGGTCACCCTCGTCCAGCACCTGCTCAACGCCACGGCACCGGCACCGCTCTCCGGCTTCGGCGCCCACCCGTGATTCCGTGCGGAACGGGACTTCCGCCGCCGTTCACCGCGCTCCGGCCCTCCCGGCGCCCGGTCCGTGGAAGCGCAGCCGGTCCACCGTGAACAGGTCCGGACTCTCGCTGTCCCACGCCGAGTTGGTGAAGACCACGTACAGCCGCACGGTGTCGCCGGGGTTCCTGAGAGCGGTCGTCGGTGAGACGACCCCGGCCCCCGCGCCGGGGACGGTCAGTGAGCCGAGCAGGGGTCCGTCGGGGGAGCCGGCCCGGAATTCGACCGTTCCGCCGAGTCCGCACGCGGTCGCATCGACCGTCACCGACCGGATGCCGCCCAGGTGCACCGGGTCGAAGGCGATCCAGTCGCCGTCCTCGATCTCCGTCAGGGCCCTGCCGCCCGACGCGTGCGCGCGGCTGCCGGTGACGGCTCCGTCGTGGGCACCTCCGGTCGTGGTGAACCCTTCCGCCTCCTGGAGGGCCGTACGGACGGTGAGCGAGGCGGAGCCCGTCAGTTCCGGGGCCTTCGGGGCACCCTTGTCCGTGTACCGCACCGTGATCCGGAGGGCGCCGGACCGGGAGGCGTCCCCGGCCTCCGTGGCGATCGAGCCCTGGCACTCCCGCGAGCCGGCGAGGGGGCGCAGCGGTCCAGGGCGGCCGGCATCGGAGCGTACGAGGATTTGGGCGCAGTCGACCGGAGCGGTCGATCCGTCCTCGTCGTCCTTCACGCCCACGGTGAAGGACAGGGCGTCGCCGGGTCGGAACATCCCGCCGTCCGGCGGCCGGCGGACGGTGATCCGGGGCCGGGTGTTGCCCACAGTGATCTCGTGGCCCGCCGACGCCGTCGCGCCCTCGGGCCCGGTCACCAGCAGGCGCGCCGTGAACCGGCCCTCGGTGCGGTAGGTGTGCGAGGGGTTCGCCTCCGTCGAGTCCGTGCCGCCGTCACCGTCGAAGTCCCAGGCGTACGTGACCCGCGCCCGGCCGGCCGCGCCGGAGCCGGCCCCCTCGAAGGCGACGGTGAGAGGGGCGGAGCCGCTGTCGCGGTCGACGGCGATGCCCGCACCGGGCAGTCGGCTGTCACCGACGTGGTCGATCCGGAAGACCCCGGCGCCTTCGTTGCCGCCGTCGCGCCCCGTGCCGCTGCCGATGCCCGCGTCGACGACGTACAGCGCACCGTCCGGGCCGAAGACCGCGGACGTCGGCCGGTGCCACTCCATGTCGCCGAACAGGCCCTTGACGGACTGGAGTTCCCCGTCCTCCACCGGTCCGAGCCGCGGGTCGGAGAACGTCTGGTCCCCGCGCTGGAACGAGTGTGTGGTGAAGCGCCGGCCGACCGGGTCGTACGTCAGCCACTTCCCGTCGAAGTACTCGGGGAACTTCGTGCGGTAGAGGCTCCCCGGGGCGTAGTCGTAGACCGATCCACTCAACGCACCGACGCCACCCCGGCCGGCGGAGGTCACCGGCGTACCGGTGGCGCGAGGACAGCCGGCCGCCTGGTTCGCCTGAGCGGCGCCGCCGGAGCAGTACGGCCGGCCCACCTGCCCCGGCCGGGTGATCCGGACGTACTCCACCGTGCCGTCGGGGGCCGTCGCGGCGGCTGCCGGAGTGCCGCTCGCCGGGTCCACGGTCACGCGGAAGGGGTTGCGCATGCCCGTCGCGTAGATCTCGGGGCGGGCGCCGGCCGTGCCCGCCCGGAAGAGGTTTCCCTCCGGCACGGTGTAGGTGCCGTCGTCCTGCGGGGTGATCCGCAGGACCGCCCCCCGCAGATCGCTCCGGGCGTGAGGGGTGTCAGGGGCGTCAGAGGTGTCGGGAGGTGTGATGTCGCCTGTGGCCACGTACAGCCGGCCCTCCCGGTCGAAGACGAGCGACCCGGACGGCGGGGGCGGCCCGCCGGTTGTGGGCGCCCGCCCGGGAAGGGTGAGCAGACGCTTCTCCGACGCGGGGTCGACCGTGTCCCCGACGGCCCTGAAACGGGAGAGGAACAGCCTCCTTCCCGTCGCGTCGGATCGCAGCAGATACAGCCATGCGTTCTCCGCGAAACCCGGGTCCAGGGTGAGGGCGCTCAGTCCGCCGGAACGGGCGACCGCCTCCGGTGAGTACGCCAGGTCGAGAGCCGTGGAAATCCGCATCGTCCGCTGGTCGACGACCTCGAGCTCACCGGTGCGCCGGGCGACGAACACCCGCCGGTCGGGGGCGACCGCCACGTCCACCGGATCGGCGAGGCCGCCGGCCGTGAGGGGTGTCCGCTGGAAGGAACCGGCCTGGGTCGCGGTGCAGTCGCCCGGCCCTGCGCCCGCCGCCCATTCGATGCCGCCCAGCAGATGGGCGAGGAAGGCGTCGTCCTTGAAGGCCGACGGCGCGTGGCCGCCCGCCGTGAACCACGAGCGGCCGCCGTCGTAGTTCTGACACCACGACCAGGGATGGTCCACGCCCGCGCCGAGGCCCGCGATGCCGTCGCGCACCCTGATCCGCGCGAGCGTGTGCACGGTGGAGGTCGGATCGGTGCGCCAGTCGAGCCACTCCTCCGTGCGCTCCCAGAGATCGGGAAGCATCACCGTCGAGGGGTGCGCGTGGTCGAGGACCTCGACCCGTCCGGCCTGCACGGGCGTGCGCCGGTCCAGGGCGGCGCCCACCAGCCCTTCGTACCAGTCCCATTCGCCCGTGGAGGCGGAGGCGTCGTGGAGGCCGACCCAGCCGCCTCCGGCCCGGATGTACCTCCGCAGAGCGGCACGCCCGCCTTCGTCCAAGGCTCCGGGCCTGCCCGGCGCGGAGGCGGTGTTGTTGAAGACGACCGCGTGGAACCGCGCGAGGTCGGTGTCGTTGAAGACGGCCGGATCGCTCGTCGCCTCGACCCCGAATCCGTTCCGGACACCGAGCCCCCGCACCGCCTCGACGCCGGCGCGGACCGTGTCCTGGGAGGGGTGCGCCGCCCCCGAGTACACGAGTACGCGGAAGGGTGCGGCCGGGCTCCTCGGGAGCGAGGCGGCCGCCACCGAGCCGGTGATCAGGACCAGAAGGGCGAGGAGGGAGATGAGGGCGACCGATGCCGGGGGCAGGGCCGGGGAGACGGGGTCGCTGGGTAACGGGCGGCTGCTCATGAGGGCGCTCCCGGTGCGTGGGGGCCGGGCAGGGGATAGAAAGCGCTTACTGATGTGCGTGGTTCAGATTAGGTTCATGGCATGGCCGGGTCAATGGTGCCGTGGGGCGGGTGGGGTCTGCCGAGGTCCCGACGGATCCTCGCCGGACAACCGGGCCCGGGCCGGCCCGCCCCCGAACGCCGCGCGACCGGAGCCCTGCCCGCCTCCGACGCCGCGCGGGGCGCCTCAGCGGTGCAGGAATCCTGCGATCCGTCGGCGCAGTGCACGCGCGTCGAGGCCGTGGGCCGCGAGGTGCTCCGCCATCTGCCCGTATCTGCGCAGCTCGTTCCGCCCGACGCCCAGCCCGAGCACCCGGTGCGGCAGATCGGCCAGGGCGTCGTTGGCCGCCGCTGTGGAAGTCCCTGCCAGATAGGGCTCGACGATCACGACGTCCGCCGCGGTCCCGGCGCCGGCCGCGCGGCGGAGCCCCGTCGCGTCGAAGGGGCGGACGGTCGTCGCGTACAGCACCGTCACGTCCAGGCCGTCGGTCGCCGTGAGGACGTTGTCGAGCATCGGTCCCACGGCGATCACCACCCCGTCGTTCCCCTGCCGCACCGTGCTGAAGCCGGGCTCCGTGACCGGGCGGCCGGTGCTGTTCGACTGGAGGGAGAGCCGGACATAGACACGGTCGTCCCCCGTGACGGCCTGCCGCAGCAGGGCTTCGGCCTCGTCGGGGTGGCCCGGCACGTGCACCGTCCAGCCGTCGAGGGTGTCGAGGAGCGCGACATCGCCCGGCGCCATATGGGTGAAGCCGCCGGCGGGCCAGTCGTACGAGCCCCCGGCGCTGACGAGTACCCCGCCCACCCCCTGGTGCCCCAGGTCCAGCTTCACCTGCTCGAACGGGCGCTCCACGAGGAAGCTCGCGAAGGTGTGCATGATCGGCCGCACCCCCGTCAGGGCCATCCCGGCGCCCGCGCCGATGAGGAGCTGCTCCCTGATCCCGACGTTGACCACCCGGTCCGGGTGGGTCCGCTCGGCCCGCTCGAAGCCGTCGCGGCTGATCTCGGCGAGCACCAGGGCGAGGCGTGGATCCTCGTCCAGCAGTCGGGCGGTGGTGGCGATGAAACGGTCACGCATGGTGTCCATGGGCATGTTCTCCGTCGTCTGTGGGGCGGGGTGCTCAGCGCTTCGGGGCCACGCGGGCGATCACGGCGTGCGGACGGCCGGGGTGCGGTGCGGTGAAGGCGGCGTACAGCGCCTCGTGGTCGCGGCCGTCCACGGTCCGTGCGGACCACCCGGCGGCCTCGAACCGGGCCGCGATGCCGCCCGGCCTGGAGTACGTCGCCGAGGCGTTGTCGATCACCACGGTGTGCAGCTGATCGAGCCCGGCCGGGCCCGCGTACGCGATCGCCTCGTGGTTGCTTCCCTCGTCCAGCTCGGCGTCGCCGGTCAGCACCCACACGCGCGGGTCCGTCAGGCCCTGCGCCCGCAGTCCCAGCACGCTGCCCACGGCGAGCGGGAGGCCGTGGCCGAGGGACCCGCTGCCGATCTCCGCGCCGGGGACCAGCAGCCGGTCGGGGTGGTGGCCGAGCGGTGAGTCGTACGAACCGAAGCCGGTGAGCAGTTCCTCGCCGAAGAACCCGCGTGCGGCGAGCACGGCGTAGTACGCCATGGGGCCGTGCCCCTTCGAGAGCAGGAAACGGTCACGGGCCGGTGAGTCCGCGGTGCCGGGTGAGACCCGCAGCACCCGGTCGTACAGCACCCAGAGGGCGTCCAGCGTCGAGGTCGCGGCCGGACCGTGCTTCTCGTCACCGGTCATGAGGCTCATCAGCCGGTCGAGCTCGTCGTAGCCGTGCACCGGAAGGGATGTCGTGTGCGTCATGCGGCTCAGCGTTCTACCTCAACCGAGGTTGAGGTCAAGCCGGGGAAACGGGTTCGTGAGCACCGGTGCAAGTGCGGTATTGTTCTCATGCGCGTTCGGCCAGGGGAAACCCCAGGTCAGACGGGCAGCGGGACGTGGCGCAGCTTGGTAGCGCACTTGACTGGGGGTCAAGGGGTCGCAGGTTCAAATCCTGTCGTCCCGACTGGAGACAGTCGCAGGTCAGGGGCCGTGTCGGAGAAATCCGACACGGCCCCTGAGTCGTTTCCGGAGCCGTCGGGAGTGCGCCGTGCCCCCGGGCATGTCGGCTCGGGCGGTGAGCCTGCTCACCGTGCGGTGGGTCCCCGGCCGACCGGTCGGGGACCCACCGCCGTGTTTCGGTCAGCCCTGGCCCTGGGTCCGGCGGCGCACGAGGAGGAGGGTGCCCCCGCCCGCGAGCGCCACTGCCGCAGCGGTGCCCGCGACGGCAGTCGCGGACGAGGAGCCGGTCGCTGCCAGCTGGCTGCCGTTCGTCGTCGGCTCGTTGGAACCGGTCGAACCGGTCGAACCGGTGGACCCCGTCGAGCCGGTGGTGCCGGTGGAACCCGCCGAGCCGGTGGAACCCGTCGAGCCGGTGGACCCCGTCGAGCCGGTCGAGGAGCCGCCGCTCTTCACGTCCAGGGTGATGTCGGCCTTGTCGTTGCTCTTGTCCGGGTCGAACGGCCGGGCGTCGGAGCTCAGCGCCACCGAGCCCTTCGCGCCCTCCACCCGCTTGTCGATCTTCAGCTTGAACGTGTAGGTCTCGCCCTTGCCCTCGTCGACCCACCGCTGGCTGGTGCCGCACTCGTACGCCTTGCCCGCGGGCTCGCAGAATCCGTCGGCCTTGACGACGGACGTTCCGGCCGGAGGCGTGATCAGGACCTTGGGCAGCGGGTCCCCCTCGTCCGTCAGCACCCAGGCGGGTCCGGCGTTGGTGAACCTGGTCGTCAGCGTCACGGTGTCGCCGGGGCTGCCCGCGAGCGCGGCACCCTCGACCTGGAAGTCGGCCGTGTTGACGGAGGTGACCGGCACGTCGACGGCCTCCTCCTCGGCCTGGCCGCCGGCCTGGCTCTCGACCAGCTTCACCGCGGGGGCGGTCCCGGCCACCGGCGGCGTGGCCGCGTCGTCCAGGCCCGGGGCGTAGTCCCAGACGCTCACGCGCACTACGTCGTTGAGCGCGTGGGGCAGCGCCTTGATCGTGAGGGGCTTCTCCGGCGTGTAGGCGGTACCGGGTTCCACCGCCTGGTCGAACTCGCACACCACGTTCGACTTGGCGGTCATCTCGTCGTAGGCGGTGACCTGGTGTGCCTGGCAGTTGGACGGGATCTGCGCGTAGTCGAGTCCCCGGGTGGCGGAGTACATGACCCAGGCCTTGTCGGCCGTCGCGGTGCCCTTGTTCGTCAGGACGACCGGCGGGTCGAAGGTGCTGCCCGGCTTCACGCCGTCGACCGGGGCGATGCTCTGCAGGGCCAGCTCGGGGGCGGTCTCGTCGGCGGACGCGACGGGCGAGATGCCCAGCACGACGAGGCCGGCGGCGCTCAGTGCGGCGGCGACGGTGCGGGCGGTGCGGTGAGGGGGGATCAGCATGGAGATGAACCTCTGTCGGACGCAGTTGGGCGGACGCTGTCCTATGGGGTGAACAGCCCTTCGGTAGGCGAAGACTGTTCTCGGCGCCGATCGGTTGCATCATGCAGGCATTCCTGGGGTGCTTGGGGGTGTTCGTCCCCTTCCGCCGTCCCTTCCGCCGTCCCCTTCGACGGGCCGCAGCGGTCCGCGTCGACCTCATGTGACGGTGGGTGAGGGGCCGCACGGGCGGAGGCCGCACCGGAACGGTCCGGTGCGGCCTCGCGGGTGCGGGACGCCTCAGGCGGTCTCGCCGGAACCGGCGGCCGAACCGGCCCCCTCGGCTTCCTTGATGCCCTTGGTGATGTCGTCCAGGACCGAGAGCTTCGGCGCCTTGGCGTTGATGTCGAAGCCTGAGCGCAGGACGACCAGCATGCCCTTGACGTTGGGGGAGGGGAATGCGAGCGACTCGACGTATCCGTCGTCGCCGTTCTTCGTCACCACCTTCCAGCGCACCGCGTAGCCCTTCTGGCCGGCGACCGTGACGGCCTCGGACCTGAGCTCCTCGTGCGAGGTGATCCCGCCGTAGATCTTCTCGCCGTACGACTCCTCGGCGTTGGCCTTGATGTCGGCCTGGGCCGCGGCCTTCGCGGTGGTCGCGTCGATCTTCAGCGCCTGTGCCGGTGCGGAGGTCACCCCGCCGCGTACGCAGGTCTCCGACTCGGCACCGGGGCAGGCGTACTCGCCGGTCTGCACCCCGGCGCCGATCGGCCCCGACTGGCCGGTCCAGCCGTCGGGCACGGGGATGCTGATGCCGCTGGCCGCGTCGGTGGCGTACCCGTCCTCGGTCTGCGGCATCGGCTGCTGGTCGGGGTCCTGTCCGCCGCCGCCCTGCCCGCCGTCCTGCCCGCCTCCGCCCGGGGCGCCCGGCATGCGGGGGCTCTCCGAAGGCGCGGAGGGCGAGGCGGAGGAGTCGGCCCGGTCGTCGGAACCGGCTCCCAGCACGTACGCGCCGCCGCCGACGGCCGCGAGTACGACGACGGCTGCGGCGATGCCCGCGCCGATGCGTATGCGACGGCGCCGGACCGTCGCGGGGGGTATCCGGAGTTGGTCGGTCCAGCGGCTGCCGTCCCACCAGCGTTCCTGGAGGGGGCCGATTCCTGAGTGCCCGGGGTCTGGATGCCAGCCGGGCGGGGTCGTCTGGGTCACGAGAGCACCGTAGGCGCACCGGGTGAGAATCGTATGAAACGCACAGCGTGGTCGTCGTCACGTCCCAGGCCGCCATGACGACCGTGCGGGGGCGGGTCGTTCCGGGCGGGCGACCGGTGAGTCCACGTCTTCATCGAGTCGCCGGACCGGCGACGACGGCGTTGACGCGTCACTCCGGGTGCCGTCCGTGCAGGTCGGAGGTGCCCAGAAGCCCGGAAGAGGCCCTGTGCGGGGGTGAGATGATCCGGACCATGAACCGGATCCCGTACTCAGCCGCTTGGCTGTCGCAATGGCGCGAGGACGTCATGGCCGCGGTGAGGGGCATGGTCTCGACCTCCGGGGATGAGCACGGATTCCCGCCCGGACGCAACGAGGTCCGGGTCGCGGACGAGGACGATCGGCGTGCCGCGCGTGAGTACGCGCGTGAGTCGCTGGGATTCGACGAACTGCTCACGTTCTACGAGTCCATCGGGGAGGTCGCCCTGTCCGATGTGGGAAACGGCTACTTCATCCACACGGCGCGCGATGTCCTGCACCGAGTGGCAGAGGAGGGCTATGTCTTCATCCCCATGGCTGATGATCCTCACGGCATGGTGATCGGCTCGGACGGAAGGGGCATTCCGTTCGTCGCCGACTGGGGTGGCGTGATCCACCGGTCCCGGACGCCTTCCCCGGACGAGGCGGAGTTCGACAGGGTCGCCGAGGATCTGCCTGAGTTCCTCGAACTCATCCGCTGGTCCGCGGCCCGGTTCGCGGAAACGGGCGAGCCCGGCTAGTTGTAGCCGCTGTCGGCCATGGTCCCCGAGGGCGTACCCGCGGAGACCTCGACGGCACCCTCCTGAACGGGATCCCGGGAGTCCGGGTGATCCTTCTCCTCGGCCGGGGCCGCGGCACGCAGCGCCGCCTCGACCCGGCGGTTGCTGGTCATGGTCGCCGTGACGGCGGTCATGGTCAGCAGCAGGCCGGCGGCGGTGCAGAGCGGGGTGCGTACGTCGTAGGTGGTGGCCAGCCAGCCGCCGAGGAAGGCACCGAACGGGGCGGCGCACATGGCGAGCATGCGGGAGGTGGAGGCGACCCGGCCCATCAGGTGGGCGGGGACGATCGCCTGCCGGAGGGAGGGGGCGAGCACCATGGTGGCGCCCATGCCCGCCCCGCAGACGGCGAGCGCGAGCCCGGCGACGTACGGGTCCGGGGCAGCGGCAAGCCCCAGGACGGCGAGTCCCTCGACCGCGGCCGTGCAGGTCAACGCGGTGCCGGTGCCGAGTCGTCGGCCGAGGAAGGAGGCGATGGCCGCGCCGAGCAGACCTCCGGTGGCCTCCGCCGTGAGGAGCAGTCCGAAGCCGAAGGTGCCGATGCCGAGGTGATCGTGCGCGAAGAGGGCGAGGACGGTCTCCACGGCGAGGAAGGCGACGTTCCCGACCGCCGGACGCAGCGCGAGTCCGAGCAGCAGCTGATCCCGGAACACGTACGAGGCACCGGCCCGCGCCTGCCGCAGCAACGACTCGCGGGCCTGCGGTACGGGCCGGGGTGCGGCGGGCAGCGACCGTACGAGAAGTGCGGAGACCGCGAACGACACCGCGTCGGCGAGCAGCGGAACCGCCCGCCCGAGCGCGAGCAGGGCACTGCCCGCGGGCGGCCCCGCGAAGCCGGACGCGGCGGTCCGGGTGCCGTGCATGCGGGAGTTGGCGCGCTCCAGGAGCGTGGAGTCGCGGCCGAGCAGATCCGGCAGGTAGGCCGTGGCTGCCGTGTCGAAGAAGAGCCCGCCGAGGCCGAGCAAAAAGGCGACGGCCGCGAGCAGCGGAATGCTCAGCACGTCGAGCGCGGCCGCCGCCGCCGGTATCGCGAGCAGCAGCGCACGCGCCGCGTCCGCGACCCACATCGTGCGCCGGCGGTCCCAGCGGTCCACCAGCGCACCGCCGAGCACCCCGAAGAGCAGCCAGGGCAGCGTCCCGGCGGCCGTGACGACGGCGAGGGCCATCGGATCCCGCGTCAGCGCCAGCGCGAGCAGCGGCAGCGCGGCGTGCGTCACCCCGTCCCCGAGCGAGGACACCGTCTGCGCAGTCCACAGCCGCCCGAACCCGGGCGGCAACGTGTCTCCATGCAGGGTCACTCGGAGTCCTCCTCGACCTGCCCGCGCGGCGCCGGCCGGAACAGCGCGAAGGTCAGGGACACGTCCGGCAGCGACGGATCGGACAGCTCCCGGTACTCGTCCGCCAGTGCCTCCAGCCGCGCCCCCAGCTCCGCGAACTGCTCGTCGGTGAGCCGCAGATGCGCCATCCGCACGTGCCGCTCGCCGTCCACCGGCGATGCCTCCAGGTCCGCCACCGCGTGCCGCATCAGCACGTCCGGCGCTCCTTCGCCCGGATCCGGCATCTCGATCGACCGTGCGGCCATCGCGTAGTACCGCTCGGTGACCCCCCGGACCTTCCGCGTCCGTACCACCTTGACCAGGCCCGCCCGTTCGAGCAGCCGCACGTGGTAACTGGAACTCCCCTTCGCGAGGCCCATGCGCTCGGCGATCTGCGTGATCGTCGCGGGCTCGAAGCGGAGCACGGCCATGATCCGGTGCCGCGTGAGGTTGGAAACGGCGCGTAACTGTTCGTCAGTGGTGACGTGGAACGTCTCAGGAAGCTCGTCGGCTGGCATGCGCCCAATGGTCAACGTTTCTTGACCATTGCGCAAGTGGGTTGCGTGCGGACTTCTGCCTCCCGACGGCCGAGACCGGGCTCGATGCACCGCTCCTGACTGGGGGAGACGGAGTGCCGGACTCGGACGTAGCAGGCCCGGGCGCGGCGTCCATGGAGGCGGCCGGCTCTCACTGCGGCCATGCCCGCGTCAGTCTGTCGCGCAACTCCGCCGGCGCCGTGGGCCCCAGTTGACTGCCGAGATCTTGTTCCAGGTCGCGGAGAACTCCCAGGGCGACGTCACGACGTCGAGACCCCGCGTCGGTCGGTCCGAGAGGGTGCTGCGCGGGAATCCAGGCCCCGGCGCCCGGGTCAGCAGGCCTTCGCCGACGAGCTGCGTGACAGCGCGATGCATCGTCTGTCGGGTGACCCCCGCACGGCGGGCCAGTTCCGCGACGCTCAGCGATGTCCTCGGATTTTCATGCTTGTCCTGGCGCCGCCGCGCATCACCGGCACCACCGGGCTGGTCGTCAACCCGATCGCCGTCTTCTGAACCGGCGAGCGGCGAGCGGCGTGCCCGGCCCTTCCATCGGGTGCCGGGCACCCCGCTTGTTCTCCCTCATATCCGTGGGGGGCCTGGGCCGCACGGGGGCTGTCACGGCTCGATCAGTCCGGCCCGGATCGCGTACCGGGTGAGTTCCAGGCGGTCGCGCAGCCCCAGCTTCTGCAGCAGGTTGGCGCGGTGCCGCTCGACCGTCTTGACGCTGATCACGAGCATGCCCGCGATCTCCTTCGACGAGTGGCCCTCGGCGACCAGCTTGAGGATCTCCTCCTCGCGCTCGGTGATCGCCCGTTCCGGTACGTCGCCGCCGTCCCTGGCCCGGTCCAGGTAGTTGCGGATGAGGGCGGTGACCGCGCCCGGGTAGAGGAACGGCTCGTCACGCATGGCCGCCCGGCACGCCTCGACGAGGTCCCGGTCGGCGACGGACTTCAGCACGAAGCCCGAGGCGCCGGCCTTCAGGGCCTCGAAGAAGTACTGCTCGTTGTCGTACATGGTGAGCATGAGGATGCGCAGCTCCGGCATCACCCGGGACAGCTCACGGGCGGCCTGAAGACCCGTCAGGCGGGGCATCGCGATGTCCAGGACAGCCAGGTCCGGGCGCTCCGCGCGTGCCATCTCGACGGCCTCGGCCCCGTCGCCGGCCTCGGCGACGACCTGGAGGTCGGGTTCGCCGTCGAGGATCAGCCGCACGCCCCGGCGGACCAGCGCGTGGTCGTCGGCGAGCAGGATGCGGGTCTTCCCGGAACCGGTGGGGGAGTGGGGCATGGTCAGGCGTCTCCGTTCCGTACGGGCACGTCGAGGCGTACGTCCGTGCCGCCCGTCGCGCCGTCGGCGAGGGTGAGTGTGGCGCCGATGAGCAGGGCGCGTTCGCGCATGCCGCGCTGGCCCGCGCCTTCGGGGGCGCCGCCGAGGCCCCGGCCGTCGTCGCTGATCCGCAGCTCCACCCCGGAGCTGGTGCGCCGCAGGGAGAGCTCCACCAGGGTGGCCCGGGCGTGCCGGACGGTGTTCGTGACCGCCTCCTGGGCGATGCGGTACACGACGAGTTCCGCCTCCTCCCCGAGCGGAGGGAGGTCCTTCTCCATGCGGCGCCGGACCGTCAGTCCCGCCGGCGTCGGCGTCTCGGTGGTCAGGGCCGTCAGCGCGCTGACCAGCCCCAGCTCCTCCAGCACGCCGGGGCGCAGCCGGCGTGCGATCCGGCGGATCTCGTCCAGGCTGCCCCGGGTGATCTCCTGGACCTGGGCCAGCTCCGCGCGCAGGGGTTCCGGGGCGTGACCGGTGACCCGCTTCAGCTCCAGCAGGACCGCGGTCAGGGTCTGGCCCACCTCGTCGTGCAACTCCTGTGCGACCCGGCGGCGTTCGGCCTCCTGGGCCCAGAGGGCGCGGGCGCTGCTGGTCGCGCGCTCCGCCTCCAGGCGGTCGAGCATGCTGTTGAACGTCTCGATCAGCGCCGCGACCTCCCCCTCGCCGCCGACCTCGGGGCGCGGACGCGGGCTCAGCAGATCGGTGGTCGTCATCGCGCGGGTGACCCGTTGCAGCGGGGCGAGGCCCACGCGCAGGAGCAGCGCGTTCGCGCCGAGCATCAGGGCCATGCCGCCGGCCAGGATCAGGGCCTCGGTCAGCACCACCGGGGCCGAGACGGTGATCGGGCCGAGCAGGAGCAGCGCTCCGGCCGCGACCAGAACGGCTGCGTTGAGCAGGAAGATGCGCCAGAACAGGGACAAGACCGCACGGCCTCCTTCGATCGGGTCCACGGGCGGGCGGACTGTCTCCACTATCGCCGGTCGGGGGCGGCGCACGGCCGCGGGAGCGTCCCGCGGCCGCGTCTGCATGGCCGACCCCCTCGAAGATGGGTGCCGGCCCCTATGTCCCGGGGTACCCGCACGCGGCGACGATGGAGCCGGACCCGACGGGTCCTGATCCGGGAAGGAGTCACCATGCCCCACGACGACGAGCGTCCGCGCTGCCACGAGAGCCGGACCGGCAGCGACGGCCGCGCACCCACGAGCGCCCCGCGCGATCGGCGCCCGGGCCCGAAGTGGGTGTGGCTCGCCGTCGGAATCGTCGGCCTGATGGCGGGCATCGTCATGGGCCACGGTCTCCTCATCGCCGCCGGCCTGGTGGTGGCCGGGATGGCCGGCCAGCTCCTCGACCCGCAGCGGAGCAGGCACCGGAACAGGGTGCCGCGTCCCCGCTGAGCCGCCTTCGGCTTTGGTCCGACCACACGTCCTGTGTGACATAGTCGGGGGATGCGTATCGGCCGGAGCAGGGAGTAGCGGATGCCCGTCGAGTGGCAACCCGTACGGCAGTCCCGTACCCATGAGCTGGTGCTCCAGAGCATCGAGGAGCGGGTCTTCGCCGGAGAGCTCAAGGCGGGCGACCGCCTGCCGCCCGAACGGGAGCTCGCACCGGTGCTCGGCGTCAGCCGGTCCGCGCTGCGCGAGGCGCTCAGGGTGCTGGAGACCATCGGCGTGCTGGTCGCCCAGCCCGGCCGGGGCCCGGACTCCGGGGCGCGCATCGTCCGCAATCCCGACGACGCGCTGGGGCGGTTGCTGCGCCTCCACTTCGCGCTCGGCAGCTACAGCCTGCACGACGTCCTGGAGGCGCGCGTCGTGCTGGAGCGGTCGAGCTGGGAGGCCGCCGCGCGCCATGCGCGGGCGGAGGACCTCGACGCGGCGGGGGAGCTCGTCCGGCGGATGGGCGAGCCGGACGTAGGCGTCGCCGAATTCAACGACCTCGACACCCGCTTCCACGTGCTGATCGCCGGGAGCTCGGGCAACGCGCTGACCTCCACGCTCACCTCGGCGGTCCGCGAGTCCGTCCGTCCGCTGATCCTGCGGGCGCTGGAGGAGACCGACGACTGGCCTGCGACGGCCGGCGCCCTCAACGCCCAGCACGCCCACCTGCTCCGACTGGTGCGCGAGGGGCGGGGCGGCGAGGCGGCCGACCTGGTCGAGGAGCACATCCGGGGTCTCCACGGAACCCTGGTCGACGAGAACGACCCCCGGTAGGGGCGGGACGCCCTGCGGCGAACGGGAGTGGGGACGGTGCGTGCGCGCCGTCCCCACTCCCGTTCCGCTTTTCCTCCGCAGGGCGTGCCCGCACGCTTCCCCATGCGGACCGAGGCTAGTATGGTCGGACCATAAAACGACCGGGGAGGTCCCATGCGCATCGGACTCTTCGCCACCTGCCTGGGAGACACGCTCTTCCCGGAGGCGGTGAGATCCACCGCGGTGCTGCTCGCCCGTCTGGGTCACGAGGTGGTCTTCCCGCCGGACCAGACCTGCTGCGGCCAGATGCACGTCAACACCGGCTACCAGCGCGAACCCGTCCCGCTGGTACGCAACTTCGCCGCGCAGTTCGGGGACGCCACGATCGACGCGGTCGTCATGCCGTCGGGCTCGTGCGCCGGCTCCGTCCGCCACCAGCACGAACTCGTCGCCGAGCGGTACGGGGACGCCGCCCTGCGCGCGGGGGTCGCCACGGTCAGAGCGAAGACGTACGAGCTCTCCGAGCTCCTCGTCGACGTCCTCGGCGTCACCGAGGTCGGCGCCTATTTCCCGCACCGCGTCACCTACCACCCCACCTGCCACTCCCTGCGCATGCTCAGGGTGGGCGACAAGCCCCTGAAACTCCTGCGCGCCGTCGAGGACATCGATCTGGTCGAGCTCCCCGAGGCCGAATCCTGCTGCGGCTTCGGCGGCACCTTCGCCGTCAAGAACGCCGAGACCTCCACGGCGATGCTCCAGGACAAGATGCGCGCCATCACCGACACCAAGGCCGACGTGTGCTCCGCCGGGGACTCCTCCTGCCTGATGCACATCGGCGGCGGGCTCTCCCGCATCAGGTCCGGTACGCGCACCCTGCATCTCGCCCAGATCCTCGGCTCCACCCGCACCGCGCCGTACGCCCTGATGGAGGCCGCCCGATGAGCACGTTCCTCGGCATGCCCGCCGCCCCGCCCCGCTCCCCGTACGGCACGGGGAACCTGCGCGGCGACAGGACGTTCCCCGAGGCGGCCCACGACGAACTCCGTAACGAACAGCTGCGCCGCAACCTCGGCAGAGCCACCCGCACCATCCGTGCCAAGCGCCTCCACGTCACCGGCGAGCTCCCCGACTGGGAGCAGCTGCGCGACACCGGCTCAGCCGTCAAGACGGACACGATGAACCGGCTTCCCGAACTCCTGGAGCAGCTGGAGCGGAAGGTCACCGAGCACGGCGGCACCGTGCACTGGGCGCGTGACGGCGTCGAGGCCAACGAGATCGTGACCCGGCTGGTCCGCGCGACCGGCAGCAGCGACGTCATCAAGGTCAAGTCGATGGCCACGCAGGAGATCGGCCTCAACGAGCATCTCGAAGCGGCGGGCATCACCCCGTACGAGACCGACCTCGCCGAGCTCATCGTGCAGCTCGCCGACGACAAACCCTCACACATCCTGGTCCCCGCGATCCACCGCAACCGCGACGAGATCCGGCAGATCTTCCTCGACGAGATCCCCGGCGTCGACCCGGACCTCGACAACGTGCCCGCGCACCTCGCCGCCGCGGCCCGCGCCTATCTGCGCGAGAAGTTCATGACGACCAGGGTGGCCGTCTCCGGGGCCAACTTCGGCATCGCCGAGACCGGCACCCTCGCCGTGGTCGAGTCGGAGGGCAACGGCCGCATGTGCCTGACCCTGCCCGACACCCTCATCACCGTCATGGGCATCGAGAAGGTCCTGCCGCGCTACCAGGACCTGGAGGTCTTCCTCCAGTTGCTGCCACGCTCCTCGACGGGCGAGCGGATGAACCCGTACACCTCGATGTGGACGGGAGTGACCCCCGGCGACGGGCCGCAGGACTTCCACCTCGTCCTCCTCGACAACGGACGCACCGCCGCGCTGGCCGACACGATCGGCCGCGAGGCCCTCAACTGCATCCGCTGCTCGGCCTGTCTCAACGTCTGCCCCGTGTACGAACGGGCCGGCGGCCACGCCTACGGATCGACGTACCCCGGTCCGATCGGCGCGGTCCTCACCCCGCAGCTCGCCGGCATGGACGCGGCGAAGGGCGACCCCAACAGCTCGCTGCCGTACGCCTCCAGCCTCTGCGGCGCGTGCTTCGACGCCTGCCCCGTGAAGATCGACATCCCCTCGATGCTCGTCGAACTGCGCCACCAGCACACCGAACAGGCCGGCACCACGGCGGAGAAGCTCGCGATGAAGGCCGCGGCCGGGGTGATGAGGAGGCCGAAGCTCTTCACCGCGGCCCAGAAGGCCGCCGCCCTCGGGCGGGTCGCCGGCGGGCGCGACGGCACCCTCTCCCGCCTGCCCGCACCGCTCAGCGGCTGGAGCGACAGCCGGGACACCGCCGCACCGCCCAAGCAGTCCTTCCGCTCCTGGCTGGCATCGGCCGAGGGCGCGGAGACGATGCGGGCCGCGGCGGAGGAAGGCGCCCGGCACACCGTCGAGGCACCCGAGGAGGACCAGTGACCACCGCCCGCGACACCGTGCTCGGCCGGATCAGGGACGCCCTGTCCATCGCGCCCGCTCCTGCCGCAGTCGTCCCCCGCGCCTACCGCACGGGCCGGACCCTCGCGGACGCCGAACGCCTCGCGCTCCTGACCGACCGGCTCGTCGACTACAAGGCGACGGTCCACGCCGGTACGAGCGACCGCACGGCCGGCCTGATCGCCGAGATCCTGCGCGAACGCGGCGCCCGGCGGATCGGGATCCCCGACGGCCTGGACGAGCGGTGGCTCAGTGCCTACGACGGCGAGGTCCAGCGGGACTCGACGGACATCCCCGCGCCGAGCCTGGACGCGCTGGACGGCGTGGTGACGGCGTCGGCCGTCAGCTGCGCGGAGACCGGCACGATCTTCCTGGACGGATCGGCCGGCCAGGGCCGGCGCGCGCTCTCCCTGGTGCCCGACCTCCACGTCTGCGTCGTCGACCTGTCCTCGGTCGTGGTCGGCGTCCCGGAGGCGGTGGCCCGGCTGGTGCCGGAGCGGCCGACGACCTTGATCAGCGGCCCCTCGGCGACGTCCGACATCGAACTGGAGCGGGTGGAGGGCGTCCACGGCCCGCGCGACCTCGTGGTGGTGATCCGCACGGACGCCTAGGCAGGGGTTCCACCGCCCAGGCGTCCGGGAGTCGGGCACGGGCCCGCGACCGGCCCGGCACCCCGGGAGGCCGGGCCGGCGGACGTGGTGCCCGGGGTGCCTCAGCCCTTGCTCAGGTGGACGGCCACCGTCTCGCCGGCGGTCACCGGCTGGTCGTAGTCCGGGTCCGTCGCCGTCGCCCGCGCCTCGACCTCGACGTCACCGCGCTGGAACGGCACCGACCCGGTGGGGACGGCCTTCGCCTCCCAGGCGACCGGCGCTCCGGGGACGCATTCCACCGACGTGGAGTACGAGCCCCGGATGAGCTGCTTCCGCTTCACCTGCGTGACCTCGCCCGCCACGTCCACGTGCACCGGCTTGTTGCAGCTGACCGTGCCGTGCAGGGTGGCCTTGCCGTTCAGCGTGCTCGCCGTGCCGTCGAGCGCCACGGCGAGCCCGAGGCCGAGCTCGGCGGGCGGGGCCGGGTTGTCGACGTGGACCTCACCGCGCGCGGCGGTCTCACCACCCTCGCAGTGCTGCTCGAAGGTGGCGTCGAGCTCCTTCACGTAGCCCAGCGGGCCGAATTCGACGGCCGTGACCGTGAAACTGCCGGTGAGTGTGTTGCAGCCGCGTCCGTTCCCGCCGAGGGACAGACCCGGCTCGGCCCCCTCGTTGAACGGGTACCGGGTGGCCCCGTCGTAGGTGCCGGGTGCCAGGGTGGTGCCCGCGGGAGCCGCGAGGTCCAGGTCCCACCAGTCCCCGTTCGCCCCGTCGACGGACAGCGATACCACCCGGTTGTCGCTCGACCCCGTCACCGACACCTTGTCCTGGGAGTCCGTCGAGTAGGAGTACGATCCGCCGCCGCTGATCCAGTCGCCTTCGTCCCCGCTGAAGGCCAGCGATCCGTCCGTGACCGGCTGGGCGTGGGCCTGGGATCCGGACAGCAGCCCCGTCGTGCCGGTCGCCATGGCGAGGGCCAGCGCGAGGACGGCCGCGCCTCTGACCGGAGCGCGTCCGGGCATGGTGAGTTTCATGTGTGTTCCCCCCTGGGAAGACGGTTCCCGCTTCGCCGACGAGGTGTCCCGTCAGCAGCGGGAAGAGTCTGGCAACGGAGGGCTTCGACGACAACTGGGTTTCAGGAGTGCCTTGTTGAGGTTCAGGCCAACCTCTGTGGCGCAGGTGACCACGAGCAGCCAGCCAGGCGCTCCGGGGTGTCGAACGCGCACCCCGCACGGCCCGCGTCCCGGCGCCCGTTCCTGCGGGTGCCGGGACGCGGGGTTAGAGTCAGGCCTCCAGGCCGTAGAGGGTGAACTCCTCCCAGGAGCCGGTGATCTCGGCCGAGCGGGCGCGCAGCGCGTACTGCAGGGATCCGGTGTAGCTGTTCTCCATGGCGACGAAGAGCCCGTTCAGCGTGGACTGCAGCGCGAAGCGGTCCAGGCTCTCGTTGTAGTACAGGAAGAACCGCTCCCAGCCGCCCACGCTCGTCGAGCGGGCGCGCAGGAGGTTCTGCGCGTTGCCGGTGTAGTTCTTCTCGACCGCCACATAGCGGTCGTTCGCCAGCGACTTCAGCGCGACCGTCTCGGTGGCCTCGTCGAATTCGAAGGCGAAGCCTTCCCAGCCGCCGCCCACCTGGGCGGAACGGGCCCGCAGCGCGCCGGTGTTCGGGGCCGCGTAACCGGCCTCGGTGGCGACGAACTTCTCGTTGCGGGCCGACTGCAGGGCCAGGAGTTCCGGCTCGACAGCCGCGGAGGAGGCGCTGCGGCCGGCGGTGAGCGGGGCCTGGAGGGTGTCCGCCGCGTCGGCGACGTGCTGCAGTGCGGCACCGTCCACCGCGACCCAGCCGCTGGGTACCGGAGCCGTGTCGGCCTGCGGCGCGGCTCCGGCTGCCGGTGCGGCCAGTGCGGAGGCCGCCAGGAGGGCGCTCAGGGACAGGAATACGGACGTGATTCGTCGCACGGGTCTTCCTCACTCGTCGTCGATCAATTGCGGGCCGCGGGAAGGATTCGTGAAGGAGTTCTCGGTCGCCACCCCGGACGATCCGTCGAATGAACGTCAGTGGCAGGGACGGGTGTGCACCCGTCGACCTGCTCCCGTGCACGGCAAAGCCGCCCCCTGGTTTCCCCCGCACCCCCGAAAGCCGCGTCGACGCCTCCCCAGGCGTTCCGGCAGCTGCCTCGCCACTCGGCGAAGCGGCCTCAGCGTAACCGTGCGACGTGATATTCGGAATTTATTTCGAGGATTTCCGTGAAGTCGCGGAAAGGTTTTCCTGAATTACCGATTCCGCGGTTTCCCATTAAGGCGGACGAGGTTTTCTGTTTCCCTGGTGTTGGCTCGGGGGATGCGACTGCTCGCGCGACCGGCCGGCCTCCTGCCGCGTGAACGGCGCGCGGCAGGAGGCCCGTGGTCGTCGCCCCCGCACTACAGCTCGTGCGTGACCTCCAGCGGTGCGAAGGAGACACGGGTCGTCGAGCCGTCGTCGGCCCAGCGCACCGC
This sequence comes from Streptomyces sp. NBC_01460, assembly GCF_036227405.1. NCBI lineage: Bacteria > Bacillati > Actinomycetota > Actinomycetes > Kitasatosporales > Streptomycetaceae > Streptomyces > Streptomyces sp. NBC_01460. The sequence continues at coordinate 7,401,474 of NZ_CP109473.1, forward strand.
GACGGTCTCCCCGTCGACGTCCACCCCGCCGACCGCCGCCGCGAGGGGGCCGGCGTCCGGCTCGGCGGTGAGCGAGGCCAGGGCCACCAGCACGTCGGTCCCCTCCACCTCGGCGCTCAGCCGGGGCAGCACCGCCCAGCGGGTGAACGCCGTTCCCTGCGGCGCCCGTACGTCCTCCTGCTCCTCCCAGCCGTGCAGCCCGTGCAGCGCTGAACGCACCGTGCCCCGGGGGTCGGTCGCCCAGCCCGTCTGCTCGGCCAGGGCCCCGGCGGGGGCACCCAGGATCCGGTGCAGCCGCAGCTCGTACCGTCCCCGGACGACGGTCACGCTCTCCACCCGCAGGCCCGGCCAGGTCGGCGGGCCGCCCGGGAAGACCGGGGTGTGCCAGGACGCGGCCCAGCCCCAGCCCTCACCGTGCCCCGCGCCCAGCGGATGGATACGGACCCGGCTGCTGCGAGAGCCTCCGACCCGTACCGACAGGTGGTTGTCCGCCGTGTTCGCGGACGCCGTGGGGCCGGTGGCCGTCGAATAGGCGAGGCGCGCGTAGAGCGGGTCGGCCACGTCCGCGGTCTCGCCCTCGTGCGGCCGGACATGGTCGCTGCCGTGGTTGTGCAGCCTCACGATGCCGTCCGCCCGCGTCGAGTGCACCAGCAGTCCGGGTGAGGGGAGTGAGAGCACCTGGTCCGGGCCCTCGCTCGGAGCGGGTTCCTCCTCCGCCGTCCACAAGGGGTGCTCCGCCGGGGCCAGCAGGGCGACGAAGGCCTTCGACGCCCAGTACGGCGACGAGGGACCGGAGTACACCTGGAGCGTCGCGTCGTGCGGACCGTGCCACCCCAGGCTCAGCAGACCGTCGTCCCCCGCCGCGCCGTTGTCCAGGAAGTACCGCAGCGATCCGCTGATCAGCCGCCGGGAGACCCCTGGCGCCAGAGGGGTGTGCCCGGACACCGCGCCCATGCCGACCGCCGCGCCCGCCGCGAAGCGGTAGGTGAGGGAGCGCCCGAAGTGGAGCGGGGAGCCGTCCGCGCCGAACATCAGGGAGAAGCTCTCCAGATGCTCACTCAGCCGCGCCCCGTGGTGGGCGGACAGCTCCGCGTCGCCCGAGAGGTACGCGTCCAGCACGGGATACAGGTGCAGCGCCCAGCCGTTGTAGTGGTCGAAGGCGCGCCCGTCACCGTCGGCGTACCAGCCCTCGCCCCGGTACCAGACCTCCAGCAGGTCGAGCGCCCGCTGCCGCGCCCCTGCGGTCTCCGCGTCACCCCGGCCCACCGACTCCAGGAATCCGGCGACGGAGAAGGGGAAGAGATACCAGTTGTTGGGAGCGGGGGTGTGCCGCAACGCCCCGCGCAGCCACTCCTCGGCCCGGTCCTGGGTGGCCGCGTCCAGCCTGTCCCACAGCCAGGGGCGGGTCAGCCGCAGCCCGATGGCCACCGACGCCGACTCCACCATCGGCTGGCCGAACACGGTGTGGTCCAGGATGAGCGGCCAGGACTCGGCGTCGTCGCGGCCGGCCGTGCGCGTACCGGCGGTGAGCCCGTCGGCGTACCGCTCCAGCCAGTTGTACGGGTCCTTTCCCTCCGCGCCGGCGACCCGGAACGCCGCGGTGAGGAACGTACGGGCATAGCCCTCCAGCCCGTCGGACCGGACCCCCGAGCGGGAGGGCCGGCCGGGCAGGTCGAGGAGGGCCCGGCCGGGGGTGGCCCACTTCCAGGCGGAGTCCAGCAGGCCGTCCGCCACCGCTTCCCAGTGCGCCCGGGTGTAGCCGGTGTGCGGGCTCGTCGCGCGGTCCTCGGGAGGGAGTGCAAAGGGAAGGGAGGTCATGCGAGGAATGCCAGCCTTTCGCGTCGTACGGGATGGGCGAAGCCGTCGCCCGCGGCCCAGCGGGCGACCTCACCGACCGCGAGATCGGCCAGCCGCCGCAGTTCGTTGCCCTGGGACCCCGCGAGATGGGGAGTGATCGTGGCGTTGCCGCACTCCCACAGCGGATGCTCCGGCGGCAGCGGGTCGGGGTCGGTGACGTCCAGCACCGCCCGGATCCGGTCGGCCCGCAGGACGTCGGTGAGGGCGTCCTGGTCGACGACCGCGCCCCGGGAGGTGTTGATCAGGACGGCGTCGGGCCTCATCGAGGCGAGGAGGTCGCGGCTGACCAGCCCCGTGGTCGCGGGCAGGAGCGGGGTGTGGACACTGACCACGTCGCTCCCGGCGAAGAGGGCGGGCAGGGAGACGAGGCGGACACCGAGTCCGGCGGCCTCCTCGTCCGTGACGTACGGATCGTGGAGCAGCACCCGCAGGTCGTAGGGGCGGAGCAGCTCGATCACCCGGCGGCCGATCAGGGAGGCGGACAGAATGCCCACCGTGCGGCGGTAGTTGCCCACGTCGGGCGGTGTGGCGAGCCAGGCGTCGCGCACGCGGGCGGCCCGGAAGTCCCTGGCCCGCTCCAGGACCCGCTTGCCGGACAGCAGGATCATCGCGAGGGTGTACTCCGCCACGGGGAGGGCGTTGGCCGCCGCCGCGGACGACACCTCGATGCCCCTGTCCCAGCAGGCGTCGGTGACATGACCGCGCACCGTGCCCGCCGTGTGCACCACGGCCCGCAGTGCGGGCGCGGCGGCCAGGACACCCGCGTGGATCGGCGGGCAGCCCCAGCCGGTGATCAGGACCTCGGTGTCCGCGAGTACGGCCCGGGCGGCCTCCGTCGTGAAGTCGTCGATCGCGGGCACGGGTGCGAGGGCGCACACCTCGGCCAGCGCCGCCAGGGAGCCGGGGGCGAGCACCGCGGCTGCGGCGTCCGCTCCCATGGCGAGCGCGGCGCGCGGCCGGCGGGGTGCGGGGGGAGTGCTGTGCATGGTTCTCCTGTGCGGTGGTCCGGGTGGGGCGGCACGGTCACTTGACGGCGCCCGCCGTCAGACCGGACCTCCAGAAACGCTGGAGCAGGGCGAAGGCGAGGATCAGCGGCACCACGGCGAGCAGCGAGCCCATGATGACGACGGGGTAGTACTCGGGTGACACGGACGCGGAGCTGTTCCAGGTGTACAGGCCGAGGCTGACCGGATACAGGTCCTGGTCGGAGAGCATCACCATGGGCAGGAAGAAGTTGTTCCAGATGGCCGTGAGCTGGAAGAGGAAGATGGTGACCAGCCCGGGGCCCAGCATCCGCAGCGCCACCCGGAAGTACGCGGCCAGTTCGCCCGCGCCGTCCATCCGCGCCGCCTCCAGCACCTCGTCGGGGACGTAGCCCTGGCTGAAGATCCGGCCGAGATAGACCCCGAAGGGGTTGAACAGGACGGGGATGAAGACCGCCCAGAAGGTGTTCACGAGACCGGTGCCGGAGGCCATCAGGTAGAGCGGCAGGGCGAGCACCGTCTGCGGCACCATGACGGCGGCCAGCACCAGTCCGAACAGCTTCTCCTTGTGGGCGAAGCGGTACTTGTCGAAGGCATAGCCGCAGGCGATGCTGATCAGCGCGCCGAGGGCCGCCCCCAGCACCGCGTACAGGAGGCTGTTGCCGTACCAGCGGCCGAACAGCCCGCCGTCCATCGCGAACAGGTCCTTCATGTTCTGGACGAAGGAGAAGTCGCTCAGCGACAGGATGTTGCTGCTGAAGAGGGCGTCCCTGTTCTTGGTGGAGGCGAGCACCAGCCAGAGCACCGGCAGCAGGGTGTACATCACCGAGACGAGCACCACGAGAGTGACGACGGAGCGTCCGAGGAGCCGGGGCCGCAGGGGTGAGGCGGTGCGTGACACGGTCGACGCGCTCATCGGGCGGCCTCCTCGGCGGCGTTGGCGCGGTTGGTCCAGCGGGTGACGCCGTAGGAGAGGGCGATCGTGCACAGGAGCAGGATGACCGAGGCGGCGGCCGCGAGACCGTAGTTGTTGCGCGTGAAGGCGGCGTCGTAGATGTACATGCTGGGGGAGAAGCGCGAGTTGATCATCGGGGTCGACTGGCTGAGCAGCATCGGCTCGGTGAAGAGCTGGAGCGCGAAGATAAGGGTGAACATCGCGACCATCACGATCGACGAGCGCACCAGCGGGGCCTTGACCTGGAGGGCCGTGCGGACGGGACCCGCGCCGTCGACGACCGACGCCTCGATGACCTCGCGGGGGACCGCCTGCAGGGCGGCGTAGAACACGACCATGTTGTAGCCGAGGTTGCTCCACAGCGCGATGTTCACGATGGACGGGAGCACCATGTGCACCCCGAGGAAGTCGACGGTGAGATCGGCCCTGCCGAGCAGGTCGATCACCGGGCTGATGCCGGGGGTGTACAGGTACAGCCAGATCAGGGCCGCGATGATGCCCGGCACGGCGTGCGGGAGGAACAGCGCGAGCTGGACGGTGCCCCGCAGACGGACCACACCGGAGTCCAGCAGCAGCGCCAGCACGAGCGCGCCGATCACCATCAGCGGGATGTAGACCACGCAGTACAGGGCGACGACGCCCAGGCCGGCGAGGAAGGTCGGATCCGCCAGGACGGCGGTGTAGTTGCGGAGTCCGGCGAAGACCGTCCGCTCGGGGCCGAAGCCGAGCCCGGGCTGGTCGTCGCTGAAGAAGCTCAGATAGACGGCGGTGGCGACCGGGATCAGGAAGACGGTCACCAGGAGGACGAAGAACGGTGTCATCAGGACGCCGCAGGCGCCGAGTTCACGCCGTCGGGCGGACCTGCGGGCCGTGGGCGCCGGTGCGGCGGCGGCCGGACTCTTCGGCGACGGCCGAGCGGCGGCTTCCGCCGGTACGGATACGGGGGTGGCGCTGGTCATGGGTGTCACCTGCCTCTCTGCTGCTGGGAACGGACGGCGGATCGCCGGTCAGGTGGAATGCTGGGTGGTGGTGAGGCCCAGTGCTCTGAGATCCGGCATGGTGCCCTCCTGCGCCGCCCGGACCGCTCCGAGGATGGACCCCTGGCCTCCGCTCGCCCGCGCGAGTCCGTCCCTCATGATCTTGCCGGTGGCCGTCATCCGGGGGCCCCAGACCCAGCCGGGGCGGATCTTCTGGGCCTCCTGATCGAAGAGGGTGTAGATGTCCTGGCCGCCGTAGTAGGTGCGGTCGAAGGCCCTGCGGCCCACCTCGACGAGCCCGGGCGCGGCGGGGTACTGGCTGCTCGCGCCGCTGGACAGCCGGGCGCGGAGTGCGTCCGGGTGCGAGACCTGCCACTCGATGAACTCCATCGCGGCCTCGGGGTGCGCACTGTCCTTGGTGATCGTGAAGGTCGAGCCGCCATGGGTCCCGACCCCGGGGTCGGCCGGATCCCACTGGGGGAGCGGTGCGAGCGCCCACTGTCCCTTCTGGGCCGGCCGGGCCTTCATCTGGGCACCGGCGTCCCAGGCGCCGCTGAGCCGGCTGACCACCAGGCCGTCGGCGATCTGGACATCGCTGTGCCGGCTCTCCACCGCGTTCATGAAGACCAGGTCCTGGTCGGCGAGCCGCTGCCAGAAGGCCGCCACGCGGCGGGTGGGGGCGTCGGCGAGCGAGAGGTTCCACGCCCCGCCCGCCGTGTCGAACCACTGGGCACCCGCCTGCCAGGCGAACGCGGCGATGTGGGTGTCACCGTCCGTGGGGAGGAGGGCAATCCGGCGGTCGTGGCTCTTGCGGCTCAGGGTCCTCGCCGCGTCCTCGAAGTCCTCCCAGGTGCGCGGGACCGTCAGGCCGTACCGTTCGAAGAGGTCGGTGCGGTAGTGCAGCACCATCGGCTCTATGTCCAGCGGGACGCTGAACACCCGCTTCTCGAAGGTGGTCAGCCCCAGCGACTGCGGCAGCAGCTTGGCGCGGAGGCCTTCGCCGACCAGGTCCGTGATGTCGCGGCAGACCCCGTCGATGGCGAAGCCCGGGACCTGGGGGTATTCGATGGTCGCGATGTCCGGGGCGTTTCCGGCCCGGGCCGCGTTGCTGAGCTTGGCGTAGCCGCCCTGCATCCCTCCGGGGACCTGCTGGTAGTCGACCTGGAGGGTGTCGTGTGTGCGGTTGAACGCGTCCACGACCTCCTGACTGCCCCGCAGGGCGGACCAGAAGGTGATCCGCGTCTTCCTGCCGGTCCTGCTGCTCACTGTCTTCCCGGTACTGCTCGTACTGCCCGATCGTGTGTCTCCGCCACCACCTCCGCAGGCGCTGAGCGCGCCTGCCAGAGGAAGTGCGGTGATCGTGGCGAGCACGGATCGACGGCTCTGTCGACCAGGCATGTGCGCCTCCCGCGGCTCCTGATTCGAGACACGGGGAATACTGATCGGCTGGTCGATCGCGGTCAATAGATCGATCAAAAGAAGCGTGAAGTGTTCAATCGATCAGTCGGCCGGGCCGGGCAACGCCCGGGTCGATCCACGCACTTCGAGACGGGGCAGCAACTCCGTCCTGCGTACCGGACCGGTCGTGCCGGCCGGCTGCCCCAGCCGGTACAAAAGGAGTTCGGCCGCCGCCCGTCCGATCTCGGCCCTCGGCGGGGAGACCGCTGTGAGGGAGGTGCTGGCCAGGGCCGCGACGACGTCGTCGTACGCCACCACGGAGCAGTCCCGCGGTACGCCGATCCCGTTCTCCGTCATCCGCTGGACCAGCATCAGGGCGTCCTCGTCGCCGTGCAGGACGGCGCCGGTGACGCGTCGCTCCCGCAGGTGCGCCGTGAGATCCGGAGCCTCCTCCAGCGTGCCGGGCTCCCCGGGGCCCGCGTTCGGCGAGCTCAGCACCACCGACCACTCCTCGACCTCGGGCCGGGCGGCGGCGATCTCGGCGAACGCGGCCCGTATGGAGCGTGCCGTGGGGCTGTCGTTCCTGGCCGCCAGGACGATCCTGCGGTGGCCGAGAGAGACCAGGTGGTCCACGGCCAGGTGGATCCCGTACCAGTGGTCGGAGCACACGGTGTCCATGGCGTGCAGCATGCTGCCGGACCGGGGCCGCCGCTCCATCATGACGGTGGGCACCCCCACCTCGGCCAGCCAGCCGTAGTCCGCCTCCTCGCCGGCGGCGCTGCGCCACCGCGGGGCGATCAGCAGACCGCGCACCCCGGCGGCCAGGGCCCGCTCCACCTGCGGCCGTTCGGCCCCGGCCATCTGCGGGGCGATGTGCAGGGTGATCCGCGCCCCCGCCTCCTCCAGGGCCGTCCTGGCGCCGTGCAGCGTCTCGTAGAGGTAGGAGTGGCGTTCCGGGACGACCAGGCCCACGGCTGCCCCCGCACCGACCGGCTCGCCGCTGCGTGCGGCCGGCACGGGCGTCGTCGGCCCGGTGTCGCCCATCGGCCGGACCACCCCGTGCCCGCGCCGCAGCATCCCCGTCCTCGCGAGCTCCTCCACGTCCCGCCGGAGCGTGACCATCGAGACCTCGAGCTCGGAGGCGAGCGCACTCACCTTGACGGCGCCCCGCGCGTGCACCACCGCGAGAATGCGCGTGCGCCTCACGTCGACCGGCTCCCGCATGCTGGCCCCCTTGCCTACCGCTGTGCGATGTTCGTTTGAACGTTTCCGTGAGTGATCGCAGCATAGCGAGGGACCCGCGCCCGGGGAGGTCACAGGATGGAACGATGATCCGCCGAGAGGGAGATGTGTCTACCATCTGAGCCGGAATGGATACCTTCACACTCTGGCAACTGGCCGCGCTGGCGGCGGCGTCCACCCTCGTCGGCTTCTCCAAGACGGCGGTCAGTGGTGCCAACACGATCAGCCTCGCGGTCTTCGCGGCCGTCCTCCCGGCCCGCGAATCCACCGGGGTGCTGCTCCCGATCCTGATCGCCGGCGATCTCCTCGCCGTGCTCGTCTACCGCCGTCACGCCCACTGGCCGACCCTGCTGCGGCTGTTCCCCGCCGTGGCCGTCGGGGTGGTGGCGGGCACCGTCTTCATGCTGTGGGCCGACGACGACGCCGTACGCACCTCGATCGGCGCGATCCTGCTCCTCATGGCGGGCGTCACCCTGTGGCGCCGGCGCGCGCGGCCCGAGCCGGCCCCCGAGGGGGAGGACGAGGACGGTCCCTCGCGCGGCGGGCGGTTCAGGGCGCGCGCGTACGGGGTGCTCGGCGGGTTCACCACCATGGTCGCCAACGCGGGCGGCCCCGTGATGTCGCTCTACCTGCTGTCGGCGGGCTTCCGCAAGCTGGGCTTCCTGGGGACGTCGGCGTGGTTCTTCCTGATCGTCAACACCTCCAAGGTCCCCTTCAGCGTGGGACTCGGCCTCATCGACGCGCGGTCGCTGCTGCTGGACGCCGCCCTGGTGCTCTTCGTCATCCCGGGCGCCTGGCTCGGCCGCGCCTGCGTCGGCCGGATCAACCAGAAGCTCTTCGACCGGATCGTGATCGGAGCCACCGTCCTGGGCGGCCTCCAGCTGCTGCTGCGCTGAAGGCCGCCCGGGGGAGGGACGGTCAGACGATGCCCTCGGCGATCTCCGCCTGCTCACGGGCGTTCCCGTACGCGGCCGGAGTGCTGTACGACCGGCGCGCGACGAACCACCACACCGTGGCCAGGACCAGGACGACGACCAGGGCGATCGACGCGTAGTTCATCGAGTCGATGGTCACCGGCGAGGACTGGGGGAGCAGGAAGATCACGGTCACGATCGCGACCCACGTCACGGCGATCCAGCCGATCGGCTTCGACCAGCGGCCCAGGTGCCACGGACCGCGCTCGAAGCGGTCCCCGGCGCGCAGCTTGAGATAGATCGGGATGGCGTAGGCCGGCGTGATCCCGATGACGTTGATCGCCGTGACCGCCCCGTACGCCGTCGCCGAGTACAGCGAGGGCACCGCCAGCAGGGCGGCGACCGCCACCGACAGCCAGACGGCGGGCACGGGCGTCTGGGTGCGCGCGCTGACCCTGCGCCACAGGGCGGAGCCCGGCAGCGCGTTGTCACGGCTGAAGGCGAAGACCATCCGGCTCGCGGCCGCCACCTCCGCGTTGCCGCAGAAGAGCTGCGCCGCGATGACGATCAGCAGCATGGCGGTGGCGCCCGCCGTGCCCAGCGCGTCGATCAGGATCTGGGCCGGCGGCACCCCGGTGGCGCTGTTCTGGGTGCCCGCGTAGTCCTGGATGGCGAACGTCAGCCCGGCCAGCAGGACGAATCCGGCGACCCAGGAGACCCAGATGGCCCGGACGATGCCCTTGGCCGCCGTCACCGACGCGTTGGACGTCTCCTCGGACAGGTGGGCGGAGGCGTCATAACCGCAGAAGGTGTACTGCGCCAGCAGCAGACCGATCGCGGCCACGTAGATCGGATTCTCCCAGCCCGTGTCGTTGACGAACTCGGTGAAGACGAACGACGGCGACTGGTGGTTCGAGGGCACGATCGCCAGCACCGTCACGATCACGGCAACACCGGCCAGGTGCCACCAGACGCTGATCGAGTTGAGCACGCTGACCAGGCGCACCCCGAAGAGGTTCAGCACGGCGTGCAGGAGCAGGATGCAGAGGAAGATCAGCATCGTGGAGCCGGGCGTGGGATCGAACCCCCACTGCAGGTTGAGCAGGGCGCCCGTGAACAGCGCGGCGCCGTAGTCGATGCCGGCGATGGCGCCGAGCAGGCCGAGCAGGTTCAGCCACCCGGTGTACCAGCCCCACTTACGGCCGCCGAGCCGGTCGGCCATGTAGTAGAGGGCCCCCGACGTCGGGTACGCGCTGGTGACCTCGGCCAGGGCCATGCCCACGCAGAGCACGAACAGGCCGACACCGGCCCAGCCCCAGAGCATCACGGCCGGTCCGCCGGTCGACATGCCGAAGCCGTACAGGGTCATGCAGCCGGAGAGGATCGAGATGACGGAGAAGCTGATCGCGAAGTTGCCGAAGCCGCCCATGCGGCGGGCCAGCACCGGCTGGTAGCCGAGCTCGCGCAGCCGCTGCTCCTCGTCCTTCTGGGGCGTGGGCTCCGTGCCCGACTGGGGCGAGGCGGATATGGACATGGAGAGGACCTCCGGGTGGGGGATGGGGGACGGGGACGTACGTGGAGGGCTCCGGCCTGACCGGCACGTGGATCCCTCCCGTGGGAGCGAACGCGCCCGGCCTGTCAGCCGTGCGGGCCCCTCCCGGGCTCGTGCTCGGCGGTGAGACAGCGGCTCCGGGCCCGCAGGAACACGTCCTCGGCCCCGGCCGGATCCTGCGGGGTGCGCGTGCGGTGCGCCCACGGGACCGAGGTGTAGTACGGGCCCATCGCGTGGAACACCGGAGCGGCGTCGGCGAACCGGAGCGAGCCCCACAGCGCGTGGGCGAGATGGTTGAGGTCGAGCAGGGACCGGCTTGCCGGGTCGGCGGCGGCGAACCAGACGGACAGGGCCCGCCGGGCGTCACGCTCACCGTCCTCGGTCACCCAGTGCAGGTCCAGTGCGTGCTCGTTGCCGTGCTCACGGCGGTAGCGCTCCACCCGCACGTACAGCGGCAGCACATGGAGGGAGGAGCCCTCCGGCGCGGAAGAGGCCGCCCACTGGACGAAGTTGACCGCCTCCGAGAGCGTGCCGCTCGCCTGCCTGGCGTAGACGAACTGCAGCATCCGGTGGTACGCCTCGCGATTGAACGGATCGCGCTTGTCCGCCTCCGCGAGCAGACCCCACGGGCCGGGGAACAGCATCGGCCCCGGCGGCAGCAGCCGGTGCTCCTCCAGTCGCTGCCCCTCGTCGAGCTGGGAGAGCGCCAGCAGACAGACCCACGGCACCGGATCCTGGGGTGAGGCGTGCGCGGCGGTACGGCACCCCTCCCACGCCTCCTGCCACAGCTGCTGGGCGCTCGGCCGCTTCTCCCGGTGGGCACGGACGGCACGTTCCACGGTCACCCTGGCGTGCATCACCGCCGCCGCGACGCTCCGCGGCTCCTCCGCGAGCCAGGCCTGCACCGTGTCCGACCCCGCGGCCACGGCCGCGAGCACCTGGGTCCGCTGGGTCCAGAGCGCCCAGTCCGGTGTGCTCTCCAGCAGATTCCGCATGGCGAGCCAACGGCCGGTGCGCAGGTCCTGTAACGCCACGCGCAGTGCGTGGTCGTGCCCCGCGGGGTGGTACACCGGCCGGAAGTCACCGCCTGCCATGGACGCGCCCTGCCCCTGAACACACGGTGGGGGAGGGGCGGTGAGCCGGGCACCGTGGCGCGGCACAAGTTCGTCTGGTCATGAATCCTCTAGGAACGTGGGGGGTTGGGCGGTTCGGTCCTGAACACCCGGTGGTCATCGTCCGGTTGTCCACTGGGCGGTGAGTGTAGAGCGCCCCGCACCGTCCGTCGGGGGACTCCGTGGATCTTACTCAAGTGGCGCCGTCGAACCGGACGTTGATCGCCGTGCGTGGCTCCGGACGGGATGTTCTGGAGAGGGTTGACGCACGACGTGGTCTGCACGACTGTGGGCGGAGAGACCAGATGATCACGATTCCGCCCGGGTCCGGGCGGCCGCACGGCAGGAGCGTCGATTGACAGGACCGGTACTCGCCATCGACCAGGGGACGTCCGGGACGAAGGCGCTGGTGATCTGTCCCGAGCGCGGGGTGATCGGTTCCGGTTCCGCGCCCGTGCGCACGCGCCACGGCGCGGGGGGCCTGGTGGAGACCGATCCCGCCGAGCTGATCGGATCGGTCCTCGACGCCGGCCGCCAGGCGATGGAGGACGCCGCCGAACCCGTGGCCGCCGTCGGTCTGGCCAACCAGGGGGAGACGGTGCTCGCCTGGGATCCCGCGACCGGAAGACCCCTGACCGATGCCGTCGTCTGGCAGGACCGGCGCGCGGCAGGGCTATGCGAGGAACTCGCCCCGCACGGCGACGAGCTGAAGCGGCTGACCGGGCTCCCGCTCGATCCCTACTTCGCCGCGCCCAAGATGGCCTGGATCCGCCGCGAGCTCACCCGGGAAGGAGTCGTGACGACCAGCGACTCCTGGCTGGTCCACCAGCTGACCGGCGCGTTCGTCACCGATGCCGCCACCGCCGGCCGCACCCAGCTGCTCGGCCTGCACGACGTCGCCTGGTCGCCCGCCGCCCTCGAGATCTTCGGCCTGTCCGACGAGCGGCTGCCCGCCGTCGTCGACTGCGCCGGCCCCGTCGGCACCACCACCGTGTTCGGCGGGGAGATCCCCCTGACCGGTCTCCTCGTCGACCAGCAGGCCGCACTGCTGGCGCAGAACGCCCTGGAGCCCGGGCAGGCCAAATGCACCTACGGCACCGGCGCGTTCCTCCTCGCCCAGACCGGCGGCCTGCCCAGCACCGGCTCCAGCGGTCTGGTGAGCTGTGTCGCCTGGCGCCTCGGCGGCCGCACGGACTACTGCCTCGACGGCCAGGTCTACACGGCGGCCTCGGCGGTGCGCTGGCTCACCGACCTCGGGGTGATCTCCGGGGCCGCGGACCTCGACCCGGTCGGCGCCTCGGTGCCGGACGCCGGCGGGGTCACCTTCGTCCCCGCGCTCGCCGGTCTCGCCGCCCCCTGGTGGCGCGGCGACCTGCGGGGCTCCGTCACCGGCCTCGGCCTCGACACCACCGCGGGACACCTGGTCCGCGCCCTCTGCGAGGGCATCGCCGCCCAGGTCGTCGCCCTGGCCGACGCCGTCGCCGACGACCTGGGCGCACCGCTCACCACGCTGCGGGTGGACGGCGGCCTGACACGCTCCGCCCTGCTCATGCAGACCCAGGCCGACCTGCTGCAACGACCGGTCGAGGTCTCGGCGCTGCCCGACGCGACCGCGCTCGGCGCCGGCGTGGTGGCCCGGCTCGGCCTCGACCCGCGGCTTCCACCGGGCCGCGCGGTCCCCGACTGGCGGCCGTCCGCCGTGTACGAGCCCCGGATCGGCCCCGATGAGGCGTCGGAGCGCCTCGCGGGCTTCCGGGCCGCGGTCGACGGCCTGCTGGAGCGCGCGTGACCGTCACCCTCACCACCGCCGGCCCCCTGCCCTCGGTCCAGGACGCGGAGAACACGTACGACGTCACGGTCGTCGGCGCGGGGGTCGTGGGCGCGGCCATCGCCCGGGAACTGGCCCGCCACCGGCTGCGCACCGCGCTGATCGACGCCGCCGACGACATCGGCAACGGCACATCGAAGGCCAACACCGCGATCCTGCACACCGGCTTCGACGCCGTACCCGGTTCGCTGGAGGCCCGCCTCGTACGCGAGGGACAGGAGCTCCTCGCCGCCTACGCGGGGGAGACCGGCATCCCCGTGGAGCGGGTCGGCGCGCTCCTCGTGGCCTGGGACGAGGAGCAGCTCGCCGCACTGCCCGGACTGCGGGCCAAGGCGGGGCGCAACGGCTACCACGCCTCCCGGATCATCGGCGCCGACGAACTACGGCGGCGCGAACCGCATCTGGGGCCCGGCGCGCTCGGCGCGCTCGAGGTTCCCGACGAGAGCGTCATCTGCCCCTGGACCACCCCGCTCGCCTTCGCCACCCAGGCCGTCAGGGCAGGTGTCCACCTGCACCTGAACTGCCGGGTGCGAGACGTCGGGAGCGACGCCGGGGACCATCTGCTCACCACCACGCGCGGACCGCTGCGCACCCGCTACCTGGTCAACGCCGCCGGACTGTACGCCGACGAGATCGACCGGCTCCTCGGACACGACGTGTTCACCGTGACCCCGCGCAGGGGGCAGCTCGTCGTCTTCGACAAGCTCGCCCGCGGCCTCGTCTCCCACATCCTCCTGCCGGTCCCCGGGCCGGCCGGCAAGGGCGTCCTGGTCGCACCGACCGTGTTCGGCAACGTCCTCCTCGGCCCCACCGCCGAGGATCTCGACGACCGGACCGCCACCGGGTCCACCGCCGGGGGACTCCGCCTCCTGCGCGAGAAGGGCCGCCGGATCGTGCCCGCGCTGCTCGACGAGGAGGTCACCGCCGTCTACGCGGGCCTGCGCGCCGCCACCGGGCAGGAGGACTACCGCATCCAGGAGTACCCGGCCCGGCGCTACGTCGCCGTGGGCGGCATCCGCTCCACCGGCCTCACCGCGTCCATGGCGATCGCCCGGCACGTGAGGGGGCTCCTCGCGGACACCGGCCTGGACGCCGGCGAGCCGGGCCCCCTGCCGCCCCTGACGATGCCGAACCTCGGCGAGGCGTTCCCCCGGCCGTACCGGAGTGCCGAGCTGATCGCAGGTGATCCGGCGTACGGCACGCTGGTCTGCCACTGCGAACAGGTCACCCTCGGAGAGATCCGGGACGCCCTCCGCGCGACGATCCCGCCGCACTCCCTGGACGGCCTGCGGCGCCGCACCCGGGCCCGAGGGGGCCGGTGCCAGGGCTTCTACTGCGGCGCCGCCGTCCGCGCCCTGTTCGAGGAGGCACGACCGTGAGCGCACGCGAGGTCGACGTCCTGATCGTCGGCGCCGGCCCTGCGGGGCTCGCGGCCGGAGCGGAACTCGCGGGAGCCGGAGCGGGCCGGGTGGAGATCCTGGAACGCGAGCAGGAGGCGGGCGGCGTCCCGCGCCACTGCCACCACGGCGGATTCGGCGGGCGCCTCGACCGGACGGTGTACGCCTGGGCCGCCGCGACCGGCTCCGCGTACGCCGGCAGCGGGACGAGTGGGCCCGCGTACGCCCGGCGGAGTGTGGCCGCGGCGCTGGACGCGGGCGCGGCCCTGCGCACCGGGGTCTCCGTCACGGGCTGGGCGGGCCCCCGCACCGTCGAGACCACCGGACCAGGCGGGCTCGAACGGATCACCGCCCGGGCCGTCGTCCTCGCCACCGGCGCCCGCGAACGGCCGCGCAGCGCCCGTCTGATCCCCGGCACCCGGCCGGCCGGCGTATGGACCACCGGAGAGCTCCAGCAGGCCGTCCACCTGTACGGGCAGCGGATCGGCACCACCGCGGTCGTCGTCGGCGGCGAGCCCGTCGCCCACGCAGCCGTGGCCACCCTGCGTGCCGCGGGGGTCCACGTCGTCGCCGTGGTCACCGACCGGACGCCCCTCCCGGTCCTGCCCCGGAGCCGGCACGTCCCGCTGCTCACCGGTGCGACCGTCACCGGGCTCACCGGCAGGGCCCGGCTGACCGGGGTGGAACTGCGCCACGACGACGGCCGCACCACCACGCTGCGCTGCGACACCGTCGTCCTGACCGGCGACTTCGTCCCCGACCACGAACTGGCCAGGCGCGGCGGCCTCCGCCTCGATCCCGGCACCCGGGGCCCGGCGTACGACGCCGCCTTCCGCACCTCGCGGCCGGGCGTCCTCGCCGCCGGGAACCTGCTGCACGCCGTCGAACGGGCGGGGTTCGCGGCCCAGGAGGGCCGGGCCGTGGCGGTGTCCGTGCTGCACCACCTGGCCGGCACCGAGGATCCCTCCGGAGAGGGACGACGGCTGGTCGTCGACGCCCCCCTGCGGTGGATCGCCCCCAATGTGACGGGACCGCACGGTGCGCGGCCGACGGGGGACCGGTTCGTGCTGCGCACCGCGCGCCGGCTGCTCCGGCCGACGCTGGTCGTCTCGCAGAACGGGCGCGAACTCCACCGGGAGCGCCTGCTGTTGCCCGCAGTCCCCGGCCGGCCGATCGCTCTCCGGGCCGACTGGCTCGACCGGGTCGACCCGGACGGCGCCTCCGTACGGATCTCCGCGCGGTGACCGGCGGAGCGGCGTGCCCTAAGGGATGAGCAGCCAGTCCGCGCCGACCGCCGCCACCAGTCCGGCCGCCAGCAGCCAGCTGCCGAGCCGGGTGCGGCCGTTCCTGCTGAGCTCGATCACCACACCGCAGAGGATGAGGGCGAGGCCGTACACCCCGACGACCAGCACCGACGAGCGGCTCGCGATCCGCAGGGCCAGGACGACGGCCATCGCCGCCATGCCCGCCGAGGAGAGGACGATCCGCAGCCGCCGGGCCTGACGCGGCGTGAGTCTCCGCTCCTGCGCGGCGGGCCCGGGTATCGCCCCGTCGTTCTCGCCCTGCTCCGCGTCCTGCTCGCGGGCCTGCTCGTGTTCCTGGTCCTGGTCCTGGTCAGAAGTGCTCATGACGCCGGATCGTAATGGCTGCGCAGCGCGGTGTTCGCCGGACCGTTGGATCACCCGTGTGATCAGGCGATCGACGCCGAGACGATGGCGGCCACCGCCAGGTTGCAGGACGCCGTCACCCACACCGCCGGGTGCGGCTCACGCTCCACCAGCGTGGCTCCCAGCTTCCCGGGCGTGACCAGGTCCACGACGAGGAACGCCACCGCCATCATGATCAGACCGAGCAGTCCGAAGGCGGCCGTGGAGACGAGCCCCTTGCCGAAGTCCTCGTAGGTCGTCCAGATCGACGTGAACACGATGCCGCCGATGCCCAGCAGCGCCGAGCTGAGGAGCAGCGCGGCGTTGCGGTTGCGCTCCTCCCATATCTGGCGGCCGAGCTTGCCCGGCGTCAGGGCGTCGATCAGGAAGATGCCGAGAACGAGCAGTACGACGCCGAGGGCCCCGTACGCGGTGGCACGGCCGAGGCCGTTGATGATGTCGGTCATCGGGGCGTCCGTCTCTTGAGCGCGTGAGCGAAGAATGGAACAGGAGTGTGACAGGCGTGATCAACACGCCGTCAGGAAAAGGCAAAACCTATCCCATGCGGGCGCTCACCCCCCGGCCCGGTCCTCCCGCCGCAACCGCGGTGCCTCCGTGGCCGCGTCCACCACGGCCGCAGCGTGCGCGGTGTCCCCGCCCACGCCGCGGGCGCCGCCCGGGCCGCCCTCGGGCCCGGCCGGGGCGGACCCGTCCACCCGGTCGGCCAGCTCCCGTGCCCAGCCGATGAGCCCGTCCACACCGATCCCGTGCGGAGCGGCTGCCCCGAACCCCTCGACGGCGGTGGCGCCCCGCCGCAACAGCCGTGCTCCGCCCGCGGCGTTGCCCCGGGCTGCGTGAGTGAGCCCCACCGCCATCTGCGCGAGCCCGCGCCACAGCTCGCGCTCCCCGTCCGGCCCCGACTTCCAGGCGTCCTCGAACACCTCGTGGGCGTGGAACGGCATGCCCGCGTCCAGCAGCCGCTGGGCCTCGCGCACCGTCTCGTCCGGTGAACGGACCACTCCCTCGGGCTGCCGTTCCACCCCCGGAGTCCCGTACGGCAGGGGGCGCCCCAGCCCGTCCCTGGGGCGCGCGTTGCGCGCCCGCCCTTCCTCGTCCCGGTCCCTGCGAGATTCGTCCACCCCCCGATTGTGCCTCGCACCTGCGGGGAACCACGTGAACCCTGTCCGCGAGCACCCGCGCACGGCTAGGCTCGAACTCTCCGCAACCACCCTGGGAAGGGGAGGCATGCAGCCGTCCCGGCCGTTGTACGAGCGCGAACCGGAACTCGCCGTCGCCGCACAGGCGGTGGACGCCCTCTGCGGCGGACAAGCAGCCGGCGGGCTGCTCGTCTTCAGCGGCGAAGCCGGCATCGGCAAGACCGCGCTGCTCGGCGAGATCCAGGCCATGGCCGCCGACCGTTGCACCGTGTGGTCCGCACGCGGCGGCGAGACGGTCACCTCGGTGCCGTTCCACGTCGTACGTCAGCTGCTCCAGCCCGCACTGGACCGGTTCCCCGCCGACGAGATCCGCGCCCTGTTCGGTGACTGGTTCGAGATCGCCGCGCCGGCTCTGGGCCTCGCCGACCCCAGCGGCCCGCAGCCCGACCCGCAGGGCGTCCGGGACGGTCTCGACCACGTCGTGTCCCGGCTCGCCTCCCGCCTCAGTCACCGGCCCCTGCTCCTCATAGTGGATGACGCGCACTGGGCCGACGGCGAATCCCTCGCCTGGCTCTCCGGATTCACCGCACGGCTGTCCGAACTGCCCGTGCTGGTCGTCCAGGCGCACCGCCCCCAGGAGCTCGCCGACCGCGACGCGGACTGGGCCGTCGCCCGCTCCCAGGAGCGGGGCACGGCCGCCTCCCACCCGGCGCTGACCCGGGTGGCGCTGCGCGCGCTCACCCCGGACGCCACGGCCGAGCTGGTGCGCGCCGGCCTGGGCGACCACGCGGACGACCCGTTCTGCCGCGAGGTCTGGGCCGTGACGGGAGGCAATCCGTACGAGGCGGTCGAGCTCGTCGCCAAGGCGCAGGACCGCGAGCTGGCACCGGTCGAGGAGTCCGCCGGACTCCTCCGCGAGCTCGGCGCGTCGGCCCGGGGCAGCGGACTCGTCGCCCGTCTCGAACGCCTGGGAACCAACGCCAACCGCTTCGCCTGGGCGGCCGCCGTGCTCGGGACCGAGATCTCCCAGGAGCTGGCCGCGACACTCGCCGGCATGAGCTCGGCGGAGGCCGCCGACTGCACGGCTCGCCTGCGTGACGCCCGTATCGTCAGCGGCTTCGACCCGCTGGAATTCGTCCACCCGCTCATCGCCACCGCCGTCTACCGCTCCATCCCGCCGGCCACCCGCACCGCCATGCACGGACGGGCGGCCTGGGCGATCACCCAGGCCGGGCTCGGGGCGGCCGCCGCCTCCCGCCACCTGCTCGAAGTCCACCCGGACGACGACCAGGAACTGGTCGCGCAGCTCCGCGAGGCGGCACGGCAGCACCTCGCCGTCGGCGCCCCGGAAGCCGCCAGGCGCTGCCTCGAACGCGCCCTGGACGAACCGCCGCGCCCCGACGAGCGGGCGGCCCTGCTGTACGAACTGGGCTGCGCCACGCTGCTCTTCTCGCCGGCCACGACGGTGCAGCACCTGCGCGCCGCACTCGACACCCCCGGCCTCGACGAGACGCTCCGGATCGACGCCACCTTCCGGCTCGCCTCCGCCCTGTCCCACAACAACCAGCTCAAGGACGCGGCGCTCTCGCTGGCCGCCGAGGCGTCCCGGACCGCGCCCGGGCCCGGCCTGATGCGTCTCCAAGCCGCGCATTTCCTCTGGGAGGGCATGCAGGCCGCCGAGGACGACGGGCCAGGACGGTCGGCCCGGCTCGCCCGCAACGCCGACCACCTCAAGGGCCGCGACAACGCGGAGCGCGCCCTGCTCACCCTGCGGGCCTTCGACGCCATGCTCCGCGGGGAGAACGCCCAACTCGTCGTCGACTTCTGCGAACGCGCCCTCGTCGACGGCCGGCCGGCCCGCGGGCTCGGCTGGACCGACACCGAATGGGGCTTCGAACTCCCCACGATGGTCGGCATCACCTACGCCTTCACCGACCGGACGGACCGCGCCGAGGAACTCTTCAGCGAGGCCGTGCGCGCCTTCGAGATCTCCGGGTGGAGCGGCGCGCACCTCGCGTTCGCCCACACCCTCCTCGGCCTCGTGCACCGCAGGCGCGGCCGTCTCGCCGAGGCCGAGGGCTTCCTGCGCGAAGGCCTGCGCCTCGCCGACCGGGCCGGACGCGGACTGCCCGTCCACTGGGACGCCGCCTGCCTTCTCGTCGACACCCTGCTCGCCCGCGGCCGGACGGCCGAGGCCCGGCTGGTCGCCGACCGGTACGACTTCGGCCCGCCGTACCCCACGGCGATGGTCCTGCCGGACGCCCCGTGCGTACGCGGACGGCTGCTGCTGGCCGAAGGCCGTACGGAGGAGGCCGTGGCCGAGCTGGAATCGGCGGGGGCGGCCCTGGAGCCACGAGGCCGCTTCAACGGCGTCTGGGCACCCTGGGCGGGCGACCTGGCCCGTGCCCTGGCCGACAGCGACCCGGTCCGGGCCGCCCAGCTCGCCAGTCGTGCCCGGGTCCACGCGGAGCGCTTCGGCACGGACACGGCGATCGGGGAGGCGCTGCGCTGCGTGGCACTCTTCGCGCCCGAGGAGGAGGCCAAGCAGCTGCTCGCCGAGTCCGTACGCCACCTCGAGGCGTCCTCGTCCGCCTACGAGCACGCGCTGGCCCGCTTCGAGTACGGCATCGCGATCCACTCCGAGCGGGAGGTCGCCCGGGCCCAGAAGATCGCCACGGCCTGCGGCGCGGAAGGACTCGCGGCCCGCGCCCAGCAGGTACGCGCGTCGATCCGGCCCTCGGAGTGAGGTAATGTTTGTCCTGCGCGGCCACCCGGGAACACCGGGGGGAAACGCATCGGGACGTGGCGCAGCTTGGTAGCGCACTTGACTGGGGGTCAAGGGGTCGCAGGTTCAAATCCTGTCGTCCCGACTGGAGACAGTCGCAGGTCAGGGCCGGTTTCGGAGAAATCCGAAACCGGCCCTTGATCGTTTTTGGGGGTTCGGCCGGGCTCGGCGGGGAGCACGCCGCGGTGTGCGGAGAGCGCTGTGCCGGCTGCCGTGATCCTGGTGTGTCCGGGTGCGGGTAGCGCCGTGTGGTCATCAGTGATCCGTGGCCGCGCGATCCTGCGCAGGACGTGGATCTGGACCCCGGGGTCGGCGAACCAGGTCGGTCCCCTGCGTCGGAGGCCGTGGGGGGCGAAGGTGCTCGTGGCCGAGCTCGGTGACCACGTCGTTTTGGTGAGTCACGTCGCGGGGGTCAGCGCTGGGACCCGTCCGTACCGACATCGGGCTCCGGACGGCGGCGAGTGGGCCGTCCGCCGAACAGTTTCGTAAAGAACGTTTCTGTGAACCGGTCCGCTCGTTGGGTCGGGCATAATGATCAGCATCGATGTTCACACGCAGGGCGGTACGCAACTCACGCCCCGCCCGAATGAGTTGGCCGAGATCCTCTTCCGGGACGGTGTAGGGGGGCCGGACATCCACGGCTCCTGGCGCAAGGTGATCTCGACCGACCGGTTCCGCCATCGGGCCGATATGGGTGCCGAGGAACGGTGGCAGCTGTCGTACGACCGGCTGCGCGCTCTGAACGAAGAGGTGCTGTGCCCGCAGTCCCTGGCTCAGGACGCCCGCGGGCTGGCCGCCCTGCACGAGTGGACCTCGGTGGTGGACGGGGCCACGGCCACCGTGGCCGGCATCCACTACAACCTCTTCCTCGGCAGCCTGCTCGACGACCGCACCTCACCGGTGCGTGACCTCTCCCGGTTCGCCGCGCTGGCGCGCACAGGGACGTTCCTCTGTACCGAGCGCGCCCATGGCAACGACGCGGCGGCGCTGGAGACCTCGGCCCGCTACGACCGCGAGCGTGACGAGTTCGTGCTGCACACCCCGCACGAGGGCGCGCAGAAGTACATGCCCAACACCAGTCCCGCCGGCGGGCCGAAGAGCGCCTTGGTGGCGGCCCGGCTCCTGGTCGACGACCGCGACCACGGCGTCTTCCTGTTCCTCACACCGCTGAGCGATCGTCACGGAACCCTGCCGGGCATCACCGTGACGGTGTTGCCGGAACGTATCGGCAGCCCGGTCGACCACTGTGTCACCACCTTCGACCAGGTACGTCTGCCGCGCACCGCCCTGATCCAGGGGGAGCACGGAGAGCTACGGCCGGACGGCACCTTCACCAGCGCCGTGGGCAGCCCGCGCAAGCGGTTCCTGCACGCCATCCGCCGGGTGACGGTCGGAAAGCTGTGCATGAGCGCGAGCACCCTCGGTGGCAGCCGCGCCGCCCTGGCGATCGCGGTCCGTTACGGGGGCATCCGGCGCATCTCCGGTCCCGTGGCCGGACAGAGCGTTCCCCTGGCCGCGCACCGCAGCCATCACGCCAGGCTGCTCACCTGCACGGCCACCGCCTACGCCATGACCTTCCTGCACCGGGCCGTCACCGAGCGCTGGATCACCCACGCCCCCGAGGACCGGGCCGCAACCGAACGGCTGGTCGCGGTGGCCAAGGGCTGGATCACCTGGCGGGCCCGCGAGATCACGATCGAGAGCCGAGAACGCTGCGGTGCCAGGGCCCTGTTCCCGGTGAACGGACTGGCGGAGTTCGCCGCCAACACGGACGGAGCCATCACCGCCGAAGGGGACAACCTGGCGATCTGGTGCAAGGCCGGAGCCGAGATGATCTTCGGCCACGCGATCCTCCCGGAGCCGGCGCGGGCGACCGGCCAGGAGCCCCTGACCGACCCCGAATTCCTGCGCCGCGCCCTCGCCACCGCCGAACGCCACTGGCACCTGGCCGCACGGCGCGACCTGCGCGGCGGCGCCGGGGGCGACGCACTCGGCCGCTGGAACCACGCGTCCGCCGCCGCCCTCGCCCTGGTCGAGACGTACGCCGTGGGCCAGGCCGCCGACGCCTTCGCCGCAGCCTGCTCCGACGTCACCCACCCGGGCACCCGCGCCACCCTGGACGACCTGCGCGCGCTGTTCCTGCTCGACCGGCTGACCACTCTGACCGGCCTCCTCCTGGTCGAGAACGCACTCACCATGGACCAGGTCCGCGCCCTCCCCGAGACGGTGCGCACGCTGACGTCCCGGCTCGCCCCTCATCTGCAGACCCTGACCGGAGCCTTCGACATCCCGGAGGAGTACCTGATGTCCCTGCCGATGCTGACATCCGCCTGAACGAGACCCCGACGACGGGGGACATCGGCTCGGTCGCCTTGAGCGGACCGGGTCGAGGTGGGTTTGTCCGGTTCGGGCACGAGGGATGGATCGTCCATGCTCTCGTTGCCCGTGGACTCGCGCTGGGAGTCCCTGCGCCGACGGTTCTCCGCCGACAGCTACGTCGCCCTGCCCGGGCTCATCGGCCCCGCCGGGCTGGCGGCGCTCGTAGGGGAAGCGCGCCGGCTGGAGTCCGACGCGGTACGGCGGGACTTCCGCATGCCGTGCACGGCGGACAGCCCTCGGCACATGACCACGCTCGGCGGACACCGGATCGCCCGCGCTTCACCGCTCATCACGCGTCTCTACGAGGACCGGGAACTGATGCGGCTCCTGTCCTCGCTCCTGGGCGAGACGGTCGTCGCCGTCCACGACCCCGTCGAACGGCACGTCCTGAACGTCCTGCACCGCCCGGGCGACACCCACGGCGCGCACACCGATGACTACCCGCTCGCCCTCGTCCTCTTCCTCGAAGCCCCGACGCACCCGGCCGACGGCGGACTGCTGGCGTTCCACCCCGGCAGCGACCTCGAGGGCCTCGACGCACCCGGCGCCCGGCTCGTGCACCACCGCTCCGGCGACGGCTACCTCCTGCGGAGCGACCGCACCGCCCACCGCGTCACCCCGCTCGGGCGTCCCGGACTGCGGCGTACGGTGCTCAACTTCGCGTACACCACACCGGGCCGCCAGGGAACGACCGCGCCGTCCGCCTCGCTCCTCTACGACTGAGGTGAACCCGCGCCGCGGGAACCCGTCCCCCTCACGAAGAGGCAGCCACAGGACCCCGCGGCTCCGGCGAAGACGCCGCAGACCGCGGACCCGCGCACGATGTCACCGGGCGGAGGCCGTGACGCTGCGGCGGATCAGCTCGGCGAGTTCATCGAGCCGGTCGGCCAGGTAGAAGTGGCCGCCGTCGAAGACGTGCAGGCGGAAGGTGCCCGAGGTGTGCCGTTGCCACGCCTCGACCTCCTCGACAGGCACCGACGGGTCCTCGTCGGCGGCGAGGGCCAGCACCGGACAGGACAGCGGCTTCCCCGTGGTCCCGCGGTAGGAGGCGAGGGCCCCGTAGTCGCCGCGCAGCCCGGGCAGGATCAGTTCCAGCAGATCGGGGTCGTCCAGCAAGGCGGGGTCGGTTCCGCCGAGTGCCCGCACCCTCTTGACCAGGGCCGCGTCGTCCCCGATCCGGTCCCAGGCCGTCTCGGGGACGCTCGGGGCCCGCCGGGCGGACACGACGAGCAGACCGGGACCGCCGCCGGCGGTGCGGGAGAGCCGCGCGCCCACCTCGTACGCCAGGGAGGCGCCCATGCTGTGGCCGAGCAGCACCAGGGGGCGGTCGCGGGGACCGTCCAGCACTCCGGCGATCAGGTCTGCCAGCCGGTGCAGGTCGGGCACGGCCGACTCCTGGTAGCGGTCCTGGCGGGCCGGGTACTGGACGGCCAGGACATCCGCGTCACCGGCGAGCGCCTTGGCGAGCCCCCACCAGTACGATGCCGAGCCGCCGGCATGCGGAAAACAGATCAGCTCGAAGGGCGCGTCGGCCGCCGCAGCTCTCTGTGCGTCCGTGCCGAATCCCCGTAGCCAGAGATCCCGTTCACTACGTGCCACTTCCGGAACACCCCTGACGGATCATCACGCTTCGGTGCCTCATGTGCCTACCTTGCAGAGCGACAGCCTCTCGCATCGCTGTCGAAAGGGCACGCGATTCCACGCAACCGAGAGGGGGGCGGACCGAGTCGTCGTCCGGGGCCCGGCCTGCGGTGCGGCCGGAACCGCATGCCCCCAGGGGGCCGAAGGCGTACACCACGTAACCCGTCGTGAGGCGACGGTGCCCCCTCGCCCGGAATGCCCCCTCGTCGAATTGTCCGTCTGCGCCTCTCTGCTCCCGGATCGTGACCTGTCCGGGCGGCAAACGGGTGTGCGGGCAACCGAAACGGACCCTGGGGGGACGTCAACGGGCGGGGCTGGTGTGACATCCTGTTGACTCGGTTTGATCAGTGTCGGCGTACGCGCGTGTCGCTCGGCGCCCAAGGATTCGTACGGACCCAAGAGTTCAGGTGGAGATGCGGCCCGGAGAGCGGCAAGAGGGCGGGCACGAAGCTCCGTTCACCGTGCCGGACGCCGTCGGCCCAGTCGCTGACCAGCCGTCACCCGCTGACGGGGCCGCCGAACCGCCCGAGATACCCGAGGCCGTGAAGGCCGCCGCCCGAGAGGCACCGGGGCACTGGATCGGGGTGGTGGATCCGGAGTGGACCGAGGAGCGGACGCCGCCGGAGTGGGCGGTGCTGGGCGAGTGGCAGTCGGACGACGAGGGTGGTGTGGGGGAGTACCGCGCCAACCCCGCGTACCGCCCCTCGGCGCGCGTGCTCGACTGGCCGGAGCCCACCGACCCGGTGGACGCCGCGGCCCAGCGGGCCGCCACCGGCTACGGCTCGGTGGAAGCCGCGCTCGACGCGCTGGCGGCGGCCGATGTCACCGTGGTGCGCGGGCCCGACGGAGGGCCACTCCTGGCCGCCGGGCGGGACGGGGCGCCTGTGGTGCTCTTGTTCACCTCACCGGCACACGAGTTCATGTCCGCGGCACTTCACCATGACAGGCTTCCGGCGGCGGAACTGGCCCGTTCACTCAGCGGTCCCGGCGCGCTGCTGATGGTCAACCCCGCCGCGGCGGCACCCCTGCTCGTCCCGGCGGACAGCCTGCTCGGCCCCGACCGCGAGGCGGGCGCCGAGAAGGCCCCTGCCGAGGCCGCATCCCTACACCTCTCCGGTGCGGTGCCCCGTGCCGGCGCTCCGGCCGCGGACCCCTCCGGGGACCGGGCGGCCCCCAGCTCATCTGAACCCTGGCCCCACACCACAGGGAGAACCCCGTGACGCGTTCGGCTCAGCAACCCTCCGCCTCCGCGCGGGCTCGCGCGGAGTCCGGTTCCGTAAGCGAGGAGACGGCCTCGGCCACCCTCGCCGAGACCACCCCGGAGGCGAAGCCCGGTACGTCCGAGCCCACGCCGGAGGCGAGGTCCGCCACGTCCGATCCCGAGTCGGAGGCCTCGCCGGCACCGGCACCGGCACCGGCACCGGCGGGGACCGGCGCCGGCGGGGCGACAGCCGAACCCGAGGCGGGTGCGAGCACCAGGCCCGAAGCGGGTGCGACCACCGACCCTGAGGCGGGTGCGAGCACCGGGCCCGGGTCCTCTTCCGGCACCCCGGCCGGCCCTGAGACCTCTTCCGGCGCCCGGCCCGAGGCCGACCACGACTCCGGTGCCGCCGCCGAGAGCCGGCTGCCCGCCCTCGTGCGCACCATGACCGCGACGGCGATCGGCCGTCCGCAGCAGACCGGGCCGGTCGGACGGCCGGGCAAGGCCGTGCTGGCGGGGGCTGCGATAGCCGGAGCCCTGCTCGTGTCGGTCCCGTTCCTGGTCCTCGCGACGGACGACGACAAGGACCCCGACCGGCCGACGACGGCGGCCGGAACCGTGCTCACCGGAAGCGAGCAGGAGGCGCCCGGCGAGTTCGCCGTGACCCCGACCGAGCCCGGCACCCCGGGCGCCGGCACGAAGGGGCCCGACGCGTCCGAGAAGCCCGCCAAGACCGTTCAGCAGGCGCCCAAGGCTCCCGCGCCCGACACGGAGAAGGCCGCAGGAGAGAAGAAGAAGGACGACGCCGAGAAGCCGGCCGCGCCGAAGAAGCAGAGCGGCGGAGCTGAGAAGTCCGGCAGCACCAGGAACAAGCCGGCGGCCGCGCCGGCGGTGACCCTCAGCGCCCCCGTCTCCTTCCGCAGCCATCTCTCGGGCCGTTGCATCGACGTACCGGGGCACGACTTCAGTGACGGCAAGGCACTGCACATGTGGGACTGCAACAACGCCCCTGCGCAGAAGTGGCAGTTCGCGTCCGACGGCACCATCCGCATCCGGGGCCTGTGCCTGGACGTGGCCAACGCGAACTTCAGCGACGGCGCCGTCATCCAGATCGCCCGGTGCAGCGACAACCCCGCCCAGAAGTTCGCCCTGAACGGCGCCCACGACCTGGTCAACACCGTCGTCGGCATGTGCGTCGACATCGCGGGGGCCAACCCGAACAACCGGGCCGCCCTGCAACTGCTGAAGTGCTCGGGCAACCCCGCCCAGAAGTGGAGCACCTGACAGCGGCGCCTCGACACCGGGAGCACCACTCCCGGAACCCGCGCGTCCCGGGGGCGAGGCATGATGGCACCGTCGGCCCCCGACACCCGTCCCCGGTGAACAGGGGGACGCCCGCTGAAGACGTTGCCGTAGCAAGGAGGTTGGTGCGTGTCGCGCCAGGTACTGTCGGTCGGCCCTGACAGCCGGGACCGCTACCGGACGATCGGTGAGGCACTCGCCGCCGCCCGTACCGGTGCGCTCATCAGCGTCCGGCCAGGGACGTACGCGGAGAACCTCGTGATCCACACGAGGGTCACCCTCACCGCCGCCGAAGGGCGGGGCACCGTGGAGATCCGGCCGCGCTCGGGCAGCGTGATCGCGCTGCGCGCCGATGCCGTGATGCTCTCCGAGCTGACCCTGCGCGGCGGCGACGCCGAGCTGCCGGCCGTGGACGTGCGACGGGGGCAGGCCGCGCTCGACGGCTGCGAGGTCGTCGGCGCGGCCTGGACCGCGATGCTGGCCGGAGGGACGGGCTCCCTCGCACTGCGCGACTGCCGGGTGAGCAACCCGCAGGGCGCCGGCATCGTCGTGACCTCGAACACGCCCACCACCGTGGAGTCCTGCACGTTCGAACACCTCGGGACGAGCGGGCTCGTCCTCGCCGAACAGGGCGAGGCGCGCATCCGTGACTGCACGGTGCGCGGCGCACGCGGGAACGGACTGCT